>NZ_NMQV01000001.1 GCF_002234375.1 Pseudomonas fluvialis
GCGTTTCGATCAAGTCTTTCGCCTCAACCGAGGCCGCGCATTCTACAGCAGCCTTTCAATCTGTCAAGCTGTTTTTGAAGAATTTTTCGTTTCTTCTCAACCGCTTAGCTGAACCGAAGCAGCGCTTCCGATCAGCGGGAGGCGCATATTACAGCATCCGAAAACACTGTCAAGCACCTCATTCATCAACAGCGCTTTAGCCCTGCCGACCCGGCGCATTCTACAGAATCGCACCGCTCTTGCAAGCCTTTTATTTACCTAAGTCTTTGATTAAGAAGACTTTTTATGTAAGACCGGCATTGCAAGAGCGGCGAATTATAGGCAGCTCAGCCCGCAGGTCAAGCTTTATTTCCAAACATCCCTCATCAGCCTCAAGGGCATCGCAACAGCCGGTATACGTAATATCAACAGCAACCCACCCACCAAGGCATATGCCAACCATTCACCCCAGTCTGCCCTCACTACCCAGAGCATATGCAGCAATACCAAAGGCAGGATCAGATATATCGTGCGATGCAGGCGGCGCCAGTTCTTCCCCAGCCAACGCTGGCTAGCCCGTGTTGAAGTGAGTGCCAGCAGCAACAGGAGCATCCAGGCTAGCGCGCCAACGGCGATGTAGGGTCGCTGCGCCAGCTCTGCGGACAACGCCCCCCATTGCCAACCAAGCAAGAAGAACAGATAAGCCAGCACATGCAGGCAACCGGCAGTAAAACTCCACAAGCCAAGCTGACGGCGCACCAGCTGCCACCCCGCCCAACCGGTCATTTTTCGTAGCGGAGTCATCGACAAACATGCCAGCAAATAGAGCAGAGCCCATGAGCCCAGACTGTCTACCAGCGCCTTGCCCGGATCCGCACCCAACTGTTCATTGATCGCCCCCCAGAACAGGTGCAGCAAGGGGACCAAGGCCAGAACGAATACCGAAACGCGCCAGTACAGTTTCGCTATCAATAGTTCACCCGCAAATCCATGTTGCTATATAGCCCCGCAACCTCCTCATACCCATTAAACAGGCGCGTATCGATTACGTTCGGCGCAAATAGCCTGCCCGGTAAGCGCCGCTCACGAGCCTGACTCCAGCGAGGATGATCCACATGCGGATTGACGTTGGCGTAAAACCCATACTCTTGCGGCGCCATAGATTCCCAGGTGGTCAACGGACGCTCCCGTAGAAAGCTGATACGCACAATGGATTTGATGCTCTTGAACCCATATTTCCACGGCACGACAAGACGCAGAGGCGCCCCATTCTGCCCAGGCAGGCTACGCCCATACAGACCAACTGCCATGAAGGTTAATGGATGAGCCGCCTCATCAAGATGCAACCCCTCACGGTAAGGCCATTCAAGCAAACTAAACCCAGAACGCACACCCGGCATATTCTCAGCATCTACCACGCTTTCGAAGCGCACATAGCGGGCATGCGAACTGGGCTGGACACGCTCAAGCAGATCTCGCAGCGGAAAACCCAGCCAGGGGATGACCATGGACCAGCCCTCAACACAGCGCAGACGATAGATACGCTCTTGCAGTCGGTAGGGCGCCAGCAATTCATCCAAGGGCAGACGCCCTGGGCGAGCCACCTCACCATCCACCCAAAGCGACCAGGGTTGCGGCTGCCAGTTCCCCGCATGGCAAGCTGGATCCCCCTTCTGAGGACCGAACTCGTAGAAATTGTTGTATTGCGTGACATCACGAAAAGGCGTGAGCACCTCATCCCCGGCATCTCTACGCTGCCAACGTGCTTGCATCAGCTTGTCGCGCAACCAATCTGGATCCTGGCTCGCCGGCACCTCGCTATACGGAGAGACGCCTGCGCCACTCGCAGATCCATGAGCACCTAGCAAACCAGCAGCCGCGAGCCCTTGAAGGAAATGCCGGCGCGCCCTATAAATCCGCTCATCGGTGACATCCGCCTCAGTATTACGCGAGGAGGAAAAGGACTGGATTAACATGCAAGCTCCGCAGTCTTGACCTATGACAGGTCAACAGACCGCGGAGTGGGAGGAAAGTGCCTAGCTCACTGCCTTACGACGGCGCAACTGCAGGAGGTACTGCACAGGCCCGGAAGCCGCATAGGCCAGAAAAATCAGCAGCAAAATGCGCGGCGGGTCACTGAAGACCACCGCAAACACCAGCACCACAACCAGAATCGCCACGAACGGCACACGTCCCTTCAGATCCAGATCCTTGAAGCTGTGGTACTTGATATTGCTGACCATCAACATGCCGGCAGCAGCGACGACCAGCGCCACCACAAACGCCATGTTAGAGCCCTTGATACCAAAATCACTGAAGGCCCAGACGGTGCCGGCTACCACCGCCGCCGCCGCAGGACTGGCCAGGCCGATAAAGAACCGCTTGTCAGCACTCCCGACCATGGTATTGAAGCGTGCCAGCCGCAATGCAGCACCCGCCACATAAATAAAGGCGACCATCCAGCCAACCTTGCCCAAACTCCCCAGAGCCCACTCGAAAGCCACCAGTGCCGGAGCCACGCCAAAGGCCACCATATCGGACAGCGAATCATATTCGGCGCCGAAAGCACTTTGCGTATTGGTCAGCCGAGCGACGCGACCATCAAGACCGTCAAGCACCATGGCGACAAATATGGCAATTGCCGCACTGGCGAATTGCCCGTTCATGCCATTGATGATGGCGTAGAAGCCGGAAAATAACGCCGCCGTGGTAAACAGGTTGGGCAGCAGGTAAATACCGCGATGGCGCACCTTGCGCCCTTCTGCATCTCGACCTTCTTCGACATGCTCATCGATAGGCAGCAGACTTTCGCTGCCGGCACTGCCCAGGGGCTCTTCGGGACGTTCACTCATGAACCATTCCTTGCGACTGATGCTGTATGAATTGAATCAGGCGTCACCCTGCGGGTTCAGCGCCGATGCGCAGGCTTTATACCAGATGCCACGCTGCAAAACGAAAAAACGCGGCTTTCGCCGCGTTTCTTCAGTCATCGTGCGACTCAGTTCTTGGCCTTGTCGACGATCTTATTGGCAGCGATCCACGGCATCATGGCACGCAGCTTCTCGCCGACCACTTCAATGCCATGGGCAGCATTGTTACGACGGTAAGCAGTCATCGACGGGTAGTTGGTAGCCCCCTCGCTGATGAACATCTTGGCATATTCGCCGTCCTGAATGCGCTTCAGTGCATTGCGCATGGCGGCACGCGACTGCTCGTTGATGACTTCCGGACCGGTGACGTACTCGCCGTACTCGGCGTTGTTGGAGATCGAGTAGTTCATGTTGGCGATGCCGCCTTCGAACATCAGATCGACAATCAGCTTCAGCTCGTGCAGGCACTCGAAATAAGCCATCTCCGGCGCGTAACCGGCCTCCACCAACGTTTCAAAGCCCGCCTTGACCAGCTCAACACAACCACCGCACAGAACAGCCTGCTCACCGAACAAGTCGGTTTCAGTTTCGTCCTTGAAGGTAGTTTCGATAATGCCGGTACGGCCACCACCTACGCCACAGGCATAGGACAGCGCGACGTTCTTGGCGTTGCCGGAAGCATCCTGATAGATCGCGATCAGATCGGGGATACCGCCGCCACGCACGAACTCGGAACGCACAGTATGACCAGGCGCTTTCGGAGCAATCATGATGACATCCAGATCAGCACGCGGCACAACCTGGTTGTAGTGAATCGAGAAACCGTGAGCGAAGGCCAGGGTTGCGCCCTTCTTGAGGTTCGGCTCGATCTCTTCCTTGTACAGCTTGCCCTGGAACTCGTCCGGGGTCAGGATCATCACCAGATCAGCAGCAGCCACAGCGCTCTTGACGTCAGTCACTTTCAGGCCATGTGCCTCGGCCTTGGCAACAGTCGCCGAACCGGCACGCAGACCAACGGTCACATCAACACCGGAATCCTTCAGGTTGCAGGCATGGGCATGGCCCTGGGAGCCGTAACCGATGATGGCTACTTTCTTGCCCTGGATGATCGACAGATCACAATCCTTGTCGTAGTAAACATTCAAGCTCATGGAAATCTCCTAGTGCGCGGCCTCAAGGCCATTTATTCAATTGGTTAGATGCTCAGGACCTTGTCACCGCGGGCGATGCCGGTAACACCTGTGCGTACGGTTTCCAGAATCGACGTAGTGCCGATGGCCTGGATAAAGCTGTCCAGTTTGTCGCTGGTGCCGGCCAGCTGAATGGTGTACACGCTGCTGGTGACATCCACGATCTGCCCACGGAAGATATCCGTGGTGCGCTTGATCTCGGCACGCTGCGCCCCGGTCGCCTTGACCTTGACCAGCATCAGCTCACGCTCGATGTGCGCGCTTTCCGACAGGTTCACCAGCTTGACCACTTCGATCAGCTTGTTGAGGTTCTTGGTGATCTGCTCAATGACGTCATCCTGACCAATGGTGGTCAGGGTCAGACGTGACAGACTGGGATCCTCGGTAGCCGCTACGGTCAGGCTTTCGATGTTGTAGTTACGCTGCGAAAACAGGCCAACCACGCGCGACAGCGCACCAGGCTCGTTTTCCAGCAACAGGGAGATGATATGGCGCATGATCAGGTCCGCTCCGTCTTGCTCAGCCACATGTCGCGCATGGCGCCATCGCGGATCTGCATCGGGTATACGTGTTCGCTGGTATCCACAGCAATGTCGAGGAATACCAGACGGTTCTTCATGGCAAAGGCCTCAGCCATCTTCGCCTTCAGCTCGCTACGCTCGGTGATGCGCATGCCGACATGTCCGTAGGACTCCACCAGCTTGACGAAG
The DNA here is from genome assembly GCF_002234375.1 of Pseudomonas fluvialis. Taxonomy (GTDB): domain Bacteria; phylum Pseudomonadota; class Gammaproteobacteria; order Pseudomonadales; family Pseudomonadaceae; genus Aquipseudomonas; species Aquipseudomonas fluvialis. Next base: position 4,750 of record NZ_NMQV01000001.1, read on the forward strand.
TCCGGCAGGGATTCCATGTAGGAGTGTGAATAGCGGCTGCTGTACTGCATATCCTGCCACTGACGCACCATGCCCAGCGCCTGGTTGTTCAGGCAGACAATTTTCACCGGCAAGTCGTACTGCAGACAGGTTGACAGCTCCTGAATATTCATCTGGATGCTGCCTTCACCCGTTACACAGGCGACGTCCGCCTCGGGGAAGTTGAGTTTGATACCCATCGCCGCCGGGAAACCAAAACCCATGGTGCCCAGACCGCCGGAGTTGATCCAGCGATTCGGCTTGTTGAACGGGTAGTACTGCGCGGCAAACATCTGATGCTGGCCTACGTCGGAGGTGATGTAGGCATCACCCTCGGTGACCTCCCAAAGGGTTTCGATGACCGTCTGCGGCTTGATGATCGAGCCGTCCCCTTCATCGTACGGGAACAGCTTGCGGCCACCGCGCCACTCGTCAATCTGCTTCCACCAACTGGCCACGGTTTCCTTGTGCGGAGCCTGACCGATCTCCTTGAGGATGGCGACCATCTCGCTCAGCACACTATCTACCGGACCAACGATCGGAATATCCGCCTTGATGGTCTTGGAGATGGATGCCGGATCGATGTCCACGTGGATGATCTTGGCGTTTGGACAGAACTTGGCCGCACCGTTGATGACCCGGTCATCAAAGCGCGCGCCAACAGCCAGGATCACATCGGCATGGTGCATAGCCAGGTTGGCCGTGTAGCTGCCGTGCATGCCGAGCATGCCGACGAATTGCCGGTCACTACCGGGATACGCGCCAAGCCCCATCAGGGTATTGGTTACCGGCAGGTTGAGCATTTTGGCCAGTTCGGTCAGGGCAGCCGAAGCGCCGCCCATGATGACCCCGCCACCGGCGTAAAGAATCGGGCGTTTGGCAGCCAGCAGCATTTCCGCCGCCTTGCGGATCTGTCCGGAATGACCGCGTGTAGCCGGGCTGTATGAACGCAGCTTGACCTTCTTTGGGTAGCTGTACTCGAACTTCTTGGTTGGATCACCCATGTCCTTGGGAATGTCCACCACGACCGGCCCTGGACGACCAGACTGCGCGAGGTAGAACGCCTTCTTGATCACCTCGGGAATTTCCGAAGGATGCTTGATGATGAAGCTGTGCTTCACGATGGGCCGAGAAATGCCCACCATGTCGGTTTCCTGGAAGGCATCGGTGCCTACCATGTTGCTCGGTACCTGGCCGGAAATGATGACCATCGGAATCGAGTCCATGTAGGCGGTGGCAATCCCGGTAATGGCATTGGTTGCACCAGGCCCCGAAGTCACCATGACCACACCGGCCTTGCCGGTGGCGCGCGCATAGCCATCCGCCATGTGCGTGGCAGCCTGCTCGTGACGCACGAGGATATGGGTTACCTCGGGCTCCTTGAACAAGGCATCGTAAATATGCAGGAGGGCACCACCTGGGTACCCGTAGATGTACTTAACGCCTTCGTCACGCAATGCGCGAACGACCATCTCAGCGCCAGATAAAAGCTCCACGTCAATCCCCTCTATAACGCTAGAACGCCAGCCAGCTGGCTTGGCTCTCAAATAGGTGCTGTCAGACACAGAGCATGAGCGACGGGTGGTCGCCGACTACGTCAGCTCCTGACTGAGCAAGCATCGGGATACGCCAGTTGTTTCTGGAGCACCCCACCCAGCGCGAGGTAACGCGGTACGGGTAGAACAGGTCGGCGCGGATATGCACCTCATGATCTGCTGCGCGAACTGACAGGAACAGTCCAGCGCCAGCGAATCCTGAATTGTTCGGATTAGACAGGGTCAAGTCAAGTCATGTGACCCAGTTATCTGCCCGCAAGAGGCGTGATGCAGTGCCAACACACGGCCCCGCGCTTTTGGTTATAGTAATCTCCAGCTTTGCTCAACCGGCACAAGGACATCGCATGCGTCGCATCATTCTCACAGGCAGCCTAGTCATGGCCATGAGCCTGCCCAGCATGGCCGCCCAGGTCTACAAATGGGTCGACAGCAACGGCGTAACGCACTTCAGCGCGCAACCGCCCGAAGACCAGAGCGCCACCAGCATCAGCACCACTATCAAGCCACCTAAGAGCAGTGGCAGCGTAGCGCCGCTGCCCAAGCTGGACAGCCAACTGGAAGCAGGACAGCAGAAAGCCACCGACGACAAGGTCAAGCGCGAAGTGGCCGAGCAAGAGAGCAAGCGCAAGCAGTATTGCAGCGACCTGCGCGAGAACCTCTCCCAGCTTCGCCTCAACCCACGGGTACGCGTCGAGGAAAATGGTGAAATACGCCGTCTAAGCGCTGAAGAACGCCAGGCGCGAATTACCGAAGCAGAAAAGAGCTTGCAGGAAAACTGCCGTTGATACCGTTCAACTGACGGAAGCAGCGTCACTCAGCAAAGCATCGAACTGCTCCAGCAGGGCTATCAGGCCAAGCGCCGATACGCCCTGCAGGGCAAAACTGTACTGCGCCATGGGGGCGATCGCTGAAGCGCCCGGCAAGGGCGCACCTTCCCCAAGCAACTGATGCATGCGCGGCAGAAATATCCACTGCAGCCATTCGATAAAACTCAAGGTATCGACGCAGAAAGGCTCCCGACTGGCCAGCCGCTCAACGCTGGGCGCCTGCGACGCCCAATAGCCTTGCCGGCGCAGCTCCGCTTCGATCAGCAACAGCAGATCAGCCACCTGGTGACTACGCGAATCCATCATCAGAACGTTGCCCGGGCCCGTTCGCGCGCCTGCGCCGCGCCCGCCGCATCACCCTGCTGCTGACGCGCGCGGGCGATCACATCCCAGAACCCCGCCTGCATGGCAGCTCGCCCGCTGGCATAGGTCAAGCCACGTCGCGCCAGTTGCTCAGCCTGGGCGGCATCGCCCTGAGCCAGGCGCACTTCCGCCAGGCGATAGAGCACCTGCGGCTCCCGCGGTGCGATACGTTGTGCACGCTCAAGACTGGCCGCAGCACCCGCCAGATCACCATTGCCCTGCTGCTGCGCGGCCCCCGTCAGGAGCGCCAGCACCGGGCCATCCAACTGTTCATCGGCAGCCAGCACGGAAGACGAACCCGGCACCCCACTGGGCGCACTGTATACGGGGGTATTGGCAAGCGCTGGCGGCAAGGCGGGGGGTACCACGCCAGCTGGCCCGTCGACCACACTACTGGTGATCGGCGCACTGGAGGTCTGTAACGGCGCACTGACCACACCGGGCGGCACCATGACCACGACACCCGAGTCTTGCGGCAAGGTCTGTGGAGATAGCGTATCCGCAGCCGTATAGGCCGGCGCAGCAGAACCCTCTTCCAACTCAGACCAGGGCGCCCCGGCATCGACAACAGGAATGGCACCCTGCTGCGGCGTGGCACAGCCACCCAGCAGCAAACCGGCAGCCAGCAGTATCGGCAACTTGTTCACGTCGCATCCTCGTAATTATCAATCAAGCCAGCCACGCACCCAGTCCATTACCGACTCCACCGGCGCGCCCAGCGACATACCGCAGGGCGTACCGGGAGCCGGCTGACTGCCGCGGATATAAGGCATTTGCACAGCACCGGGACAGCCCGGATCCGAACCCAGGCCGGTTTGCCCATCGATCCAGGCTGGCACCACGTTATCCGGCATCGGCATATCCAGCGGCAAGGGATCGGCGCGACGCATGAAATCGGTCCACACCTGCAGGGCGCCTGTGGCACCGGTCAGCGGTGTCTTGCCATTGTCGTCACGCCCCATCCATACCACACCCAGCAGATCCTGGCCAAAGCCGGCAAACCAGCTATCGCGCGAATCATTACTGGTTCCCGTCTTACCGGCCAGCTTGAGATTGGCTGACAACTGGTTGTACACCGACCGACCGGTACCTTCGCGCATGGTGCGCTGCATGGCTTCTTGCAGCAGGTAGATGGCACCGGGATCAAAGCGCTGCTGCACCTGGAAGGGATAGCCCTTGAGCGGCTCGCCATTGGCCGTCAAGACACTGCGAATGGCCCGCAAAGGGGTGTTGAAACCACCATTGGCCATGGTCTGGTACATCGCACCGACCTGCATGGGGCTCATGCTCCCCGCCCCCAGCAACATGGAGGGATAGGCAGGCCAGTCGACCTCTACCCCCAAGCGCTGCACGGTGCGCAGCACGCTGGGCACACCGAGCTCCAGCCCCAGGCGCGCAGTCGACAGGTTGTAGGATTGCGCCAGCGCCTGATAGAGGTACAGCGTGCCATGGCTTTGCCGGTCATAATTCTGTGGACGCCAGACCTGGCCATCCTGCCCCTTGACCGACAGAGGCTCATCCTGCAGCCAGCTGGTCAAGGTGTACTGGCTGGGGCGCTCCAGAGCGGTCAGGTAGATCGCCGGTTTGATCAGCGAACCGATCGGCCGCTGTGCATCCAGGGCCCGATTGAATCCGGCAAAGCGCGGCTGCCGGCTACCGATCAGGGCCTGCACTTCACCTGTTTCCGGGTTGCTGACCAACATGGCCGCCTCGACCTTATCCACCCCCTGGCGACCGGCCAGACGCTTGAAGGTTTCCGCCATGGCCGTCTCGGCCTTGCGCTGCAGGATGGGATCGAGGCTGGTAAAAACCCGCAGCCCTTCTTCGGTCAAATCCGATTCACGATAATCCTGACGCAATTGGCGCTTCACCAAGTCGAGAAACGCCGGGTAGGAACTGTTGGCCATGCTGCCGCGCTGGGTAACCCCCAACGGCCGCTGCTTGGCCGCTGCGCCCTGCGCGGCATCCACCACGCCCTGTTCAACCAGCAAGTCCAGCACCAGGTTGCGTCGCGCCAGGGCTCGTTCGGGGTGACGGCGCGGATTGAACACCGTCGGTCCCTTGACCATACCGACCAACAACGCGACTTGATCCAGCTTCAGCTCATTGAGCGGCTGACTAAAAAAGTACTGCGCGGCCAGACCAAAACCATGCACAGCCCGCTGACCATCCTGACCGAGAAACACCTCGTTGAGATAGGCCTCGAGGATTTCCTCCTTGCTGTAATGCAGCTCCAACAGCACGGCCATCATCGCCTCAACGGCTTTGCGGCTGAGGCTACGTTCACTGGTCAGATAGAAGTTCTTGACCAACTGCTGGGTCAGGGTACTGCCGCCCTGGCGCAACTGTCCGGCAGTAGCGTTGACCCACACCGCGCGCAAGATCCCTTTCGGCGACACACCGAAATGTTTGAAAAACTCGCGATCTTCTACCGCCACCAAGGTTTCCACCAGGTAAGGCGGCACCTGATCCAACTGGATCAACAGGCGATCCTCGTTATGCGCAGGGTACAGGCCACCAATCAGCAATGGCTCCAGGCGCGCTACCGGCAGATTAGCGCCGCTGGCCAGTTGCAGCGCCGCGACATAGTCGCCCGAGAAACGCACGCGCACGCGTTGCGCCGGTTCCTGGCCTTCATAGAACTGGAAGCCACGGCTATGCAACTCGATCTGGTTACCCGCCACGGCTACCGCACCGGGACCACTGGCCGATGACTCGCGTCGGTACCCCAACGCCTCCAGCTCACTCAGGAAATCGTCTCGATTGAGCTTGAGCCCGACAAACAGCTCCAGCGGCCGCGCATAGACCTTGGCCGGAACAGTCCAGCGCTTACCGGAAAACTTTTCCTGCACCACCGCATCGAGGTACACGGCAAATACCGCCAGCACCACCAGGCCGACCAGGGAAAGTTTGAATAACCAGCCCAGCCAGCGGCGACCGGCGGCAGGAGCAGAGCGTTTGGCGCGTTTGCGCGGAGTACGGGAACGAGTCATGGCGGGCGATTATACGCACTTTGCCCCACCCCAACAGGCACGCCGCAGCGGTTTGCACAGCAACGCACAGCAGCCATAATGCCAGCCCCGAACCACGCCCCAGCAAGGACTGAACGTGAGCCAAGCCCTGATCGCCGCCCTGCAGAACCCCGCCCTCTACCCCCACCCGGTGGAGCAGTTCCAGGTCATCGAGACCCATATTTCCTGGGTGCTGCTCACCGGCCCCTATGCTTACAAGATCAAGAAGCCGGTCAACTTCGGTTTCCTCGATTTCACCACCCTGGCCGATCGCCAGCACTACTGCGCTGAAGAGCTGCGCCTCAACCAGCGCCTGACGCAAGGTCTCTACCTGCAGGTACTGGCCATCGGCGGCAGCGAACAGCACCCGCAGCTCGGCGTCGACGCCGGAGCGCCAGTGATCGAATACGCCCTGCAGATGCGCCAGTTCCCACAAAGCCAACTACTTGCCGAGGTACAGGCACGCGGCGAGCTGCTGCCACAACATATCGACCAGCTGGCCGAGCAAATCGCCCGCTTCCACGCCAGCACGCCGGCACTCCCCCAAGAGCACGCCCTGTGCAACAGCGCGGCGATTGGGGCGCCCATGTGGCAAAACTTCGAGCAGATCCGTCCGCTGCTGCAGGATAGCCGCGACCTGCAACAGCTGGAGGCCCTCGAAGCCTGGACACGCAGTACCTTTGCCCGTCTCGAGCCCCTGCTGGAGCAACGCTGCCAGCAGGGCATGCTGCGCGAATGCCATGGTGACCTGCACCTGGGCAACGCCGCGCTGCTGGATGGCCAGCCAGTGTTCTTCGACTGCATCGAATTCAATGAGCCGTTCCGCCTGATCGATATCGCCTCGGACGCCGCCTTCCTGGTCATGGACCTGGAAGACCGCGGCCTGAAGCCCCTGGCGCGGCGCTTCCTCGACCAGTGGCTGGAGCACAGCGGCGACTATGCGGCGCTACCATTGTTCAACCTGTACCAGGCCTACCGCGCACTAGTACGCGCCAAGGTCAGCCTGTTCAGCATGGCCCAGGAAGGCGACGCTGTGCAGCGTGCCGTCATGCTTCGCCAATACCGTCGTTACGCCGATCTGGCGGAAAGCTACAGCGCCATTCCGTCGCGCTTCCTGGCTATTACCCATGGCGTATCCGCCGTCGGCAAGAGCCATGTAGCCATGCGCCTGGTGGAAGCACTAGGCGCCATCCGCCTGCGTTCGGACCGCGAGCGCAAGCGCCTGTTCGCGGCCCAACAAGGCGCAACCCAGGACACGCTGTACGCTGGCCTATATAGCAGCGAAATCAGTGCGGCAACCTACGCTCATCTGCATCGTTTGGCTGGCGACATTCTCGCCGCCGGTTATCCGGTGGTGATCGATGCCACCTATCTCCAACACAGCCAGCGTCAAGCCGCCCAGGCAGTCGCCGAAACACTGGGCTGCCCCCTGCTGATCCTCGACTGCCACGCGCCACAGGCCTATATCGAACAGTGGCTGGCGCAACGCCAGGCCGACCAGCAGGACCCCTCCGACGCGACATTGGCGGTAATTGCCGCTCAACAGAGCCGACGCGAACCCTTGCTACACGAGGAGCAACTGCTCTGCCAGCGAGTGGACACCCATAACGCCAGCAGCCTGGACAGCCTGATCGAACGCATTCGCCAGCACCTTCCCGGCCTGTGACAGGTACGCCCGGGCAAAGCGCCCGGGCGCTGGCTATACTCGGGAAAACGGCCAACAGGATGACTTGCCATGCCCGCCCCACGCCAACTGGATAACCCGCTGTATCGGCTCCTGCACAGTGAGCGCGTCAAGGAATTCAACGCGCAAAAGCCAGCCGAAGGCCTGATCGACCTCAGCGGCGGAGATTTCCGTGGGCTTGACTTGCGTCTGCTCGACGCCGACCGGGTGATCCTCCGCGACGCCTACTTCCGTGGCGCAGACCTGCGCGGGGTAGACCTGCGTAGCTGCCAGATGGAGGGGGCGAGCATCGCTCATGCGCAAATCTCCGGCGCCTACTTCCCGGCCGAACTGAGTGCTGACGAAATCCTCATGTCGCTCAACTTCGGCACACGCATGCGCTATCGCCCCTGAGCCGCCAGCCATCATGCCCAGCACCAGCCGCGACGAGCTGCAGGAACTGCAGAATCTCGGCAAGACATCTGCCCAGTGGCTGCATGCCTGCGGCATCCACAGCATCGCCGAACTACGCCGACTGGGCGCAGTTCAGGCCTATGCCTGCGTGCGCCAACGCGGCTTCAGGGTCACGCGCAGCCTCCTCTATGCGCTGGACGCCGCGTTGCGCGACCTGCCCAGCCGGCAGCTGGATGAACAGCGCAAGGCCGAGCTTGATCGCCTTTACCACATCAGCCAGGAGCACAATGCACGCCAGCTCACACCTTGAACAGCGCGCCATTTACGCCCTGCCAGGCACAGCCTATTGTTTCACGGCCAGGCCCATGTCCAGCCATACCGCCACACTGACCAGCCGTCCTACCAGACTCACAGATCGCTCAAGGAATTACCGTCATGTATCTACTCGGGGAGCAACCGGCCTACGCCGACCAGCTGATCAACCGCCTGCAGAGCATTCCTGCCCAGTTGCTGCAGGGGCTAAGCCCGGAAGGCCCGGCACTGATCTTTGCCGGCAGCGACGATCTGTGCGCCGAACTGCCGCCCAACCAGCTGTACCTCATCGAGAACGGCCTGCTACACGCGTTGGTCGATGAGCGCCCGCTGTTCTATCTACAGGAAGGCGACCTGCTGGGCCTGCGCCAGGGCATTGACATGCCCAGCTGCCGCTACAGCAGTGACGAGCCGGTCACCTTGCTACCCTACGCGCGCAGCAAGGTCTTCCAGCATATCTATGCCGATGAAACTCGCCAGGAGCTGTTCCTGCAGTACCTGATCGGCCAAACCGCGCTGCTCTCCGACGCGCTAGCGCGCCTCAAGCAACCGGAAATCCGCCCCGCCACAGGCTTCCAGCATTTCGCCGCCGGAGAAGAGCTGATTCACCAGGGTGATGAGGCGGATCATGTATTCATCATCATCGAGGGACATGCCGAAGCCTATGTCGATGGGCACAAGGTCGGCGACGTACAGAAGGATGAGATTTTCGGCGCAATGGCCGTCTTCACCCGCGAGAAACGCAGCGCCACGGTCATCGCCAGCGAGCCCTGCACGGTCATGGTGATTCCCAAGGAGCAGTTCCTCAGCCTGATGCAGAGCAACCCACGCATTGCCCACAGCCTGATCGAAAGCATGGCACGGCGCATCGACCTGCTTAATCGCGAGGTCACCCAACTGCGCCTGAAACAGGAGCCCGCCGAAAGTTTTTGAAAATTATTCTCAAAAAGACTTGCACCATTTATGAGAATAGTTATTATTAACTCAACTGGCCGCGAGGCCAGCCAGATAGCGGAAAGGTCTGGCAGTCTGACCCTTCAGGTTATCTCCTCATCAGGCTAATCACGGTTTTTGACCCGGCTCTGCCGGGTCTTTTTTTGCCTGCTCAACGCTGCCGTAGGCTGGCGCAATAGTCCTGCTCCTCGACGGCCGCGCTGTACCACACATAGTCCGCCTGCTCAGCCGTGACCTCGCGCCCGGCCTCGGCGAGGATCAATACGCGAGCCGCAGGCCCGCCAAGATCAGCCAGGTGCAGGGGCACCCCCACATCGCGCCGCACGTGGTAGGCCCCGGCCAGCAGCATGGCCGGCTGCGCAGCGGCCAACAGCGCCTCGGCCATGCGCCGGTCACGCTGCTGCTGTACCGCCAGCATGGCCGGCAACTGGCTTTCCGGTAGTAACTGGCAATGGCTCTCGCGTATTTGCGCCAACAGTGCCTGGCGCACCGCTGCAGCACTGCTCGCCGTGCCGACCAGCGGCGGAGGCTGGCGATACACCTGCAGCAACTCGCTACGACTCAGATTGGCAGCCAGCAATGGATAAGGCTGACGCAGTGCGTATTCCACCAGCGGCCCATAGAGATGCCAGGGCCAGCCGGCCTGCCAATGCAATGCCAGCAGCGGGTCCGCAGGTCGCGCACCACGCCGCCAGTCATCCTGCGCCTGGCGTAGCGCCTGCTGCTGACTGCTGTCGAGCATTTCCAGCAACAGGCTACCCTGTGCGCGGCGCTGCACCAGATTACGCAACAACCAGAGCTGCAGGGCATGATGATCGGGATTGTCGTGTTGCTCGCCGACCAGCAGCAAAGGGGTCGAGGCCAGTGCCTCCAGCAGTTGCGCAGGCGTCAACAGCCGGCCAGTGCGCAATTCGATGATATGCCCCAACTGGGTATGTTCGCGCGCTTGCGGACTTTGCCAGGCCGGCAGGGCGCTAGGCGCCTGCAACGACTGGCAGGCAACCAGGCCCAGCAGACAAAACAGTAGCAACACACGCATGTTTGACTCCTCGGGTCAGCGGATCAGCACCAGCGGATGATCCAGCAGGGGGTGACGCTGTACCAGCACCGGTAAGCCGAACACCTGCTCCAGCAAGCTGGCTTCGAGTACCTGTGCGGGGCTGCCCTGGGCGTGCACGTGACGCTGGTGCAGCAACAGCAGGTGATCACAATAGCGTGCCGCCAGGTTCAGATCATGCAGCACGACCAGCACCGCCACGCCACGCCCGGCTAACTGTCGCACCGCCTGCAGGATGCCGTGCTGATGCGCCGGATCGAGCATCGCCGTCGGTTCATCGAGCAGCAACACCTGGCCAGGTTGACCAGGCCAGAGCTGTGCGAGCACCCGGGCCAGGTGCACACGCTGACGCTCACCACCGGATAACTCCAGGTAGTTGCGCCCTCGCAGGTGGACGGCATCGGCGGCCTGCAGCGCCGCAGCTACCCGCTGCTCCGTCTGCTGGCGGGCTTCACTGTGTGGCAGACCGCCAAAAGCCACTACCGCTTCGACGGAAAACGCAAAATTCAGCGTCGAGCTCTGCGGCAGAACGGCAAGTTGAAGGGCGCGCTCACGCGCCGACCAGGCGCGCAAGGGGCGCCCCTGCAGTAACACCTGCCCCTGAGTAGGCTCCAGCTCTCCGCTCAACGCCGCCAGCAGCGAGCTTTTACCCGCGCCATTGGCGCCCAGCACGCCCAGCACCTGCCCCGCCGGCAACGTCAATTCGACGTTTTCCAGCACGGCACACGGCCCCCGACAAACTTGCAGTTGCCGCGCCTGCAATACCCCGTCCATCAGTAGCGTCCCCGACTCAGCAGGTAGAGAAAAAAGGGCGCGCCGATCAGCGCGGTGACGATGCCCAGCGGCAACTCGGCCGGCGCCAGCAGCAGGCGAGCTGCCAGGTCGGCCAGCAACAACAGGCTGGCCCCGGCCAGGGCGGCCGCCGGCAACAGCAAGCGATGATCCGGCCCGAGCAGCAGGCGCATCAGATGCGGCACCACCAGTCCGACAAACCCCACCATGCCCACCGCAGCAACCGATGCACCAACCGCCAGCGCGGTGGCCAGCACCAGCTCGGCCTTCAGCCGCTCGACACGAAACCCCAGGTGACGCGCCTCGGCTTCGCCGAGCAACAGCACATTCAGCGCGGCGGCGCGGCGTGGCAGCCAGGCCAGGGCCAGCAGGCCAATCAGCAGCAGCGGCCAGACTCGTGCGTAGCTGGCCGTATTCAGACTGCCCATGTTCCAGAACACCAGGCTGCGCAATTGCTGCTCATCGGCCAGGTAACTGAACAGGCCGACCAGCGCACCGGCCAGTGCCGTCAGGGCGATCCCTGCCAGCAACATCGAAGCAACGTGAGTGCGACCGTCACGTTGACCGAGGCGATAGACCAACAAAGTAACCAGACTGCCGCCAGCAAAGGCGGCCAGCGCCAGCGCGGAAGACTGCAGCCAGTCCGGCAAGCCGGCCAGGCCGAGCAGGGAGCCGCAGACGATGACCAGCGCCGCCCCGAGTGCCGCACCACTGGAAACGCCGATCAAACCCGGATCGGCCAGCGGGTTGCGGAACAGCCCCTGCATGATCACCCCGGACAGCGCCAGCAACGCGCCCACGCACATCCCCAGCACGCTGCGCGGCAGGCGAATCTGCGCGACGATCAGCTCGGCCTGCTGCAATCCCGCGCCATCCAGCGGCACACCACAGAGGCGCAGCAGCGCCTGCAGGCTATCCAGCAATGGCAGGCTCAGCGGCCCCAGGGCCAGGGACAACCAGAAGCTGGCCAGCAGGAGTCCGGCGAGCAGCATGAATACGTAACGCGGAGCCAGGGAAAAGGCCATGTCTATGCCTGCAAGTACAAATCAGCCGGCAGGATAAGAGTCCGGCGCCCGCCTCGCCAGCCCCATGCCTGGTGCGCTTTGCCGGACAAGCCGCCGCCAGGCGATAATTGCGCCTTGTCCTACACGCCAGGAACAGCCGTATGCCACTGCTCTGCACCAGCCGCGAACTGCCCGAAGGCCAGAGTCGCGGTTTCCAGCACGGCACCCTGCGCCTGCTCGCCGTGCGGCATGCCGGACAGGTCTACCTGTACGAAAACCGTTGCCCGCACCGCGGCATTCCGCTGGAGTGGCAAGCCGACCAGTTTCTCGACAGCAGCGCTAGCCTGATCCAGTGCGCCAGCCACGGCGCACTGTTTCTCATCGAGGACGGCCAGTGCGTTGCCGGCCCGTGCAGCGGACAACGGCTGCGCGCCCTGGCCTGCCACGAGGACGCCGCCGGCATCTGGCTGGACGCCGAATAGACCGCCGCTCAGGCGGTGCCGCCCACCGTCAGCTGCTCGATCTTCAGGGTCGGCTGGCCGACGCCGACCGGCACCGACTGGCCATCCTTGCCACAGGTGCCCACGCCGCTGTCCAAACTTAGGTCATTGCCGACCATCGATACCCGGCCCATGGCTTCCGGTCCGTTGCCAATCAGCGTCGCGCCCTTGACCGGCGCAGTGATCTGCCCGTCCTCGATCAGGTAGGCCTCGCTGGTGGAAAACACGAACTTGCCACTGGTGATGTCCACCTGCCCGCCACCCAGGTTGGCGCAGTACAGGCCTTTCTTCACCGAGCGGATGATTTCCTGCGGATCGCTGTCGCCACCCAGCATGTAGGTATTGGTCATGCGCGGCATGGGCAGGTGCGCGTAGGACTCGCGCCGCCCGTTGCCGGTCAGCGCCATGCCCATCAGCCGTGCATTCAGCTTGTCCTGCATGTAGCCGCGCAGGATGCCGTTCTCGATCAGTGTGGTGCACTGCGTCGGCGTGCCTTCGTCATCCACACTGAGCGAGCCACGGCGCCCACTCAGCGTGCCATCGTCGACGATGGTGCAGAGCGGCGAAGCCACCGCCTGGCCCAGCCGTCCACTGAACGCCGAGCTGCCCTTGCGGTTGAAGTCGCCCTCCAGGCCATGCCCCACGGCTTCGTGCAGCAGCACCCCCGACCAGCCCGGACCGAGCACCACCGGCAGGCTACCGGCCGGGGCGGCGACCGCCTCCAGGTTGACCAGCGCCTGGCGCACCGCTTCGCGGGCATAGGCCATGGCCCGCTCCTCGCCCTGGCTATCGGCCTGCAGGAAATAGCGGTAGTCACTGCGCGCCCCACCGCCTTGTGCGCCGCGCTCACGACGCCCTTGCTGCTCGACGATGACACTGACATTGAAACGCACCAGCGGACGGATATCCGCACTCAGGCTGCCATCCAGTGCCGCGACCAGAATACGTTCCCAGACCCCGGCCAGGCTGACTGTGACCTGTTGCACGCGCGGATCGAGCGCCCGCGTGGCGCGGTCGATACGTTGCAACAAGGCCACCTTGTCTGCCCGCGACAGTACATCCAGCGGATTGTCCGCCGCGTACAGCGGACTGAACGGCGGCACCTGGGCGGCCTGCACCCGCCCCTGCTGCCCGGCCCGGGCAATCGAACGGGCGGCACGCGTTGCCTGGCGCAAGGCGGGCAGCTCAATACCGTTGCTGTAGGCAAAACCGGTTTTTTCACCGGCCAGCGCGCGCACACCAACGCCCTGGTCGAAGTTGAAACTGCCTTCCTTGACGATGCCGTCTTCGAGCATCCAGCTCTCGGAAATCTGACTCTGGAAATACAGGTCGCCGGCATCCACGCCAGGCCCGGCCAACTCACCGAGCAAAACCGGCAACTGCTCAAGGCTCAAACCACCCGGAGCCAGCAAATGTTCGCTGACCTGGGCTAGATAATTACTGCTCATGCGCACTCCACAACGCTCGTTGGCAAAGGGCCAACGAGCTGAAAACGACGATGTTCTTCTACCGGCATGCGCTGGCGAATGGCCTGCTGTTCCGCGACATCCACAGTAGCCAGCAAGACGCCGGAGCCTGCGGCCTGCTCGGCGAGCACCCGCCCCCAGGCATCGATGATGGCCGAATGCCCGAAGGTCTGCCGTCCACCCGGATGCATGCCCCCCTGATTGGCCGCCAGTATGGCGCATTGGCTTTCAATGGCGCGAGCACGGGTCAACACCTGCCAGTGCGCCGCGCCGGTCACTGCGGTGAATGCCGAAGGCGCACTGATCAGCTCGGCACCGGCCTGACGCAAGGCGATGTACAGCTCGGCGAAACGCAGGTCGTAGCACACCGTCAGCCCCAGCCGGCCACAGGGCGTATCTGCCAGCACCAACTGCTCGCCGAACGCATAGTCGTCCGACTCACGATAGCGCCCGCGCTGGTCGGCCACGTCGACGTCGAATAAATGCAGCTTGTCATAGCGTGCCACCCGCTGCCCCTGGTTATCGAAGAGCAGCGAACAGGCCCGGGCGCGCGCCTCGGGCTGGCCGTCGGGTGGCAACGGTAAGGTGCCGGCCACCAGCCACAAACCGAGGTCGCGCGCAGTCTGGCGCAACCAGGGCAATAGCGGCCCTTCACCCAAGGCCTCGGCGCGCCCCAGCGCCGCCAGATCGCGCCGCCCCATGGCCGCAAAGTTCTCCGGCAATACCGCCAGGCGCGCACCGCCTGCTGCCGCCTGGTGCAGTAGTTGCCAGGCCTGCTGCAGGTTGTCGGCCAGGTTATCCTGGCTGACCATCTGAATGACCGCCACTGTCATACACGCGCTCCCTAGCGAGGTTTTTCGAAGGGTTTGTCGAAGCTGATCTGCGGCTCGTTCCATGGCCCCTTGACGTCATACTGCACACTGGCAAAACGCGCCAGGCGATCACCCAACAACTTGTCGACGACGAACAACGCACCGCCGATGGCCGGCGCGCCAACCGCTACCGCCGCCAGCGGCAGGTTGTTGCTGACCGGCAGAGTGACCAGCAGCTTGGCATCGATCTGTTCGTTGGCCATGTCCAGCGTGCCATTGAGCTCCAGGTTGCTGGAGGGGCCACTCAGGCGCAACGGTTTGCTGGTGACGAATACCCCGTCCCGTGCATGCAGCTGCCCACGTACTTTGTCGTAGGCCAGGCCCCGCCCCAGCAGGTCGGAGAAATCCAGACGCAGACGCCGGGCGATCGAGTTGAAGTTAAGCAGGCCGAACACGCGCAACGCCTGGCTACCGCCATCGGCCTCGACAAACTGCCCCTTGTCGAGACGCGCATGCAGGTCACCGCTCACACGCTTGAGGCTGACCCAGGCCGGTGAGCCAGGCCAGTGAGCATCCACATCGACACGAAACGACTCGCTGCTGGCGCTCGGCGCGTAGTCCCAGGCACGCAACACCTTGCCCAGATCGCCACCCTGCAAGCGTCCCCGATAGCTGCTCTGGCTGTGCTCGGCGCTGCCGGTCCAGGTCGCCTCGCCGGTCAACTGCAGGCCGCGCATCTGCAGGTCGAGCTGCTGCAGACGCACCCCGTCGGCCTGCGGTCGCGTTTGCAGACGCCAGCGTCCTACCGGCACGCCGGCCAGGCGCAACTCATCGATCTGTATATCCATCGCCGGCACGCGCCGCGGATCGAACCCAGCCAGCGGATCGGGGCGTGGCAGCGCTGTCGAAGGATCGACAGGCGTCTCGCCACGCGGCAAGTCAAGGTAGTCCAGCTGCAGCTGCAGAGGCGCCTCGCCCTGCGCGGGCCAGAGCAGGCTGCCAGTGACCAGCGGACTGCGCAGCGCCAGACGCCAGGCCTCGGCCTGCGGCTGCAACTGCACGGCCGCCTGGTCGATCGTCAACTCGCCGACACGGATCTGCGCGATGTCCAGATCAACCAGGCTCAACCAGCGCAGATCAGTCGGCTGCTGGGCCTGGTGCTGCTGGTGCCAGCGCTGCCACTCCTGCAAGTCCAGCTGTTGCAAGGCGCCACGCAAGGACCAACCCGGCTGTACCGGCAGACGTGCTGCAGCGCCACCCAGGCGCACTTCACCGCGACCGTCGCGCCAGCGCTGCGGTGCTGCGGCCGCCGCCAGACTGAGTAGACCGTCCATATCCAGCCAATAGCGACGCTCCGCGCCACTCAAGGTCATGCGCCAAGCCATATCACGGCGCTGTTCGGCCGATTTGCCGAAAGGCTCCGGCAAGTCGATGTGCAGGCCACGCAGGTCAGACAATACGCGTAGCAGGCTGTCCTCATCGGCCAGCAGCACACGCAGGCGATAGGGCAACTGGCCGCGTAGCGGCGTACTGGCCGGCAGTCCCTGCCATTTCAGCAGGGCTGCCACGGGAGCTCGTCCCTGTACCTCAAGACGCGTCCGCGCACGGCCCTGGCGGCCTTCGGCAAAGGCTTGCAGGTTCAGCACATGTCCCAGGGTGCGCGCACTCAGACCGGTGCTGCGCATGCCCAACGCCGTGTCATAGTCAAAGCGCCCGGTGATCTCGCTGAACTGCAGGTCGGCCTGAGCCAGATACAACTGTGCCTGCTCGGTCTGCAACTCCACCTGTACGCGCGGTGCCTGGCCCTGCTGCAAAGGCAAGTCCAGATGCAGCAGCCCCTGCACAGGCCCCTCTCCTCGCCAACCGGCAAACACCTCGGCACTGGGCTGCGGGGTTTCCTGCAACAAGCCCAGAGCGTGCTGCAAATCGGCCTGCAACTGGCTGTGAAGCTGCAGGCGGGGCATTTGCCCTGGCTTGGCAGTGGCCACCTCGGCCTGTGCCTGGGCGATCTGAATCGCCCCCACCTGCCCCTGCTGCAGCCCCACCCGCACGCCATTGTCATCAACCAACACCTGGCCGCGCCCTTCGCGCAGTGCTGGCCAGCCGGCCTGGTAGGCCAGTTCGGCCTGCTCGACATCGAAGTACAGGCTGAGGCTGCGCGACTCCGGCGGGGCGCCCTTGTTCAGCGAACCCTGATACTGAAAATACCCCTGCTTGACCCGCCCGCCCTGCAGCGCCTGGCGTAACCAGCCATCCAGTTGGCGACTGAAGCCTGGCGAATGGCTCGGCAGGTACTTGCCGGCAAAGCGCGCATCGCCCTCGCGCAGGCCTACGCGCAGGTCCATGTAATCCTCGGCCTGCGGATCGAAGCGCAAACGAATCATGAAGTCCCCGGCCAGGCGGCCTTCATCGGCCTCCAGCTGCAGGTAGGGGCTGATCAGGCTGAAAGCCTGCTCATCCACTTGCCAGAGCAGGCGTGCGCGGGGCTGGCGATAGTGCCAGGGCTCGGCAAACAGGGTCGGGAAATGCAACATGAAACGCTCACCCGCCAGCTGCAGCTCGCCGCCGGCCAGATCGCCAGCCACATAGCCGGTGATATGTTCCGCACCCGGCACCGCTCGCCAGGGAGCAAAGCCGACGTTCTGGAGATTGGCGGCAAAACTCAGTCGATCAAGGCCCTGGCGCTGCGGGTAGAAGTCCAGCTGCAAGGCCTCCAGCCGGCCATGCCCGGCCATGCTCAGCATCACCTCATCGGCCAGCGGCGGCAGACCACCCCAGGCAGATAGCAAGGGCGTCAGCACGGCCAACGGCAACTCGCTGGCGCGCAACTGCCAGACCGGCTCATCGGCATTGCGCGTCTGTATCACCTGCAACTGACGCAGCAACCAGCGTTCGCCACCCTGGCTGAAGCCCAGATCCTGCAACTGCAACCAGTGCCCCTGGCTGCGCTTGCGATAATGCGCCAGCAGGCTCAAATCATCGACTGCCTGGGCCGCCTGCTCACCGCGCGCCAGCTCTAGGGCCGCGCCCTGCAAGCGCAGGCTGGCCGTCTGTAGCGCGCGCGCCTGCCAGTCCAGCCACAGCTCACCGCCGAGCTGCAACTTGCCGAGCTGCCATTGTCCCTGTAGCGCCTCCGGCAGCAGACGCTGTAGCCAGGGCGCCCAGTCGCTCAACGGCAACTGCGCGTAAAGCCGCACGGCACTGTCCCGCCAATTTTCTCCCGCCGCCTGCAGCTGCAACTGCCAGGCCAGCGGCTGACCGTCGGGAAGCACCACCCGGCCATCCAGACGCACCCCGGATGCGCGACTGCGCAGGCTCAGGTTGACATAGCTGAGCGCCAGCGGCTCACCGGCCAGCGGCTGCACCAGCAAGTGACTGTCATACAGGTTCACCTGGCCCAGCTGCCGCAAGCGCTGCAGCATGCCCGGCCAGCTCGGCGCAACGCCCGCCGAGGGCAAGGCCAAGCCCTGCACCTGCCACTGTCCGGTCGCCTGCTCCTGGAGCTGCATGTGCAGACCACTCAGGCTCATGCTCATCAGGCGCAGCTCGCCGGCCAGCAGACTGGCGGGGATATCCGGACGCAGCTCGATGCGCTCCAGCAACAGCCGGTCGTCGCCGTCACCCAGCTGAACCTGATGCGCCGCCAGGGTGGGTGACAGGCCATGCCATTGCCCGTCGAGCCGCTCGATACGTACCGCCATGCCCAGGCTGCGCTGCAGGCTGGCCTGCAGCTGCGGGCGATAGTCATCGAGCAGTGGCAACAACTCGCGGCCCACGCTGACGTACAGCGCAAGCAGCACCAACGCCAGAGCCAGCAGGCCCTGCAAACCGCGTAGCAGCCTCAGCAGCCACTCCCCCAGGCGTTTCATCATCGCGCCCCGCTCAGAGCAGCACCACGTCGTAGTGCTCCTGGGAGTAGGTGCTTTCCACCTGGAACTTGATCGGTCGACCGATGAAGGCCTCCAGGTCGGCAACGTTCCCCGACTCCTCATCCAGCAGGCGGTCGATCACCGCCTGGTTGGCCAGCACCCGGTAGCCTTCGGCCTGGTAGGCCCGTGCTTCACGGAGAATCTCGCGGAAAATCTCGTAGCAGATGGTTTCCGCCGTCTTCTGCAGGCCTCGCCCCTGGCAGCTCGGGCAGGATTCGCAGAGCACCTGGGTCAGGCTTTCACGGGTGCGCTTGCGGGTCATCTGCACCAGGCCCAGCTCGGTGATACCGATGATGTTGGTCTTGGCGTGGTCGCGCTCCAGCTGCTTCTCCAGGGTACGCAGAACCTGGCGCTGGTGCTCCTCGTCTTCCATATCGATGAAGTCGATGATGATGATCCCGCCGAGGTTGCGCAGGCGCATCTGCCGGGCGATCGCCGTGGCCGCCTCAAGATTGGTCTTGAAGATGGTTTCCTCAAGGGTGCGGTGCCCGACAAAACCACCGGTATTGACGTCAATGGTGGTCATCGCCTCGGTCGGATCGATGATCAGGTAACCGCCCGACTTGAGCAGCACCTTGCGCTCCAGGGCCTTCTGGATCTCGTCCTCGACACCGTACAGGTCGAAGATCGGCCGTTCCCCTGGGTAATGCTCCAGACGGTCGGCCACCTCGGGCATCAGCTCGTCGACGAACTGGCAGACCTTCTGGAAAGTTTCCCGGGAGTCGATGCGAATCTTCTCGATCTTCGCGTTGACCAGATCACGCAGGGTACGCAGGGCCAGCGACAGGTCTTCGTAGATCACCGAAGGCGTCGCGGCGCTCTGCATCTGGCTGCTGATCTGCAGCCACAGACGGCGCAGGTAGCGAATGTCGGCCAGAATATCCTCGCTGCGCGCGCCATCGGCCGCGGTACGCAGGATGAAGCCGCCGGTCTCCTCGATACCCTCGGCAGCGATGCAATCGGCGACCACCTGCTTGAGCCGCTCGCGCTCTGCCTCATCCTCGATCTTCAGCGAGATACCCACATGCGCGGTACGCGGCATATAGACCAGATAGCGCGAAGGAATTGACAGCTGGGTGGTCAGGCGTGCGCCCTTACTGCCAATCGGGTCCTTGGTCACCTGCACCACCAGGCTCTGCCCCTCATGGACCAGTGCGCTGATCGGCTCCACCGCACTGCCCTCACGGCTGGAGATTTCCGCGGCATGGATAAACGCTGCGCGCTCCAGGCCGATATCCACGAAGGCCGCCTGCATGCCCGGGAGGACCCGCACCACCTTGCCCTTGTAGATATTGCCGACGATGCCGCGCTTCTGCGTGCGCTCGACGTGGACTTCCTGCAGCACACCGTTTTCCACCACCGCCACGCGTGACTCCATGGGGGTGATGTTGATCAGGATTTCTTCACTCATCGCTCGTATCCACCTAGAACGCTCAAGGCTGCGGGCTGCACGCGATGCGTGAACAACCGGCAGGCTTTAGCCTTCTGCGGCCTGCCAGCAGGACATGCCAAAACGTTCCAGCAACTGCGCGGTCTCGCACAGCGGCAAACCCACCACGCCCGAATAGCTACCCTGCAGCGCCTCGACGAATACCGCCGCCAGCCCCTGAATGGCATAGCTACCCGCCTTGTCGCACGGCTCGCCAGTCGCCCAATAGGCTTGCGCCTCGCCTTCACGCAACACACGAAAACGTACCTGACTGGCTACCACGATACTCTCACAGCGCTGTCCCTGGCGCAGCGCCACGGCGGTCAGCACCTGATGCGTGCGTCCGGACAGCGCCGCCAGGGTAGCCAGAGCATCCGCACGATCGCGCGGCTTGCCAAGAATCCGTCCGTCCAGCACCACCGAGGTATCGGCGCCCAGCACGCAGGCACCGCTCTGCGCCGGCAGGGTCTGCCAGGCTGCCGTGGCTTTTTCCCGGGCCAGCCGCTCGACATAGGCATCAGCCTGTTCGCCGGCATGCGGCGTCTCGTCGATGTCCACCGGCAGACAGCAAAAGGGCACGCCGATCTGCGTCAGCAGTTCGGCACGCCGTGGCGAGGCCGAAGCCAGGTAGAGGTCAACCATGCCCGTCTCCTCAGTTGACCTGGAAACGCCGCTGCAGGCTGCGCAGGCCACCCTGCACCCAGGGCCAGAGCAGCGCGCTGACCAGCGCCGGCAACATGAACTCCAGGGTTGGCGGGCGATTGCCGGCCAGCGCCTGCAGCCACAACTGCAGTAACTGCGCCAGACCGAAGATCACCAGCAGGACCAGCGCCTGCTGCCATTGCGGGAACACCCGCAGACGCTGCTGCAGGCCTAGCACCATGGCGCAGACCAGGCAGAGAATCAGTGCGTTCTGCCCCAGCAGGCTGCCGTACAGTACATCCTCAGCCAGACCGAACAGCCAGGCCGTGGTCAGGCCCAGGCGGTGCGGCACGCTGAGTACCCAGAAGCTGAGAAACAAGGCCAGCCACAACGGCCGGCCGATATCCATGAAGGCCGGCATGGGGGCGACACTCAGCAGCAACGCCAGCAACAGCGTGAGCATGATCAGCCAGCCGCCGCGCGGCGCGGGAGCAGCCATCATGGTTGCGTACCGGAAGTGCTGGGCTGCGCCTGCTCGGCCGCCGCACGGTCAGCCTGTTCCTGAGCCTCGGCCGAATCCGCGGCACGCTGTTCGGCACTGCGCGGATCGGAGAACACCAGCAGCAGATAACGGCTGCGATTGAGTGCCGCGGTCGGCACCGCGCGCACCACGGCAAAAGGCTGCCCCGAGTCATGGATGACCTCTTTGACCACCGCCACCGGATAACCCGCCGGGAAGCGCTGGCCCAACCCGGAGCTGACCAGCAGGTCGCCTTCCTTGATATCCGCGGTATCCGCCACATGGCGCAGTTCCAAGCGCTCCGGGTTGCCGGTACCCACGGCAATGGCGCGCAGACCATTGCGATTGATCTGCACCGGAATGCTGTGCGTGGTATCGGTGAGCAGCAACACGCGGGCGGTATAGGGCATCACCTCGACAACCTGGCCCATCAGTCCACGGGCATCCAGCACAGGCTGGCCAAGGGTCACGCCATCGCGGCTGCCCTTGTCGATCAGGATGCGGTGCGTGAAGGGGTTGGGATCGACACCGATCAGTTCGCCGACCAGCACCTGCTCATCGACCAGCGCCGCCGAGTTGAGCAACTCGCGCAGGCGCACGTTCTGCTCGGTCAGCGCCGCCAGTTTCTGCAGACGACGCTGCAAGAGCAACGCCTCGGCCTTGAGCTTCTCGTTCTCCGCGAGCAGTTCGCTGCGGCTGCTGATCTGGCTGGTCATGCCTTCCCAGGCGCGCACCGGCAGGTCGGCCAGCCAGTAGAAGGGCGTGAGTACCAGGCCCAGCTGACTACGCACTGGCTTGAAGGTGTCGAAGCGCGCATCCACCACCATCAGGACGACCGAAAGCACCGCCAGGATAAGCAGGCGGACACCCAAGGCAGGTCCTTTGGCAAATAGCGGTTTGATGGCAAAGCCCTCACAACGGCATGGATCAAGCAGCAAGCCTCCGACCCGGCAGGCTACGGCCGGGCACCCTCACGCGAGACCGGCCGCCGGTGGCTTACTCGGTGGACAGCAGGTCCATGGAGTGACGATCCATCATGTCCAGGGCCTTGCCGCCACCACGCGCCACGCAGGTCAGCGGGTCTTCGGCGACAATCACCGGCAGGCCGGTTTCCTGGGAGAGCAGCTTGTCCAGGTCACGCAGCAGCGCACCGCCACCGGTCAGCACCAGACCGCGCTCGGCAATATCCGACGCCAACTCGGGCGGCGACTGCTCCAGCGCGCTCTTGACCGCCTGCACGATGGCCGCCAGCGACTCCTGCAGCGCCTCCAGCACCTCGTGAGAGTTCAGGGTGAAGCTGCGCGGCACACCTTCGGCGAGGTTACGGCCACGCACGTCGATCTCGCGCAGCTCGGCACCCGGATAGGCCGCACCGATCTCCTGCTTGATACGCTCAGCCGTCGACTCACCGATCAGCGAACCGTAGTTACGGCGTACATAGGTCACGATGGCCTCGTCGAAGCGGTCGCCGCCAACGCGCACGGACTCGGCGTAGACCACCCCATTCAGGGAAATCAGGGCGATTTCCGTGGTGCCACCGCCGATGTCGACGACCATCGAACCGCGCGCTTCCTCTACCGGCAAGCCGGCACCGATGGCCGCGGCCATCGGCTCTTCGATGAGGAACACTTCGCGGGCACCGGCACCCAGCGCCGACTCACGGATGGCCCGGCGCTCGACCTGGGTCGACTTGCACGGCACGCAGATAAGGACGCGCGGCGAAGGCTGCAGAAAGCTGTTCTCATGCACCTTGTTGATGAAGTACTGCAGCATCTTTTCACAGACGCTGAAGTCGGCAATCACGCCATCCTTCATCGGACGGATGGCCGAGATATTGCCTGGCGTACGGCCCAGCATGCGCTTGGCATCGGTGCCCACGGCGACCACGCTCTTCTGGTTGCCGACGTTGCGAATCGCCACGACCGACGGCTCGTTGAGGACGATGCCGCGCTCGCGCACATAAATCAGGGTGTTGGCCGTACCCAGGTCGATCGACAGATCGCTGGAAAACATGCCACGCAGTTTCTTGAACATGGGGAATAGAGCCCTAGGCAGAGCGTCAGGAAAACGCTGGGTAAAAAAGTGCGGCAAACTCTAACAACGGCGAGCCTTTTGGGCAACCGGCCCGCTGTGGTAGATTGCCGGCTTCTATGGGCCTTGAGTGCCCATCTGCGCGGGCTTTGACCGCATCTTGCGGCGACCGTTCCCGACGGCCTGCAGCCCCCGAACCCCAGCCTGGAGAGATCACGATGGCGCTTGAACGCTCCGACGTGGAAAAGATCGCCCATCTGGCCCGCCTGGGCCTGAATGACGCCGATCTGCCACAGACCACCGCCACCCTCAACAGCATCCTCGGCCTGATCGACGCCATGCAGGCGGTCGATACCGAGGGTGTCGAGCCACTGGCCCATCCGCTGGAGGCCACCCAGCGTCTGCGCGCCGACGTGGTGAGCGAAACCAACCAGCGCGAGGCCTACCAGGCCATCGCCCCGGCCGTGGAAAACGGCCTGTACCTGGTTCCCAAGGTGATCGAATAATGAGCCTGCACCAACTGACCCTGAGCCAGATTGCCGAAGGCCTGGCTGCCAAGCAATTTTCCGCCGTCGAACTGACCCAGCACCTGCTGCAACGCATCCAGGCGCTCGACCCGCAGCTCAACAGCTTCATCAGTGTCACCGAAGAGCTGGCCCTGCAACAGGCGGGTGCCGCCGACCAGCGCCGCGCCGCCGGCGAACAGGGCGCGCTGCTCGGCGCACCGATCGGCCACAAGGACCTGTTCTGCACCCAGGGCGTGCTGACCAGCTGCGCCTCGAAGATCCTCAGCGGTTTCAAAGCCCCCTATAACGCCACCGTGGTGGACAAACTGGCCGCCGCCGGTACGGTCACCCTCGGCAAGCTGAACATGGACGAGTTCGCCATGGGCTCGGCCAACGAATCCAGCCACTACGGCGCGGTGAAGAACCCCTGGGATGCCACGCGCGTGCCAGGCGGCTCCTCCGGTGGCAGCGCGGCTGCCGTAGCCGCACGCCTGATCCCGGCCGCCACCGGCACCGACACCGGCGGCTCGATCCGCCAGCCGGCGGCGCTGACCAACCTGACCGGCCTCAAGCCGACCTACGGCCGCGTCTCGCGCTGGGGCATGATTGCCTACGCTTCGAGCCTCGACCAGGGCGGCCCGATGGCACGTGACGCCCATGACTGCGCCCTGCTCCTGCAAGCCATGGCCGGCTTCGACGCCAAGGACTCGACCTGCGTCGACCAGCCGCTGGATGATTACCTGGCAGCACTCAGCCAGCCGCTGGCCGGGCTGCGTATCGGCCTGCCCAGGGAGTATTTCGGCGCTGGCCTGGATGCGCGCATCGGCGAGAAGGTCATGGCCGTGGTCGAAGCGCTGAAAAAACTCGGCGCCACGGTAAAGGACATCTCGCTGCCGAACATGCAGCACGCCATTCCCGCCTACTACGTGATCGCTCCGGCGGAAGCCAGCTCCAACCTGTCACGCTTCGACGGCGTGCGCTTCGGCTATCGTTGCGAAAACCCGCAGAACCTCGAGGACCTGTACAAGCGTTCGCGCGGCGAAGGCTTCGGCGCGGAAGTGAAGCGGCGCATCATGGTCGGCACCTACGCGCTGTCGGCCGGCTACTACGACGCCTACTACCTGAAGGCGCAGAAGATCCGCCGCCTGATCAAGAACGACTTCGTCCGTGCCTTCGAGGAGGTCGACGTGATCCTCGGCCCGACCACGCCCAACCCGGCCTGGAAGCTCGGCGAGAAGAACAGCGATCCGGTCTCGGCCTATCTGGAAGACATCTACACCATCACCGCCAACCTGGCCGGTATTCCCGGTCTGTCGATGCCGGCCGGCTTCGTCGATGGCCTGCCAGTGGGCGTGCAACTGCTCGGCAACTATTTCCAGGAAGGCCGCCTGCTCAACGTCGCGCACCAGTACCAGCAGGTGACTGACTGGCATCAACACGCCCCGAGCGGCTTCTGAGGACGATCACCATGCAATGGGAAACCGTAATCGGGCTGGAAATCCACGCCCAGCTTTCCACCCAGTCGAAGATCTTCTCCGGCAGCGCCACCACCTTCGGTGCCGAGCCCAACACCCAGGCCAGCCTGGTTGACCTGGGCATGCCTGGCACCCTGCCGGTGCTGAATGCCGAGGCCGTGCGCATGGCGGTGAAGTTCGGTCTGGCGATCGACGCCGAACTGGGCCGCACCAACGTATTCGCGCGCAAGAACTACTTCTATCCGGACCTGCCCAAGGGCTACCAGACCAGTCAGATGGACCAGCCCATCGTCGGCAAGGGCTTCCTCGACATCACCCTGGAAGACGGCACGACCAAGCGCATCGGCATCACCCGCGCGCACCTGGAAGAGGACGCCGGCAAGAGCCTGCACGAAGACTTCCACGGCATGAGCGGCATCGACCTGAACCGCGCCGGCACGCCGCTGCTGGAAATCGTCTCCGAGCCGGACATCCGCTCGGCCAAGGAAGCCGTGGCCTATGTCAAGGCGATCCACGCCCTGGTGCGCTACCTGGGCATCTGCGACGGCAACATGGCCGAAGGTTCGCTGCGCTGCGACTGCAACGTCTCGGTACGTCCGAAAGGCCAGGCCGAGTTCGGCACTCGCGCCGAGATCAAGAACGTCAACTCGTTCCGCTTCATCGAGAAGGCCATCAACCACGAAGTGCAGCGGCAGATCGAGCTGATCGAGGATGGCGGCACGGTGGTGCAGGAAACCCGCCTGTACGATCCGAACAAGGATCAGACGCGTTCCATGCGCAGCAAGGAAGAAGCCAACGACTACCGCTACTTCCCCTGCCCGGACCTGCTGCCGGTGGTGCTCGAAGACAGCTTCATCGAACAGCTGCGCGGCGAGCTGCCGGAGCTGCCGACGCAGAAACGCGAGCGTTTCCAGAGCCAGTACGGCCTGTCCGCCTACGATGCCAGTGTGCTCTCGGCCAGCCGCGAGATGGCCGAGTACTTCGAGCAGGTCGCCGGGGTCTGCGGCGACGCCAAGCTGGCCGCCAACTGGGTGATGGGCGAGCTGTCCAGCCTGCTCAACAAGGACAACCTGGATATCGAGCAGTCGCCGGTTTCGGCCGAACAGCTGGGCGGGATGATCCTGCGCATCCGCGACAACACCATCAGCGGCAAGATCGCCAAGATGGTTTTCGAGGCCCTCGCTGCCGGCGAAGGTGCGACTGCCGACGAGGTGATCGAGAACAAGGGCCTCAAGCAGGTCACCGACTCGGGTGCCATCGAAGCGATGCTGGATGACGTGCTGGCGGCCAACGCCGAGCAGGTCGAACAGTACCGCGCCAGCGACGAGGCCAAGCGCGGCAAGATGTTCGGTTTCTTCGTCGGCCAGGCCATGAAGGCCTCCAAGGGCAAGGCCAACCCGGGGCAGGTGAACGAACTGCTGAAGAAGAAACTCGAGGGATGAAGCCGCTGCAAGCCGCACACCACACGCTGCAAGGAAGGCTCCAGCGACCCCGTCGCGGCCTTTCTCTGCTGGCCTGTGGTGCGCAGCTTGTCGCCGTCCTGCTGCTCGCCGGCTGCTCCACATCGGGCCGTTTCGTCTCCAGCGAAACCGGCCAGGCCTCCTGGTACGGCGGAAAACACCATGGACGACCGACCGCCAGTGGCGAGCCGTTCAACCAGCATGCACTGACCGCTGCCCATCGCAGCCTGCCATTCGGCAGCCGCGTGCAGGTCACCAACCTGCGCAATGAACGCCGTGTGGTGGTACGCATCAATGATCGCGGGCCCTTTACCCGGGGCCGCATCATCGATCTGTCACGCGGCGCGGCGCAGCAACTGGACATGCTGCGCGACGGTGTCGTGCCGGTACAACTGCAACTACTGAGCGAATGAACACAGCCTCTTACAAAGAGCCGCACACGCCAGCCAAAGCGCCTCTGGCGTGCCGTCCGGCAATGATTACACTAGCGCCATTTTTCTGGAGCCTTGCGCAATGACCCTGATGACTTTCGTTTATATCGTCGCCGGCCTGGTGCTGCTGGTCGCTGGCGCCGAAGTACTGGTGCGCGGCGCTGCCAAGCTGGCCGCACAGTTCGGTATCCCGCCCCTGATCATCGGCCTGACCGTCGTGGCCTTCGGCACCAGCGCGCCGGAAACCGCGGTGAGCGTGCAGGCAGCACTGGATGGCAGCGGTGACCTGGCCATTGGCAACGTGATTGGCAGCAATATCGCCAACGTCCTGCTGATCCTCGGGGTGACGGCCGTAGTCGCCCCCCTGCTGGTTTCGCGGCAACTGATTCGCCTCGACGTGCCGATCATGATCGGCGCCAGCCTGTTGACCTTCGCCCTGGCCTGGGACGGCAGCCTGAGCCGTGTGGATGGCGCCCTGCTGTTCGCCGGAGTCCTGGCCTACACCGGCTTTCTGATCATCAGCAGCCTTCGGGAAAAAGGTATTGCCGCCGAGGACGACGAGTTCGCTGCAGAGTTCGGTCTCGACGAAACGCCCAAGCCCTACGCCTGGCTGATCAACCTGGCGCTGATCGCCGCCGGCCTGGTCCTGCTGGTCAGCGGCTCGAACTTTCTGGTGGAGGGTGCCGTTACCCTGGCGCGCGCGCTGGGCATTTCCGAGCTGGTGATTGGCCTGACCGTGGTCGCCATCGGCACCTCGCTACCGGAGCTAGCCACCTCGGTCATGGCTGCCTTCAAGGGCGAACGCGATATCGCCGTGGGCAATATCGTCGGCAGTAATATCTTCAACCTGCTCTGCGTACTCGGCCTGGCATCGCTGGTCTCGCCACAGGCCATCAGCGTGGCAGCCAACGCCCTGGCCTTCGATTTCCCGGTAATGATCGCGGTCGCCATCGCCTGTCTGCCAATCTTCTTCAACGGCTATTCGATCAATCGCTGGGAAGGTGTGCTGTTCGTCGGCTACTACGCGCTGTACACCGTCTACCTGATTTCCAACAGCAGTGGCGCGCCCTGGCTGGGCGCCTTCGAACAGGCCATGCTGACCTTCGTCCTGCCGCTGACCGCCATCACCCTGCTGGTTCTGGCGGCACGCGCCTGGCAGCGCCAACGCCATCACTAAAGCGCACAGACCACAACGCCGCTGAACAGCGGCGTTGTGGTTTTCTTCAGGTCAGCGCCTGCGGCACTTTCTGGCACAGGCTGGCCAGCGCCTCCACCCAGCGCGGATGGGTATTCAGGCAAGGCACCAGCACCAGTTCCTCACCGCCGGCGGCGATGAACTGTTCACGACCACGATCACCGATTTCTTCCAGGGTCTCGATACAGTCGGCCACGAAAGCCGGGCACATTACCAGGAGCCTCTTCACCCCGGCGGCGGCCAGTTCGTCCAGACGCTCCTCGGTGTACGGCTCGATCCATTTGGCACGCCCCAGCCGTGACTGGAAACCCACCGACCATTGTCCATCAGTCAACCCGGCGCGTTCGGCAAAGGCTGCCGCACTGCGCAGGCATTGCGCACGGTAACAGCGCTGCAGCACCTCGGCAGGCGCCTGCTGACAGCAGTCGGCGCTACGCAGGCAGTGCTTGCCACTCGGATCGGCCTTGTGCAGGTGCCGCTCAGGCAGGCCGTGAAAGCTCAGCAGCAGATGATCGAAAGGCTGCTGCAGGTAAGGTTCGGCACTGGCCACCAAGGCATCGAGGTATTCCGGCTGGTCATAGAAGGGTGCCAGGACCTGCAGACGCAGCGGCAAGCTGTGCTGGGCGATGGCCCGGCGCGCCTCTTCGATCACCGTGGTGGTGGTGCTGTCGGCATGCTGCGGATAGAGCGGCGCCAGGGTCACCCGGCGCACGCCCTGCTCAGCCAGGCGCTGCAGCGTGCCGGCAATTGACGGTTCGCCATAGCGCATCGCCAGTTCGGTCGGTCCATGCGGCCAGAGCGGGCGCACGGCGTCGGTCAGACGCTGACTGAGCACCACCAGCGGCGAGCCTTCATCCCACCAGATGGACTGGTAGGCGTGCGCCGAGGCAGCCGGCCGGCGCCACAGGATCAGCCCGACCAGCAGGCGCCGCAGCGGCCAGGGCAGGTCGATGACATAGGGGTCCATGAGGAACTGGTTGAGGTAACGGCGCACATCGGCCACCGAGGTGGAAGCCGGCGACCCCAGATTGACCAACAGCAGTGCGTGATCGGACATGCTCAATCCTTGTCTGTACCCGCCAGCAGGTCGGCCAGGGCCTCCTCCAGCGTGGTGAAGCGAAAACGGAAACCCGCCTGCAACAGGCGGCGCGGCACGGCGCGCTGGCCGTCCAGCAGCAACTCGGCCAACTCACCCAGCAGCAGGCGCAACAGCCCCGCCGGGGCGGCCAGCCAGGCTGGACGATGCAGGGCCAGGCCCAGTGCCCTGGCAAAGTCGCGATTGCGGACCGGCTGTGGCGCGCACGCATTGTAAGGCCCACTGGCCTGCGGATGCTGCAAGAGAAAATCGATCAGCGCGATTTGGTCGGCCAGGTGGATCCACGGCATCCACTGTCGCCCATCGCCCAACAGGCCGCCCAAGCCCAGACTGAACGGCAAGTGCATGCGTTTGAGCAAACCACCCTGACGGGCCAGCACCAGACCGGTACGCAACAGCACCACCCGCAGGCCCAGTGCCTCGGCCGCCCGCGCACTGTCTTCCCAGGCCGCGCACAACTGGCTGGCAAAGTCCTCGGCGGGGCTACCACTGTTCTCATCGAGTTCCTGCTCGCCACCACAGCCGTACCAGCCCACCGCCGAGCCGGACAGGAGCAGCGCCGGACGCTGGCGCCGCGTGGCCAGCCACTCGACCAACTGATCGGTAAGCTGCACCCGGCTGGCCAACAGCTCGGCCTTGCGCCGGCGCGTCCACAGGCGATCGGCAATCGGCGCCCCCGCCAGGTTGACGATGGCATCCAGCGGCTCCTCACCCAGTTCCTGCAGGCGTCCGATACCGCGTACCTGTGCACCGCACAGCGCGGCAACCTGCTCGGGGCGGCGGCTCCATACGCTCAACTGATGCCCGGCCGCCAACCAGTGGCGGCACAGTGCCCGGCCAATCAGGCCAGTCCCTCCGGTAAGCAGAATGTGCATGACGACGCCTCCTCAGGTAACGGCCTGCTAACCTCAAGCATAGATGATCGGCCAGCAAAAACATGTACAGAATAAAAGACTTTGTACAATATAGGTACATCAATCTTCAGCCACCTTGTGAGGCCGCCCATGCAGCACCCCATCGCCATCATCGGTACCGGCCTTGCCGGCCTGTCCGCCGCCCGCCGCCTGCATGAGGCCGGCCTGCCCGTGCAGCTGTTCGACAAGAGCCGTGGCAGCGGCGGGCGCATGTCCAGCAAGCGCAGCGACTGCGGCAGCCTCGACCTCGGCGCACAGTACTTCACCGCACGCGACCGACACTTCAGCACGGCCGTCCAGCACTGGCAGGCACAGGGCTGGGTCGCCCCCTGGCTGCCGCGCCTGTACCAGGCTCGCCAGGGCCAGCTGAGCCCGTCGGCAGACAGTCAGGAACGCTGGGTGGCTACGCCGCGCATGAGCGCGCTGTGCCGCCAGCTGCTGGGCGATCTGCCGGTGCAGTTCGATTGTCGGATCAGCGAGGTCTTTCGCGGCAGCCAACACTGGCAACTACTCGACAGCCAGGGCAACAGTCATGGCCCGTTCAGCGCAGTGATCGTCGCCACCCCTGCGCCACAGGCCAGCTCGTTGCTGAGCGCTGCGCCGAGCATGGCGGCGCAGGCCGCCAGCGTGGTCATGGAGCCGACCTGGGCGGTCGCCCTGTGCTTCGACGAGCCGCTCGACACCGCGCTGGACGCCTGCTTCGTGCAGGACCAGGCGCTCGACTGGATGGCCCGCAACCAGAGCAAGCCGGGCCGCGAGACGCACCACGAACAATGGATCCTGCATGCCAGCAGCACCTGGAGCCGCGCGCACATCGACCTGGACAAGACAGCGGTGATCGACCTGTTGCACGGTGAGTTTGCCGAACTACTCGGCTGTCGGATTCCCCCCGCGACGCTGCGCCTGGCCCATCGCTGGCTGTATTCGCGCCCAGCCCAGGCGCATCAGTGGGGTGCCCTGGCGCAGGGTGAGCTGGGCCTGTATGCCTGTGGCGACTGGTGCCTGAGTGGCCGCGTGGAAGGCGCCTGGCTGAGCGGCCAGGAAGCCGCGCGCAAGCTGCTGGAGCACCGCGATGCCTGAACAACGCCACCGCCTCAATCCACGCAAGCTGCTCCTCTCGAAATGGACCGCACGCCAGGTACAGCAGCGCGAACGGCATTTTCTGGTCAA
Source organism: Pseudomonas fluvialis (assembly GCF_002234375.1). Classification (GTDB taxonomy): domain Bacteria; phylum Pseudomonadota; class Gammaproteobacteria; order Pseudomonadales; family Pseudomonadaceae; genus Aquipseudomonas; species Aquipseudomonas fluvialis. The sequence goes on from NZ_NMQV01000001.1 coordinate 36,297, forward strand.
CGACTGGTTGCGTGACGAACAGGGCGAAGTCCTGCAAGTCGAGCTGCAGGCGGTGCTGACACGCCGCAGCCAGTGGATCGACTGGCGTGAACTGCAGGACTCCAGCCGCTGGCAGCAGGGCTGGCACTGAGTTTACTGCGCCGCCAGCAACGCCTCGAATTGCTCGACCGGCACGGGCCGGGCAAACAGGTAACCCTGGAAATGCCGGCAACCACTGTCCAGCAATACCTGGCGCTGCGCCGGGGTCTCCACCCCTTCGGCAATCACCTGCAGTCCCAGGCTCTGCGCCATGGCACAAGTTGCCCGGACAATCGCCAGGCTGCTCGGATTGCCGGGCAGTTCACGGATGAACGACTGGTCGATCTTCAGCTGATCCAGCGGCAGCTTCTGCAGATAGGCCATGGACGAATAACCCGTGCCAAAGTCATCAATGGAAAAGCGTATACCCATCTGTCGCAAGGCATTCATGCGCTGGCTGGCAGCCGCCATGTCATCCAGCAGCAACGACTCGGTGATTTCCAGCTTGAGCAGCTGTGCCGCCGCGCCGGTTTCCTCGAGCAGCGCCTGCAAGTCTTCGACGAAGCCGGGCTGATAGAGCATCACGGCGCTCAGGTTGACCGCCAGGCTCAAGCGCGCCAGCGCGCCACCCTGGGCCTGCCAGCGCGCCAGTTGCAGACAGGCCTGGCGCAGTACCAGGCCATCCAGCGCCTGGATCAGCCCGCTGCGCTCGGCCAATGGAATGAACGCCGCCGGCCCCAGCAAGCCCTGCTGGGGGTGCTGCCAGCGCAACAGCGCCTCGGCTCCCACCACGCCGCAGCCCTCTTCCACCTGGGCCTGGTAGTGCAGGATAAAGTGTCCTTCACGCAGCCCCTGGCGCATTTCCTCCTGCAGGCGCAAGCGCGTACTGACTACGGCCTGCATCTGCGGGTCGAAAAAGCGCAGGGCATTCTTGCCGGCATGCTTGGCTTCATACATGGACAGATCGGCGCGTTTGAACAGTTCATCGACACTCTCGTGGTTACCGAGGAACAGCACCACGCCGATGCTCACGCTACTGTGCAGCGGCTGGCCGAGCAGGCTATAAGGTTGGCTGAGGCTGTGCAGGATCTGCCCACCCAGTTGCTCGGCGCGGCTGGCCGCCTGGTCGGCCTGCCCACCCAGCTGTTCGAGCATCAGCACGAACTCATCGCCGCCCAGACGCGCCACCGCCTCACTGCTGCGCACCAGGGCCGACAGTCGCCCGGCAGCCTGCAGCAACAGCTGGTCGCCCGCCTGGTGACCATACAGGTCATTGATATTCTTGAAATTATCCAGATCAAGGAACATCAGCGCGGCATACTGGCCACTCTGCGCACTGTGCGCCATGGCCTGCTGCAGGCGGTCGAGCAGCAGGCGCCGATTGGGCAGACCGGTCAAGGGGTCGTAAAACGCCAGGTGGCGAATCTGCTGCTCTGCCTCCTTGCGCTCACTGATGTCACTGAGCGAGGCGACATAGTGGCTTACCCGGCCATCGGTGGCGCGCACGGCACTGATCGACAGCCACTCGGGGAAGACCTCGCCACTCTTGCGGCGATTCCAGATTTCTCCCTGCCAACTGCCGTGCTGATGGATCGACTGCCACATCTGCCGGTAGAACTCGGCCCCCTGCTGGCCCGAGGAGAGCAGCCGGGTGTGCTGGCCAATCACATCGTCCGGCTGATACCCGGTAATCCGGCAAAAGGCCTGGTTGACCCGCAGAATGTGACTGCTGGCATCGGTAATGAACATGCCCTGCTGAGTTTCAAAGGCAATCGCGGCGATGCGCAACTCCTCTTCGGCCAGACTCCGCTCGGTGATGTCACGAATGATCATGACCACCGCCGCACGCCCCTCGAGGGTGACATCCAGGCGCCGCGCATGGGCTTCGAACAGCCGCAGCCCGGCCAGGGTCTGCATGCGGTACTCAGTGACCTGGGGCGCATTGCTGGACAACGTCAGGCGTACGAAGGCCAGCAGTGACTCCGCCTGGCTCAGCGCCAGCACTTCATGCAGGCGCTTGCCGAGCAGCGCGCCGACCGGCAGGCGCAGCAACTGCGGGTCAGGGGCAATCACCTCCAGATAGCGGCCGTCCTCGTCGAGCACCATCAACAGGTCAGGCAGGGCCCCGGCAATCGCCCGCAGACGCGCTTCACTGAACTGCAGGTCGCGTTCGGTGTGCTGGCGCTGGCCAATATCCTTGAGCAGCAAGCCCAGCATCACCCCGGCCAACGGCAGGACCAGCAACGAAGGCAGGGCCAGGTACGTGAGAATGCGCTGGTAGTGCTCGGCCGGCAGGGCGCTGAGCACCAGCAGCACGCCCAGATGCAGCAAAACGCCGAACAACCACAACGACAGGGCATTCAGTGGCAGTCGCCCGCGCTGCACCAGCGCACGCATGGCCAGGCCCATGAGCAACGGCAGGATGACGTTCGCCACCCCGACGTACATACCAATACCGCCCAGCCACAGGCGCCCCGCAGCCGCAATCAGCCCGGCCAGCAAGGCAACCCAGGCACCACCGAAAAGCGCGGCCATGCTCAGCACCGCCGTCCGTGCATCGAAGAACACGCCCTCGTGCGGGGCAATCGGCAGCCACATGCCCACCAGGCAAATGACGCCAAACAGCAGCCCCGAACTCAAGCGCAACAGCCAGGGTCGCCCCTGGCAGGCGCGTACGTTGATCGCCTGCAGGTAGCACAGCGCCAGCAGCAACGCCGCGCCCGTGACGAAATCCATAATCATGCCAAGCAACCCTGTACACGCCATGCCCACTCGGCATGGCTACTACCCAGACGTTCCGTTGAGAAGCACTTCGCCGTTTTCACGCCACACTCAGCGCTGCATGAGCAACGGTTGCAGCGCCTGTGCCAAGCAGGGCGCCATGGCAATGGCGTTGCTCGGGTGGCTGATGCAGTCGGTACTCCACACCCGGCCAACACCGGCCGCCGCGATCACCGCCAGGGCATCACCGGCGAACAGCGCATGCGTCACCGCCACATCCACCGTGGCCGCCCCCGCTGCCAGGGCCTGCTGTGCGGCCGCCGCGAGGGTTCGCCCGGAACTGGCCACGTCATCCAGCAACACCACGTTGCGACCACGCAGATCGAGCGCCGGCAGGCTGATCTGCACCTGACGATCGCCGCTCCGCAGCTTCGTGCACACCCCATGCGGCCAGCCATGCACAGCCGCGGCCTGACCGACCCACTGTGCCGACTCGGCATCCGGCCCCAGCAAGAGCGGCTGCTCGACCTGCTCGGCAATCAGTTCGGCAAGCATCGGCGCACCCGACAGGCTGACGGCCACACCACGCGGAATGGCCTCGGCCAGGCTGGCAATGCGATGCAGGTGCGGGTCCACGGTGATCACCCCATCGAACAGGCCGGCCAGAAAAGGCCCGATGATTTGCTGGCTGACCACTTCGCCAGGGTGAAAGGCCATATCCTGGCGCATGTAGGCCAGGTAGGGGGCGACCAGCCACAAACGCTGTACACCCAGGCGACGTGCTTCACCCGCCAGCAAGAGCAGTTCGACGAGTTTCTCGTTGGGGCGATCCAGGCTGCGGTACAGCACCAGCTGTTCGGGCAGCGCCTGGCCAGGCTGCAGGGGCAGGCGCAGACGCAGTTCTTCATCGGGAAAACGGTGAGATTCGACTGCCGCGGCAGGCAGACCGCAGGCCTCGGCCAGACGCCGCGCAGGCAGCGCCTCCTCGGCGAAATACAGCAACAGGCTCTGGCTCATTGATCAGCACTCCACAAAAAAGGCCGGCAGCTGCTCTGCCTCGCCCAGGCTCACCCCCGAGGCACGCACGCAGGCCTGGCGGGCAAATTCCAGATCCGCCGCATAGGCGGCATACACGCGGTACAACGGCGTGCCGGCGCTGACCCGCGCGCCCAGCTTGTGCAGCAGGTCAAGGCCAGCGCCCTGTACCTTGGGCGCACCGGCCAGACGGGCAATACGCGCTAACTGCAGGTTGTCGATGGCGACCAGCACACCCTCCGTGTCGGCACACACCTCGAAGCTCAGCGGCGCCAGCGGTGGATTCCGGTAGTCGAACTCTCGCAGCCCCTGCGCCTGCATGATCGCGTGCATCTTGGCCAGGGCCCGCCCGGAATCGAGGATATCGCGGGCAATGGCAAAGCCATCGCCACCGCGCACATCCGGGTCGAACTCAAGCATGCGCCCGGCCAGGCGCAGCGATTTCTGACGCAGGTCGTTGGGCGCGGCCGGATCATTGGTCAGTACCTGCAGGACATCACGCGCCTCCAGCACCGGGCCAATACCATTACCCACCGGCTGCCGACCGTCACTGATGATCACGTCAATGGCCAGCCCCATGCGCCCGGCCACATACTCGAACAGCTTGCGCAGCTTCTGTGCCTCGGGCATGGAGCGCACCTTGGCGCTCGGCCCGACCGGGATATCCAGCAACAGGTGGGTAGAGCCGGCAGCGACTTTCTTGGAAAGGATCGAGGCCACCATCTGTCCGGGCGAATCCAGGGACAGCGGCCGCTCCACGGCAATCAGCACATCGTCGGCCGGCGACAGATCGCTGGTGCCCCCCCAGGCCAGGCAGCCGCGGTGGGCGTGGACGATCTCCTCCAGGCGGGCGAAGGGCAACTCGACATTGGCCAGCACCTCCATGGTGTCGGCGGTGCCGGCCGGCGAAGTGATGGCCCGCGAACTGGTTTTCGGGCAGAGCATGCCGTGGGCGGCAACGATCGGTACGACCAGCATCGAGGTGCGATTGCCGGGAATACCGCCAATGCAGTGCTTGTCGACTACCGGGTGCTCACGCCAGTCCAGGCGCCGGCCAACGGCGGTCATCGCATCACTGAGGAAATACACCTCTTCGCGGTCCAGTTCACCCTGGTTGCAGGCGACCACGAAGGCCGTCAACTCGATCTTCGAATAGCGGTGCTCGCTGATGTCACGCACGATGGCCCGGAAGTCATCATGGCTAAGGCGCTCCCCGGCAATCTTGCGGTGCAGCGCATGGATCGAAGCCGGCGGCTCGGCCTGGGAAATACTCGCTGGATGCCCGTTGGCCACGCCCAGCTGGGCAAAGGCATCTTCCGAGAGGCCCAGTTCGCCAACCGCCACGATGCATTCGTCATCCACCACATTGAGGCTGGCGAGGATGCGCCGGCCATTGGCGCTCACCTCGACCTTGGACAATGCCTGGAAGCCCTCGGCACGATAGATGGCACAGTCGCGGTGCAGATAGGCGACGTTTTCCCGGTAGGTATCAATGGCCACCCGGCGCAATTGCAGGGTGGCACTGGCGGGTGTTCGGCGATGGGCCATGGGCGGTCTCCGCAGGTGACAGTGCTGTGCCTGAACGGCACGTTAGCAGAGGCATAAACAGGCCGGCCATTATGCAAAGCCGCGCATGCGACCTGTTGTCGCAGATCAGTATGTCAGTCGAACAACGCATCCAGCGCCTGCTCCAGGCGCGTCACGGCAATCACCTGCAGGCCGGCCGGCGCCTCCTTGGGCGCATTGCCCTTGGGCACGATGGCGCGCTTGAAGCCGTGCTTGGCCGCCTCTTTCAGGCGTTCCTGACCGCTCGGCACCGGGCGGATCTCGCCGGACAGGCCGATCTCGCCGAACACCAGCAGGTCGTGCGGCAGCGGCTTGTTGCGCAGGCTGGAAATCACCGCGGCCATCAGCGCCAGGTCGGAAGCGGTCTCCAGCACCTTGACCCCGCCGACCACGTTGAGGAACACGTCCTGGTCGTAGGTGGGGATGCCGCCATGCCGGTGCAATACGGCCAGCAGCATGGCCAGGCGATTCTGATCGAGCCCCACGGTCACGCGCTTGGGGTTGGCCATATGGCTGGTGTCGACCAGCGCCTGCACTTCCACGAGCATCGGCCGGGTACCTTCCCAGGTGGCCATGACCACGCTGCCCGGCACCGCCTCCTGGGCACGGGTGAGGAAGATCGCCGAGGGGTTGGTGACCTCCTTGAGGCCCTTGTCGGTCATGCCGAACACGCCCAGCTCGTTGACCGCGCCGAAGCGGTTCTTCACCGCGCGCAGCAAACGCAGGCGGCCGTCGGACTCGCCCTCAAAGTACAAAACGGTATCGACCATGTGTTCCAGCACGCGCGGGCCGGCCAGGGCGCCTTCCTTGGTCACGTGGCCGACCAGGAAGATCGCCGTGCCGCTCTGCTTGGCGTAGCGCACCAGCAGCGCCGCGCTCTCGCGCACCTGCGCCACGCCGCCGGGGGCGGACTGCAGCTGCTCGGTGAAGATGGTCTGGATCGAGTCGATGACCATCACCTTGGGCTGCTCGCGGCGCGCCACGTCGATGATCGATTCGATGCAGGTCTCGGTCATCACCTTGAGTTTGTCCTGCGGCAGCTCCAGGCGCCGCGCGCGCATGGCCACCTGCTGCTGCGACTCCTCGCCGGTGACATACAGCGCGGGGAGCCTCTGGGCGATATTGCACAAGGTCTGCAGCAGGATGGTCGACTTGCCGATACCCGGGTCGCCGCCGATCAGCACCACCGAGCCATCCACCAGACCGCCGCCAAGCACCCGGTCCAACTCGCCGGAGACGGTGGAGAAGCGTGGCACTTCCTCGACGCTGACCTCGGCCAGGGTCTTGATCTGCGCCTGCTGCCCGGCCCAGCCGCCGCGCCCGGACGGTGCGCCAGCGCCACCACTCTCGATCACCGTCTCGGTCAGGGTGTTCCAGGCCCCGCACTCGCCGCACTGCCCGGCCCACTTGGGAAAGGTCGCGCCGCACTCGGTGCAGCCATACATGCGCTTGGCCTTGGCCATGAAGTGTCTCCGCCACCGGGAAAAGCGCGGATAATAGCGCACCCAACCGCCGGGCGAGGCCCCATGCAGATCGAACTCATGCACACCGACGCAACAGCCACCGAGCTGATCGCCAACCTCTACCAGTTCTATGCCTACGAGTCTTCGGACTGGGAGGATGAAGAGGTGGAGAACGACGGGCGTTTCTACATCCACCATGCACACCTGGCGCGCTACTGGCAGGAGCCGGACTGGAGCGCCGGCCTGATTCTGGTGGACGGCTTCATCGCTGGCTTCCTGCTAGTCGAGCGTAGCGAGCTGCCCGGCATCGACGCCAAGGAATTCGCCGACCTGTTCATCCTGCGCAAATATCGCCGACGCGGTATCGGCCGGGCACTGTTCCAGCAACTGGTCTGCGCCAGCGGTGAGCCCTGGGTGATCAGCCTGTACCGCGACGATCCGCTGGGCATGCCATTTGCCCAGGCCCTGCTGGGCGAGTTGCCCAGCCACTGGTGGCGCGCCCTGCCCAGCCCCGAACCCGCGCTGCTCAGCTACCTGCTGCACTGTCCTCGCCAGTAGGCGCATACACCACGCGGTCGCGCCCCTGCGCCTTGGCCTGGTAGAGCGCCGCATCCGCCGCCTTGAGCACCTGGGCGACCGGCGTGGGCGGCCCTGGCCACAAGGCCACGCCCAACGACACGGTGACTGCCGTACCCGTCGGGCTGGGCATACTGGCCATGCTCAGGCGCAGGCGCTCGGCAACCCGCATGGCCACTGCGGCATTGGCCTGCGGCAAGAGCATCAGAAACTCCTCGCCACCGCTGCGGCACAGCAGGTCGGTACTGCGCGAGCAGTCACGCATCAGCCCGGCCAGGTGCTGCAAAACCCGATCCCCCAGCGCATGGCCATGACGATCGTTGATCTGCTTGAAATGGTCGATATCCAGTGCCAGTACGGCAAACGGCAGGCGCTGCTGCTGCAAGCGCTCCAGGCCGAGGGCCAGGCCGCGACGATTGAGCAAGCCGCTCAGCGGGTCGGTAATGTTCTCCTCGCTAAGTCGGCCCAGCTTGTCGTGCAGCATCGCCAGCCCTTCCTGCATGGCGCGCTGCAACTGCTGCGCCTCGAAATACCAGGCGCGCACACGGCGCACTTCCTCATCGGCAGTCGGGCTGTCCCAGTGCTCCACGGTATCGGCCAGGTTACGCAGTGGCCTGGCAATCCAGCGGGCCAGCCAGGCAATCGCCAGGAGCGACAGCAGGGTGATGGGAATGCTGTTACGCAGCGTCTTGAGCATCAGCTCGTCCAGCTCTGCCAGGGTTTGCGCCGTTGGCCGCTGCGCGACCACCCCCCAGCCAGCGCTGGGCACCGGTGCGTAGCCGGCCAGCATATCGATGCCACGTGAATTGATCAGCCGCTGCATGCCGGCACGCCCCTGCAGCACGGCCTCCACCGCCGGATTATGTAAGACCACCTGTTCGCCCACACGCTGCGCATCGGAGTGATAAATCAACTGGCGGCTGCGATCGACCACGTAGAAGTGCGTACCGTCACGGTAATAGTGCTCGGCCAGCAAGGCATGCAAGGCATTGGGCTGCTGCAGATAGAGCGTGCCCCCTACCAGGCCGAGAGCCTGGCCGGCGGCATCCACCACCGGATAGGAGAGAAACACCAGCAGTTCGCCATTGACGCCGCGAAAGGGTTGCGACACCCAGGAGCGCTGGCCATGTCCGTCATCGGCTACCGTGCCCTGGCTACGCAGGCCCAACATGGCAAGACCGTCGCTGGACGTGGCGATGATCCGCCCCTGTCGGTCATGTACGGTAACCGCGTTGAAGCTGCGGCTCAGGCGACTCAGGCGTTCAGCCTCATCCATCCGCGCCGCGGCATCTGCCCAGCTCTCAGCCAGGCGACCAGCGCTATAGGCCAGTTGCTCAAGGGTGTTGAGCAAAAACAGCTCCGTGCTGGCGGCCTGTTTGGCGGCATACACCCGGTTGGCCTCCAGGGTCTGCGCCATCAGCAGATCGCGCTCGGTCTGGTAGCTCGAAAGAACGGCGTTGATGAAGGTCACCAGCCCGACCGCCAGCCCCAGCAAAACGATCAACAGGCGCAGATCAGGTTTGAACATTCGCGTCTCACCCTCCCCACGGCACGAGTGACGTCGTTGCTATGTCTCAGCGTAGCCCTACTACGACGCCGCACAGCGCCCGACCTGGCAACCCCTGGCAAATGCACATGACCTCTCGCAGCCATCGTGCTGGCCAGCAGGCAACAGACGGCAGTTTAGCCGGGATGGCGGGTAAATCGACATGCCAGCCCTTACGCATCCAGCCGCAAAAGCCGTTTGTTAATGATAAATAGTCGCATTAATATGCGCGAATATTTCCACTTCCTGGATGTTTGCCGTGCCTGCCGCTCTCAACCATGTCGCCAGTCTTTACCAGCAGCATCACCGCTGGCTGCTGGGCTGGTTGCGCCAACGCCTGGATTGTCCGGCCCAGGCTGCCGACCTGAGCCAGGACACCTTTGTGCGCCTCCTCCAGCAACCGCAACGCCCCACCATCGACGAGCCGCGTGCCTTGCTGGGCACCATCGCACGGGGCCTGCTGATCGATCACTATCGCCGGCGCAGCCTGGAACGCGCCTACCTGCAAGCACTGGCCGTGTTGCCGGAGCCTCTGCACCCGGGCCCGGAAGAACAATTGCAACACCTGCAGACCCTGGTCGCGCTGGACCGTGTCCTCGATGGGCTCAAACCGTGCGTGCGCGAAACCTTCCTGCTTTCCCAGGTTGAAGGCCTCGCTTATGCGGAGATTGCCCAGCGCCTGGGACGCTCGATCAGTTCCATCCAGCAGTACATGGGCCAGGCCCTGCGCCATTGCCACCGCCAGGGGCTGCTATGAATGCACCAGACGATACGCTGTTGGAGCAGGCTATCGACTGGCGCGTATGCCTGCTCTCCGGCCACGCCACGCCCGAGCAACAAGCGGCCTGCCTGGCCTGGCGTCAAACCAGCGCAGCACATGAAGCCGCCTGGCAGCGCCTGGAACGCTTCAGCGAGCGCCTGGGCAGTCTACCCCCAGCCCTGCTGCAGCCCACCCTGCAAAAAGCCCGACATGACCCGCAGCGCCGCCGGGCCTTGCGCCAACTAAGTGTGTGCGGCCTGCTGCTCGGCGGCACGGTGCTGGGCCTTGACCAGGCACCCTGGCCTACCTGGCTGGCCAACCAGCGCACGGCCATCGGCGAGCGTCGCCAGTGGCGATTGGCCGATGGCAGCTTGCTGCACCTCAACAGCAACAGTGCAGTGGACCTCTTGGAACTGGGCGATCAGCGGCGCCTACAAGTCCATCAGGGCGAGGTACTGATCGAAGCAGCCAGTCCCTGGCTGATCGCTTGTGCGCAGGGTCGCTGCCTACTGCAGGAGGGCCAGCTACAACTGCGCCTTGATCCACAACCGGTTCGCCTGAGCCTGTATCGCGGGCAGGCCAGCTGGCAGGGCGAAGGCGCACTCACAGACCTGGCTGCCGGCCATGACTACTGGGTGCGCGACACCCAGGCACAACTTGCCGGCCCCGCCGACATCGACCGTAGTCGCTGGCAACAGGGCCTGCTGGTAGCCAAGCAGATGCCGCTGGCCGAACTACTCGGCGCATTGCGCAGGCAGCGCCATGGCCTCTTGCGCTGGGCGCCGCAAGTCGCCGCCTTGCGCATCTCCGGGGTTTTTCCGCTGGATGACACGGAACGTGTGCTGCAGGCCGTCGCCCGAACCCTGCCGGTACGCCTGCACTACCGCACGCGCTACTGGGTCAGCGTGGAACCTGCCTAAAAAAAATTGCAGGTTTTGCACGCTCGTTCGGCCTCCTTGCCAACAGCCATTGGCCACCGGAGCCCACACCATGCGTCATGCCGTCGCCCCTACCCTGCTCAGCCTCTGCCTGCGCGCCAGCCTGCTCGGCCTGGCCAGCGGGCCACTCCTGGCCCAGGCAGCCGGGCAACCCTTCCAAATCGCCGCTGGGCCACTGGAGCAGGCGCTCAACAGTTTTGCCAGCCAGGCTGGCATCCTGCTCAGCTACGACCCGCAACTCAGCCAGGGACGCCAGGCGCCCCCCCTGCATGGCGACTACGCCATCGCCGATGGTCTGGCCCAGTTGCTCGCCGGCAGTGGCCTGCGTGCCGTACGCAGTGCCGACGGCAGTTACCATCTGGAGCTGGCCGCCGAACAAGGCCAGCTGCAATTGCAAAGTCTCAGCGTGATGGCCGAGCTGGACAGCCCGGTCGGCGAAGACCGCGGTTATGTCGCCTACAACAGTCGCAGCGCCAGCAAGACCAACACCCCACTGGCCGCTACGCCGCGCTCGGTCAGCGTGGTCACCCAGCAACAGCTCAAGGACCGCAACAGCCAAACCATCAGCGATGCACTGCGCTACTCGGCAGGTATCCAGGGCGGCTACTTTGGCGAGGACAACAAGCAGGACTGGTTCATCCTGCGCGGCTTCAAGCAAGCCAACAACGGCCTGTTCCAGGATGGCGTACGCGTCTATTCCAGCGGCTTCTACAGCTGGCAGGTCGATCCTTACCTGCTCGAACGTGTCGAAGTTCTCAAAGGTGCCTCCTCGGTGCTGTATGGCCAGTCCACGCCAGGCGGCATCATCAACCTGCAAAGCAAACGCCCGAATGCCGAGGCACGCAACGAAGTCGGCCTGCAATACGGCAGCTTCTCCCGCCAGCAACTGCACTTTGACGTGGGCAGCGACCTGGACAGCCAGGGCAGCATGCGTTTTCGCCTGGTCGGCCTGAGTCGCGACACCGGCACCCAGGTCGAGCAGGTGGACAGTGAACGACTGCTGCTGGCTCCGTCGCTGCGGATCGACTTCGCCGAAGACAGCTCGCTGACCCTGCTGGCCAGCTGGCAGCAGGATAATTCCCAGCCACAGCTGCAGTTCCTGCCGGCAGAAGGCAGCCTGTGGGCAACCGGCAACGGACGCATCGCTGACGATGTCGCGGTCGGCAATCCGGCCTATGAGAAGTTCGACCGCCGCCAGTTCAATATCGGCTATGAGCTCAACCACCGCCTCGACGAGCACTGGGACTTCCAGCAGAACATGCGCTACGGCAAGCTGGATGTCGAGTTACGCCAGATGTACTACGCCGGCCATGCCATCGACCTGCTCAACCGGGCCGCCGGCGTCCTCGCCAGCCGTCTCAACCTGCCTTTCGACACGGCATTCGCCCTGGCCAGCGGCGCACTGCCCGACCTCAACGATCCCTCGCGTCGCACCATCATGCGCGGTCTGACGTATACCGATGGCCAAGCCGACAACCTCTCGCTGGACAATCGACTGCTCCAGCACTGGAGCCAGGACAACCTGGAAAGCACCCTGCTGCTCGGCCTCGACTACCAGCAATTGCACATCGACGAACAGGCTTTTGCCAGCGACCCGCTGGTTCGCGAACCCCTGGATATCTACCAGCCTATCTACCCGGCCGGCACCAGCCTGATCAACAGCGCCACGCTGGCCCCCTTGAGCGCCGCGGACCTGCAACACAAGCAGACCCGTGCCGACCAGCTGGGTTTGTACCTGCAACATCAGCTCAAGCTTGACGAGCGCTGGGTCAGCCAGCTGGCCATGCGCTATGACGATGCACGCAGCGACCTGAACAACCGCAGCAGCGGCGTCAACAAGAGCCTGCGCGACCATGCCATGACCTGGAGTGCCGGCCTGGCCTACCTGGCCGACCACGGCCTGACTCCCTACGCCAGCTACTCGGAGTTCTTCCTGCCGGTTACCGACATCAACCCCAGCAGCGGTGAGCCGTATCAGCCAGAACAGGGCGAGCAGTACGAAGTCGGCGTGAAATACCTGCCCGAACAGCTCGACGCCAGCGTCAGCCTGGCCCTCTTCGAGCTGACCCAGGACAACGTGCGCAAGAATGGCAGCAATGGTGTGCGTACCCAGCTGGGCCAGGTGCGTAGCCGCGGCGTGGAGCTGGAGGCCAGTGCCGACCTCAGCCCGCAGCTGCAACTGACAGGGGCGCTCACCCTGCTCGACGCGCAGACCCGCCGTAGTACGCTGGCCGCCGAGCAGGGCCGGCGCCCCTCGCAGGTCGCCGAACGCCTCGCCTCGCTGTGGGCGGTCTACCACTTCGACCAGGGCCCGCTGAGCGGCTTTAACCTGGGCATGGGCGCCCGCTACACCGGAGCCAGCTACGGCGACAATCAGGAAAGCGCCCAACTTCGCGTGCCGTCCTTTACCGTGTATGACGCCATGCTCAGCTACCGGCTGGACGACCTGACCCTGCAACTCAACGCCAACAACCTCACCGACAAGCAATACATTGCCACCTGTGATTACTACTGCTGGTACGGCAACCGACGCAACCTGATCGCCAGCCTCAGCTATGCCTGGTAAAACGCGCCGAGTCCGCCACACCTTCGCCGGCGTCGGTACGCGCAGCCTGGCAGCCCTGCTCGGCGGCTACCTGGTGGCCTACAGTGGCACGTTGTGCCTGGCCGTCTATCTGCCCTTGGCTCGTCCCGATCGAGCCGTCTGGGCCAGCCTGGCCAGCTTTGCCCTGTGGGCGCTGGCCATGCTACTGGCGTTTGCCTGCCGCACCCCCCTGCGCGCCTGGCTATGGCTGGCCGGGCTCAGCCTGCTGCTGAGCGGCAGTGCCTGGCTGGCCGGCACATGGGGCATGCGGCCATGAGCCTGCGCCAACGCCTCGCTGAGCTGCACGGCTGGGCCGGCCTGGCCAGCAGTTGGTTGCTGTTCGTCATACTGTTTTCCGGCAGCCTGGCCTGCTTCGACAAGGAAATCGAACGCTGGATGCGCCCACTGCTGCACACGCCGCAGCCCATCGAGGCGAGTGCACAACAGGTCCTGCAATGGCTGGAACAGCATAACCATGCCGAGCTGCACGCCATCTGGATGCAACCGCCCGCACCCCGCCAGCCCTACTGGCGACTGATCTGGGAAACCGCCAGCGGAGCCCGTCAGCAGGTCCTGCTTGATCCGCAGTACGCACAACCACTGCCCGCCAGCGTCGGCGGTGAGTTTTTCCTGACCTTGCACTGGAACCTGCACAGCGGCACCCCGGGCATGTATCTGGTCGGCCTGGCCGGCATGTTGATGCTGGTCGCCCTGCTCAGCGGGCTGCTGATCCATAGGCGGCTGATCAGGGATTTCTTCACCTTCCGGCGACGCGCCAGTGCCCCTCGCGCCTGGCTGGACCTGCACAACCTGGCTGGAGTCAGTGCCCTTCCGTTCCATCTGTTCATGGCCTACAGCGGCGTGGCCATCATGGTCGCCAGCTACATGCCGGCCGCCGCGCAATGGCTGTACGGCAGCGACCTCGAGCAGTTTGCCACGGAGGTCAGCGGCAGCTACCACCGCGACGAACTGCAACGCCCAGGCCCCGCCAGCCTGCCCGTGCAGCAAGTGCTGGAGCAGGCGCAAGCACGGTGGAACGGCGCGCCGATCTTGTGGATCAACATCGAGCATCCAGACGACGCCTCAGCCGTCATCCAAGTACGCCAGCGCAACGACTCGACGATCGCCAGCCCACAACAGCACCTGTACTTTGCCGCCGAGAACGGCGCGCTGCTGCACCATCAACAACCCAGCGACGCCTACCAGGCCTACACCTGGATGACTGGCCTGCATAAAGGGCAGTTCGCTGAAGCCCCGCTGCGCCTGCTCTACCTGCTGCTCGGACTGGCCGGCTGCCTGATGCTGCTGGCCGGCAACCAGCTATGGCTACGCAAGCGCCAGGCTCGCGATGGTCAGCCTCGCGCACTCCTGCAGGCAATCAATGCCGGCGTGTTCCAGGGATTACCGCTGGCCTGCCTGGCCTTACTGTGGAGCAACCGCCTGTTACCTCAGCACTGGCCGGGACGCGACGCACTGGAAGCTGCCAGCTTTGCCCTGACCTGGCTGGGCTATGCGCTGTGCTGCATGGCCTGGCGCCATCATCCTGCGCGGGGTAGGCGCTGGTACCTGTTCGGCGGCCTGGCCATTGCCTTGCCCTTGCTCGCCCCGCTACAGGTGCCAGGCCACCTGCTGACCAGCCTGGCCAATGCTGACTGGGCCTTGGCGGCGATCGACCTGGCGTTGCTCGGCGCTGGCCTGGTAGGCCTGTATGTCGCACAGCATGCTGCCCGAGGACCTCGGACATGCTGATCGCCCTGCTGCTCTGCTATGGCTGCGCGCTGGGGCTAGGCATGCCCGCCCTGCATCGTCAGCAGCACCTGGCGCCGCTGGCCTCCTTCCCATACCGGGCCTGGCAGGTGCTGGCACTGACCTGCCTACTCGGTGCGGGATACTGGCTGGAACAGGCTGGCTACAGGCATGCCTGGCTGTGGCTAGTCTGCCTGCTGATGCTGGCCGGTCTGCTGCGCGGGCTTTTTCCGGCACGCCCCGGACAACTGCTGGGCGCCTGGCTACTGGCCTGGCTGCTGGCCGGCAGCCTGCATGGACTTGATCTCAGTCAATGATAAAAATTCGCATTTGCACAGAATGATCAACACACCGTGCCAACGGATCATTCTGGAGAACTCCATGCACTACGCCCGCCCTCTTTCCGCACTACTGCTTGGCCTTTTGCTCGCCGGCCACAGCCTGGCCAGCGAGCGCTATGAACACTTCAAGGGGCAGCCGTCCGCAAGTCTCCCACAAGCCCTGCACAACCTGGGTGAATACAACCAGAAACTACAGGCGCTGCTGGCCAAGCCGGCATTTGATGAACACGACCTGCACGAAGTCCATGCCCTGACCTACACCCTGGAAAACGCCCTGGGGCGTATCGACAGCGAGCTGAAAGTCATCGCCGCAGACCTCGAGGCCGTACACAAGGCCTCTGAACACAACGACCCAGCCAAGGTCCGCCAGCACGGCCAGGCGTACCTGCAAGGGAGCCAGCCACTCCAGCGCTGAAGCGCGCGGCTCAGCGTGTGGCCTGGCGCTCGCGCAGTTGCGACTTGCCCTGCTGCCTTTGCTGGTGCCTGAACTCAACCAGCTTGTAGGCCAGGTAGTACTTGTAGATGTTCGCCACATAGTCGACCGTCTCACGCCCCACCACGCGCGCAGCGGCATGCTCGACATTGCCGAACCAGACATTCGGGTCGAGGCCCGATTTCTCCGCCAGACGCCGGAACTTGCGCAGATTGCCAGGGCCGGCGTTGTAACCGGCGAAGGACAGCAGGGTGCGATTCATGTCGGTCAACTGCGGATCATCCAGGTAGCGCGCAGCGAGCAAGCGCATGTACTTGCTGCCCGCCTCGATATTGCGATCGGCACTCTTGTCCACGCCCTGGATGCCAATGTCCGCCGCCGTACTGGGCAACAGCTGCATCACCCCCACGGCCCCCATCGGGCTGCGCGCCGCCTGGTTCAGGCGCGATTCCTGAAACCCTTGCGCCATGAGCATCAGGTAATCGAAGTCATAGGTCATGGCGTGCTTCTGAAACAGTGCCACCAGGCTCTCGAACTTGCGCATTTCCGCTTCACGCGTGGGATTACGCAGGCGCTTGCCACTCTGCGTGACATAACGTACGCGCAGCGCGTTGCCGAATGGCGTGCCCAGCCGATGGCTACGCGCAAAACTGTCCAGCGCCTCTTTGAGCTGTGGGCTGCCTGGGCGAATGGCCCAGGCGAACTCGGCATCCTGATGAATGTAGAAGGCATCGTGAATCCGTAAGCGCTGATAAAGCGGCTGCCAGGCCTGGGCAATATAACGGTCCACCACCACGGCGTTGAGCAGGCCGGCATTGAGCATTTCCAGCAAGTCCTCGGACTCCAGGTTCTCGTCAGCCAGCATGATGCGCACGGGCGCCATGCCGCGCGCCTTGAACTGTGCGTTGAGCGCCAGCAAGTGCTCGTGATAGCTGCTGGAGCGTCGTACCGTCACCTCATAGCCGGACATTTCCTCCAGCCGACTGATCGGCTGGCTGGCCGGTCCGGTGACCAGGGCTTCACGGATACCGGAGACGAACGGACTGGCAAAATCGACCTGCTCCAGGCGCTGCGTGGTGATCGTCAAACCACCCGCGGCGATATCGCCCTCGCCGGCCAACAGCTTGGGTAGCAACTGGTCACGTGCGACCGGGATGAACATGACTTCCCAGCTCAGCGAGCGACGCGGAAAGGGCTGGTGACGATTCAGCCAATCCTCGAAGGCCTTGCCATAGCTGTAACTGATACCGTCCTGCTGCCCGCGATCAACGGTGTAAAAGGTCTTGCTGTAAGGCACCAGGATGCGCACCAGGCGCCGCTCGCGCATGCCCTGCAGATCCCCCGTCCAGGACTCGGGCAAGGCCAGTACCATGCCATCGACTTCCGCCTCCTCGCTGGCACTCAGTGCCACATCAGGAAGCGCCAGCGAGGCCTCGGGCGCAGCCTCCAGCGTGGGAGCCAAGGTTTGTGCCCTAGGCTGGCAAGCGACCAGCAGCAGGCACAGCAGCCATACAGCGAATACACGCATCAGCATCCTCCAAGACCTGTCGGCCCGTTCCATTGCTCGCCCAGAAAAAAACCGGCCTCCTCACGGTAGGCCGGTTTTTCATGATACGCCGGGGCGAATCAGCCGCAGCAACCGCCACAGCAGGAACCCTTGCTCTTTTTCAGCAGCCCGGCGATTTCATCCTTGAGCGCCACACGCTCGACCTTCAGCGCACCCAGAGCGGCATCATCGAGCAGCTCGATGCCATCTTCGATACGGCAAATCTGCTTGTCGAGATTCTCGTAGGTCTCGGCCAGGCGCGCGAAGTGCGCGTCAGTCTGGCGCAGCTCCTGCATTTTCTCGCGCATTTCCGGGAAATCCTTGATCAACGGGTGATGTTCTACATACATAACGGAAACTCCGTGGTTGGCCTATGTCTGTAGACTACCCAGCCCCAGGACGCGCGCCCTTGACGCCGGTCAACTCCCTGGCGCGCCGTGCGACAATCCGCCCCGTGCCCATTGAATTCGCCCCGCAGGGCGCTACCCTGCAAGAGTCCCCGCTAACCCTGAGAACCCTCCATGTCAGACTACCATCGCTGTAGCGCCTGCCGTGATGGCCAGGCATTCCCCTTGCCGCTGGGCATGGCCTTCCAGCCGATTGTCGACGTGCGGCAACAGCGGATATTCGCCCATGAAGCGCTGGTGCGGGGTGCCAATGGCGAGTCAGCAGGCAGCCTGCTGGAACAGATCAACGAGAGCAATCGCTATGCCTTCGACCAGGCCTGCCGGGTACAGGCTGTGGAATGGGCGGCACGCCTGCAGGTACCGGCCCTGGTTTCCATCAACTTCATGCCCAACGCGGTGTATCGCGCGGAAACCTGCATACGCACCACGCTGGAAGCGGCCAAACGCTGCAACCTGGCACTCGACAAGATCATCTTCGAGGTCACCGAGCAGGAGCAGGTACTGGATATCGATCATCTGGTCGGCATCCTCCGCGCCTATCGCCAACAGGGCTTTCGCACCGCCATCGACGACTTCGGCGCCGGCTATGCCGGCCTCAACCTGCTCGCCGACTTCCAACCCGACCTGCTCAAGCTGGACATGCAGCTGATTCGCGGCGTCGACCAGGATACGGTACGCCAGGTGCTGGTCGACAGTACGCTGCAAATGTGCCGGCGTCTGGGCATTCAAGTCATCGCCGAAGGCGTCGAGACCCTGGCCGAGCTGCACGTCCTGCGCGAGTTGGGTGTCGAACTGTTCCAGGGCTACCTGCTGGCCCGCCCCGGCTTCGCCTGCCTACCGGAAGTGCACTGGCCCGACTGAACAGCGGCTGCAGCCAGGCCGCCGCTGACATACACTGCCGGGTACCTAAACTCACAACAGGGACTCGACATGAGCTTGCTTTCCGAATTCAAAGCCTTCGCCGTCAAGGGCAACGTGGTCGACATGGCCGTCGGCATCATCATCGGCGCCGCGTTCGGCAAAATCGTTTCCTCCTTCGTCGGCGACGTAGTGATGCCCCCCCTGGGACTGCTGATCGGCGGTGTCGACTTCAGCGACCTGGCCGTGGTGCTCAAGGCCGCCGAGGGCGACAGTGCCGCCGTGGTACTCGCCTACGGCAAGTTCATCCAGACCGTGGTGGATTTCATCATCGTCGCCTTTGCCATCTTCATGGGCATCAAGGTCATCAACCGCCTCAAGCGCGAAGAAGCGGCCGCGCCGGCCGAACCGCCCGCGCCCAGCGTCGAACAGCAACTGCTCGGGGAAATCCGCGACCTGCTCAAGGCCCGTCACGACCAGCCCTAAGAGGCCCACGCCTGCGTGCCGGGTGACTTTCCCGGCACGCGCGCCAAGACTGACCTAGACTCAGCAAGCGACCGCAGTCGCCATAACAACAATGCCATCACCCTCTGCAGTCAAGGCGAGTCGATGAGCCAGCACAGCGATGACGATCTGTTTGCCTTCGATCAGGAAGACCCTGGCGAGCCCTCCCACGCGGCACATGCCAGCTGGCGCATCCTGATCGTCGACGATGACCGCGATGTCCACCAGGCGACCTGCCTGGCCCTGGCCAAGACCGAGATACTCGGCCGCCCGCTGCAGTTCCTGCATGCCTACTCGGCACAACAGGCACTGCAACTCCTGGATAACGAAGCCCAGATCGCGGTGATCCTGCTGGATGTGGTCATGGAGTCCGAGCAGGCCGGCCTGCAACTGGTCAAGCGTATCCGCGAAGAGCTGCACAACAGCGAAGTGCGCATCATCCTGCGCACCGGCCAGCCCGGCTACGCACCGGAAATGGACGCCATCCGCGATTACGACATCAACGACTACAAGACCAAGTCCGAACTGACCCGCAACCGCCTGTACACCGTCCTGACGGCAGCCATCCGCTCCTACGAACAGATTCACACCATCAATGCCAATCGCCGCGGCCTGGCCATGGTGATCAAGGCCAGCAGCCAGCTGCTCGCCCTGCAGGGGGTCAGCGAGTTCGCCGCGGGCATCATCACACAGATCTGCGGGCTGTTTGGCTTGCCGCCGGAAGGCGTGGTATGTGCCTGCGAACAAGCCGACCAGCCTGGCCGGGCGCTGGTGGTAGCCGCTGCCGGACGGCTCACCGAGTGCATCAACCAGCCGCTTGCCAGCCTGCCGGACAACCGTGTCGCGGCAGCCCTGGCGCAGGCCCTGGAACAGCGCGGCAACCTCTACCAGGCGCATGCCACCACCCTGTTCTTTGCCAGCCAGGATGGCCAGGACATGGCCGCCTACCTGCAAACCCAGCGCCCACTGAGCCTGCTCGATCGACAACTGCTGGAAGTGTTCTGCAGCAATATCGTCATCACCCTAGACAATGTACTGCTGCTCAGTCGCCTCAAGGATCACGCCTACTACGACCCGCTGCTGCATATCGGCAATCGCCTGGCGCTGATCCAGGCGCTCGACCGTGCGCTGGCCGGCCCACAGCGTGAGCAGGCCAGCCTGGTCCTGCTGGATATCGATGGTTTCTCCGAACTCAACGACACCCTTGGCCACCAGCTTGGCGATGCCCTGCTGGCCGCTGCCGCCGAGCGCCTGCAGCAACAACTACCGCGCGAAGCCCTGCTGGCACGCGTAGCCGGCGATGTCTTCGGCATCCTCCTCGACAATCGACTGATCGATACACCGCACCTGCAGGCGCTTTTCCAGCAACCCCTGCAGTTCGCCGGGTTGCAGCAGCACATCACCGCCACCATTGGCCTGACCTGCCTGGACCAGATCGACGGCAGCGGCAGCGATGCCCTGAAAGCCGCCAATATCGCGCTCAAGCACGGCAAGCAGCAGCAACGTGGCAGCATCAATCATTTCACCCGAGCCATGGAACAGGCCACCCATGCCCGTGTGCGCCTGCTGCAGGAGCTGCGCGAAGCCTTCGAGCAGCAACAGCTGTTCCTTGTCTACCAACCGCAGGTGCGCCTGCAGGACGGCCTGTTGGTAGGCGTCGAGGCGCTGCTGCGCTGGCGCAAGAGCGACGGCCAGTGGGTTGCTCCCGACCAGTTCATTCCGCTGGCGGAAAGCTCCGGGCTGATCGTCAGTCTCGGTGCCTGGGTACTGCAGCGCGCCTGTAGCGATCTGCAACGACTGCAGGCTGCCACCCGGCAACCCCTGCGCATGGCCGTGAATGTCTCGGTCAGCCAGTTCCGCCAGGCCGGCTTCCTGGCAACCCTCGACCAGGCCCTGCAGCACAGCGGCATCGCGCCGGAACGCCTGGAGCTGGAGATCACCGAATCGGTGGCCATGCTGGACGCCGAGTTCATGGTCGAGCTGATCAACCACATCAAGCAACGCGGCGTACGCATCGCCATCGACGACTTCGGTACCGGGTTCTCTTCCCTCAGCTACCTGCAGCAACTGCAGGTCGATCGCCTGAAGATCGACCTCAGCTTTATCCGCCAACTGGAACATAACGAAGGCAGCCGACGCATCGTCGAAAGCATCGTGCAACTCGGCCACAGTCTGCAGCTGCAACTGCTGGCCGAAGGCATCGAGCAGGCCAGCCAGGCCCGTCGCCTGGTGAGCATGGGCTGCCAGGAAGGCCAGGGCTACTGGTTTGCCCGCCCCATGCCGCTGGACGATTTGTTGCAACTGGTGGAGCAGCGCGCCAACGGCAGCCTGCAACTGCCCCAGGAGATCGCCCTGTAAACCTGCGAGGACCTGCCATGCGAGCATTGCCCTTAGCGACCCTGGCCCTGCTGACCAGCCTGCTGCTGAGCGGTTGCGACAGCCCTGCCAACCCCCCTCCCGCCTGGCAACTGGGCATTCTGGTCGACACGTCCGGGCCGAGTGCCAGCCTGGGCATCTCCGGGCGCAACGGCATGCAGCTGGCCGTGGAACAGGCCAATGCCCAGGGCGGCATCCAGGGACGCCCGGTGGAGCTGGTGTTTCGCGACGACGCCTTCAACCCTGTGCAGGCCCGGCACGCCGCGGGCGAACTGATCGCCCTGCAGGTGGATGCCGCGCTTGGCCCGATGACCAGCCTGGTCGCCGAACAGGTAGCCCCGCTATTCAGTGATGCCGGCATTCTGTTGATGGGCGGCTCACCGCTGACCCGCCAGCTGGCCGGACGCGACGACCAGTTCTTCCGCACGCTCAGCCATGACAACCCGGACGCCCGTGCCATCGCCCGCCATCTGCGCGAAGCCCTGCAACTGCAGCACCTCGCCGTCCTCGTGGAAAGCAGCAACAGCGCCTTCACCCGTCCCTGGCTGGATGACTTCACGGCGCACTTCGAGGCGCTAGGTGGTCAACTGCATGCGCCCATCGAGTTTCAGCGCGATCCCCAAACCGACTTTGCCGCGCTGGCCCGCCAGGCGCTGGCCAGCGGTCCGCAAGGGGTGGTGCTGGTCAGCAGTGCCCTGGATACCGCCCTGCTGGCTACCCAGTTGCGCCAGCAACACCCCGGACTGCCGCTGGCGGCACCTGCCTGGTCCGCCGCCGACGACCTGATCGGCATGGGCGGCAAGGCCGTGGAGGGTCTGGTGACCGCACAGGTTTTCGACCTCGATGACCCCAGCGCACATTTCCGGGCCTTTCGCGAAGCCTTTGAAAAACGCTTTGGCCAACCGATCAATACCGCATCGGTCACCGGCTACAACGCTGCCCAGGTCCTGCTCGAAGCCATGCGCCAAGGCCAGCCCGGAGAGCCACTCAAGCAGACCCTGCTACGCATCCGCCGCTTCAACGGCCTGCAGTATGAAATCGTCTTCGATGACTATGGCGACAGCCACAGCCCCTTCTACCTGATGGTGGTGCGCGATGGCCGCTACAGCCGCGCAGACTGACAAGGCCCGGCCACTGCTGTGGACACTGGCCGGACGTTTCCTGCTGGTCGCCCTGCTGCCCATTCTGACCATGGGCCTGCTGTTCTACCTGTACTACGCACCGCTCATGCGCAGCGCCGTGGAGCAACGCCAGCAACTCGCCGCCGACACCACCGCACAACAGCTACAGCGCCACTTCAGCATTGCCAACCGTGAGCTCAGTGCGCTGGCTGCACTGTTTCGGCATAACCGCCAGCTACCGGTCGCCCAGCTGCAGACACTGCTGGACGCTTACGCCGACTCTTCGGACTTCTACGAAGCGATCTACCTGACCGATGCCGAGAGCCGCATTCAGGTCATCGGGCTGCCCCAGGCCAAACGCCACCTGCGCCAGAACCTGGCCGGGCTGGATCTGTCGGCGCGCGATTTCGTTCGCCAGGCCCATCAACAACAGCAAGCCTACTGGTCGAACAGTTTTCTCTCCACGGTCAGCGCCCGCCCGGCGGTGGCCCTGGCCCTGCCGGTTGGCCGGCGTAGCCTGGTCGGCGAGGTGGCGATCAGTCCGCTGCCGCAACTCGCCCACCAGCTGAGTCTGGACGGTACCCTGCAGGTGCGTATCGTTGACCGGCAATACCAGCTGATCGCTGACTCGCAACGCCAGGGCGATCTGCAGCAACTCAACCTGGGACACCTCGCGGTGCTCCAGGACGATGCGCCCAGCCCCCGTGAATTTACCCTCGACGGCCAGCGACTCACCGGCCTGGCCCGCCAGGTCGACGGTCCCGGCTGGCGCGTACTGGTCGCGCAGCCGGTCGAGCAGGCCTATGCGCTGATCCAGGCCACCTGGCAGCACCTGCTGATTGCCCTCGGCCTGACCCTGACCCTCGGCCTGCTGTTTGCCGGGGCCACCAGCTGGGCACTGGCCGGGCGCATTTCCCTGTTCAGCCGGCATGCCCGGGCAATTGCCGCCGGCGACTACCAGCTGCCCCTGGAACACAGCCGGATTGCCGAACTGAACGACCTGAGTCACAGCCTGCAACGCATGGTCGCGGCCATCCATGAACGGGAAAGCGACTACCGCGAACTCAATGCCAGCCTCGAGCAGCGCATCAACGACCGCACCGAAGCCCTGCGCCAGAGCAACAGCGAACTGAGCAGCGCCATGCAGATTCTCCAGCACACACAAAGCGAGCTGGTACAGAGCGAAAAGCTCGCCGCGCTTGGTGCGCTGGTCGCTGGCATCGCCCATGAGCTGAATACGCCGATCGGCAACAGCCTGATGGCTGCCAGCAGCCTGCAGGACTTCAGCCGCGAGGTGGCCAGCGCCATCAGCGACGGCACCCTCAAGCGCAGTGCATTGGAAAGTTTCCTGGCCGACAACCAGACCGCCAGCGACATCCTGATCCGCAACCTGCGACGCGCCAGCGAGCTGATCAGCAGTTTCAAGCAGGTGGCCGTCGACCAGGCCAGCGCCCAGCGCCGCCAGTTCCACCTCGACGAGGTGGTCAGCGAGATTCTCATCACCCTCGGCCCAAGCCTGAAGAAAACCCCCTACCGGGTAGTCAACCAGGTGCAGTTGCATGAGGAACTGGACAGCTATCCCGGGCCGCTCGGCCAGGTGCTGGTCAACCTGATCAACAATGCGCTGCTGCATGCCTTCCACGCTCGCGAGCAAGGCTGTATCGAACTACGCGGACAAACCCTGCCCGGTGACTGGCTGGAACTGCAGGTGTGTGACGATGGCATCGGCATTGCCGATGAGCACCTGCCACGCATCTTCGACCCG
Source organism: Pseudomonas fluvialis (assembly GCF_002234375.1). GTDB lineage: Bacteria > Pseudomonadota > Gammaproteobacteria > Pseudomonadales > Pseudomonadaceae > Aquipseudomonas > Aquipseudomonas fluvialis. The sequence goes on from NZ_NMQV01000001.1 coordinate 60,601, forward strand.
TTCTTCACGACCCGGCTTGGTCAGGGCGGCAGCGGCCTGGGCCTGCATATCGTGCACAACCTGGTCAGCGGCGTACTGGGCGGCAAGCTGAGCGTGCGCAGCCAACTGGGCCAGGGCACCTGCTTCACCCTGCGTCTGCCACGCGTGGCACCGCTTACCAGTAGTTCTCCACCGCCACCTGACCGGGCCGACGAGTCAACGCCAACTGCAAATCCCGCTGCCTGAGCGATTCGCGGGTATCTTCGATCATCTGCGGATTGCCACAGACCATCAGGCGCGAGTGCTCCGGCTGCAAGGCCAGGCCAGCGGCGCGCTCCAGTTCACCTGTGGCCAGCAAGCGGGTCAGCCGTCCGTGCAGGCAGCCGTCCTGCTGCTCGCCGGTCAGGGTCACCAGGTACTGCCATTGACCGGCCCGGATACCCAGATAGTCACACCCCGGCAAGGCATCGAGTAGCCCCCGATATACCTGTTCCTCGGCGTGGCGCACGCTGTATAGCAGGCGCACCTGGGCAAAGCGCTGCCAGACCTCTGGCTCCTGGAGAATCGACAGGAACGGCGCAATCCCCGTACCACTGGCCAGCAACCACAGGTCGCGGCCATCGCTGAAGCGGTCCAGGGTGAGAAAACCATAGGCCTGGCGCTCCACCAACAGCTCATCGCCAACCTGCAGGCGGGCCAGCTGGCTGCTGAACTGGCCATCGGGCACCTGGATGGAGAAGAATTCCAGGTAATCATCGTGCGGCGCCGACACCATCGAATAGGCACGCCAGACCACGCAACCGCTGGCCGTTCGTACGCCGAGGCGGGCGAACTGCCCGGCACGGAAACGGAAAGCTGCGTCGCGGGTGCAGCGCAGACTGAACAGCTTGGGCGTATGGCGCTGCAGCGCGGTAATAGTCTGGCGGGTGAACTTGTCGTCACGGGCAGTCATACTGTGTCCCCCTTGTACGCGGCTCACTGCCAGTGTCGCGCAAGTCACGCCGAACAAACACCGCCAGTTGCTATGCCTATTCTGACCAGCCCCTTTGCCGCCCACGACCTGATCCGCCAGCCCGAGATGGCCAACCAGCCACTGCAGGCCTTCGATGCCGCCGATCAGTACCTGCTTGAGCACCTGCATGCCCAGGGCCTGGCCCCGGTCAGCCGGGTGCTGCTGCTCAACGACAGTTTCGGCGCACTGGCCTGTGCACTGACCGGGCACTGCCAGCTCACCAGCAGCGGTGACTCCTTCCTCGGTCACCTGGCCCTGAGCAAGAACCTGCTGCGCAACGGCCTGGCCGCTGACAGCCTGCGCTTCGTGCCGGCCAGCCAGCCCGTCAGCGGCCCCTTCGACTGGGTGGTGCTGCGTATCCCCAAGACGCTGGCCTTGCTCGAAGAGCAACTGATCCGCCTGCACGGCCAGCTGGCACCGGGCGCCCGGGTCGTTGCCGGCGCCATGCTCAAGCACCTGCCCCGCGCCGCAGGCGAGCTACTGGAGCGCTACGTCGGCCCGGTGCAGGCCAGCCTGGCGGTGAAGAAGGCCCGCCTGCTGTTCGCTACGCCGCAGCCGCGTCCGCAGCCGCACTCGCCTTACCCGACCTATTACTCGCTCGAGCAACCCGCCATCCGCCTCGCCAACCACGCCAATGTGTTCTGCCGGGAAGGCCTGGATATCGGCACCCGCGCACTGCTCCCGCACCTGCCCGCGCGCACAGGCGCGCTGCGCGTCGCCGACCTGGGTTGCGGCAACGGCGTGCTGGGGATTGTCTTTGCCCTGCACAATCCCGAGGCACAGCTGACCCTGGTCGACGAGTCCTACATGGCCGTGCAGTCGGCCGAGGAAAACTGGCAGGCCGTGCATGGCGCACGGCCAGTGTCTATCCGCGCGGGCGACGGGCTGGCCGAACAGCCTGCGGCCTCGCTGGACCTGGTGCTGTGCAATCCGCCCTTTCACCAGCAGCAAGTGGTCGGAGACTTCCTCGCCTGGCGTATGTTCCAGCAGGCCCGCGCAGCCTTGGTGGCGGGCGGCGAACTGTGGGTGGTCGGCAACCGCCACCTGGCCTATCACATCAAGCTGAAACGTCTGTTTAGCGAAGTCCATCAGCTGGCCGCCACGGCAAAATTCGTGATTCTCCGCGCAATACGCTAGGCTGGGAAAAACCACCGCAGCGATGGCCACCTGCCACCGAGTTCTCCATGCGCCCCGGCTCACCGAGCGATACGCCCATTCCCTGGCAACGCTACCTGCAAGCCCTGCTGGTCTTTCTGCTGGCCAGCCTGGCCAGCCTGAGCCTGCTTTATCTGCATCAGCAACAGCGCCAGGCAGAAACCGACCAGGCCCTGCGCCAGCAACTGCGTCAGGCCGTGCAACGTTTCGAAGAGGAAGTGCAACAGGCACAGAGTGGCAATGCCGAGCTGCGGCGCCTGCTGGCACGCGGCGCCGAACAGGCCGAACTGGAGCAACTGGCGGCCCAGTTGCTGACCCGCCACCCGCCTATCGTCAGCATCAGCACCACACGCAAGCTGCGCGTCAATTTCATCTACCCGCTACAAGGCAACGAGGCGCTGCTCGGCCTGGACTACAGTGTCAATCCCGAGCAAATGAGCGGCGTTGAACGCGCCATCGCCCAACGCGATACGGTACTGGTCGGACCGATACGCCTGGTGCAGAGCCTTAACCTGGGCATCGTCAACCGCACACCGGTATTTGCCGACGAGGGCAACGGCGAACTACTCGGCCTGGTATCCATCGCGCTCAGTCTGCAGGACACCCTGCAGCGCGCCGGCCTGCTCGATCTGCCCGCCGGGGTACGCCTGGCCCTGCGTGGCGTGGATGGCCAGGGTGAACACGGCCAGATCTTCCACGGCGAGGCCAGCCTGTTTCGCCAGGCTCGCCTGCTACTCAACATACACCTGCCCGGTGGGCAGTGGCAGCTGGCTGCCGACTGGCCACAGCAAGGCCTGACCGCCAGCCGCGAGAGCCGTCTGTTACTGGCCTGCGGCCAGTTGCTGGCCCTGGTGGTCGCCCTGCTGTGGTTTCATCGCCGTCGACCACGCAGTCGCACCGTATTCAGCTCGCGCCCCTTGCCGCTGCGCCAACTGTTGCTCGGCGCCCTGTTGCTGACCCTGCTGCCAATCATCGCCATCGGCGGCTGGCTGGCCTACGAACATGCGCAACGTGCAGCCGAGCAGATCTCCCGGCAACTGGCGGATAGCATCAGCGAACGCACCCAGGACCAGCTGCAGCGTTTCTTTGAGGCCCCACGCAGCGTACTGGCCCTGAATGTCGAGCAAGCCAGCGTGGACCTGCTCGATACACAGCAGCCGGATGCCCTGCTGCAACGCCTGCTCCTGCAACTGCGCCAGCACCCGCTGCTGACCTTTGTCTCGGTCGGCCTCGCCGACGGCCAGTACTATGCCGGCAGTCGTCCACCGATGGGCCCGGACCGCGGGTTGCGCATGCTGCATGCGCGACCGGCCGAGCAGATGCAGATGCAGATCCACCGGGTCGATGCGGCCAACCGCAAAGGCAGCCTGGTTTCTACCGGCGCGCACTTCGACGCCCGCCAGCGCCCCTGGTTCAAGGCGGCCCGTCACAACGGCAGCATGGCCTGGTATGAGGTATATGCCTATGCCATCCATGATCAGGAGCAGGCCTATGCCACCCTGGGTATCGGTATGTCCGCACCGCTGCACGACAGCCAGGGGCGCTTTCTCGGTGTGGCCACCGCGGATATCGCCCTGCCGCAACTCAGCGGGTTTCTCGCCGAACTGAGCGAGGGCACCCAGGCCCTGGTATTTCTTCTGGAAAACGACGACCAGTTGCTGGCCACTTCCAGCACGGACGCCCTGTACCGACGCCAGGGCGAACAGGTCGAGCGCCTGACCAGCCAGACCAGCGATAACCCACTGATTCGTGCCGCCGGCCAGGCCCTGCGCGACAGTGGGGACAGCGAAGGCAGCCTGCACCTGCAGATCGACGGCCAGACCTACCACCTCGACTGGCGTCCCTATGTACTGGCCAAGGGGCCCCGCCTGACCCAGGTCGTGCTGCTGCCGGACAGCCAGTTCGCCAGTGCCATGCAGGCCCTGCTACACAACACCCTGTACCTGGGCCTGGCGGTTCTGGCCCTCGGCCTGCTGATCGCCCTGTTTGTCAGCGACTGGGTCGCCCGTCCGCTGGTTGCCCTCAACCACTGGGCGGCGCAACTCGCCGCCGGACAGTGGCAGGCCAGCCCACCACAGCGCAGCCCGGTGCGCGAGGTCAGCGACCTGGCACGCTCGCTGGACCAGATGGCCAGGCAGTTGCAGCAGAACACCGAGCAACTGGAGCAGCGTGTGGCGCAACGCACCGCCGAACTGCAGCAGGCCAACCTGCAACTCGCCGAGCTGTCACGCACCGACGCACTGACTGGCCTGGGTAACCGCCGCCACTTCGATGAAATCCTCGCCGACGAATGGGCGCGGGCCGCGCGCAGTGGCCAGCAGCTGGCCTTGCTGATGCTGGATGTCGACCACTTCAAGCTGTACAACGACCACCTCGGCCACCAGGCCGGCGACCAGTGCCTGAAGACCATCGCCAGCGTGCTGCAATCCTGCGCACGGCGTGCCGGCGATCACGTGGCCCGCTATGGCGGTGAGGAGTTCGCGGTGATTGCCGCCGATTGCGACCTGGCCCGCGCCCGCCAGCTGGGCGAGACCATCCTCAGCGTACTGGCCACCTTGGGCCTGCCCCACCCGCATAGCCCACTGGGCCGGGTCAGCCTGAGCATCGGCGTGGCGGTACGTGCAGCAAGCAACCAGGGCAGCGCCGGCGAACTCATCGAGCAGGCCGACGCAGCGCTGTACCGAGCCAAGCAAAACGGTCGCAACCGGGTAGAGTCCGACGCGTAGCGTCTCGCCGGCGCACACAAACTGGCTGCACGGTCAGATTCTCGACCTGCCAGCAAGCTGCTATGATGCCGCCGCTTTTTGCCCGGGACGGCGCATGGCGCGGCCTGCAGGGCCATACGCGAGGTCGCTCAGAGCGGTCACGCGTTGCCGAATCAGTCATTTCACGGCGCCCTGGCGCCAGCGGGGAATCCACATGCTGGAAAAACTCTTCCAACTGCAGGCTCACAACACCACGGTGCGCACCGAGCTGCTGGCCGGCCTGACCACCTTCCTGACCATGGCCTACATCCTCTTCGTCAACCCCAGCCTGCTCAGCGAAGCCGGCATGGATCGCGGCGCGGTATTCGTCGCCACCTGCCTGGCGGCCGCAATCGGCTCGGCCATCATGGGCCTGGTTGCCAACTATCCGATCGCCCTGGCGCCCGGCATGGGCCTCAACGCCTTCTTCACCTACACCGTGGTACTGACCATGGGCTACACTTGGCAAGTCGCGCTGGGCGCGGTGTTCCTCTCCGGGGCGATCTTTTTCGCCCTGTCGATCTTCAAGATCCGCGAGTGGATCATCAACAGCATCCCGCTACCACTGCGCTCGGGTATTGCTGCCGGTATCGGCCTGTTCCTGGCGATCATTGCCCTGAAAAATGCCGGCATCGTGGTCGATCATCCGGCCACTCTGGTAACCCTCGGCGACCTCAGCAGCGGCGGCGCCCTGCTCGCCTGCCTGGGCTTCTTCGTCATCGCCGGGCTGTATTACCGCCAGGTCACCGGGGCCGTGATGATTGGCATCCTGCTGGTCACCGTACTGTCCATCGTGCTCGGTCTGTCCAAGCTTGATGGCGTGGTGTCCATGCCGCCCAGCCTGATGCCCACCCTGATGCAACTGGATATCGCCGGTGCTCTGGATATCGGCCTGATCAGCGTGATTTTTGCCTTCCTGTTCGTCGACCTGTTCGACACCTCGGGCACCCTGGTCGGCGTGGCACAAAAAGCCGATCTGCTCGACAAGGACGGCAAGATGCCGCGAGTCGGTCGTGCACTGCTTGCCGACAGTACCGCAACCATGGCCGGCGCTGCGCTGGGTACCAGTACGACCACCAGCTATATCGAATCGGCGGCCGGCATCAGCGCCGGCGGGCGTACCGGCCTGACGGCACTGACCGTGGCGGCGCTGTTCTTGCTCAGCCTGTTCTTCGCCCCGCTGGCCGGCGCCGTACCGGCTTTTGCTACCGCACCGGCGCTGTTGTTCGTCGCCGTGCTGATGACCAGCAGCCTGGCGCGCATCGACTGGGATGACCTGTCGGTTGCCGCCCCGGTGGTGGTCGCCGCGCTGGCCATGCCGCTGACCTTCTCGATCGCCAACGGCATCGCCTTCGGCTTCATCGCCTGGACCGCCATCAAGCTGCTGGCCGGCCAGTGGCGCCAGCTGAACCCGGCGCTGTGGATCCTCTCTGCCCTGTTCGTGGTCAAGCTCGCCTACTTCAGCGCCTAACGCGCTTCGCCTTGCCGGCACTGCCGGCAAGGCTTGGCCTGACCTGCGCAACCGGCTACACTCGCCGCCCGCTGAACAACCCTGCGTCTTTCGTCATGTCGCTGCTCTGCTCACTGTCCTTCTACGTGGTCCTGGCCCTGCAAGCCATGGCCAGCCGTGAGTGGCCACGCGACGCCCTGCTGCGTCGTCGTCGCAGCGTACTGTTCGCCTTCACCTTCTCGCCTCCCGCCGGCTACGCCTGAGCCGCGCCGGCGCCGCTGCCGGCCCTACCTTGCCTGTCTGTCGCAAGCCCGGCTGTCCGTATCCGGGTGGGAGTCTTTTGATGCGTAACTATCTGCTGGCCCTGCTGATCTTCGCCGTTTCGGTGGTCGGTCTGAGCATGGGCGCCACCCTGCCCCTGGTTTCCCTACGTCTGCACGAGGACGGCGCCAGTCCCTGGCTGATCGGCCTGTTCAGTGCGCTACCCGCCGCCGGGATGATCATCGCCGCGCTGCTGATCAATCCATTGCAGCGCCGCTTGAGCGGCCGACACCTGTACCTGGGCAGCTTTGCCGTCGCCCTGCTGTGCTGCGCCGTCCTAGAGTGGCCACAGCCCTCAGCCTGGTTTCTGGGCCTGGCGCGCCTGGGCCTGGGCCTGGCCATGGGCATCCTGGTCATTCTCGGCGAGTCGTGGGTCAACGAACTGTGCAGCGAGGCGCGCCGCGGTCAGGTGGTGGCGTTGTATGCCGCCTGCTTCACCGGTTTCCAGTTGGTCGGCCCGGCGATGATCGGCCTGTTCGGCGCCGCCAGCCCCTGGCTGATCGGCCTGGTCAGTCTGGCCAATCTGCTCGCGTTGCTACTGGTCTATGCCTATCTGCCGGCCGGCTGGGGGCAGGTTGCCGCACACGCCACGCGCAGTTTCTCCCTGGTGGGCTTTTTCCGGGTAGCCCCGGCGCTGTGCATGGGCGTGCTGTTCTTCGCCTTCTTCGATAGCGTGGTGCTGTCGCTGTTCCCGGTTTATGCCAGCGGCCATGGCTATGCGGTGGCTGCGGCGGCCTTCATGGCCACGCTGATCCTGCTCGGCGACATGCTCTGCCAGGTGCCGCTGGGTTGGCTGTCGGATCGCCTGGACCGCCGCCGCCTGCACCTGACCTGCGGGGTTCTGGCTCTGCTGCTAGGCATGGCACTGCCCTGGCTGATGCAACACCCCTGGCTGCTCTGGCCAAGCCTGGCGCTGCTCGGCGCGGTAGCCGGCGGCGTATACACCCTGGCCCTGGTACTGATTGGTCAGGACTTCCGTGGCCAGGACCTGGTTACCGCCAACGCCTGTGTCGGCCTGCTGTGGGGCGTGGGCAGTCTCAGCGGGCCGCTGCTCAGTGGCGCGCTGATGGGCCTGGCCAGCCACGGCCTGCCCCTGGCACTGAGCCTGGCCGCCGGCCTGTTCGTGGTGACCGCGCTGGGCAGCGCGCATCGTCTGCGCCACAGCCTGCCGGCCAGCTAGCCGCTCACCCGCGCAACACGTAACATGCCGGTGCCACTGCCGCGCCGAGGAGACCCACCCGTCATGTTGCGTATTCCCGCCCTTGTTCTGTTTGTCCTGAGCAGCCTTGGCCTGTCGCCTGCACTGGCCCAGGTCGAAGTGCTGCCGGTGGATCACCAGCGCCTGGGACGAGTCTTGGTGGCCAAGGTTTCCGCCGACATCGCGCCAGGCGACTACGAAACCCTGCTCAAGGGGCTGCGCGACCACCCGGGGCACTACCAGCAGAAACTGCTGCTGCTCGACAGCATTGGCGGCAGCGTGCCGGAAGCCCTGCGCATGGGCCGCCTGCTGCGCGAAACCGGTTTTGTTGCGCTGGTAGCGTCCCACGCGGTGTGCCAGGGCAGCTGTGTCTACCTGCTGGCTGCCGGGCAGTCACGCACCATACGCGGTGCGGTAGGCCTGCATCGCCCCGCCTATCCGGGTGCCGACTCCAGCCTGGGCGCCGAGCAGGCCCGCCAGCAGCGCTATAACCCGCAGCACTACCTGCGCGAAATGGGCGTTTCCGCACAGCTGTTCCGCGACATGCAGGCCATCGCCCCGCACAGCCCGCGACTGCTCTCCGCGCTGGAGCTCAGTCGCTACGGGCTGCACTGAGGCTACTTGCAGCCGCCACCGTGCGCCTGCTGGTCGGCATGGTAGGAGGAGCGTACCAGCGGGCCGGAGGCCACATTCTTGAAGCCCATGCGCGCACCTTCCTCGGCAAACCAGGCAAAGGTGTCCGGATGTACGAAGCGCTGCACGGCCATGTGGCTGCGTGACGGCTGTAGATACTGACCCAAGGTAAGCATGTCGATCTCGTGCTCGCGCATGCGCTGCATGACCTCCAGCACTTCCTCGTCGGTCTCGCCCAGGCCGAGCATCAACCCGGATTTGGTCGGTACCCCTGGCACGCGCTTCTTGAAGTTTTCCAGCAGGTCCAGCGACCACTCGAAGTCGGAGCCGGGACGCGCAGCACGGTACAGCCGCGGCACGGTTTCCAGGTTGTGGTTGAACACATCCGGCGGCTCGCTGGCAGTGATATCCAGAGCAATCTCCATGCGCCCACGGTAGTCCGGCACCAGGGTTTCCAGCTGGATGCTCGGCGACAGGCGGCGAATCTCGCGCAGGCAGTCGGCAAAATGCTGAGCTCCGCCATCACGCAGATCATCACGGTCGACCGAGGTGATCACCACGTACTTCAGGCGCATGTCGGCAATCGCCTTGGCCAGGTTCCGCGGCTCGTCGGGGTCGAGCGGCTTGGGCCGGCCATGGCCGACATCGCAGAACGGGCAGCGCCTTGTACAGATATCGCCCATGATCATGAAGGTCGCGGTGCCACTGGAGAAGCACTCGCCCAGGTTCGGGCAGGACGCTTCCTCGCAGACGCTGTGCAGCTTGTGCTGACGCAGCGTGCTCTTGATCTGGTCGACTTCGGCCGACACCGGCACGCGCACGCGAATCCAGTCCGGCTTGCGCGGCAACTCGTCGGTGGGAATGATCTTCACCGGAATACGCGCGACCTTCTCGGCACCGCGCAGCTTGACGCCAGCTTCGACTTTGGCCGGCTTGCCGGCGGGGTTTTCACTACTCATAGGGATTCGATACCGCCCGCGAGGGTCTGCTGTACTGGGTAATCGAGGTGTGTGACGAGCTGTTCGCGCAATTGGCCACTGACCCTGGCGAAATCCACCGGGGCGTCGATCAGCTCGCGCAACTGAGTCATGGCCATGCCCGCATAGCCACAGGGGTTGATACGACTGAACGGCTGCAGATCCATGTCGAGGTTGAGTGCCAGGCCATGGAAAGAACAACCGCGGCGGATGCGCAGGCCCAGCGAGGCGATCTTCGCCGCGCCCACATACACCCCCGGCGCATCGGCACGTGGCGCGGCACTGACGCCATATTCGGCCAGCAAGGCGACCAGGCTCTGCTCGATACGGCTGACCAGCTCCCGTACGCCGAGACCCTTGCGGCGCACATCGAGCAGCAGGTAAGCCACCAGCTGCCCCGGACCGTGGTAGGTCACCTGACCACCGCGATCGACCTGCACCACCGGAATATCGCCGGGGAACAGCAGGTGTTCGGCCTTGCCGGCCTGGCCCTGGGTAAATACCGGCGGATGCTGCAACAGCCAGATTTCGTCAGGCGTCTCGGGGCCGCGCGCATCCGTGAAGCGCTGCATCGCCTGCCAGGTGGGGAGATAGGGCTGCAGCCCCAGATCGCGCACGCCCAACGGGGGCAGCGGCGCGCCGTCCATCACAACACCATGTGCACGCGCCCGGTGGCGCGCAGGTCGACATGGATGGCCTGCAACTGCTCGACACCCGTGGCGGTGATCAGCACCTGCACGGACAGGAAGCGACCATTGCGGCTATCGCGGATCACCAGGCTGCCGGCATCGAAATCCGGCGCATGGCGCTGCATCACCTCGATGATCAGCTCGGTGAAGCCCTCGCCCGCCTCGCCGATCACCTTGATCGGGTAGCGCTCGCAGGGGAACTCGATTTTCGGAGCTTGTACGTCGGTATCGTTCATGACTTCTGCAGGCTTGTGGCCTGTTGGCAAGGGGCTGTCGGGTAGACAGCAAATGGGGGCGTGCCTGGCCGATTGCAAGCAGGCCCGGGCAAGTTTGCCGGACGCCCCGCAGGGCGTCCATGCGACCTCAGTTGAACAGGTTGAAGAAGAACAGTCGTACGCTGTCCCACAGACGGCGGAAGAAACCACCCTGCTCAACTGCTTCCAGGGCCACCAGATCGCTGCTGTGCACCAGTTGCTCGCCCAGCTTGACCTCGACCTTGCCAATCACCTGACCGGCTTCGATCGGGGCTTCCAGCTGCGGGTTGAGCAGCATGCCGGCCTGCAATTGGGCCATCTGGCCCTTGGGCAGGGTCAGGCTGAGGTCTTCGGCCAAGCCGGCCTTGACCTGGCGTGTCGTACCTTTCCAGACCGTCGCCTGGGCCAGCTCGGCGCCTTTCTGGAAGAAGGTCTTGGTTTCGAAGAAGCGGAAGCCGTAGGTCAGCAGTTTCTGGGTTTCCGCGGCACGCGCCTGCTCGCTGACCGTACCGAATACCGAAGTGATCATCCGTGCGTTGTCACGCACCGCTGACGCCACCAGGCAGAAGCCTGCCTCCTCGGTATGCCCGGTCTTCAGGCCATCGACCGTCTTGTCGCGCCACAGCAGCAGGTTGCGGTTGGGCTGCTTGATGTTGTTCCAGAAGAACTCCTTCTGCGAGTAGATCGCATAGTGCTCGGGGTCTTCGAGGATGATTGCCCGCGCCAGGATGGCCATGTCGTGCGCGCTGGAATAGTGGTTGGGGTCTGGCAGGCCCGTGGCATTGACGAAATGCGTGTTGTGCATGCCCAGGCGCTGCGCAGTGGCATTCATCATGTCAGCGAAGGCTTCCTCGCTGCCGGCAATGTACTCGGCGATCGCCACACTGGCATCGTTGCCGGACTGGATGATGATGCCGTGCAGCAGGTCGCTGACGCTGACCTGGGTGTTGACCTGGATGAACATGCGCGAGCCGCCGGTACGCCAGGCCTTTTCGCTGACAGTCACCATGTCCTGCTCGCCGATCTTGCCGTTACGGATTTCCAGGGTGGCGATGTAGGCGGTCATCAGCTTGGTCAGGCTGGCGGGCGGCAGGCGCTGGTCGCCATTGTTTTCCACCAGCACCTTGCCGCTGGCGGCATCCATCAGCACGTAGGACTTGGCCGCCAGCTGCGGCGCGGCCGGCAGTGCCGGGGCGCTGGCCTGGGCCAGGCCGGCAAGGCTCAGGGACAGGGTCAGCAGAAGGGATTTGCCAAGGGTCAGAATGTTCATCGTTCTCTCTAAGGGTCAGCGGGACAGCACCCCTGCCCAGGCCAAGGCCTGCACAAGGGCATGGAAAAACTCAATCGCCACGCACCAGGGTGGCCAGGCCGAAGTTGGCCAGGCTCAGGTCGTCACGCAGGCGTTCAGCCTCGCTCTGGCTGGACAAGGGCCCGAGCCGCACGCGGTGCAGTATCTGCTGGTTGCGCACCACCGAACTGATCAAGACCGGCGCACTCACGGCTGCGCTCAACTTGGCTTTGAGCAGCTCGGCAGCGTCGGGATTGGCGAAGGCTGCCAGTTGGAGATACAGGCCAGAGGCTGCGGGTAAAGCGTTTTTTTTTACGTCGACTTCCACCGGCAGCACGGCAGCCGCATGTTGCTGGGGCGGTGGCGTGTACTGCTCGACCGCCAGCGGGGCAGCCGCCTGCGGGGCGCTCTGCACCTGACTGGTGAGGGGTTGCGCAACCTGCTGCGGCTGGGCCAGGACCATGGGCACCGGACGCCCCTGCTGGGCCCACCACTGGTGCGGATCGATGCCTTCGACCTTGACCCGTGCCGTACCACTCTCGGCATAACCGAGCTTCTTGGCGGCGGCAAACGACAGGTCGATGATGCGGTCGGAATAGAACGGCCCGCGGTCATTGACGCGCAGGATCACCGTACGGCCATTCTCCAGGTTGGTCACCCGCACGTAGCTGGGCAACGGCAGGGTCTTGTGCGCTGCGGTCATGCCGTACAGGTCATAAGCCTCGCCATTGGCAGTGGCCTGCCCGTGAAACTTGGTGCCGTACCAGGAGGCAATACCCGTGGCGCGATAATTGCGCGCATCACTGATCGGGTAGTAGGTCTGCCCGAAAACCGTATAGGGATTGGCCTTGAACTTGCCATAATGGGGCATGGGTACCGCATCGGGAATGCGCGATACATCAACGTCCCACCAGGGCGCACCATCCCGCGAAGGACGCTGGTAGTTACCGGGACCGGAGATCACCCCACCCTGGGCTACCGGCGCCACAGGCTGTGGGGTACGGCTGGTGGTGCAACTCGCCAGCAGCACGCTGAAAGCCAGCAGGCTCAGGCTCAGGCGACGGCTCATCGAATACCTCGGCGGGCAATTTCCTCAGACAGCTGATGCACCGCCAGGGCGTACATCAGGCTGCGGTTGTAGCGGGTGATGGTGAAGAAGTTGGGCAGGCCCATCCAGTACTCGACACCTTCGGCTCCATCCTGACGGAATGCCGTCACCGGCAGGTCATCACGCAGTACGTCCTGGCTACGCCAGCCCAAGGCGCGCAGCTTGCCGACCGTACTGGTCGCGTCCAGCCCAGGGCTCAGCGCATCGACGGCGGAGGCGTCGCGCAGTTCGGCACGACTGACCACCGGCTCACCGCTCTTCCAGCCGTGCGCCTTGAAGTAGCTGGCGACACTGCCAATGGCATCCACCGGATTGGTCCAGATATTGATATGCCCATCACCATCAAAATCCACCGCATAGGCACGGAAGCTGCCCGGCATGAACTGCGGCAAGCCCATGGCCCCGGCATAGGAGCCCTTGAGGCTGAGCGGGTCAACCTGCTCCTCACGGGTCAGCAGGAGAAACTCGCGCAACTGCTGGCAGAAGAACGGCGCACGCGGCGGATAGTCGAAACACAGTGTGGACAGTGCATCGAGCACCCGCCAGCTGCCGGTATTGCCACCGTAGAAGGTTTCCACACCAATGATCGCCACGATAACCTCGGCGGCCACGCCATATTCGCGCTCGGCACGCGCCAGCGCCTCGGCATGCTGACGGGCAAACGCCTGGCCCTTCTGAATGCGTGCTTCGGTAATGAAAATCGGCCGGTATTCGCTCCAGGGGCGGACCCGTTCGGCGGGGCGCGAAATGGCGTCGAGAATGGCCTGCTTGCGCTCTGCCTGGGCAAACAGCCGCTGCAATTGCTCGCCGGCAAAGCCATGTTCACGGGTCATCTGCTCGATGAATTGCTCGACGGCAGGTACACCACTGTAGTCAGCCGCCTGCGCAGCACTCTGCAGGCCTAGGCCGACCAACAATGCCAGGGCGCCGCGACGCACCTGTAAAAGCCAATTTCCGTTCAAATTCTGCACTCTTTCAAACCTGGGCAATCCATTTGCGATGGGTATGGATCGCCATCAAAATCCCGAAACTGGACAGCAGCGTCACCAGCGAAGTTCCTCCCAGGCTGATGAAGGGCAAGGGCACCCCCACGACGGGCAACAGGCCGCTGACCATGCCGATGTTGACAAACACATAGACGAAAAAGGTCAGGGTCAGGCTGCCCGCCAGCAACTTGCCAAACAGCGTCTGCGCCTGGGCGGTGATCATAAGGCCACGAGCAATCAATAGCAGGTACAGCAACAACAAAATAGCGATGCCGACCATGCCGAACTCTTCGCCAAGCACGGCAATGATAAAGTCCGTGTGGCTTTCCGGCAAAAAATCCAGATGCGACTGGGTGCCTTGCAACCAGCCCTTGCCCCACACGCCCCCCGAGCCAATGGCGGCCTTGGACTGAATAATGTTCCAGCCAGCCCCCAAGGGATCGTTCTCCGGGTCGAGAAAGGTCAGCACCCGGCGCTTCTGATAGTCGTGCATGTAGAAGGTCCACAGCGCGACAGCCAGCGGCACGGCGGCGGCCAACGCACCCAGCATCCAGCGCCAGCGCAGCCCGCCGACAAACAGCACGAACACGCCAGCGGCCAGGATCAGCAACGAAGTTCCCAGATCAGGTTGCTTGGCAATCAGCACCACCGGCATGCCGATCAGCACCAGGCTGATGGCGATATGTTTGAGGCGCGGCGGCAGGTTGTGCCGCGCCAGATACCAGGCGATGGTCATCGGCATGATGATTTTCATCAGCTCGGAGGGCTGGAACCGCATCACCCCAGGAATATGAATCCAGCGGGTCGCGCCCATCGCCGTGTAGCCGAACAACTCCACCCAGACCAGCAACAACAAGCCACCCAGGTAGGCCAGCGGCACCCAGCGCGCCATGAAGCGCGGCTCGATCTGGGCAATCACCAGCATGGCCGCCAGGCCGATGGCAAAAGAGCTGGCCTGTTTATAGAGCAGCTCCCAGTTCTTGCCACTCGCCGAATAGAGGATGAACAAGCCGGCACAGGCCAGAGTGACCAGCAACAGCAACAGGATGCCGTCGATGTGCAGGCGCTGCAGCAGGCTGGCACGTCGCTTGAGCACATCCTCCTGGGAAATGGTCCGATCGAAATTACCCGTCATATTCATGGCTTGCTCCCGGCGCCAGGCAGCGCAGCGGCATACTCGGCCTTAAGCTGGCCCTGCTCGTCGAGCAGCCAGGCATCCATCACCGCCTTGGCCACCGGCGCCGCCACACCCGACCCCGATTCGCCGTTCTCGACCATGACCGCCACGGCAATCTGCGGTGCTTCGGCCGGCGCGAAGGCAATAAACAGCGCATGGTCACGATGCCGTTCAGCCACCTTGTTGCGGTCATACTTCTCGCCCTGCTTGATCGCCACCACCTGCGCCGTGCCGCTCTTGCCGGCAATCCGATAGAGCGACGCCGCACCGACCTTGTTGGCGGTGCCGCGCGGACTGTGCAACACCGCCTCCATGCCCTGGCGAATCAGGTCCCAGGTACGTGGATCGCGGTAGACGATATCCGGCATCGGCTTGGGGTCGACCGGCGGCGTGCCATCCAGGCTGCGCGCCAGGTGCGGGCGAATCCACCGACCGCGGGTAGCCACCAGCGCCGTGGCCTGGGCCAACTGCAAGGGCGTGGCCTGCATATAGCCCTGGCCAATACCGAGGATCAGCGTTTCCCCCGGGTACCAGGCTTGGCGATAGCGGTTGCGCTTCCACTCGCGCGACGGCATCAATCCGCCGGTTTCCTCGTACATATCCAGCGCCACGCGCTGACCAAAACCGTAGGCACTCATGTACTGGTGCAGACGATCAATACCCAACCGGTTGGCCAGATCGTAGAAGTAGGTGTCGTTGGAGCGGGCAATGGCCAGTTCCATATCGACCCAGCCATCGCCATTGCGATTCCAGTTGCGGTACTTGTGACTATGGTTGGGCAGCTGGAAGAAGCCCGGATCGAAAACCCGCGAACTGCGGGTAATCACCCCGGCATCCAGCCCCGCCGCAGCGACCATTGGCTTGATCGTCGAACCCGGCGGGTAAAGGCCGCGCAACACACGGTTGTACAGCGGCCGGTCGATGGAGTCGCGCAACTCGGCATAAGCCTTGAAACCGATGCCGGTGACGAAGGGGTTGGGATCGAAGCTCGGCTGACTGACCATCGCCAACACTTCGCCGCTGTCCGGCTGGATCGCCACGATGGCACCACGTCGACCGCCCAGCGCCTCTTCGGCAGCTTCCTGCAGGCGTACATCCAGGGTCAGGTGCAGATCAGCCCCCGGCTTGGGGTCGGTGCGCTTGAGTACCCGCAGCACCCGGCCACGGGCATTGGTCTCAACCTCCTCGTAGCCCACCTGACCATGCAACTGATCTTCGTAGAATTTCTCCAGCCCCGTCTTGCCGATATGGTGGGTGCCGCTGTAATTGGTCGGATCGAGGTTTTTCAGCTCTTGTTCATTGATCCGCCCGACATACCCCACCGAATGGGCAAAATGCTCCTTGAGCGGGTAATGGCGGACCAGTTGCGCCGCCACGTCGACGCCGGGCAAACGAAACTGATTGACGGCGATCCGCGCGATCTGCTCTTCCGACAACTCGAACATGATCGGCACCGGCTCGAAAGGCCGGCGGCCCTGGCGAGTGCGCCGCTCGAACAAGGCACGCTCTTCCTCGCCCAATTCAAGCACCTCGACCACCTGATCCAGCACCTGCTGCCAGTCGCCGGCACGCTCGCGGGTCAGGGTCAGGCTGAAGCTGGGCCGGTTGTCCGCCAGGATCACCCCGTTGCGGTCGTAGATCAGCCCGCGAGTCGGCGGAATCGGCTGCACATGGATGCGGTTGTTTTCCGCCAGGGTCGAGTGATACTCGTACTGCACCACCTGCAGGTAATACAGGCGCGCCAGCAGCACGCTCATCAGCAGCAGCACCACCGCGGCACTGACCAGCACCCGGCGTTTCACCAGGCGGGCATCGCGTTCGTGGTCCTTGAGGCGGATCGGCTGCGGCATCGACGCTTACTTGTGGTAGGGGTGGCCGTTGAGTACGGTCCAGGCCCGGTAGATCTGCTCACCCAGCAGGATACGCACCAGCGGATGGGGTAGGGTCAGCGGCGACAGCGACCAGCGCTGCTCGCTGCGCGCACAGACCTCCGGCGCCAGCCCTTCCGGACCGCCGACCATGAGGTTGACGTTGCGCGCCTCGAGGCGCCAGCGCGCCAACTGCTCGGCCAACTGCTCGGTACTCCAGGGTCGCCCTTGGACTTCCAGAGTGACGATGCGTTCCCCCGGCTGCACCTTGGCCAGCATGGCCTCGCCTTCCTGGCGGATCAGCCGGGCCACATCGGCATTCTTGCTGCGCGTGTGCAGGGGTATTTCCACCAGTTCCAGAGGCAGCTCGGGCGGCAGGCGCTTGGCATATTCCTGCCAGCCGTCTTCCACCCAGCGCGGCATGCGCGAGCCCACGCAGATCAGCCTGATGCGCACGGCCGTGTTACTCCTGGTGTTGCGCGCGGCTCTGTTCGGCGCCCTGCCACAGACGCTCCAGGTCATAGAACTCGCGGGTAGCTTCCTGCATGACATGCACAACCACGTCACCCAGGTCGAGCAGCGCCCATTCGCCGCCATCCAGGCCTTCGTTGCCGACCGGCCGCACACCCTGTTCCTTGACCTTCTCCAGCACGTTCTCGGCAAGCGACTTGACGTGGCGCCCGGAAGTACCGCTGGCAATCACCATGAAATCGGTGATGCTGGTCTTGCCGCGCACATCGATGGTCGTGATGTCCTTGGCCTTGAGATCTTCCAGGGCGGCGATCGCCAGCTGGAGCAGTTGTTCGTTTTGCATCGTTACCTCGGTTCAATGAGCAGCACGGTACAGTCCGTGCTGCTGGATATAGGCGAGTACGGCATCGGGCACCAGGTAGCGCACCGAGCGGTTCTCTGCCAGCAAATGGCGAATCTGCGTGGCCGACACCGCCAGCGGGGTCTGCCAGACACAGGCAATCTGTCCGGCCGGCCCTTGCAGTTGCCCAGGATCGGCCACACTGCGCGCCGCCAGCAGGTCGCGCAGCACTTCGGGCGCCTCGCTGTCGGCATCCGGGCGCTGCAACACCAGGATGTGGCACAACTCCAGCAACTCCGTCCAGCGGTGCCAGCTCGGCAGGCCGCAGAAGGCATCCCAGCCCAACACCAGCAGCAGGCTGTCCTGCGCAGCCAGCTCACTGCGCAGCGAACACAGCGTGTCATAGGTATAGGACGGGGCCTGCCGAGACAGCTCGCGATCATCCACGCACAACGGCGGCAGGTCCTGCACGGCCAGGCGCACCATCGCCAGGCGCTGCTCGGCACTGGCTTGCGGTGCCTGGCGATGCGGTGGCCGTGCACTGGGCAGCAGGCGCAACTCCTGCAACTGCAGCAGTTCGGCCACTTCCACGGCCGCCCGCAGGTGGCCGATATGAATGGGGTCGAAGGTGCCGCCGAGCAGGCCGATGCGACGGCTCATCAGCTGCGTACGTGGCCGTCGCCGAACACCACGTATTTCTCGCTGGTCAGGCCGTGCAGGCCGACCGGGCCGCGCGCATGCAGCTTGTCGGTGGAGATACCGATTTCTGCGCCCAGGCCATATTCAAAACCATCGGCAAAGCGTGTCGAGGCATTAACCATCACCGAACTGGAATCAACCTCAGCAAGGAAGCGCCGCGCATCACTGAAGTTCTCGGTGATGATCGCATCGGTGTGCTGCGAGCCGTAGTGATTGATGTGCTCGATGGCCGCTTCCAGCGAATCGACAATACGGATTGCCAGGATCGGCGCATTGTATTCGGCAAACCAGTCATCCTCGCTGGCCGCCAGCACCGCACTGCCCAGCAGCTCGCGGGTCGCCGCACAGCCACGCAGCTCCACCCCCTTGGTCTGGTAGATCTCGCCCAGCGGCGGCAGTACGCGCGCAGCGATGGCGCGATGCACCAGCAGCGTTTCCATGGTATTGCACGGCGCATAGCGCTGGGTCTTGGCGTTGTCAGCCACGCGCACCGCCTTGTCCAGATCGGCAGCCTGGTCGATATAGACATGGCAGACGCCATCCAGATGCTTGATTACCGGTACGCGCGCCTCGCGGCTGATGCGTTCGATCAGGCTCTTGCCGCCACGCGGCACAATCACATCGACATACTCGGGCATGCTGATCAGCGCACCCACGGCCGCCCGATCGGTGGTTTCCACCACCTGCACCACGGCAGCCGGCAAGCCGGCAGCGGCGATACCCTGCTGCACACAGCGGGCAATCGCCTGATTGGAATGGATGGCCTCCGAGCCGCCGCGCAGGATGGTGGCATTGCCGGACTTGAGGCACAGGCTGGCCGCATCGATGGTCACGTTAGGACGCGATTCATAGATGATGCCGATCACCCCCAGCGCCACGCGCATCTTGCCGACCTGAATACCTGAAGGCATGTAGCGCATGTCGCGGATCTCACCGATCGGGTCCGGCAGGGCGGCCACCTGGCGCAGGCCTTCGATCATGTCGTCGATGCGTGCCGGGGTCAGCGCCAGGCGATCCAGCATCGCCTCATCCAGCCCGTTTTTCCGGCCAGCCTGCAGATCCAGTTGATTGGCCTGCAACAGCGCTTCGCGCTCGGCATCCAGGGCCTCGGCGGCAGCCAGCAGGGCATGATTCCTCTGCGCGGTACTGGCCCGCGCCAGCTGACGCGAGGCCTCGCGGGCGGCACGTCCCAGGCGGGTCATGTAGTCGAGTACGGTCTCGGTCATCGGGTCGGTCTCGCTGGACGAACGTCGGAGAAAGCCGCTGAGTATACCCAGCGCGGCACCAGGCTGCACAGCAGCAACCGCTGCCGCCAATCGGTATAATCCGCGCCTGCCGCCCCCCTTCGGGACCCCCGCATGAGCTGTTCTTCTCGTATCGACCGGCCCCTGCCGGCCAGTTTCTTCCAACGTGACGCGCAGTGCCTGGCCCAGGCCTTGCTGGGCAAGGTGATCCGCCATTACCACAACGGCCTGTGGCTGAGCGCGCGGATCATCGAAACCGAAGCCTACTATCTGGCCGAGAAAGGCAGCCATGCCTCGCTGGGTTACACCGAGAAGCGCCGCGCGCTGTTCATGGACGGCGGATATATCTACATGTACTACGCACGCGGCGGCGATTCACTGAACTTCAGCGCCGCCGGCCCCGGCAATGCGGTACTGATCAAGTCTGCTTATCCCTGGCAGGACGCGCTGAGCGACGCCCAGGCCCTGGCGCGCATGCAGCACAACAACCCTGACCGGCAAGGGCGAGCGCGGTCTGTCGAGCGCCTGTGTGCCGGACAGACCCTGCTCTGCCGCGCCCTCGGGCTCAAGGTCAGCGAGTGGAACGCCCAGCCCTTCGACACCCAGCGCCTGTTCGTCAGCGACCTGGGACTGCGCCCACGCGCCATCATCCAGACCCAGCGCCTGGGCATTCCCCCTGGCCGTGACGAGCACCTGCCCTACCGTTTCGTCGACGCCGACTATGCCGCCTGCTGCACGCGCAATCCCTTACGCCGCGGCCAGCGTGCCGGGCAGGACTATCAATGGCTGGAGACGCCGCCATGAGCGACTGGCTGAATGCAGCCCACGCACTGCTCGCCAGCCATCCGCAATGGCTGGCACTGGCGATCTTTGCCATTGCCCTGCTGGAATGCCTGGCCATCGTCGGCATCCTCCTGCCAGGCGTAGTGCTGCTGTTTGGCGTGGCGACGCTGGCCGGCAGCGGTCATCTGTCGCTCGCCCAGACATTGCTCTGGGCCTGGGCGGGCGCGCTGTGTGGCGATCTGCTGTCCTACGCCCTGGGGCGCAGCTGCCAGGCACGCCTCCAGCGCCTGCCCTGGCTGCGCGATCATCCGCAAGCGCTGCAGAGCGCCGAGCAGTACATGCAGCGCTACGGCATGGCCAGCCTGCTGGTCGGCCGCTTCATCGGCCCGCTGCGCCCGCTGCTACCCATGACCGCCGGCATGCTGCGCCTGCCCGCCGGCCAGTTCCTGGCCATCAGCCTGCTGGCCTCGGCCGGCTGGGCCGTGGCCTACCTGCTACCCGGCTGGGCCACCGGCGCTGCCTTGCGCCTGCCGTTGAGCAGCAGCTTCTGGCAACAGGCCGGCCTGCTCGCGCTGGGTCTACTGGGCTTGCTGCTGATCGCCGCCCAGGCCAGCCTGCGCGAACGGCGCCAGGCCAGCCTGCTCTGTGCCCTGCTGGCCCTGGCCGGCCTGCTCGGCCTGCTCCTGGGTTGGCCATGGCTGGAGGATTTCGACCGCGGACTGATGCACCTGGTACAAAGCCTGCGCCAACCCTGGCTGGACAGCTGGATGGTCTGGCTAACGCGCCTGGGCGACCTGCGCAGCCAGTTGCTGGCCGGCCTGCTGCTGGTCGCACTGCTGACGGCGGCACGCCAGCGCCAGGCCGCTCTGTGGGCGGCCATCGTGCTGATTGGCTGCGCGCTGAGCAATGCCGGCCTGAAGCTGTTACTGGCGCGCAGCCGCCCGGATGTACTGCAACAGGCTCTGGAAACTCACAGCATGCCCAGCGGCCATAGCGCCGCGGCCTTCGCCTTGTGCCTGGTGTTGGGGGTTCTGGCCGGACGCGGCCAGCCGGCCCGCCTGCGCCTGACCTGGCTGGCGATCGCGGCGCTACCCGCCACAGCCATCGCGCTGTCACGCCTGTACCTGGGCGTACACTGGCCCAGCGACATCCTCGCCGGCGCGCTGCTGGCCATGTTCTGCTGTGCCGGCGGGCTATACCTGATGCAACAGCAACAACGCCTGCCCGCCTTGCCGCGCCGCTTGTGGCTTGGCCTGCTGCCGTTGCTGCTGGTCGTACTGGCTGGCCTGGCCAGTTGGCAGCTGGACGCCGCCGTGCTGCGCTATCGCTACTGAATCAGCCCTGCAACTGTTCGAGCAGTTCGCGCAACTGCGTACAGCGCGCGCACGGATCGTCCTGGGCGAGCAGGCGCAGCTTTTCATCACGCTGCAGCGGCAGCAGGTAGGCCAGCTCCCAGGTCAGCGCCTGCAGCCCACGCGGGCGGCGCTCTGCCAGCAGATCAGCGACCTGCGGATGACAGGCTAGCGCTTCACGCAGCAGCAACAACTCCTCGTGCTCGGCCTGCAGCGCGACATCTGCCTGCTCGGCCAGCCAGTCGATGTCGCCCAGCAGCAATTGATCGGGCTGCGCCTGCCAGTCATGCAGACGAAAGCGCCGTGCGCCGCGTACCCTTACCCCCAGCAGGCCGTTGGGTAACTGCTGCCAGTCGCACACCTCGGCCTCGCAGCCCAGGGCCGACAGACGCCGGGCCGACGCGCCCACTTCACCCCCTTCCAGCAGCGCCACCACGCCAAAGCCACTGCCCTGGCGCAGGCAGCGGCTGAGCATGTCCAGATAACGCGGCTCGAACAGCTGCAGGTCGAGCAGACAGCCCGGAAACAGCACGGTCTGCAGAGGGAACAGCGCTAACGACTGAAGCATGCTGGCACCTCACCCGGTCAACGCAAGAAGAGTACCGCCAGCGGCAGGAGAATGGCCGTAGCCGCCCCCAGCACGCTCATCGCCAGCGCGGAAAACGCCCCGGTCTCCTCGCTTTCCTGCAGGGCCTGGGCAGTGCCTACCGCGTGCGCGGTAATGCCCAGCGCCATGCCCCGCGCAGCCGGATGGCGCACACCGATCCAGCTCAGCAGGGGCGGGCCGAAGATCGCCCCGAGCACCCCGGTGATCAGCACGAACACTGCCGCCAGTGCCGCCACGCCACCAATCTGCTCGGCCACCAGCATGGCGATGGGCGACGTCACCGACTTGGGTAGCAGCGTCATCAGCACCATCTCATCGGCACCGAACCACCACGCCAGCCCTACGCCTGCCAGGGTGGCGAACAGCCCGCCAATCGCCAGGGTCAGCACAACCGGCCAGAATAACTGGCGAATCCGCCGCAGGTTGAGATACAGCGGCACCGCCAGGGCGACAGTGGCCGGGCCGAGAAACAGGCTGAGCAACTGGGTGCCATCGCGATAACGGGCAAAATCGATATCGCACAGCAGCAACACCGGAATCACCATGAGCATGGCCAGCAGCACCGGCTGCATGACCACCCAGCGCGTGCGCTCATACAGCGCCAGGGCCAGCTGGTAGGCTGCCAGGGTCAGTGCGAAACAGAACAGCGGATGATCAATCAATGCACGCAACGCCGCCTGGCCGTCAAACATCGTGCTTCTCCTGTTGCTGGCGCTCGATCAGGCGCTGCATCAGCCAGCCACAGAACAGCAGCGACAGCAGCAACGACACGACCAACGCCCCGACAATCGCCCAGGCATCAGCCCAGATCGCCGCCGCGTAGACCATCACCCCGACCGCGGGCGGCACCAGCAGCAACGGCAGGTAGCGCAACAGGCTGTTGGCCGCCACGCTCAGCGGCTCGCCCACTTCGCGGCGCAGCATGAGAAAAACGAACAGCAGCAGCATGCCCAGAATCGCTCCGGGCAACATCGGCAACAGCAGCGCGCTGAGCATGCTGCCCAGCAACTGAAACAGCACCAGTGTGGTCAGACCGCGCAACAGCATCGGCACCATCCTCCTCTTCGGGCAACCCGTTCAACCGGGCGCCACGCTCTAAAACGCCATTATAGGCCGTTCGGTCAGCTTCTCGCCTAGCGACCATGGCCGCACAAACAAATGCTTGACCTCAGCCCAGCGCACTGGCATTTGTTAGCGCAAAGGCGCAGTGACGCGCCAGACAAAAACAACAAACAGCACCACCCCAGGAGACGCTATGCCATACGTTACTCTCGAGGAACTGCTTGCCTGCGTGGGCAAGGACCTTGGATTCTCCGACTGGATTCAGATCGATCAGGAACGTGTCAACCAGTTCGCCGAATGCACCGGTGACCATCAGTTCATCCACGTCGATCCGGAAAAGGCCAAACTTACCCCCTTCGGCTGCACCATCGCCCACGGCTTCCTCTCGCTGTCTTTGATCCCCAAGCTCATGGAAGGCCTGATGCCGCTGCCCAAGGGCCTGAAGATGGCCGTCAACTACGGCCTGGACAGCGTACGCTTCATTCAGCCGGTCAAGGTCGGCGCGCGCGTTCGCCTCGGCCTGACCCTGCTCGACGCCCAGGAAAAAAATCCCGGCCAGTGGCTGCTCAAGGCCCGCACCGTGCTGGAGATCGAAGGCGAGGCCAAGCCGGCCTACGTCGCCGAACCGCTCACCCTGTGCTTCGTTTAAGCTAGCCTGTGCCGCGCTTCGGCGCGGCCATTTACCTTCTTGATATTCATCCAAGGACAGATGATGAGCGAAAAACGCATTCTGCCGGCCTTCCTGCTGTGCTTCTTCCTCGGCTGCTTCGGCGCCCACCGTTTCTACGTCGGCAAGATCGGCACCGGCATCCTGCAACTACTGACCCTCGGCGGCCTGGGTATCTGGGCACTGATCGACTGGATCATGATCATCATCGGCGCTTTCACCGACAAGCAGGGCCAAAAGCTCACCGAGTGGACCTGAATCCAACCGTTCTGGACGGGCAGCCCCAGGCGGGCGCCCTGCCATACCCACAGTCCCTTCGGACATGCCACACTGAGGGCATCGGACTGGCGGAGCCCCCTTCATGCAACCCACCCCCCAACGTATCCTGCTGGCCGGCGCCAGCGGGCTGTGCGGCAGCCACCTGCTGGATCGCCTGCTCAGCGAGCCAACGGTAACCCAGGTCGTCGCACCCAGCCGACGCACGCTCACCGAACACCCACGCCTGAGCAACCCGCAAGGTGAACTGCTCGACCTGCTGCCCCAGCTGCAAGGCCCTTTCGATAGCGCATTCTGCTGCTTGGGCAGCACGCTGCACGATGCCGGCAACAGCCAGACCTTTCAGACACTGGAAAAAGCCCTGGTACTGGGATTTGCCGAACGCGCCCGTGCGCTGGGCGTTCGCCATTTGCTGGTGATCAGTGCGCTGGGCGCCAATGCCGGTTCACGCCTGCTCTACAACCGGGTCAAGGGCGAGGTGGAACAGGCGCTCAGCCAGCAGGGCTGGCCACAGCTGACCCTGGTACGCCCCTCGCTACTGATCGGCGAGCGCGCCCGCCCGCGCCTGGCCGAACGCCTGGCTGCGCCACTGCTGCGCTACCTGCCCGGCAACCTGCAAGCCATCGAGGCCAGCGTATTGGCCCGCGCGCTCTGGCGCCTGGCCCTGGAGCAGGGCGACGGCCTGCGCATCGTCGAGTCGGCGGAGTTGCGTCGCCTGGGGCGCTGAGCCGGCCACAGCGGTTACAATCGCGCCCCCTTTACACGGAGCCTGCCCGAGCATGCCCATGACCCTCTGCGAAGCCCTGCAAGGCGCCGACCTGTTGTTGATCGACGACCTGCACGCCTGGCAGTTCCACTACGCGCCAAGCGGCGAACCGGCCCTGCGCATTGACTGCCAGGATGGCAGCCAGGCACGCCACTGGCAGTTCAACCAGGCCGAGCTGGCCGCGGCACAGTATGACCCTGGCGAGGATTGCTGGCGGCTTGGCAGCCATCGCCTGCAATGCCTGGGCGCATTCACTGGCGACAATCTCGACAGTGCGGAAGGCAGCGACAGCAGCGCCTGAAACAGGCAAAACGCCAGCCAGCATCTACAGTTGAGACACCCACTGGAGAGTCTCGAGCCATGCTGCCGCGCCTGTTTAACGCCTGTCTTTGCTGCCTGCTGCTGGGTCTGCCTGCGCCGCTCCTGGCGCAACTCCAGCTGCGCGTGGGCAGCTATGACAACCCGCCCAAGGTCATCAGCAACGCCCAGCACCCCCTGGGCGGCATCTTCGGCGAGCTACTCGAGGAAATCGCCCAGGCCGAAGGCTGGCAACTGCACCACGTGCCTTGTCAGTGGCAGGAATGCCTGCAGGCCTTGCAGGACGGACGCATCGACCTGATGCCGGATGTGGCCTGGAGTGAAGAACGCAGTCGCGTCATGGACTTCCATGCCACCCCGGTACTCTACAGCTGGTCGCAGCTGTATAGCCGCAAGAGCCAGGCTGCGCAGTCACTGCTCGACCTGCAGGGCGCGCGCATCGCCGTACTGCAAGGCTCGGTGCAGCAGCATTATCTGGCCGAGCAACTGGCCGCCTTCGCCGTACAGGCTGAACTGGTGCCGGTAGCCAGCCTGCAGGAAGGCTTCAACCTGGCCCGCGATGGGCAGGTGGATGCCGCAGTGGCCAACTTCCAGTACGGCAACTACCAGGCACGTGACTATCAGCTGCACAGCACGCCGATCATGTTCATGCCGGCCCGCCTGTTCTATGCCAGCGCCAAGGGGCGCCAGGCCGGCGTGCTCAACGCTATCGAAGCCCGCCTGCGCCAGTGGCAGGCAATGGAGGACTCGCCGTACACACGCATCCTGCAACGCTGGACCGGCAGCACGGCGCAGCCGCTCATCCCGCCGCTGCTGTGGTGGCTGCTGGCCAGCCTCGCCGCACTGCTGCTGGTCAGCCTGGCGGCCAGTGCCTGGCTGCGCCAGCAGGTCAGGGAGAAGACCCGCCACCTACAGGCCAGCGAAGAGCGCCTGAACACCATTCTCGACACCGTCGAAGCCTGCATCTACATCAAGGATCGCCAGGGGCGCTACCAGTACGCCAACCGCAAGATCGCCGAACTCTACGGCATGCCGCAGGCGACGATCCTCGGCCTGGATGACAGCGCGTTCTTCGACAGCCATACCGTAGCCCAGCTGCGCGACAACGACCGCCGTGTTCTGCTCGATGGCCAGCGCATCGAGCTGGAAGAAAACCTCTGCATGCCCGGCGACAGCCGGGTGCATGTCTACCTGACGGTCAAGCTGCCCTTGCGCAATGCCCAGGGCGAGGTCATCGGTCTGTGTGGCATCTCCACCGATATCAGCGAGCACAAGCAGAACCAGGCGCAGATTCACCGCCTGGCGTTCTACGACTCGCTCACCGGGCTGCCCAACCGCCGCCTGCTGCAGGAACGACTGCAGCACGCCCTGGCCCAGCAACAGCGCAGCGGCCTGGAAGGCGCCCTGCTGTTCATCGATCTGGACCACTTCAAGAACATCAACGACACCCTCGGCCACGCGGTTGGCGATCAGCTGCTGATGCAGGTCGCCCAGCGCCTGAGTAGCTGTCTGCGCCAGGGCGATACCCTGGCACGCCTGGGCGGCGATGAGTTCGTGCTGATGCTGGAAAACCTGCCGCGCGAACGCAGTCGGGCCCTGGCGGAAATCGGCACGGTGGCCAACAAGCTGCTTGGCACCCTCAGTCAGCCTTACGAATTACTCGGCCAGCCACGCAGCAGCGGAGCAAGCATCGGCATCGCGCTGTTCTCGGATGCCGCCGGCAATCCGGAAGACCTGCTCAAGCGTGCCGACCTGGCGATGTATGAAGCCAAGTCCGGCGGGCGCAACACCCTGCGCTTTTTCAATCCGCACATGCAGGCCCAGCTGCTCGCCCGCACCCAGCTGGAAGCCGACATGCGCCGCGGCCTGGCCGCGGGCGAGTTCATCCTGCACTACCAGGCGCAGGTCGATGTGCAAGGTCGGGTGGTCGGCGCCGAAGCCCTGGCGCGCTGGCAGCACCCGCAGCAGGGGCTGGTAGCTCCCGGCGCCTTCATCCCGCTGGCGGAAAGCACCGGGCTGATCCGCCCACTGGGCCGCTATCTACTGCAACAGGCCTGCCAACGCCTGGCCAGCTGGCAGGCACGCCCGGAACTGGCGCACCTGCGCCTGGCGGTCAACGTAAGCATGCCGCAACTGCACCATGAGGCGTTTGTCGAGGAAGTGCTCGACTGCCTGCAGCACAGCGGCGCACATGCCGCCGGCCTGGAACTGGAGCTGACGGAAAGCCTGTTGGCGGAGGACACCGAGCGACTGATCGAGCGCATGCAACGCCTGCGTCAGCATGGCGTTGCCTTTACCCTGGATGACTTTGGCACCGGCTTTTCCTCGCTCAGCTACCTCAAGCGCCTGCCGCTGGCGCGCCTGAAGATCGACCGCAGTTTCATCCACGACCTGCTCGACGACCCCAATGATGCCGCCATCGTGCGCACCATCCTCGCCCTGGGCCGTAGCCTGGACCTGCAGGTGGTCGCCGAAGGCGTGGAAAGCTGTGCCCAGCACCAGGCATTGGTCGAGGCCGGCTGCACGCTGTTCCAGGGCTACCTGTTTGCCCGCCCCGACCAGCCGGAGCGTCTGGAACAGGCGCTGATGGCCCAGGCCCTGGCCCAGTTCAAGCCCGCCGAGCGCGGTGAGTAACCGCCCTAGTCACGCACGGCCAGCGGATCAAGCAGGCCGGCGGCAATCGCCATGCCCACCAGTTCTGGCAGGCTTTCCGCCTGCATGCGCTTCATGACCCGCGAACGGTACAGATCCACGGTCTTCACGCTGATCTGCAGTTGCTCGGCCACTTCGCGATTGGTGTAACCGCGCACCAGCGGCAGCAACACATCGCGCTCACGCGGAGTGAGGCTGTCCAGGCGCACCTGCACCTCGGCCAGCCGTGCATCGCCGCCGCCCGCGGGGCGCGCGCGACTGGCCAGCGCCTGTTGCACGCTGTCGAGGAGTAGTTGCTCGTTGTAGGGTTTCTCGATGAAGTCCACCGCGCCGGCCTTGAAGGCTCGTACCACGATGGGCACATCGGCATGCCCGCTAACGAAAATGACCGGCAGGTTCAGACCGCGCTGGCGCAGTGCTTCCTGCACGTGCAGCCCGCCCATGCCCGGCATGCGCACATCGAGCAATACGCAGGCCGGCAACTGGTCGTCACAGGCGGCCAGAAAGGCCTGGCCGCTGGTGAATGGCAGCGCGCGCAGGCCGACCGACTCCAGCAACCAGACGGTGGAGTCGAGCATGCCCTGGTCATCATCCACCACGTAGACGCGTTGTTCCTGCTGATTCATGCGCTGTGTTCCTGGCTTCTTGTCATTGTTCGTGGTCCTGGCGAACCAGCGGCAGGCGGCACTCCAGGCACAGCCCGGCACTAACGCCTGGGCGTGCCTCCAGCGAGCCACCAAAGCCTTCGATGATACTGCGACTCATCGACAGGCCCAGCCCCAGGCCTTCCGCCTTGCTGGTGTAGAACGGCGTAAACAGGTGCTCCAGCGCCTCGGCCGGCACCCCCGGCCCCTGGTCCTCGACACGCATGCACAGGCTGCCCTGCTCCACCCGCGCACTGATGACGATCTGCGAAGGCTGGCCGGCACAGTGCTCGCGGTTGGCATCGATGGCATTGCGCAGCAGATTGAGCAGCACCTGCTCGAGCAGCACGCGGTCGGCATACACGCAGCCCAGCGCCCCTTCGGCCTGTTCGATGATGCTGATCTGGCTGTTGCCGGCCTGCCACTGGCAGAGCAGCACCGCCTCATGGATCAGCTCGGCCGGTTGCAGGGCCTGCATGCGCCGCTGGCCCTTGCGCAGGAACGCGCGCAGACGGCGGATCACCTCGGAGGCATGGTTGGCCTGCTCGGTGATCCGCGCCAGCCCCTGGGCCACGCGTTCAGCAGCCTGCGGATTGTCCCCCAGGCTTTGCAAGTAACGCTGGCTGGCACTCGCGTAGTTGACCACGGCTGCCAGCGGCTGGTTGATTTCATGGGCGATCCCGGAAGCCAGCTCACCCAGGCTGACCAGCCGCGCGGTGTGCGCCAGTTCGTCCTGGTGACGACGCTGTTGCGCCTCGCGCAGCTCGCGTTCGGTCATGTCCCGGGCAATCAGCGAGTAGTAGCGCTCCCCGCCCGCCGCACGGTGTGCCAGCAACACCAGCGAGACCGGCAGGCTGGCACCACTGGCTGCGCGCAACTGTCCTTCGCTGCTCCACACGCCGTCGCGTTCGGCCAGTTGCCGGCCACTGCCGTGCAACTGCTGCAGCACCGCCGGTGCCAACAGCTCACACAGCGCCGGCAGTACCGCCCCGGGGGCCAGGCCGAGGGCACGCCGCGCCGCCGGGTTGAGGTAACTGAGCTGGCCGGCTGCGTCGATAAACAGCACCAGATCGGTATTGGCCTCGACCACCTCGGCCAGGCGCCTGCGGTTTTCTTCGGCCTGCACGCGCAGGGTGATATCCCGCGACACACTGACCACCTCGACCACCGCCCCGGTGTAGGTTTCGCGAATCGCCCGGCTGGCCGTTTCGAACCACAGATAATGCCCCTGGCGATGGCGCAGGCGCATGGTCATGGTGTGGTAGCCATCCTGTTCCAGCGCCTGGGCCGCCAGGCGCAGCAGGCGACGATCCTGGCGGTGCAACAGGCGCCGCACCGAGCTGCCACGCAACTGCTCCGGCCAGTAACCCAGCAAGGTCCAACTGGCTGGCGAGGCATCCAGAAAGCGTCCGTCCGGGGTATGCCGGGAAATCAGGTCGGTGGTGTTCTCGGTGATCAACCGGTACAGACGACGCGCCTGGGCCGCCTCGCGGGCACTGCGCAACTCCTCGCTGGCCTCCCGGCAACGGGCCAGCACACGCCCTTCGGCCGGCTCGGGGATAAAGCACCAGACCAGGCTACGCTCGCCATCCTGCGCCTCCACCGCATCGATGGCACGCTGCTGCTGCAAGCAGGCGCGCCGCAAGGCGGCATGATTGACCGGCAGCAGTTGCGCATAGTCGGCAAACGGCCGCTCGCCCAGCAGGCGCAGCAAGGCCGGGTTGCAAGCCAGCGGCCGGCCGCCGGCATCCAGCAACAGCGCGGGCTGCGGGTCATTGACCAGCAACGGGCTGCTGGCTGGCTGCCCACCCGCCAGACTGGCCAACTGCTTCAATAGCGGCTGCAGCCAGGCCAGCCAGGCGCTCTCCAGCTCTTCCGCGCACTCCACCAGGAGCAGCCCGGCGCCATCTGCCTGCCAGCTCAGCGCCAGCACCCAGCCCTGGCTAAGCGCGGCACGACGCAAGCGCCCGGCCAGCCAGCAGGGTAGCTGGCGGACCTGTTGCAGGCTCAGGCAAGGCTGCTCGGCCAGCAGCTGGTGCAACGCCAGGTCGCTGGCCTGCAGCGGATCACCCTGTCCGGGTGGCAGGGCCGGGCCGCCATCCTGCTGGGCATAGATGCCACTGCTGGCCTGCCAGGCCAGGTAGCCCGCCTGGCGCACCCCGGGCGCACTGAGCAGGGCGCGACGCAAGGCCTCGCCCTGCGCCGCCAGGGGCAGTTGCTCGCGCAGGCTGGCCAGCCAGCCCTGCAGGGCCAGGGCAGCAAAATCATGCTGTGCAGTCATGCCAACACCATATAGCAATTCACCTATACAACCTTGGTATAGATTCCATATTCACCGGGCAAATTCTATAAAGCAAACCCGTGATCTCCCGGTATCCGCTAGAGACTACCGGAATAACCAGAGCTAACAATTCGCCAAAGGTGTCAGCCGCATGTCGATCTATGAACAGGGCCTTGAACGCGCGCCCGTCAACCACATCGCCCTCAGCCCGCTGAGCTTCATCGAACGCACCGCAGCGGTGTACCCCGACTACCCCGCGGTGGTGCACGGCTCGATCCGCCGCACCTGGGCAGAAACCTACGCGCGCTGCCGGCGCCTGGCCTCGGCCCTGGCCGGACGCGGCATCGGCAAGGGCGACACCGTGGCGGTAATGCTGCCGAATATCCCGGCCATGCTTGAAGCGCACTTCGGCGTGCCGATGATCGGCGCGGTACTCAACACCCTCAACGTGCGCCTGGATGCCGAGGCCATCGCCTTCATGCTGCAGCATGGCGAAGCCAAGGTGCTGATCACCGACCGAGAGTTCTTTGACGTGATCCACGCCGCCGTCGGCATGCTCGACCATCCGCCGCTGGTGATCGATGTCGATGATCCGGAATACGGCGAAGGCCAGGCCGCCAGCGATCTGGATTACGAAGCCTTCCTCGCCGAAGGCGATCCGCAGTTTGCCTGGCAGTGGTCGGACAACGAATGGGACGCCATCAGCCTGAACTACACCTCCGGCACCACCGGCAACCCCAAAGGCGTGGTCTATCACCATCGTGGCGCCTACCTGAATGCCCTGGGCAACCAGATGACCTGGGCCATGGGCAACCATCCGGTGTACCTGTGGACCCTGCCGATGTTCCACTGCAACGGCTGGTGCTACCCCTGGACGGTCACCGCGCTGGCCGGTGTGCATGTATTCCTGCGCCGGGTCGATCCGCAGAAGGTACTCAACCTGATCCGCGACGAGCAGGTCACCCACCTGTGTGGCGCGCCCATCGTGCTCAATGCGCTGGTCAACATGCCGCCGGAAGCCAAGGCAGCCATCGACCACCCGGTCAAGGCCATGGTCGCCGGCGCCGCGCCACCCGCCAAGGTCATCGGTGCCGTCGAGGAAATGGGCATCCAGGTTACCCATGTCTATGGCCTCACCGAAGTCTACGGCCCGGTCACCCTGTGCGCCTGGCATGCCGAGTGGGACGCCCTGCCACTGGATGAACGCGCCGTGCTCAAGGCCCGTCAGGGCGTGCGCTACCCGACCCTGGAAGGGGTAATGGTCGGCGATCCCAAGACCCTGGAGCCGGTGCCGCGTGACGGACAGACCATCGGCGAGATCTTCATGCGCGGCAACACCGTGATGAAGGGCTACCTGAAGAACCCCAGTGCCACCGAAGAGGCCTTCGCCGGCGGCTGGTTCCACACCGGCGACCTGGCCGTCTGCCATCCCAACGGCTACGTGGAAATCCGCGACCGCCTCAAGGACATCATCATTTCCGGAGGCGAGAACATCTCCACCATCGAGCTGGAAGGCGTGCTCTACCGTCACCCGGCAGTACTCGAAGCGGCCGTGGTAGCGCGCCCTGACGAGAAATGGGGCGAGACGCCCTGCGCCTTCATCACCCTCAAGGCCGACCGCCAGGATGTACGCGACAGCGACATCATCCACTTCTGCCGCGAGCACCTGGCCGGCTTCAAGGTGCCCAAGACCATCGTCTTCACCCAACTGCCCAAGACCAGCACCGGGAAGATCCAGAAGTTCGTGCTGCGTGACATGGCCAAGGCGCTCTGACCACTCACCAGGCGCGGCCGGTTCACCCAGGCGAACCGGCCGCCTGCGACACCGTTTGTACAACAACAAGAAGGGCCCTCGGGCCAACGGAGAACCCCTATGCAACTGATCCACCGTAAAGACGGCGACGAACAGCCGTTCTGGAAGGCCGGCCCGTTCAAGGTCCGCCTGCCGTTCGTGCACTACCGCTGGGAAACCGCGGAAATGCTCCAGGCGCTGATCATGTTCGTGGTCAGCCTGGCAATGATCCCTCTCTTGGAAAAATACCTCGGCCTGCCCTATGACGTGGCGCTGGCTTACGTAGTGGTCTGCGGCGTCGGCTTCATGCTGCCGGCCCTGCTCGGTGTACCCCTGGTACCCGGCTGGATCACCCCGGGCATCCCGGTGGTGCTGCTGTTCCTCGGCAAGTTCGAACCCGGCCCGGAGGCCATCCAGGCGTTGTTCGCCCTGCAGTTCCTGGTCTTCGTGATCTTCCTGTTCCTCGGCATCACCCGCCTGGGCAGCACCCTGGTGCGCCTGTTCCCCAACTCCATGAAGGGCGGCATCATCATCGGCGCCGGTATCGCCGCGCTGATCGGCGAGATCGACGCCGGCGGTCGCCTGGCCAACACGCCCATCTCGCTGGTCGCCGGCAGCCTGATCTGCCTCTACCTGATGTTTTCGGTGTCCTTCAAAGGCCTGACCGAACGCCTGCCGCTGGCCCGCAAGGTGGTCAACTACGGCATGGTGCCGGGCATGCTGATCGCCATCTTCATCGGCATCGGCGTGGGCGAATACAAGATGCCCGACATCAAATGGGGGATCACCGCGCCGGCCTTCGGCGAGATGTGGAACTATCTGCCGTTCAACGTCGGCTTCCCCAGCCTGGATATCTTCCTGCTGGCCGTGCCCACAGCGGTCATCGCCTATGTCATCGCCTTTGGTGACATCATCGTCGGCCAGTCGCTGATGCAGCGTGCCGATGAGCTGCGCACCGACGAGAAAATCGACAACAACGTCGACCGCATCCACCTGGTTACCGCCATCCGCAACGCCCTGCACGCCTTCTTCGCCCCCTACCCGGGCCTGGCCGGTCCGCTGTGGACTGCCGTGGCTGCGACCATGGCCGAGCGTTACAAGTATGGGCGCAAGGCCATGGACTCGATCTACAGCGGCGCTGGCACCTTCTGGATCACCGGCTTCATCGCGCTGTTCCTCCTGCCGCTGGTCAGTTTCTTCCAGCCGGTACTGCCGATCGCCCTGTCGCTGACCCTGATCCTCACCGGCTATATCTGCCTGATGGTCGGTTTCGAGCAACTCAATGACAACACCGAGCGCGGCATCGCCGGGACCATGGGCGTTGTCCTCGCCGTGTATGGCGCTGGCTGGGGCCTGGCGGCCGGGGCTGCGCTGTACATCATGATCGAACGCACCCACCTGCTGAAGTTCACCATGCCCGGTGACCGCCTGAAGAAGAGCGCGGAAGCCGAGTAACCCGTTCGACCGCTGCAACCCTTGGGGGCGTCCGGCCCACGGCGCCCCGCTTTTTTATTCCGGCAGGAGGCCATGGCCGCCTGCCACACGCTTGAGCGTTGGCGTGGCGGCTGCGGCCGCTGCGTCCTTTTTATCCCTCTGCTGCAACGGCCACGCCGGCCAGGATACTGACATGCGTACTCTCTCCAGCCTTACCGGCAACAGCCAGAAACTCGACGGCGGCGCCATGTTCGGCAATGCCCCCAAGGCACTCTGGCAACGCTGGATGCCCGCCGACGAGGACAACCGCATCGACCTGGGCTGTCGCGCCCTGCTGGTCCAGGAGCCGGGGCGCAATATCCTCATCGAAACCGGTATCGGCGCCTTCTTCAGCCCGCAGATGAAGCAACGCTATGGCGTACAGGAAAGCCGCCATGTGCTGCTCGACAGCCTGGCCGAGCTGGGCCTGAGCGATGCCGACATCGACCTGGTGATCCTCACCCACCTGCATTTCGACCATGCCGGCGGGCTGCTCGCCCCCTGGGCCGAAGGCCAGCCGGCGCGCCTGCTGTTCCCGCGCGCGCGCTTCATCACCAGTCGTCGCCACTGGCTACGCGCCGGCAATCCGCACCCGCGTGACCGCGCCTCGTTCATTCCCGAACTGCTGCAACTGCTTGAGCAAAGCGAGCGCCTGGTGCTCCTCGAACCCGGTGACGAACAGCATGTACTGGGCCAGGGCTGGCGCATGCACTGGAGCGACGGGCATACCCCGGGGCAGATGCTCCCCGAGGTGAGCATGCCGGATGGCCCGGTGGTGTTCGCCGGCGACCTGGTGCCCGGCGCACCCTGGGTGCACTTGCCGATCACCATGGGCTACGACCGTTTCCCGGAAGGCCTGATCGAAGAGAAGGAGCGCCTGCTCGACAGCCTGGCGGCCTGCGGCGGGCGGCTGTTCTTCACCCACGACCCGCACTGTGCGCTCGGCCAGGTACAACGAGACGAACAGCAGCGCTACAGCCTGAGCCAACGCTGGACAAGCCTGCAGCGCCTGGCGCGGTAACCCCGCACAACCGCTACAATGGCGGGCCATTCCGGGAGCCCGCCATGCCTTTCACCGACCTGCTTGCCCGTCTGCACGCGATCCGCGACCACAATGCCTGGGCGCCGCTGCACAGCCCGAAGAACCTGGCCATGGCCGCCAGCGTGGAAATGGCCGAGCTGTTGGAAGTCTTCCAGTGGCTCAGCGAAGCGCAATCCCGCCAGCTGGATGAAACCCAGCGCCACCAGGCCGGCGCTGAGGTAGCCGACGTGATCTTCTACCTGCTGCTGCTCAGCAGCGAACTCGGCCTGGACCTGCCGCAGGTGCTACAGGACAAGCTGGCTGACAACGAGCGACGCTTTCTCGGAGCACCTGCCCATGCATGATCGCCACTTCGACCAGCTGGCCAGCCGCTTTGCAGAAAAGATCTATGGCGGCGCCAAGGGGGCCATCCGCCTCGCCGTGCTGCAGGCCGATCTCAAGGAAGTCCTGCCACAACGCCCGCTGCGGGTCCTCGACATCGGCGCCGGGCTCGGCCACATGAGCCTGTGGCTGGCCGAGCATGGCCACCAGGTGACGCTCGCCGAACCCTCCGCGCCGATGCTCGACGGGGCGCGCCAGCGCTTTGCCGACGCCGGGCAGCGTGCCGAGTTCATCCAGGCCCCCTGGCAGGACTTGCCCGGCCAGCTGCAGCAGCCCTACGACCTGGTGCTCTGCCATGCGGTGCTGGAATGGCTGGCCGAACCTGCGGCCATTCTGCCCGTACTGCACCAGCTGACCCGCGCCGATGGCTGGTTGTCGCTGGCCTTCTACAACAAGGACGCGCTGGTCTACCGCAACCTGCTCAAGGGGCATTTCCGCAAGCTGCGCAAGGCCCACTATGCCGGCGAAGGGCAAAGCCTGACGCCACAGCAGCCGCTCGACCCACTGGAGCTGGCCGCCCTGCTCGACGGCCACTGGCATATCCACAGCCAGAGCGGTGTACGGGTGTTCCACGACTACATGCCGGTGGAGTTCCAGCAACGTGCCGAGCTGCTCGACCTGCTGGAAATGGAGCTGGCTTACCGCCGTCACCCGACCTTCGCCGGTTTGGGCCGCTACCTGCACTGGCTGTGCCGCCCCTTGTGATACCTGCCGCGTAAAGGGGCGCGACTTTTTCGCGGTTTCGCGCTCCAATGCTTCATCCTCACTGCGGAGTCTTCCACATGCCGCGCTTAGCGATACTCCTGCCACTGCTGCTCCTGCTGGCTGCCTGCCAGTCCGACAACCCCTACCAGGCCAGCAGCCTGCCACTGCCCCCCGCACCGGCCGCTGCCGCCAACAGCTTCGACGCCAGCGCCTATCCGGCCGCCCCGCGCGACTGGGCACGCTACCAGCACTGGCGCTGGCAGCAAGCGCCGGCCGGCCAGGCCCTGGCCGAGGACGCCGAACTGGCCAGTGCCGTGGCCAACGCGCTGGAACAGCGAGGCCTGCGCCCGGCGCAGCCAGACCGGCCTGCCGACCTGCTGGTACGCGCGCAGCTCGACGAACAACGCCGCTACTACTCGTACCCTGAGCAACTGGGCGGCCACTACGCTCACGGTCCCTATGGCGATTACCGTGGCGTGCATGGCCAGGTGCCGCTGACCCGCGAGGTCGAGGAACGCTTTCTGCTGTTACAGGTCGAACTGCTCGACGCAGCCAACGGCCAGGTCATCTGGCGCGGCCGCAGCGAACAGCGCCTGACCGGCCCGGCCAGCACACTGCTCTACCCGGCCGCCGAGCAAGCCCTGCAGCCGTTTCCACCGCACTGATCCCGCCCCGGAGAACTTCCATGCATCGCTCCCTGCTATGGCTGTCCTGCCTGCTCCTGCTGGCCGGCTGCCAGAACCTGCCGATCGAGCAGGACTACGACACTCAGCGCGACTTCAGTCGCTACCAGAGCTGGCAATGGGCCGAGCCAGCGGTACAGTTCCGCCCGGACAGCCCGTTGCTGCGCAGTGACCTCACCGCGCAGCGCATCCGCCAGGCCACTGCCGAACAACTGCTGCAGCGCGGCCTGCGCGAAAGCCCTACAGCCGACCTCAAGGTGCAGGCCAGCCTGGTGGTCGAGCAG
Source organism: Pseudomonas fluvialis (assembly GCF_002234375.1). Lineage (GTDB taxonomy): Bacteria > Pseudomonadota > Gammaproteobacteria > Pseudomonadales > Pseudomonadaceae > Aquipseudomonas > Aquipseudomonas fluvialis. The sequence goes on from NZ_NMQV01000001.1 coordinate 97,962, forward strand.
CGCCAGCAGCACATCAGCAGCGGCTATGCCAGCAGCTACTGGGGCTATCCCTGGGGCTATTGGGGCGCGCCTGTGGAAACCCGCACCCTCGACTATCAGGTGGCGACCTTGCAACTGGATCTGTTCGACGCCCGCGACGGCAAGCTGGTCTGGCGCGGCAGCCTGAGCAAAACGCTGCGCGACGGCAGCACGCCCAGCCAACGCGAAGCAGAAATCCGCCAGGTCATGACCCGCCTGCTCAGCCACTACCCGCCACAGTAAAGCCGCCCATGCCTGCCAGCGACCTGCAGCACCGCCCCGCCGAAGCCGCCGACCTGCCGGCCATCGTGCAGTTTCCGCAAAGCGCCGAGGAGCTCTTCTACTGTTTCCCGCGCGCCCGCTGGCCGCTGGATGTAAGTCAGTTGGCCAGCGCCATGGCCGAGCGCCAGGACAGCACGCTGATCCTCCTCGACCGGCGCCCGGCGGCGTTCGCCAACTTCTACCAATGCCAGCCCGGCGAGTACTGCGCGCTCGGCAACCTGATGGTCGCCCCCTGGGCCCGCCAACGCGGCATCGCCGCCCATCTGGTCGGCCTCATGGAGCAGCGCGCCCGCGAGCAGCACCAGGCGCGCGAGTTGCGGGTATCCTGCTTCAACGGCAACAGTGCCGGCCTGCTGCTCTACCCGCGCCTGGGCTATCAGCCCTATGCGCTGGTCGAGCGCCAGGACTGGCTGGGCCGACGGGTCGCACTGATCCAGTTCAGCAAGGCACTTTCCTGACGAAAAAGACAGCTTCTGAGATAATCCACCGCCCCATTGTTCGGAGCCTGCCTGTGTCTACCCCGAGTATCTGGTTGCTGCTTCTGCCACTGCTCGCCGGCGCCCTGATGCCCCTGCAGGCCGGCGTCAACGGTCAGCTGGCCAGTCATCTGTCGAGCAGCCTGGTCGCCGCCCTGCTGTCCTTTCTGGTCGGCACCCTGGCCCTGCTTGCCGTGGTGCTCTTGCAACGTGATCTTCCCGCACTGGGACAGTTCAAAGGGCTCAGCTGGTGGCACTGGACGGGTGGCCTGATGGGCGCCTTCTTCATCGCCACGGCGGCCTTCAGCGGCCCGAAGATCGGCGCGCTGCTGTTCACCGCAATGATCCTCGCCGGCCAGCTCGGCGCCGCCCTGCTGCTTGATCACTTCGGCTGGGCCGGCTTTCGCGAGGCCCCGCTGAGCCTCGGCAAACTCGCCGGCCTGGGCCTGGTGATCGCCGGCGTGGTGCTGATCCAGCGCGGCTGAATGCCCGCCGGCGTATTAGCCGCCTGGCACCCGGCATGCTAAGGTGCGCGCCCTTTGCCAACCCAGGGGCGCGCTCACGACACGCCAGGCTCCGCGCCGCAGTCCCGCGTTCCTCTTCATGCCGCCCTGCCACGGGCCCGTCACCCGGAATGCGCCGCCATGCTGCACAGCCTGAAAAACACCTGGTTCTTTAATACGCGCGGCGACGTGCTCGCCGGCCTGGTGGTCGCCCTGGCGCTGATCCCCGAGGCCATCGCCTTTTCCATCATCGCCGGGGTCGACCCCAAGGTCGGTCTGTATGCCAGCTTCTGCATCGCCGTGGTGATCGCCTTTGTCGGCGGGCGTCCCGGCATGATCAGCGCGGCGACCGGCGCCATGGCACTGGTCATGGTCACCTTGGTCAAGGAACACGGCCTGCAGTACCTGCTGGCCGCCACGCTACTCACCGGGGTACTGCAGATTGGCGCGGGCTACCTCCGCCTGGGCAGCCTGATGCGCTTCGTCTCGCGTTCAGTGGTCACCGGCTTCGTCAACGCCCTGGCCATCCTGATCTTCATGGCCCAGTTGCCGGAGCTGACCAATGTCACCTGGCAGGTCTACGCCATGTGCGCGGCAGGCCTGGCCATCATCTACCTGTTCCCCTATGTGCCCAAGGTGGGCAGGGTCATCCCCTCGCCGCTGCTGTGCATCCTGTCGATGACCGCCGTGGCCATGTACTTCGGCCTGGATATCCGCACCGTGGGCGATATGGGCGAGCTGCCGGACACCCTGCCGATCTTCCTCTGGCCGGATGTACCGCTGACCTTCGAAACCCTGGCGATCATCTTCCCCTACTCGGCAGCCCTGGCGGTGGTCGGCCTGCTGGAATCCATGATGACCGCCACCATTGTCGATGACCTGACCGACACCGAAAGCGACAAGAACCGCGAGTGCAAGGGCCAGGGCATGGCCAATATCGCCTCCGGCCTGCTCGGCGGCATGGCCGGCTGCGCCATGATTGGCCAGTCGGTGATCAACGTGAAATCCGGCGGCCGCGGCCGTCTGTCGTGCCTGGTCGCCGGCGTGGTGCTGCTGCTGATGGTGGTCTTCCTCAGCGAATGGGTCAGCCAGATCCCCATGGCGGCCCTGGTGGCGGTGATGATCATGGTGTCGATCGGTACCTTCAGCTGGGACTCGATCCGCAACCTCAAGCAGTTCCCGCTGTCGACCAATATCGTCATGCTGGCCACCGTGGCAGTGACCGTCTACACCCATAACCTGGCCTATGGCGTGTTTGTCGGCGTGCTGCTGGCCGCCCTGTTCTTCGCCAACAAGATCGGCCACTTCCTATATATCCAGTCGCAAACCGATGGCGAAGATCGCCAGCGCACCTACCAGGTGATCGGCCAGGTGTTCTTCGCCTCCGCGGATAAGTTCATCGCCGCCTTTGACTTCAAGGAAGCCATCGACAAGGTGATCATCGATCTGTCTCGCGCACACTTCTGGGACATCACCGCCGTGGCAGCGCTGGACAAGGTGGTGATCAAGCTGCGCCGCGAAGGCACCGAAGTCGAGGTCATCGGCCTCAATACTGCCAGCGCGACCATTGTCGATCGCTTTGCTGTACATGACAAAGACAACCCCAGCGACCTACTGTCCGGCCACTGAGCAAGGAGCTTCCCGATGAGCGACGTACTGGCCTGCATTGATGGTTCCCCCGCCAGCCAGGCGGTCTGCGACTACGCAGCCTGGGCCAGCCGGCGCCTCGACGCGGCACTGACCCTGTTGCACATACTGGATCCGCAGCGCTACCCGCAGCAGCGCGACTTTAGCGGAAGCATCGGCCTGGGCAGTCGCGAGCATCTGCTGGATGAACTGGCCCTGCTCGACCAGCAGCGCCACCGACTGGCCATGGAGCAGGGCCGCCTGATGCTGGAAGCCGCCCGCGACCGCGTGCATACCGACGGCGTTGCCCAGGTGCAGCTGCGCCAGCGCCATGGCGACCTGCTGGACAACCTGCTGGAATTGCAGGACGACACGCGCCTGCTGGTTATCGGTCGCCAGGGCGCACGCAGCAGCGCGCACCTGCAGCAGCTCGGCAGTCATCTGGAAAGCGTAATTCGTGCCGTACAGCGCCCCATCCTGGTCAGCTGCGGCGAGTTCAAGGCCCCACAAAGCTACCTGCTGGCCTACGACGGCAGCCCCACCGCACAGCACAGCCTGCAACGGATAGCCGCCAGCCCACTGCTGCAAGGGCTGCCCTGCCACCTGTTGCTGGTCGGTAACGCCAGCGACACCCAGCGCGCCCTGCTGGAGGACGCCGCTGCCCAGCTGGCCGGCAGTGCCAGCCAGGTCAGTTGGGCGATCCGCCAGGGCGACGTCGAACAGGCACTGCCTGCCTATCAGGCCGAGCAACAGCTCGACCTGCTGGTGATGGGTGCCTACGGCCACTCACGGCTGCGCCAGTTCTTGCTCGGCAGCACCACCAGCGCGTTGCTGGCCAGCAGCCAAAGCCCCTTGCTGATCCTGCGCTGACACAACCAGCAGGCACTCTGCAGGCCACTTGCCACCAGCCTTACCGCTGACGCACCATGCGCGCATAGCCGTTGTCCGCGAGCCCTCATGCAGCCGTCAGCACACCCCAGCCAGCCCGAGGCTTTTCGCCTGTGGCGTGAAGCCCAGGACACCCAGGTACGCACCCGCCTGGGTGGCGTGTTCTACCTGCTGGCCTGGCTGCTGCTGTGGGGTTTTGCCGGCGCACCCGGCCAGTTGTTGCTGGCGGGCATTCTGCTGAGCCTGCTGTTTGCCGGCCTGTGGCTGCTGCGCCTGCTGCACCGCCTGCCCGACGCCCATGACCAGGCCAGCCTGCGTCACTGGCTGGACAGCCACTGGCGGCTGATCTTCGCTACCGCCCTGGCCTGGGGACTGACCCACGCGGCGGCACTGCACCTGGCGGTATTCGCCGATTCACGCCTGATCGCTACGCTGAGCACGGTGGCTTTCAGTACCGCCATGGCCTTCAACTTCGCCATGCGCAAGCGCCGCGCCATCATCGCCATGACCCTGCTCTACCTGCCGGGCCTGCTGGTCCTCTGGCTGAACCGCGCAGAACAACTGGCCAGCCTGGTCACGCTGGCCTGCTACCTCGGCTACCTCTTGCTGGCCCTCAGCCGTAGCCACCGCGAGTACCACACGACCCTTGACCTGGAGCTGCAACTGCTCGAGCAGCAGGCACGCCTGCAGCAGCTCAGCCATAGCGACAGCCTCACCCAACTGGGTAACCGCCATCTGTTCAACAACCGCTTTCCCCAGTTGCTCGAACAGGCACGCCGCCACCTGCGCCCTCTTAGCCTGGTGCTGCTTGATCTGGACTTCTTCAAACAGGTCAACGACCGCCACGGCCACCTGACCGGCGATGCCTGCCTGCAATGCTTCGCCGACTGCCTGCGCCGGCATTTTCGCCGCGACAACGACCTGCTGCTGCGTCTGGGCGGCGAGGAATTCGCCGTGCTGCTCCCCGACACGCCGCTGGAGCAGGCGGTCAGCCAGGCCGAGCAGTTGCGCCAGTACCTGTCCAGCGAGGGCCTGCAGGTACATGGCCAGCCGCTGGCACTGACCACCAGCATCGGCGTGGGTGGCTACGACCCGCAGCAGGATGACGATGCCGAAGCCTTCTTCCGACGCGTCGACCAGGCGCTGTACGCCGCCAAGCACAACGGCCGCAACTGCCTGGCAAGGGCCTGAACGGTCTGCTCAGCGCGCTTGCAGCGTCTCGTCAGGCGACTCGACCGGCGCGTCACCTGGCAGTTCGACAGGCGTAGCCAGCACCTTGTCGATGCGTTTGCCGTCCATATCGACGACTTCGAACATCCAGCCCTGCCACTCCACCCGGTCACCGGTCTGCGGCACACGCCCCAAGAGCAGCATGAACATGCCGGATACCGTGTGGTAACGCCCCTTGTCCTCCTCCGGCACCTGCTTGAGCAACAGGCGATCCTTCATTTCCGGGATGGGAATAGCCCCGTCCAGCAGCCAGCTGCCATCGTGCCGCTGCACCGCCCAGGCATCCTCGGCGTTGTTCGGCGTGAACTCGCCGGTGACCGCTTCCAGCAGATCCTGCAGGGTAACGATACCTTCCAGTTCACCGTACTCATCGATCACGAAGGCCATCTGCATGCCGCTGGCACGGAACTGTTCGAGCAGTTCCATGCCGGTCAGGGTTTCCGGTACAAACACGCAGGGATGCAGCTGCTGGCTGAAATCCGGCTTCTCGCCACGGGCCAGGCTGGCAAAAGCCTGTTTGGCATGCAGGACGCCGAGCAGGTTGTCCAGACCGCCATCGCAGACCGGAAAGCGCGAGTGTTCGGAGTCGATCATCGCCTGGATGTTCTGCTCGACCGGCTGACGCAGGTCGACATACACCAGGTCGGAGCGCGGGATCATCAGCGAGCCGAGCTGGCGGTCATCCAGCCGGAAAACGTTGCGCACCATCTCGTGCTGGTGTTGCTCGATGATCCCCGCCTCCGAACCTTCTTCAAGCATGGCGTGAATCTCTTCCTCGGTAACCCCGCTGGTATTGCTCTGACGTACACCGAGCACCCGCAGCAGGGTGTGGGTCGACCAAGACAGCAGCAGCACGAAGGGTCGGGTGAGGAACGCCAGGGTAACCATCGGCCGGGCCACCAGGCGGGCAATGCTCTCCGGACTGAGCTGGCCGATACGCTTGGGCACCAGTTCGCCGATGACGATCGACACATAGGTGATCACCAGTACTACGCCCGCCGTGGCCGCGATACCGGCACTGCTGGCCGGCATACCCAGGCCCTGCAGCCAGGCGGCCAGGGGTTCGGCCAGCACCGCCTCGCCGACGATGCCATTGAGGATACCGATGGAGGTGATGCCAATCTGGACGGTCGAGAGAAACTGAGTGGGGTCCTCTGCCAGTTTCAGCGCCACCCCGGCGGCCGAGTCACCCTCGGCCGCCAACTTCATCAGACGTGCCTTGCGGGCCGCCACCAGGGCAATCTCCGACATGGCGAACAAACCATTGAGGACGATGAGCACGCCCAGAGCAAAAAATTCCACTGCGATTCTCCTGCCGCCACATATGCGCCACGGCCACTGCACAACATCAAGCGCGGGCAACGCCCGCTATCCCATGCCCACCGCCAGTCGGTGGGTCAGGTTCAATCAGTCACGGCGCCGGCACGCCTGCCGCCTGACAGGCCAGGTCAGACTCTGCACGAGAGCAGGCGTTAGGCAAACAGCTGCAAGGGAGACACAGCGCAACGGCACTGCCAGAGGAGGGAAAAAGCAACGACAGGGAGGTTCCGCAGGGGTGTTCATACCGATCAGCGAATGGCCAAAGATGGGGCATCATAGCCAGACCATGGGTGACGGCCATGGGGAAGGTTTTACAAAGTGTTTTACCTACCCGGCTCAGTCACGCAACTCGAAGTCCAGCAACGCGACCTGACCGCTGTCGTCGAGCAGGCTCAACTGGTAATCCCCCAGGCGCGGCAGGCTGAGCGCCTGCTCGCGGCCATCGCCGAGCACTGCCAGCGGCTGGCCATCGAGGAACCACCAATAACGCCCGCTCCCCCCCAGTGCACTGACCTGCAGGTTCAGTGCGCCAGCCTGCAGGCGCCGCAGGCGATCGCCCTGGCGCACCCCGACGATACTCAGGGGGGCCTGCGCCTGGGCGCTGGGCGGGCAGTCCGCGCTGGGCGCCGGCAGGCGCGCACTACGCCGTTCGCGGCGCGGCAGCCAGGGCTCCAGCGGCGCGGGCCAGAGCAACCGTTCAGCCGGCTGCGCCCCAGCACAGTGGCGCGCTACCCGCCGGCCCTGCTCGTCTACCCAGAAGTGTTCGCGCAAGCCCACCCCCAACGGCTGGTCAGCCGCCAGCAGGGTCGGCGGTACGGTGCCGTTGAGCGTCCAGGCAAAGCGTTGGCGGCGACAGTCGGCATGCTGGCGCGGCAACACCTGGCCCAGCGGCCAGCAGATTGCCGCCACACCGACGCTGTCCGGCTGCGGGTCGGCCGGCGCCACTCGGCCACGCTGGCGTTCGCGGTTTTCCAGCAGGTCATGTACCTGCAACAGCAAGGGCGCGGCGGAAGCCAGGCCAAACTGCCCCTGCACCGGCGTGCCATCCGGGCGACCGATCCACACACCGATGCTGTAGCGCGGCCCCACGCCAATCGCCCAGGCATCACGAAAGCCGTAGCTGGTGCCGGTTTTCCAGGCCAGCGGGGCACGCTGACTGAGCGCCGCGCGTGGATCACGGTCAGGGCGTGCCTGGCCGGAGAGAATGCGCCGTACGATCCATGCACTGCCCGGCGAGAGCAGGCGCCGTTCACGCAACGCCTGTTGCGGCTGCAGGCGCACGTCTGCGGCCATGCCGCCTCGCGCCAGGGCACTGTAGGCGCCCACCAACTGTTCCAGGCGCGCGCCGGCACCGCCGAGGATCAGCGCCAGGTTCGGTTCGGCGCCCGCCGGCAGGTACAACGGCAGACCGGCCGCACGCAGCTCGCCGGCAAAGCGCTTCGCGCCATAGGCCTCCAGCAGTTGCACCGCCGGCAGGTTGAGCGAGGTGGACAGCGCCGTGCTGGCAGCCACCGGACCGCTGAAACCGGCGGCGAAGTTACCCGGCCGGTAGTCGCCATAACGTCGCGGCACATCCTGCAGCAACGATTCGGAATGGATCAGCCCGGCGTCCAGCGCCAGGCCATAGAGAAACGGCTTGAGCGTCGAGCCGGGCGAGCGCAGGGCACGCACCATGTCGACATGACCGAAGCGCTGGTCATCGCTGAAGTCCAGCGAACCGAGGTAGGCGCGCACCGCCATGCTGTCGTGCTCGACCACCAGCAGGGCCGCCGAGGTACGCGCCGGCAGGCGACCGCGCCAGCCCAGCAGGAGATCCTCCAGGCGCTGCTGCAGGGCTGCATCGAGGGTGGTGCGCAGGTGCGCGGGGGTATCGCCGCGATTCAGCCGGCGCGCCAGCAACGGCGCCAGCTGCGGTTCGCGGCGCGGGGCAAGAAACAGCTGTTCCTGCAAGGCATCACGCACCGCCTCGGCCGGCCACTGGCCGCTGGCCAGCAGGCGGCGCAAGACCTTGTCGCGCGCCGCCTGGGCACGCGCCGCATGACGATCCGGACGCAGCCGGCTGGGCGCCTGTGGCAGCACGGCAAGCAAAGCCGCCTCGGCACGGGTCAGCTGACTGGGCGGCTTGCCGAGGTAGGCCCAGCTAGCCGCCGCCACGCCCTGCAGGGTGCCACCGAACGGCGCCCGGTTGAGGTACAGGGTGAGAATCTCTTCCTTGGACAGGTGCCACTCCAGCTGCAGGGTGCGCCACAGTTGCTGCAGCTTGCCGGCATAGCTGCGCGCATGCGGATCGAGCAGGCGTGCCACCTGCATCGACAGGGTGCTGCCGCCGGACAGCACGCGCCCGGCACGCGCGTTCTGCCAGGCGGCGCGCGCCAGGGCCAGCGGATTGACTCCGGGATGCTGGTAAAACCAACGATCCTCGTAGCCGAGTAGCGCTTCCAGGTAATAGGGTGAGACTTCTTGCGCGGTCACCGGGTAGCGCCACACCCCGTCATGATCGGCAAAGCGCCACAGCGGCGTGCCATCCTCGGCCAGCACCACCCGCGCCAGGTCATCGCCTGGCAGCGGCAAGGGCCACAGCCGGTCGGCCAGCCAGAGCAGGGCCAGCAGGCCGAGCGGCGCCAGCAGCCAGGGCCGGCGCTTCAGCCGCAACATGCCGGCGCTCCGCAGGCGCGCAACCGGCGGCACCGGAGCCCGGCCATGCTCAGCGCCCCTTCACCACCAGCCAGTCCGCTGTCTCGCCGACGGCCTGCCATTGCGGGCGATACATCGATTCGACCTGCGGCGGCGGCACCCGATAACGCCCCGGCGTCACCGCCCGCGCCAGGTACAGCAGGTGGGTGGTGTCGTAGCTGTCGACATCCACCGCGGCGACGTAGCGATCAGCACGGTATTCCTGGTGGCGAATGCGCGCGTTCTGCATCTTCTCCTGCCAGTCACGCAGGTTGCTCGCGGCATCCTCCAGGGACGCCGAGCTGCCGGCCAGATTCTGGTTCTCCAGCTCCAGGCCCGCCGGCAGCAGGTCGACCACCAGCGCATCGGGGACGCGCTGCTCGGCACGTACCGCCAGATGCACCAGCACCAGGTCACCACTGCGCAGCTGCTCCAGCTGCAGCGGCTGGCCATCCAGGCCGTAGTACTCGCGTTCGATGCTCAGCGTATCGCCACCGGCCGCCGGCGCCTGACGCGGATAACCGGACAGGCTGAGCTGCTGGTAAACCGCCTGTTCGCCCGCCTGGCTAAGGCGCCACGGCGCTTGCAGCCAGTCGCCCTGCAAGGTCACGCCGGCTTCGGCAGGGCTGAACTGGCGCTGCCGTTCGCCGGCCTGCAAGCTGACCTGCCAGCTGCCTTCAGGACGATCCAGCAGACGCCGTCCGGCCAGGAACAGCGCATTGCGCTCCTGGGTCGACCAGTACTCGCTGCGTACCGCGCGCTGCGACAGCTGCAGCAGCCGCTGCTCCAGGTCGTCGCCCAGGCCATGTTCCTCGCGCAGCGCTAGGCTCAGCGCTTCGTCGCGCAGTTCGCTGCCGTAGTCCCCCAGCCAGTCACGCGCCGGTCGGCGAATCGCCTGGCTGGCGAGCAGCGCCTGCTCGGCACGCGGCGCGTCGCCCATCGCCTTGAGCGCCGCGGCCAGGTGTACCAGCGGCAGTCCGGAACGTGCATCGCTGCGCCGCTCGAACAGCGAACGCAGCGCGCCCAGCGGTGCCTGCTGGCTGCGCGACAGGACATAGCCGGCATAGGCCTGCACGGCAAAGCGGCTATGTTCCAGGCTGTCGCTATAGTGCAGATCGATCAGTTGGCGCTCCTGCAGGTAGCGCAGCAGGCGCGCATTGGCGCGCTGCAGGGCCTCGGCCGGCACGGCAAAGCCCTGCTCGCGGGCGCGCAGGAGGAAGTCGGTGACATAGGCGGTCAGCCAGTACTCTTCCTCGCCATCGCTGCTCCACAGGGCAAAGCTGCCGTTGTGGCGCTGCATGCCGAGCAGGCGTTCGATACCCAGTTCGATCTTGCGCTGCCGCTCAGACTCCGCTTCCACGCTGATACCCAGGCGGGCCATGGCCTTGGCATCGGCATACAACGAGGGATACAAACCGCTGGTGGTCTGTTCGAGGCAGCCGTAGGGATAGGCTTGCAGGGCGCGAATCTGCTCGCCCAGGTTGAGCGGCGGACGGCTCGACAACTGCAGCACGGCCTGCAGGCCGGCAGGCTCGAAAGCCTCCAGCTGCGCCGGGCTGAGCTCGAAGGGCTGCTCGGCCTTGAGTACCGCGAGGTGCTGGCGGGTCACGGCCGCATAGGCCGGGCGCACGCCCAGCGTCCACTGCCGGCTGAACGGCGCGGCGGGCTCTCCGGGCAGCTGCAGGTTGTCGACGCGCACCGCCAGCGTGCCACTACCGAAGCCACCGCCCGCCTGCACCTGCAGCGGCAGGGTCAGGCGCTGGCCGGCCGCCAGTTCGACACGCTGACGCGTGTTGCCAAGCAGTTGCAGCAGGCCATCGGCTGACAGCTCGACCTCCAGCTGCTGCGCCTGCCCGCTGAGGTTACTGAGATCCAGGGCCAGCTCGCTGCGGTCACCACCGGCCAGGAAGCGCGGCATCGACAGCTCGGCAATCAGCGGCGCGGCGACCAGCGTCTTGCCTTCAGCCATGCCGTACTCCTCGTCGTTCCAGGCCTGCACCATCAGGCGCAGCTCGCCATTGAAATCGGCAATGTCCAGGCTCAGTTCCGCTTCGCCCTGGGCATCCAGGCGCACCGCCTGGCTCTGCTCGGCGACGATGGTCACGCTAGTGGGCGGGCGCTTGCCGCCACCGGCCAGCGCGGCGTCACCGCCAAAGGCCAGACTGGCGGCACGTCCCTGACCGACTTCGATCAACTGGTCGTAGACGTCCAGCTGGTCGAGGCCGTAGGCCTTGCGCCCGAAGAAGGCCTGGAAGGGATCGGGCGTGGCGTATTGGGTGATGTTGAGGATGCCGACATCCACCGCAGCCAGCAGCACGCGCACCTCACTGGGCAGCGAGCCATCGGCACGCTGCGCCTTGATGCGCACCTTGAGCGGCTGCAGCGGACGCATGCGCTCGGGCGCCTGCACGCTGAGCGCCAGCTTGCGCTGCTCACGGGCCAGCGGCAGGTGCAGCAGGCCAACCGCACGCTTGGGCGTGACCTGCGCCTTGCGCTCGCCGGGACGCACCACCAGCGCACTCAGGTACAGGTCATGACGTGCCCAGTCGGCACTGATCGGCACCGTGAAGGTCTTGCCTTCGGCCGGCACCTCGATGCTCTGCCACCACAGCGGGCCATCCGCCGACTCGACCAGCAGGTAGCCCTTGCCGGCACTCGGCGGGGTGAGGGTGACCCGAGCCTCGTCGCCACCGGCATAGGCCGGCTTGTCCAGCGCCAGCTTGACCTGGTCGGGACGCACCGCGCCGCCCTCGGCGTTGTCCTGCCAGCGGTAACCCGCCCAGAAACGCAGGCTGCTGACCAAGCCGCTGTGCATGTCCTGCACTTCCAGGCGGTAGGGTCCCCACTCCACCGGCACGCTGACTTTCGCCGTGCCGCCGGCGGGCACGCTCAGGCTGTCTTCGCTGAGGGTGATGAAGCGCTCGTTGTAGCGCTGGGTCCAGCCATCACTGTCGGAATGGTTCCAGTAGTAATCGCGCTGCTCGCGGATCAGCCGCACGCGCAGCTGGTCACTGGCCAGCTTGTTGCCGGCGACATCGGCCAGCAGCACCTCGAACTCAGCCTGACTGTCGGCATCCACCTCTTCGCCATCGAACAGTGCACGCAGCCCCGGCAGGCGCTCGGCCGGCCAGACCGGCTGCAGCAGACGACGGGTCAGCGGACGGCCGCCGGACTCCTGCAGACTGGCCTGGAGGATCAGCTGGACAGGCGAGCGGACCTCCTGCCACTGGCTATCGATACTCAGCCGTGCTTCCCCCTGGCTATCCAGGCTGGTTTCTTCCAGCTCCAGGTCCTGGCTCAGCTCACTTTCGGTCAGCGAACCGAACTGGAAACCCGGCAGGCTGGCTACCGCCTCGCGCAGCGGACGCACGAAGAGCTGCCCGGAAACACGGTTACCACTAGCCGGCGCACCGTACAGGTAACGTCCGCTGAGCTGGAACTCGGCGTTCTGCTGGGGGCTCAGGGGTTGCTCGCTGCCACGGATATCCAGGGCCAGGCGCTCGGGCAGGAAGTCTTCGACCAGGAATTCATAGCGTTGCTGCTGGCCATCACCGAGATCGAAACGCAGCTGCCAGCGGCCGGTTGGTGCCTCTTCGGCGAGCGGCAGGCGGTACTGATAGAGGCCACTGTCATCGGCCTGCCAGACAAAGCTGCGGCTCAGTTGCTGGTCGGGACGCCACAGCTCCACGGCAATCGGCGAGGCCTCGCCGGCGCGACCATCGCGATCACGCAGCAGGCCGTTGAGCAGCACGGTTTCCCCGGGACGATAGAGATCGCGCGGACCGAATACGAAGAACTGGCGCGGTAGTGCCGGCGCCCCGCCAATGGCGAACTCGGCGAGATCGAGCGCCGCGCCCTGCAGGTTGAGCAGGCTGGTCTGGCCATCCTGGGTCGCCAGCAACAGGCGCGCCGGCTTGCTCAGCGGCAACTGGGCATGCCCCTGGCTATCACTGACGGCCTCGGCCAGTTGGTTGCCCTGTTCGTCGAGCAGTTGCAGATGCACCTTGCCCAGCGGCTTGCCGCCCTGCAGCGCCTGGGCAAACACATCCAGCGCCTGGCGACTGCGATGCACCGACAGACCAATGTCACTCAGGGTGAACAGGGTCGCCGGCATGCTGTAGTCGTACTGTCCGGAGCGGCGCATCACCGCCAGGTACACTCCCGGCTCCTGCAGCGGCTCAATACCGGCCATCGGCAGCCAGAGCGTTTCCCGGGTATTGCGTGCCGGCTGCAGGTCGAAGCGCCCGGCATACACCAGCTCGGCCATCTTCAGCAGTTCACGCGACTCCCAGAGGTCGAGGCTGCTGCTGCGTCCCCAGCGACTGACGAAGCGCGGAAGCTGCTCCTGGCGCACCCGAAAGAATTCCACATCGATACGCGGCACATTCAGCGCGATCACCGGCAAGCCCTCGCCAAGCCGCGTCGGCAGCAACGAGCCACGGCTGGCAAAGCCCACGCTGGGCTGCAGATCGCGGGTTTCCAGGCGATGCTCCTGCTCCTTGCCCAGGCGCTGGCCGTTAACGCCACGCAGCCCGCCATCCACGGTAAGCACCAGCTTGCGCTTGGGCTCCAGCGGACGCAGGCGCAACTCCATCAGGTTGTCGCTCAGCTCCCAGGCGCCATCGACCTTGCCGGCCACGCTGTCGACCAGGTGCAGCCGCTCGGCAAAGGGCTGCTCGGGGTCGAGGGGAATATTGAAGGTCAGGTTCAGCGTGCTGGCGCCATCGCGCTGCACTTCCGCGACATCCGCCAGACGCAGTGCCTGGCCGGCATAGCGCTCGGCCAGCGCCGGCAGGTCACGGTTTGCCTGGCGCGCACTGGGTGCACTGGACGCCACCGGGGCCACGGCACTGACACTGGCTTTTTCCGAGGTAGAAGAATCACAGCCGCTGAGCAGGCTCAGCAGCAAGGCCAAAAGCAATCCCTTGTTCGGCATGGGGGCTCCAGCAGGCGCGGATTAGGAAGGACGACAGCCGCCTGAGACCGGCGCCGCGGGAAATGCTTCCCGCACTGGCCGGGCAGACAGAAAAAACCCCGGCACTATAGCCCAGGCCACGTTGGGGCAACGTGGCACGCCCAGCAAAATCCGCGACGCCCTGCCCTGCCAGACAGCACAGTCACCGGCTCGGGGCCGGGGCTCAGGGCGCCAGGTAGGAGGAGCGGGTCAGGCCCAGGCGCAGGGCATCCAGGTACTGGGTACGCTCGCGAGCCGTGAGTCGCGCACCGGCCACCTTGTCGCGATACAGCGTCATCAGCTCTTCGGGCGACAGATGCACATAGCGCAGCATGTCCTCGATAGTGTCGTGGGTTTCGATGCCGGCGTGGTACACGCTGCCATCCTCACGCTGGTAGATGTTCACCGAGTCGGTATCGCCGAACAGGTTGTGCATGTCGCCCAGGATCTCCTGGTAGGCACCTACCAGGAAGATACCCAACAGGTAGTCCTCACCCTCGCGCAACTCATGCACCGGCAGGCTGGTTTCGATGCTTTGCTCGTCGACGTACTGGCGGATCTTGCCGTCGGAGTCGCAGGTCAGATCCTGCAGCACGGCGCGGCGCAGCGGCTCCTCGCACAGCCGCGACAACGGCAGGATGGGCAGGATCTGGCCGATCGCCCAGGTATCCGGCAGGCTCTGGAACACCGAGAAATTGCAGATGTACTTGTCGGCCAGCTTGTCGTTGAGTTCGTCGAGTACCGCGCGATGGGAACGCTGGCGTGCCTTGAGCTGATTGTGCAGGCGCCGGCAGATGGCAAAATAGCACTGCTCGGCCAAGGCCTTGTCGGTCAGGCTGAGCTTGCCGGAAGAGTATTGCGCGGCGACTTCCTCGATGTAGTGCGTCGCCCGCCAGTAGCTTTCCGCGACCATCTCCGGGTCACTATCGCCGAGCAGCTCGACCAGGTTGGCCAGCACTTCGGGCAGTTCCTGCGCCGGGTCGACCTGCGGCACGGCATCGTTATGGCGCTCCACATCGGTGACCTGCACCACCAGCAGGGCATGGTGCGCGGTCATCGCCCGGCCGCTTTCCGAGAAGATATGCGGATGCGGGATATCCTGGCGGTCGCAGAACTCCTTGAGCATGTCGACCACCGTGGCCGCATAGTCGTCCATGTCGTAGTTGATCGAACTGGCATTGCGTGAGTGCGTGCCGTCGTAATCGACACCCAGTCCACCACCGACATCGATGTGATCGACCGGCAGGCCGAGTGCGCGCAGTTCGCCGTAGTAGCGGATGGCCTCGCGAAAGCCCTTGCGGTAATCGGCAATGTTGGCGATCTGCGAACCCATGTGAAAGTGCAGCAGGCGCACTCCCTGCTCCAGTCCAGCCTGTTGCAGGCGCGCCACGACCTTGAGGATCTGTGCCGCGGACAGGCCGAACTTGGATTTCTCGCCGCCGGTATCGGCCCACTTGCTCGACGCCAGCGAGGACAGCCGCACCCGCAGACCGATCTGCGGCAGCACCTGCAACTCGGCGGCCTCCTCGATCAGCAGCGGGACCTCCGACTCCTTCTCGATGACGATGAACACGTTATGGCCGAGCTTTTGCCCCATCAGCGCCAGGCGGATGAACTCGCGGTCCTTGTAGCCATTGCAGACGATGGTGCCGCCTTTCGGCGCCAGCGCCAGCACGGCCAGCAGCTCCGGCTTGGAACCGGCCTCCAGGCCAATCGATACATTGGCGGTGGCAATGATGTTTTCCACCACCGCCTCCTGCTGGTTGACCTTGATCGGGTACAGCGCGGTGTAGCGATTCTGGTAGTCGAGGCGGGCAATGCTCGCGTCGAAAGCGCCGGTCAGGCGACGCACACGGTCTTGCAGGATGTCCGGAAAACGCACCAGCAGCGGCAGCGACAGGCCACTCTCGCGCAACTGTTCAACCTGCTCGTAGAGATCGATCGGCGCACTGTCCGGCCCCTTCGGGCGCACCTGCACACGGCCGTCGTCGCTGATGGCGAAATAACCGGCGCCCCAGTGGCGAATGCCATACACGCTGCGGCTGTCGGCAGCAGTCCACTGGCTGCCATCGTCTTTACGGGTACGTCGTGCGGCCATCGCAATCTCCTGTCAATGAGGCAAGGTGCCGGCCCGGTGGGCAGCATGATGAAACGGATAGATGAACAGCCGTGTGACACGGCCGTATGCGGCCGATCAGCCGCCGGATTTGCGGGCCTTGAAGCCGCGCCTGGCCAACTCTTCGAGCAACAGCTCGACCTTGTCACCCTGGATCTCGATGACCCCGTCCTTGAGCCCGCCACCACAGCCGCAACGCTGTTTGAGCGCACTAGCCAGGGCCTTGAGTTCGCTATCGGCCAGCGGCACACCGCTGATGGTGGTAACCGTCTTGCCGCCACGCCCCTTGGTTTCCCGGCGCACCCGGACGATGCCATCACCAACCGGACGCTGCACCTCGGCGCAGCGACAGGCGTCCTGCGGCTGACTGCACGCCGGACAATGCCGCCCCGCGTCCGTGGAGTAAACCAGCCCACCCAGGGCTGACAATGACGAAGCTTTCTTGACCACCGGCTTTTCCTCAGTAGGGGTCAGGACAGGCAGGCCCCGCTCGGCCAGGGGCAACGCCACGAAGGCCGTGGCGCATCAGGCCAGACCGTGAAGGCCGCGCAGTGTAAGGGCAAAGCCATACCCTGCTAAGTGGCAAATTGCGCCATCCAGCGACGGATTGGCGACCTTGTGCAGCATAGCCCACAGGCTCACCGCAAATACTGCACAAGCCCCGCGCAATGCGCCTTAAGCATGTGCCAGGTAACGCTGCAAGGCCTGCAGCGAATCCGGGCAATAGGGGCGCTGACGGGCGTCCTGCAGGACCTGCTCGGTTGCCAGGAAGCAGGCTTCCAGCACCTCTTCCGGCTGCAGGCTGAGCGGCGCATCGGAAACGCAGGAATACACGGCGCACCACAGCCGGTTGCCTGGCTGATCGAAGAAAAAGCGCCCATGCTCGGCCAGCGCAACGTCACGAATGCCCAGCTCCTCGGCCAACTCACGGGCAGCCGACTCGGCATAGCTCTCCGCAGCTCCCACCATGCCGCCGGCGGCCGCATCCCAATAGCCGGGATACACGGCTTTGCTCAGGCTGCGCCGGTGCACGCAGAGGTGTCCGGCACTGTTGAACAGCAGGATGAAGGTACCGCGGCCGATTAGCCCACGTTCACGCAACTCGGCACGCGGCAGGCCGCCAAGCAAGCGATCCTGCTCGTCGACCCAGGCGATCAGCTCGGCATCCGAGGCAGCGCGATGCGCCGCCTCACGGGCGCTGATGACCATCAGCCCTGGCTCAGCAAGGTGCGCAGTTCGATGATCGCGGCGTTGGCGCGGGAGATGTAGTTGGCCATCACCAGCGAGTGGTTGGCCAGCACGCCGTAGCCACTGCCATTGAGCACCATGGGGCTCCACAACGGCTCCTGGGCAGCCTCCAGCTCACGAATGATCTGCCGCAGGCTGACCGTGGCATTTTTCTTGGCCAGCACGTCGGCAAAGTCCACCTCGATGGCGCGCAGGAAGTGCGCCAGCGCCCAGGCCTGACCACGCGCCTCGTAGAACACATTGTCGATCTGCAGCCAGGGCGTCTTGACCCGCTGCTCGGCAGCCATCTGTTCGGCCTGCGCCGAAGCGCTCTCCACCGCATCGGTGTTCAGGCGCACGCGGCCAACGCTGGCCGACAGGCGCTGCGACAGCGAGCCCAGGCGCGTGGCGACATCGCCCAGCCAGTTATTGAGGTTGTCGGCACGGCTATAGAAGCGCGCATTGGCCTCGCTGGGATCGGCCAGGCGCGCCTGGAAGCGCTCCAGCGCCTGGATGCCTTCGGCATACTCAGCCTCCGAGGCCGGCAGCGCCCAGCTCTTGTTGTCGAAATTGAAGCGCGGCTCGGCCTTGGCCAGGTCCGGGTCCTCGGTGGACTGGGTTTGCGAACGGGCGAAGTCCTTGCGCAGGGCACGCGACAGGTCACGCACCTGTACCAGCACGCCGTATTCCCAGTTGGGCATGTTGTCCAGCCACAGGCCGGGCGGCGCCAGGTCGTTGCTCAGGTAGCCACCCGGCTTGCCGAGCAAGGTATTGGCCACCTGCTTGAGGGTTTCCACCGTGGTGTAGCCATTGACCAGACGACGCTGCGCCTGTTCCGCCGCGGCTTGCGCCTGCTGCTGCACCGGGAAGGCAGCCGGCTCCTGGCTCCAGTACCAGCCCACCAGCAAGGCCGCCAGCAGGTACAGGCCCAGCGTCAGGCCCAGCGCGCGACTGAGCCAGGCGCCGCCCAGATAGCTGCGCACATCATCCAGCGAGTCCTCGACCCGGTCGCGCGCCGCGGTGGAGCGCTTCATCCAGTCAAACATGGCAATTCCTTCAGGTTCGGTGAGCAGAGCATCGACCCGGTCGCGGACAGACACCGGGCAGTTGACGCACTATAAGCCAAGGCACGCTGCCAGGCAGCGCCTGCATGATGGCTTAGCCGAACAATCTGCTCAGTTGCACAGGTTTTTCGACAACAGGATGTAAACAGAGTAGAAACGGCAATTGCCTGGCGCCAATAAGCTGATAGCATCGCGCCATCACCGGAGTCAGACAGACCAGGGACAGCCTGCCAGACATGAGCGAGCACGAAGACCAGAGCGACCGCCTCAAGCAGCACTTTGCCCAGCGCGTGATCAACCAGGCGCGCCAGGTACTGGAAGTGTGGCAACGCCTGCAGCGCAACGCCTGGTCCAAGCAGGAAATGGACGAGCTGCAGGAGGGCAACCAGCGCCTGCTGCGCTATGCCGAGCGCTTCGAACAGCCCGAACACTGCCAGATCGCCGAGGGCATCGAGCAGTGCCTGCAGGGCGTGGCCGCCAACCGCAACCGCCTGTCCAGCGAACTGATCTGCGAGCTCAACCAGCTCATGCAGCGCCTCTCACGCACCGGCCTGCGGCATGGCGACCAGTTTGAACAGACCAGCCTGCCGCCGCTGCGCAAGCCGGTCTACCTGGCCCTGCAGGACAACGAACGACGCCTGCGCCTGGAACAGCAACTGAGCTCCTACGGACTGATTGCCCAAGGCTGCCCGGACAGCCAGGCCTTCCGCCAGGCCATGGCCGCCCGCCACCCGCTGGCCATCCTCATGGAAGTGGACTTTGCCGGCGAAAAGCAGGGCCTGCTGCTCGCCGAGGAGGCACAGCAGGGCCTCGAGCAACGCATCCCCGTGCTGTTTTTCAGCGAGCAGGACAGCGATACCGCTACCCGCCTGCAGGCCGTACGCGCCGGCGGACTGGACTTCTACTGCAACAGCCTGGACGCCTCGACCATCCTCGAACGGGTCGAGCAATTCAGCCACACCGCGCATTACGAGCCTTTCAAGGTACTGATCATCGATGACTCGCGCGCCCAGGTGACGCACACCGAGATGGTCCTGAACAGCGCCGGCATCGTCACCCGCACCCTCACCGAGCCGCTGGAAGCGCTGGACGTACTGGCCGATTTCAATCCCGAGCTGATCATTCTCGACATGTATATGCCCGGCTGCGTGGGCACCGAACTGGCCAAGGTGATTCGCCAGCACGAGCGCTACGTAAGCATTCCGATCATCTATCTGTCCGCCGAGGACGATCTGGAGAAGCAGCTGGATGCGATGAGCGAGGGCGGTGACGACTTCCTCACCAAGCCGATCAAGCCCCGCCACCTGATCGCCACTGTGCGCACCCGCGCGACGCGCGCACGCAGCCTGCAAGCACGCATGGTGCGCGACAGCCTGACCGGCCTGTACAACCACACGCACACCCTGCAACTGCTCGAAGATGCCCGCCTGCGGGCTACCCGCGACGGCCAGCCACTGTGCTTCGCCATGCTCGACATCGACCACTTCAAGAAGGTCAACGACAGCTACGGACACCCCATGGGCGACCGGGTGATCAAGAGCCTGGCGCTGTTCCTCAAACAGCGCCTGCGCAAGACCGACCACATTGGCCGCTATGGCGGTGAAGAGTTCGCCGTGGTACTGCCGGATACCGAGCTGGAGGCCGCGCAGCGGGTCCTCGACGAGATCCGCCGGCGCTTTGCGGAAATCCACTACCCGGCACAACCCGAAGACCTCTCCTGTACCTTCAGCGGTGGCATTGCCCTGCTCCGCCCAGGCGAGGACGCGCAGAGCCTGTCCAAGCGCGCCGACGAGGCGCTGTACCAGGCCAAGCACGGCGGGCGCAACCAGATTGCCTGCGCTGAGTAGGCATGGCGGCCATTGGCCATCTTTTTCAGCGTCAAGCAGTCGTCGTCACAAAACTGACACAGCAGCGCAATAACCTGCCGCCATTCCCTGCCGCGGTCGATTGCTGCCATGCGCCTGAAAAGCCTGACCAACCTCAATACTTCACTGCTCCTGCTGGTATGCCTGAGCCTGGCCGCCACCCTGTGGTGGTCACAACGCGCCCTGCAGCAGCCTCAGCGCCTGATGAGCCTGTATCTGCAACTCAGCCAGGCCTTCCAGCAACAGGTGGCCGGGCAGGTACTGGCCTACCTGGACAGTGGCGATGCACTACGTCACCAGCAGGCCGAACAGGCCGCCCGGCAACTGGCCACGCGCATCGACACGCTACCGAACAGCCTGGCCGAACAACTGCGTCCCAGCCTGCTGCACCTGCAGGATTTCATCGCCAACCCGCTACTGGCCGCCGGCAAGCTCGCCGGCGACCCGCAAGGGCTGCTCGTGCAGGCTGAACGCGAACTGGCCGGCAACCTCGAACAACTGCAACGCTATGCCAGCAGCAGCCAGCACAACGATGCCGCGCGCTACCTGGCGCCCCTGCAGAGCAGCAGCCTGCATCTGTTGCGCCTGGCACACGCCCGTGGCCGCTATGTCAGCCAGGGGCAGGAGCAGCATCTGCAAGCCATCCAGCGCGAACTGCAGCAGCTGCAGGGGCTGGCCGAGCAACTGCAGGGCCTGCCGCTACTCGGCGAACAAGCCACAGCCAGCGCCAGCAGCAGCTTCGCCGCCCTGCTGGAGCTGGACAGCAGCGAGCAACAGCAAAGCGAGGACCGCGGCAGCGAACTCAAGCGCGAGCTGGCCTACCTGTTGCGGCGCTACCCCGATGAGCTGCAGCGCACCAGCGCACTGGTGCAACAACGCCTGCAACTGCGTAGCGACACCCAGCAGCGTATCGACGCCCTGCAGCAGGCCCTGGCCGGCCTGGAGCCGCTGGTCCAGGCCGAACAGGCGCGCATCCAGCAGGATGTACGGACTATCCAGATCGGCCTGATCCTGCTGATCCTCGCCATCGCCCTGCTCATCGACCGCATGCAGCGCAGCCTGACCCGCCTGCTCAGCCAGCTGGTGCCGCAACTGAGCGCCTGGGCACAGGGCGATTTCAGCCAGCCCTTGCAACTGTCCTCGCGCATCGTCGAACTGCAGGCCATCGAGCAGTCGTTGCAACGCCTGCGCGAATACCTGCAGACCCTGGTCGGGGAAATCCGCCAGCATGCCGGCGCGCTGGCCGCCAGCAGCCAGCACCTCGCCGGACTGGGCGAAGAGCTGCAACACAGCGGCGAACAACAGGCCGCGGAAACAGCCTCGATTCGCGACGCCCTGGCCCACCTGCAGGACAGTATTGGCCAGGTGGCCGGCGACGCCGACCAGGCGGCCGGCGCCAGCCACGCCGCTGGCACTGCGGTCGCTGAAGGCCAGCGGGTCATCGAGCAGAGCCTGCATGGCCTGCACGGCCTGGTTGGCGAAGTCCGCGGCAGCGCCCAGGCCATCGAGCAACTGGCCCACGAGAGCGGCAACATCGGCAGCGTGCTCAGCGTGATTCGCGGGGTGGCCGAGCAGACCAACCTGCTGGCCCTGAATGCCGCCATCGAGGCCGCCCGCGCCGGCGAGCTGGGCCGCGGCTTTGCGGTGGTCGCCGACGAGGTGCGCACGCTGGCGCAGCGCACCGCCAGTGCCACCGAGGAGATCCAGCAGCTCACCGCGCGCCTGCAGCAAGCCGCCCAGCAGTCACTGGGCGCCATGCGCCAACAGGTGGAGCAGGCCGAAGGTACCGCACGCCAGGCACAAGCCGCCGAAGGCGCCCTGGATACCGTGGTCGAGGCCATCCGCACCATGGCCGACCGGGTGCAGCGCATCGCCCAGGCCAGCGCCCAGCAACATGACAACACCGCGCAGATCAGCCAGCACAGCGAACACATCTACCGACGCGGTAGCGCCAACCTGCAGCGCATCGCCAGCAGCCGCCAACAGAGCGAACAGCTACGCGATCTCAGCGAACAACTGCAACACACCGTGCATCGTTTCCAGGTGTGACCTGCGACCGATTGAACCTGCTGCCGGCTGACGCAGTCCGTTATGATGCACGCTCAGCCGTTCCTGCGAGTTCATCATGCGTCGTCTGCTGCCCCTGTTGCTTTTCGTGTTCACCCTGCCCGCCCTGGCCAGCCTGTTCGACAGCCGGCCAGCCAGCACCCTCGGCGCGCCGCTCAACAACAGCAGCGACTTCCTGCCGGTGGAGCAGGCCTTCCGCCTCGACCTGGTCGACAGCAGTCCAGGCGTTGTGCGCCTGCGCTTCACCAACGCCGAAGGCTACTACCTGTACCGCCACCGCCTGAGCTTCACCGCGGAACCGGCCACAGTGGCCCTGCAGGTCGTCGAGCTCCCTCCAGGCCAGGCCAAACAGGACGAGTTCTTCGGCGATGTCGAGGTTTACTACGGCCTGCTCGACGTGGAACTGCGCCACAACGATCAACAACCCTTTACCCTACGCGTGGGCTATCAGGGCTGCGCCGACCTCGGCCTGTGCTATCCGCCAGAAACCCGCGAATTACAGATCGGCAGCAGCGGCGCTGCCAGCGCATTGGACTGGCACAGTATCGCGCTGTTTTTCCTCGGCGGTCTGGCCCTGACCTTTACCCCTTGCGTACTGCCCATGCTGCCGATCCTCGGCGGCGTGGTCCTGCGTGGCGAGATCGGCGGACTGCGCGGCCTGGTGCTGTCCACCGCCTATGTGCTGCCGATGGCTCTGTGCTTTGCCCTGCTGGGCGCCTTGATGGGGCTGTTTGGCGCCGAACTGAACCTGCAGGCCCGCCTGCAGTCGCCCTGGGTGCTGGTGCCCTTTGCCGCCTTCTTCGGGGTATTCGCCCTGGCCATGTTCGGCCTCTTCGAGCTGCGCCTGCCGCACTGGCTGAGCGCCCCGCTGGACCGCCTGGCCGGCAACACGCGCGGCGGCTCGGTGGTCGGTGCCGCGCTACTCGGCGTTTGTTCGAGCCTGCTGGTCAGCCCTTGCGTATCAGCGCCGCTGGCCGGCGCCCTGCTCTACATCAGTGCCAGCGGCGACGCCTTGGGCGGCGGCCTGAAACTGTTCGCCCTGGGACTGGGCATGGGTGCTCCACTGATCCTCTTCGCCACCGGCGGCGGCGCATTGTTGCCACGCGGCGGGCAGTGGATGCTGACGGTGCGCAACACCTTTGGCGTACTACTGCTGGCGGTAGCCATCTGGCTGCTCGAACGGGTCCTGCCGGGCGCCCTCAGCCTATTGCTGTGGGGCCTGCTGGCGGCCGGCGTGGCGCTGTTTCTCGGTGCCCTGGAACTCACCCCGAAAAGCCCGCGACAGAAAATGGCCCAGCTTGTCGGTCTGCTGTTGCTTTGCTACGCGCTGGCCGCCTGGTTCGGCGCCCTGCAGGGGCACAGTGATCCCTTGCGCCCGCTGGGCAACCTGTCAGCCGACAGTGCGCCAGCCAGCAGCAGCGCAGCACACGACTGGCAAACCATCGATACCCCCGAGGCACTGGACAGCGCCCTGGCCGCTGCACGCAGTGCCGGACAGAAAGTCGCGCTGGACTGGTACGCCGATTGGTGCGTGAGCTGCAAGGTCATCGAACGCGAGGTGTTCAGCCAGGCCGAGGTACAACAGCGCCTGCAGGACTGGCGCCTGCTGCGCTTCGACATCACTGCCAGCAATCCGGCGCAACGCGCCCTGCTCGACCGCTACCAACTGTTCGGCCCGCCAGCCATCCAGCTGATTGCCGGCAACGGCGAGGAGTGGCAGGACCTGCGTGTGGTCGGCGAAATCGATGCCGCCGCCTTCAGCCAGCGCCTTGACCAGGCCAACGCCCGTCGCTAAGGATCGCCTGAAGTAGTCCTACATTTCCGACTGACTTCTGAGCATCCCTAGGCAGCCACACCTCGAACCCTCCGCGATGAGGCGCATGGCGCAGGCCGTGGCGCCACCCACGGCGTTGGACAGGTACTTCCGGCATCAATCCGCACTTGGCAGGCTGGCCGGCCGCAAAGAATATGTTATGGTATAACATATTTATCAAAAGCAAATCCTCCAGCCCCTGCCCAAGCGGAGCGCTCGCAAGACACTGAAGCGCTGTCAGCCCCCGTAGCCCCCGACATTTAGAAAACGCAACGCTAGGAATACCCATGAAAGCCACCTCGGCCTCCCTCGCCGTTCTCACCGTTCTGCTTGCCTCCGACCTGCATGCCAATTCATCCGGCAACTCCACCGTTTCCCTTGGTTCGGTCTACGTCACCCCGGATGCCGGCGGTACGCTACGCACAGACAGCATCCTGACCTCGGTCGACATCATGGGCAGCGACAAGATCGAAGATAAAACCGTGATGAACAGCTGGGAGCTGGTGGGCCAGATGCCCGGCATCCAACTGACCGAAACGCGCATGGGCGCCGAATCCGGCAAGGTGACCTTCCGCGCTTTCAACGGCGAGGGCTACATCAACGGCATCAAGACCCTGATCGACGGCGTGCCGAGCAACGTCAACAGCGGTAACCAGCGTTTCATCGACATGATCTTCCCGCTGGACATCGACTACATCGAAGTTGTGCGCGGCACCAATGACCCGCGCTACGGGCTACACAACATCGGCGGCAACATCAACTTTGTTACCCGCCAGGGCGGCAACTACACCGATGGCCGCCTGACTTACGGCAGTTTCAATACACGCGAATTGCAGTTGGCAGTTGGTCATGAGAAAGGCAACTTCGCGCAGAACTATTTCCTGGCCAAGCAGGACTCCGCTGGCTTTCGCGACCACAGCGACTCCGACAAATATTCCCTGGGCGGCAAGTGGTTCGTCAGCGATGACGAACAAACCATGAAGCTCGGTCTGGTTGCCCGCCTCTATCATCATGAGGCAGAGGAGCCGGGCTTTCTCACCGCGCAGCAGTTGGCCGCCAGCCGCAAGCGGTCGCCAGCGAAGAACGCCAATGACGGTGACGACCGCGACATGAAGCACCTCGGCGTGCATGCTGACTTCCAGCTCAGCGACGACCTGAGCCTGAGCAACAAGCTGTACTACAACAGCTACGACGATGAGCGCACCGTGACCTTCACCGACTACCCGGTCGGCAACGCCCCGCGCCAGCGCCGCCAGTGGCAGGAGCGGCAGACCGGCGCGCTGAGCAACCTGACCTGGCGTGCCCACGAGATGCTGACCCTCGATGGCGGCATCAACTACGAGCAGCAGAACAACGAGTACCGTCGCTACCGCTACAACTTCGGCATCCCCACCGACTTCGACGCGCCGCCGGCCCGTACGCAGAACGACGATAGCTACACCCTGTACAACACCGGCGCCTATGCCCAGGCGATCATCCAGCCCATCGAGCAGCTGAAGATCATCCCGGCTTACCGGGTGGACACATTCTCCGGCAACACCGAGTTGATGAGCGGTGAGAAGGCCAAACTGCAGGACTATGGCTGGATCGAACAACCCAAACTCAGCGTGGTGTACAGCATCACGCCGGACATCAACGTCTATGCCAACTGGGGCCGTACCTTCCAGGTCCTCACGGGTTCCACTGCACCCGCCTACATGACTGTCGGCCAGGCCTCGTACAAACCATCGATCAACACCGGCAAGGAAGTGGGTGTGAAGTTCAAACCCTTCGCCGGCTCCGAAGCGCGCATCGCCGTGTGGCAACAGGAAGCCACCGACGAAGTGGCCAACATGCCGAGTACCGGCACCACTGTCGGCCTGGGTGAAACCAAGCGTCGCGGCATCGACATGCAGCTCAGCGCACAGTTGAATGATCAGTGGACCGTGTGGGGTTCGCACGCCATCCAGGAAGCCAAGGTGGTCAGCGCCTTTACCGCTGGCGGGCAGTCGCTGTCAGGTAAGGAGGTGTTCTCCACGCCGCGCTACATCAGCAATGCCGGCGTCGACTACCAGCTCAACGATACCTGGCGTTTCGGCCTGTCGGCCCGTGCACAGGGCGACTACTACATCGACGAGCTGAACGAGCAGGGCAAGTACGGCGGCTTCGCAGTGCTCGATGCCAACGTGCGCTATCAGGTATCGACCACCACCAGTCTCGACCTGCAACTGAAGAACCTGACCGACCGCGAGTATGAGTACGTGTGGTTCGACAACTTCTTCTGGGGCGGTGACGACCAGCCGATGTTCTCCCCTGCTCCGGGCCGCTCGGCCTATCTGTCGGTGAATATGAAGCTGTAGATTCTGGCCCGAAGCCAAATCTGTAGGAGCCGGCTTGCCGGCGATCGTGTCAGTCAGCCAGTGCCCACAAGCGGGCTCCTACACGCAGAAGAGGGTGCTGCCAGCAAACCCAGGGGGCACCGTGCGCCCCCTGGGTCAGAGGTTCTCAGAGGTACTTCAGCCAGCGAATGTCCCGGCGGCGCGCCTTGAGCCGGGCGAACCATTGCGTGGGCGGGAACAGCAGCACGGCCAGAACCAAGGTCGCTGCCCAAATCCAGCCCATCGAATCGAAGCCGAAGTAACGCCCCTGGTTCGCGCCCCAGATAGCAAAGGCGGCGACATAGAACAGCTTCAGCAGATACAAGTGCAGCAGGTAGAAGAACATCGGTGCACTGCCGTACACGGCCAGGGTACGCACCGCACGCCCATCGTTGCGGCGCTCGAAGTAGGCCAGCAACAGCAGGCCGATGCCCAGCGTCAGCGCCAGGAACAGCAGTGACGGCGGATATTTGGTGAGATTCAGCACACTCATCAGCGTCTGCAGCCCGGTTTCTCCAACCGCCCACGGCTTTTCGCCGTAACCATTGACAAAGCGCAGCACCACGAACAGCGCCAGAGCAGCAAAACCGCTACGACGCAGCCATTGCAAACGCTGCTCAGGCACGCTCGCAGCGCGGAACCAGGGGCCGATCACGTAGCCCAGGGCAATCACACCGATCCACGGCAACACCGGGTAGGAGGTGCGCAGGCGCAGCGCGTCGGAAAATTCGAGCCATCCACGCTCATGCAGCACCGCCCAGGGGATGTGTATGGCCGACTCGACAGGAAAGTGCAGCCCATCGAGCAGGTTGTGCCCGGCCACCAGTACCAGGCCCAGCACTGCCAGCACGGCACGCGGCAGCCACAGCAGCGCAGAGAGCGCCAGCATGCTCAGGCCGATGGCCCAGATCACCTGCAGGTAGATCACCGTAGGCGGGATCTGGAAGGTCCAGGCGAAGTTGACCAGGGTGAACTCCAGCAGCACCAGAAACAGCCCGCGCTTGAACAGGAAGGTGCTGGTCGTTGCGCGACTCATCTGCTTCTCGCCGTAGAGAAATGCCGAGAGTCCGGTAAGCAGGATGAACACCGGCGCGCACAAATGCGCCAGAGCACGACTGAAGAACAGCGCAGGATCAGTAGCAGTCACGTCCATCGGGTCGCCGACCTGCTGGTGCAGGTAGAAGGTTTCGCGAACATGATCGAGCAACATGAAGAGGATGACCAAACCACGCAGGGCATCGATCGAAAGCAGGCGACTGGAGGGCATGGAAGGCTTCGCGTAGCACAAGTAAATTAACGTAATAAAATAACATTAATCGAAATATCGATGCACACCGCCCCCATTCGACAAGGGACTCTACCTGCAGCAACGGAAGAAAAACCTAACCCACCGTCTAGGTTGGATTAACCACTTCGAAGTCATCTAGCACCTGAAGTTGCCCGGCAATACCGGGCTACCTTAGAGCAGTCCTAAAAGCCATTGGCGGCCATCCCCCTGGAAAGTGCAGAGAACTGCTGACAACGGACGCGCCATTGGGCATAGTCCGTGCACACTTGTGCGCCCAGCGCTCTCTGCTCCCTGAAAGGACTGCCCCATGGCCACCATCCTGGTACTCCACGGCCCCAACCTCAACCTGCTCGGCACCCGCGAACCGGGCGTCTACGGCGCCACCAGCCTGGCGCAGATCAATCAGCAACTGGAGCAGCAGGCCCGCGATGCCGGCCATCACCTGCTGCACCTGCAGAGCAATGCCGAGTACGAACTGATCGAGCGCATTCATGCCGCGCGCCAGGAAGGCGTCGACTACATCCTCATCAATCCGGCCGCTTTTACGCATACCAGCGTCGCGCTACGTGACGCGTTGCTGGCGGTGAGCATCCCATTCATCGAAGTGCACCTGTCCAACGTGCACAAACGCGAAGCCTTCCGCCATCACTCCTACTTTTCCGATGTGGCCGTCGGAGTGATCTGCGGCCTGGGCGCCAGTGGTTACCGCCTGGCCCTGGATGCGGCAATCGAACAACTGGCCGCGCGCTGAAACACTACAGCGCCGCCACTACCGTTAAACCTGAGCTTGGGAGTCAACCGCCATGGATATTCGTAAAGTCAAGAAACTGATCGAGCTGCTGGAAGAGTCCGGTATCGACGAACTGGAAATCCACGAAGGCGAAGAATCGGTACGCATCAGCCGTCACAGCAAAGTGCCGGCCCAGCAGGTCTATGCGGCAGCACCGGTTGCCGCGCCTGCTGCACCGGCACCGGCACCGGCCGCTGCAGGCGCACCCGCTGCAGGCGACAGCGCCCCGGCGGCGCCCAAGCTGAACGGCAGCGTCAGCCGCTCGCCGATGGTCGGCACCTTCTACCGCGCCGCCTCGCCGACCTCGCCAAACTTCGTGGAGGTCGGCCAGAGCGTGAAGAAGGGCGACGTGCTGTGCATCGTTGAAGCCATGAAGATGATGAACCACATCGAAGCCGAAGCCAGCGGCGTGATCGAGTCGATCCTCGTGGAAAACGGCCAGCCGGTTGAGTACGACCAGCCCCTGTTCACCATCGTCTGATGCCTGGGGAACCTGCAATGCACAAGCTGGAAAAAGTCCTGATCGCCAACCGTGGCGAAATTGCCCTGCGCATCCTGCGTGCCTGCAAGGAAATGGGCATCAAGACGGTGGCCGTGCACTCCACAGCCGACCGCGATCTGATGCACCTCAGCCTGGCCGATGAGTCGGTGTGCATTGGCCCGGCGGCCGGCGCGCAGTCCTACCTGAACATCCCGGCGATCATCAGCGCGGCGGAAGTCACCGGCGCCACGGCGATCCACCCGGGCTACGGCTTCCTCGCCGAGAACGCCGACTTCGCCGAACAGGTGGAGAACTCCGGCTTTGCCTTCATCGGCCCGAAAGCCGAGACCATCCGCCTGATGGGCGACAAGGTGTCGGCCAAGGACGCCATGATCAAGTCCGGTGTACCGGTGGTACCGGGCTCCGACGGCCCGCTCCCGGAAGACGAAGGCGAAGCCCTGCGCATTGCCCGCGAAGTGGGCTACCCGGTGATCATCAAGGCCGCCGGCGGTGGCGGTGGCCGCGGCATGCGCGTGGTGCACAAGGAAGAAGACCTGATCAAGTCGGCCAAGCTGACCCGCACCGAAGCCGGTGCCGCGTTCGGCAACCCGATGGTCTACCTGGAGAAGTTCCTCGGCAATCCGCGCCACGTGGAAGTCCAGGTGCTGTCCGACGGCCAGGGCAATGCCATCCACCTGTATGACCGCGACTGCTCGCTGCAGCGCCGCCACCAGAAGGTCATCGAGGAAGCGCCCGCCCCGCAGATCGACGAAAAGGCCCGCGCCGAAGTGCTCAAGCGCTGCGTGGATGCCTGCATCGAGATCGGCTACCGCGGCGCCGGCACCTTCGAGTTCCTCTATGAAGACGGCCACTTCTACTTCATCGAGATGAACACCCGCGTACAGGTCGAACACCCGGTCACCGAGATGGTCACCGGCATCGACATCGTCAAGGAGATGCTCAGCATCGCCGCTGGCAACAAGCTGTCGATCAAGCAGGAAGACGTGAAGATCCTCGGTCACTCGGTCGAGTGCCGGATCAACGCCGAGGACCCGGACAACTTCATGCCCAGCCCTGGCAAGGTCAAGCACTTCCACGCCCCGGGCGGCAATGGCGTGCGCGTCGACTCGCACCTGTACAGCGGCTACAGCGTGCCGCCGCACTACGACTCGCTGATCGGCAAGCTGATCACCTTCGGCAAGGACCGCGACGAGGCCATGGCGCGCATGCGCAACGCCCTGGACGAAATCATCGTCGACGGCATCAAGACCAACGTGCCACTGCACCGCGACCTGGTACGCGACAAAGGGTTCTGCAAGG
This sequence comes from Pseudomonas fluvialis, assembly GCF_002234375.1. Taxonomy (GTDB): domain Bacteria; phylum Pseudomonadota; class Gammaproteobacteria; order Pseudomonadales; family Pseudomonadaceae; genus Aquipseudomonas; species Aquipseudomonas fluvialis. Next base: position 128,320 of record NZ_NMQV01000001.1, read on the forward strand.
GGGGCGTGAATATTCACTACCTCGAGCACAAACTCGGCAAGAAGTGACGCCGCACTGACAACAGGGGCCGCATAATGCGGCCCCTGTTGTTTGCACGGATGCCTGTCATGTCACTGTCTTCTCTCGGCCAAGCCTGTACGGATGCCTTCCGTGAGGCCGGCCTGTGCCTGTTGCTGGCCCTGCGCAGCAGCCTGCACCCCACCCTGCTACTCGGTTCGGCAGGGCTCTGCATACTGCTCAGCAGCCTGTGGCTCTGGCTGTTCTACCACTACTTCGAGCTAATCGCGCAACTGGCCGGCGTGGTCGCCACCTTTGTCGTGCTCGGCGCCGGCACCCTGGGACTGCTACCGGGCCTGGCCAGCAGTGGCCCGGCCACCCTTAGCGGCATGGCGGGTATCGCCCCGGCCATGGCGCTGGCGGCGCTGTATGCCGCAGCCCTGGCGTTGCTCATTCTGATCGCCCTGTATGCCGGCGCGGTGCTGGTCAGCATTCGCCTGCTGCTACCCTGGCTGCTCCTGCCCAGGGCCCGCCGCCGCGCACTGCGCCACTACCCGCAACTGCACGGACGCCGCAAACAAAGCGGCCACCCGCTGCGCACCGGGCAATACTACCTGGTGCCCTGGCTGGGTCTGGGCGCCGGCACCCTGCTATGCCTGCTGGTCCCGCTGCTCAACGGCGTGCTATTGCTGATCCTGCTCGGTTACCTGAACCTGCGCTTCCTGCTGCCCTACACCCTGCATGACCTAGCCAGCGCCGCCGAACAACTGCAGGTGGCCCGCCTGCAACGCGGGGCACTGATCGTCTACGGCGTGCTGATGCTCTGCCTGGTTCTGCTGCCGCTGGTCAACCTGTTGCTGCCGGCCCTGTTGGCCAGCGGCACCAGCCATCTGGCCTATCGCGGCCTGCAACGCCTGGATGCCTCAACTGGCGCCTCGCAGGCCGCTCAAGTAAGCTTGAGCGCCGCTTAACAGGCTGCCGCCTCGAGGTTTTTGTCATGCCCTGGTTACAAGTTCGTCTCGCCATCACCCCGGAGCAGGCCGCTACTTATGAAGATGCCCTGCTGGATGTGGGGGCGGTATCGGTGACGTTCATGGACGCCGAAGACCAACCGATCTTCGAACCAGACCTGGGCACCACGCCGCTGTGGAGCCATACCCATCTGCTGGCACTGTTCGAAGCCGACACCGATCCGGCGGCGCTGCTGGCCCACCTGGCGCTGCTCACCGGCGGCCCGCTACCGGCTCATCAGGTCGAACAGATTGCCGACCAGGACTGGGAACGCAGCTGGATGGACAATTTCCAACCGCTGCGCTTCGGCCAGCGTCTGTGGATCGTACCCAGCTGGCACCAGCCCCCCGAGCCGCAGGCGGTCAACCTGCACCTCGACCCTGGCCTGGCCTTCGGTACCGGCACGCACCCTACCACGGCACTGTGCCTGGAGTGGCTGGACGGCCAGTCTTTGCACGACTGCAACGTGCTGGATTTCGGCTGTGGCTCGGGCATTCTGGCGATTGCCGCGTTGCTGCTGGGCGCCACGCAGGCCTGCGGCACCGACATCGATCCGCAGGCGCTGGAAGCCTCGCGTGACAACGCCACGCGCAACGGCATCGACGCGGCACGCTTCCCGCTCTATCTGCCCAGCGAGATGCCCGCAGACACCTTCGACCTGGTGCTGGCCAACATCCTCGCCGGCCCGCTGGTGCAGCTGGCACCGATCATCAGCCAGCATGTGCGCCAGGGCGGCCACCTGGTGCTCTCCGGCATTCTTGCCGAGCAGGCCGAGGAGGTACGTGCCGCCTACCAGGCCGACTTCATCCTCGACCCCACGGCGGAAAAGGATGGCTGGGTGCGCATCAGCGGCGTACGTCGCTGAGCTGTTGTCGCTCGGGGCGGACAGCCTGCTAGTGAGACAGGGTAGCTTGCAGCTTGCACGCGCTCCTTTCAGACTAGCACTCCCAATCGTATCGCCGCTTTCTGCACGGACTCGCGCATGACCGACAGTTTCGTCACCCAATGTCCCAATTGCCGCACCAGCTTTCGCGTCAACCGCGCACAGCTGGGCGCCGCCAATGGCGCGGTACGTTGCGGCGCCTGTCTGCATGTCTACAACGCCGCCCAGCAATTGCTCAGCGAAGCCGTGTCCGCGGTCAAGCCGGCCCGCCCTGCGGCACCCGGCACTGCCACGCCGACAAGCAGCCCGGCGCAACCAGCCACCAGCCAGTCGCCGGCTCGCACAGCCGTGCCTGCACCTGCACCTGCACCTGCACCTGCACCTGCACAGACAGCATCGCCAGGCGTCGCCCCATCCAGCAAGCCTGCCAGCAAGCTGGATACCCTGTGGATCCATGACGACCTGGATCTGGACAGTCTCGATCTCGACGAAGAACTGGCCAAGCTGGAGGCCGCCGAACAGCAACTGTCCCAGGATTTCCTCGCCCTGCGCCCGGCCGCGCCCCCCGCGCCACGCCTGCTCGACGACGCCACAGCCGCGCCACAGAGCACGCCCCTGCCGGAACTGCTCGCCGCCGAAGACCAGCAGGCTCTGCGCGACAGCGCGCCACGCGCCAGCTTCCTCGACGACAACAGCAGCAGCGTGGCCGACGAAGCGCCATGCGAGGCGCTACGCGCCGAACGTGACGAGCTACCGAGTGCTGACGAGCCCGCCCAAGCCCTCGACAGCGAACCCGACGAACCGCGCATAGGCCGCCTCGACAGCACCGCGGAGGAGCAACAGGACACCCCGCGCCACGAGCCCTCGCTACGCGCCGGCAGCCTGCTCGACCTGAGCAACGAGCCCTTGCAGCTCGACTGGCAACGCCCCAGCAAGCCATGGGGTCGCTGGATCGGCTGGGGGCTGCTCAACCTGCTGGCTGCTGGTGCCCTGGCCGGGCAATACGTGACCTATCACTTCGCCGAACTGGCCCGCCAGGATCAGTACCGCCCCTGGTTCGAACAAATCTGCCCGGAACTGGGCTGCACGCTGCCCTCCAAGGTCGATATCGAATTGATCAAGAGCAGCAACCTGGTGGTACGCAGTCACCCACAGTTCCCTGACGCCCTGGTGGTCGACGCCATCCTCTACAACCGCGCCTCCTTCACCCAGCCCTTCCCGTTGCTGGAGCTGCGCTTTGCCGATATCCAGGGCCAGTTGCTGGCCAGCCGACGCTTCAAGCCCGGCGAGTACCTGGCCGGCGAACTGGCCGGACGTAGCGAAATGCCGCCACAGGTGCCGATCCGCGTGTCGCTGGAAATCCTCGACCCGGGCACCCAGGCGGTCAACTACAGCCTGAGTTTCCATTCGCCGGAGTGATAGTGCGCAGTACCTGACTGGTTAGTTTTTGTGCAGAACAATCTTTATCCAGTCATCCAGAGCGGGTATCATCGCCAGCCTTTTCGACACCCCGTTCACTCGCACGCATGCCCACAGGCAGGGAAGACCCATGTCGGCGGTATCCATTGGCCCTTACCGGCTGCCCAATCCCCTGATCCTCGCGCCCATGGCCGGCGTGACCGATCAGCCCTTTCGCCGCCTGTGCCGGCGGCTGGGCGCGGGCATGGCAGTTGCCGAGATGGTTACCAGCGACACCCGCCTGTGGCAGAGCCGCAAGACCCAGCAACGGCTCATTCATCGCGACGAAAACGAACCACGCAGCATTCAGATTGCCGGCGCCGACCCGCAGATGCTGGCCGATGCCGCGCGTGCCAACGTCCAGCTTGGCGCACAGATCATCGACATCAACATGGGTTGTCCGGCCAAGAAGGTCTGCAACAAGGCCGCCGGTTCGGCGCTGATGCGCGACGAGCGCCTGGTCGCCGAGATCCTTGCTGCGGTGGTTGCCGCCGTGACTGTACCGGTCACCCTGAAAATCCGCACCGGCTGGGACCATAACAACCGCAATGCACTGCGCATTGCGAAGATCGCTGAAGACGCCGGCATCAGCGCCCTGGCCGTGCACGGCCGTACCCGTGCCGACCTGTATACCGGCCAGGCCGAGTACGACACCATCGCCACGATCAAGCAGGCACTGTCGATTCCGGTGTTTGCCAATGGCGACATCGACTCGCCGCGCAAGGCCCGCCAGGTCCTCGACTACACCGGCGTCGATGCCCTGCTGATCGGTCGTGCCGCCCAGGGGCGGCCGTGGATATTCCGCGAAATCAACCATTACCTCGCCACCGGCGAGTACCTCCCGACGATCGACAACCGGGAAATCGAAAGCATCCTGCTGGAACACCTGACTGCACTGCACGCCTTCTACGGCGAGCACCTGGGCGTACGCATCGCCCGCAAGCATGTCGGCTGGTATCTGGCAACCCTGCCGGGCGCCGGGGAGTTTCGCGCCCAGTTCAATCGTCTGGACAGTACGGACGCTCAATGCAGCGCGGTTCGCCGGTTTTTCCGCGAACAGAACAACAGGGATGAAGGAGTAGCGGCATGACGACGATGATCGAAACCTTTTTGCATGGGGCCACATCGGTGAGCGACAACATCAACCTGAAACAGCACCTCAAGGCGGTCAGCGACGAAGGCCAGACCCTGCGCGGTAGCGTCGAAAAAGCGCTGCGCAACTACTTTGTCCACCTCGAAGGTGCCTCGGTAACCGACCTGTACAACCTGGTGCTCTCCGAAGTCGAAGCACCGCTGCTGGAGTCGGTGATGCTGTACGTCAAGGGCAACCAGACCAAGGCCTCGGAAATGCTCGGCCTGAATCGCGGCACCCTGCGCAAGAAACTCAAGCAGTACGATCTACTTTAAAAATCGCTGGAGGTTCAAGGCTGGAGGCTGGACGAACAAGCGACACCCTCGTCCAGCCTCCAGCCTCCAGCCTCCAGCGTTGCCTACCTTTCGATGGAATCCTTATGACCGATCAAACCACCCGTCTCCCCGTTCGCCGCGCCCTGATCAGCGTTTCCGACAAGACCGGCATCCTTGAGTTCGCCCGCGAACTGGTTGCCCTGAACGTGGAGATCCTCTCCACCGGCGGCACCTACAAGCTGCTCAAGGACAACGGCATCGCCGCAGTGGAAGTCGCCGATTACACCGGTTTCCCGGAGATGATGGACGGCCGGGTGAAGACCCTGCACCCGAAGATCCACGGCGGCATCCTCGGCCGTCGCGCCCTCGACGGCGCGGTGATGGAGCAGCACGGCATCAAGCCGATCGACCTGGTCGCGGTCAACCTCTATCCCTTCGCCGCCACCGTGGCCAAGCCGGGCTGTGAGCTGGCCGACGCCATCGAGAACATCGACATCGGCGGCCCGACCATGGTCCGCAGCGCGGCGAAGAACCACAAAGACGTGGCCATCGTGGTCAACGCCAGCGACTACGCCGACATCGTGGCAAGCCTGAAAGCCGGTGGCCTGAGCTACGCCCAGCGCTTCGACCTGGCCCTCAAGGCCTTCGAGCACACCGCTGCCTACGACGGCATGATCGCCAACTACCTGGGCACCATTGACCAGAGCCGCGACACCCTGTCCACCGCAGAGCGTGGCGCCTTCCCGCGCACCTTCAACAGCCAGTTCATCAAGGCCCAGGAAATGCGCTACGGCGAGAACCCGCACCAGCGCGCGGCGTTCTACGTCGAGGCCCAGCGTGGCGAAGCCAGCGTGTCCACCGCCGTGCAGCTGCAGGGCAAGGAGCTGTCGTTCAACAACGTGGCCGACACCGACGCCGCGCTGGAATGCGTGAAGAGCTTCGTCAAGCCGGCCTGCGTCATCGTCAAGCACGCCAACCCGTGCGGCGTGGCCGTGGCCACCGATGAAGAAGGCGGCATCCGCAAGGCCTACGACCTGGCCTACGCCACCGACAGCGAGTCGGCCTTCGGCGGCATCATCGCCTTCAACCGCGAGCTGGACGGTGAAACCGCCAAGGCCATCGTCGAGCGTCAGTTCGTCGAAGTGATCATCGCGCCGAAAGTCTCCCAGGCCGCCCGCGACGTGGTCGCAGCCAAGGCCAACGTGCGCCTGCTGGAATGCGGCGAGTGGCCGGCCGAACGGGCCGCCGGCTGGGACTTCAAGCGCGTCAACGGTGGTCTGTTGGTACAGAGCCGCGACATCGGCATGATCACCGCCGCCGACCTCAAGGTGGTGACCAAGCGCGCGCCGACCGAGCAGGAAATCCATGACCTGGTGTTCGCCTGGAAAGTGGCCAAGTTCGTCAAGTCCAACGCCATCGTCTATGCCAAGGGCCGCCAGACCATCGGCGTCGGCGCCGGTCAGATGTCGCGGGTCAACTCCGCGCGCATCGCCGCCATCAAGGCTGAGCACGCCGGTCTGCAGGTGGCCGGCGCGGTGATGGCCTCGGACGCCTTCTTCCCCTTCCGCGACGGCATCGACAACGCCGCCAAGGTCGGCATCACCGCGGTGATCCAGCCGGGTGGTTCGATGCGCGACCAGGAAGTGATCGATGCGGCCGATGAAGCCGGGATCGCCATGGTGTTCACCGGCATGCGCCACTTTAGGCACTAACTGAACAGCCGCTGGAGGCTGAAGGCTAGACGAAAGTGCTGCTCCCTCGTCCAGCCTCCAGCCTCCAGCCCAACGCAGGATTGTAACGATGAATGTATTAGTGATTGGCAGCGGCGGCCGCGAGCACGCCCTGGCCTGGAAAGTGGCGCAGGACAAGCGCGTCGAGAAGGTCTTCGTCGCCCCGGGCAACGCCGGTACCGCCACCGAGGCCAAGTGCGAGAACGTGGCCATCGACGTGCTGGCCATCGAGCAGCTGGCCGACTTCGCCGAGAAGAACGTCCAGCTGACCATCGTCGGCCCGGAAGCGCCGCTGGTGAAGGGTGTGGTCGACCTGTTCCGCTCACGCGGCCTGGACATCTTCGGCCCCACCGCCGCCGCCGCCCAGCTGGAAGGCTCCAAGGCCTTCACCAAGGATTTCCTAGCCCGCCACAAGATTCCGACTGCCGACTACCAGAACTTCACCGAAGTCGAGCCGGCGCTGGCCTACCTGCGCGAGAAGGGCGCACCGATCGTGGTCAAGGCCGACGGCCTGGCCGCCGGCAAGGGCGTGATCGTCGCCATGACCCTGGCCGAGGCCGAAGAAGCCGTGCGCGACATGCTCTCGGGCAACGCCTTCGGCGATGCCGGCGCGCGCGTGGTAATCGAGGAATTCCTCGACGGCGAAGAAGCCAGCTTCATCGTCATGGTCGACGGCGAAAATGTGCTGCCGATGGCCACCAGCCAGGACCACAAGCGCGTTGGCGACGGCGACAGCGGCCCGAACACCGGTGGCATGGGCGCCTACTCGCCGGCTCCGGTGGTCACCCCGGACGTGCACCAGCGGGTGATGGACGAAGTGATCTACCCGACCGTGCGCGGCATGGCCAGCGAAGGCAACGTCTACACCGGTTTCCTCTATGCCGGGCTGATGATCGACAAGAGCGGCGCTCCGAAAGTCATCGAGTTCAACTGCCGTTTCGGCGATCCGGAAACCCAGCCGATCATGGTCCGCCTGGAGTCGAGCCTGGTTCTGCTGGTCGAGGCCGCCCTGGCCAAGGCGCTGGACAAGGTCGAGGCGACCTGGGACCCGCGTCCGACCGTAGGTGTGGTGCTGGCCGCTGGCGGCTACCCAGGCGACTACGCCAAGGGCGAGGTCATCGAAGGCCTGGACGCCGCAGCGAAAATCGACGGCAAGGTGTTCCATGCCGGTACCGCCCTGAAGGACGGCCAGATCGTTACCGCCGGCGGCCGCGTACTCTGCGCTACCGCTATCGGCCGCACGGTGTCCGAAGCCCAGCAGCAGGCCTACCGTCTGGCCGAGCAGATCCGTTGGAACGGTTGCTTCTACCGCAAGGACATCGGCTACCGCGCCATCGCCCGCGAGCAGCAGGACTAACGGGGCTACTCGAACATCAGTGGCTGTGCCATGCTGCCAGCCACTGCGTTCCAGCAAGCCATGCCGCTCAGCGGCGCTTTACCCGGGAAAGGACTCTGATCACCGTGCACTGGCCCAGCACAGCCCTCCGCCTACTTGCCTGCCTGCTGCTCTGTCTGAGCAGCAGCCTGCCGGCCATGGCCGATGCCCTGCACTGGCGTAGCCTGGTGGACGAACACAACACACTGCAACTCAAGGACATTCGCAGTTCACGCTACCAGGTCCAGTTCAGCGACACCCCGCTGCAGCAGCTTGCCATGCCTGGACGGGACAAAAGCCTCTGGCTGCAGGTCAGCCTGCCGGCCAGCGAGCAGACTCGCTTACTCCGTCTGTTTGCCCCACAACTGCAACAGCTCGACCTGTATCTCGTGCAAGACGACCAGGCACTGCTGCAACTCAGCGCCGGTGAGCGCCCACGCCAGCCCGTCAATGCCCAGCCAGGCCCGGACTACCTGTTCAACCTCCCCCCCTTGCAGGCACCGGCCGAACTGTATTTGCGTCTTGCCGCCAATCACAGCCTGCGCCCTACCCTGCAACTGACAGAAGCCAGCCAACTGGTCGACAGCCAGCCACACCCACTGCTGCTGGGCATGCTGCTGGGGGCCTGCGTGATGTTGATCCTCTACAACCTGGTGCGTTATGCCTATGCTCGCACCCGCTGCGGCCTGTGGCTGAGCGCCGCACAGGGCGGCTTGCTGCTGAGTTGCGCCAGCCTGTTCGGACTGCTGCCCGCCCCCCATCCTGACTGGGCCTGGTTACACGCCAGCCTGAGCGAACTGTTGGTGCTGGTTACCCTGGGCTGCAGCCTGATGTTCACCCGCAGCTTTTTCCATCAAGTCTGTGCCGAGCAATACGGCCAGCGCTGGCTGGCAGCAGCCGGCATCATCGTCGCCTTGGCCATGCTGATCCAGGCCGGCGATCTGCTGGCCGAGCAGTGGCTATTCCTGCTGGTGCTACTCGGCACCTTGTGCATGCTGAGCATCGCTTTCAGTCACTGGCGCCATGGCTATCGCCCGGCACGACTGTTCACCCTGGCACAACTGTTGTTCTGCAGCAGCTTGCTGATAGCCAGCCCGGCTTTCCTCGGCTACTGGCCCGTATCCAGCGCCACGCTACTCGGCGGCCTGCTGGCCAGCGCCATCGCCAGCCACTTTTTACTCAGCATGGCGCTCAGCGAGCGACAGCGGCGCATTCTGCACAGCGATTTCAGCCATAGCCGGGCACGCACCGCCAATCGTGCCGAACTACGCGCCAAAGCCGAGTTCCTCGCACACATCAGCCATGAAATCCGCACCCCGATGAACGGCGTGCTGGGCATGACCGAGCTGCTGCTGGATACCGCCCTGTCTGCCAAGCAACGCGACTACGTGCAAACCATCCACAGCGCCGGTAATGAACTACTCGGCCTGCTCAACGAGATACTCGACTTTTCTCGCCTGGAGTCCGGGCAGATCGAACTGGACGAAGTGCAGTTCGATCTCAACGCGCTGTTCGAGGACTGCCTGGACGTGTTCCGCAGCAAGGCCGAACTGCAGCAGGTGGAGCTGATCAGCTTCATGCAGCCGCAGGTTCCGCAGGTCATCAAGGGCGATCCGGCGCGCCTGCGCCAGGCCCTGCTCAGCCTGCTGGAGCATGCTTTCCGGCACACCCAGGGCGGTGAAGTGCTGCTGCTGGCAACCCTCGACGAGCAGACACCGCCCTGCCTGCGCATTACCGTGCAGGACAGCGGCCAGGCCCTGCCGAACGAGGAGCGCCAGGCACTGCTCGGCGATACGCCGCACAGCAAGGACCTGCTCAGCCACCCACAGTTGAGTAGCCGTCTCGGCCTGGTCATTGCCCGCCAACTGTTGCGTCTGATGGGCGGCGACTTTGGCATCCAGCCTGGCAGCGGACGCGGCAATACCCTCTGGCTGAGCCTGCCATTGCGCCACCCAGCCAGCCAGCCGAGTGCCAGCCTGCTCAGCGGCCCACTGCAAGGCGCGCAGCTGCTGGTGGTGGACGATAACGACACCTGCCGCAAGGTGCTCCAGCAACAATGCAGCGGCTGGGGCATGCAGGTCAGTTGCGCCAGCTCCGGCACCGAGGCACTGGCCATGATGCGCAAGCGTGCCCAGCTCAACCAGTATTTCGACCTGGTGCTGATCGACCAGGAAATGCCCGGCATGTCCGGCCTGCAACTGGCCACACGCATCAAGGAAGACAGCTATCTCAGCCGCGACAACCTGCTGATCATGCTGACCGGCGTCAGCCAGGCACCGAGCAAGGTCAACGCCCGTAATGCGGGTATTCGCCGGGTGCTGGCCAAGCCCGTGGCCGGCTATACCCTGCGCGCGACCCTCGCCGATGAGCTCAGCCAACGCCCGGCAGCCAGCGAGCAACCAGCCCCCACCGCGCTGGAAATCCCCAGTGACTTCCGGGTGCTGGTGGCCGAGGACAACAGCATCTCGACCAAGGTGATCCGCGGCATGCTGGCCAAACTCAACCTGCAGCCGGATACCGCCAGTAATGGCGAGGAAGCCTTGCAGGCCATGCAGCGCCAGCACTACGACCTGGTCTTGATGGACTGCGAGATGCCGGTGCTCGATGGCTTTACGGCCACCGAGCGGCTCCGCGCCTGGGAAGCGCAAACCGGTGCGCCACGCACCCCGATCATCGCCGTCACCGCCCACGTGCTCAGCGAGCACAAGGAACACGCGCAGGCTGTAGGCATGGATGGCCACATGGCCAAGCCCGTCGAGCTGCTGCAGCTGCGTGAACTACTCGCCCACTGGATAGCGCAGAAACACCCGCCTCAGGCCTGACACGCACCAGCAGCAGGCAGACAGGCCCCAGCGCAGTGCATCCCTCCCTGGCATACCGCCTCTCCCGCCACCAAAAAATCACATAAACCACTGAATTAATTAGACTTTAAAAACCTGGCACTGCCCTTGCTCAAGCCATCTTGTCACTTGGATACAAGATGGAATTGCAGAGCATGTCCCACGCCCTCCCAGCTTTCACCCTGCGCGACTGGCAACAGGCCTACCGTAGCCAGCAATTGCACCCCAGCGTGCTCGCGGAACTGCTGGCCGCCTGTCGCGCCGAAGATCCGGCCTGGATCAGCCTGGCTAGCGCACAACAACTGCAGAGCCAGCTGGATCAGCTGCAAGAGCGCCTGGCCGCCGTGGATGGCGAAATCAGCCAGCTGCCACTGTACGGCATCCCCTTTGCCATCAAGGACAATATCGACGCCGCCGGCTGGAGCACCACCGCCGCCTGCCCGGAGTTCGCCTATGCAGCCAAGGCCGACGCTACAGTGGTCGCCCGCCTGCGCGCCGCCGGCGCCATCCTGATCGGCAAGACCAACCTCGATCAGTTCGCCACCGGTCTGGTCGGCACCCGCTCGCCGTATGGCGCGGTGCCCAACAGTTTCAACTCGGATTACGTCAGCGGCGGTTCCAGCTCCGGCTCGGCCAGCGTGGTGGCGCGTGGCCTGGTGCCCTTCGCCCTGGGCACCGACACCGCCGGCTCCGGCCGCGTACCGGCGGGCTTCAACAATATTGTCGGGCTCAAGCCAACCAAGGGCTGGCTGCCCAATAGCGGCCTGGTGCCGGCTTGCAAGACGCTGGACTGCATCTCGGTATTCGCCTTGACCGTGGCCGATGCCCTGGCCGTGGCCACCATCGCCGGCGGCTACGACGCTGCCGATGCCTACAGCCGCAAGAACCCCAATAGCGCCAAGGTCGGCATGCCGGCCAAGCCGCGCCTGGCGGTGCCAAGCAATCCCGAGTTCTTCGGCGACAGCCAGAACCAGGCCGTCTATGAGGCCGCCTTGGGCGGGCTGCGCGAACTGGGCGCCGAGTTGCAAGAGATTGATTTCGCGCCCTTCCAGCAACTGGCCGAGCAACTCTATTACGGCCCCTGGGTCGCCGAACGCACGGTGGCGCTGGAAGGCGTTGATCCTGCACATATCAACCCGGTGGTGCGCGGCATCGTCGACAACGGCCACACCTACAGCGCCTGCGACGCCTACCAGGCCGAGTACATCCGCGCCGAGCTGAGCCGGAAGATCAATGACCTCCTGGCCGGCTTCGACGCCCTGGTGGTGCCGACCTCGCCAACCCTCCGCACGCTGGCCGAGATGCAGGCAGAGCCAGTGTTGTTCAACAGCCAGTTCGGCACCTACACCAACTTCACCAACCTCGCCGACCTGTGCGCCCTGGCGCTGCCCGCCGGTTTCCGCGATGACGGCCTGCCGGCCGGCATCACCCTGATCGCCCCGGCCTGGCACGACCAGGCGCTGGCCGCGCTCGGGCAACGCTGGCAGCAGGCCAGCGGCCTGCCTCTGGGCGCCACCGGCCAGCCGCTTCCCCAACAACCCAGCGACGATACAGCGGCGCCGGGCAGCGTACGGGTGGCCGTAGTCGGCGCGCACCTGACCGGCATGCCACTGAACTTCCAGCTCACCACGCGCAATGCCGTACTGGTCGAGCAGACCACCAGCGCCGCGCATTACCGCCTCTACGCACTGCCCGGCAGCGTGCCGCCCAAGCCAGGCCTGGCACGGGTCACCGAGGACGGCGCAGAGATCATCGTCGAACTGTGGGACGTGCCGCAGGCGCGCTTCGGCGAGTTCGTCGCCGAGATCCCGCCTCCGCTGGGCATCGGCAACCTGCAGCTGGCCGACGGCCGCTGGGTCAAGGGGTTCATCTGCGAGCCCTACGCCCTGCAAGGCGCGCGCGACATCACTGCTTTCGGCGGCTGGCGCGCCTATCTAGCCAGCCTGCAAACCGCCAAGAACTGAGGAAGGGATAGTCCATGTTCCAGACCGTACTGATCGCCAACCGGGGTGACCAGCCGCAAAGCGGCGCAGCGACGCAGTCAAAGTGCCGGGTGGGTGCAGCCCGCCACGGCGATCTCGCCACGGAGGCTTCCCATGTTTGAAACAGTCCTGATCGCCAACCGTGGCGAGATCGCCGTTCGCGCCATCCGCACCCTCAAGCGCCTGGGCGTGACAAGCGTGGCGGTGTATTCCGACGCCGACCGCAATGCCCAGCACGTGCGTGACGCCGACATCGCCATCGCCCTCGGCGGCGACAAGCCGGCCGACAGCTACCTGCGCATCGACAAGATTCTCGCCGCAGCAAAGGAAACCGGCGCCCAGGCCATCTACCCCGGCTACGGCTTTCTCTCCGAGAGCGCCGAGTTTGCCGAAGCCTGCGAGGCCGCCGGCATCGCCTTCGTCGGCCCGACTCCGACGCAGATCCGCGAATTCGGCCTCAAGCACCGCGCCCGCGAACTGGCCGGCGAGGCCCGAGTGCCGATGGCGCCGGGCACCGGCCTGCTGGACAGCCTGGAACAAGCCCTGGCCGCCGCCGAGAGCATCGGCTACCCGGTGATGCTCAAGACCACCGCCGGTGGGGGCGGCATCGGCCTGACCCGCTGCGCCGACGCCGAAGCCCTGGCCAGCGCCTATGACAGCGTCAAGCGCATGGGCGAGCAATTCTTCAGCGATGCTGGGGTGTTCCTCGAACGCTTCGTCTACCAGGCCCGGCATGTCGAGGTACAGATCTTCGGTGACGGTACCGGCCGCGTCGTCGCCCTCGGCGAACGCGACTGCTCGCTGCAGCGGCGCAACCAGAAGGTGGTCGAGGAAACCCCGGCGCCCAACCTGCCGCAGGCTACCCGTGAGCGCCTGCATGCCGCCGCCGTGCAGCTCGGCGAGTCGGTTGCCTACCGCAGCGCCGGTACCGTGGAATTCATCTACGACGCCGCCCGCGACGACTTCTACTTTCTCGAAGTGAACACCCGCCTGCAGGTCGAGCACCCGGTCACCGAGGCCGTCACCGGCCTCGACCTGATCGAGTGCATGCTGCGCGTGGCAGCCGGCGACGAACTCGACTGGGCCGTACTGCGCCGCGCCCCGCAGGGCGCCGCCATCGAGGTGCGCCTCTACGCCGAGGACCCGCTGAAGAACTTCCAGCCCAGCCCCGGCGTGCTCAGCGAAGTGCACTTCCCCGACGATGTGCGCGTCGACGGCTGGGTCAGTACCGGCAGCGAAGTCTCGGCCTTCTACGACCCGATGATCGCCAAACTGATCGTGCATGGTGCCAGCCGCGATGAAGCCATCGCCAAGCTGCGCCGCGCGCTGGGCGAGACCCGCCTGCACGGCATCGCCAGCAACCTCGACTACCTGCGCCAGGTGGTGGCCGACGAGCGCTTCGCCAAGGGCGAGGTGTGGACCCGCCTGCTCGACGACTTCGCCTTCCACGCCCGGGTGATCGAGGTGATCGAGCCGGGCACCCACTCCAGCGTGCAGGACTACCCCGGCCGACTGGGTTACTGGGACATCGGCGTGCCGCCGTCCGGGCCGATGGACAACTTCGCCTTCCGCCTGGCCAACCGGATTGTCGGCAACCATGCCAGCGCCGCCGGCCTGGAGTTCACCCTGCAGGGCCCGACCCTGCGCTTTCACAGCGACACGCTGATTGCCCTGACCGGCGCCGACTGTCCGGCCAGCCTCGACGGCGAGCCGGTGGCCTACTGGCAGCCGATCACGGTCAAGGCCGGCCAGTTGCTCAAGCTAGGCCGTGCGACCAGCGGTTGCCGCACCTACCTGGCGGTGCGCAACGGTCTGGATGTGCCGCTGTACCTGGGCAGCCGCTCGACCTTCGCCCTAGGCCAGTTCGGCGGGCATGCCGGGCGTACCCTGCGCCCGGCCGACATGCTGGCCATCTCCCAGCCCGAGTTGGCCGCCTGCACCACCCCAACCCCCGAGGCCCTGCCGCAGGCCGTCGACCCCAGCCTGATCCCGGTCTACGGCAACACCTGGGACATCGGCGTGCTCTATGGCCCGCATGGTGCACCGGACTTCTTCACGGCCGAGTCCATCGAGGCATTCTTCGCCGCCGAGTGGCAAGTGCACTACAACTCCAACCGCCTCGGCGTGCGCCTGTCCGGGCCCAAGCCGAGCTGGGCCCGCGCCGACGGCGGCGAGGCCGGCCTGCACCCCTCCAACGTGCACGACTGCGAATACGCCATCGGCGCGATCAACTTCACCGGCGACTTCCCGGTGATCCTCACCCAGGACGGCCCGAGCCTGGGCGGTTTCGTCTGCCCGGTGACCATCGCCAAGGCCGAACTGTGGAAAGTCGGCCAGCTCAAGCCCGGCGACCGACTGCGCTTTCACCCCATCAGTTTCCAGCAGGCACAAAGCCTGGAGCAGGCGCAGCTGGGCAGCCTGCAGGCACTGGCTGCGGTCAGCGCAGTGAAACTGCCGGCGCCGAGCCTGCTTCCCGGCGCCAGCACCTCGGCCACCATCCTCGCCGAGCTGCCGGCAGCGGGCAGCCGGCCGCGCGTGGTCTATCGCCAGGCCGGCGATGCCTACATCCTCCTGGAATACGGCGACAACGTGCTCGACCTGGCCCTGCGCCTGCGCGTGCACCTGCTGATGGAAGCGCTCAAGGCCGCGCCACTGGCCGGCCTGGAAGAACTCGCCCCCGGTGTGCGCTCGCTGCAACTGCGCTATGACAGCCGCGTGCTGCACCAGCAGGCGCTGCTCACCCGGCTGCTCGAACTGGAAGAACAACTCGGCGACGTCGCCAGCCTCAAGGTGCCGAGCCGTATCGTCCACCTGCCGATGGCCTTCGAGGACAGCGCCACGCTGGGAGCCGTGCAGCGCTACCGCGAAACGGTGCGCAGCGAGGCACCCTGGCTGCCGAACAACGTCGACTTCATTCAACGCGCCAATGGTCTGGCCCATCGCGACGAGGTGAAGGACATCCTGTTCGACGCCAGCTACCTGATCCTCGGCCTCGGCGACGTCTACCTGGACGCCCCTTGCGCGGTACCGCTGGACCCGCGCCACCGCCTGCTCAGCTCCAAGTACAACCCGGCGCGCACCTACACCGCCGAAGGCACCGTGGGCATCGGCGGCATGTACATGTGCATCTACGGCATGGACTCGCCCGGCGGCTACCAGCTGGTCGGGCGCACCCTGCCGATCTGGAACAAGTTCGTGAAGAACGCCCAGTTCGCAGATGGCCAGCCCTGGCTGCTGCACTTCTTCGATCAGGTGCGCTTCTACCCGGTCAGTGAGGCCGAACTGGACGCGTTTCGCGAGGCCTTCCGCGAGGGCCGCGCGCAGATCCGCATCGAGCACGGCGAGTTCGATTTCGCCGAGTACCGGCATTTCCTCGCCGAGCACGCCGAGTCCATCGCGGACTTCCAGGCGCGACAGAAGGCCGCCTTCGAGGCCGAGGTGCAGCTGTGGCAGGACGATGATCCGGCCAGTGCCGCCCCGCAGGCCGTCATCGCCCAGGAGGAGCTGGATCTGGACGGCCATCTGGTCAGCGCCGAGATGAGCGGCAGCGTGTGGAAAGTCCTGGTCGAGCCCGGCCAGCACGTCGAGGCCGGCGCCCCGCTGCTGGTGGTGGAAGCGATGAAGATGGAGCTGGCAGTCACTGCGCCGGTCGCCGGCACGGTCAAGGCCGTGCGCTGCGCCCCCGGCAAGGCGGTGACCCCCGGCGATGCGCTGCTCCTGCTGACCCCCACCGAGGCCGCCTGACATGCAACTGGTCAGCCCTGCCAGGACACCGCGCGAGCGCCCGGAGAATCTCGCCGAGCGCATCTACCAGCAGCTCAAGGACGACATCTTCGAGTTTCGCCTGCTGCCCGGTGATCGTTTCAGCGAAGGCGAGGTCGCCGAGCGCATGGCGGTCAGCCGTACGCCGGTGCGCCAGGCGCTCTATCGCCTGGAGCGCGAGGGTTACCTGGAGGTGTATTTCCGCAGCGGCTGGCAGGTGCGTCCGTTCGACTTTCACTACTTCGAGGAACTCTACGAGGTACGCATCGTGCTCGAACTGGAGGCCGTGCGGCGCCTCTGCGAGCGCGCTCCGGGCGAACTGCCTGCGCCCCTGGAAGCGCTGCGCCGCACCTGGCTGGTCGAGGAAAGCCAGCGCCTGCAGGACGGCCGTGCGGTGTCGCTGCTCGACGAGCGCTTCCACTGCCAACTGGTGGAAGCCACCGGCAACCGCGAGATGGCCCGCCTGCATGCCGAGGTCAGCGAGAAGATCCGCATCATCCGGCGCCTGGACTTCACCCAGGGCCCGCGGGTGGCGGCGACCTACGCCGAACACGGACAGATCCTCGGCGCGATCCTCTCGCGGCGCAACGAAGAGGCCCAACGCCTGCTGCGCACCCACATCGAGGTGAGCAAGGCGGAAGTACGCAAGATCACCCTGCACATGCTGCACAGCGCCCGCCAGCGCAGTGCCGCGCCCCTTCCGTAGTACCCACACCATCCGTCACTGGAGAGCATCACCATGCAACGTCGCAAACTGATCAAGGCTCTGACCCTGTCCTCCGCCGTCGCCGCCATGGGGCTGTCGTGGACCATCCAGGCCGCCGAAACCATCAAGGTCGGCATCCTCCACTCACTGTCCGGCACCATGGCGATTTCCGAAACATCGCTCAAGGACATGGCGCTGATGACCATCGAGGAAATCAACGCCAAGGGCGGCGTACTCGGCAAGCAGCTGGAGCCGGTCGTCGTCGACCCGGCCTCCAACTGGCCGCTGTTCGCCGAGAAAGGCCGTCAACTGCTGACCCAGGACAAGGTCGCGGTGACCTTCGGTTGCTGGACCAGCGTGTCGCGCAAGTCCGTGCTGCCGGTCTACGAGGAGCTCAACGGCCTGCTGTTCTACCCCGTGCAGTACGAGGGTGAAGAGCTGTCAGCCAACGTGTTCTACACCGGCGCCGCACCTAACCAGCAAGCCATCCCGGCGGTGGAATACCTGATGAGCGAAGACGGCGGCGCGGCCAAGCGCTTCTTCCTGCTCGGTACCGACTATGTCTACCCGCGCACCACCAACAAGATCCTGCGCGCCTTCCTGATCAGCAAGGGCGTCGACGAGAAAGACATCGAGGAGGTCTACACCCCCTTCGGCCACAGCGACTACCAGACCATCGTGGCCAACATCAAGAAATTCGCCGCTGGCGGCAAGACCGCAGTGATCTCCACTGTCAACGGCGACTCCAACGTGCCCTTCTACAAGGAACTGGCCAACCAGGGCCTGGACGCCACCGAGGTACCCGTGGTGGCCTTCTCGGTGGGCGAGGAAGAACTGCGCGGCATCGATACCAAGCCGCTGGTCGGCCACCTGGCCGCCTGGAACTACTTCCAGTCGGTAGAAAACCCGGTCAACAGCGAGTTCGTCAGCAAGTGGAAGGCCTACGCCAAGGCCAAGAACCTGCCCGGCGCCGACAAGGCAGTGACCAATGACCCGATGGAAGCCACCTACGTCGGCATCCACATGTGGGCGCAGGCCGTGGAGAAGGCCGGCACTACGGATGTCGACAAAGTACGCACAGCTCTTTATGGACAGACCTTCGCCGCACCCAGTGGCTACACGCTGAAGATGGATGAAAGCAACCATCACCTGCACAAGCCGGTGATGATCGGCGAGATCCAGGAGGACGGGCAGTTCTCCGTGGTCTGGGAAACCGATGGACCGATCCGCGCACAGCCGTGGAGCCCGTTCATCGAAGGCAATGACCAGAAGCCGGATCACCCGGTGAAGAGCAACTGACGATACAAGCGTCGGGGGCTCGAGGCGGAGCGTGAACACAGCGCCTCGGCCTCCCGCGCCGCGTCAACCGTCAAAACGCTGCGGGCCGGGGAGTCAACCTCGCCCAGCCTGCAGCGCCTTCAATCGTCTCTCTCCTTCGAGGGCCACTCATGCCCACTGCCCTTACCCGAATTCTGCTGAGCCTGCTGCTATTACTGCCGCTGGCCGTGTCGGCTGACGAGGCTGATGCCTTTGTCGCCGCCAATCCCGGCAAGCAGGCCGCATTGCTGCAGGCCTGGGCCGCCGCACCACAGCCTGAACGCCTGGCGCTGTTGCAGGCACTGCAACAGAACCGCATCGGCGGCGATACCGACAAGCGCGCCTTTATCGAGCAGGCTGGCACCTGGCAGGCCGCCGATGGCACAGCCACGGCCAATGGCACGCCGCGCAAGCTGCGCCTCAATAACCGCCTGCGCGGCCTGCTCAGCGTAGCCCTGGCCAGTCATCAGCTACTCGATGCCGATAGCCGTTTGCGCCTGGCCGCCGCCCGCCAGCTACAACGCAACACGCCAGCGGCCCTGCTGCCCTGGCTGGAAAGCCGCCTGGCCGTAGAAAGCGATGAATCGGTGCAGGCTGCCCTGGCTCTGGCGCTGGCCAACCTGCAGCTGGCGGACACGGACCCGAGCGTACGCCTGGCCGCCGTACAACTGCTCGGCAAGACCGGTGACCCGCTGGCGCGCACCCGCCTGGAAGGCCTGCTGGGCGGCGAGGAACGCGACACGGCGGTGCGCGCCGCTGCCGAGCAGAGCCTGGCTCAGGTCAACAACCGACTGCTGCTCGGCGAACTGCTCGGCCAGGCGTTCAGCGGCCTGAGCCTGGGCAGCATCCTGCTGCTGGCGGCACTCGGCCTGGCCATCACCTTCGGCCTGCTCGGGGTGATCAATATGGCCCATGGCGAAATGCTCATGCTCGGTGCCTACACCACCTACGTGGTGCAGCTGCTGTTCCAGCGCCATGCCCCGGAAGCCCTGGCCCTCTACCCGCTGGCCGCCCTGCCGGTTGCCTTCCTGGTCACCGCCTGCATCGGCATGGCGCTGGAACGCACGGTGATTCGCCACCTGTATGGCCGCCCGCTGGAGACCCTGCTGGCCACCTGGGGCATCAGCCTGATGCTGATCCAGCTGGTACGCGTCACCTTCGGTGCACAGAACGTCGAGGTGGCCAACCCGGCCTGGCTGTCTGGCGGCATACAAGTACTGCCCAACCTGATACTGCCTTACAACCGCCTGGTGATCATCGGCTTCGCCCTGTTTGTGGTGCTGCTCACCTGGCTGCTACTCAACAAGACCCGCCTGGGCCTTAACGTGCGTGCCGTCACCCAGAACCGCAATATGGCGGCCTGCTGCGGCGTGCCAACGGGGCGGGTGGATATGCTCGCCTTCGGCCTGGGCTCGGGCATCGCCGGCCTCGGCGGCGTGGCCCTGAGCCAGATCGGCAACGTCGGGCCGGACCTGGGGCAGAACTACATCATCGACTCCTTCCTGGTGGTGGTGCTCGGCGGCGTCGGCCAACTGGCCGGCAGCGTGAGTGCCGCCTTCGGCCTGGGCGTGCTGAGCAAATTCCTCGAACCGCAGATCGGTGCCGTACTGGGCAAGATCCTCATCCTTGCGCTGATCATTCTGTTTATCCAGAAGCGTCCGCAGGGCCTCTTCGCACTCAAGGGACGGGGGATCGACTGATGACTCAAGCACTCAATCAAACGCTGCTGGCCCGCGCCACGGCCAAACTCGGCCCGCAGGTTTCGCTGGTTCTTGGCCTGCTGGTGCTGGCCATTCTCGTCGCCATGCCGCTGCTGCACCTGCTGCCGGCCGAGCACACCCTGCACATCTCGGCCTATAGCCTGACCCTGGTCGGCAAGATTCTCTGCTACGCCATCGTCGCTTTGGCACTGGATCTGGTGTGGGGCTATGCCGGCCTGCTGTCGCTGGGCCATGGCCTGTTCTTCGCCCTCGGCGGCTATGCCATGGGCATGTACCTGATGCGCCAAAGCGCCGGTGACGGACTGCCGGCCTTCATGAGCTTCCTGGCCTGGACGGAGCTGCCCTGGTACTGGTACGGCACCTCGAGTTTTCTCTGGGCGATGTGCCTGGTGGTGCTGGCACCTGGGCTGCTGGCCCTGGTGTTCGGTTTCTTCGCCTTCCGCTCGCGGATCAAGGGCGTGTACTTCTCGATCATGACCCAGGCGCTGACCTTTGCCGGCATGCTGCTGTTCTATCGTAACGAAACCGGCTTCGGCGGCAACAACGGCTTTACCGGTTTTACCCGCATCCTCGGCTTCGACATCACCGCAACAGGCACGCGTGCCGCGTTGTTCCTGGCCACGCTGGTCGTGTTGCTGGGCAGTCTGTACCTGGGTTTTGTCCTGGCGCGCAGCAAGTTTGGCCGGGTGCTGACGGCACTGCGCGACGCGGAGAACCGCCTGATGTTCTGCGGCTACGACCCGCGCGGCTACAAGCTGTTTATCTGGGTACTGAGTGCGGTGCTCTGCGGGCTGGCCGGCGCGCTCTATGTGCCGCAGGTGGGCATCATCAATCCCGGCGAAATGTCGCCGACCAACTCCATCGAAGCCGCCGTCTGGGTGGCCCTGGGCGGGCGCGGCACGCTGCTTGGGCCACTCCTTGGCGCCGGTATCGTCAACGGCATGAAGAGCTGGTTCACCGTGGCGTTCCCCGAATACTGGCTATTCGCCCTGGGCGCACTGTTCATCCTGGTCACCCTGTTCCTGCCCAAAGGCGTGGTAGGCCTGCTACGCAAGGAGCCCACCCCATGAAGACCACTCCCCTGGCCCCCACGCTGCTGCCGGCACACCTGATTCCCGGTGCGGCGCTGGATACAGGCAAGACCGTCGGCAAGGGCGTCAATGTCCGTCATGGCACGCTGCTCACCCTGGAGGACATCAATGTCAGCTTCGATGGCTTCCAGGCGCTGACCGACCTGACGCTGTATATCGGCGTGGGTGAACTGCGCTGCATCATCGGCCCCAACGGCGCTGGCAAGACGACCCTGATGGACGTGATCACCGGCAAGACCCGCCCGGACAGCGGCACGGCCTACTTCGGTGAGCAGTACGATCTGACCACCATGAGCGAAGTGCAGATCGCCCAGGCCGGCATCGGTCGCAAGTTCCAGAAGCCCACGGTGTTCGAGGCCCTCTCGGTGTTCGAGAACCTGGAACTGGCGCAAAAGGCCAACAAATCGGTGTGGGCCAGCCTGCGCGCGCGCCTGTCAGGCGAGCAGAAAGAGCGCATCGACGAGGTGCTGCAGACCATCCGCCTGGAGGCCTCGCGCCACCGACCGGCCGGCCTGTTGTCCCACGGCCAGAAGCAGTTTCTGGAAATCGGCATGCTGCTGATGCAGGAGCCGCACCTGCTGCTGCTCGACGAGCCGGTAGCGGGCATGACCGACGCCGAGACCGAATTCACCGCCGAGCTGTTCAAGTCCCTGGCCCGCCAGCACGCCCTGATGGTGGTGGAACATGACATGGGCTTTGTCGGCTCGATCGCCGACCACGTCAGCGTGCTGCATCAGGGCCGCGTGCTGGCCGAAGGTTCGCTGGAGCAGGTACAGAACGACGAACGCGTCATCGAGGTTTATCTGGGGCGATAACGCCGAATAAAGCGCTGCAGGCTGGACGAGGACGTCCGTTTTCCGTCCGGCCTCGAGCCTTCCGCGGTTTGCAAAGGAAAAGAGCCATGCTTGAAGTTAACAGCCTGCATCAATATTACGGCGGCAGCCACATCCTCCGCGGCCTGTCGTTCGACGTGAAGGTCGGCGAAGTCACCTGCCTGCTCGGCCGCAACGGCGTGGGCAAGACCACTCTGCTCAAGTGCCTGATGGGCCTGATTCCGGCAGACGACGGCAGCGTGCACTGGCAAGGCCAGGCCATCACCGGCTACAAACCGCACCAGCGCGTGCAGGCCGGCATCGCCTACGTGCCGCAGGGACGCGAGATATTCGCCCGCCTGACGGTGGAGGAGAACCTGTTGATGGGCCTGTCACGCTTTCCCGGCAGCCAGGCCAAGGAAGTCCCGGCGTTCATCTACGAGCTGTTCCCGGTGTTACGCGAGATGAAGCAGCGCCGCGGCGGCGACCTCTCCGGCGGCCAGCAGCAACAACTGGCCATCGGCCGCGCGCTGGCCAGCCAGCCGCGCCTGCTGATCCTCGACGAACCCACCGAAGGCATCCAGCCCTCGGTGATCAAGGAGATCGGCGCGGTGATTCGCAAGCTCGCCGAGCGTGGCGATATGGCCATCCTGCTGGTCGAGCAGTTCTACGACTTCGCCGCCGAACTGGCCGACCACTACCTGGTGATGAGCCGCGGCGAGATCATCCAGCAAGGCCGCGGCGCAGACATGGCCCGGGAGGGCGTTCGCAACCTGGTGGCCATTTGAAGCACAAGGGCGTTAGACTAACGGCCATGCCACAGTTCATTACCCCCATCGCCGCGTATTACTACTACCTGCTCTCGTAGGTGGTAGGCGCTGCGCTGCATCCGACCGCCTGAGGCGGCTCGGCATGCATTCTGTTCCGGTCTCCCAGGCGGCATTCCCCCCAAGGAGACCTGCAATGACTGCTCACCAAGACCTGCTGGCCGTACTCGAAGAGCGCGGCTTCATTCACCAGTGCACCGACCATGCAGGCCTGCGCCAGGCGCTGGCGGAAGGCCCACTGACCTGCTACCTGGGCTTCGACGCCACCGCCGACAGCCTGCACGTCGGCCATCTGCAGGGGCTGATGCTGCTGCGCTGGCTACAACGGGCCGGCCATCCGGTGCTGCTGCTGATCGGCGGGGCCACCACGCGCATCGGCGACCCCAGTTTCCGGGACAGCAGCCGGCCGCTCCTCGATGCCACGCAGATTGCCCGCAACATCGACGGCATCCGCAGCTGCTTTGCCCGCTACCTGCAACTGGATGGCCACCTGGGACAGCTGGTGGACAACGCCGAATGGCTCGACGGCCTGGGCTACCTGGCCTTTCTTGAACAGGTCGGCCGGCACTTTTCGATCAACCGCCTGCTGGGTTTCGAAGCCATCCGCCAGCGCCTGGAACGCCAGCATTCCCTGTCCTTTCTGGAGTTCGGCTACACCCTGCTACAGGCCTACGACTTCGTGGAACTGGCCAGGCGACATGCGTGCCGCCTGCAGCTGGGCGGTGCCGATCAGTGGGCCAACATCATCAATGGTGTAGAGCTGGCACGCCGCCAGGGCGGACCACAGCTGTTCGGCCTGACCATGCCGCTGCTGGCCACCGCCGATGGCCGCAAGATGGGCAAGTCGGCACAAGGTGCGGTATGGCTGAATGCCGAACGCCTATCACCCTTCGAGTTCTGGCAGTTCTGGCGCAACTGTGATGACCGTGACGTCGGGCGCTTCCTGGCCTTGTTCAGCGAACTGCCGATGGACGAAGTACGCCGCCTGGCCGCCCTGCAGGGCGCCGAGCTGAACCAGGCGAAAATCATCCTGGCCGACCAGGCCACGCGCCTGGCTCATGGCGAACAGGCCCAGCAGCAGGCGCGTCAGGCGGCCCAGGGCCGGCAGGCCGATCAGCTGCCGGCGCTGCAGGTCAGCCAGGCACGCCTGCAGGAAAGCCTGAGCCTGGCCCAGTTGTTACTGGAGAACGGCCTGGTCAGCTCGCTGAGCGCCGCCCGACGCCTGGCCCAGGGCGGCGGCATCCGCCTGCGCGACACGCGCGTGACGGATGTTGACACGCCCCTGCCGGCGAACCTCGATGGTTACTCACTGAGTCTGGGCAAGAAACGCCACTGGCAGTTGCAGCTGCGCTAAGCCAAGGCAACCACAGACACCGCCTAGCGTGTCACCTGGCCAAGGACGGCCTCCAGGCGTGGTCCCAGCGGGCGATCGGCAAACCAGCGGCGATAGCTGTGCTGAAAGCGCCCGTCACGGTACAGCGTATGCAGCGCCTGCTGCCAGCGAGCTACCAGGGCCGTATCGGTCTGCGGCGAGAAGGCCAGGTAGGACTCATGTTCCATGAAGCAGTGCTGTTGCTGCACGTCTTCCATGCGCAGGTTGCGCAGCCCCAGCAACTGCGGCACGGCGATATCACTGGCGACGATCAGATCACCGCGCCCCAGGGCGAACATGTGCATCATCTTGTCCTGGGATGCGACGGTGAACAGGTTGTCGAAGCCCTGAGCCAGCAGGTAGTCGGTGCTGTACCACTGGCGCGGCAGGGCCAGCCGACGCAGGCGCCGGGCATCCTCCAGACTGTCGACCCGCAGCTTGTCAACGCGCCGCGAATAGAAACAGGTACGCGCCTGCATCAACGGCCCAACCCACTGAAACCGGCTTTCCCGTTCGGGCGTGCGCGCCGTGGAAAACAGCCCTACCCCAGCCTCTCGCTGGGCCCGGCTATAGCCGCGGGTCCACGGCTCCATGCGAATTTCCGCGCGGTCACCAGCCTGTGCCGCCAGCAGGCGCACCAGTTCGACACTAAAGCCGCTGGGCTGGCCGGCGCGGGTAAAGTTCAGCGGTGGATTTTCCTCACTCAGCAGCAGCACGTCCGCTGCCTGCAGCACAGGCGCGAACAGCAGCAACAGAAGGCAGCGCAAAGCAGCCATGACGACTCCACAAGCAGGATCAACAGTCGGTTATTTTGCCATGGACAGCAGTATAGAAGCCTGGCCGACAACGCAATTATTGCCAGCAAACTGCCAGCAGTCTTGCCGCCCGGCTTCACACACGGGATCATGCCGCCAGCCTACCCGTCAACCGAGTTCCCCATGTCTGCGCCACGCTCTTCCGAACAGAACAACCCGCTGGTCGACCTGCTGATCAGCATCGTCATCCCCTCGCTGATTCTCATGAAGCTGAGCAGCCCGGAACGCCTCGGTGCCGACGGCGCACTGCTCCTCGCGCTGGCCTTTCCCTTCGGCTGGGGCGCACTGGACTTGTGGCGCAAGCGTCGCTTCAACTTCATTGCCCTGCTCGGCCTGGTCAGCGTCTTGCTCACCGGCGGTATCGGCCTGCTGCAACTGGACAGTCAGTGGCTGGCCGTCAAGGAAGCCGCCGTACCGGCGATCATTGGCATCGCCGTGCTGCTCTCCACGCGCACCCGCTATCCGCTGATCCGTACCCTGCTGTTCAACGACAAGCTGCTGGACGTCGTACGCATCGAAGCCATCCTCGAACGGCGCGGCCTGCGCCTGCGCTTCGAGCAACGCCTGCAGCAGGCCACCTACCTGCTCAGCGGTACGTTTTTCTTTTCCGCGGCCATGAACTACATCCTGGCGCGCTGGCTGGTCACCAGCCCGGCCGGCAGCGAAGCCTTCAATGCCGAACTGGGGCGCATGACCCTGCTCAGTTACCCGATGATCGCCCTGCCCTCGATGGTCATGCTGATTGGCGTGTTCTACTACCTGTGGCGCACCCTGCGTGGCCTGACCGGGCTGAGCCTGGAAGAAATGCTCGCCGAACAGCACCGCGACAAGTCCTGAGCCAGCCACTACACTGCGCGGCTTTTTCCGCAGGAGCCGCGCATGTCACGCCCTCTTCCCGCCCGCGCGCTGGGCATCGACTTCGGCACGTCCAATTCCAGCGTGGGCTGGCAAGGCCCGCAGGCCAGCCGCCTGTTGCCGCTGGAAGGCGACAAATGCAGCCTGCCTTCGGTGATCTTCTTCAACAACGAGGAACGTCGTCCGGCCTATGGCCGGCAGGCCCTCGACGAATACCTGGACGGTTATGAAGGGCGCCTGCTGCGCTCGCTGAAGAGTCTGCTCGGCTCCAAACTGCTGGCCAGCGAAACCACGCTGCTGGGCAGTGCCATGCCGTTTCGCCAGGTGCTGGGGCTGTTCCTCGGTGAACTCAAGCGCCGCGCCGAACAGGCCGCCGGACGCAGCTTCACTGAGGTGGTGCTGGGACGCCCGGTGTTCTTCGTCGACAATGATCCACAGGCCGACCGTGAGGCCGCCGATACCCTGCAGGACGTCGCCCGGCAACTGGGCTTTCGCGAGGTCAGTTTCCAGTATGAGCCGATTGCCGCAGCCTTCGACTACGAGTGCCAGATCAGCCGTGAGGAGCTGGTACTGATCGTCGATATCGGTGGCGGCACGTCGGACTTTTCCCTGCTGCGCCTGTCGCCGGCCCGCCGCCAGGACAGCTGCCGGGACAGCGATATCCTGGCCAGCGATGGCCTGCATATCGGCGGGACGGACTTCGACAAGCAACTGTCACTGGCCGGCGTGATGCCGCTGTTCGGCTACGGCAGCCGCATGCACAGCGCCGCGCTGATGCCGACGCATTACCACCTGAACCTGGCCACCTGGCACACCATCAACGCGCTCTACACGCAGAAAACCCGCCTGGCCCTGCAAAGCCTGCGCTACGACTGCCAGCAACCGCAGGGCATCGACCGCCTGCTGCGCCTGCTGGAGCGCCGCGAAGGCCACTGGCTGGCCCTGCAGGTGGAAGCACGCAAGATCGACCTGGGGCACAGTGCGCAGCAGGTCATCGCGCTTGGGCAGATCGAAGAGGGGCTGCAGGCCGAGCTGAGCCGCGCGTTGTTCGAGCAGGCCATCGAAGCACCGCTGCAGCGCATTGCCAACACCGTGCAGGGCTTGCTGGCCAGCGCCGGTACGGCACTGGA
>NZ_NMQV01000010.1 GCF_002234375.1 Pseudomonas fluvialis
AGAACGGTGATCACTACTGGGTCAGTGCCCATGTCACGCCGGTTTGCCGGCATGGCCAGGTGGTGGAATATCAATCGGTACGCCGTGCGGCCAGCGCCGAGCAGGTGGCCCGTGCCGAGGCACTTTACGCACGCCTGCGCGACGGCCAGTCACCTGCTGCGCTACGCCGGCCACGCCTCTCGCTGGCCATGCGCCTGAGTTTGCAAGCCGCACTGCTGAGCGGCAGCGCCAGCCTGCTCGGCCTGTTTTGCGGCGCACTCTCGGCGACTAGCGCGCTCCTGCTCGGTGCAGGCCTCAGCCTCGGCCTGGGGCTGTTGTTGCATCTCGCCCTGCGCCCTTTGCAGGCGCTGTTACGTGAGGCTCGCGAAGTGGCCGACAACCCGCTCAGTCAGTACCTGTACTGCCAGCGTAATGACGAATTTGGCCAGCTCGGCTTTGCCCTGCTCAGCCTGCGGGCCGAGGCGGGCTCGGTGATCGGGCGAATCGCCGATGCCACCCGCCAGTTACGTAACGAGGCCGGCGAACTGGCCGGCGCGGTGGAGTGCAGCTCACACGCAACCCTGCAACAACAAGGGGAAACCGAACAGGTAGCCAGCGCCATCAGCCAGTTGGCCGGCAGTGTGCAAGAAGTTGCTCGCCACGCCCAGCACAGCGCCTGTGCGGCCAGCGAGGCCGATGCGGAAGCCTGTGACGGGCTACAGATGGTCGAACAGACCTGCCAGCTACTCGACAAGCTGGCCGAGGAAGTGCAGCAAAGTCACCAGGTCATCGAACAGCTGGCCGAGCATAGCCACACCATCAATCAGGTGCTGGACGTAATCCAGGGTATCGCCGAGCAGACCAACCTGCTGGCGCTGAACGCCGCCATTGAAGCGGCGCGAGCCGGTGAGCAGGGTCGCGGCTTTGCCGTCGTGGCGGATGAAGTGCGCGGCCTGGCCTCGCGCACCCAGCAATCCACCGCGCAAATCAACAGCATGATTAGCCAGCTACAGGAAGGTGCCAGCCAGGCCGTGCAGACGATGCAGCGTAGTCGTAGCCAGGCCGAAGCCGCCGTGCACCAGGCCCTGCAAACGGCCAATGCCCTGCAGGGCATCAACCAGCGGGTGACCCGCATCAGCGACATGAGCTTGCAAATCGCCGCTGCCGTGGAGCAGCAGAGCGCCGTCGGCGAGGATATTCAACGCAACCTGGGCGGTATTCGCCAGGCCAGCGAAAGCAGCGTGGTCGCCAGTAGCCAAAGCCGTCACAGTGCGCGCCAGCTGGCCGATCTGGCCAGTCGCCTGCAGCTGCTGGTCGAGCAGTTCCATGGTTCAGCCCAGGGCACACGCTTGCCGCCCACCTGACAAGTCGGTAAAACGCCAGCCATCGATGCCATCTGGGCCTGGCCATGCTGGTTGCTCCCTTATCTCCCCGCCCGTCTCGGGCCACCTGGCTGTTGCTGGCTTCGCTGTACTGCGCCCAGGGTTTGCCCTCCGGCCTGGTCGCGCATGCCCTGCCCGCCCTGCTGCGCCAACAGGGCGTTGACCTGGCGCTGATCGGCCTGCTCAAGTTGCTCGCCCTGCCCTGGCTGCTCAAGGCACTGTGGGCGCCCTGGGTAGATCGCTGGCGGCATCCCCGCCTCGGCCATGCGCGCGGCTGGATCCTTCCCCTGCAAGGTAGCGTGGTGCTCTGCCTGGCGCTGCTCGCCCTGCTCGATGGGCCGCGTCTGCTGAGTGAGCAGTTCAGCCTGCTGCTGGGCCTGCTGCTGTTGATCAACCTGGCTGCCGCCACCCAGGACATCGCCACTGACGGGCTTACCGTGCGCCTGCTCAGCGAGCGCTGGCGAGGCCTGGGCAACAGTGTGCAGGTCGGCGGCTACAAGATCGGTATGCTGCTGAGTGGCAGTGGCCTGTTGCTGCTAGTCGGGCAGATGGGCTGGAACCTTGCGCTGGCCAGCCTGGCCCTGTTGCTGGCCGCGCTAACCCTGCCGGTGTGGCACTGGCAGGAACGCCCCAACCCGGCACCCGAACAGGCCGCCAGCGGTCCTGCGCTGTTGTGCCAGCACTATCGCGGCTTGCTCAGGCAACCGGGCATGGGCGCCTGGCTGGCCCTGCTGATGAGCTTCAAGCTGGGCGACTCCCTGGCCTCCCCCATGATCAAACCCATGCTGGTCGACCTGGGCTGGGGCCTCGGTGCACTGGGGCAACTGACGCTGCTCAGTAGCCTGTGCGGCATCCTCGGTGCACTGGCCGGTGGCTGGCTATATGCCCGTCTGGGCGCCTGGCGGGCCCTGCTGCTGGGTGGCGTATTGCAAGCGCTGACCTTGGCCAGTCTGGCCAGTCTGACGCAAGGTGCGGCGGATAGCCTGGTGTATAGCCTGGCACTGCTTGAGCAGGCCGCCGATGGCTTATCCAGCGTCGTGCTATTCGCCGCCATGATGCGCCAGTGCCGGAGCGCCCATGAGGGTGCGGACTTCACCCTGCAGGCCAGCCTGCAATTGCTGCTGGCCGGACTGGTCGGCGCCACGAGCGGCCTGCTGGCCAAGGCTATCGGCTACCCGGGGCTGTTCCTCACGGCCGGGCTGCTCGGTCTGCTGGCGCTGCTGTTGCTTTATCCGGCGCGCTTGCGACTCAGCGCGAACACGCCAGCCAGAGCGTCTGTTGACGCTGCACCGCACCACTCAACTCCAGTTCGGTAAGCTGCGCCAATACCTCGGACAAACTCTGCCCGCTGGCAGCTGCCAGGCTTTCACTGCTTTGTGGGGCGGCATGCAGCAAGGCCAGCAAGGGCGACTCGCTGATAGGCAGCTCAGGCAGGACCGCTGCGGCTGGTGGCTGATACTGCCAGTTGTGCAGGCTCTGCAGCAGATCATCGACACGTTCCACCAGTTGCGCCCCATCGCGAATCAACTGGTGGCAGCCCTTGGCACCCGGATGATGGATAGACCCGGGAATGGCCCAGACCTCCCGCCCCTGCTCGGCAGCCAGGCGTGCAGTAATCAGCGAGCCACTGGCCAGGCCCGCCTCGACCACCAGCACACCCAGCGACAGGCCGCTGATGATGCGGTTGCGCCGGGGGAAGTTACTGGCCTGCGGCGCACTGTCCAGTGGCAACTCGGAAACCAGTGCGCCACCCTCGGCGGCGATACGCAGCGCCAGGGCCTTGTGGCGCGGCGGATAGATCTGGCAGAGACCCGTGCCCAGCACCGCGACGGTACGCCCACCCACCTGCAAGGCTCCCTGGTGTGCCGCGCCATCGATACCCAGCGCCAGCCCGCTGGTAATGACAAAGCCGGCCGAAGCCAGACTACGGGCAAACGCCTCGGCCGTCTGCAGGCCAGGACGGCTGGCATTGCGACTGCCCACCAGAGCCAGCTGCGGACGCTCCAGCAAACCCGCATCCCCCTGCACAAAGAGCAGCGGCGGTGCATCGTCCAGCTCGGCGAGCAACGCCGGGTAGTTGTCATCATCGAACATCAGTAGCTGTTGACCGGGCTGTTCCAGCCAGACCAGCGCGGCGGCGGCCCGCTCGCGGACCTCGTCGCAACGCCGCGCCGCGGCACTGCTGGCCGGCAAGCCCAAGGCGCGCCAGGCCGACGCCGGCGCACTGAGCGCGGCACTGGCACTGTCGAAAGCGGAAAACAGTCGGCGGAAACGCTTGGGCCCGAGTTGCGGCAGGCAATGCAGGCGCAGACGCGCTTCCAGTTCGGCAGGCGAAAGGCAGGTCATGCGGATCATCCTTGATCGGCAGGCAGAATGAAAAACCCCGGCAGTGCCGGGGTCGGTGGATCAGGGGTTCTTGACCTTGTCGTTGACGCTGAGCTGTCGGTTGGCCATCAACACCAGGCCGTAGCTGAGCTTGTCATAGGTGCGGAACACCATGAGCAGGCCGGAGCGCTCGTCCGGGATCTTCACCCGGTCGCCAGCCACTACGTCACGCACGGTTTCCCCGGTCTTGTAGATGGCCAGTACGTGGCCCTCGGCCAGGCCGTCACGGGTGCCCTTGTTGATGGTCACCACATCGAACTGGCCGATCTGGTTGACGCCGCGCGGCACATCGAGGATCACCCCGTCGATGGTTTCGCTCGGCTCGCTGGGCATGAAGGTGGAGTTGATCGGCCGCTCTTCGCTGACGAACAGGCGATCACCCAGGCGAACTTCCTGGGTAGTCCGGGTTAGCTGCAGGGTAGCGATATCACCTTCGACCTCTGCCAGGTCAGCACCACCGATGTCATCGGCGTTGATGCCGAGGAACTCCTGGGTCACCGGGTCGGTATAGGTCTTGCCCTGGCGGAACAGACCGTAGGAAGGCTGCTGGTCATCGAAAGAACCGCGGGCATAAATACGATCGCCAGCGCCACTGACCACCCGCTCCTGGTTGCCCGCTACCACGTAGGGGCGCTGCGCGAACTCTTCCGCGGTGTTGATGATGCGGTTGCTGAGCAGGAAGCTGTTGATCTTCTCCAGCGGGATCGCCGGGATAGCTTCAGCCAGCGGCGTGCTGCGCACCTGCGGCGACAGCTTGATGGTGCCGCGCGATTCGCCGCGGTTGAGCACCAGGCGCGGCTGGCCATCGATATACACCAGGCTGAGCACGTCACCCGGGTAGATCAGGTGGGGGTTCTTCACTTGCGGATTGGCATGCCAGATTTCCGGCCACTTCCAGGGCTGGCTGAGGAACTTGCCGGAGATGTCCCACAGGGTGTCACCACGGACCACGGTGTAACTCTGCGGATGGCCATCCTTGAGCTGGACTGCTGCCTGGGTCAGGCCGCTGGCGGCCAGCATCAGCAGGGCGAGTAGTGATTTCCTCATGCGGTGAATCCCTTTATTATGTGGCGGACGCCTGAAAGCCGCAGAACTCGCGGCCTGAAGCCGTTTTTCAATGCTGCTCATCATCTTAGCAGCGGATTTTGACTTTATTCCACAAGTGCATCACAAACGTATATGGCGATTCTGAACATACTCGAATTCCCCGATCCCCGCCTGCGCACCATCGCCCAGCCGGTGGACGTGGTCGATGATGCCCTGCGTCAGCTGATCGACGACATGTTTGAAACCATGTACGCCGCGCCCGGTATCGGCCTGGCCGCGACCCAGGTCGACGTACACAAGCGCCTGGTGGTCATGGATCTTTCGGAAGACAAGTCCACACCGCTGGTGTTCATCAACCCGGAGTTCGAAGCGCTGACCGAGCAGATGGACCAGTATCAGGAAGGCTGCTTGTCGGTACCCGGCTTCTACGAGAACGTCGACCGTCCGCAAAAGGTCCGTATCAAAGCCCTGGATCGTGACGGCAAACCCTTTGAAATGATCGCCGACGGCCTGCTCGCGGTGTGCATCCAGCACGAATGCGACCACCTCAACGGCAAGCTGTTCGTCGACTACCTGTCGCAACTCAAGCGCGATCGCATCAAGAAGAAGCTGGAAAAACAGCATCGCCAGCGCGCCTGACCGCGACATGCCAAAGGCTTGCCACAGCAAGCCTTTTTTATTTTTACCGGACCCCGATAGCCATGCGTATTGTCTTTGCCGGCACCCCGGAATTTGCCGCCCAGCACCTCGCCGCCCTGCTCGCCGCCGGCCTGCCGGTCGTCGCCGTGTACACCCAGCCGGACCGACCCGCCGGGCGCGGTCACAAACTCATGCCCAGCGCCGTCAAACAATTGGCCTTGCAGCACGGCATCGCCGTGTACCAGCCGCAGAGCCTGCGCGATCCGCAGGCACAGGCCGAACTGGCCGCGCTCAAAGCGGATCTGCTGGTGGTGGTCGCCTACGGCCTGATCCTGCCGCAGGCCGTACTGGACATTCCGCGCCTGGGCTGCATCAACAGCCATGCCTCGCTGCTGCCGCGCTGGCGGGGTGCTGCGCCGATCCAGCGCGCCATCGAGGCCGGTGATCAGCAAAGCGGCGTGACCGTCATGCGCATGGAAGCCGGGCTGGACACCGGCCCTATGTTGCTCAAGGTCAGCACACCGATCAGCGCCACAGACACCGGCGGCAGCCTGCATGATCGCCTGGCTGAACTGGGCTCGGCGGCCGTCGTCGAGGCGGTCAGCCAGCTGGCGGCTGGGCCACTGCCCGGCGAGGCACAGGACGACAGCCTGGCCACCTACGCACACAAACTGAACAAGGACGAGGCGCGCCTCGACTGGAGCCGTCCCGCCGTCGAGCTGGAACGCCTGATCCGCGCCTTCAACCCCTGGCCACTGTGCCACAGCAGCCTCAACGGCGAGCCGCTGAAAGTCCACGCCGCACAGCTGGGCGATGGCCATGGCCAGCCCGGCAGCATCCTCGCTGCCGACAAGAGCGGCCTCTCTGTCGCCTGCGGCACAGGCGCATTGCGCCTGACCCGCCTGCAGCTACCCGGTGGCAAGCCACTGAACTTCACCGACCTGTACAACAGTCGCCGCGAGCTGTTCGCCATCGGCCAGGTGCTGGGCGCATGAACCCGCGTCTGGCGGCTGCCCGCGCCCTGGCCACGGTTCTGCAGGGCAAAGCCTCGCTGGCTAGCAGCCTACCGCCGCTGTTGGACAAGGTCGAGCCGCGCGATCGGGGCCTGGCCCAGGAGCTGGCTTTCGGCACCGCCCGCTGGCAACCGCGCCTGCAGCTGCTCGCCGAAAAACTGCTGCAAAAGCCCTTCAAGGCCGCCGACCGCGACGTCGAAGCACTGCTACTGGTCGGTCTGTATCAGCTGCTGCATACCCGTATCCCCGCGCATGCCGCCATCGGTGAGACGGTGGCCTGTGTCGACAAGCTGAAGAAATCCTCGCTCAAGGGGCTGCTCAATGGCGTGCTGCGCAATGCCCAGCGCGACCATGAGGTGCTGTTCGCCGAGCTGGACCGCGACCCGGTATTGCACACTGCACATCCGCGCTGGCTGCAGAAACGCCTGAAGGCCGACTGGCCGGAACACTGGCAGGCCATCTGCGCGGCCAATAACCAGCATCCGCCGCTGATCCTGCGCGTCAATCGTCGCCAAGCCCGCCGCGAGGCCTACCTCGCCGAACTACATAACGCCGGCATCGAGGCCGCGCCCTGTATCTTCAGCCGCGACGCTATCCGTCTGCTGCAGCCCTGCGACGTGAAGACCCTGCCGGGCTTCATGAACGGTCGGGTCAGCGTGCAGGACGAAGCCGCCCAGCTGGCCGCCGACCTGCTCGACCTGGCCCCGGGCCAGCGCGTGCTGGACGCCTGCGCCGCACCCGGCGGCAAGACCTGCCACCTGCTCGAAACCGAGCCCGGCCTACAGGAAGTCATCGCCCTGGACCTGGAGCCCAGTCGCCTGGCCCGCGTCGAGGAGAACCTCGCTCGCCTGCAGCTGCAGGCCACCCTGGTCGCCGCCGATGGCCGCGACGTGGCCGCCTGGTGGGACGGCAAGCCGTTCCAGCGCATCCTGCTCGACGCCCCCTGCTCAGCCACCGGGGTGATCCGCCGCCATCCGGATATCAAGCTGACCCGCCAGGCCGAGGATATTGCTGCGCTGGCCACCCTGCAGGGCGAACTGCTGGATGCCCTGTGGCCGACCCTGGAGGTCGGCGGCGTGCTGCTGTATGCCACCTGCTCAGTGCTGCCTCAGGAGAACCGCGACAACATCGCCGCCTTCCTGCAACGCACGCCCGGCGCGCGCGAGCTGGATATCACCGGTAGCTTCGGCCTCAAGCAGGCCCATGGCCGCCAGTTGCTGCCGCAGGCTGATGGCCACGACGGTTTCTACTATGCCAAGCTGATCAAGATTGCCGCGTCGCCTCGCGGTTAAGGAGCGCTTGTGAAGATCATCATCCTCGGTGCCGGCCAGGTCGGCGGCACGCTCGCCGAACACCTGTCCGGGGAAGCCAACGACATCACCGTGGTCGATACCGATGCCGAGCGCCTGCGCGACCTGGGCGACCGCCTGGATATCCGCACCATTGTCGGTCGCGGCTCCTTCCCCACCGTGCTGCGCCAGGCCGGTGCCGACGATGCCGACATGCTGGTAGCGGTCACCAACAGCGACGAGATCAACATGGTCGCCTGCCAGGTGGCCTATACCCTGTTCCACACCCCGACCAAAATCGCCCGGGTGCGCGAAGCCGCCTACCTGACGCGCAGCGGCCTGTTCGACAACGAGGCGATCCCGGTGGACGTACTGATCAGCCCGGAACAGGTGGTGACCAACTACATCAAGCGCCTGATCGAATACCCCGGCGCCCTGCAGGTTATCGACTTCGCCGAGGGCAAGGCGCAGTTGGTGGCGGTGCGCGCCTACTACGGCGGCCCGCTGGTCGGCCAGCAATTGCGCCAGCTGCGTGAGCACATGCCCAACGTGGATACCCGCGTGGCGGCGATCTTCCGCCGCAACCGGCCGATCATGCCGCAGGGCGATACGGTGATCGAAGCCGATGACGAGGTGTTCTTCATTGCCGCCAAGGCGCACATCCGCGCGGTGATGAGCGAGATGCGCCGCCTCGAAGACAGCTACAAACGCGTGGTCATCGCCGGCGGCGGGCATATTGGCGAGCGCCTGGCGGAAGCCATCGAAAGCCGCTACCAGGTGAAGATCATCGAGATGAATCCGGCGCGCTGCCGTTACCTGTCGGACACCCTGGACAGCACCATCGTCCTGCAGGGCAGCGCCTCGGACCGCGATCTGCTGGTCGAGGAAAATATTGCCGAAGCCGACATTTTCCTCGCTCTGACCAACGACGACGAGGCCAACATCATGTCCTCGCTGCTGGCCAAGCGCCTTGGCGCACGCAAGGTGATGAGCATCATCAACAACCCGGCCTATGTCGACCTGGTGCAGGGCGGTGAGATCGATATCGCCATCAGCCCGCAGCTGGCCACCATCGGCACCCTGCTGACCCACGTGCGCCGCGGCGACATCGTCAGCGTGCACTCACTGCGCCGTGGCGCGGCGGAAGCCATCGAGGCCATTGCCCACGGCGACGCCAAGTCCAGCCGGGTAGTCGGCCGGATGATCGAGGACATTGCCCTGCCTCCCGGCACCACCATCGGCGCGATCATCCGTGACGAGGAAGTGCTGATCGCCCACGACGATACGGTGATCGAGTCAGGCGATCATGTGATTCTCTTTCTGGTGGACAAGAAGTACATCCGCGATGCCGAGCGGCTGTTCCAGGTCGGCCTGACCTTCTTCTGAGGCAGGCCTGCGGCGGCGTGTTGCATGGCCGGGGCTGCTCTGGCACCCGGCACACCCGGCGGGTTATTCGCTCACAAAGCGCAGGCCGACGCCCAGCGGCTCGACACGCACCACTTCCATGAGCAGGATCGGCGCTTCCATCGGCAGCCCCTGCACCTGGCCACGCACCTGATCGCCCACGGCGAGCAGGCCGCTCTGTTCGAGCAGCACATAGACACCGCTGTCGGAGATATCGCGGGTCATCACCATCAGCTCACCATGCTGCGGGTGTTCGATGCGCAAACGTACCTTGAGCGGGGTACGTACGGTCTTACGCTGGTTATCCATGCCAGGCCTTTTATTCTGTGACAGGAGGCTGGGGCTGACAGTACCCGAGGCGGCAAGCGGCCATCAATACAATTTCGCGGCACCCGGCGGGCGCTTCTTGAAACGCTTCATGCTCCACATGTACTGACTGGGGCAGGCACGTACCTGGCGTTCGATACCCTGGTTGAGCGCTGCCACCGCCGCCTCGACATCCTCGCCATACAGTGCCTCTGGCGCCGCCTCGATCACTACCCGGTAACCCTTGCCGTCATCCAGGCGCAACGCATGAATGAATAGCGCCGTAGCCTTGTGCCCCTGCACCAGGGAGGGTACGAATTTGCTGGTCAGCGTTGGCACGCCAAAAAACGGTACGAACACCCCACTGGACAGGCTGGGTTCGGGGTCGGCGGCAATACCGGCCACCCCCCCCTTGCGCAGGGTCTTGATCAGATTGAGGATGCCTTCCTTGGTCGAGGGTGCCAGCTGGTTACCCAGTTGCGTACGCTGGCGCACCAGCAGTTCATCCACCGCACGCAGCTTGGGCGGACGGTAGAGAATGATTGGCTGGCACAGCGAACAGACGTATTGCAGCAGCAGTTCCCAGTTCCCCAGGTGGCTGCTCACCAGAACCACGCCCTTGCCCTCGGCCAGCGCCTGCTGGAGCAGTTCGCCTCCCTCGACCTGGCGAATCTGCTGCAGCGACTTGGCCGCCGGCCAGATCCACGCACAGGCGCTCTCCGTCAGGGTCCGGCCGATGTCACGCAGACTCTGTGCCGCCAGGCGTTCACGAGCCGCTTCGTCCAACTCGGTGAAACACTGCGCCAGGTTGATGCGTACCACCTCGCGGGAGCGATTGGGCAGCTTCCACATCAGCCAGCCAATCAAGCTGCCCACCGCCTGGGCAGCACGCCACGGCAACAGCGCAAACAAACGCAGGAAGGCCACTACCAAGGCGCCTTTGATTCTTTCCACGGCACACTCCTCACTCGGTGCAGGCCCGCATTGTAGCCGCAAGGTACGCCTGGCCGGGACAAATAGCCCACGAATGGTTAAGGTTTGCCCCTGTGCCATGCCCGCACCACGAGGCCTTGCCATGCAGATCGAGCTTCTGGAAATCCACGATCACCTGAGCCGTCATCCACCCTTCGATACGTTGCCCGAGTCGGCTCTGCAGCAGCTCGCCCAACAGGCCCAGGTCAGCTACCACAAGGCCGGCAGCCCGCTGCTGGAACTCGGTCAGCCGCTCAACGAGCTGTATTACATCCGCAGTGGCGCCGTGGAAACCTACAAGCGCAACGGTGACCTGCATAACCGCCTGGGCGAAGGCGATGTGTTCGGCCAGGCCGCCCTGCTGGGCCGCCACAAGGTACGCTTTGCCGCCCGCGCCATTGAGGACTGCCTGCTGTACTGCCTGCCCGGCGCGCTAATCGAAGCGCTTTGCGAGGAGCACGACAGCCTCGCCGAGTTCCTCGAAGCCGAAGGCCAGTCACGTCTTAAGTCCGCCGTAGAAAACCAGGGCCAGGCCAGCCAGCTGATGCAGATTCGCCTGCGCAAGCTGCTTAGTCGCGAGCCGGTCAGCGTGGCCCCGGATTGCCCGGTACAAGAGGCTGCGCAGGTAATGGTCGAGCACAGCGTATCCTCGCTGCTGGTTGTACAGGAGCAGGCCAACCAGCCCCCCGCCATGCTGGGCATTCTTACCGATCGCGATTTCCGCAGCCGGGTGCTGGCCGCCGGTTTGCCGCCCAGTACGCCAGTCAGCGCGGTGATGAGCGCTGAACCGATCAGCCTGCAAGCCGACGCCTCAGTGTTCGACGGCATGCTGTGCATGTTGCGCCACAACATCCATCACCTGCCGGTCATGCAACGCCAGCAACCACTGGGCGTGATCAACCTGGCCGATATCCTGCGCTACGAATCACGGAGCAGCCTGTACCTGGTCAACAACATCTTCAACCTGCAGTCCGTGGAAGAGCTGCAGCGCCTGGTACCCGACCTGCAGGCCACCTTCCTGCGCATGGTCAATGACCAGGCTACCGCACAGATGATCGGCCAGGCCATGAGCAGCATTGGCCGGGCCTTTTGCCAGCGCCTGCTGGAGCTGGCCGAGCAGCGCCTGGGACCGCCTCCGGTGCCCTACTGCTTCATGGTCGCCGGCTCGATGGCCCGTGACGAGCAACTGCTGGTCACCGATCAGGATAACGCCCTGGTACTCGATGACCGCTTCGACTCGGCCCTGCATGATGAGTACTTTGCCGAACTGGCCCGCCTGGTGTGCAACGGCCTGGCGGCGTGCGGTTATGCCTATTGCAAGGGCGGCATCATGGCCAGCAATCGCCAGTGGCGACAGCCGCTGCATGTCTGGCAAGGCTATTTTCGCCAGTGGATCGAACATCCCGAGCCGCGGGCACTGCTCAACAGCTGCATTTTCTTTGATCTGGATGCCGTTTACGGGCAGCACGAACTGGCCGCGCAGCTCCAGGAACAGCTCGCCGAACAGGCCAGTCGCACCCCGCACTTTCTCGCCAGCATGGCGCGCAACGCCCTCAACCGCACCCCGCCACTGGGCTTCTTCCGTACCTTCGTGATGGAGAAGGATGGTCGGCAGAAAAACATCATCAACCTCAAGGGCCGCGGCACCGCGCCGCTGACCGACCTGATACGTGTACATGCGCTGGCCTGTGGCAGCACCGCGCAGAACAGCCTGGCTCGCCTGGAAGCCCTTGCCCAGGCCCAATGGCTGCAACCCCAGGTCCTTGAGCAACTACGCTATGCCTTTGAGTTTCTCTCGCTGGTGCGGATCCGCCATCAGGCGCGGGCACTGGAAGCCGGCCAGCCACCAGACAACTACATCGAGCCGGAACACATCAGTGCCCATGAGCGACATAACCTCAAGGAGGCCTTTCAGGTGATCAGCCATGCGCAGAAATTCCTGCGCTTCCGCTACCCCAGCGTACCCATGCGCGGCCTATGAACCTGCATCCCGGCAAGTTGGGCTGGCCGGCCTTCTATGCGTTGCAGGCCCGCACCTGCCGGAATCCGGCCTTGCGCGCCTATTATCAGGCCGGCTGCCCGGCGGCCGAACTGGCCATCGGCGCAGCGCCGCTGCTGGCTCTCGACGTGGAAACCACCGGGCTGGATGCCCAGCGCGATGCCATCGTCAGCCTCGGCCTGATTCCCTTCGATCTGCAACGCATCCGCTGCAGCGAGGCACGCTACTGGGTCGTCAATCCGCAACGCGAGCTGCCGGAGCGCTCGGTCACCATCCACCGCATTACCCACTCGCAGATCCACCAGGCACCGCCTTTCGCGGCTATCGCCGAAGAGCTGCTGGAGGCTCTGCGGGGTCGCCTGGTGGTTGTCCACTATCGCACCATCGAACGCCTGTTCCTGCACAAGGCGGTACGCCAGGCACTGGGCGAGAGCCTGAGCCTGCCGATGATCGATACCATGCAGCTGGAGGCCAGTCTGCAACGCCGGCAGCACCCGCCAGGCTGGCTTGACCGCCTGTTCGGCCGGCGCCCCGTCTCAGTGCGCCTTGCCGATAGCCGCCGGCGCTACAACCTGCCCGCCTACCAGGCACACCATGCGCTGAGTGATGCGCTGGCCTGTGCCGAGCTGCTCCAGGCGCAGATCGCCCATCACTACAGCCCGCACACGCCACTGCGCCAACTCTGGTACTAGCCACGCGGCTCGCTGGCCAGGCCCTTGACGATCGCCACGCAGCCTACCAGCAGCACCAGGGTGAACGGCAGGCCAGTGGACACCGCCATGGCCTGCAAGGCATTGAGACCGCCTCCCAGCAGCAGGGCAATGGCGATCAGGCCGATCATCAATACCCAGAACACCCGCTGGGCGAGTGGCGCATTGACCTTGCCACCGGCCGTGATGGTATCGATGACCAAGGCCCCGGAGTCCGCTGAAGTAATGAAGAACACCAGTACCAGGACAATACCCAGCAGGGATGTCAGGGCCTGCCAGGGTAGTTCGCCGAGCATGACAAACAACTTCAGCTCAAGGGCCGCCTGTTGCACGCCCGGGAAGCCCTCGACCAGCCACTGGTGCAGGGCCGTGCCACCAAAGGCACTCATCCACAGCACCGAGACCAGCGTCGGCACCAGCAACACCGCGACCAAGAATTCGCGTACCGTGCGGCCGCGACTGACCCGCGCAATGAACATGCCGACAAATGGCGACCAACTGATCCACCAGGCCCAGTAGAACGCCGTCCAACCCTGGCTGAAGTTCAGATCCTCCCGGCCCAGCGGGTTGGCCAGCGCCGGCAGGTAGTGCAGGTAGGCCAGCAAATTATCGATAAAGCCGCTGGTAATCAGCAGGGTTGGCCCGGCGATGATCACAAACAGCAAGAGCAAC
The DNA here is from genome assembly GCF_002234375.1 of Pseudomonas fluvialis. Taxonomy (GTDB): domain Bacteria; phylum Pseudomonadota; class Gammaproteobacteria; order Pseudomonadales; family Pseudomonadaceae; genus Aquipseudomonas; species Aquipseudomonas fluvialis. The sequence goes on from NZ_NMQV01000010.1 coordinate 13,798, forward strand.
ACTGCCAGCCCCATGTTCAGTTGTGACAGGCGCTGTACTCCACGATCCAGGCCGGCTACCACTGACAGCAGGGCGATCCCGGTAATGCTGAGGATCAGCAAGACCTTGCTGGTATCGCCCACCCCCCAGCCAAACAGGCGGTCAAGCCCGGCCAGGGCCTGCTCGGCACCAATCCCCAGCGACGTCGCCAGGCCGAACAACGTGGCAAATACCGCGAGGATATCCAGCAGATGTCCCGGCCAGCCCCAGACCCGCTCACCCAACAGCGGGTAAAAGATCGAGCGGATCGACAACGGCAGGCCCTTGTTGAAGGAAAACAGCGCCAGAGCCAGGGCCACGATGGCATAAATGGCCCAGGGATGTAGCCCCCAGTGGAAGATGGTTGCCGCCATGCCCAGGCGCACGGCTTCTGCAGGATTAGCGGCGGCCGCCCCCAGCGGCGCCCAATCGCCACGCAGGCCATTGTCCTGCAGTTGCGTCCCGCCCAGGGCGGCACTGGCATGTGACATGGGCTCGGCCACGCCATAGAACATCAGGCCAATGCCCATGCCGGCAGCAAACAGCATGGAAAACCAGCCCAGGTAAGTGTAATCCGGCTGGGCCTGCACGCCGCCCAGACGCACGCGGCCCAGTGGCGAAATGATCAGCCCCAGGCAGAGCAGCACAAACAGATTGCCAGCACTCAGGAAGAACCAGGCCAGCTGGCTGGTCAGGGTATCGCGCAGGGCACTGAACAGCGGTGCAACCTGATTCTGCAAGGCCAGGGTAAGCAGCAGAAAGAGCAGGACGCTCAGCGCAGAAATGCTGAAAACCTTGCCATGGATATCGAGGGCGATGGAGATACGCCCCTGGATGTTGTCCTGGCCGACTACATAGTCGGTGTCGATCAGATTGGCAGCCCCGGTCGGGGCGGGAATACCGTCGGCAGTGACGGTGGCGGCGTTGAATGTCGTGTCCGACGTAGGGTGTTGGCCCATAGGGTTGCTCCTGTAACGTTGGCACGCGTAAAGCGCACAGCGGGCAGTAGCGCCCGAACGAAAGGTCGCCTGATAGCGGCGACCTATTACAGGGTAACAAATGATTGCTTTTTTTTGGGATTGGCGCGATCAGCTGTGCACCACCCGACACGCAGCCAGGTAGTTCACAGGTGAAGATTCAGCGCTGCTTCTGCGGACGTTTCCAGCTTTCGATGACCCGCTGCCGGGCACGCGCTACCGCCAGACCTTGCTCGGGCACATCACTGGTCACCACCGAACCGGCTCCGGTGGTTGCACCGTCACCCAGGCTGATCGGCGCGACCAGCGCGGTATTCGAACCAATGAACACATCCTCGCCCATCACCGTACGGTGCTTGTTGGCGCCATCGTAGTTGCAGGTGATGGTGCCGGCGCCAATGTTGCTACGTGCGCCGACCTCGGCATCGCCCAGGTAGCTGAGGTGGCCGGCCTTGGCGCCTGCGCCGAGCACGGCATTCTTCAACTCGACGAAGTTACCGACATGCGCACCCGCACCCAGCCGGCTGCCCGGCCGCAAGCGGGCGAACGGCCCGCAGTCGGCGCCCTCACCCAGCTCGGCACCGTCCAGATGACTGTTGGCTTTGACCTGTGCCCCGCGGCGCAGAATGGAGTCCTTGATCACGCAGTTGGCACCGATCTGTACCCCATCCTCGATAAGCACCTTGCCTTCGAGGATTACGTTGACATCGATGAGCACATCGCGCCCGGCCTGCACCTCGCCACGCACATCGAAACGCGCCGGATCGCGCAGCGTCACGCCCTGCGCCATCAACTGGCGCGCCGCACGCAACTGGTAGTAGCGCTCCAGCTGGGCCAGCTGCAAGCGGTCGTTGGCCCCCAGTACTTCCATTTCCTCGGCCGCGGTTTCCGTGGCCACGCGCAGGCCATCGGCAACCGCCATGGCAATCACATCGGTCAGGTAGTACTCGCCCTGGGCATTGCTGTTGGACAGGCGACCCAGCCACTCACCCAGACGCTTGCCCGGTACGGCGAGGATGCCAGTATTACCTTCGCGAATCGCCCGCTGCGCCTCGCTGGCGTCCTTGTGCTCGACAATCGCCTGCACCTCACCCGCCGCATCGCGAATGATCCGCCCATAGCCGCTCGGATCGGCCAGCTGCACGGTAAGCAGGCCCAGTTGCTGCTCGTTGACCTGCTGCAGCAGCGCCGCGAGGGTTTCCACACGGGTCAGCGGCACGTCGCCGTAGAGGATCAGCACCTTGTCGGCGTCCACCTGGGGCATCGCCTGGGCCACCGCATGGCCGGTACCGAGCTGCTCGGCCTGCAGCACGAAATGGATATCCTCGGCCGCCAGGCGCTGGCGTACCTGCTCGGCGCCGTGGCCAATCACCACATGGATCTTGCGCGGTGCCAAAGCGCGCGCCGTATCGATGACATGCCCCAGCATGGACTTGCCCGCCACCTCATGCAGTACCTTGGGCAATGCCGAGCGCATGCGGGTACCTTGTCCGGCGGCGAGAATGACGATATCCAGCGACATCAGGGCTACTCCTAGAATCGGCCCCGGCAAACACACCCGGGCGTAGAAAAAGAAAAAGGGTAGCCAAGGCTACCCTTTTACCGTATCGCGCTGAAGAGCCCTGGCTTAGCCGTGGCCGAACTTCTTGCGCAGTTGCTGCACGGTACGCAGCTGGGCCGCTGCTTCGGCCAGACGCGCTGCCGCAGAGCCGTAGTCGAACTCGGCACCCTTCTCGTGCAGAGCCTTTTCCGCGGCCTTGACCGCTTCCTGGGCTGCTGCTTCGTCGAGGTCCTTGGCGCGCGTGGCGGTATCGGCCAGCACCTTCACCATGTTCGGCTGCACTTCGATGAAGCCGCCGGAGATGTAGAAGATGTCTTCCTCGCCACCCTGCTTGATCACACGCACCGGACCGGGCTTGAGATCGGTCAGCAGCGGCGCGTGCCCCGGGAGAATACCCAGGTCGCCAAGGTGCCCGTGGGCGATGACCATTTCCACCAGCCCCGAGAACAGCTCTTCTTCCGCACTGACGATGTCGCAATGGACTGTCATAGCCATGATTTTGCCTCGGTTATCAGGTCGAACGGCGGGCCAGCCCGCCGTCCGCTCGAGCGCCCGTTACCGGGCGCACGCCAGTTACAGTTTCTTGGCTTTCTCGATGGCTTCGTCGATACCGCCAACCATGTAGAACGCTTGTTCCGGCAGGTGGTCGTAGTCGCCATTGAGGATGCCGGAGAAACCACGGATGGTTTCCTTCAGCGAAACGTACTTGCCCGGCGAACCGGTGAAGACCTCGGCCACGAAGAACGGCTGCGACAGGAAGCGCTGGATCTTACGCGCACGGGATACCAGCTGCTTGTCCGCTTCGGACAGTTCGTCCATACCGAGGATGGCGATGATGTCCTTCAGTTCCTTGTAGCGCTGCAACACGTACTGCACACCGCGTGCGGTGTCGTAGTGCTCCTGGCCAATCACCAGCGGGTCCAGCTGACGGCTGGTGGAGTCCAGCGGGTCAACGGCCGGGTAGATACCCAGGGAAGCGATGTCACGCGACAGTACGACGGTGGCGTCCAAGTGGGCGAAGGTGGTCGCCGGGCTCGGGTCGGTGAGGTCGTCCGCAGGTACGTAAACGGCCTGGATCGAGGTGATCGAACCGGTCTTGGTGGAGGTGATGCGTTCCTGCAGAACGCCCATCTCTTCGGCCAGGGTCGGCTGGTAACCTACTGCCGACGGCATACGGCCGAGCAGTGCGGATACTTCGGTACCGGCCAGGGTGTAACGATAGATGTTGTCGACGAACAGCAGTACGTCACGACCTTCGTCACGGAACTTCTCAGCCATGGTCAGGCCGGTCAGCGCCACGCGCAGACGGTTGCCCGGCGGCTCGTTCATCTGGCCGTAAACCAGGGCTACCTTGTCGAGAACGTTGGAGTCCTTCATCTCGTGGTAGAAGTCGTTACCCTCACGAGTACGCTCACCCACGCCGGCGAACACGGAGTAACCGCTGTGCTCGATGGCGATGTTACGGATCAGTTCCATCATGTTTACGGTCTTGCCGACACCGGCACCACCGAACAGACCGACCTTACCCCCCTTGGCGAACGGGCAAACCAGGTCGATTACCTTGATACCGGTTTCCAGCAACTCGTTGCCACCCGCCTGGTCGGCGTAGGACGGCGCCGCGCGGTGGATTTCCCACTGCTCTTCTTCGCCAATCGGACCGGCTTCGTCGATCGGGTTACCCAGCACGTCCATGATCCGGCCCAGGGTCGCTTTACCGACCGGTACGGAGATGGCCTTGCCGGTGTTGGTCACATCCAGGCCACGCTTGAGGCCTTCGGTGCTGCCCATGGCAATCGAGCGAACCACGCCGTCACCCAGCTGCTGCTGGACTTCCAGGGTGGTTTCCGCGCCGACTACTTTCAGCGCGTCATAGACATTCGGCACGGCATCGCGCGGGAATTCCACGTCGATTACGGCGCCGATGATTTGAACGATACGTCCGCTACTCATCTTAGGTTCCTCTGAATATTTGAACCGTTCTTAAACCGCGGCAGCGCCGCCGACGATTTCCGAAATTTCCTGGGTGATCGCCGCCTGACGGGCCTTGTTGTAGACCAGTTGCAGGTCGCTGATGAGCTCACCGGCGTTGTCGGTGGCGTTCTTCATCGCGATCATCCGTGCGGCCTGCTCGGCTGCACAGTTCTCTACCACGCCCTGATACACCTGGGACTCGATGAAACGAACCAGCAGAGCATCCAGCAGTTGCTGGGCATCCGGCTCGTACAGGTAGTCCCACTTGCCCTTGCGTGCGTCCGCTTCTTCCTCGTTGGAGGCCAGCGGCAGCAGCTGATCGAGGGTCGGCTTCTGGGTCATGGTGTTGATGAACTTGTTCGACACCAGGTACAGACGATCCAAACGTCCTTCGTTGAAGGCATCCAGCATCACCTTGACGCTGCCGATCAGGTCATTGATCGACGGCTCTTCACCGATGTTGCCGACTGCCGCCACGACGTTACCGCCGTAGCTACGGAAGAAGCTGGCACCCTTGTTACCGATCACGCACAGGTCGGCTTCAACGCCGCTGTCGTGCCACTCTTTCATGTTCTTGATCAGGGCTTTGAACAGGTTGATGTTCAAGCCACCGCACAGACCACGATCCGAGGAGACGACGATGTAACCCACGCGCTTGACCGGGCGATCGACCATGTATGCATGGCGGTATTCCGGGTTGGCATTGGACAGATGACCAATTACCTGACGGATCCGCTCAGCATAGGGGCGGCTGGCAGCCATGCGCTGTTGGGCCTTGCGCATCTTGCTGACCGCCACTTTTTCCATGGCGCTGGTGATCTTCTGCGTGCTTTTGATGCTCGCAATCTTGCTGCGAATCTCTTTTGCGCCTGCCATTTGACACCTATCGGGTTAGCAGGCGGGAGCCTTGCGGCTCCCGCTGCGGCTTACCAGGATTGGGTGGCCTTGAACGACTCGATACCGGCCTTGATGCCTGCATCGATTTCGTCGTTGAAGTCGCCCTTCTCGTTGATCTTGGCCATCAGGTCGGCCTTCTCACGGTTGAAGTAAGCGATCAACGCCTGTTCAAAGGCGCCCACCTTGGCCACTTCCACGTCGGTCAGGAAGCCACGCTCGGCGGCATACAGGGACACGGACATGTCGGCGATGGACATCGGCGCATACTGCTTCTGCTTCATCAGCTCGGTAACGCGCTGACCATGCTCCAGCTGCTTACGGGTGGCTTCGTCCAGATCAGAAGCAAACTGGGCGAAAGCCGCCAGTTCACGGTACTGAGCCAGGGCGGTACGGATGCCACCGGAGAGCTTCTTGATGATCTTGGTCTGCGCTGCACCACCCACACGGGATACCGAGATACCGGCGTTGACGGCCGGACGGATACCCGAGTTGAACATGGCCGATTCCAGGAAGATCTGACCGTCGGTGATCGAAATCACGTTGGTCGGAACGAACGCGGAAACGTCACCTGCCTGGGTTTCGATGATCGGCAGAGCGGTCAGCGAACCGGTCTTGCCCTTCACGGCGCCATTGGTGAACTTCTCGACATACTCTTCGGAAACGCGGGAAGCGCGCTCCAGCAGACGGCTGTGGAGATAGAACACGTCGCCCGGGTAGGCTTCACGGCCCGGCGGACGGCGCAGCAGCAGGGAGATCTGGCGATAGGCCACAGCCTGCTTGGACAGATCGTCATAGACGATCAGGGCGTCTTCACCGCGATCACGGAAGTATTCGCCCATGGTGCAACCCGAGTAGGGTGCGAGGAACTGCAGAGCAGCGGATTCGGAAGCCGAAGCAGCGACCACGATGGTGTTGGCCAGCGCGCCGTGTTCTTCCAGCTTGCGTACCACGTTGGCAATGGTCGACTGCTTCTGACCAATGGCAACGTAGACACACTTAATGCCGCTGTTCTTCTGGTTGATGATGGCGTCGACGGCCAGAGCGGTCTTACCGATCTGACGGTCACCGATGATCAGCTCACGCTGGCCACGGCCGACCGGGATCATGGCGTCAACCGACTTGTAGCCGGTCTGTACCGGCTGGTCGACCGACTTACGCCAGATCACACCCGGTGCCACTTTCTCGACCGCGTCGCTGGCTTGAGCATTGATCGGGCCTTTGCCATCGATCGGGTTGCCCAGCGCATCGACTACGCGACCCAGCAGTTCCGGACCTACCGGAACTTCCAGGATGCGGCCGGTGCACTTGGCGCTCATGCCTTCGGTCAGGCTCAGGTAGTTACCCAGAACCACGGCACCGACGGAGTCTTGCTCCAGGTTCAGCGCCATACCGTAGACGCCGCCAGGGAATTCGATCATCTCGCCGTACATCACATCGGCCAAGCCGTAGATGCGGACGATACCGTCGGAAACGCTGACGATGGTGCCCTCGTTACGGGCCTGGGCAGACACATCCGATTTCTCGATGCGCTGCTTGATAATTTCACTAATCTCGGAAGGATTCAGTTGCTGCATGCCATGACCCTCAAATCAGGATTTCAACGATTCGGCCAACTGGCTCAGTTTGCCGCGGACCGAACCGTCGACAACCACGTCGCCGGCGCGGATTACCACACCACCGATCAGCGCAGGATTGACTACCTGCTGGAGGTTGACGGTGCGATCTAGCCGCTTGGAAAGGGCGGCAGCCAAGGTATTCAGTTGCTCGGTGCCGAGCTCAAAGGCAGTTTCAACCTGCGCTTCAAGGGTTTTCTCGGCGTCAGCCTTGAGCTCTTCATAGAGCTCCCGCACGGTCGGCAGGACATCCAGGCGATCATTCTCGCCCATGGTCAGGACAAAATTGCGGAAGGCTTCGTCGATGTCGCTGCCAAACAGGCGAACCACGCTCTGTACCTTGCTTTCGCTGGTCAGGCGCGGATCTTTCAGCAACGCTTCGACTTCCGGAACTTCGACGGCCACAGCCGCCAGGTTGAGCATGGCAGACCAGGCATCAGCCTTGCCTGCAGCCCTGGCAAACTCGAAAGCGGCTTTCGCGTAAGGCCGAGCAAGCGTCTGGGTATTGATCATCGCTTGCCTCGCTTAGAGTTGGGAGGCCAGTTTTTCGACCAGATCGTTATGTACCTTGGCGTCCACCTGGGACTCCAGAATCTTCTCGGCACCCAGCACAGCCAGAGCGGCTACCTGGGCACGAAGCTGATCCTTGGCACGATTCACTTCCTGTTCGATTTCAGCGCGAGCCGCATTGACCAGTCGCTCGCCTTCGGCGCGCGCCTGCTGCTTGGCTTCCTCGACGATTGCGCTGGCGTGCTTGTTCGCCTGCTCGAGGATTTGAGTAGCCTGCTCCTTGGTCTCACGGAGGGTGTTGGTCACCTTTTCCTGAGCCAGTTTCAGGTCTTGCTGCGCGCGGCCTGCGGCATCCAGACCCTCAGCAATTTTCTTCTGGCGCTCCTGCATGGCCTTGGTAATGGGCGGCCATACGAACTTCATGCAGAACCAGACGAAAATAGCGAAGGCGAACGTCTGACCGAACAGCGTCAAGTTAATGTTCACAGCGATTTACCTCGTGCTATCTCGTTCGACGCGGTTGTCAATTTCACGGCGACAGGGCTCGTCGCGAGACGAACCCCGTGCATAACCAGAAAATGCTTAGGCAGCGACAACGAAGATGAGGTACATCGCGATACCAACACCGATCATCGGTACGGCGTCGAGCAGACCGGCCATCAGGAAGGTCTTGGTTTGCAGCTGGGGAGCCAGCTCCGGCTGACGGGCGGTGGATTCCAGCAGTTTGCCACCCAGCAGGGCGAAGCCAATGCCGGTGCCCAGAGCACCCAGACCGATCATGATAGCGGCGGCGATGTAGACGAGTTCCATGTAAAGCTCCTGAAGCTAAGGGTTAAGGTTTTTGGTTAAAGCGTTGCACTGGTTTCAGTGATGTTCTTCATGGGCAGAGCTGAGATACACCACCGTCAGAACCATGAAGATGAAGGCCTGCAGCGGAATCACCAGGATGTGGAAGATCGCCCAAGGCACATTCAGTGTCCACTGCACGTAGAACGGCAGCAGCGCAATCAGGATGAACACTACTTCACCGGCATACATGTTGCCGAACAGTCGCAGCGCCAGGGAAAGCGGCTTGGTCAGCAGGCCAAGGATTTCCAGGAACAGGTTGAACGGAACCAGCGACCAGTGGTTGAAGGGGGTGAAGGCCAGCTCCTTGGTGAAGCCGCCAAAACCCTTGACCTTGACGCTGTAGAACAGGATCAGGATGAACACGCCCAGCGACAGACCAAAGGTGCCGTTCGGATCGGCGGTGGGCACGATCTTGAAGTAGGGCAGGCCCATCGCCGAAGCCAGGCCGGGGATGTAGTCGACCGGGATCCACTTCAGGCTGTTCATCAGGAACACCCAGACGAAGATGGTCAGGGCTAGCGGGGCAATGACCGGGTTGCGACCGTGGAAGGTGTCCTTGACTACGCCTTCAACGAACTCGACGCACATTTCCACAAGGTTCTGCAGCTTGCCCGGCACACCGGCAGTCGCACTCTTGGCAGCCATGCGGAACAGCAGGACAAAAATCAGGCCCATGAACACCGACCAACCCAAGGTGTCGATATGCAATGCCATGAAGCCCATCTGCTTCACGTCATCCGGGGTCTGGGCAATGATCCAGCCTTTCTCGGGGTGTGCACCGAAAACCAGGTTTTGCAGGTGGTGCTGGATATATTCAGCGGGAGTGTTAGCCATACAAGCCTCAAATGCTCAATGCTTCGGATTTTTATTCAGCAGTAGCAACGCACTGGCTCCCACCGCCAGTACCACCAGGTAACCGGCGAATACGGCGAGCGGCTCAAGCGGCCTGACTACCACAAACAGCAACGCAAACAACGCTGCTGCGAGAATCTGTTTTCCCATCTCGCCAGCCCACAGGGACTGGACGATGGCTTTGGCCGAGCGTGCGCCAAAGTAACGAAAGGCCTTGAACGCAAAGTACACATTGGCCAACCAGGCAATCAGGCCACCCAACAGGCCCGAGTATCCGGCTACCCAGCCCCACAGGCCGGCACACAACAATGCCAGTAGAACAGCCGCCAAAGCCTGGCATTGCAACACACGAAAAACCGGCAGTCGGTGCAGTGCTGTCTTGTTGCGTATGTTCACCGCAAGATCCTGAACCGCTGCTCAAGCAGAAAAAAATGCGCGCCGAGTATAGGGGTGCCGGCACCCCTATTCAACCGTTAGGTAGTGATTTCCGACCATCCGCTACATAGGCAGATCATGTGTAAGTGTTTCAGCCGTCAGCGAATATGCGCCAACACGCCCTGTAGCTCATCCAGGCTGCTGTAGCGAATGACCAGTTGTCCCTTGCCTTTGCTGCCATGACGGATCTGCACCGGTGAGCCGAGCTTCTCGGCCAGACGCTGTTCCAGGCGGGCAATATCCGGATCAGCCTTCTCCTGCTTGGCGCCGGGTTTGCCGTTCAGCCACTGGCGCACCAGGGCTTCGGTCTGCCGCACGGTCAGGCCACGTGCCACCACCTGGCGCGCCGCCTCACTCTGCTGTTGCGCCGGCAGCCCCAGCAGGGCACGCGCATGGCCCATCTCCAGATCACCGTGGGCGAGCAGGGTCTTGATGTCTTCCGGCAGGGCAATCAGGCGCAGCAGGTTGGTAACACTGGTACGTGACTTGCCGACAGCATCGGCCACCTGTTGCTGGGTCAGTTCGAATTCCTGTTGCAGGCGCTGCAGGGCCACCGCTTCTTCGATCGGATTAAGGTCTTCGCGCTGGATATTCTCGATCAGCGCCATGGCAATCGCCGCCTCGTCCGGCACTTCACGGACCATCGCTGGAATCGTGTCCAACCCAGCCTGCTGGCTGGCTCGCCAGCGCCGTTCACCGGCGATGATTTCATAGCGGCCCGCGGCAATCGGTCGCACCACGATCGGCTGCATGACGCCCTGGGCACGGATCGAGTTGGCCAGCTCCTCGAGCATGGCCGGATCCATATCGCGGCGTGGCTGATATTTGCCGCGCTGGATCAGCTCAAGCGGCAGGTATTGCAGTTCGCGGCTGTCTGCCTGGCTGGCCTGCTGTTCGAGAGCGGCGGGGGTTGTGCCGCCGAGCAATGCGTCCAGGCCTCGGCCAAGGCCACGTTTCTTGATCGCCATGGAAATTCCTTATGCGGTTTCGCGACGGGCGGCGTTGCGCTGGCGGCGCACCAGTTCACCAGCCAGCGCCAGGTAGGCCAGGGCGCCACGCGATTGCTTGTCGTAGACCAGCGCCGGCATACCGTAGCTGGGGGCTTCAGCGAGACGTACGTTGCGCGGAATAACCGCATCGTAGAGCTTGTCGCCGAAGTGCTGCTTGAGCTGTGCAGAGACATCGTTGGTCAGGCCGATGCGCGGGTCGTACATGGTACGCAGCAATCCTTCGATCTTCAGCGAAGGATTGAGGGCCTGGGCAATGCGCTGGATGCTGTTGACCAGGTCGGACAGACCTTCCAGGGCGTAGTACTCGCACTGCATGGGAATGATCACCCCGTCGGCGGCAACCAGCGCGTTGACGGTGAGCATGGACAGCGCCGGCGGGCAGTCGATGAGGATGTAGTCGTAATTGTCACGGATCGGTTTGAGTGCCTCGCGCAGGCGCTGCTCCTTGCCCGGCATATCGAGCAGCGCCACTTCCGCTGCAGTCAGGTCACGGTTGGCCGGCAACAGCTGATAACCGCCATGCTCGGAAAACTGCATGGCTTCACCGAGGCTGCATTCGCCAACCAGCACGTCGTAGATCGAACGCTCCAGGGCCTGCTTGTCGATACCGCTGCCCATGGTCGCATTGCCTTGCGGATCAAGGTCGATCAGCAACACATGACGCTTGGTGGCGACCAAAGAGGCGGCCAGATTGATGCAGGTGGTGGTCTTGCCCACGCCACCTTTCTGGTTGGCAATTGCAAATACCTTAGCCATGCGCAGCCTCTCCCTGTTCCAGGCGGCGCAGTATCAGCAGATGACGCTGGCCTTGGCAACCGGGAACCTTGAGCACCTGGCAGCTCTGCAGACGGAAGTCTGCCGGCAGGGCCTGCAGTTCGTCGTCCGGCTGCACGCCCTTCATGGCCAGCCAGTGCGTTTCGGTATTCCCCAGATGGCGCGTCCAGTTGGCAAAGTCCTGCAGCGAACTGAAGGCCCGCGAACAGATGCCGCTGAACGGCTGCTCCGGCTGGAACGCTTCGACGCGGCTGTGGATAACCTGCAGGTTGGACAGCTTGAGTTCCAGTTTTACCTGGGTAAGGAAGCGGGTTTTCTTGCCATTCGAGTCGAGCAGGGTGAATTGCCGCTCGGGGAACAGGATGGCCAGGGGAATCCCCGGCATGCCGCCACCACTGCCCACATCCAGCCAGTTATCCCCCAGTGCCGTGACGTAGGGCACCACGCTGAGGCTGTCGAGCAGGTGACGCGAGACCATTTCATCCGGATTGCGTACAGCCGTCAGGTTGTAGGCCTTGTTCCACTTGATCAGCAGGGCCAGGTAGGCGAGCAGCTGTTCGTGCTGCTCGGCGCTGAGTTCGACGCCCAGTGCGCGGGCACCCTGGCTCAGTTCTTCGGCATGACGGACGCTAACCAGGGACATCAGGCGCTGTGCTCCAACTGCTGACCGGCAGTGCGCTTCTTCAGGTGGATCAGCAGCAGGGAGATGGCCGCCGGGGTCACTCCGGGAATCCGTGATGCCTGGCCAAGGGTTTCCGGCCGGGTATTGCCGAGCTTGAACTGGATTTCCTTGGACAACCCGGAGATGGTGCTGTAGTCGAGGTCTTCCGGCAGACGGGTATTTTCACTGGCGCGCAGCTTGGCAATTTCATCCTGCTGACGGTCGATGTACCCCGCGTACTTGGTCTTGATCTCCACCTGTTCGGCCACCTGGTTATCCACAGGCGGTGCCTCGGTCAGCTCAGCCAGGCTGGCATAGTCAATCTCCGGACGGGCCAGCAGGTTGAGCAGGTTGTATTCATGGGCCAGGGGGGTACCGAAGCGCGCCGCGATGGCATCGCCCTGCGGCGTGCCCGGACGCACCCAGGTACTTTTCAGGCGCTGTTCTTCCTGGACGATGGCTTCACGCTTGGCCTCGAAGGCTGCCCAGCGCACGTCATCCACCAGCCCCAGCTCTCGCCCCTTCTCGGTCAGACGCAGGTCGGCATTGTCCTCGCGGAGTATCAGCCGGTATTCGGCGCGCGAAGTGAACATACGGTACGGTTCCTGGGTACCCAGGGTGATCAGGTCGTCGACCAGTACGCCGATATAGGCCTCATCACGGCGCGGGCACCAGGCATCCTTGCCCTGGGCACGCAGCGCGGCGTTGCAGCCGGCCAACAAGCCCTGGGCACCGGCTTCTTCGTAGCCGGTGGTGCCATTGATCTGCCCGGCGAAGAACAGGCCGCCGATGACTTTGGTCTCCAGGCTGTACTTGAGGTCGCGCGGATCGAAGTAGTCGTACTCGATGGCGTAGCCAGGACGCACGATATGGGCATTTTCCATACCGCGAATGCTGCGCACGATGTCCAACTGCACATCGAAGGGTAGCGAGGTGGATATGCCGTTGGGATACAGCTCATGGGTGGTCAGGCCCTCCGGTTCGAGGAATACCTGATGGCTGTCCTTGTCGGCGAAACGATGGATCTTGTCTTCGATGGATGGGCAGTAGCGCGGACCGATGCCCTCGATTACCCCCGAGTACATGGGCGAGCGATCCAGGTTACTGGCAATGATCTCATGGGTGCGCGCGTTGGTATGGGTGATCCAGCAGCTGACCTGCGGCGGATGCAATTCGCGACGTCCCAGGAAGGACATCACCGGCAAGGGCGTATCGCCTGGTTGCTCGGTCATTTGCTGGAAATCCACCGAGCGCCCATCGATGCGCGGTGGCGTGCCGGTTTTCAGGCGACCGACACGTAACGGTAATTCTCGCAGGCGTTGTGCCAGGGCGATTGAGGGCGGATCGCCGGCACGTCCGCCGGAGTAGTTCTGCAAGCCGATGTGGATAAGTCCACCCAGGAAGGTACCAGTGGTCAGCACCACGTTGTCAGCGAGAAAACGCAGGCCCATCTGGGTGACTACACCACGTACCTGCTGTTGCTCGACAATCAGGTCATCCACAGCCTGTTGGAATATCCACAGATTGCTCTGGTTTTCCAACATGTCGCGAATAGCTGCCTTGTACAGCACGCGATCGGCCTGGGCGCGTGTCGCGCGCACGGCTGGGCCTTTGCGGCTGTTCAGCACGCGAAACTGAATGCCGCCCTTGTCGGTAGCCAAGGCCATGGCACCGCCGAGGGCATCGATTTCCTTGACCAAGTGGCTCTTGCCAATGCCCCCGATTGCCGGATTGCAGCTCATCTGCCCGAGTGTTTCCACGTTGTGCGTCAGCAACAGGGTTTTTACCCCCATGCGCGCAGCGGCCAACGCAGCCTCGGTGCCGGCATGACCGCCGCCGATCACGATCACCTCAAAACGGGAAGGGAAATCCACCACGCACCTCGTGCCTGTATATCCGGGGGAGAGCTTTCAATAGGAAAAGCGGGAAGGTCGGCAAGTATAGGGAGTTCACTGCAGCGAATGAAGCCTTCTGCACAAAAAATAGCCAACCTGAGGTGATGACTATCCCGTTGTCTCGCTATACAGATTAAAAAGTGAATAAGTACTTAAAGATATTTTTTATGATTATGTATAGTCACCGGTAATTCTGTGGATAACCGGCTGAAAGCCATACAAAACAAGGTATTGTGAGACGTATAAGCCTGTGTTCTGCACGGGGATCAGCTGGGTGCTAGCTGGGATTATCCTGTGTGGCAGTGGCCTTGTTATCCACAGGCCTGGTTATGCGCAGCTTTCAGGGGGGCTTATCCAGACAGCTCAGACCTGTTTACCCACAGGGTTTAATGCACCGTTTCGTGCCCTGCGTTTTACGCAAAACAGTCAGAAAGATTCAGCGCCCCAAAGAAAAGGGCCTGATTGGCCCTTTGCTATGTGCTCGGTTAGGCATAGCCAGCCTGTGCGCAGTACGCTGGCTAGCAGGCGAGATGCCTATTTGCCGATACAGAAGCTGGAGAAGATACGTCCAAGCAATTCGTCGGAACTGAAAGCACCGGTTATTTCACCGAGCGCTTGCTGAGCGACGCGCAGATCTTCGGCCAGCAGCTCACCTGCGCCCATCAGGGTTAGCTGCTGATGGCCGTGTTCCAGGCTGGTTTTGGCCCGCTGCAAGGCCTCCAAATGACGCCTGCGGGCACTGAAACCACTCTCGGCCGTTTGCTGGAAGCCCATACAGGCCTTCAGGTGCTCGCGCAGCAGTTCCAGCCCGTCGGCAGACTTGGCGGACAGGGCGATGCTCACATGGCCGTCGGCACAGGTTTCCAGAGCTACCGGCTCGCCGGACAGATCCGCCTTGTTGCGGATCAGCGTGACACGTGCAGGGTCAGGCTGGCTGGTGAGAAACTCCGGCCACAGGGCAAAGGGATCGGCGGCCTCGGGCGCTGTGGAGTCGACTACCAGCAGCACACGGTCAGCTTCACCAATTGCCTGCAATGCACGCTCTACGCCAATCCTTTCCACCTGGTCATCGGTGTCGCGCAGGCCGGCGGTGTCCACAACATGCAGCGGCATACCGTCGATGTGGATATGTTCGCGCAGTACATCCCGGGTGGTACCGGCGATATCGGTGACGATGGCAGCCTCGCGACCGGCCAGGGCATTGAGTAGGCTGGACTTGCCGGCATTCGGGCGCCCGGCGATCACCACGTTCATGCCGTCGCGCAGCAGGGCGCCCTGGCCGGCTTCACGCAGGACGCTGGACAGGCAGTCGCGCACTTCCTGCAGCTGGCTGAGTACATGGCCATCGGCAAGAAAGTCGATTTCTTCTTCGGGAAAGTCGATAGCTGCTTCGACATAGATGCGCAGCTGGATCAGCCGTTCGGTCAGCTCATGTACACGTCGCGAAAACTCGCCCTGTAGCGAGCGCAGGGCATTGCGTGCGGCTTGTGCGGAACTGGCCTCGATCAGGTCGGCAATCGCTTCGGCCTGGGCCAGGTCGAGCTTGTCGTTGAGAAAGGCACGTTCACTGAACTCACCAGGACGCGCCAGTCGTGCGCCCAGTTGCAGGCAGCGCTGCAGCAGCATGTCGAGCACCACCGGCCCGCCGTGCCCCTGCAGCTCCAGCACGTCTTCCCCGGTAAAGGAGTGCGGGCCGGGGAAGTACAGCAGCAGGCCCTGGTCAATCTGCTGACCGTCAGCAGCCTGCCAGGGGCAATAATGTGCGTGGCGTGGGCGTGGCTGCAGGCCGCTGAGCTGTTCGGCAATAGCCCCGGCCAGCGGGCCTGAGACACGGACAATACCGACCCCACCACGTCCCTGGGCAGTGGCAACGGCGGCAATGGTTTCGCGGGGCTGGGACATGACGGCCTCTGATCGGTTGCGCAGATAGCAAAACGCCCCACGAGGGGGCGTTTGTGTCAAACGGAGCGGGCTTTAGCCTTGTGCGGCGGCGCGCTCGATCTGCCGGGTAATGTACCACTGCTGGGCAATGGACAGTACGTTGTTGACCACCCAGTACAGCACCAGGCCCGCCGGGAACCACAGGAAGAAGAAGGTGAAGATGATCGGCATCAGCTTCATCACTCGGGCCTGCATGGGGTCCGGCGGCGTTGGGTTGAGTTGCTGCTGGATGAACATGGTAACGCCCATGATCAACGGCAGGATGAAGTAGGGGTCCTTGATCGCCAGGTCAGTGATCCACAGCAGCCAGGGCGCCTGGCGCATCTCTACGCTTTCCAGGAGTACCCAGTAGAGGGCGAGGAATACCGGCATCTGTACGAGGATCGGCAAGCAGCCACCCAGCGGATTGATTTTTTCCTTCTTGTACAGCTCCATCATGCCTTGCGACATCTTCTGCCGGTCATCGCCGTACTTTTCCTTGAGCGCCTGCAGCTTGGGCGCGACGGCACGCATACGTGCCATCGAGCGGTAACTGGCTGCCGACAGCGGGAAGAAGATCAGCTTGATGATCACGGTGAGCATGATGATCGACCAGCCCCAGTTACCCAGCAGCTTGTGGATCTGCTCAAGCAGCCAGAAGATCGGCTGAGCGATGAACCAGAGGAAACCATAGTCGACGGTCAGCTCCAGACCCGGCGAGAGGGTTTTCAGTTCGGACTGGATTTTCGGACCGGCATAGAGGACTGCCGAGGTTTCCGCCTGGGCTCCAGCGGGTACGTTCAGGCTGGGACCAGTGAAGCCGACGATATAGTTGCCCTGGCTATCCTTGCGGGTCTGCACTACATTGTTGCTGTCGGCAGCGGGAATCCAGGCCGTGACGAAGTAGTGCTGCAACCAGGCAACCCAACCACCAGCCACTGTCTGGCGCAGCTGCTTCTCATCCATGTCGCCCATGCTGACTTTCTTGTACGGCTCGTCAGCAGTCCACAACGCAGCGCCTAGATAAGTGGCGGTACCGGTTGCGGTAGTCGAAGAAGGATCACCACTGCCATCGCGCTTGAGTTGGGCAAACATATTGCCTACCCAGGGTTGTTCGCTCTGGTTGTTGATCAGGTAGCTGACCTTGAGGTCGTACTGGCCGCGCTGCAAGGTAAAGCGTTTGGTGTAGTCAACGCCGGCTTCACTGAACTGCAGATCGACTACCAGCTGTTGCTGATCATCGGACAGCTGATAATGCTGTGTCGCCGAGTGGTATAGCGGGCGGCCGCTACTCCGCGCATCCGGGCCATTGCTGCCGGTCAGGCCACTTTGCGCCAGATAAACGCGCTCATTGCCATTGTCGAAGAGCTGGAAGGGGACATCCGGACGATCCTGGCGACGTGGGTATTGCGGCAGGGTCAGTTGAACAATGTCACCACCACGCGGATCGATGGCCAGATCCAGTACGTCGGTTTGTACGCGAATCAGCGACTGACTCGCAGCCGGAGCATCGGCGGCAGGTGCCTGAGCTTCATCCTGGCTGGCCGTCGGCACGTCATCGTTGTTGCTGGCAGTCAGTTCCGGGAGCGGACTGGTGGTCGACTGGGTTGCGCTACTGGCAGCTGGCAGGGGCGCCTGACCATAGTCCTGGTTCCATTGCAGCACCAGGAGATAGGACACCACGGCCAGGCCGACGAGCAGGATAGAACGTTGAATATCCATGATTACTCGGCCATCGAAGAGGATTGAGGTTGTTCTACAGGAGGAACCGGATCATATCCACCCGGATTCCAGGGGTGGCAGCGCCCCAGGCGTCGCAAACTCAGCCAGCCGCCCTTGACTACACCATGTAGCTCGATGGCTTGCAGGGCATAACAGGAACAGGATGGATAGAAACGACAGTGACTGGCCATCAAGGGACTGATGGCGTAGCGATAAAACCGGATGGGAAGCAGGGCCAGTTTACGCATGAGCGGTCGAATCGGTCGGAGTGGCTACCTGAGCGCGATTGCGTGCCAGACGTTTCCAGAGTTTGCCGAACTGTTCGCGCAGTTCTTCATTATCCAGATCAGCCAGCCCTTTGCGCGCAACTACCACAATATCCAAACCCGTTAGCGGAATTTGGTTGAGCCTGAAGCTCTCGCGAATCTGTCGTTTGATGCGATTGCGCTCAACGGCGAGCTTGACGCTTTTCTTGCCGATGACCAGACCCAGGCGGGGATGTTGCAGAGCATTCTCCCTGGCTAGCAGCAGAACGCTCTTGCCTGGAGCCTTGCAGGTAGGTGAGTCGAAGACTGCTTTGAACTGCTTGGGGACAAGCAGGCGCTTTTCCCGCGAGAAATCGCGACTCACCACCTCGACCGGCGAAATCAGACGGTCAGACGCTTACGGCCTTTGGCGCGACGGCGGGACAGTACGGCACGGCCGTTTTTGGTAGCCATGCGAGCACGGAAACCGTGGGTGCGGGCGCGCTTGATGGTGCTGGGTTGGAAAGTGCGTTTCATGGTCAGTTACCTGGTGGTCACTACTTGGTCAAATGGAGGCCAAGAGAGCCCCCCGTTCAAAGAGACCGGCGATTGTAGAGAAAGGCAAGGCGCAGGTCAATTTCCAACCAGTAGCTTATTCAACCTGTGCGTAGCCCCATGCGCTGTGGGCTCGTCAGAAAAGAATAATCAAAGAAGAAATTTAGAAAAGGATTAAAGCTGTGATTATGTATGAGGAGACATGAAACTGTGGATAACCCTACGTAGCCCTCGCGGTGAAAGGCATTGAATGTTTTGCAACTCTGTGGGTATCAAGTCTGTTTGCTGTGCCTTTGCTGCGGGCAGGCTGTGCGTGGAATGTATTTTTGTCCACAGGGTAGGTCATTCACCGGGTTCTCGGCAGTTTGTTAACAGAGCTCTTCCCTGCTTTATCAACAGCTTTCGTTGATACTGAGGAGCGCCTTTCTTTGTGGATAACTGTCTGTGGCAAAGGTACAATGCACACCTTTAGCAGGCCGGTCGTTGCTCTCCGTGCGGAGGGTTGCGCTGGGTAATGACCGAGTGAGGAATAGCCGTGTCCGTGGAACTGTGGCAGCAATGCATCGACTTGCTGCGTGACGAGCTGCCGGCTCAGCAATTCAATACCTGGATTCGTCCCCTGCAGGTCGAGGGCGATGAGCAGGAGCTGCGTGTCTATGCGCCCAATCGTTTTGTACTGGATTGGGTCAATGACAAATACCTCAGTCGATTGCTGGAGTTGCTGGGAGAGCGTTGCACGGCGGCGCCCCCTGCCCTGTCCTTGCTGATTGGCAGCCGGCGTAGTGCGGCAAGCAGCCGTTCTGCGGCTCCCATCCAGACGGTTGCCTCGCCTGCCGCGGCGATGACAGCCAAACCGGCGGTTGTCGAAACAGCGGATAGCCCGGCGCCCGAAGAGCCGGTTGCCCCGCTGCGTGGCGAGCGTACCGTACAGGTAGAGGGTGGTCTGAAGCACACCAACTACCTCAATCGCACCTTTACCTTTGAAAACTTCGTCGAAGGCAAGTCCAACCAGCTGGCACGTGCTGCTGCCTGGCAGGTGGCCGACAATCCCAAGCATGGCTACAACCCGCTTTTCCTGTATGGCGGAGTAGGCTTGGGGAAAACCCACCTGATGCATGCGGTGGGCAATCACCTGTTGAAGAAGAACCCCAACGCGAAAATCGTTTATCTGCATTCCGAACGCTTTGTTGCCGATATGGTCAAGGCGTTGCAGCTCAATGCGATCAACGAATTCAAGCGCTTCTATCGCTCGGTGGATGCCTTGTTGATCGACGATATCCAGTTCTTCGCCAAGAAGGAGCGTTCCCAGGAAGAGTTCTTCCATACCTTCAATGCGTTGCTGGAGGGGGGACAGCAGGTCATTCTCACCAGCGATCGTTACCCCAAGGAAATCGAAGGCCTGGAAGAGCGCCTGAAGTCACGTTTTGGCTGGGGCCTGACTGTTGCAGTGGAACCGCCGGAGCTGGAAACCCGGGTAGCCATCCTGATGAAGAAAGCCGAGCAGGCCAAGGTTGAACTGCCCCATGACGCGGCTTTCTTTATTGCCCAGCGTATTCGCTCGAATGTCCGCGAGCTGGAAGGCGCACTGAAACGGGTGATCGCCCATGCCCACTTCATGGGGCGTGATATCACCATCGAGCTGATTCGTGAGTCACTCAAGGACCTGCTGGCTCTGCAGGACAAGCTGGTAAGCATCGACAATATCCAGCGCACCACGGCGGAGTACTACAAGATCAAGATTGCCGACCTGTTGTCCAAGCGGCGCTCTCGCTCCATCGCCAGGCCGCGCCAGGTTGCCATGGCTTTGGCCAAGGAGCTGACTAACCACAGCTTGCCGGAAATTGGCGATGCATTCGGTGGTCGTGACCACACCACGGTACTCCACGCCTGTCGTAAGATTGCCGAACTGCGAGAAGCGGATGCGGACATCCGTGAAGACTACAAGAACCTATTGCGTACCCTGACCACCTGATATTTCGAACGCAACCCTATTGATAGGCAAGGGACTAGACCATGCATTTCACCATCCAGCGCGAAGCCCTGTTGAAACCCCTGCAACTGGTCGCCGGTGTCGTCGAACGCCGCCAGACACTGCCGGTTCTGTCCAATGTTCTGCTGGTGGTGCAAGGCCAGCAGTTGTCACTGACCGGTACCGACTTGGAAGTCGAGCTGGTGGGGCGGGTTACGCTGGAAGAGCCAGCTGAGTCGGGTGAGATCACCGTACCGGCGCGTAAGCTCATGGATATTTGCAAGAGCCTGCCGAACGACACGCTGATCGATATACGTGTCGATGAGCAGAAACTGCTGATCAAGGCCGGACGCAGTCGTTTCACCCTGACCACCCTGCCCGCCAGTGACTTCCCGCAAGCCGAGGAAGGTGCCGGTGCGCTGACCTTCAGCCTGGCCCAGGGCAAGCTGCGGCGCATCATCGAGCGGACCAGCTTCGCCATGGCACAGCAGGATGTGCGCTACTACCTCAATGGTATGTTGCTGGAAGTCAGCCGTGGTCTGCTGCGTGCGGTAGCTACCGACGGCCATCGCCTGGCGATGTGCTCGGTAGCTGCGGATATTCAGCAGGATGGCAAGCATCAGGTCATCGTGCCGCGCAAGGGGATTCTCGAACTGGCCCGTCTGCTCACCGAGCAGGACGCCGAAGTGAGCATTGTCCTTGGCCAGCACCATGTACGAGCCACCACGGGAGACTTCACCTTCACTTCGAAGCTGGTCGATGGCAAGTTCCCGGATTACGAGCGTGTGCTGCCGCGTGGTGGCGACAAGCTGGTGCTGGGGGATCGCCAGGCATTGCGAGAAGCCTTCAGTCGGACGGCGATTCTTTCCAATGAGAAGTACCGTGGTATCCGCCTGCTGCTGAGTAATGCTCTGTTGAAGATCCAGGCCAATAACCCGGAACAGGAAGAAGCTGAAGAAGAAGTGCTGGTCGATTACAACGGCGGCAATCTGGAAATCGGTTTCAACGTCAGCTATTTGCTCGATGTGTTGGGTGTGATCGGCACCGAGCAGGTACGTTTGATTCTGTCTGATGCGAACAGCAGTGCCCTACTGCAGGAAGCCGACAACGATGATTCCGCGTACGTCGTGATGCCGATGCGCCTGTAACCTTCCATGGCCCTTAGCCGTCTTACGGTCACTGCGGTGCGTAACCTGCACCCAGTGACCCTGCTTCCCTCCCCTCGCATCAATCTTCTCTATGGCGCCAACGGCAGTGGTAAAACCAGTGTCTTGGAAGCTATTCACCTGCTTGCCCTGGCGCGTTCCTTTCGCAGTACGCGTTTGCAACCGGTTATCCAGTACGAGCAGGAAAGCTGTAGCGTATTTGCCCAGTTGCAGCGTGAAGATGGGCAGCTCAGCAGCCTGGGCATTGCCCGTGATCGGCACAGTGATCTGCAGATTCGTATCGATGGCGAAAACGTCCGCAGTGCGGCCCAGTTAGCGCAGTTGTTGCCGCTGCAGTTGATCAACCCGGATAGTTTTCGCTTACTGGAAGGATCGCCAAAGATACGCCGGCAGTTTCTCGATTGGGGAGTGTTCCACGTGGAACCTCGTTTCCTGTCGGCCTGGCAGCGCCTGCAGAAGGCCCTGCGCCAGCGAAACTCATGGCTGCGGCATGGTACACTTGACAGCGTTTCGCAAGCAGTCTGGGATCGTGAGTTGTGCCTGGCCAGCGAAGAGATTGATGGCTATCGGCGTGACTATCTACAGGCCTTGAAGCCCGTATTCGAGCAAACGCTGGCCGCCTTGTTGCCTCTGCAAGACCTTACGCTCAGCTACTTCCGTGGCTGGGATAAGGAGCGTGAACTGCAAGCCGTACTGGACGCCAGCCTGTTGCGTGATCGCCAGCTCGGACATACACAGGCCGGCCCGCAGCGTGCGGATTTGCGTCTGCGTCTGGCGGGGCATAATGCCGTGGATGTGTTGTCACGCGGCCAGCAGAAGCTGGTGGTGTGTGCATTGCGTATTGCTCAGGGGCATCTGGTTAATCGGGCCCGGCGTAAGCAATGTATTTATCTGGTGGATGACTTGCCATCGGAGTTGGATGAGCAGCATCGCCACGCCTTGTGTGGCTTGTTGCAGGATTTGAATTGCCAGGTGTTTATCACCTGCGTAGACCATGAATTGTTGAGGGATGGCTGGCGCACGGATACGCCAGTTGCCATGTTCCACGTGGAACATGGCCGTATTACCCAGACCACGACCATCGGGAGTGAAGCATGAGCGAGAACCAAACGTACGACTCTTCCAGCATCAAGGTGCTGAAGGGCCTGGATGCCGTACGCAAGCGTCCGGGTATGTACATCGGGGACACCGATGATGGCACCGGCTTGCACCATATGGTGTTCGAGGTGGTGGACAATTCCATCGATGAAGCTCTGGCTGGCTATTGCTCGGATATCAGCATCACCATCCATACCGATGAGTCGATCACCGTGCGTGATAACGGTCGCGGTATCCCAGTCGACATGCACAAGGAAGAAGGCGTCTCCGCTGCCGAGGTCATCATGACCGTGCTGCACGCCGGCGGTAAGTTCGACGACAACAGCTACAAGGTCTCCGGCGGCCTGCACGGCGTGGGGGTCTCAGTGGTCAACGCGCTGTCCAAGGAACTGGTGCTGACCATTCGCCGTAGCGGCAAGATCTGGGAACAGACTTACGTGCATGGCGTACCGCAGGCTCCACTCGCCGCCGTCGGCGACAGCGAAGGAACCGGCACGCAGATTCACTTCAAGCCGTCCGAAGACACTTTCAAGAACATTCACTTCAGCTGGGACATCCTGGCCAAGCGTTTGCGCGAGCTGTCTTTCCTCAACTCCGGTGTCGGCATCCTGCTCAAGGATGAACGCACGGGCAAGGAAGAGCTGTTCAAGTACGAGGGTGGCCTCAAGGCTTTCGTCGAGTACCTGAATACCCACAAGACCATCGTCAACCAAGTCTTCCATTTCTGCGTACAGCGTGAGGAAGACGGTGTGGGTGTGGAGGTGGCACTGCAGTGGAACGATAGCTTCAACGAGAATATCCTCTGCTTCACCAACAACATTCCGCAGCGTGACGGTGGCACCCACCTGGCAGGTTTCCGCTCTGCCCTCACCCGCCACCTGAACAACTATATCGAGCAGGAAGGCCTGGCGAAGAAGTTCAAGATCGCCACCACCGGCGATGATGCTCGTGAGGGGCTGACCGCCATCATTTCGGTGAAGGTCCCGGACCCCAAGTTCAGTTCGCAGACCAAGGACAAGTTGGTCTCCTCCGAGGTGAAGAGCGCAGTCGAGCAGGAGATGGGCAAGTACTTCGCCGACTTCCTGTTGGAAAACCCCAACGAAGCCAAAGCTGTGGTCGGCAAGATGATTGATGCCGCGCGTGCCCGCGAGGCTGCGCGCAAGGCGCGAGAAATGACCCGCCGCAAGGGTGCATTGGATATTGCCGGTCTACCCGGCAAGCTGGCCGACTGTCAGGAGAAAGACCCTGCCCTCTCCGAACTGTACATCGTGGAGGGTGACTCCGCAGGTGGCTCTGCCAAGCAGGGGCGTAATCGCAAGACCCAGGCCATCCTGCCGCTCAAGGGCAAGATCCTCAACGTCGAGAAGGCGCGCTTCGACAAGATGCTGTCCTCGCAGGAAGTCGGCACGCTGATCACCGCGCTGGGCTGCGGCATCGGGCGCGAGGAATACAACATCGACAAGCTGCGCTATCACAACATCATCATCATGACCGATGCTGACGTCGACGGCTCGCACATCCGCACCCTGCTGTTGACCTTCTTCTTCCGCCAGTTGCCAGAGCTGATCGAGCGCGGCTATATCTATATCGCTCAGCCACCGCTGTACAAAGTGAAGAAAGGCAAGCAGGAGCAATACATCAAGGACGACGAGGCCATGGAGGAATACATGACTCAGTCGGCTTTGGAAGATGCCAGCCTGCATGTCAACGAGAACGCCCCTGGCCTTTCCGGTGCAGCGCTGGAGCAACTGGTGGGTGATTATCGTGCCGTTATGCGTACGCTCAAGCGCCTGTCGCGCCTCTATCCGCAGGAGCTGACCGAGCACATGGTCTATCTGCCGCGTGTGAGTGTCGAACAGTTGGCTGACCAGGTTGCCATGCAGACTTGGCTGGATGCTTTTTCGGCTCGCCTGAAGGCTGTGGAAAAGTCCGGGCAGACCTATGAAGTCAGTCTGCGCGAGGATCGTGAGCGCCATCTGTGGCTGCCGGAAGTAGCCATCACGGCACACGGTCTGGCCAACTACATCACCTTCAATCGTGACTTCTTTGCCAGCAATGACTACAAGACAGTCACTCAGCTGGGCGAGCAACTGAACAACCTGCTGGAAGAAGGCGCCTACGTTCAGCGTGGGGAACGCAAGAAGCCGGTCAGTACGTTCAAGCAGGCACTTGAGTGGCTGATGACGGAAAGTACCAAGCGCCATAGTATCCAGCGCTATAAAGGTCTCGGCGAGATGAACCCGGATCAGCTGTGGGAAACCACCATGGATCCTGCCGTACGCCGTATGCTCAAGGTGACCATCGAGGATGCCATTGCTGCCGATCAGATCTTCAATACCCTGATGGGCGATGCAGTGGAACCTCGTCGTGACTTTATCGAAAGCAACGCGCTGGCAGTATCCAATCTGGATGTGTGAAGTGGTTGTAGGCGGGCAAAGTTATTTGCCCTTTCGGCCAAAGTTAAGCGGTTCGGCCAAAGTAATTTGCCTGTAGCTTGAAAGTAAAAGCCCCTGCTGACGTGAGTCCGCAGGGGCTTTTTGCTTAGACTGAAGTCGCTACTGGCCGGTGTTCCAGTCGGCCAAGAAGGCTTCAGTCAGGCGGTGCTTGGTCTTGTGCTCCTCAACGATCCCGGCAGATTTCATCTTGCTGAAGGTTGAATTCATCGAGGCTTTGTTAGCTTTATTGCCTGGTATACGCCTGGTTCTCAAGGCATCGATAACCCATTGGCTACGAATGCGGGGTCGTTGATCGTTCAACATGTCCACAACCAAGAACGTCATGTAGCCCTTGCTGATGCCCCATTTTTTGGCAAACGCGTCGGGTAGATCTTTGGTCTGCTGGGCAGTGATGTCCAGACCAAACCATGCAACGTAGTCATCAGCATGGAACGCAGTGCCTTCGTGCAGCAGCTTCGCTACTTTGGCTTTCAGGCCATCATTAAGCGCGGGGTGAGTGACTTGCTGTATCGCACGCTCAAGGTCGCCCCCTGCTTGCTTCAATACGCCTGGCTGTAGGCCATCCAGTAATGAACCCCAAAGCGCGTACAAATCTGCAAAAGCAGACCAGCCCTGTTCGATAACACCTGGAAATTTGTATCGAAGATCACCCACTCGACGATCTTCGGCTGGCAGGGAACTCATGCCGACCAAGGTAGCTCTGACGCCATCCACGAGGATGTTGAGCGGAGTTATGTTCCTATGGGTGAACCCCAGTCTGTGTAGATAGCCAAGCCCCGCGAGTAGTTGCTCAAGCCAGTTTCGGAACGCCTCAGCACTGATAGAGGCTTGGTCAAACAGCGTCTCACCACTCGCCCATGCTCGACTGATGAAGTAAGCATCGCTGTTCGGGATTCGAGCAAGATCGAATACCCGCTCCAGTGAAGGATGGTAGATCTGAGCGAGCCGATGATACTGATCAGCCACCAGCTCCCAAACTTCATCAGCATCGTCATAAATCTGAACCGCGCAATCGAAGCGTCCAGCGACGTGGCGAGACCGCCAGATGCTTGAGAAAGTATCCTCATCGACCTGCTCGACCAATTCATAACGATTGTCGAGAACTGCTCCTGGCTCAGCCTCAAAAGGAGCGTCTGATGAGGCAAGTGCAGTTGAAGCTCCCTCGCTCATAAGGCTAGCTATCAAGTGTGATAGGCGTTCTGAGGCCACCTGCCCTTCCGCATCGTTGCTTTCGGAGACTTTCCAGTGAAGAGTGTCGAGCAAGGGTTTAAACAGCGAGGTGATTAGGTCGATATCGTCGCCAGCGCTATGGTTGTTCAGGACATCGATAAAGCAAACCTCACCCGCGTCGGTGAGATAGATCGAGTTTGCGGAAACCCTACCCAGTGTGGCGCCACGGCGATGGATGCCCTGGATAGCTGTCAAGGCAGAAATCAGCGTCGACCTGGCTGACTCATCGGAATGCTTCGAGAGATCAACCAGCGAGAGCGGTTTGCCTTTGGGCATGTTGATCGGCAGAACCATCAGCTCACCATCATCAATCAGCGGCGCGCTGTAGGTCACGCCGGTTAAGCCAGCCAACTCTTGTAGTAACCGAAACTCGTCTCGCAATTGCGCTTGAAGCTGATCACGGCGCTCCTGGCTCTCGCAATTGGGCCGGTTCACGATTTTCAGCATCCACTTGGAGTTCCAGTTCTCCAAGTGATACTCCGCCATCCATAGCTCAAGGCCATTCTGATCGAGCAGGCACTGTGTTTTTTGGTACTGCTGGAATCTATTGTTTTCAGCTATCTGCTGACGCAATTGCCCAAGAGTGGCAAGGACAAGCTCACGTTGCGCATCGATCAGCTCGTACGCCTTGGTAGCTGTTAGCCCCTCAGCGCTGGTCAACGCCTTGGTGATCCCGTCTGGCGTCCACACTTGTAGGGAGGGCTCATCTTTAATGAGCGAGATGCTATGACCTTTATCGCCGGTCACAAGCACTACTCCCTGACACCACGGCGCATACAAACCAATACCAGCTCGGTTACGGATACGGCCTGCAAGCACGCGGGAGTTCTGGTTGGCCTTGCGCAACGCGTTATCAACAGGGCGACCATCCAGTAGCCAAACGTCCTTCCCCGCCTCTAGCGTCCCGCTGTAGCCCTTCACGTCGATTAAATACACGCCCCAGTCACCGACGACTACTGCATCGATCTCCATTGCTTGGCCGGTTTCTGTCAGCAGCTCGATGTTGGTCAGCAGCCAATAGTGATCAGGAAGCGCGTTCTTCAGCAGAGAAAATGCCCACTCTTCTGCGGCGTTGACTGGTTTGGCGAAGGGGACGTGCTTTGCCATGACTTACTCCTTGTCCTTACTACCAAAACCATCCGGTAAAATGGAGGGTGAGTTTTAAGAGAGAGACACCGTGAAACTGCTGAGTACCTATGACGATCATGACGATGCCAAGGAAGCTGCTGAAAAGCTGGTTGGCGAGAAACGCCTGGCCAGTGAGCGAGATTCCACCGTGGTGGTCTACAACCTGTTCGGAATTCCAAGCTGGGGAAATTTCCACCGGCTGGGGATGTATAACCTGGTCGAGTTGAAGGGGCTGCTGGATCGGAAAACCTCTTGGCAGCCTGAAGATGCCGTGCGCCACCAAGAGATCCTGGCCACTCTGAGTGCAGTGGCCAAGAACTATTCCCTGGAGATTCCTTCTCATTGGTTGTAAGAGGTTAAGCCGCGTTTCCTTGAAGCTTTTCCAGACTCAACTGATTGAGTTCCATACCTAGTTTTGAAGGATCCTGAACCACCAGGTAATGCCATAGCCCGTGCTCGCCGCTGCGGTTTACCGCATCAACCCAGCGCTGAGCTGCTTTGGCCTTGAGATCCGCGTCGTCGTTATATTGCCCCTTGATCTCGATAATGACCTTCAGCCCGATATCCAACTCTGCAATGAAATCAGGCACATAACTGTGCTTGATATTCTGTTTGCGGTAGCTGATGGCAAAGCCTAAACGGTCGTTCTTTACCCACTTCACGACGCCTGGGTGAATGTCGAGCAGAAAGCCTGCGCTCTGTTCCCACTTAGCCGTATCGGCCACCATCAAATTCAGATGGCACTTGGTGACTGCGCGCACAGGCTTGGTCGTATGAAAGTCCACGTACAGCGTGCTTCCGAGCCCGGCAGAACCCTGTGGAATGACCGGTAAGAACCCGTGCTTTTCCTCCGTACCGCTTTGCAAGGCGTTGTAGAGGCTGCCAATTACTGACTGGGTGTAGTTACCGCTGGCCAGTACATCGCAGGCACAAGAGTCGCCCTTCAGAACCAGCTTCTCTCGTAAGAACCGTGCACAGGCATTCAGTACCTTTGGAAACAGCGTTCCTATTGGCACACTATCGCCCCGCTCGGTTCGCCACTGCTTACAGATATCTTTAGCCAGGATAAAGGCGACCTGTTGATCGCGGAACATTGCGCGCCATTCAGCTAGCGATACTGAGGACTTCTTCCCGGCGCCAAAAGCGGTCAGGTTGCCATCAGGCGCGACCATCTGGCCAACCTGAACAGTCATGGGCAGAGTCAGCGGGTCGATAGTGACCTGGGCGACTTGAGACCAATCAACCACGACATCGAACTGGTTTACCTCCTGGTAGCCCATGACGATAGGGAAGTCGATGCGGTACTGCTCACGCTCAGGCATCGAGAAAATATGGTGCTGTTCGCGCTCTGAAACCGTCGGGTTAACCGAGCGGGTTTTGAATGGAACCAGCTCAAACGGCACACCAAAGACCTTGGCCGTTTCTTCTGTGAAGAGCCCTGTATCTTCATTGACGACATAGCTCGCACGACGGAGTGCACGCCCTACTACCTGCTCACAGAGCAGCTGAGAGCCAAATGGACGCAACCCGACGATATGGGTAACCGTGTTGGCATCCCAGCCTTCCGCCAGCATGGCTACAGAGACAATGCAGCGAATGTCTCGACCAGGCGGAATACGCTCGTCGATCCATTGCAGGCCTTGGGTATCGCCCTCTTCCTCATCGTCGTCGCTGCTGAGCTTGTCATTGTGCTTGCGCACCAGTTCTGACCACTCCTCAGGCACTTTATCGCCCGGCCATTTGGCCTTACCGATAGTGTCGAGGATAAAGCGCATACGCCTTACCTCATCGCTACCGCTGCCTGCCTCCATTTCCTCGGCGATCTTGGAGTCAACCCGAACGGTAAGCTCCTTGCCCGGCACATTGCGGAACCACTCGGGTGCCTCACCGTAGCCGCCTTCGTTGTTAGCGAGCCAACCATGGACTTCCTTGGCCACCTTGGTATCGCGGCAAACCACGATGAACACGGGAGGAATGGGGTAGCGCTGCTTCTCTTTATGCAACAGCTCCCACTCCTGGAACTTCTTGAACCAGTCGGTTGCGAGCAGGGTAATTGGCGTACTGGCATAGTTCATCACCAACTGCGGCGTGAGCTTTTTGCCGTGACCATCTTCTTCAGCTTTGGCTTCTACCCAGCGCCATACGTTGAAGTAAGCCGCTTCCTCGGTGCCCCCAACATCAGCTGTTGGCAGCTCTGGAATCTTCACCAAGCCGGACTCGATAGCGTCGAGCAAACCGAAGTCGGAAACGATCCAGGGGAAGGGCTTACCGACTTCGTTACCCGAGCCCTGGATGTAAAACGGCGTGGCGGAAAGGTCTAGGCAGAGATTGATGCCGTTCTTGCGACCGTTAGCCAGCTTGTTGATTCGGTCGAGACCTTCGATCCAAATGGTGGCTTCTTTGGCATTCTTCTTGGTGGTTTCTTTGTCGTCTTCGAGAGAGGTTTCGCCCTCTTCATCGAGGTTATCACCGCGACGATAGGCATGGTGCGCCTCATCGTTGAACACTAGCCAATGCGGACTGCGGCCACGGCCTGTGCCCAGCTCCTGGCGCATACGCTTGAACCAGGCTGCATCGGATTCAAAGTATTTAACTTCGACTTTGCCTTTGTCCTTACCCGACTGTTTGGTGATCTCAACGGCTTCGCCAGTCTTAACCACCTTAGCCGAATCACCATTGACGGTGTTGCTCTCCAGCTTGGCGAGTTTGTGCCAGTTGGCGATCATCACCTCGCCCCGGCGCAGCTCTTCCATGCGCTGTACGGGCACCAACTGGCGGGTACGGTAGAGCGACAAGTCGCCTAACAGCGGATCGAGTTCCTTGAGGCGTTCGCGGATGGTGACGTTGGGGCAAACGATCAGCACCGTATCGGAGAAGCGATCATCAGTCGGCGCTGCCACACGATTGAGAATCGACCAGGCAGCCATCATCCCCATTACGGTGGTTTTACCGGAGCCGGTTGCCATCTTGCTCGCGTAACGCGTGAAGGCGCGCAGCCCTTTGGCTTTACCTTCTGGGCCCGGTTCGTCCTTCGGAATCCCGAGGAGGCCCTTCTTGTAGACCTCAGCGGCCTCCACCAGAAAAATGATGGTTTCTGCTGCTTCAATCTGGGCAAAGAACAGACGTTGCCCGCGATCTTCGGCGCGCCACAGCTCGATTAGTTCTTTAGTGACCCGAGAGGCACCGTCATAAGGGGTGCCCGTCAACTTACCCGCTCGCCACTCATTAAGGCGCTGGCGGATCAGGTTGACCTGCCCTAGCTCTTCCTGGGAGCCAATGTCGGTTTCACCGAGCAGTTCGGCCTGCCGCTTGTTCTTGCGACCAGTACCGGCACCTTCTGGCACCCGGTAAAAGTAGTAGGCCGGGCGGCGGCCTTCTGCTTTGACAGGCGACTTACCGACAGCCACTTGCCAATGGTGAGTCGGTTCCGCATAAGGTGAGTTGATAATGGGTTCCGGTACTTCGCTGACCGGTACGGCGGTACGTCCGGTCATTACTCTGCCTCCGCCACGTTCAGCACGCGCATCAGCTCGTTACCACGCTCATCGATCACTTTGATGGCGATCTGGCCTTTGCTGTCAGCAACAAAGGGCTCACTGGTGGTACCGGCCAGGTGCTCCCATACGCTGTCGTTAAACTGCCCCTTGAGCGACTTTTGCAGATTGTCCCAGGCACCGGTACGCGGGAAAAACACTTGGCTGGCACAGAAGGCCATGCCGTTGTAGCTGGTATCGAGCATCCAGCACGGCAGGTTTTCCGGCTCAACCGACTCTGTGTCCATCGTGTCAGGGCGGAAGGTGTCGAGCCCGAGGAGTTCTACCTGGTACATCGCACGGCCATCATCACGCAGCCCAGCAGACACAATACGCGCATCCGGCAGGCCGGTAATGGAGAAAAGCTGGTCGGTGTGGCTGGTCTTGAGTAGATCGTCCATGGCCACGTCCGGCGTCACACTAATGTAGGTGCAGGGCAAACGCAGGCGCTTGCGATCATCCACCAGCTCACGCGCTTTGGCCTGGATGGCAAAACCAAAGAAGAACAGCTGACTGTATTTAAGGAAGTACGCCTCACTGGCTGCTTCAAATACCTGGTCGGAGCTGATCGCGCCGTCTTCAGGGCCAAAGACGATAGCGATACGTTGTTCCTGCTCGTCCACTGCTTCGGCATGCAGGAAGTCATTATCCAGCACGCGAACCTGCTCAAGCTTCAGGCTGCGATTGCCCGGCAGGCGCAGATTATGGCTGCGACGCAGAATATCGATCATGCGATCCAGATAGCTGCGCGCGTTGTAGCCAGCGGCTTGCTCTGCTGCCTGAGGGGTACCTTCTACTTCTAAGGAGTGAGCGGCTTGGATGGTAGCTTCGACAGTGAAGGGGCCGCAGACGCGAGTGATGCCTTTGTTTTCTTCTGGGCGGTCAACCAGAGTAACGGTTTCAGGTTCCTGGTTATTGGCAATCGACTTCAGGGTAATTCGAGGAACTAGGCCGCCGACTTCCTCGCCCTTACGGTTTTGTCTGCGCTTATAAACGAAGCCGCCGGCTGGGCCGCGCATCGGATCATTTAATTCATACCAAGGAAAACTCGCTGTTAACAAGCGTTGGCGAGCTAGTGCTAGAGGTATGCGTGACGTATCACATGTGATCCATCGGCGGCCAAGCTTTTCTGCAACATATGCAGATGTGCCAGAACCACAAGTTATATCTATGATTAGGTCGCCAGGATCTGTTGACATTTGCAAGCAGCGCTCAAGTACCTTAGTTCCAGTCTGGACGACATATAATCTTTCTTCAGCAAAGCCACCTGCTGCTGTGTCTGTCCAAAGATTGGATATAGGACGAAGTGGGAAGTCACTCCAAAATCTGACGAAGTATAGGGAGTTTTCAGTCGACTGGAGCCGACCAGCATCCGCTAGAGCTTGCATTCCTTCAGGGGTTGTACCCCACCATCTCTTTCCTGGCGTAAATTTTTGGCCATTATATTCAAAGGTGTATTTTGATCCGGGGCCTGGTTTAGTTAAGTTGTCGAACCTATATCTTTGAGCGCCCTCGGGGATAAGGCTTGGATTTTTTTGTTCTTCTGAAGTCACTCTTCTGACTTTTCCGTCTTGTAATTTCAGCCACGAATATTGTACGGAACTAGAAGCGTCCAGAGCTCTTTCATTATAGATAGAATTAAATTTGAGATTTTTTTTGTCTTTTGCATACCATACTAAATAGTCAAATGCGGAAGCCAGGCCGTTAGCCATGGCCAGTCCCGAGGTCTTTACAAATGAAATTATAGAAACTCGATTGCTGCGCCCAAATATTTCGTCGGCAATTTCTAGAACATGGTTTAGGTTGTCATCTGAAATTTGGACGAAAAAGCTTCCGCTAGAACACATAAGCTCTTTTGCGAGCATAAATCTATCGCGTAAATACCCAAGATAAGAGTGAATTCCCAACTCCCAGGTGTCTCTATAGGCTTTCACCATCTCGGGCTCACGAATCATTTCTTCATCTTTTCCATGCTTAACTTCACGCTTCCTTACGAACGGTTGAAAATTAGACCCAAATTTAATTCCGTAAGGGGGATCAAAAAACACCATCTGCACTTGCCCACCCATCCCTTCATACTCAAGCAAGGAGTTCATCACTTGCAGGGAGTCCCCGAGGATTAGGCGGTTCGCCCACTGCTCCTTATGGGTATAGGCATCGAGCTGGTCGGCAATGTCCTTGTCGGCGTTGTCGCCAAACAAATCCAGCATGGTGCCGGCGGCCCGGTGGGATTCGAGTGTCTTCAGGATGTTTTGCGTCGAATGCCGCTCATGGACAAACAGCGGTACGGTGGGCACGCTGATTTGCTGGCGTTCAGCTTTGCCTGCCCAATTGAGGAAAGGTTGGGTCAGGCTCTTGAGGCGTGCCACGCACTGGCTCAGGCTGTTAAAGCGTTCACCATTGCCCTTCCATACTTGTTCTTCGGTAAAGACGCTGGCCTCGCCTTTTTCGGCGGCTTCGGCGACCAGGTTGAGCAGCCATTCGGCAAAGTCGCGCTCGGCGTTTTCATCCCAGCACAGTTCAGGTGCCAGGCTGGAGTCGTAGCGATACTGCTTGGGGGGCTTTCTGGCGTTGAATTGCTCTTGCACGCCTACATCTGGGCGACTGGTGGCCTTGGTGTCGTACTGATAGGTGGCGTAAGGGTCTGCGCCCAGACCGGAATTCGAGGTCGTCTGGTTGTCTTCAGGCTGTGGGCGATGTTTGGCCAGTACCTGGTCTGCCAGAGATGAGGGTTTGCTAGCTGAGGGCTGCGCCAGAAATACCGAGCCACCACGGCCTTGGCCTTTACCCAGCATGCCATTGGCAATCAGGGCATCGCGAACGCGCCAGTAGTCCTCTTCGCTGAAGCCGAATGTTGCTGCTTCGCTCAGCTGCTGCTGAAGCTTGATATTGCCAATGCTACTGCCGTCCTTCGGGAGTAATTGAAGGATCAGCTCGTGCAGTTTGGCGTCGTGTTGACTCATGGTGTTCTTCCTTAACTAAAACGGTGCGGCGCTTAGGCCTAAAGTGTGTGAACTCAGTGCTGCTGCGTCCAGCCTGCGGCAGCCCAGTCCAAATTTTCGGGTATCAGGTAGCGGCTACTGGCATCAGCCAGTCGCTGGTTAGCTGTTTCTTCTGCAACCTTGAACAGCCCTTTGGAGGCTTCAGGGTCGGGGATAAGGCTGCTGTGTTCGGCAGGGCTCAGGAGCCATTGGCTGGCTTTTGCAGGGTTCAGTTTGGCTTTGCCACCGCTAACCTGAATGGCAACAAATTCCTGGCGCATACGTTTGCCCTGGGGGCCTTGCCAGCGCAGCATTGCGCCAAGCAGAGCACCCTCTTCTAGCTCTGGTGTTTTTAGCATTGCAGTTAAACCACCGAAGTCGTGCTCACAGGCTTTACCCAGCAGGTACTGCATCAGCTTGGAGTTGAGGTCGAGCATATGGGTGTCAGGGCGATTGGCCGCGAGCATGCGATCCAAGGTCACGTCCATGCGTTGCGAGGCTTTCGGCGACAGCCCCATGTCGCGCATCACCTGCTCGGACAATCGAATACGTAAAAGCCGCTCTTTATGGCTGCGCTCTGCGACCTCGATGCCGAGTTGTTCGAACATTCCCAGGACGAAGCTGTAAAGGTGCTCGACGGTGATTTCCAGTTCGTCGCGTAGCTCATTGGGGTCGCTGGTGGCGGCGTGCACAAACAGTTCTCGTTGTTTGGCGGCAGCTGTGCGTGCCTGCTTTAACGCCTCATCGATACGCTCACGGGTTCGGTCGATGCCGAGTTTTGTGGCTTGTTGTAGGATCTCTTCCACATCAATCAACTCGGCCAGCTGACCGAGGATTTCGTCTTTCAGACCATCATTGAATTCATGCTGCTGAACCTCGGCTAGGTCAGTCACCACGCTGTCGATCCGCTCATACATCAGGTCGACGATATTCTGATCCAGGCTGTCGGTTTGCTGGATGTTGAACACGACCACTTTCTTCTTCTGCCCATAGCGATACAGTCGGCCAATGCGCTGTACGAGGCGCATAGGGTTCCAGGGCAAGTCATAGTTGACCATGATGTGGCACTTACTCTGAAGGTTGATGCCTTCCCCGCCTGCCTCAGTCGAAATCAGAAAACGCCCTTGTTCTTCAAAGCGCTTGATGGTTTCACGCCGTTCGGCATGCTGCATGGAGCCATTGATTAACCCGACCTGATCACTGCCATAGTGCTCTGCTAAGGCATCCCGCAGATAGTTTTGAGTAGTGCGGTATTCGGTAAAAATCAGCACTTTCTCATCGGCATTGGTTGCGTGAATTTTGCCGATGATTTCTTCGATAAACAGCTTCAGCTTAAGGTCATTCGCCTTTAGTGCGGCGGCCTCAGCAATCAGATCTTTCAGCAGCTGCACCTCGCCCGCAAAGAACTCGCGTGCGTCGCTGGTGAACTGTTCTTCCCATTCCCCCAGGTAGCGCTCATCGCTGGGCTCTTCAGCAGACGTACCGTTTGCTTGATCGTCGAGCAGGCGCTGAAGGCGGTTGCACAACGCCCGATGAATAGCCGCTGCACTGGAGGCTGCCAACTTGCGGTAGACGGTCATCACGAACCCAATGGCGTTGCCTTTACGGCCTAGCGATTCACCTGCGCTGTAGCCTTTGCGCAGATAGTCCTGAAGCGTTTTATCGAACTCGACGGACTCCAGGCTGCTGGGCACCTGCAAAGCCTTGGTGATCTTACCTTGGAAGATGAAGTTCCCTTCTGCGTCCGTTACGTCGGCTTTGTGGTTGCGGAATACCATGTCGTGCAAGATTTCAGGTTTCAGGTTGAGCGCCATCAGTTCGGTACGACGCTCAGGGCGCAGCAGCTCTAGCAGTGCAACGAACTTGTCCTGCATGCCCTGGTGGGGGGTCGCACTCAGCAACAGCATGTGCTTGGTTTGGCTGCGTAGGTTTTTCGCCAGGTCATAGCGTTCCGAACTGTCCAGCTTTTGCCCGTACTGGCGGCGGCTGAGTCGATGCCCTTCGTCAAAAATCACCAGATCCCAAGGCTCTGCCTGGAGCAGGCTTTCCAAGTGGCCCTCCTGCTTGAGTCGATCTATGGAGCCGATGACACAGTCGTGCATCTTCCATTGGCGAGGCTCATTGATGAAAAAATCCTCGCCATAGATCTCGAAGTCTTCGAGCTTGAACTTGTGATATAGCTCTTCCTGCCACTGCTTGGTTAGGCCAGCGGGCGTGATCAGCAGGATGCGTTTGACCAGTTCTCGTTGCCGCAGTGCATGCAGTAGCATGCCGGTCTCGATGGTCTTACCAAGGCCCACATCGTCCGCGATCAACCAGTTGAAGTTGCCTGAGGCGAGGATGTGGTGCACCAAGTGAATCTGATGAGGAAGCGGCTCAATCTCAAGGTGAGAAAGGGCGCCAGTGTTTTCATTCCATACTTTGATGGCATGGGCCAGCATCCGCAGGCGCATGCGTTCAGCATCAACTGCTTCACCTTTGCTGGCGGTGACAAAGCGATGTTTAACGCCCTTAACCTGACGCAGATATTGATAGGGCAGCCAATGGCGCTCACCTCGCTCAGGAAAGTCGACCAATACTTGCTCGCTGCCTGCCAAGGTACGCTGCTGCATGATGACGCCCTGCCCTAGTGAGCGAACACCGCTACCAGGGGTTTCGTCGACCACGTCCATGCCATTTTGAAAGCCCGAGCGCACGGCATATGCATCGACATAGGCCAGCTTCTTCTCCGGACTGAACCAGTGAACCTGAAGCTGATCTTCGGCCTCTTTAGCAATGGCCATTTTGACGATGCCCCGGCGTTCACTCTGGCCGCTGGGTAATGTTTGGCTGACCCAGCAACCTGGAACGTGGGTAAGTCTGAGGGGCTTCATGGGCTAGTCCTTTATCCTTACGGCTCAATGCTTGGCGAGGGTTGGTCGGTATTCTGTGCGTGTAAGTCAGATGCTAGCGGCGCTGCTGACCATTGAGGCGGTGCTTCATCAGCATCATCGTCAATGCTTTCTTCCTCGGTCTCAATGTCGCTAGGCATATCTGCATCATCAGCCTGTTTCTTCGAGCGTTTTTCGGCATTGAGCGACGGCGTTTCTTCTACTGGTGGCTTGTCACTGAAGTAGCAGCCGGGCTCCTGCGGGTGTTTGGTTTGAAACACGCCATAGCCCCTAAGAATTTCGGTTTTCTCACACTCCAAGGTGTCGTACAGACCTAGATCGCTGTATTCCTCGGCAGGTAGCTCGCGAGGGTCGCAGAAGTCAAAGTGCTGGCTAGCGGGTAAGCAACCTTGGAGATTGGCGAATCTGAACCATAGGTATCGAGCAAAGGCCCTAAAAGCACGGCGTAGGGAGTTGTTCTCATACCAAGTAGCAAAGAGGCTTTCGAGGAAGACCTCAATTTCTTCCACCTGCGGTAGTGACTCAAATGAGCGCACGATCAGCAAGGCTGTAGGCCAGGACAGCACTTGGTGAGAAAGGCGACTACTGCCGGTCTTATCAAAAGCAATCCAATAAATATCGTTCTCGGCCCAGATCACCTTGATATGCGCTGCGAGGATTAACTCGTCAGGGGTGAGCCCTTTATCGATTTCTCTCTCCAGGGCAAGACGAGTTGCTCCCCAGCCGCTCATGACAAAAATCTGCTGAACTAGAGGGAGAGTGCTGATTGACCAGTTGGCTCTACCGATCAACTCGGCGGCTTTCTGTAGCGCACGATCTTCGCGTGAGAGTTTGTCGGCTAACCCATCAGCCTTGTCATCAGCTTCAGGATCTTCGCTATCGAAAACTTCATCCGGGTCAAAGGCGTATGCCGCATAGTCGTCATCCAGATCGCGGAAGTCGTCCACAACATCTGGGATGTCTTCTTCCTGCTCTGCCCCAAGCTCGTAGATCGACAGATCCTGTAAGTCATGATCTAGGTCGATGGGATCTTCCTGATCTTCAAGCCCTGAGTTCGGCTCAGGTGAAGTCGGGGTGTTTAGCGCTAGCTCGGTGTGCGCGGGGTAATCCTCATCCTCATCGTTCTCGTCAGATATTTCATCGCGAGTTTGAGACGGGGAAGCAGGAACCTCCAGAGCTGACGATGTTGTAGGCAGCAATGAAGACTCATCGGAGTCCGATGGTTCTGGAGCGCCCAAGTCTGTTGGTTGAGCAGGGATTAGTGAGCGCCCCGATCTGTTGAATACCTTGACTTTGGCTGATCCTTCTCCTGCTTCCGTCTCCTTCCGTGGATGGGCGAGCTTGAGAATGGTTTTTGTGGCGGAGGACAGGGCGTTCTCATCCCCAGTCACATGCGCATCGGAGGAGTCGTCTGTGGCAGCTGGAGCCGTACTTGGTGCGTCACTGGCTTCGGGCTCATCGAAGAATGTTGAAGCTTCAGGCGGCGTTGATTCTGATTGGCCCTCCCACCAGCCGTCAGTTTTCAAAGCAGGATATTGGGACGCCGTGTTCTGAATGAAGGTAAACGAATCATCGACTGTCTCGGTCAACGCCTTGTTGGTCGGCGCTGTTGGGTTTTCTAGAGGCGTCAGATGCTCAGCTGAGTCATTGAGGAATGCCAGGTCACTTTCTGTTGGCAGGTCGTCTGTCGACTCTTCAGGCTCAGTCTCGACAAAGGCCTGCTGTTGGCGTTTCAGGAGGAGAGCACGCTGCATGGCCTTTGCCCCATCTATGGGGCGGCGTTGCAGCATGTACACACGGCTGAGCAGATTCAGGGAATCAGGCTCTTCAAACGTTTCAATGGCTTCCAGGAGGAGCGACTCGGCAGCCTGCAACTTGCCAGACGCGACCAGGTCGTTGACGTCTTTGATGAGCAGTTCTTTGCTGCGTTGCTTGCTCTTGATCGAGAGCATTTGCGGTGCGCGATGTTTTTTGAAGTGGAGAATCAGTTCAAGCCTGCGCCCTATATCATCCGCTGACTGATGACTTCTCAGGAATTCGGTAAGGAGTGCCCTGGCTGTGGCGTGCTGCCCTTGAGTAATCAGAAGCGAAATGGCTTGGAGCAGGCTTTCCGAGGAGTGGCCTTTCAGGCACGCACGGATCTTCGTCTCCAGTTCTTTTGGATCCGATGCGGCATAGCTCCACAGTTCGTCTAACAGCGCTTCCCAATCCATTTCCATACCGACTCCGTGACGACACAGCACAGCCCTTCGCAAATCGTGGCGCGTAGGGTTAGCACTGCCTCATAGGGGTGTGGCCTGTGTCGTCCGTCACATTATCCAGACCGACCTTGTGGGTAAAGGCAAACAGCCACCAGAACGTTAATTTCTTGTCCGCCCGGCCAATGCTTGTTCGTTGCCGGATTCGCTCACATCAATGCGTCTCGAAAGCTGTATCAGCTCTGCCTCATGGGCTCGAAGCATGGCTTTCAGCTCTGCGTTTTCGTGCTCCAGCCCAATGATCGTGCGAAGGCGTAACTCGCTTATTTGGGTCTGGCCGTTGAGCAGGTTTTGAATGGCCAAATTTTTTTGGCGCATGACCAGGCAAATCAATCCCGAGATTGCTACGGCGAGAACAACTAGCTCTCCATAAACCCACGGCTCCATGTGGTCTCCCGTGAAATTTCCGCAGATCGAATTGAACTGCCGGGTACACCTTATGTAAGGTTAAGCGACATAGAAATATTGGTTACATGAACAGGTAAACTTTCTAAGCAGGATGCCCTCGTATGAAGCGCAAGCAATCCATAGCCAGTGTTCGTTGGGATCTGGCGCTACGCTACCGATTGATTGAGACCATCGCGCTGTGGGAAGGGCGCCTGACCACGGGGCATTTGATGCAGAGCTTCGGTATCAGTCGGCAGCAGGCCTCGAAAGACATCAACAGCTATCTGGCTGACTACGCTCCCGGCAACCTGGACTACGACAAGCACATCAAGGGCTATGTCCCCAGTCGTCGATTCAGCCCACTGTTCATCGATGACAGCGCCAGTGCCTATTTGCACTTGCTGAACCAGAACAGTGAGCGGGCACCACACATCGAAGGCTTAGCGCTGGCTTACGCGCACACCGAAGTTCTGAATGTGCCGGATCGTTCGGTTAGGCCTGAAGTCCTACGCCCGCTGTTGCGTGCCTGTCGTGAGGGGTTACGCCTTGAGTGCGACTACGTTTCTTTGGCCAATCCTGTAGCCGAAACACGCCTGATCGCACCACACACCCTGGTCTATACCGGCATGCGCTGGCACGTGCGGGCCTACTGCGAAAAGAACCGCGACTACCGCGACTTTGTCTTGAGTCGCTTCAGGGGTGAGCTAGACGTGCTTGGTGAGTCCGACCAAGGTCGCGACGCGGATGACGGTTGGAATAGTGAGGTCGAAGTGGTGATAGAGCCTGATCCTCGGCTGAAACCCGATCAACGCAGCATCATCGAGGTGGACTTTGGGATGCAGGCTGGGCAGCTGAAAGTTGCGACTCGCGGGGCGCTGGTGCAATACGTGTTACAGCGCTATCAGATCGATCCGCACAAAGTTCAGACCAAGGCTAGCGCCCAACAGATTGTGGTGAGCAACCTCGATGAGCTGGGCGTTTGGCTGTACTCCTAGGGATGCGAGTTTATTCCGCCGGGCCGTAGGCAATTCGAGCGAGCAACCAAAGCACCCCGCCCAGGGTAGCAGCGAGCATTCCTGCATCAATTGAGCTGATCATCCACATCGGACACCTCCAGGTCGTGTTGATGATGACACTACCGGCTTGTGTTGGAGTCATCGACCTGTCGACTTTTCGTACGTAAACGTTTGGGACAGGTATCGGTTGCGACGCAGTGATGTCCAATGCTGCCTGAATCATCGGGTCAGATGAGGTTGAAATCTGCCCCTTGGCTCTGTGAAACTAGCCTGGCTGGGTGTTACCGCCCAGGTGCTCTTTAAACATGGTTATGAATCGGGCTTGCAGTTGGTGGTTAGGAAACTGACCAGCTCTGGTGTTCTCCAGGGCTACCTTCGCCCCACAACCTGTCGTCACCCCGATGTGCTCAGCGCTGAGGGTCACGTGGCAAACGTCACGTGGTTATCAGCGAGGCTTCATCGGCTAAACGACAGTAAGGCGGCGGACGGCTTATCAATTCTTGATAAGCAGAACTGTGGTTTGTAGCGGCATCTTCAAAGTTCCATTCGGCCCGAAGTGCTTGGCGGCGGGGCAATTTCGCCCGTCTGGAGCAATAACCATGAAACGTTTGAAGAACGCTGTCGGTCGTACCGATCAGCACATGCACAACATTGAAGATGCCCGCCTCAAAGGTGGAACCGAGCCTCGCCAAGAGCCGGAACGTAAAGGAGTCAAATGGCTGAAGAAGGTGGCAAAATTTGCTGCCAAAGTTGGCCTTCAGCGCCTTG
Organism: Pseudomonas fluvialis; assembly: GCF_002234375.1. Classification (GTDB taxonomy): domain Bacteria; phylum Pseudomonadota; class Gammaproteobacteria; order Pseudomonadales; family Pseudomonadaceae; genus Aquipseudomonas; species Aquipseudomonas fluvialis. The sequence goes on from NZ_NMQV01000010.1 coordinate 55,144, forward strand.
CGGTATGGATCCTGGAAGACCCGGAATCCGCTTGGGATTACCTCCTCCTCAAGGTGGGGGAAATCCTTGGGGGAATCGCCTCATGACGCAACAAACCACATCATTCGAATTCCAGTGAGGCCGATCCAGATGATCGGCCTCACGTCATTTTGGGATAGGACATGGATGCTCCGCGTTACCCCTGCAAATCCATTCACAGCCTGAAGGCCCTCTCTTTGGCGCTTGGAGAGCCTGTCGAGCTGCTCCTGAGCCTCGCCAAACGCAGCTCAAATCTGTACCGCCATGTCCCACAAACCAAGAAAGATGGAAGCGTGCGACACACGTACGATGCTCACGAACCACTGAAGAAGGTTCAGCGCAAAATCGTCGATAAATTTCTGGCTCGGGTTCGCTACCCTGACTACCTCCACGGTGGGATCAAAGACCCCAATTCACGCCGGAGTATCTATTCCAATGCCCGGATACATGGAAAGGCTAAAACAATCCTGCTTCAGGACATCAAGGACTTCTTTCCGTCCATCGGCGTGCAGCATGTGCAGCAGATTTTTTCCGGACTCTTCGGCTTTTCTGACGAGGTGGCTCAGGTACTGGCGTTGCTCACCACCCGCCACGGCGTCGTTCCCCAGGGCGCGAGCACCAGTGGTTATCTGGCCAACTTGGTGTTTTGGGATACTGAGCCTGCTCTAGTGGCTCGCCTGCACGCGCGAGGCCTTAAGTATTCCCGTTTTGCCGATGACATTACGATTTCTGCCATGACGACTCTGGAGCGTTCAGCACTGACGGGGTTGGTCGCGGCAGTGACCGACATGCTGGCGAAGAAAGGTTGTCAGCAGAAGCGCACCAAGCTGCACATCCGCAAGCGCGGTCAATCGCTTTTGGCGAAGCCGAAAGTGGAGGCGGGCTATGAGCCGCTGACGGTCACTGGGCTTTCGGTCTTCAATGAGGCACCGGGTCTGCCGAAGGCAGAACGTAAAGCTATTCGTGCCGCGGTTAAGCAGGCGGAAGATCAAGCAAGCCAAGGCGCCAGTTGGGCACAGTTAGAACCGACGTTTCGCAGTGTGATGGGGCGTGTCGGACGTCTGATTGCTTGCGGTCATCCCGATGGGGAGCGCTACAAGCTGCGCCTCAAAGCTTTGAAGACGCGTTGTCAGGTGCCGCTTTTGGATCGCTATGCGGCAGCTGCGACTGGAGCGGATGTTCCAGTGGTTTAGAGTTCCACTGTTAGCGCCTTGATCCCCACGCCTTCACAAAATCGCCCCACCGCCGTCAGCGAGCGCCAGAGTCTCACCGGCTCGCGTCGCGAGCGCACCGGCAGCCATTTCACCCCGAGGCGCAGCTCCAGGCGCCAAGCCTCGCCTTCGCGCAGCGCGCGAAATTCCCGCGCAGCCCCGGTCTCGACCAGCGCCTGCAATGTCTCCTGCTCGATGGCTCTTTTCATGGCCCCCTACCCTCGCGTCAAACCAGTCCCCAGGGTTCCGGTATAGCGCAGGGCCTCGGGCCGGATACCGCCATCGGTCGAGCGGTCACCGGCATGGGGTCAGGTGAGGGGGCGTATTAAACAGAACGTCCTATTACGCGCAGTGGCGCTGCTAATGCAGCGCACTGAACTCCGGCACAGGATCCACAAAGCGGCCTCGCTCCGGGAATTTGACCGTGAAATTGTCGCGAATCAGCTTCAGCTCATGATCAGACGCCACGGACTCTTCCCAGCCCGGCAGATAGCTGAGGCCCATGACTAGGGCGCGGTGCTTGAGGCGCTTGTACAGCGGGCGCTTGCCCAAGTAGGCGGCCAATAGCAGGGCTTCACGCAGAATGTCTTTCTGGGTTTGGCCTGAGCGGTAGAGGGCCAGGTCGGCAGCCTTTTCGAAATGCAGGAGCGCCGTTTCTAATTGCCCCGCCAGCACATGCCAGCGGCCCTCCAGCCATTCCAGATAGTAGGTACTGATGCCGTCCGGGTCGTGGTGGCCCAGGAGCAGGCGGAATTGATCCAGGGCGAAGCGTGTGCGGGCCTGGTCGCCGAGGGACTTTTCCGTGGTGCGCTTCAACTGCTCAAACAGCAACAGGCCGCTTTCGACCAGTTCACGCTTATGTTCTGCGGCCTGAATATTCAGCGTGGAAAGCATCACGCCGATATCGATGATGGGGAGGTCGCTCAACACCTGCTGGAGTATGCAGTGGCGTAAGCGGACATAACTCAAGGCTGCGCTTTCGAAGACGACTAGGGCACGTGCGACGATTAGCCATTCGGTGAAGGCGCGCAGCAGCAGGGGGCGAGCCATGAACTGCGCCTGCAATTTCTGATGAAGCAATGCGATGCTCTGAAGATCCGGCAGCTGTTCGCCTTGTCGCCAACGGCGGATCGCTTCGCGTCCGTTCTTGTTCTCGCCGGAAGCATCAGGATATAGGTACTGGCCCAGATGGTTGGGCGCTATTTCCAGCTCGCGTTCCAGCCAGGCCAGGGTAACTTCTACAGGGTGGTGCTGCTCATCTAATAGCTGCGGCAAGGATGGACTGGGGATTGCCTTGTGCATTTGCAGGAGAAAGGAGCCGAGATAAGGCGCCAAGAAATGCTCTGCCAATACAGGTAGCGCTTGCTCACGAGTTAAGGCGTCCAAGGCTATGGTCTTGATCAGTTGCATGTAGTTTTCTTGCAGGGCCTCGACCGCCGAGGCAACAAATCGAGCAAATTGCGCATTACTTCTGCTGCTCAACGGCGCTTCGAGCAGTTCATCGCGCAGTTGTGTCAGTAGTTGCCAATCAAAATCCCCTTCCCGAGCCAGCTTATCCACATGGCGGTTGCTGGATTTGGTATCAAGTGCCTTCGCCAAAAGGCGGTAGCACTCTCCGAGTCGTGGGTAGGGTGGTCGTAAGGTGTAATGTTCTTTGGGCATAGCGGCGGCACGCTCTTCGTCCGTGTTGACTACCCGCTGCCAGCAGCGGGCAGTGTGTCCTGGTGGTTAGGTTTTGGGCCCTTGTCCCCGGTTGCCACCTGATTTATGCCCTGGCACTTTGCTTGGCCAGTTACCTCCAGGGAAAGCATTACTGGGTGCCGGTCGAGAATTATTTTGTCCTCCATTGCTGGAGGGCTTTCCGCTAATACTTTTGGCCATCTGTGCGGTGAGTTTGGGCGTCTGACGAGTCATGTTGCATCTCCTGGGTAAGTAGCAAAATAGCTACATGGCCAAAGGTACGGAGACGCTGGGCAGAAGGCCCGCGCGCAAATGGTCAATTTTTCTCTATTGGATCGAGGCTGCCGGATAATTTTCGGCCATCACGCAGCGAGACCCCTTCCCAAGCGCTGTCATCCTCTCCCTGAACATCCTTTTCGAGGGCGCGCCGCCTATTTCGATAGGGGATTAATTCCGATGAATCCGCGCTAGGCGTTGCCAGATACAACCAACTTTCAAACGCACCGATCTGCTCAGCCCGTGCGACCAGTTCTAGGGCCAGAGTTGAGTCAGAAGGCAGTAGTAGCCAAATGCGCTGGAAGTAGCGCTTCACTGACATGGCTAGCGTGAGCAGCTCTTCGGCGGCTGCCCCCTCTTTCAAGGATGTGTCGCCCAGGCGCGGAATGACTGCGATGGGCTGGCCTGGGTTATCGATCAGAATAAATTGTCGTAGCGTTCGGAAGTGCTTCACCAGCACCATTTCGCCTTCAGCGCTGCCAAAAAAACGGGGCCCCGCCTGTTGAGCAAGTTTGATACAAAGGCGCTGATGTTCGGCCACACGCTGACGGGCGCGGGAGCGAGCCGTGATTTGCGCATGCCCAGACTCTGCGGCCATCGAGTCTAAGGTTTCACGGAGTACTTTCAGGGTTACCTGGTTGTCCAGGATCGCCTTGAGGCTGGCCTGAGCTGCCTGTGCGTTCAGCTTGTACAGGCGCTCCAGCAACTCGGCGTGGGCGTAGCCGCATTTGACCTGCTCCACTGAGAGAGAGCCGTCAGTCATGCGCTCAAGAAATGCCCCGGCATTGAGCATGCGCTTGATCACCTTTTCATCGTAACCAGTGTCTTCGGCTTCGCGGCGAATGAGCTGGTAGATGCTCTCGACACCCTGGTGACAGTCGACCTTGGGCCGAAGGTTTTGATAGAGGCCAAACCAGTGCGTCTGTGGCTTACGGGGCATGGCGTGCTCTCCTGATGGCACCTGAAAGTCATACTATTCTATTTGATACGCTTCACCAAAAAAAGCTTGACCTGATCGGTGAGTCTGGCTATACCTAGTGTAATGAATTTATTGGTGAAGCGTACCAAATGAAGAGAGATGCTCAAAGCCATAGCACGACCCGAGACGTATCTCGTCGCAGCAACCGTGGCCGCAAGGCGTATGTGATGAAGTCGGTGAAAAGCGGCTTGGAAATCCGCTTGGAATCGCGTGACGAGATGGTGTTGGCCAAGGTACTCGACTTGGATCCGAGGAGCAGTGAACTGCGGGCTCAGGCTATGACATTTGATCTAGTTCGGGGTGAGGTACTGACAGCCCTACCCGCTAACAAGCCCAAATATAGTCAGTACTACACACCGGATTTCACGGATGTGATTGATGGCATTACGTATGTCTTTGAGGTGAAGCCGAAGCGCTACTGCACGCAGCACAAAGAACTCTTTGCACTTGTTGGTGAATTTTGTCAGCGACGCGGTATGAAATTCAGAGTGCTTTGCAAAGAGGATTTAACTGAAACGTTTTTGGTAAATGTGAACGTATTGCACCATTTCGCCCGGCAATGCGCTCAGCAACTGCCAGGCTGGGCACAGCAAGTCAGCCAACTTAACAATAAGACGGGGTATGTCAGAGACGTGCTCTGCGGATTGGAACCGAATAACTATTTTTTGCTGGCAGGGCTGCTGAGCGGCGTTTTGAAGATGGATCTAAATAAAGTACTGATTCAATCAATGGATTTCGACGTGTACCCAGGGAATGGAAATCTGGAAATGCTGGAGGTTCATAGCGATGAATAATCCAATCCGAGAAAACGGGGTTGTGAATATTTCCGGACAGCCCTTCGTTATCAAGTCAATGCAAGTTGACTTGAAAGATATTGTCCTGCGCGGCAAGGGTGGTATTGAGCGGGTTATGGACTTTCAGCAGTTCTATAACGAACTGGCAACTGGAGTGATCAAGATCCCAGGGTATGCGACTGAGCGTCAAGGTAAGACTTGGGAGCCTTCAGAATATGCGGAAGCTATTTTTCGCAGAGACATCATAAAGTTAGTTGACAGCGAAGAATATCTGCGAGCTTCGCAGGAAGAAAAGAATGAGTTAAGGGTTAAAGTTGGCATTGAGCACGAGAAAAAGGTGCCGTGTCCAAAAACCATCAGGCAGTATCAGAAAAAATATTCGAAAGGAGGTTTTGAAGCCCTGATTCCGAACTACCGCGCGCGTGGCGGTAAAGGTTGGATGGTAAAAGCGGCAGCTAAAGAGCTCGTCCGAGCAGCTATCCTGGATACCTATGCCAAGGATGACAAGCTGAACCTAGCAGCTACAGCGCGGATTGTGAATGACCGCCTGAAAGGCTCAGATTGCCTGGTTGAGGGTAACCAGACGATCAGCGTGAAACTGGTGTCCCGCGTGCTTCAAGAAATGCCTCGGGATATCGTCTTGGATGGGCGAATTGATCCCAGGACTTATCGCCTATTGTCACGGCAAGCGGTTAATGAGTTTTACGTAGAGCATGCTTTTGAATTGGTGCAAATCGACGCCAAGACGATTGATATGTATGTTGTGGATGAATTTGGTCGAAAATTTTCAAAATTGACCTTGTACTCAATGGTTTGTAGCCGTACAGGCTATCCCGTGGGCATTTATGTGACAGCCGGGACACCCAGTGAATACTCATTGCTCAAGCTATTTGAGTTTTTCTTTTCCCCGAAAGACGAGAAATTCAAAGAGCGCTTTGAATTGAAATCAGATTGGCCTGCGCCGTGTGGGCTGAATAAGGCTCTATTGGATAATGCGTCTGAGAATGCGGCGGGTGTGTCATTAGAGCTCGTCCGAGATCTTGGGATTGATATCCATTATGCCCGCGCTTATCGCGGGGACGATAAGCCCCACGTAGAGTCACTTTTTAATACCTTGGATAAGATGGTATTTAATCTGATGCCAGGCTCTAAGAAAAGCGCTGAGAAAGAAATCAAGAATCGACATGAGCGAGCGGAACACGAGGCTTGCTACACCGTCGAGCAAGTGTACAAAGATGTTGTTCAGTTCATAGCGGACTACTACGTAAATCAGCCTGTCGTGAAGCTCGGATTTCGCCATGGAAAAAACATGACAATTAAACAGGCGATGGATGAAGAACTCAAAAGATTCATGCCACCACCACCACCATCTCTTGAGCAGGTTCAGCGTTTGATTTTGCATAAGAATAAGACGACTCGTACTGTGCAACACTACGGGATCGATTTCGAGGGCTTTCAGTACAACAGCTATGCCTTTCGGGACGTGACGCGGGATTATCTTCAGAAGCCTGTGACGATTCTGTTTAACCCTGCCGAATGTGCGGCGATTTATGCCGTTGATCCCCGTAGCGGTGAATTGATCAAGCTCGATTGCAAGATGCGCGACGTTCCAAATGTCTCGTTCGAGGTCATCAAAGAGATTCGTAAGCAGTATGAGCGTGACCCGCAGACCATGACTGGTCATGACTACCACCGTGTCTACGCAAGCTTGCTGATCAAATGGACGACAGACAGCACCCGGCGTCGCTCAAAGATTTCCGACCATAACCGTGCAGGTCAGAAAAAAGCCCGTGAGGGTTATCACCGTGACGTGCAAACCCAGCTTGACCAGCAGGCGGTTTCTCCGGTCGCACGCAGTGTCATGCCGGTCGAGCCGGATGATGACTTTGTACCGGCCCCTGCCGAGGTCATCAAGCCATGAGTTGTATTTACGATCAGCTCGTTCAGCATGAGCGCTTTTCATCCGCCCTTGCTGTGATTTTGGCGGCTGTAGAGCGTGCGCGTAATAAGGATTACCAAATTCAGCCAGTCGTTGGGCCCACGAGGGTGGGGAAGACGAGGGTGTTGGCCCGTGCGATCCAAGAGATCTTGCGCACCTCCCCTGTCGGATCGCAGAGCGTGATCTCGGTGGTGAGTCCCAAACATCTGACGGCACGAGCCCTGCCAGATGCTTGCCTGAGCAGCATTGGCATGAGCACTGGGGGCTTTAAGAACCATGTCGCGGCGACGGAAGCTTTTATCAAAGCAGCCAATAAGCGGAAAACGGAACTCATCATCTTTGATGAGTGCCAGCACATGCTGGAGCGCGGCAGTAGCACCACGGTGCGGGCGGCGGCTGACTTTTTTAAGCTTTTCGATGGAAAACTGGAAGCCAGTATCGTTCTCGCCGGTCTGCCATCGCTTAATCAACTGTTCCAGGAAAATGAGCAACTGGCGGATCGTGTCAGGCGGCCATTCCAATTTTATCCGTATGACTGGCAGGGCCCGGACTACACACATTTTCGGGCAGCGTTGGCGACAGCGCTGCAATACCTGGCGAACAACGGTTGGCGCACGTTCGATCTCAAGGATGCCGAGTTTGCCAAGCGCATGTATATCGCGTGTGCGGGGCGTTTTGGCCTGATCGTCAAGCTCTTTCGTGAGGTCGAAGTCTGTTCAACGAATGGGGAGGCGCTGTACCCCGAGTTTGCTAAAGCCTATGAGGCGGCAGTCATCGGGCGTCTGATCGACTTCAATCCGTTTGACCGTAGGATCACGGTTCAGACCGAGCATATGGCGTTGGTGTACACCAAGGTCATGTCCGAAGCTGGCGTGAAGGTTTGAGGGTTCATCATGCTGGCATTCCCCCTGACCCCCTTCGCTGATGAAAGCGTAAATGGCTATCTCCTGCGGTTGGCTGAGGAGAACTTCATGGACTCCTCTGCCGCCCTGCTCCGAGAGGCGGGAGTTCGACTCAAAGCCCGTTACAGTGAGGCTGAGCTCAATGCCGTCAGTGAGACGCATGGCTTGGATTGTGCGGGGATCCAACAGCTTGCCGGTTTCTCACAAGTCGCGGGCTCGCTCAGCCAAGGGCGATTTCTCCGCACCGCAGCAGTTCCGGTCTGTGTCGAGTGTTTGCGCGCGTCCGCCTACATCCGTCAGGCCTGGCATCATCAGTTGTTCACTGCATGCCCGGAGCACCAGCGCTCACTGTTGGAAGCCTGCCCCGAGTGTTCGGCACCGCTAGACCTCAAGCGCCACTCGATTACAACCTGCCGGTGTGGGTACGACCTGACCACTGCGGATGTCGCGCCAGCAGATCCCGCGAGCCTTTGGGTGGCCAGCCTCTTGTGGCCTGCCAGTGGCATTTCGCTGCCGGGAATGGAGGCGCTGCCCCAAGACGTTGATGCCTTTTTATTGTTTCTGGCGAATCTGACGTTGGCGGAACCGCATCGGAAAAATGCGCCCATCGATACGGACAAAGCCTTGGCGGTGTGCCAAGCCAGTCATCAAATCGGCAACAATTTGCTGCCTCGCTTCAGGGACTTCGTCGAAGCCAAGATTGAAGCGGCCAATCAAATGGCGTCCAGCCGATTCATGCTCAACCTGGGCTCCTGGTACCGCGAGCTGAACACAGAATTTGCGGGTGAGGTGTATGCCCCCCTCCGCGAGATGGCCCACCGGCTGATTCTTGAGCGGGCCAATGCTCCGATCAATCGCAAGATGAAACAGCTCGGCGCCGAGCTGCTTGGGTTGAAAGCGACTCTCACGGCTGCCGAGGCCGCGCGTACCTTGAAGAGCTCCGCAGATCGCATTGTGGCTCTGGTGAAGTCGGGGGCGTTGGGTGGAACCATCTTGCAGGGCGCGACCAGTGAATTTTGCTTGGTTAAGCGCACAGAGGTTGAGGCACACCAGCAAGCGGCTGCGGATTTCCTCTACGGGAAGGATTTGCTCAAACTTCTCGGCATCAGTCGACGTACCCGAGACCGCTTTGCGGAAACTGGGCTCTTGAGCCCGGTGTCGGAGATGCAGCGCCCGCTGTTTGCACGGGGGGACTATCGCAAAAGTGAAGCGCTGGCTCTGCTCGAACGGCTGACCGAGAGCTGCGGCGAGATCGATGAGCCCAAGCGCAGCCTGTCATTTGCGGATATCAGTGGTAAGCGCTTTTCCAACGCGCAAGCCAATGACCTGCTTAAGCGAGTATTTGCGGGTGATCTTAAACCGCTAGGCCGTGTGCGAGGTATCCAGGGGTTTGCGGCGTTTCGCTTTGATGAAGAAACGCTGGCAGACGTGTCGGCTCAGCACTCAACCGGTATTGAGTTCACTATCACCGACCTGACCAAGATAACGCCGTGGAAGCATCAAACCATCAAGGGGTGGATCGATGCCGGTTACCTTCGGGCACGTGTTGAACCTGGCAAGAAATACCGGACATTCATCAGTTTGGCCGACCTCATTGCATTCCTTTCCACCTATGTGGTGGCAGCAGATGCGGCAGATCGACTGGGCAGCAAGTCGGCCTGGCTTAAGGGGACAATGAAGAGGGTTGGCGCACTGGTGACTGGCCCCAGTGGAGAGGTGGAGAGCGGGCTTTTGCTCTCGGTCGATGCGTTGGTGAACATCGTTTCTAATCGAGCCCCTACTTGGTCACGGCCATCCAAACCCAGCGCCCGCACGAGCCAAAACCCTGAACTGAAGGCAGTGGTGGATTGGTATTGCCAACCGCCGGAGGTGCTCTGTGTCTGACCGAATCAGCTCCCGTCTGCCAGCGCGGACGCAACGCCTTTTACTCGAAGCGCTGCTGGAGCATTACCCCGACGAAGTCATTACTGGCTTCCTGGTGAATGCCTCTATCAGCTGCAACTGCGTGCGGGGCCATGCCTACAAAGTCCGCCGTTATCCGGAGCACGCCGTACTCACCTCGGGGGAGATCAGCCATGTCGTGCGCGATGGGGCGCGCTGGTTGATCCACACAGAAGATTTCGACTGTTTCGTGATCGTGAATTTTGCGCCGGGTGGGCTTCAGTCACTGCGCCATCTGATTGATCTCTATGAGACGGCGCGGATGGTGCAGTCGCGCTGGTGCCTTCAATAGCGGGAGTGGATATGGACGAGCTGAGTGCGGTGACCGACTTGTTGTATGGCCCCGGTACGGCCATACCAGGGTTATCCCTGACTGACGAAGAAGCCATGGCCATGGTGCGTCAGCGCTTTCCGTATACCGAGTACTGCTTGGTGCGCGACTGGCAGTGGCTGGAGCTAGAGGTCACGCCAGCCGAGCGCGACCAATTGAGCAAAACGGGGCGTCAGCCGGTGCTGGTGTATGCGCACACCGTCGTTTACGACGTAAGCGCTCCATAAACCCCGTCCTAGTGGACGGGGTTTGTTTTCAGGAAGCAAAGGCAGAAGCCGGCGAGCAGTTCCAAGGACGTACCGATTCGTAGGCACGCACGGCCTGTGAGCTTGG
>NZ_NMQV01000011.1 GCF_002234375.1 Pseudomonas fluvialis
GCAGGCGCTGCAGCGCCTGCGCCAGTTCGATAGCCAGGCACGCAGTTGCCTCTGCCCTGCCTGCGCGCAAGCCTTGAACCAGGCCGACTGATGCGTCTGGATCGCTGGCTGGCCAATCAGCCCTGTTTTAATCGCGCCAAGGCCCAGCAACTGCTTGCGCAAGGGCGCATCACCGTGGACGGCCAGGTCTGTCGTGATGGCCTGCACGAAGTCGGACGCTTCCAGCAAATCGACCTCGACCAACAGCCCCTGCAGGCCGCACAGACGGCCCGCTACTACCTGCTGCACAAGCCACGCGGAGTCGTCAGCGCTACCCGGCATAGCCAGCACAAAACGGTCATCGACCTGCTGCAGGTTCCTCAGGCTGAGGAACTGCACCTCGCCGGACGCCTGGACCTGAATACCAGCGGCCTGCTGCTGATCAGCAACGACGGCCTGTGGACGCGCCGCCTGACCCTGCCGCGCAGCCGCCTGGCCAAGCACTATTGGCTGCGTACCGAACAGCCCATCGATCCCGCCTGCGTCAGCGACTTTGCCCACGGCTTGCTCCTGGAGGGTGATCCACGGCCCACGCTACCGGCCACCCTGCACCTGCTGGACAGCCATAGTGCACGCCTGACGTTGCACGAAGGCCGCCATCATCAGATCAAACGCATGTTCGCCTGTTACCACAACCCGGTGCGCGACCTGCATCGCGAAGCCATCGGCAGCCTGCAGCTGGGCGACCTGCCCTACGCCAGCTGGCGTGAGTTGAGCAGCGAGGAAGTACAGCGCCTGAGCCGCGAAGCAGGCGCCGAGACGTATTAAAATGCAGACAAGCCTTCATTTTGCCAGGTTGTTCTGGTAAAAAGGCTGCCCCAAGCGGGTGTCGTATAATGGTAATACCCTAGCTTCCCAAGCTAGAGCCGTGGGTTCGATTCCCATCACCCGCTCCAGATGCAAAAAAACCGGCCAAAAGCCGGTTTTTTTATGCCTGTCACAGGCCGCCATGGCGGCCTGTGACAGGCGCCCTCAGCGACGGCGACGGCGGCGGCGCCACCACCAGACCGCCAGTGCCAACAGGGTGATCAACACCGGCACCAGCAGGATGTTCAGCAGCTTGAGCGTACGGCCCAAGGCCTCGATATCTGCATTGAGCTGGTAACGCACCTCGCGCAGCTCCTTGCGAATACGCAGTTTCTCGGCGAGGAACTGCTGCACCGCGGCCTGCTGCTCCGGGGTCATCTCCAGTGCCTTGGCCGGATCGTCTTGCTGCTGCAGGGCGGCCAGTTGCTGCTCGGTTTCCGCCAGGCGCTTCTGCAACACTTCTTCCTTCTCGCGGAAACGGGCCTCGGCTTCGCGCTGCAGGTTCTCGACGACCTCAAAGGGACGGCTGAAGCGACCACGGGAACGCACGCTGATCAGCGCGTCACTGCCGGCCAGGTTATCCAGTGCATTGATCGCCAGCCCGGCATTGTCGGCCCAGGGTTGCGGAATGCGCTGGCCAAAGAAGTCCTGCACCTGCACCCAGAGACGGTCGGTGAGCAGGTCGGTGTCGGCCACCACAATGACGTTGATGTTGTCAGCCGACTGCACGCCTGGCTCGCGCCCCTCGATACCCTGCGGATAGGCGGTCTGCGCCGGACCGCTGATGCGGGCCGCCAGGGTGTAGCGTTCCCCCGTGGGTTTGAGTTCGCGAATCAGCTCCTCGGGGTTGTTGAGCATGGCGAAACGCTGTGCCGCATAGGGCATGGCGTACTCGGAACTGCGCAGCAGCGGCTGGAATTGCGTCTTGGCATCCTCCAGTGGCTCGAGGATACCGGCGGTCGCCAGGTTGATGCGCTCCAGGCCATTGGTGACCACATCCTCCTGGTCCAGCGCACGACTAGGCAGGCTCAGCCAACCGGCATGCCGCACCGCCTGCTGGCCCATGCTGACCGACATGGCATAGGCACCGTCGCCGACCACTTCCTGGTCACGCAGGCGCAGCCCCCAGGCCTTGAACAGCGGCTCCAGGTTGGAAGCCTTGTCCTCGGCCATCTCGCCGGGCATGCCCAGGCCGGTATCGGCCTCGCTGTACGGATCGACGAAGACCAGCAGTTTGCCACCACGTAGCACGAACTGATCGATGGCATACAGCGTTTGCTCGGGCAGATCCTTAGGATGCACCAGCCAGAGCACCGACACCTGTTCGGGGATCTGATCGATGCCAGCCTTCAGGCTTTCGATCTCGAACAGCTGGCGAACTTCCTCCATGACCATCCACGGCGGGGTCGGCTGGCGGGCCATCATGTCGAAGCCACCGTGCAACTGCAGGGCGGACAGCACGCCGATCACCGGACGCTGCGGCTTGGCCAGCCCCTGCACCAAACGACTGATCTCGTACTCGAGGAACTCTTCCTGGTCCAGCGGGAAGAACGGGATGACCTGCTGTGCGTTATCTGCCTGCCCACGGGTGCCGGCCAGACCGAAATACAACTGCCCACCACTCTGATCCAATGGCACCGCCTGCAAGCCGAAGCTCGCCGCGCGGTCCTCGTCCTCGGAGAAGGGTTGCGGATCGATCACTTCCACACGCAGCTTGCCGTTACTGGCACGCTGGTAGGCCATCAGCATCTCCTCCACGCGACGTGCGTAATTGCGCAGTGCGGTAAGGTCCTTGGCGGCGCTGTCGGAGTAGAAGAAATGCAGGGTGACCGGCTCATCAAGGCTCTCCAGGATGCGCTGGGTACCGCTGGAGATGGTGTAGAGCTTCTGCTCGGTCAGGTCCAGCCGGGCATTCTGCAAGGTCAGCCCGGAGAGCATGTTGAAGCCCAGGAAAACCAGGGCAATGACCAGCAAGCCGGCACTGGAATACATCAGTTTCTTCATGTCAGTCAGCCTTCTTCAGGTCAACCACCAGCGCCGTGGCAGCCAGCCAGGCGACGATGAAGCTGAGGAAATACAGGAGATCACGCAGGTCGATGACACCCTTGCTGATCGCCTCGAAGCGAATCAGGAAGGACAGCGAAGCCACCGCGTCGATCAGCCATTGCGGCGCCCAGCCACTGAAGGCATCCAGCAGCATGGGGAAGCCACTGACGATGAACAGGAAACAGGCAGCGACCGCAAGGATGAAGGCGATTACCTGGTTCTTGGCCAACGCCGACATGCACGAACCCACCGCCAGGTAGGCCCCGGCCAGCAACCAGCTGCCCAGGTAACCGGTGATGATCGCGCCATTGTCCGGCTCGCCCAGGTAGTTGACGGTAATGATCATCGGGAAGGTCAGCAGCAGCGCCAGGCCAGCAAAGCTCCAGGCGGCGAGGAACTTACCGGCAACCGCCTCGAAACGTGTCACCGGCAGGGTCATCAAGAGTTCGATGGAACCAGACTTGCGTTCCTCGGCCCACAGGCGCATGGCAATCGCCGGCACCAGAAACAGGTAGAGCCAGGGATGAAAATTGAAGAACGGCGCCAGGCTGGCCTGGTTGCTCTCGAAAAAGCCGCCCAGGTAGAAGGTGAACACCCCGGACAATACGAGAAAAATCAGGATGAACACGTAGGCCAGCGGCGTGCTGAAGTAGCTGGCCAGTTCGCGTTTGAAGATTACCGGTAACTGCTTCATGCGGCTTCTCCACGGGTCAGGCTACGGAACACTTCATCCAGTCGGCCCCGCTCCACTTCAATTTCGCGCACCGCCCAGCCACGCTGGTGAATGAGCTGATTGACCTGGGGAAAGATCACCTGCCCGGCGCTGGCCAGCACGGTCAGGCTGCCGTCACGCTCGTTGCGCTCTACACCAGCCACTCCGGGCAACGCGGCCAGTGCGCTGCTGTCCACGGCCGCATCAGCCAGCAGGGTCACGGCCTGGTGGTAGCGCGAACGGCTCTCCAGTTCCAGCGGCGTACCGTCGGCGAGCAGCCGCCCGCCAGCAATGATCACCGCACGGGTGCACAGGGCCGACACCTCTTCGAGGATATGCGTGGAGATGATGACGATCTTGTCCTTGGCCAGGCCCTGGATCAGTTGCCGCACCTGGTGTTTCTGGTTGGGGTCCAGACCGTCGGTGGGCTCATCGAGAATCAGCACCCGCGGGTCGTGGAGGATGGCCTGGGCCAGCCCGACACGGCGCTTGAAGCCCTTGGACAGGGTCTCGATGGACTGCCCGAGCACCTTGTCCAGTTCCAGCTGGGCGCTGGCCTTGGCCACGCGGCTGCGCTTCTCCGCACCACGGAAGCCACGTATCTCGGCAATAAATTCAAGAAAGCCCTGCACACGCATGTCGCCATAGCAGGGCGCACCTTCGGGCAGGTAGCCAATCAGTTGCTGGGCCTTGAGCCGTTGTTTCTGGATATCGAATCCATGAATGCTGGCCGTGCCCGAGGTGGGCGCCAGAAAACCACTGAGCATCTTCATGGTGGTCGATTTGCCGGCCCCGTTGGGGCCCAGGAAGCCCAGTACCTCTCCGGGAGCCACGCTGAACGACAGGTTGTCCACTGCCAGCTGCTGGGCAAAACGCTTGCTTAGATTAGTTATCTCGATCATGGCCTCTCACCATTGGGATCAGAACCCGGCAGCGACCATCACGGCAGCGACTACCGGCATGGATCGGGTCAATGAACACCCAAACCTGTGCCGCAGGGCCAGACACTGGCTGCTGCAGGGCTTCCTTTGCAACGCTGCGCGACTATAGGGGTCGCTGAACCGGCAATGCAAGACCATCGCACAGGCTAAAAAGTTGCAAAAGGCGACGCAAAATCAGGCAGTTATGCGGATAAAAGATCACTTACCCAGCACGCCTGCCTTTTGCGAGGCGTCAGCCAATACGGCACACTAGCCATCCCCGAGCCCCGGCTCGCCTGTCCGACCGAATTGCTTATGACCCGCTCACCCTTCCGTCGTCTGGCCTTTGGCGCCCTGCACCGCCTGCTGTACCTGTGGGTACGCTCGGAAACCATCAATCAATCGGCCTTTACGCTCAAACTTGACTGCAGTAAACCGGTGTTTTATGTCCTGCAACAGCCTTCGGCCAGCGACCTCTCGGTGGTCGATAGCGAGTGCCGCAAGGCCGGCCTGCCACGCCCGGTGCTGCCGGTACAGCTGGGCAACCATCAGGAGAGCAAGGGTTTCTTCTACCTGACCCCCGAACCGGGCTGGTTTGGCGGCAGCAGCAAGCCCGGTGTAGCACCGACGCTGGTACGCGCATTGAATGCGGTTAACCAGCAACAGGTAGACGACGTGCAGATCGTCCCGGTCAGCGTGTTCTGGGGACAGTCTCCGGACAGTGAAACCAGCCCCTGGAAACTCCTGTTTGCCGACAGCTGGGCAGTTACCGGACGCCTGCGGCGGCTGTTCACTATTCTCATTCTAGGTCGCAAGACCCGTGTGCAGTTCTCCGCACCGCTCAAGCTGCGGCAGATCATCGACGAAGGCAAAGGCCCGGAGCGCACCCCGCGCATGGTCTATCGCCTGCTACGGGTGCACTTCCGCCAGCAGAAAGCGGCGGTGATCGGCCCGGACCTTTCGCACCGCCGCAACCTGGTCAAGAGGCTGATTCACGGTCCGCTGGTACGCCAGGCCATCGAGGCACAGGTGGCCAGCGAAGGCATCAGCGTGGAAAAAGCCGAAGCACAGGCCCTCAAATACGGTAACGAGATCGCCTCGGACTACGCCTATACCGCCATCCGCTTTCTGGAGCTGGTGCTGTCGTGGTTCTGGAACAAGCTGTACGAAGGGATCAAGGTCAACCACCTGCAACAGGTGCAGGAAATCGCCCATGGCAACGAGATCATCTATGTGCCCTGCCACCGCAGTCACATCGATTACCTGCTGCTGTCCTACCTGTTGTTCACCAACGGCCTGACACCTCCACACATCGCCGCCGGCATCAACCTCAACATGCCTGTGGTCGGCGGCCTGCTGCGCCGTGGCGGGGCCTTCTTCATGCGTCGCACCTTCAAGGGCAACCCGCTGTACACCGCGGTGTTCAACGAGTACCTGCACACCCTGTTCTGCAAGGGTTTCCCGGTGGAGTATTTCGTCGAGGGCGGACGCTCGCGTACCGGGCGCATGCTGCAGCCCAAGACGGGCATGCTGGCCATCACCCTGCGCAGCTTCCTGCGTTCGTCGCGCCTGCCGGTGGTATTCGTACCGGTCTACATCGGCTATGAGCGGGTGCTGGAAGGCCGTACCTACCTGGGCGAACTGCGTGGCGCGAGCAAGAAGAAGGAATCGGTGTTTGACATCATTCGCGTGCTCAACGCCATCCGTAAACAGCGTTTTGGTTCGGTCGCCGTCAACTTCGGCGAACCCATCCATCTGGCCGCCTTCCTCGACCAGCAGCAGCCTGGCTGGCGCAGCGCCGACCATGGCGCGCAATTCCGCCCGGCCTGGCTCAACGACACCACGCACCGTCTGGGCCAACGCATTGCACGGCATCTGAACGATGCGACGGCCGTCAATCCGGTCAACCTGGTCGCCCTGGCCCTGCTTTCTACCAGCAAGCTGGCGTTGGACGAAAAAGCCCTGGCACGCACCCTGGATCTCTATCTCAACCTGCTGCGCCAGGCGCCCTATTCGCCCTATGCCACCCTCCCGGAAGGCGATGGCCTGGCCCTGATCGAATACGTACAAAGCATGGAACTGCTCGCCGAACAGCGCGATGCGCTTGGCCGCATTCTTTATCTGGATGAGCAGAATGCGGTGCTGATGACCTATTACCGCAACAATGTGCTGCATGTATTTGCCCTGCCCGCGCTGCTTGCCAGCTTCTTCCAGAGCAGCGCCCGCATGAGCCGCGAGCAGATCCTGCGCTTCACCCGGGCCCTTTACCCCTACCTGCAGGCCGAGCTGTTCATCCGCTGGGAACTGGAGGAACTGGACGAAGTCATTGACCAGTGGCTGACTGCACTGGTCGATCAGGGCCTGCTCAAGGTCGATGGCGAGATGTATAGCCGGCCAGCACCCAGCTCCCGTGAGTTCGTCCTGCTGACCTTGCTGGCACGCGCCATCGTGCAGACCCTGCAACGCTTCTACATGGCCATTGCCCTGCTGCTCAACAACGGACAGAACAGCTTGAGCGCCGAACGCCTGGAACAGCTGTGTACGGTGATGGCCCAGCGCCTGTCGATTCTCCACGGACTGAATGCCCCGGAGTTCTTCGACAAGAGCCTGTTCCGCCACTTTATCCAGAGCCTGCTCGACCACCGGGTATTGCGCCAGAGTGCGGAAGGCACCCTCAGTTACCACCCACAACTGGGCGAACTGGTGGAGGGCGCCGCCAAGCGCGTGTTGCCTGCGGAAATCCGTCTGTCGATTCGCCAGGTTGCCCAGCATAGTCATGACGAGCAAAGCGACGAAACACCTGCTTGACTCAGCGGAGCAGGCATACACCTGCTCCCCCTACCCTTGTGGAGAAGCGCCATGCCACGCCTGATCAGTCTGTTGTTGTGCCTGCTGCTAAGCAGCCCGAGCTTTGCCCTGTCGCTGGCCGAGCTGTCCCAGGGAGACGCCGCCAGCGGGCTGAAACAGGCCCTCAACCAAGGCGCCAAAGCCGCAGTCGCCCAACTGGGACGCCCCGGTGGCTTCAGCAGCGACCCGCAGGTACGTATCGGCCTGCCCGGCAAGCTGGGCAAGGCGGCACGTACCATGAAGCTGATGGGGATGGGCGCCCAGGTCGAACAACTGGAAGCCAGCATGAACCAGGCCGCTGAAGCAGCCGTTCCCCAGGCCCAGGCACTGCTCCTGCAAGCCGTGCAGAACATGACCCTGCAAGATGCCAAGGCCATTCTTGCCGGCCCGCAAGACTCAGCCACCCGTTACCTGGATAAAAGCAGCCGCGAACAACTGCGCAGCCGTTTTCTGCCTATCGTGCGCCAGGCTACCCAGCAAGTTGGTCTGGCCCAGCAGTACAATGCCTTTGCCGGGCAGGCCGCCAGCTTTGGGGTCATCGATGCACAAAGTGCGCAGATCGAGAACTACGTGACCGAGCAGGCACTCAACGGCCTGTTCAAGATCATTGCCGAGCAGGAAGCCGGCATTCGCCGCAATCCAGCCCAGGCAGCCGGCAGCCTGGCCCGCAAGGTCTTTGGTCTGCAATAAGCCGATGCTGCTGGTCGACAGCCACTGTCATCTGGACTTCCCCGTCTTCGATGCGGATCGCCAGACGCTGCTCGAGCAAGCCCGCCAACAGGGCGTGACCCGCGTGGTTGTGGCCGCCGTGAAAGCGGCAGGCTGGCCGCGCCTCTGGGAGCTGGTTGAGCAGCACAGCATGCTTTACGGCAGCCTGGGGCTGCATCCGTGCTTTCTTGCCGAGCATGATGCCCGGCATCTTGGCGAGCTGCAGCAGTGGCTGGAGCGCCTGCGGGGACACCCGCGCCTATGTGCGCTCGGCGAAATCGGCCTCGACTATGCGCAGGCAGACAGCCCACGCGATGCCCAACAAGCCTTGCTGCTGGCCCAGTTGCAGCTGGCCAAAGCCTTCAACCTGCCGGTACTGCTACATGTACGACGCGCTCATGCCGACTGTATCGCCCTGCTCAAACAGCTACGCCTGCCACGCGCAGGCATAGTGCACGCCTTTTCCGGCAGCTACGAAGAAGCCCGCGAATACCTGCGCATGGGCTTTAAACTGGGCCTTGGCGGCGCCGCTACCTGGTCGGCAGCAAGCCGCCTGCAGCGGGTATTGGGACGCCTGCCGTTGCACGGCGTGGTACTGGAAACCGACGCACCTGATATGGCGCCAGCCATGTTCGCCGGGCAACGCAACAGCCCTACGCACCTGCCAGCCATCTGCACGGCACTGGCCACACACCTGCACTGCAGCCCGGAGCAACTGGCCTGGCACAGCAGCCGCAACTGCGCCGAGCTTTTTGCCTGGCCAGACCTGGCACTCGCCCCTTAACGCACGAAGCGGCCCGCAGGCCGCCTCGTCGAACCATAGTCCTGCTCTCAAACCTTGAATGTGGCAATCAGCTGCTTGAGCTGGCCTACCAGGCTGCTCAGCTCGCGGCTGGCACGCGCGGTCTGGCTGGCACCTTCGGCCGTGCGCTCTCCCGCTTGGTTGATTTCGACGATGTTCTGGTCGATATCATGGGCCACAGCTGTCTGCTGCTCAGCCGCCGCAGCGATCTGCTGGTTCTGGTCGACGATCATGCCGACTGCCGCCAAAATGTTCTCCAGCGCCAACTGCACCTTGGACGACTCACTGACCGTGCCATCGGCTTTCTGGTGACTGCTGTTCATGGCCTTCACGGCTGCGGCCACCCCTTGCTGCAGACGCGCGATCATCTGCTCGATTTCCTCGGTCGATTGCTGAGTACGCTTGGCCAGGGTGCGCACCTCATCAGCCACCACGGCAAACCCTCGTCCCTGCTCGCCGGCACGCGCAGCTTCGATAGCCGCGTTGAGGGCCAGCAGGTTGGTTTGCTCGGCAATCCCCTTGATAACCTCAAGCACCCGACTGATCGAGGCGCTGTCACTGGCCAGTTGGTCTATCACGGTCACCGACTGGTCAATCTCCGCGGCCAGGCGCTCAATGCTGCCAACCTGCGCTTCGACCAGCGCACGGCCACTCACCGTTTCCTCGTTGACGCTCTGCGCACTGCCCACCGCCGCCGCCGCGCTGCGGGCTACTTCCTGGGCAGTAGCAGACATTTCGTTCATGGCCGTGGCCACCTGCTCGATCTGCCCACGCTGCCCGGCCACCGCCTGGTTGCTCTGGTCAGAAACCTGCTCGACCTGCACAGCCTGGTGCTCAACCTTGGATACGGTATCGCCTACTTCACGGATCAACTGGTGGATCTTGCCCACTGCATCATTGACCGCCTGTCCCAGCTCGCCCAGCTCGTCCTGGCTCTGCACACGGAACGTGACCGTCATATCACCATCGGCCATGCGCCCCATGACCTGGCCAAGCGCTTTCAGCGAACTGCGTGTCGACACATAGAAGCCGCCATACAGGTAGACAATGGCCAGGAAGACCAAAACCAGTGCAATCACCAGCAAGATCATCTGGCCACGTTTCTCGCCCAGACGCTGTTGCAGATCGCGCTCGATCACAGCCAGGGCGGCATCATCCAGCTGATAGGTTTTCTCCATCAGCGAGCCCATTTGCTGGTAGAAATCCAGCCAGGGGGTATTCATCTCCTCGGCCATGATGACCTGGTCTTCCAGTAGCAGCATGGCTTCCTTGAGCGAAGCCTGACTGGCTTCCGCCTGCCCCCCCAGCTCACTGCGTACAGCCGGACTCGCCAACGCCTCACTGATGCGCGTGCCGTAGTCACCATGCAGGCGTTCCAAAGTCAGCAACAGGTCGTCCAGCCGGGTACTGGCCGCCGAGTTGAGGAAACCCTGGCCAATCGAATAAGCGCCCGTGGCGCGCCCCACACCCAGTGCCGCGGTCACTTGCGGCGTACCGCCGGTAATCAGCTCAGCCAACTGCCGCACATCACGCTCTGCGTCCTGACTAAGCCCTCCCAGAGCGGCGATGAAGCGCGCAAAGATCTGCGTGCTACCGACCAACTGCTCAGCCATTTGTACTTTGCTTTGCAGTGACGACTGCTCACTCAGCGCACGCAAGGCAGCCAACAGTTCGTCGCGCTTGCTATTGAACTCTTCCAGCACCGCTGCATCGCGCGTTTTTGGGCTCATGGCCTGTAGATCAGCCTGCAGCTGTTTCTCCATGGCCTGGATACGCGAGTCCAGATCGCCGGCATTGCCCGACTGGCCAATCATCATGTTGATAAGCGTAAAGTCATTGAGGGCCTCGACGTCACGCCGCAGCTTCAAACTGCTACCGAGCAGGTCCAGACTCTGCAACTCGGTCTCGGTCGCCACTACCTGACGGTAGGAATCGCTAACCAGGTAATAGTTGGTGATCAGCATGGGCAGAAAGAAGAGCACACTGATCAGGCTGAACTTCATGCCGAAGCTCAGGCGATTCATCAACGCGATGGCCGGATACAACACGGTCTTCACTGGACTTCTCCCGTCGTTTTTTTATTTTATGCGGCATGGGCTTTGCAGCAGACCAAGCATCTCACGCCCCCAGGCCGCCGCACAGGGCTGCTCGGCGGATCAACCAACGCGATAGCAAGACATGCAGGGCAATGATGGCACCCTGACGCCACACGGTGACAGCACCTGTGTACCTGATATCGGCCTATCTTTCTGTAACTTAAGGTAAATCATGCACGAACCGATACGCCTGGGCATCGACCTGGGGGGCAGCAAGACCGAAATCATCGCCCTGCATGGATCACAGGAGCTGCTACGCCGCCGGCAAGCCACACCGCGTGGCGACTACCCAGCCACACTGGATACTATAGCCGGTATGGTTGAGGCTGCCGAAAGACAGCTTGGCCCGTGCAGCAGCCTGGGTGTCGGCATACCCGGCACGCGCTCTCCCGATCATGGCCTGATCAAGAACGCCAACTCCACCTGGCTGATCGGCCAAGACTTGCAAGGTGACCTGCAGAGACGCCTGCAACGCCCGGTACGACTGGCTAATGATGCCGACTGCTTTGCCTTGTCCGAAGCCACTGATGGCGCTGCTGGCGGCGCCCCTTCGGTCTTCGGGGCTATTCTCGGCACCGGTGTGGGTGGCGGTATCGTCATCAACGGACAGCTGCTTGCCGGTCCCAATGGCATTGCCGGCGAGTGGGGACACAATCCCCTGCCGGCCCGCGGGACTGAGGATGGCCCAAGCATGGCGTGCTACTGTGGCCGCCGGGACTGCATCGAGACCTTTCTCAGCGGTCCTGGCTGGGCCGCACGTAGCCAGCTGCAACTGGAGGCCGAACAGTTGGTTATCGCCGCCCGCAACGGGCAACCCAAGGCACAGGCAGCCTTGCAGCGCTATATCGAGCAATTGGCCCGTAGCCTGGCCAGCGTGATTAATCTGCTCGACCCGCACGTGATCGTACTGGGTGGTGGCCTGTCAAATATCGACGAACTCTACCCAGGCGTCGTACGGCACTGGCAGGAGCACGTATTTTCCGACCGCGTCAACACGCGCCTGGTACGCGCCCGGCATGGCGATTCCAGCGGCGTACGCGGTGCCGCCTGGCTGGGAGCACAAACCGACGTCTAGTTTGCCGCGTGACTCACACCGACCGCCAGGCCTGCGCCGTGACAAGCCGAAACACAAGCCTGGCGAGGAGATTGGCGGGCGGCCTCAGCCCAACAGGTCACTCGCTCAGATCAACAGAATCCACAGGGCCAGTGCGGCATACCAAACCACAGCGGTACGCAACAGCAGATGCCACAAGGCATCCAGCGTGCGCAATCCGGCCTCACCAGAAGCCTGTGCAGGCACTTCCGCCGCGGTTCGTCCGGCTTCGGCGACCAAGCGCTGCCCCTCGATATCCCAATTGAGCAGCTCGGCCAGGTAACCGCGACTCACGGCAACGAAGTTGCCTACCAGGGCAAAGCTGCTGATCAGCAAGCGTACCGGCAACCAGTCCAGAGCGTGCCGCCATTGCCCAGCCCGCTCGCGCAACACCGGGCTAGCTGCCTGCTGCTCCGTCAGCGCCAGCAAGCGATAGGCCAGGGCAACCAGCGGTCCCAACAGCGCATACCAGAAAATCACCACGAAGAAGCCCTGGCAAGACTGCCACAACAGATGCCCCTGCACGCGGGCCAGCAACTCATCACCCTGCTCGGCAGTCACGCCCATGTCACGCTCTGCGGCATGCAGTGCACCCTGCTGGTCGCCGCGGCGCCAGGCATCACGAAATGGCCCCTGCTGCGCCAGTAGATCACCACGCCCGAGACTGTAGAGCATCACCAGCAGATGCACCGGGAAAGCCAGCCAGCCATAAGCGACCGACTCCAGCCCCCAGAGCAACAGCCCCAGCAGGAAGAGTGGCAACAAAATCAAGCACAACAATTGCCAACCCGTATGATTGGCCGCAGGCTCTTCACCTTCTACACGCTGCAACCAGGCTTGCCACCAGCCATCCTGCTGCAGGCGCAAGCGCCAGGCAGAAAACTTCTCGATCCAGACCAGCAGCAGCAACACCAGAAAACTCATATACGCTCTCCCTGTCAGACCAGGCTGGCGCGATAGCGCTGCCAGTCAAAGTATGGGCCGGGATCTGTCTTGCGTCCCGGCGCAATGTCACTATGGCCGACGATACGCTCCAGACTAATCGCCGGGTAGTGCTGGCGAAGCAGACGAGTCAGGCTCGTTAGCTGATTGTATTGCGCCTCGCTGAAAGGCAGATCATCAGTACCCTCCAGCTCAATACCCAACGAGAAGTCGTTGCACCCCTCACGCCCGGCAAAGCAGGAAACGCCTGCGTGCCAGGCACGCTGCAGGCAGGAAACAAACTGCCACAGCCGACCGTCTCGTTCGATGAGAAAATGTGCAGAGACACGCAACCCGGCGATCCCGGCGAAATAGGGATGGGCCTGCGGATCGAGGCGATTCTGAAAAAGTGCCTGAACCTGCCCGGTAGCAAACTGACCGGGCGGCAGGCTGATGTTATGAATCACCAACAGGGAAATCTCCCCATCGGGTCGTTCGTTGAAGTTGTCCGAAGGACAATGGCTGATGCCCGTACACCAGCCGCTTTGCGGATCGAATTGCATGACGGCTCCTTGTAGCCGTCACTCTAGCAGAGCCCTGATGGATCAGGCGCCCTTGAGACGCCGCAAGTTACCGATCACCGACTCCAGGGCACGGTCGAACAACAAGGCGTCATCCAGCAGGCGCACCGCATTGCGACGAAACTCGACAGCCAGCCCCATACGGGTCTTTTCCAGCACTTTCATGCCGGTACGGTTGACGAAAACATACTTGCCGGTTGGCTTGATGATCGCCGCCAGCTTGCAACGCAGCTTGTGCTCTTCGTCCTCCTGAATCTCGACCCAGCTGCCAACCCCCAACTGATCGACCTTGAGCAATGCCTCATCATCGTCGGGCAACTGGCATTCCTCACCAGCAGGACGCGCTTCGCCAGGTGCCAGCAAGACAATTTCCTCAACCACCTCGACCATCGCTGGCGGCTCTTCCGGAACAGCAAGGACAACCGGCAGATCAAGCTCGGCCAACCCATGTCCAAGCTCATGCGACGCCTCGTCAGGGATGGTTTCCGGTGCCTCGGCCATGCTTTTCTTGAAGCGCTGGAAAGCCTGAACATGCAGTGCTTCCAACTGGGTGAAATAATCACCCGCAGCGAAGGGGTCGAACCCTGCGCCATTCAAGCCGTCGCGCAGCGCCTTGAGTAGATTGGGCACCAACTGCAACAACTGCAGACGCGCCTCGGGCTCATCATGGGGCTCTACGCTCCAGATCAAGTCATCCATGGTGGTCAGCATGGCCTGCCACTCAGGCGACTCACTGCCGTGCTTCAGGCAGGTCAACTGCAGCACCTTGCTCCAGGCTTCCTGGAGCAGACGTACCACAACCTCCGGGAGGGTGCGCCCAAGCAAGCGCTCATTGAGCGCCTGCTCGACCTGCAGGCGCGCCATTTCAGCACGCGCCCGCCCTTCTTCGGCATCACGCGTACGTTGCTCCAGCAATTCGCTACGCCGACGCTCGTCGCCGGTAAAGGCCAGAAAATCCGCCAGCAACTCGGCAAAGATCGCCGGGTCATCGACAAAGTCCTTGAGTAGACGTTGCACTACCTGGTCGATCTTCTGGTAAAGCCCATCACGCTGGACATCATCCTGATCGGCCCAGCCCATCGCGGCGGCGGCAATTTCATTGAGCAAGCGTCGTGCAGGATGGCTGCCACGGGCAAAGAAACTCTTGTCGATCACCGCCACCTTGAGCATCGGGATCTGCAGACGGCCAATCAGCGCCTTGAGCGAGTCAGGCAGGTTGCGATCATCGAGAATGAACTCGAAGAGCATCGATACCAGGTTGATCACATCATCATCGACCTGACCGACCATGCGCGCCTTGCCACTGCGGGCGCTGGCACGCGTCAGCAGTGAATCCACCTGGTCACGCAGATCGATATCCGCCTGGGCTGACACCGGGAGTTGCTGCTGCATATGCGAGAGCAGACGCAACAAGTCGTTGCTGCTGATCGGCAAGGCATCGGCGGGACGCTGACGCTGCGGCAACGCCACATCACGCACCTGAGCCAGCAGCTCCTGGAACACGCTGAAAGCCTCCTGCATACCGGCATCGTCGACGGGCAGGCTCACTCCCGGCGCTCTGCCAGCGGCCTGACCAGCCGCCGGCAAGGGGCGCGCCGGACGCTGGGACTGCAGGTTGGGGAGTACACCGGCGTTGATCAGTTGCTCATTGGCGTGCGCGTAGATTTCTCCCAGGCTGCTCAGCACAAAGCGCTCGAATAACTTGAAGACGATCAGCTTGACGCGTATCTCCACCTCCAGCGAACGCGTAGCCTCGGCAAATGCTTCGCAGAGAAAACGCGGCCCCAGCGGATTGCTCTTGTCATCGACCGTTTTACTGACCAGTGTGTTGATACGCTGCGTGACATGGCCAAGCGCCTGACCATCACGATTGAGCACCTTGGCAACCATGGTATCGATGGCAACCGACTCTTCCAGCTCTTCCTCTTGCACCAGGCTGAGCGCAGAACTGTCCAGCACATCCAGTTGCGGCGCCGGCTTGCCGATCTCGTACTGGTTGAGCAACGAGAACGACTCGAAAACCTTTTGCAGGAAAGCCCGTTCAATCACCTTGCGCTTCAGGCGCAAGTCGCGCATGGCCTCGAAATAGGCATTCTGCTCGGTGTTGCTGGTGGCCCGGTCGGCCATCTCGAACAGCGAGTCGTCGGCATTGTCGAACAATGCCTGCAGGGCTTGTTTGAGCTGCAAGGCAGCCTTGTCACGCACCTGGGTCAACGCCACGGGCAACCTTCCTACCGGCGAGGGATTAGTCTGCTCTGCAACTACACGCTTGAGGTGTACCACATTAGCCTCGGTCTGCATTGCGCTCTCCTGCCGACCTTACCGCAAAGGGTAGACGGGTCTGCTGTGCGAACAACTGGAATCAATCTTTTACCAGCCGCGCCATAGATATGGCGTCAAAATCTGATTGGTCGTTTGCATTATTGAAGAGCGTCGCCTTTCTACCAAGGGCCGTTTTGCCCTAGACATGACTCAGATCACACCCAGACCAAATCAACCTACAAACGGTCAAGGTACGTGACCGACGGCGCAACCTGACGAGCGCAAGACGGCACCGTATAATCGCCAACTCACCCCAGAGAGCCGATCATGCCTAATCTGACCCTTGCCCAGCTGACCGATGAAATCCAGGCCAACGTACGCAGCGCCCTGAAGGAAGACATTGGCAGCGGAGACATCACCGCCCAGTTGATCCCTGCCGAGCGCCAGGCTCGCGCCCAGCTGATCACCCGTGAAGCAGCCGTCATCAGTGGCTGCGCCTGGGTCAACGAGGTATTCCGTCAGATTGATCCGACAGTCAGTCTGGAGTGGCTGGTCGAGGACGGCCAGCAGGTACTCGCCAACCAGCTACTCCTGCGCCTGAGCGGCCCGGCACGGGCCATTCTCAGTGGCGAGCGTGCGGCACTGAACTTTCTGCAGACCCTATCGGCCGTAGCGACCCGCTGCCGCCAATATGCCGATCTGGTCAGCGGCACCGGTGTGCGCCTGCTCGATACCCGCAAGACCCTGCCGGGCCTGCGCCTGGCGCAGAAATACGCGGTCACCTGCGGTGGCTGCGACAATCACCGCATTGGCCTGTATGACGCGTTCCTGATCAAGGAAAACCATATTGCCGCCTGCGGCGGTATCGCCCAGGCTGTCGCGCAGGCACGCCACATCGCCCCCGGCAAGCCGGTGGAAGTCGAAGTCGAGGATCTGCAGGAACTACAGCAGGCACTCGCCGCCGGCGCCGACATCATTATGCTCGACGAACTGAGCGATGCCGATATGCGCGAAGCCGTACGACTGTGCGGTGGGCGCGCCAAGCTGGAGGCTTCCGGCGGCATCCATGGCGGAAACCTGCGTAGCGTGGCGGAAACCGGCGTCGACTACATATCGCTTGGCACGCTGACCAAGGACATCAAGGCCGTCGACCTGTCACTGCGCCTGCTGGCCGACTGACCCGCACGACGCCCCTCACCCAGTCGGCAAGGGGCGCCAGCCCATTCAGTGGTCTGCCCTGGGGCGCGTCGGTTCATCGGCGCGCACCCTGAACCAGGCAGCATAGAGCGCCGGCAGGAACAGCAAGGTGAGTGCCGTGGCAACGATCAAACCGCCCATGATGGCCACCGCCATCGGCCCGAAGAATACGCTGCGCGACAACGGAATCATCGCCAGTACCGCGGCCAGCGCGGTCAGCACAATGGGCCGGAAACGCCGCACGGTCGCTTCGATGATGGCATTCCAGCGACTCAAGCCTGCGGCGATATCCTGCTCGATCTGATCAACCAGAATCACCGAGTTGCGCATGATCATCCCGGACAGGGCAATGGTGCCGAGCATGGCGACAAAGCCGAAAGGCTGCTGGAACAACAACAGAAACAGCGTCACGCCAATCAGTCCGAGCGGTGCGGTCAGGAAAACCATCACCGAGCGCGAGAAGCTCTTCAGCTGCAGCATCAGCAAGCTCAGCACCACCACTACGAACAGCGGCAGCCCGGCATTGACCGACGCCTGGCCACGCGCCGAATCCTCAACCGTGCCCCCCACGTCCAGCAGGTAACCATCCGGTAGCTGACGGCGAATCGGCTCCAGGGTCGGCAGAATCTGCCGGGTTAGCGAAGCCGGCAACTCGTCGCCATAGATGTCGGCGCGCACCGTGACCGTGGGCAGGCGATTGCGATGCCAAATCACGCCTTCCTCGAAACCATAGGTCAGGGTGGCCACCTGCGACAACGCCACACTGCGCCCCTTGTCCGTCGGCACCGCCAGGCTGCCGAGCTGGCCCAGGCCAAAGCGCTCATCGGGCGTGCCGCGCAGCTGGATCTCGATCAGCTCGTTGCCTTCGCGGTACTGGCTAACCAGCGTTCCGGACAGCGCGCCCTGCAGGAAGGCAGACAAGTCCGCGGTGCTGACCCCCAAGGCACGGGCGCGATCCTGATCGATATCCAGACGCACCACCTTGCTCGGCTCCTGCCAGTCCAGGTGCACATTGACCACATGGGGGTTTTCGCGCACCTTCTCTTCGACCTGATGGGCCAGCTCGCGCACCGTATCGATGTGTTCACCAGACACCCGGAACTGCAACGGGTAACCTACCGGAGGGCCATTTTCCAGACGCGAAACCCGCGAGCGCAGCTGACTGAAATCGTTGTTGAGTAGCTCAATCAGCCAACTGCGTACCCGCTCGCGCGCCTCGACATCCTTGGCCAACACCACGAACTGGGCAAAGCTGGTCGCGGGCAACTGCTGATCCAGGGGCAGATAAAAGCGTGGCGAGCCCGTTCCTACATAGGCCACGTAGTTCTCGATCTCCGCGTGCTCGCGCAGCCGTACCTCCAGACGTGCCACCTGTTCTTCGGTAGCGCGCAACGAAGCGCCCTCGCCCAGTTTCAGGTCGACCATCAGCTCGGGACGCCCGGAGGCCGGGAAGAACTGCTGAGGCACGAAGCGGAACAGCACGATGGACAGGGCAAACAGTCCCAGGGTCAACAGCAACACCCGCCCACGGTTTTCGACACACCACCCCACCACATAACGCACCCGCTGATAGAACGGCGTGGCATAAGGGTCATGCCCTGCACCGCTACCGCCGTGCTTGGCTGCATGCAGTTTGGCCAGATCAGGCAGCAGGCGCTCGCCCAGGTAAGGCACGAAAACCACGGCGGCGATCCACGAAACCAACAAGGCAATGGCGACCACCTCGAAAATCGACCGGGTGTACTCGCCCGTTCCCGATTGCGCCGTGGCAATCGGCAGGAAGCCGGCGGCAGTGATCAGCGTGCCGGTGAGCATGGGAAAGGCCGTACTGGTCCAGGCATAGCTGGCTGCCTTGATCCGCGAAAAGCCCTGCTCCATTTTGATCGACATCATCTCCACGGCGATGATCGCATCGTCTACCAACAGCCCCAGCGCCACCACCAGCGCACCCAGGGAAATCTTGTGCAGACCGATACCCAGGTAATGCATGACGGCAAACGTCATCGCCAGCACCAGCGGAATCGACAAGGCCACCACCAGGCCGGTGCGCATACCCAGAGAGAAGAAACTCACCAGCAGGACAATAGCCACCGCCTCAGCCAGCACCCGCACAAACTCGCCAACACCCGCACGCACCGCAGCCGGTTGATCGGCCACCTGGCGTAACTGCATGCCCAGCGGCAGCGTTTCCTGGATACGTGCAAATTCCGCAGACAGAGCCTTGCCGAGCACCAGGATGTCACCACCCGGCTTCATCGATACCGCCAGGCCAATGGCATCCTCGCCCATGAAGCGCATACGTGGCGCAGGCGGATCATTGAAGCCACGCTGCACCTCCGCCACATCGCCAATCCGCAAGGTGCGGTCGCCGACGCGAATGGGGAAGTTGCGAATCTCCTCGACGCTGCGAAAACTGCCGCTCACGCGCAGTTGCACCCGGTCAGTCGGCGTCTCGATGAAGCCTGCCGAAGTCACGGCGTTCTGCTGTTGCAAGGCCTGCTGCACCAGAGGCAACGGCAGGCCCAGGGTTGCCGCCTTGGTATTGGACAGCTCGATCCAGATCTTCTCATCCTGCAAACCGATCAACTCGACCTTGCCGACATCCTTGACCCGCTGCAGCTGCAACTGCACACGGTCGGCATAGTCCTTGAGCACCGCATAGTCGAAGCCTTCACCGGTCAAGGCATAGATGTTGCCGAAGGTGGTGCCGAACTCGTCATTGAAGAACGGTCCCTGGACACCTGGCGGCAGGCTGTGACGAATGTCCGAGACCTTTTTGCGAATCTGGTACCACAGTTCGGGAATATCCTTGGAGCGCAGAGAGTCACGGGCGATGAAGGTGACCTGCGACTCGCCGGGGCGAGAAAAGGACACGATCTTGTCGTACTCACCGGTTTCCATGAGCTTCTTCTCGATGCGCTCGGTCACCTGCCGCGACACTTCCTCAGCCGTCGCCCCCGGCCACAAGGTGCGCACCACCATGGCCTTGAAGGTAAAGGGGGGATCTTCGCTCTGGCCCAGCTTGCTGTAGGAGATCGCCCCGACCACCGCCAGCAGAACCATTAGATAAAGGACGATCTGACGGTTCTTCAGTGCCCATTCGGAAAGGTTGAAGTTCATCCGCGATTACTCCTTGCCCGCCAGATCAACCGGACGGTTATCGCGATCAACCGGTCGTACCCGCAGCCCTTCACGGAGCAGGTGAACGCCGCCCACCACCACCCAATCGTCGCCATGCAGGCCGTTGAGAATGGCCGCACGTTCCTCATGGTAGGGACCAATCACCACCGACACGCGCTGCAGACGGCTTTCGCTGCCGCGCACTACCCACACATAAGGCTGGTCGTTATCGGCGCTGAGCGCCGACAGCGGCACCGACAAGGGGACTTCGCCATCATGCTGGACATGCACCCGGGCACTCTGCCCCGGCTCAGCGGGAACCTTGGTGTCGACAAACGAAACCCGCGCAGCAAAGGTGCGCGACTGCGAGTCTGCCGAGGGCGCCATCTCGCGAATCACCCCCGGGTAGCGACGACCGGGCTGCGACCACAGCTCAACCTCGACCTGCTGGCCAATGCGATAACGCTCGTAGCTCTGCTCGGGCAGGCTGATCAGCACCTCGCGCTCGCCATCCGCCGCCAGCACGAATACCGTCTGCCCGGCCGCCAGCACCTGGCCTACCTCGCCGCGCCGACTGGCAATCACCCCGTTCTGCGGTGCGCGCAACACGGCATAACCAGCCTGGTTGCTGGCTACGTTGTACTCGGCACGCACCTGTTTGAGGCGCGCCTCACCGGCACGGTAGAGATTTTCCGCGTTGTCGTACTGCGACTGGCTGACCAACTGACGAGCCAGCAGGGTCTTGTAGCGATCACGCTCGGCGCGTACCAGCTTGAGATTGGCTTCGGCAGCCGTCACCTGGGCGCGCATGGCTTCCAGTTGCAGGCGCACATCCTGCGGGTCCAGTTCAGCCAGCGGCTGATCCTTGCGGACCCGCTCGCCGACTTCGACCAGGCGTTTACTCATCTTGCCGCCGATGCGAAAGCCCAGTTCCGGCTCGAAGCGGGCCCGCACTTCGCCAGGAAAGGTATCCACCAGCGCACCGGCAGGTACCGGCTGCACCACCAGCACCGGACGCGCCGCACTGGCAGTAGGTTCCTCGCTGCCACAGGCAGTGAGCAACAGGCCCAATACAGCGGGTATGGCAAGCGGCAAGACATGACGAAACATGGGAGCAACCTTTGCACAAATAGGGTTATTGGAATATTTATACCGGCGAGTATAGTAAAAATAGCAAACCCGCCAGTCCAGTATTTAAACGACGATGTCAGACACTCTTTCCACCAGCCTGTCCACGCCCAGCAACGGCCCCGGCCGCCCCAAGGATCAGCTCAAACGTCAGGCAATCCTCGACGCCGCCAAGCAGCTGTTCCTCCAGCAGGGCTACGAAGGCACCAGCATGGATGCCATTGCCAGCGCCGCGGGCGTTTCCAAGCTCACCGTGTATAGTCACTTCACCGACAAAGAAACCCTGTTTGCCTGCGCCGTGGCCGCCAAATGCGAGGAACAGTTGCCAGCCACCTATTTTGAGCTGGCAGCAGATGTGCCGATCGAGGCCAGCCTGCTGGCGATCGGGCGGGGCTTCAATACGCTGGTCAACAGCGACGAATCACTGGCCCTACAGCGACTGATGACTGCGCAGGGCGGACAGAATCTGCAACTGGCCCAGTTGTTCTTCAATGCCGGCCCGCAGCGCATGCTCGACGCCATGCACAAGTTGCTCGAGCAGGCCTGCCAGCGTGGCCAACTGCAGATCGACAACCCGGCACGCGCCGCCGAACACTTCTTCTGCCTGATTCGCGGCGGATGCAATTTCCGTCTGTTGATCGGCCTGTGCGAGCCGCTCAGCGGTAGTGCCGCAGAAGAGCACGTCAGTGACGTGGTCGGTTTGTTCCTGCGCGCCTACCGCGCGAGTTCATGAAAGTTTTTTCTTGGCATAAATGTCATAGCGGCTGGATTTACCCTCCAGGCTGTAACTGGGTGCAGGGCCGCTAATCACCGGCGCCTTGCGCGGGCGCTTGACCACTACGCGATGGGAAGCCAGTGCCAGTGCTGCCTCCAGCAGGCTGGACGCGTCCTCGTCATCACCCACCAGCGGGCGAAACAGGCGCATTTCCTTCTTCACCAGAGCACTCTTGTCGCGGTGCGGAAACATCGGATCGAGGTGGATGACCTGCGGCACGTCACCCTGCCAGTCACGCATCAGGGCAATGGCGTCGCCCTCCAGCAGCTGCATGCGCGCCACGATGGCAGCCACCTGATCATCAGTCGCGGCACGCCGCAGGCCATCGGCCAGCAGTGCCGCGATCACCGCCTGCCGTTCGCACATCTGCACCCGGCACCCCAGACTGGCCAGCACAAACGCATCACGCCCCAATCCCGCCGTAGCCTCCAGCACATGGGGACGAATCCCCGGAGCCAGGCCCACCGCCTTGGCAATCATCTGCCCGGCGCCACCTCCGAACTGGCGACGGTGCGCCAGCGCACCTTCAACAAAATCGACGCGCACCGGCCCCGGCGCCTGCGGTCCCAACTCGACCAACTGCAAACCCTGTTCACCTAGTTGCAGGGCAAAATCCGCCACCGTCGTCTGATACGCCAGGCCGAGTTGTGCCGCCAATGCCTGAGCCGGAAGCGCATATTCAGCTTGCAGGGCTTGCACACTCAGACGCACGGCCTGCCATTCGTCGTTTCTCGCCATCGTCTCGCTCAATGATTGCCCACCTGCGCCGATAACTCGGCAAAGCGACATTTTGCCAGAGCCCGGCCACCACGTCGCAGCGAGGTGCAGCATGTTCGAGGTCATCAGCGCGCGCCAAGCCAGCGCGCCCACGCCACGCAGCGACAACCTTGAGCAGCGCTTGCAGAGCGACATCGAAGCCTCGCTCGACTACCAGATCCTCCGTCGTACCCTGGGCATTGCCAGCGAGGCGGCGCCCCCTAAAGCTCCCGTGGAAAAGCAGCCCGAAACAGCTGCCGATCCCGAGCAACTCCTGGAAAGCGCCGCCCGCGACGTGGCACGCTTCGAGCAGGTACTCAGCCAGCGTGAACTGCAGGTAGAGATCGGCCAGCCCGCCACCCCGCAGGTCAGTGATCCGTTGGTGCTTGATCTGGCCGGCAATGGTTTCAGTACCACAGGCTTGGAGCGTGGCGTTCGCTTCGACCTGAATGGCGACGGCCGGCAAACCCTGACCAGCATGCCCAGCGGCGATGACGCGTTGCTGGCCATGGATCGCAATGGCAACGGACGCATTGACGACGGCCGCGAACTGTTTGGTGACCAGCGTGGTGCGGCCAACGGCTTTGCCGAACTGGCCCGTCTGGATGACAACCGTGACGGACGCCTGGATGCCCAGGATGCGGCCTTCCAGCAGTTACGCCTGCTGCGTTTCGATAGCCAGGGTCGCCAGCAACTGCAAAGCCTGGAGCAGGCCGGCGTCAGCGCCATCAACCTGCGTGCCCGGGACGTGGACATTGCCCTCGGCGCCTACGACCGCATCGCCCAGCTGGGCAGCTTCGAGTTTGCTGACGGGCGCAGCGGCCAGGCCGCCGATCTGCTGCTCGCCCAGCGCTAACAAGGCTC
The DNA here is from genome assembly GCF_002234375.1 of Pseudomonas fluvialis. Lineage (GTDB taxonomy): Bacteria > Pseudomonadota > Gammaproteobacteria > Pseudomonadales > Pseudomonadaceae > Aquipseudomonas > Aquipseudomonas fluvialis. The sequence continues at coordinate 23,675 of NZ_NMQV01000011.1, forward strand.
AGAGCAGCGCGTACTGCTCGCTGGCGGCAGGCCATGGCAGATCGCTCAGCCCTGGCAGGCGTGCTTGCAACTGGCGGTGAAAACGCCAGGCGAGTAGTGGCGCCAGCTGGTTGTCCGGGGTATGCAGATAGACATGCGGGGTCAGTCCGGCAGTAATCCAGTCGGCCACCTTGTCCAGCCAGGGCTGCAGGAAGGCATCGTTGGCAGGTAACTGTGGATGACCGATGAAACGTAGCTGCGGACTGTCGCTGAACGCCGTCGGACGCACCGGCAGCCGTGGTTTCTTGGCCTGGGCATGGCGTACCGCCGGGCTTTGCAGGGTGCAGCTGAACAAGGCCCGCGCATCCAGGCAGATACGCTCGACCTGACGATCACGCAACAGGCGGTTGAGCGCCCGCTCCTCTTCACCGCGGGCAAAGAACAGCGGATGACGTACTTCCACCGCCACGGCCCGTCCCTGCAGGGCATCGAGCAAGGCAACCAGCTCACCCAGACGTGCCGGGGCGAAGCTGGCAGGTAACTGCAACCACAACGGATGCACACGACCACCCAGCGGCGCCAGCAACTCAAGGAAACGCTCCAGCAGCGCCTGCTGCCCATACAAACTGGGTGCATGGCTGAGGCTGCGCGGCAACTTGGCCGTGAAACGAAAGTGCGCCGGCATGTGCTGCGCCCAGCGCCGCACCGTCTCGACACTCGGCACGGCATAGAAGGTGGTATTGCCTTCGACCGTATTGAACACCCTGGCATAGCGTTGCAGGGCGTGGCCAGCCCCGGATTGACTATAGAGGTGCGCGCGCCAGGCCGGCTCGTTCCAGGCCGGGCAACCCAGGAAGTACGGCAACATCAGGCGTACAGATCAAGCCCCAGAACCTCTTGGGCATCACTCTGCACCACCATCGCCGAGGTGCTGGCATAGCTAGCCAGTGCCTGGGCGGCACGTGAGCTGACCTGCGGGCGCAATTCGGAGAACTCGCCATAGTTCTGCGTGCGCGCCGGCAATACCTCGCCAGACGCCGTACCCGCCTCGGCACGCCGGGTACGCGCGAGATTATCCAACCCCTGGGTCAGGGCGGGACTGACCGGCTGCTGACGCTGCTGCTCAACCTGGCGCTGCACCTCGGGATACGGCGTCAGCGCATTGCCGGTACGGCCACTGCGCTCGGGGTTGTAGCCTGCATTGAAGGAATCGATACGCATCGTACGCAACACTACCCGGGAGAATCTGAGGAAAATCTAGCCTTCGCCGTGCAGCTTGGCAATCTGCCAGTGGTCAGCCGGCACTGGCCTGCTTGGGCGTGGCGACATTGTCACGCAGATAGACCGGCTGAGCCTGCTCGGCCGGCAGTGCCTCACCACGTTGCCAGGCAAAGCGTGCCAACTGCAGGATATCCAGGGCATGCGGCAACAAGTCGGCCTGCTGCCTGGGCACCTGGGGAAGCCGTGCCGCATGGCTGCCCCAGCCCGTCCCCGCGGCGAACCATTCGCTGGCCTCGCCCATCGGCAGACGAACGGCCTCCGGCGGCAGCACCGCTTCCTCTTGGCAGGCACGCATCTCGCCCTGCTCCAGGCGATAGCAACCCCAGTAGACTTCATCCATCCGGGCATCGATGGCACTGGCCACCTGCGTCGCCCCTTGCTCGCGCCAGGCACGCTGTGCCAGAGCAGCCAGGTTGGACACCGGCAGCACCGGACGCTGCAAGGCAAACGCCAATCCCTGCACCACGCCAATGGCAATACGCACCCCTGTAAAGGCGCCGGGGCCACGACCGAAGGCAATCCCATCCAGCTGGCTCAGGCTCAGCCCAGCCTCGCTCAACAGGTGCTGGATCATCGGCAGCAGGCGCTGGGCATGCAAACGGGGGATCACCTGATAGTCGCTCAGGCAGCGCCCATCGTGCAGCACGGCAACAGAGCAGGCTTCAGTGGCGGTATCCAAGGCCAGCAGAGTAGTCATGGGCAACTCCGGTCAACAAGGGCGAAGATGATAAACGACAACGGCCCGCAAGCGGGCCGTTGCATGACATACCGAACGGCTTAACTGAGCGCAGCCAGGACCTTCGCAGTGATCTCTTCCACCGAACCCACACCCTCTACCTTGGAGCACTTGGGCGTTTGCTCGACGGCGGCCAGGCGCGAGTAGAAATCCACCAGCGGCTTGGTCTGCTCGTGATACAGCGCCAGACGCTTGCGTACGGTTTCCTCGCTGTCATCAGCACGCTGAATCAGCGCATCGCCTGTCTCGTCGTCAACACCGGCCACCTTGGGCGGATTGTGCTCGACGTGATAAACGCGGCCAGACGCTTCATGCACCCGGCGACCGGAAATGCGCTTGACGATTTCTTCATCGTCCACAGCGATTTCCAGCACATGATCAAGCTTCACACCGGCCTGCTGCAAAGCCTCTGCCTGAGGAATGGTGCGCGGGAAGCCATCAAACAGGAAGCCATTGGCACAGTCATCCTGGGTCAGGCGTTCCTTGATCAGGGCAATGATGATCTCGTCGGAGACCAGGCCACCGCTGGCCATGATGTCCTTGACCTGCAGGCCCAGCGGGGAGCCCGCCTTGACGGCGGCGCGCAGCATGTCACCCGTGGAGATTTGCGGGATTGCGAACTTCTCGGTGATGAAGCGAGCCTGGGTACCTTTACCGGCACCGGGCGCCCCCAACAGAATCACGCGCATCGTTGTGCTCCTAAAACAGTTTCAAAAGGCTCGGACAGGCCGCTCGGGCCCATCGCAGGTATTCGTTTCGCGCCTGGCATACAGGTCGCTGGGACTGGGGTGACGCTGTCGGCCTGGTGTCGCCTGGCACACGCCTGTCGATGACCGTGCCGACCTGCCATACGGCTCTCGTCGACACGCCCGGAGTCATGTTCCGGCCTGCCGGGCGCAGTGATAATGCGGCCTCGACGGGCGAAAGGGTTGTCAAGATACACAGCGTATCAACACCTTACAAGCAGCCATAGGTCGCATTCACGCGCGTGACGGCAAGGTCATAGTGTGACCCATTGCTCAACCGGTATTGCGCAGGCCTGCCGCGATCCCCGCCACACTGACCAGCAGCGCCTGTTGCACGGCAGCCTGCTGCGCACCCTCAGGCAGGCGCGAGCGGGCCAATAGCTCAGCCTGCAGCACATGCAGCGGGTCCAGATAGGTGTTGCGTACCGCCAGCACCGCACGAGTTTCCGGGCTGCCGGCAAGCAGGCAGTCGGCGCCGGTAATTTCCAGCACACGCGCCTGCGCATCAGCCAGTAACTGGCGCAAGCGCTCACCCAGCGGCCGCAGCGGCGCTGCCACCAGGCGTTCGTCATACAGGCGAGCAAGATCAGCATCGGTCTTGGCCAGCACCATTTCCAGCATGTCGATGCGCGTACCGAAAAATGGCCAGTCCCTGCGCATCTCACGCAACACCGACAGCTGCCCGCCCGCCAACGCGTTACCCAACGCGCGCTCCCAGCCCAGCCAGGCTGGCAGCATGAGACGCGTCTGTGTCCAGGCAAAGATCCACGGAATGGCCCGCAGGCTTTCTACCCCACCTTCGCGACGCTTGGCCGGCCGACTCCCCAACGGCAGACGTCCCAGCTCCTGTTCCGGGGTTGCCTGGCGGAAATACTCGACGAAGCTGGGCTCCTCGCGCACCACCTGGCGATAGGCTTGCACGCCGTCTGCCGCCAGCTGATCCATGAGCTGACGCCAGGCCGGCTTGGCCTGCGGTGGCGGCGACAGGGTGGCCTGCAACACTGCAGCGGTGTAGAGGCTGAGGTTATGCACGGCAATGCCCGGCAAACCGAACTTGAAGCGGATCATTTCGCCCTGCTCGGTAGTCCGGAAGCGCCCTGCCACCGAACCCGGCGGCTGCGAAAGAATCGCCGCATGGGCCGGTGCACCACCCCGCCCGACCGTACCGCCACGGCCATGGAACAGCAGTAGTTCCACGTCCTGCGCCTGGCAAACCGCCACCAGTGCTTCCTGCGCACGGTACTGTGCCCAGGCCGCCGCTGTAGTGCCGGCGTCCTTGGCCGAGTCGGAGTAGCCGATCATCACCTCCTGCGGACCACTCAGGCGCGCCCGGTAACTGGCCAGGCTCAGCAACTGACTGACCACCGGCGCGGCGTTATCCAGATCCGCCAGGGTTTCGAACAGCGGCACCACGCGCATGCTGCGCTGCAGCCCGGCCTCCTTGAGCAGCAGCTGCACGGCCAGCACGTCGGAGGCCGCTCCGGCCATGGAGATCACGTAGGAACCCAGCGAGGCCGCCGGGGCCTGCGCCACCACCCGGCAAGTGGCCAGTACTTCGGCGGTGTCCTCGCTGGCCTGGTAATGCGCCGGCAACAAGGGCCGTGGGTTGTCCAATTCGGTCTGCAGAAAAGCCAGGCGCTGTGCTTCCGACCAGTCCTGGTAGCAGCCCAGCCCCAGGTAGTTGGTGATCTCGCTGAGCGCCGCGGCGTGTCGGCTGGAGTCCTGGCGAATATCCAGACGCACCAGGAACAGACCGAAGGTAGCCACCCGGTGCAGGCAATCGCGCAGCGAGCCGGCGGCAATCACCGACAGGCCACAGGCCTGCAACGAGGCATAGCAGAGCGCCAGGGGCTCCCAGAGTTGCTGGTTATCCTGCAGAACCAGCGGGCCGGGGGGCAGCTCTTCATGCAATGCCGCATGCGCCCAGGCACGCGTAGCCCGCAAACGCTCACGCAAATGGCGCAGTACCTCACGATAGGGCTCTGTGCGCGTGCCAGCCTGGGACAGCAGTTCGGCGCTGGCCTGGTGCATGGATAGTTCGGTAATCAGTTGCTCGACATCACGCAGAAAAAGGTCCGCCGCCATCCAGCGCGCCAGCAGCAGCACTTCGCGGGTCACCCGCGCAGTGACATTGGGGTTGCCATCGCGGTCGCCGCCCATCCACGAGGAAAAACGCAGCGGCGCGGCTCCCAGAGGCAAGCCCTGGCCACACGTTTGCTGGACGGCCTGCTCGACCTGACGAAGAAACTCCGGCACAGCCTGCCACAACGAATGCTCGATCACCGCAAAGCCCCATTTGGCCTCGTCCACCGGAGTCGGCCGCGCATGGCGGATCTCGTCGGTATGCCAGGCCTCGGCCACCAGTTGCTGCAAGCGCTGATGAATACGCTGTCGCTCAACCGGTAACAGATCGGCATGATCCAGCGCGGCCAGTTGTGCGGCGATCGCATCGTACTTCTGGATCAGCGTACGGCGGGCCACTTCGGTGGGGTGAGCAGTCAGGACCAGATCGATGTCCAGACTGCCCAGACGCTGGGCCAAGGCATCCGCCGCGTGGCCCTGCTCGCGCAACTGGCGAAGCAACTGCGGCAAGGCTTGTTCGGCCAACTGGGCGGCCTGGCTGGGCGGTTCGCGACGCAACTGCTGGTACTGTTCGGCAATATTGGCCAGGTTGAGAAACTGGCTGAAGGCGCGCACCACTGGCAACAACTGCGAATCATCCAGGCGGGCCAGTTCCGCCTGCAACGCAGCCTGGCCATCGAGCTGGCGGGAAGCCTTGGCAGCCTGGCGAATGCGCTCGATACAGGCCAGGAAATCCTCACCGCGATCATCACGAATGGTCTGCCCCAGCAACTCGCCGAGCAGGTGCACGTCTTCACGCAGACGCGGATCAATCTTCGACATGGCCGTTCCCCCGTTAGGCACAAGGCTGTGCCTGCAGTTATAGCTGCTCAGGGCTGCTCACGGCAGCGCCCAGGCAGGTATTTGTCACTGATCTGCTCGCTACGGCACTGCCACTCCAGACGACCATCGGCCTGGGGCTGGGCCACCAGTAGCAGTTGCTGGCCGGCCAGCGTCGTGCCGGCCAGGGTGATATGCAGCGTGCCACTCTCCGCGTCCAGCTCGATACGCTGCACGCTGTCCGGCAAGGGCGTGGCAAAGCCCGCTTCGGCCAGGCTGGACGGTAGTTGCTGCTGTCGGTAGTAGTAGCTGCTCACCACCACACTGGCGGAGCGCCCCAGCACTTCGGCCTGGGCGACCCGGGCACGCTGACTGTAGTCGTGATACGCCGGAATGGCGATCGCCGCCAGAATACCGACGACGGCTACGCAGAACACCGCCAGGATCAGGAACAGCGCCGCATGACTGGTACCACCATTGGCCGCCAGCAAGGCGAACTGGCGCTGGGGATCGGTGCTGCTGGCTCTGGCTTCGGCAATCTTGCGCTGACAGGCACGGTAGTACCAGGCATTGGCATACAAGGGCGGCAGCAGCAGGATGGCTAACAGGTAAAGCAGGTACCCCAGTCCGATCACGCTGCCGGCGGCTTCACCCGCCGCGACACCCAGCAGCCCCAGCAGCAACATCAGCACGTAGGGCAGGCTGAAATAGGCCAGCCCGTGCAGCCACAGCTTGCGATACAGCAGCCAGTAGAAGGAGATAAAGAAGGCCGGCCAGTGCCAGCTGATACCTGCCTTGCCGGCGGCATCAAAACGCTGGAACTGGCGCAAGTAATAGGCGCTATGACGCGGCCCGATCACCGCGCGATACCACTCCTCCCGCTCTGCCGCGGGCGATACAGGCTGACTGTCCAGCGGCTGACCGCAGGACGAGCAAAAACGCGCTGCCGGCATTTGCCGGCTGGCGCAATGGTTACATAGCGTCATGTGAACATCCCTGTCAGGTAGCAGGCCCGCGCCTCGGAGGGCGCACAGGCCTTACAGTGCCGCCGGCGTATCAGCGTGACAACGCACGGCACGCTTGCGCTTGTCGACCAGCACGCCGGAAAGCCCCTTCTGCTTGGTATCGAACAGAACCAGCACACCGTCGATGCACTGGGCAACCTGCTGGGCAGGCTCATGAGACACCTTGTAGTCCTGGCCGGGAATGGTTTTGAGGAAGGTGTAATCGGCCAGCAGCAGGGCATCTTCTTCCTTGGCGATATGCAGGTAGCCGTAGTACCACAAAGCGGCCACGGTGGCCGCGACTGTCGCCACGGCGGTCAGGATGCAAGGGATCAGGTTACGCTCTTCGGTCATCGTCGGATCACTTAATGCGGATGGTCGGGATTGGCTATTTCACCCAGGCGCCGCAGGCCACGATAGCCCTGCGGGTCCTCCAGGTAACGCAGCATCACCTCGCGCCACACGGGCTCGGCGAACGTCTGCACATGCTCACCGCGGGTAGGCTGGAAGACCCGCGGCGGCTGCGCAGCCTGATACAGCTGCACGCCGTTGGCAAGCGGCACCACCGCATCATCCGGGCTGTGGTAGATGAGAATGGGCAAGCCCTGCAGGTGTTCGATGGCATAAGCGGCGCTTTCCTGCTCGGGCAAAAGCCAGGACAACGGGTACTGCAAGGCCCAGGTCAGCCAGTGACTGCCCAGCGCATGCCGGGCCACGCCGCGATAGCTGGCCGGCACGCCATCCAGCAGCAAGGCCTGCAGACGCTGGCGCTGTTCGGCATGCTCGGCCAGGTAACGTACTGCCAGCGCGCCACCCAGGCTCTGGCCGAGCACGACCAGCGGCTTGCCCTGCACGTCCGGCGCCTGCGCCAGCCAGGCAAAGGCGGCCTCGATATCCTGGTACACCGCCGGCAGACTCGGTTGTCCGGCGGACAGGCCATAGCCCCGGTAATCGAGCATCAGCACCTGATAACCCTGGGCCGGCAACCAGGCCACCCCCTGCAGGTGCCAGGCCAGGTTGCCACCATTGCCATGCAGGTGCAGCACCGTGCCACGCGGCGCCACCCCCGGCGCCGCGGGCAGCCACCAGGCATGCAGGCGCGTGCCATCGGCCGCCTGCAAATACACATCGCGATAGTCCAGCTGCAGTACCGCCGGGGTCACCGGCAGCCCCGCCTGCGGGTAGAACAGCCACTGGCTGCAGCCACCCAGCAACAGGCACAGCCCCAGCAGCAGGCTGCGCATCACTTGCCGCCGGCGCGCACTTCCTCGCGCGCCTTGTAGGTCGCCTCGTAGATACGCTCGGCCAGGCGCGAGAACGGCAGGCTCTGGATCCACACCGTGCCGGTGCCGCGCAAAGTGGTCAGAAGAATACCCTCGCCACCGAACAGCATGCTCTTGAGACCGCCGGCCAGGGCGATGTCGTAGTCGATGCCGGCACTGAAGGCCACCAGGCAGCCGGTATCCAGACGCAGCGTCTCGTTGCGTAACTCCTTGCGAATCACCGTACCGCCGGCATGCACGAAAGCCAGGCCGTCACCTTCGAGCTTTTGCAGAATGAACCCCTCACCGCCGAAAAAACCGGCACCCAGGCGCTTGCTGAAGCTGATGCCGATCTGCGTACCGTAAGCCGCGCAGAGAAAGGCATCCTTCTGGCAGATCAGTTTGCCGCCGACCTGGCCAAGCTCGATGGGCACCACGCTGCCCGGGTAAGGCGCAGCGAAGCCCACCCGTTGCCGGCCCTGGCCGTGGTTGCTGAAATGCGTCATGAACAGCGACTCACCGGTCAGCAGACGCTTACCGGCGCCCCATAACTTGCCCAGCACACCATTGGCCGAACCATCGCCCATGCGCGTTTCGAAACGGATGCCCTCGGTCATGTAGTTCATCGCCCCGGCCTCGGCGATCACCGTCTCGCCGGGGTCGAGAATGATCTCCACGGTCTGCGCCGAGGAGCCGAGAATTTCATAGTCGAGTTGATGGCTGGGCATGGAAGTAACCTTGGGTTAGCGGCAAGCCACAAGCGTGCAGGGAGTTAAACGCTTGCAGCTGCTAGAGGATGTTCGCGTAGTCCGCCTCGATGCGTTCCAGGCTCAGGTGGTTGAGAAAGTTGGAAAAACACATCCAGGCTGATAGCGCATTGAGATCACGAAACTGTGGCGGCAGGTACAGGGGGGGCACCACGATGCCCTCATCGACCAGCTGGCGCAGCGCACGCATGTCCTCCAGGGTGGTTTTGCCACAGAACAGCAGGGGAATCTGCTCCAGCTTGCCCTTGCGCACCGCCAGCTGGATGTAGTTGTAAATCAGGATGAAGCCCTTCAGATAGGACAAATCCTTGGTGAAGGGCAAGCCGTCGGGCAACGAGCCGCGAAACACCCGGCTGCTGTTGGCGTAGCTGTCTTCGGCGGAGAAACCCTGCTCCAGGAAGAAGCGGTAGATTTCCAGGAAATCTGCGCCCTCCTCGGCCATGTGGATGGCCCGGGTACGGTTGGTCAGCTTGCGCAGGCGCGACGGATAGGAGGCAAAGGTAATCACCTCCATGAGAATCGCCAGGCCTTCCTGGGTCACCGTCGACGAGGGCGGTCCTTTGGCGAGGAAGGTACAAATCGGCTGGTTGAGGCCATTCAGCGTGGTTCCCACATGCACCATGCCCTCATGTACCTCAAGAGCCCGCACATCGCGCTCATTGAAGCGCGCATCGCTACGCAGCTTGATGTAGTCGGCACCGGCCGCGGCATCGGCGAGAATGCCGTCGGACACCATGACACGCACCGTATCGTCACCGAACAACGCCGACAGCCGCTGCTGCAGCAGGTTGACCGCCTGACTGGCGTCGAGGGTTTTCGCTTCATCGACCAGGTCACCGCGTGCGGCGATGGCATTCAGGTAATCGCTGAGCATCAGTCCCAGGTCAGCCAGGGTCGGGTCGCCGGCATGGAAGGCATCGGTCGCAGCGCCATACAACTCCTGGGAGATCAGGCCGAAATCCGCCGTACCCCGGCCTTCGAGCATGCGAATGACCATGCGGTATTCCTTGCACATGCGTCGCATGATCTGCCCCACCGGGCTGAACTGGCCGAGCTGGCTGGTGATATCCCGCTCGATGGCCTGCAACTCCTGCTTCTTCGCCGCCGGGTCGAAACCCAGCGGGCGAGCCAGGTAGTAGTCGCGATCCACCGCCGGCAGCGCCTGCGCCCCCTGGGCAAAGAAGCCCTCACGTACGCCATCGTCCCACTTCACCGCATCCAGTATGCGAATCGGCACCTGCGCGGCGACGATACGCTCGGAAAGCCGGCGAATGCTCAGCTGATAATCATCCAGTCCGCTCGTCGCCGCCATGCGCCTACCCTGCCTGTTCAGTCCGCGCGACGCTGGAAGCGCGCCACTTCGACGAACAACCCGGCATTGGCCGGATCGTCCAGATAGCCCAGCACTTCATGCAGCGGGCTGGCAATGGCCAGTCCCTCGCCTTCCTCGGTGTCGAAGGGCGAACCGGCCAGGCGTCCCTCTTCGACATCGCGCATGACGCGTTCGATATCCAGGCTGAACAGCACCAGCTCATTGCCCCGCGTCAGTTCGAACCCCAGCCAGGCATGCCGTCCGCCCAGGCGTTCGGGCAATTCGGCGCTGAGGTACCAGCGACGGCCATGGTGGCGCACGGTAAAGGGATACTCCTCGAACTTGTCGTCATCATCGGCCAGGCGTGCGCGATAGCGTTGTGCACCCGCATGACTGATGGACAGGTACTGGCTTTCGCCCCACTCGTTCTGTCGCTGCCAGTCACCCAGCAAAGGCATGGGCGCGGCCTCCTCGGGCGGAATACCCTGCTCGAACGACACCAGGCAACCGCCCAGCAGTGCCAGGCAACACAGACACAACACACGCCATACGTGCATGGCACGCTCCTTGGAAAGACCAGGCCGGAAGCTCATGCGCCCACCACCAGGCGCCTGGCGATGATCTTGGCGGGCGCCCCCGGCCGCCGTCAACCATCAGCCGCAAGCGTTTGTCCGGGGCGTGTACTGCTGCCTAAAACGCAACAGCCCGCCAAGAAGGCGGGCTGTTGTGAGACTGCAGGCGACTCAGTGTTCCGGACGCATGTGCGGGAACAGGATGACGTCACGGATCGACGGCGAGTTGGTCAGCAGCATCACCAGGCGATCGATGCCGATGCCTTCACCGGCCGTCGGCGGCATGCCGTATTCCAGGGCACGCACGAAGTCGGCGTCGTAATGCATGGCCTCGTCATCACCGGCGTCCTTCTCGGCTACCTGCGCGTGGAAACGCTCGGCCTGGTCTTCGGCATCATTCAGCTCGGAGTAGGCATTGGCGATCTCGCGGCCGCCAATGAACAGTTCGAAGCGGTCGGTGACGTTGGGGTTCTGGTCGTTGCGCCGGGCCAGCGGCGAGACCTCGAAGGGGTACTCGGTGATGAAGTGTGGCTGCTCCAGCTTGTGCTCGACCAGCTCCTCGAAAATCATCACCTGCAGCTTGCCCAGACCTTCGTGGCCGAGCAGCTTGGCACCGGCCTGCTTGGCGATGGCACGGGCCTTCTCGACATCATTGAGGTCTTCGGCGGTGATCTGCGGGTTGTACTTGAGGATCGAGTCGAACACCGACAGGCGCGCAAACGGCTCACCGAAGTGGAACACCTTGTCGCCGTACGGCACGTCGGTGCTGCCCAGCACCGCCAGGGCCAGCTCGCGGAACAGCTCCTCGGTGAGGTCCATGTTATCGCGGTAGTCGGCATAAGCCTGGTAGAACTCCAGCATGGTGAACTCGGGATTGTGCCGGGTCGACACGCCCTCGTTGCGGAAGTTGCGGTTGATCTCGAAGACCTTCTCGAAGCCACCGACCACCAGGCGCTTGAGGTACAGCTCCGGGGCGATGCGCAGGAACATCTGCATGTCCAGGGCATTGTGGTGAGTTTCGAACGGCTTGGCCGCGGCACCGCCGGGAATGGTCTGCAACATCGGCGTTTCCACTTCGAGGAAGCCCCGCTCATTGAGGAAGCGGCGGATGTGTGCAATTACCTGGGAGCGTACGCGGAAGGTCTGGCGCACGTCTTCGTTCATGATCAGGTCGACATAGCGCTGGCGGTAGCGTTGCTCGGTGTCGGTCAGGCCGTGGAACTTGTCCGGCAGCGGACGCAGCGACTTGGTCAGCAGGCGCACGCTGTGCATGTAGACGTACAGGTCACCCTTGCCGGAACGCGCCAGGGTGCCTTCGGCGGCAATGATGTCGCCGAGGTCGAAATGCTTGACCGCCTCCAGCTGCTCGGCCGGCAGGGTCTTGCGGTCGACATACACCTGCAGGCGACCCGAGGTGTCCTGGATCACCATGAAGGCGCCACGGTTAAGCATAATGCGCCCGGCAACCTTGACCGGAATGGCGGCCGCTTCCAGCTCTTCCTTGCTCTTCTCCGCATACTGTTTCTGCAGGTCGGCACACAGGCTGTCGCGGCGGAAATCGTTGGGAAAGGCATTGCCCTGCTCACGCACGGCGGCCAGCTTTTCCTTACGCTGGGCAACCAGCTTGTTTTCTTCGTGCTGCCGCTCTTCGTGGGAAAGGCTGGACTGGTCGAGGTGTTGGTCGCTCATTGCGGGTCGTCCCGGTCAAATCATCGTTCTTGAAAGGTCACTGCACAGTTCAAGCGGGGGCCTCCACCTGGAGGCTCACCCGCTGCAGCGTGCAGCTTATCGCTTGAAGCATGCGCCTGCTTTAGAGGCCCTGTTTCAGACTGGCCTCGAGGTAGCCATCGAGGTCGCCATCGAGCACTTTCTGGCAGTCACTGCGCTCGACACCGGTACGCAGATCCTTGATGCGCGAGTCATCCAGCACATAGGAACGGATCTGGTGCCCCCAGCCGATGTCCGACTTGCTGTCTTCCAGGGCCTGCGAGGCGGCGTTGCGCTTCATCATTTCCAGCTCGTACAACTTGGCCCGCAGCATTTTCATGGCAGTGTCCTTGTTGGCGTGCTGGGAGCGTTCGTTCTGGCAGGCCACCACGGTGTTGGTCGGCACGTGGGTGATACGCACCGCCGAGTCAGTGGTATTGACGTGCTGACCACCGGCGCCGGAGGAGCGGTAGGTGTCGATGCGCAGGTCGGCCGGGTTGATCTCGATTTCCACCTTGTCGTCGATCTCGGGCGAGACGAACACCGCCGAGAACGAGGTGTGGCGACGCGCGCCGGAGTCGAACGGGCTCTTGCGCACCAGGCGGTGCACGCCGATCTCGGTGCGCAGCCAGCCAAAGGCATACTCGCCCTTGATGTGCACGGTGGCGCCCTTGATGCCGGCGACTTCGCCTTCAGACAGTTCGATGATGGTGGCATCGAAGCCGCGCTTGTCGGCCCAGCGCAGGTACATGCGCAGCAGGATATTGGCCCAGTCCTGAGCCTCGGTACCGCCGGAACCGGCCTGGATATCCAGGTAGCAGTTGTTGGGGTCCATCTCGTGGCTGAACATGCGGCGGAATTCCAGCTTTTCAAGGATTTCGCGCAGACGTTCCACTTCGGCGACGATATCCTTCACCGCGCCTTCGTCGTTCTCTTCGGCAGCCATTTCCAGCAGATCCCTGGAATCGGCCAGACTGCCGGTAAGGTCATCGATGGTCTCGACAATCTGCGCCAGCATGGCGCGCTCACGGCCCAAGGCCTGGGCGTACTCGGGCTTGTTCCAGACGCCGGCGTCTTCCAGCTCGCGGTTTACTTCGATCAGGCGATCATGCTTCTGATCGTAGTCAAAGATACCCCCGAATGGACTGGGTGCGTTCGGTGAGGTCCTTGATGCTGTTGAGGATCGGATTGATTTCCATGGCGGGATACTCGCTGCACGCTATTGCAAAAGCCGGCGAGTATACCCGAGCGCGCCGCGCCCGGGCAGTCCTGTACGTCGCCGGGCGGCGACGTACAGGTAGACTTTCAGGCCTGTCCGAGCTGCTGAACCTGGGCCTCCAGGGCGCTCTTCAGTTCCGGAGCCAGTTGCAGCTGGCGAGCCAGTTCATCCAGATAGGCACGCTCCATGAAATGCTCCTCATCAACCATCAGCACGCTGGCCAGGTAGACCTCGGCAGCCATTTCCGGCGTCGTCGCGGCGGCAGCTACTGCAGCCGGATCCAGCGGGCGGTTGAGTTCCTGCTCCAGCCAGCGCTGCAGTTGCAGGTCGTTACCACTGAGCTTGGTCATTTCTTCCTCGATCAACGCGCGCTCGCGGGCATCGACATGCCCATCGGCCTTGGCCGCCGCCACCAGCGCCTTGAGAATCGCCTGGCTGTGCAGCTCGGCCTGCGGTGCCGGCAGACGATCGACGGTCTGCGGCTCGCGCGCCGGCGCACTGCCGGCCTGCTGCGCCTGCCAGTTGCCATAGGCCTTGTAGGCCATCACGCCGAGCGCCGCTAGGCCCCCGTAGGTCAGCGCCTTGCCACCGAACTTGCGGGCCTTCTTGTTGCCCAGCAGCAGGCCCAGCGCACCGGCGGCCAGCGCACCACCGGCCGCACCACCCAGCAGGCTGCCCAGCGGCGAGGCGCCCTGCCCGGCTCCGCCGGCCGGTTGGTTATTGCCCAGGCCATTTTGTTGCAGCAATTGCTGTCCGGACTTGAGCAGTTGATCGAGCAAACCGCGGGTATTCATGGATATGCAGCTCCTGAAGGACAAAGGCTAAACGTAGCGCACTAAAACCCGCCAGACAGCTAACAGGGGGCCAGATAATTGACCAGCAATTGTACCGATTCATTACCCCGGTACTCGTTGAGATCCAGCTTGTAGGCCAGCTCCACCCAACGCACGTTGGCATTCGGCCATTGCTCACGGTCGACATTGAAGGCGATACCGTCCAGAGCCTGGCTGCCACATTCGGTTTTCAGCTGCAGCTTGAGATGGCGCTCACCGACCAGACGCTGCTGCACCAGTTGAAAACGCCCATGGAACAGCGGCTCGGGGAAATGCTGCCCCCAGGGGCCGGCATGCCGCAAGGCACGCGCCAGCTCAAGGTTGAATTCACCCACCTGCAGCTGACCATCGGACAACAGCCGGCCGGTCAGGTCATCGGCACTCAACTGGCGACGCACCTCGGCGTCAAAGGCCACGGCAAAGGCGCCGAAATGCTCCTGCGGCAGTGACAGTCCGGCGGCCATGGCGTGCCCGCCAAACTTGCTGATCAGTCCGGGATGACGCGCCGCCACGGCATCCAGGGCGTCACGGATATGCAGTCCCGGCACCGAGCGCGCCGAGCCCTTGAGCAGCCCATCCCCGGCATCGGCAAAGGCGATGGCCGGACGGTGGTAACGCTCCTTGAGGCGTGAAGCAAGAATGCCGATCACCCCCTGGTGCCAGTCCGGCTCGAACAGGCACAGCCCATAGGGCAGATCATCCAGCGGCAAATCCTTGAGCTGGGCCAGCGCCTCGCGCTGCATGCCCTGCTCGATGGCCTTGCGGTCCTGATTGAGCTGGTCGAGCTGCACGGCCATATCACGGGCCAGCGCTTCGTCCTCGCACAGCAGGCATTCGATGCCCAGGCTCATGTCATCCAGGCGACCCGCCGCATTCAAGCGCGGGCCGAGGATGAACCCCAGGTCGGTGGAGCTGATGCGCCGGTGATCGCGCCCGGCAACCTCGAGAATCGCCCGCAGGCCCGGTCGCGCACGTCCGGCGCGGATACGTGCCAGCCCCTGATGCACCAGGATGCGGTTGTTGGCATCCAGCGGCACCACATCGGCCACACTACCCAGCGCCACCAGATCGAGCAGCTCGGCCAGATTCGGCTCGGCGCGCCCGACAAACCAGCTCATCTCACGCAGCCGCGCACGCAGCGCCAGCAGCACATAGAACATCACCCCGACGCCAGCCAGAGATTTGCTGGGAAAACTACAGCCCGGCTGGTTAGGGTTGACGATGGCATCGGCCGCCGGTAACTGCGGTCCCGGCAAGTGGTGATCGGTGACCAGCACCCTGAGCCCGGCGGCCTTGGCGGCAGCCACCCCCTCCACACTGGAAATGCCGTTATCCACGGTCACCAGCAGATCGGGCTGGCGCTGCAAAGCCACTGCGACGATTTCCGGCGTCAGTCCGTAGCCATACTCGAAGCGGTTGGGCACCAGGTAGTCGACCTGCGCAGCGCCCAGCTGACGCAAGCCCAGCACGCCCACCGAACTGGCCGTGGCGCCGTCGGCATCGAAGTCGCCAACGATGAGGATGCGCTGGCGCTGCTGCAAAGCCTGCACCAGCAAGTCCACGGCGCCCTCGATGCCCTTGAGCTGCTGATAAGGCAGCAAGCGCCCCAGGGCCTTGTCCAGCTCCTCGGCACTGCGCACGCCTCGCGCGGCATACAGACGCGCCAACAGCGCGGGCAACTCGCCCAGGTCGGGCATCTGCTCAGGTAACGGACGAACTTCGATACGCATGCTACGAACCGTTCCTCGGGCGCTGGCGCGGCAGGCAGACAGGCCTGCTCAACGCTGGCCAACCAGCCATTGCAGGGGAATTTCATGCTGGCCGCGCTCATCGGTAACGAACAGCTCGCCATCGCTGATCATCACACTCCAGCTCAAGGCGCGCGGCAGGTCCTGCGCCAGGTTGGCCAGCGCCTCCTGATCCACAGCCAGCACATGGATATTCTTCAGGGCGCGCAGCGGCTCGAGCACCCGCCCCTGCCAGACACGCAGGTTGCCATAGGCCAGCAGAGTGAAGCGCTCGGCGCGGCGCGAGCACCAGGTGATGCGTTCGGCATCCGGCTGACCGACTTCGATCCAGTGCAGCACGCGGCCATCCAGGCTCTTTTCCCAGAGTGCCGGCTCGTCGACATCCGACAGGCCCCGACCAAAGGCCAGCTGCTCGTGGTAGAACATCGCATAGGCGATCAGCCGCACGGCCAGGCGCTCCTCGGTTTCCGAAGGGTGACGCGCCACGGTGAAACGCAGGCTTTCGTAGACGCCACGGTCCATGTCGGTGAGGTTCAGGTCGACTTTGTAGGGCGTCGCTTGCAGGGCCATGCGCGGTGATATCCGAAGACTGATCGAGGGCGCGCAGTCTAACAGGACGGCACGCCCTGCGGGGGCATGTCGGCGCCATGCGCCATGACCCGGTTGCGCCCGGCATGCTTGGCACGGTACAGCGCCGCGTCGGCCAGCGCCAACAGGCGCTCCAGGTCGTAGCCCGCCTGGTCACTGGCTGCCACCCCCACGCTCACGGTATGCCGGTGCTGCTCCACACAATGCTCGGCAAATCCCTGGCGCATACGCTCGGCGAGTTGCAAGGCGTCTTCCAGGCGGCCATGAATCAGACAGGCAAACTCCTCACCACCAATGCGCCCGAATACATCACCGCGCCGCAACTGCAACTGCGCGCCCTGGCTGAACGCCTGCAGCACCTTGTCGCCCGAGGAATGGCCGAAACGGTCATTGACCGCCTTGAAGTGATCCAGATCGAACAGGAGCAAGGCCACCGGCTGCTGCTGACGCTGGCACAGTCCCAGCAGCCGCTCGCCACTGTCGAGAAAGGCGCGGCGATTGCCGATGCCGGTCAGCGGGTCGGAGTAGGCCGCCAGGCGATAGCGCTGCTCGATCTGTTCCTTGACCATGGCCAGCACCACGAAGGCGATGCCCACCGCATACAACATGCTTTCCACCAGCAGCACCGGGAACAGCGGATTTTCCTGCAAGGGACGATCCGTGTGCTGCACACTGATCAGCATGCGCATCACGTAGAACAAGGTATGTAAGCCGATCAGCAACAGCGCCGGCAGCACGGACACCTGGAGTTTCCGACGCGCCCGCCACAACTCGCGCATGGCCAACAGCATGAAGCAGGACATCAGCAAGGTATGCGCCAGGATGCGCCAGCTGAGGTTCTGGTAAAAAGCCGGCCACTGGCACAGCAGCCACCAGACCAGCGCCCCGGAAAACAGCCACGGCCAGCGCGGCGCACGACCGCAAAGCACGCGCATGACGGTCCAGTTCATACCGGCACAGAACAGCAGCAGCATATTGCCAACGATGATCGGCAACCAGTCGAAACCCAAACCACGCAGCGCGTTGCACACCAGGCCGATGGCCGCCAGCAAGAGCATGCAACCATTCCACAGCAAGGCCGGCTGAGTGCG
The DNA here is from genome assembly GCF_002234375.1 of Pseudomonas fluvialis. Lineage (GTDB taxonomy): Bacteria > Pseudomonadota > Gammaproteobacteria > Pseudomonadales > Pseudomonadaceae > Aquipseudomonas > Aquipseudomonas fluvialis. The sequence goes on from NZ_NMQV01000011.1 coordinate 41,421, forward strand.
TCCTCGCCACCAACTGAACAGCATGAGCAGGCCGCACAGGGTGACCACGCTGCCATTGGCCAGCAACAGGGAAGGGATATGCAGTGATGACATGCTTGCAGCTCGCGGGACTTCAGCCAGGCCCGGCACGTCCGTGCCGGCAAAGTGCCGATACGTTAGCCGATTGCCCGCAAAAGCTCACCTGGGATTGTCAGGCAAAACGCGCCCACAGCGTCTCGAACTCCGCGGCATAGGCCGCCAGCAGCGCGGGGTGATCGATCACCAGAAGATTTTCCTCGTTGCTGGTGGTGGCGCTGCGTGTCCAGTTGAAGCTGCCATTGAGCAACAGGCGGCCATCGAACAGCGCGAACTTGTGGTGCATGTGGTAGGGGCTGTCATCAATACGCAGTGGCACGCCCTGGCGTTGCAACCACTGGATATCGCTGCCCTCGTCGAACTGTTTGTCGTTATCGCTGATCACCCTGACCACGATGCCGCGACGATGGCAGGCGACGATTTCCTCGCTGAGCTGGTCGTCGGAAATGGTGTAGACACAGATATCCACGCTGCGCCGCGCCTGCCGGCACAGCTCGCGGATCTTCCGCCGGCAGCTTTCCCCCGGGCTGAAGTGCGCGCTGGCCACCTCGAGCTGGCGGGGAGCAGCCGCGCTATCCAGGGTTTTGACCACCTGTTCCAGCCACTTGAGTGCCGGCTCGACATTGCCCGGCTCAGCGACCAGTTCACGCACCAGGGCGAAGGCCCGGTTACGCAGGTAGCGCACCTGCTCGGTGCTCAGGTTGCTGCCCAACTGGCGCAACTCGTCACGCTCCTGGTTGCTCAGGCGCAGGTCACTCAGGCTGTCACGCAACTGCTGGTCAAGCTGATTGAAATCCATGCAGGTTCCCTCTATTCATGGCTGGCGGCGACGGCTCAGCGCGGCATAGCACACCCCGCACAAGGCCCCCGCCAGGTGGTATTCGAAAGACACGCCGGGCTGCGGCACCAGGCCAAACAGCCAGCCACCGTAGAGAAACAGCACCAGGGCGGCGAACAGCAGATCGATCAGGCTGCGCTGGAACCAGGCGCGGGCCAGCAGCAGGCCCCACAAGCCGAACAGCCAGCCGCTGGCGCCGATATGCAGGCCATGCCGGGCAAATAGCCAGACCAGCAGTCCGCTGCCAAGGACGATGAACGCACTGGCGCGGAGGAAATCGCGACGCGAACGCAGAATCAGCAGACCACCCAGCACCAGCAAACCGCTCAAGTTGCTCAGCAGATGCAGCCAGCCGCCGTGCAGCCAGGGAGCAAACAGGATGCCGGGCAGCGCTGCCAGCTGACGCGGCACCAGCCCCAGGCCATACAGGGCATCCCCCGTCAGGCTGTTGAGCAGTTGTACCAGCAGCAGGCTGGCGGTCAGCGCCAACAGCACACGCAACTCGCTGCCGATATTCCTCATCAGCCCGCACTGCCCTGCCCCGCACCAAGCTGCTCGGCCAGTTCACGCAACTGGCCGGAAATCTGCTGCATGCGGTTGTGCGTCCCCAGGTCAATATCGATTTTCTTGTCCATGGCCCGCACCAGTGGCAACAGGCTGTTCTGCAGGCTGTCGGCGAGGCTTTCCAGAACGGCCTGCACGCCCTGCTGGGGCGGCACCTGTACATGCACGGCCAGTTGCGGCGGGGTCTGCTGCCATTGCTCGACGGCCTGCAGCAGTGCCGGCAATGCCTCCTCGCGGCCGGCCGGCCGGCCAAGCCCGCGCACGCTCTCGACCAGATCATTGAGCTGCGCCACCAGCCGCGCGCCGACATCGCTGTCGCTGCCCCCCATCGCCTTGTTGCGCAGGAAGTCACGCTTGATCTGTGTCCAGCGCTCGGCCTGCTCGGCCGTCATGTTGCCACGCAGCTCGGCCAGCTTGAGCAGGTTTTCCTCGGCGCCACTGGTCAGCAACTGTGCCTCGCCCTGGTAGTGATCGGCGATCAGTTGCAGCAGCTCGGCATCGTTCATCACCGCGCTGACCTTCTCGGCCATCTTGTTCATGTTGCGGTAACTGCCCTGCAGCTTGAACGGTGGTTCGCTACGGTACTGGTCGGCCTGCGCGGCGCTGACGATGTACTGCTGATTGACCCGGCCAACCACGTCACGCACCTGCATCAGACGCTGCAGGGTACTGACGATCTCGTTGATTTCCGCCCCGCTGTAGCTGTGCGACAGCTCGTTGCTGGAAAACGGCTTGCCCTCGGCCTTGGCGACGAAGCGGTAGAGGTCGGCCATGTCGCGGGTGGCCAGCGGCGCCAGCACCGGGTTGGAGGTCAGGCTGTTCTCGATATACGACAGCGCGAAGGCCTCCTGCATGCCGCCCAGGGTGTCGCCCAGGTTGTAGATGTCAGCGCGGTTGGCGAGCATGTCGGGGATTTTGAACAGCTCGCCGGACTCGGTGTAGGGATTGCCGGACATGATCACGCAGAACTTCTTGCCGCGCATGTCATAGGTCTTGGTCTGGCCCTTCCACACGCCCTCGATTCGCCGCGTGCCGTCGCACAGCGAGATGAACTTCTGCAGAAACTCAGGGTGGGTGTGCTGGATGTCATCGACATACAGCATCACGTTGTTGCCCATTTCCAGCGCCAGGTTGAGCTTCTCCAGTTCCTGGCGCGAGGTGGCATCCGGTGCCTGCGCCGGGTCTACCGAGCGCACCTCGTGGCCCAGCGCCGGGCCGTTGATCTTCATGAAGATCAGTCCCAGGCGGTGCGCTACGTACTCCATCAGCGTGGTCTTGCCGTAGCCGGGCGGCGAAATGAGCATCAGCAGGCCCATCAGGTCGGAACGTTTGCCCTCGCCCACCGTGCCCATCTGCTTGGCCAGGTTGTCACCGATAAAGCCCAGGTACACATCATTGATCAGCTTGTTGCGCACAAAGGACGACAGCGGTCGCGGCTTGAACTCGCTGAGGCGCAGCGCCGTGCGCTGCTCGGCGATCACCGCCTGGCGTAGCGCCTGGTAACGCTGCAGCCCCGGAAGGAACTGCGTGCGGTGCTGGCGCAGGCGGGCAAACAGGTCATCGACCGCCAACACCAGCTGACGTTCGACAATGCGCGGATGCTCACCCATCAGCTGGGCGACGCTAAAGCGCAAATCAACTTCGCTGACACGTCCCGGCAACGCCTCACCTAGCAGCGACAGTGCCACGGCCTCGGCGACATAACCGCTCAGCGCGGCAAACTCGTCCTGGGCGCAGAGGCCGCGCAACCAGTTGTCGAGCAGCGCCCACTGCGCCGCCGGCCGACCGTCGAGGTGAGCCAGGGCCTGCTGGTAGTCATCCCACAGCCGCGCCGCCTGCAGACGCAGCCTGAGTCCATCCAGCAACTGCCGGGCGTACTTGCTGAAAACAAACTCGGCGCGCTCGGCGGCCAGCACCTGCACCAGGTACTCGGCCGCCTCGCCCACCAGCGCCACATCCAGACCCACAGGCTGCTCGGCAAGGAAGGCGCGCAAGGCCTGGGCAATTTCCTCCTGCAACTGTTGCAGAGCCTCGCGGTGACCGAACAACTGCTGCATGTGCCGGCCGCTACGCGCCCGCTCCGGCCACTGCGCCAGCGCCGGATTATCGCGCTGCACGGCCCACAACAGGCAGGCCAGGGCGCGCGCCGTGGCGCCATAGCGCAGCAGACCGGCGCTGTCGCGCAACGGCAGCAGCTGGATGAGGATGGCAGCGGCATCGTGATCGTGGATGCCCTTCTCGTAACCTTCCTTGTAGCGCGGCGCAGCAAAGTCACGGACCAACCGGGCCAACTCGTCCGGCTGCGCCAGCAGGGACTTCAGGCGCTCCAGGTCGAGGCCCTCGCGCCCCTCATCGGCGGCGGCCAGCACCTCGCCGGCCAGGTATTCGCCGCGGTACAGCTGTGCCGACTCCGACTCCAGCGCCACCTGCCAGAACGGCTTGAGCGCCTCCAGCTCGGCATTGGCCAGCGGTTCGAGGAAGTCGGTACCGGTCAGGTGCAGGTACAACTGCTCACCACGCGGCAGCAGGGTCAGGTCGAGTTCCTGGCTGTTGACGCTGAAGCGGTGGCGCGGACCGAGCTTGATGACGTTGCCACCCTCTTCGAACAGCTCGCTCTTGTCGCGCAGCGCGCGTACCGCCTGGTCGCGGGCCCCCTTGAGGCGCGCCTCGATGTCGTCGGCCTTGACGCTGTCCTGCAACGCGCGCAGGCGCTCGATCATCTCGCGCAGCTTGAGAATCAGCGGATCGGCGGCGAAGAAGGCGTTGAGTTCCTCGGCCCGGGTGAAGCGCGCGGTACGCCGGGCCAGGCTGTCGAGGATACGCCGGGCCGCCTCCAGTACGCCTTGCGCCTTGCGCTGGCGCTCATCAAGCAACGCCTGCTTGTGCGCCTCGAAGGTTTCCAGCAGCTCCTCGCGCTTGGCCAGGATGTCGCCGAGGAACTGTTCCTGGTCACCGAACTGGCTCTCCAGCTCCTCCAGCTGCACCAGCAGACGGGCCAGCTGCTCGTCGCAACGCTCCGGGTCCTGCGCCTGCCCCAAGGCATTGGTGATGCCCTGGCTGAACAGTTTGAACTGCGCACCGAACTGCGCCACGCTCTCCGCCGAGCCCAGCCCCTTGCGCCGCTGTTCGGCACGCGCCCTGGCCTGGTTGAGGCGGGCATAGATCTCGGAGATGGATTCGACGATGCGTGTACGCTGGGTAGCGTCGTCGATCTTCAGCGAGGCCATCAGCGCGGACAGCATGTCCAGGTCGGCGGCCATGGTCTGCAGGGCCGCTAACGGCTCGGCCAGCTGCACCACGCTGGCGGCCTTCTGCGCCTGCTCGTCAAGGCTATGCAGGCGGCTGACAAACGGCTGCAGGGCGGCATCGCCGGCGAGGAAGGTCGCGGTGGCCGCCGATACCCGCTCCTGGGCGGCGAGCAACTCGGCCTCCATCACGTCGAGGCGTGCCAGGTCGATGTAGCGGTACTCGCGGATGGTCAGGAGCAGACCGCGCTGGGTGGTGATGCCATTGAGCGCGTCGACAAAGCTCTGCGCCTGCTCCCAGCTATCCGGCAGCAGGCTATCGAGCAGGGCCTTGTGGCGGCTCTCGGCGTCCTGCATGGCCTTGGCCGATTGCTGGCGGATGCTCTCGACCTTCTCATACTCGTCGAGCACCAGTTCGGCGGTGGCGGTGATCTCACGCAACAGGGGCGCCAGCCCGGTCAGTTGTGCATGGCTCAGCCAGTGATAGGCATCGAACAAGCGGCGGGTCTGCTGGCAAAGCGCCGCGTAGCGCTGCAGGGAAACCGCCGGGCTATCGATCTCGCGGCTCAGCGCGTAGAGGTCGGAGATGCCGCGCACCAGCTCGGCGTTGCCGATCTTGCCCAGCAGGCCGCTGCGTGCCGGCTGGCGTGCGGCATATTCGGCGGTACAGAACGGCGTTTGCCAGACCTGCATGGGATGGATGCGCGTCGGCTCGTTTTCCGCAGCGAAGATCACCATGCGGCCATCCTCCAGGCGCGCATAGCCGTGGCCGAACAGCGGGTTCTGCAACTGGCGGGTGATCAGGTTGTAGCAGAGCAATACCGCCCGGCCTTCCTCCGGGTGATAGAAGATGTACAGCACATCCTCGCCATTGGGCGAGCGTACCGCGCGCTTGAAGCGCATGCCGGCCATCGACTGCTCGAAGGTCTTGTGCTCGCCACTCTGCAGGTAATAGCCACCGGGGAAGATGATGCCGTGGTCTTCCGGCAGCTGGACGCAGGCCAGGCCGATGGCGTCGATACGCTCGACCGTACCGTTCAGGCTGTTGAACACCAGATAGCGCCAGTGCTCTTCGCGATACGGGAGGATCTTCAGGAGGATCAGCCCGCCCACGCGGGCATATTCGACCTGCGCATCATCCAGCGACTGGGTCTTGTCCTGTACCGGCTCGCGGTAGATGCCCAAGCCGTCATTGGTGTTGTTCTCGATCTTGACGGTCAGGTCACCGCCGATGGTTTCGACAAACAGGGTATCGAGGATATTCAGGTGCGGGTGGCGGCCGTTGACCACGCTGTCGCGCGTGCACTTCTGCCACTCGAAGTCAAAGGGGGCGGGCAAGGCGATGTCACGCTCGCCACGATTGTCGATGTAGCGGATGTCCTGCCCGTCGACCGAGATCGACCAGCGGAACACGCGCAGATCACTGACCCGCTCGCCGATCTGGAAGCTCGCCAGCAGCTTGCCGTCACGCACCACCAACTGCAGCAGGCGGGTGTTCTTGTAGTAGCTGTACAGCTCGTTGAAGTCGGCAACGAAGCTGGCCTGAGCCAGGAAGCTGCCCGCCAGCGGCACGGCTTCGGCCTCGTAGCCTTCCTCCTGCTCGACCAGGCGATACAGGGAGAACACGTCCTCGACACGGGTTTCCTTCTTCAGGCCGAGGAACACGTTGTAGCCGAACAGCAGGCAATCGCCGACCTGCACGATGTCACGGGCAATGCAGTTGTTTTCGGTACGGATCCGCAGCCGTGCGCTGACCGCCATCTGGCTGCTGCCGAACGTCTCCAGGCGCTGCTGGTTGAGCTGCTCGCTGATCTGCTGCAGACGCTGGCCCTGCTCGTGCAGGCGCTTGTGCAACACCTCGTAGGCGCCACCGGCGGCGACCGCCTTGTCCACTAGGTCCTGGGTTTGCGGTGCTTGAGCGTCCGACATACTGGTCATCCTGAATCTGCGGCGTCAGGCCCCCGCCCCTCCGGGCGGGAACTGGAAAGAGTGGCCGGACGGGCCGCACGGCCCGCCCGAGCAGGTCAGGCCCCGGCGGCCGGAGCGGCACCGTCGAGCGGGCGCTCGGCAAGCACCGCGCTGCTGGGTGCCTTGCCGGCCAGCAGGCGGGCCAGCACGTCCTGGACGACCGGGCTCTTGCCAACCACGCCTTCGATGGCCTTGCCTACCGACAACGACTTGGCGAAAGAGTTGAAGAAGTCGCCCTCGCCACCAACGATCTCGATCTTCGCCTTGGCCAGCGCGGTGGCCAGCACCTCGGCCTGGTCCTTGGCAATGTCCTTGTTGGCGGCAATCGCGGCCATGGCCTCCTCGAAGTTCTTCTCCAGCTGCATGCGGAACTCCTCGTGCTGCCGCGCGCTGTCGCTGAGCGCATCCAGGGCACCGAACTTCTTGCCCAGGCCCTCGGCCTCGGCATTCAGGCGCTGCAGGAGGATATCCGCCTCGGCCGTACCCAGATCCTTGGTCGCCTGGGCCTTGGCGGTGCCCAGCTGCTGCTCGCCCCGCGCCTGGGCGCCGAGTTTCTCTTCCAGCACCTTGGCTTCGGCCAGGCCATCCTTTTCCTTGGCAGCCGCCTGGGCTTCCAGGACACGCGCTTCGGCCAGGCCCTTCTCCTGCTCACCCTTGGCCTCGGCAATCATTTGCTCGGCCTTGACGCGTGCTTCGGCCAGGCCCTCCTTCTCGCGCGCCGCGGCGGTGACTTCCAACACCCGCGCATCGGCCAGGCCCGGCGCGGCACGCTCGGCCTCGATACCTTCGGCCAGGCGTTTCTTGGCCTCAGCCTGCTTGGCCGCGGCTTCCAGCTCAGCCTGGGCCAGGTTGTTGATTTCCACGGCCTTGTGCTTGGAGCGGGTTTCGTCGGCTTCGGCCTGCTTGACCTGGCGCACCAGCTCCTGCTCGGCTTCGGCCTGGGCCTGCAGCACGGTTACCTGCTTGAGGCGCTCCGCTTCGGAGACTTCGCGCACCTCCTTGATGCGTTCCTCTTCCTGGGCCACGGTCTTCTCTACCGCCACCCGCTCGCGAACCACTGCGGCAATGTTCTTGCGCTCTTCTTCCAGCGCCTTTTCCTTTTCGATGCGCTGCAGTTCGACCTCGCGCTCGCGGGCGACGATTTCCAGGTCCTTGGCACGCGTCACCTTCTCCACCTCGATGACCACGGCGCGCTGGCGGTTCTGCTGGGCCACTTCCACCTCGCGCTGATGGTTCTCGGCGCGGATATCCAGCTCCTGCTGAGTCTGGATGCGTGCCTGTTCCGCCTTCAGGCGCTCTTCCTCACGCACCTTCAGGGTTTCCGCTTCCTCGCGGGCACGGATGGTTTCGATCTCACGCTTCTGCCGCGCCTCGGCATCGGCCTGCTGGCGTTCCAGGGCCAGGGTCGCCTCGCGGGTCTCGACGTTTTTCTTTTTGATCGCCAGCTCTTCGTTGCGCTCCAGCTCGTTGGTGATGACGTTCTGCGCGGCAGTCAGCTGGGTGATCTTGCGGATACCTTCGGCATCGAGGATGTTGGTCGGGTCCAGCGACATCTTCGGCGTCTGTTCCAGGTAGTCGATGGCCACGTCTTCCAGCACATAGCCGTTGAGGTCGTTGCCGATCACCTCGACGATACGATCGCGGAAGCTCTGCCGCTCTTCGAACAGCTGCACAAAGTCGAATTGCTTGCCGACGGTTTTCAGTGCCTCGGAGAACTTGGCATTGAACAGCTCATTGACCGCTGCCCGGTCGGAAGCGCGATCCACACCAATCGCCTTGGCCACCTTGAGCACGTCTTCCTGGGTCTCGTTGACCCGCAGGTAGAACGCCACGGTGATATCGGCACGCAGGTTGTCGCGGCAAATCAGTCCGTCCTTGCCGCGGCGGTCGACTTCCAGGGTAATCAGGGAGATCTTCATGAACTCCTTGAGATAGATCACCGGATAGACCAGCGCACCGGTGAAGTGCACCTTGGGCGTGGCAGACATGTCGTTGACGATCAGCGCCGTGCCCTGCGGAACCTTGATATAGAAGGCCTTGAACAACACGAAGAAGCCGAAGATCAGCAGGAAGAACAGCCCCACTCCAGTCAGGAAGGGCATCAGCAGCTCATAGCTCATTACAATCAATCTCCTTTGACACTATGCGTGAGTCAGGGCTCAGCGTCCCTGGAACTCGTCCTCGGTAATGACCCGGTAGGCGTGCTCGCCCTCCAGATACTCCAGCAACACCACACGGTCGCCCCGTTTGAAGCCGCGCGCTTCGTCAGCCCGCACTCGCAGGATCAGGCCGGCGCCACCATCTTCCAGCACGGCCTCACCATGCTGCAGAGTGACTCGCCCGCTACGCACTACGGCGATTTGCCCCAGCACCGATTTACTGGTGGTGGCTTGCAGCTTGAGGAACAGCGGACGTAGCGGGCGACACAGCAGCGCACTGGGCGGCACCGCCAGGGCCAGGGCAGCCAGCGCCACCAGCAAGCCCAACGGATAGCGCAGCACGCCCAGCGGCAGATGGCTGAGCAGCAACAGTTCGACGAAATAGCTCGCCAGCCAGGCGAAGAAGAACAGCAGGCTGAGCACCAGGGTCACCGGTACGCCATTCAGCCCGAGGCGCAGCAACAGCCCGGCCAGCCCTTCCGGCTGCACGGAGTCCAGTGCGGAATCCGCCTCGATATCCAGCAGATCGACTTCCAGAATGCCCAGCGCGGCCACACACCAATAGAGCATGGCCAGACACATCAGAAAGCTGAACAGCACCGTTGGAAACGACAGTGCGGTCTGCACAAAAACGTCCATGACTCTCCCTTTCCCTGACGGCAACGGCGGGCCAAGCAGCCCGCCGGCAACTAACGCGTGAACTCAGTCGCCCTGGCGTCCCTTGAGGCGCGCCAGAACGGCCTCGGCACTGCTCGACTCGGCGAGAATCCCGGCTTCACGCAGCTTGGCCTGCAGGCTGTCGTCCGGGGCACTGCCAGCGGCCAGCTCATCGGCGGCCTGCATGCGCGCCGCCCGCTCGGCCTGCTGCTGTTTGATTCGCTCCAGCGACTCTACCGCCGTGTGCAGCTTGGCCTGCGAACCACCATAGCGCTGGGCTACCGCCAACTGGGCCTTCTGCACGCTTTCGGTAGCCTTGACCATGTCCACCTGCTGCTTGAGGCGCTTGATGTTTGCCTCGGCCTGGCCGACCGCACGGCGCAGTTGCTCGACACTCGCCGCATAGGCCTGGTTGTGCTCCTGCTCGGCCGCCTGCTCGCTCTCCAGCTGGGCAATCTTCTCTGCCACTTCGTGAGCCAGCGACTGGTTACCGGCCTGCAGTGCCTTCAGCGCATAGTTTTCGTACTCGGCCACCTGCGCCGCTACCTTGGCCACCCGCTCAGCCGCCAGCTTCTGCTTGGCCATGATCTCGGCCAGCGCTTCACGTGAACGGCGCAGCTCCAGGTCGGCATCACGGATTTCCTGATCGAGGATTCGCAAGGCCTGGCTATCCACCACCGCCTCACCCATTTCGTTGGCACCACCACGCAGCGCCGTCAGCAGTTTGCTCCAGACGTTCATCGCATCTCTCCTTGCAGGCTCAGGCCTTGAGGAAGCCTTCGTAGGCTTCAGTGGCTTTGATCACGTTGTCGGCCAGCAGCTCGATCTCCAGGAGGATATCGGCCAGCCCCGAGGAAGCGCTCAACGCGCCGAACATGGTGTAGCCCTCACGCCCATCAGCCAGCTTCTCCAGGCCGATCGACGACAACGGGAAGAGCTTGTGGGTGCGCAGCACTTCCTCGTTGAAGGCCACCAGGTCGCGCACATCGTCAGCTGGCCAGAGCAACGCCTCGACGATGATCTGCTCGCCATACACGGCGACGAACAGCGGCAGATCGCCGTATTCGCGCATGCACAGATGCAAACTGGCATCCGCACCCTGAATCAGCTCGACCGTTGCCTGGCCAGAGACAAACAGCGGCGCCGCCAGTAATGCATCGTGCAATGCCTGGGCAGTCCATACCTGGGGTCTTTGCATACCTTCCTCCTTTTCCATAGAAGCCAGCATCGCGCGAGGCTGGCGCAACCTACGCTCGAACGCCAGCAACTGCGGGGCGTGCTCGGGCAGTATCCACACCTCCTTCTTGACCAGCCCCTGCTCACGCAGGCGCTGGCGATACAGACGCTGATAATGTGCTGACGATTTGCTTTCCATGGCGGCAGCCTAACCACTTACATGTAATGAATCAATCCATCACATGTAAGTTTTTCTGAAGAACCATCCGGGGCGGCCATTAAACCCCAGAAGGCCCCACCCCAGCGCCAACTAGGTCGCAAGCAGAAAACCCGGCCAGCACTTCGCATCGCCAGCCCGATGGCTTAGGCTTGCCGCCATCCATGCCTCCCGGAACCCTTGCCATGCAGCACGACAAGCCCCTCGCCGGCCTCAAGGTCATCGAACTCGGCAGCCTGATCGCCGGCCCCTTCGCCTCGCGGATTTGCGCCGAATTCGGCGCCGAGGTCATCAAGGTCGAATCACCCGAAGGCGGCGACCCTTTGCGCAAATGGCGCAAGCTCTATGAAGGCACCTCGCTGTGGTGGCTGGTACAGGCGCGCAACAAGCGCTGCATAACCCTCAACCTCAAGCACGAGGCAGGCCGCCAGGTACTCAGGGAGCTACTCGCCGGGGCAGACATCCTGATCGAGAACTTCCGCCCCGGCGTGCTGGAGAAACTCGGCCTCGGCTGGGACGAGCTGCATGCACTCAACCCCAGGCTGGTCATGCTGCGCCTGTCTGGCTTCGGCCAGAGCGGGCCGATGAAGGACCAGCCGGGCTTTGGCGCGGTCGGCGAGTCGATGGGCGGCCTGCGCTACATCACCGGCTTCGCCGACCGCCCGCCGGTACGCACCGGCATCAGCATCGGCGACTCCATTGCCGCCCTGTGGGGGGTGATTGGCGCGCTGATGGCGCTGCGCCAGCGCGAAGTAAATGGCGGCCTGGGCCAGGTGGTGGACGTGGCGCTCTACGAAGCGGTGTTTGCCATGATGGAATCGATGGTCCCGGAGTTCGATGTATTCGGCTTCATCCGTGAGCGCAGCGGCAACATCATGCCCGGCATCACTCCGTCGTCCATCCACACCTGCGCCGACGGCAAACACATCCAGATCGGCGCCAACGGTGATGCGATCTTCCAGCGCTTAATGCGCGCCATTGGCCGCGACGACCTGGCCGATGCCCCCGACCTGGCCGATAACGCCGGCCGCGATGCGCGCCGCGACGAACTCTACGGGGTGATCGACCGCTGGGCCGCCAGCCTGCCGCTGGCCGAGGTGGAGGCCGTGCTGCTGCGCGCCGAGGTGCCGGCCAGCCGCATCTATTCGGCCGCCGACATGTTCAACGACCCGCAGTTCCTGGCCCGCGAGATGTTCCTCAGCGCACGCCTGCCGGACGGCCAGCCCTTCCGCATGCCGGGTATTGTCCCCAAGCTCAGCGCGACCCCCGGCAGCGTAGCGTGGACCGGGCCGGCGCTCGGCGAACACAACCAGCAGGTGCTCGGCGAGCTCGGCTACGATGCCGCGCAGATCGCCGCACTGCGCGCACAGGGCGCGATCTGAGCAGATGCGCCAGATCGACGCCGCACAGTTTCCCCGGCACACGCTGCCGGCGGAGCTGCGTGACTACCCGCGGTGGCATCGCGGCCGCCCGCACTACGCGGTGTGGATGGTCGAGGTGCAGCAGCCCGCACTGCTTGCCTATATCCAGCACCTGCAGGAACAGCTGGCCGATCTGCTGCACCCACCCGGCGCGCGCCAGCCGCACCTGACCCTGTTCGTCTGCGGCTTCCCGCAGGCCAACCAGCGCTACGCTGACGACTTCACCCCGGCCCGGCTCGACAGCCAGTTGCAGCACCTGCGCCCGCGCGCTGGCAGCGCCTGCGTGCTACCCCTGGGCGCAGCGGACAGCTTTGCCAGTGCCGCCTTCATTCCCGTGTACGACCCGCAACAACACCTGGCCAACTGGCGCCAGGCGCTCGCCGCCGGCAGCCGGGAAATCCGCCAGGCCGAGTACATCGCCCACATCACCCTGGGCCTGTATCGCCAGCGCATCGCCGCCGCCACCCTGCGCCAGCGCCTCGCCGCACTGCCCATGCCACAGCATGCGCTGCAGGTAGAGCGCCTGGACTACGCCCATTACGCCAGCAGCGATCAATTCAGCCGCCTAGAGCGCCAACTGAGTATTAGCCTGGCGCCGCGCTAGCACGCCAGGCAGCCAGCCCCGCACGCGCCTGGCGACGTACCTGCCCTTGCAGCCAGGGTGTCCAGCCCAGCCACCAGCCCGGCGCACCCAGGGCCTGGCGCGCCCAGCGCCAAACAGCGAAATGATCACGGTGCTCGACAATCAAGCCATCGCGCAGTACGAACTCGCCACGAATCCGATTGTTCACCCAACGTCCGCTGCGACTGAATCGATAGCGCGCCTGCCAGTCCACCCGAGCACGCTGCACAGTGGCCTCGCGCACCTGGAAGGTCACCTGCAAGCCCTCCGCACGCGCACACAGCATGCGCCACATATCGCCCACCTCAGCCCCCTGCAGCGTACCGAAGGCCGGATCATGAAAGCGCGCCTGCGGGTGATAGCAGGCCGCCATGGCCTCGCCATCCCCACGCTGCAGGGCCTGGTAGAAACGTTGCAGAACGGCGAGCGAAGCAGCGTGCATGAAGGTCATCTCCTCGACAGAGGAGCACAGTATGCGCAGTCATTCAGGTGTACGGCTATTGGCGATAATGACAACTTTATGATGATAATCGCCAAGGTCATCGAGGAGCCTCCATGCTGTCCGTCTGCCTGTACGTCTGCCCGCATACTGTGCTGTCCAGCCTGGCGCAGGCTTATGAATGCTTCCAACTGGCCAACCAGCTCAGCGCGCAGCCGCTCTTCAAGCTGCAGCGCTTCAGCCAGGACGGCCAGCCCGTACGCCTGGCTTACGCCCTGCTGGATGTCGAAGGAGGACTCGAGGTGGCCGAAACAGCCCATCTGGTGATGCTCCCGGCCACCGGCAGCGACCAGGCAACCGTTCGCCAAGCCAACGGCACACTGCTCAACTGGCTGGCCAGACGCCCCGCCGAACAGGGCCTGGCCAGCCTGTGCAGCAGCGCCTTCCTGCTCGCCGAAGCCGGCCAGCTGGATAGCTGCCAGGCGACCACCCACTGGGCACTGGCCGGTCAGTTTCGCCAACGCTACCCGCAGGTACAGCTACGCAGCCAGCAACTGTTCTGTGCCAGCGGGCAACGCTTCAGCTCCGCCGGCGCACAGGCAGCCGTCGATCTCTGCCTGCACCTTGTCGAGCTGCATGGCGGCCCATGGCTCGCCGAACAGGTGGCTGGCGCACTGGTCGTCGAACGCCAGCGCGGCAGCCAGAGTCGCCTGCAACCGCTGCTGCCCAGCCCGCGCCAGGATGATCCCGCACTGCTGGAACTGCTGCGCTGGCTGCAACCACGCTATGCCGAACCCATTGATCTGGCGAACATGGCGGCACGCCTACATTGCTCGCCACGCACCCTGCTGCGGCGTTTCCGCCATGCCACCGGACTGACACCCCTGGCCTACCTGCAACGCCTGCGCATCCTGGCCGCCCAGCAAGCCCTGCGCCACCCCGGCACACGCCTGGAGGACATCGCCAGTGCCGTGGGCTATGCCGACCGGGCCAGTTTCAGCCGCCTGTTCAAGCACGTCTGCGCAGAAACCCCGGCCGCCTATCGACGTCGTCTCACGGCCGCCAGCAGGCCCTGAAAGGCAAAAAAAACCGGCCCACCAGGGGCCGGTCTTCTAGCACGGCAAGCGACTCAGAGCGGCTTGCCGCGGTTGCCATGGGCAGCGACGAACTGCTGCACCTGGGCCAGGTCATTGGCCAGCACGGTGCAACGTTCCTCGCGCTGGAACAGATCGGCCAGATGCGCCGGCAACTCCAGCGGCTTGCTGATGCCCGCCTGCTCCACCGCATCGGGGAACTTGACCGGATGCGCGGTACCCAGGGTGACCATCGGCAGGCTCAGGCTGCGCCGGCATTCGCGCGCAGCACGCACGCCGATCGCAGTATGCGGGTCGAGAATCTCGCCACACTGCGCATAGACCTCGGCGATGGTCGCGCAAGTCTGCGCGTCATCCACCGCCAGCGAATCGAACAGGCGGCGCGCCTCGCTCCAGCGTTCGTCAGCCACGGCCAGCTGGCCGGTAGCCTTGAAGCCATCCATCAGACGAGCCACTTCCGCGCCGTTACGACCATGCAGGTCGAACAGCAAGCGCTCGAAGTTCGACGAGACCATGATATCCATGGACGGCGACAGGGTCGGGTGCAGGGTGTCCTTGTCGTAGCGGTTGCCACTCATGAAGCGGTGCAGGATGTCGTTGCGATTGGTCGCCACGATCAACTGATTGATCGGCAGGCCCATGTTGCGCGCCAGGTAACCGGCGAAGATATCGCCGAAGTTGCCGGTCGGCACCGAGAACGCCACCGAGCGCGCCGGACCACCGAGCTGCAAGGCCGCATGGAAGTAGTAGACGATCTGGGCCATGATCCGCGCCCAGTTGATCGAGTTGACCGCAACCAGACGGGTGCCCTTGAGGAAACCCTGGTCGGCGAAGCTGGCCTTGACCATCTCCTGGCAGTCGTCGAAGTTGCCTTCGATGGCGATGTTGTGGATGTTCTCACCCAGGATGGTGGTCATTTGCCGGCGTTGCACCTCGGACACGCGGTTGTGCGGGTGCATGATGAAGATGTCGACGTTTTCGCAGGCCTTGCAGCCTTCGATGGCCGCCGAACCGGTGTCGCCGCTGGTGGCGCCCATGATCACCACGCGCTCGTTGCGCTTGGCCAGCACATGGTCAAGCAGGCGGCCGAGCAGCTGCAGGGCGAAGTCCTTGAAGGCCAGGGTCGGGCCGTGGAACAGCTCGAGCACCCACTCGTTGCTGTCCAACTGACGCAGCGGCGCTACCGCCTGGTGGGCGAACACGCCGTAAGTCTCTTCAAGAATTTTCTTGAAATCGGCATCGGCGATGGAGCCGGCGACGAACGGGCGCATCACCCGGAAGGCCAGCTCGTGGTACGGCAAATCCGCCCAGGAAGCAATTTCCTCCTGCGTAAAGCGCGGCAGGTTTTCCGGCACATAGAGGCCGCCGTCGCTAGCCAGGCCAGCCAGCAGCACATCTTCGAAGTTCAGGGCCGGTGCCTGGCCACGGGTACTGATATAGCGCATGGTGCTCGCCCTTCTTAATTCAGGTGCTCGACGCGGATACGCATGACCGGGCCAGACACGTCGGCCAGGGCTTCCAGCGCGTTGATCGCGTCGTTCATGGATTGTTCGGTCACACGGTGGGTAAGGAGAATCAGCGGCACCAGACCGTCCTGCTCCTCGGCTTCCTTCTGCATGATCGACTCGATGTTGATGCCACGCTCGGAGAGGATGGTCGCCACCTTGGCCAGCACACCCGGACGGTCCTGCACCTGGATGCGCAGGTAGTAGGCGCTCTGGCACTCGGCGATCGGCAGGATCGGGTGATCGGACAGCAGATCGGCCTGGAAGGCCAGGTGCGGCACGCGGTTCTGCGGATCAGTGGTCAGCGCACGGACCACGTCGATCACGTCAGCCACCACGGCAGAAGCGGTCGGTTCCATGCCAGCGCCGGCGCCGTAGTACAGGGTGCTGCCGACAGCATCGCCATTGACCATCACCGCATTCATCACGCCGTTGACGTTGGCGATCAGGCGGTCGGCCGGGATCAGCGTCGGGTGCACACGCAGCTCGATGCCTGCTTCGGTGCGGCGAGCCACACCCAGGTGCTTGATGCGGTAGCCCAGCGCTTCGGCGTAGTTGACGTCGGCACTGGTCAGCTGGGTAATGCCCTCGGTGTAGGCCTTGTCGAACTGCAGCGGAATACCAAAGGCAATGGACGCCAGGATGGTCAGCTTGTGGGCGGCATCGATACCCTCCACGTCAAAGGTCGGATCGGCTTCGGCATAACCCAGCGCCTGCGCTTCTTTCAGCACATCAGCGAAGGCCCGGCCTTTCTCACGCATCTCGGTGAGGATGAAGTTGCCGGTGCCGTTGATGATGCCGGCCAGCCAGTTGATACGGTTGGCGGCCAAGCCCTCGCGGATCGCCTTGATCACCGGGATACCACCCGCCACAGCGGCTTCGAAGGCGACGATGACGCCCTTTTCGCGGGCCTTGGCAAAGATCTCGTTGCCATGCACGGCGATCAGTGCCTTGTTGGCGGTGACCACGTGCTTGCCATTCTCGATGGCCTTGAGCACCAGCTCCTTGGCAATGGTGTAGCCACCGATGAGCTCGATGACGATATCGATTTCCGGGTTGTTGACCAGCTCGAAGACGTCGGCGGTGATGGGTGTAGCGCCGGTATCGCACTTCGGGTTGGTGTCACGCGCGGCAATCTGGGCAACGACAATGCCCCGCCCGGCACGGCGGGCAATCTCCTCGGCATTACGTTTGAGTACATTGAAGGTACCGCCACCGACGGTACCCAAGCCACAGATGCCTACTTTCACCGGTTTCACGCTGAAACTCCCCATCATCACTGCAAAAGCAGCCGTGGCGAGCCTCGGCTGCAGGAAAAGAGCCGCACCTTACGAAGCGGCAGATCGTTAGTCAACGAAGGCCGCAGCCCGGCTTAGCGGGCTTGCAAGGCCAGTTTCGCCAACTGCGGCGCCGGCTGGTAACCCGGAATCATCTGCCCGTTGGCCAGGACGATCGCTGGCGTGCCGTTGACGCCAATGCTCTGGCCGAGCAGGAACTGCTTGTCGATCGGGTGCGCACAACTGGCCGCAGGAATCTCCTGACGCGCCTTGGCCTGGTTCATGGCCTCTTGTGGATTCTTGGCACACCAGACATTGACCAGCGTGTTGTAGCCATGACTACCCGGCCCCTGGCGCGGGAAGGCCAGATAGCGCACTTCGATGCCGCGACGATTGAGCTCCGGCACCTCGCTGTGCAGCTTCTGGCAATAGCCACAGTCGGTGTCGGTAAACACCGTGATATGCGTCTTGCGCTCGCCCACCGCCTTGAACACGACCATGTCGGCCGCAGGCAGGCCATTGATTTCGCGAGCGATGCCCTGGGCTTCCAACTGTTCGGTGAGGTTGCGCGGGCTACCCTGCTCCGGCAATTCGAACAGGTAGCCCTGCATCAGATAACGCCCATCGGCACTGGCATACAGGACCCGGCCGCCCTTGAGCTGCACCTGATACAGACCTTCCAGCGGACTGGGCTCGATCTGCTCGATCACCAGGTCCGACTGCAGTTTTCCCAGGGCCTGACGGATGTTCTGTTGAGCATCGGCGGCATGTACGCCAGCGACGATGGCAAGGCCCAGCGCAGCAGTGGCCAGGCGACGGAAAACAGCCATGAATTACTCCTATGCAAAGTCGCGCAAGCCTATCACAGAAGCGGCATGGCGCGTTGTCGGGCGCGGCAAATGGCAATCAACCACGCGGGTGATGCGCGGCATGCAGCGCCTGCAGGCGGGCCTTGGCCACATGGGTATAGATCTGCGTGGTGGACAGGTCGCTATGCCCGAGCAACAACTGCACAACACGCAGGTCAGCGCCATGGTTGAGCAGGTGGGTGGCAAAGGCATGACGCAGGGTATGCGGCGACAACGGTTTGAGAATACCGGCATGGCGCGCATGCAACTTGATGCGGTGCCAAAAGGTCTGGCGGGTCATCTGCTCGCCACGCTGGCTGGGGAACAGCACGCTGCTCGGCCGCCCAGCCAACAACAGGCCCCGCGCCTCGGCCTGATAACGCTGCAGCCAGATCAGCGCCTCCTCGCCCAACGGCACCAGGCGCTCCTTGCTGCCCTTGCCCAACACGCGCAGCACGCCCTGGCGCAGGTTGATCTGCTCCAGACTCAGCGCCACCAGCTCGCTGACTCGCAGACCGCAGGCATACAGCACTTCGAGCATGGCACGGTCGCGCAAGCCCAGCGGCTCGGCAATGTCCGGCGCCGCCAGCAACGCCTCAACCTCAGCTTCGGAAAGGCTCTTCGGCAAGGGCTTGCCCAGCTGTGGCAACTCCACCTGCAGGGTAGGATCCTCGTCGATCAGCCGCTCACGCAGCAGATAGCGATAAAAGGTACGTAGCGCCGACAGCAGGCGCGCCGTCGATCGTGCCTGATAGCCCTGCTGCAAACGCCAACCGAGGTGATCAAGAATCGCCTCACGACCCGCCTGACGCAGGCTGCTGCCGCGACCGGCCAGCCACAGCGCAAAGCCTCGCAAGTCCGTCAGGTAGGCGTTGCGCGTGTGCGGCGACAAGCCACGTTCCAGCCACAAGCTGTCGATGAACTCGCGCAGCAGTTCCTGCTCGTCGTCGGACAGCGCCGTCATCGCCTCAGCCTTCGCCCAGGTTATCCGCCAGCACCGGAATCGGCCGGTTATCGGCACCAATGGCCACGAAGCTGAAGACACCACTGATCGCCCGCTCGCGGCCCGTCCCGTACATCTCCTCGACGAACACCTCGACCTCAACCTTGAGGCTGGTATTACCCACTTTGATCACCCGGCCAATCAGCTCGACGATCGAGCCGGCAGCAATCGGATATTTGAAGTCGATGCGATCAGAAGACACGGTAACCAACGGCAAGCGACAGAAACGCGTGGCGGTCACGAAAGACACTTCATCCATCCAGGCCAGCGCCGTACCACCGAACAGGGTGTTGTGATGATTGGTGGTAAAGGGAAACACCGTCTTGACCACCCGGCTTTCCGACAGCGCCATACGACGCTGGATTTCTGCTTCTCGGCTCGACATGCCCACTCCCACCTTGCAAAAAACCATTGTGCCGTTACTCGCGGAGCGCCTACCAGCACCTGCAACACCGCGTTTACGCCAAATGACGGACAACAAAAAGGCAGCCCGAGGGCTGCCTTTTGCCAAGCAAAGCGGGTACTTAAACCAGCTTCTCCTTGATGCGCGCGGCCTTGCCGGACAGCGCACGGAGGTAGTACAGCTTGGCCTTGCGTACGTCACCGCGACGCTTGACGCTGATGCTGTCGACCAGCGGCGAGTAGGTCTGGAAGGTACGCTCCACGCCCACGCCGTTGGAGATCTTACGCACGGTGAACGCGCTGTTCAGGCCGCGGTTACGCTTGCCGATCACAACACCTTCATAGGCCTGCAGACGCTGACGGTCGCCTTCCTTCACTTTTACCTGAACGATCACGGTGTCGCCGGGGGCGAAAGCCGGGATCTCTTTGTTCATCTGTTCAGCTTCGAGTTGCTGAATGATCTTGTTGGTCATTTCCTGCTCCTAAGGCCGGCCATCGGGGCCTGCCATCGATACGTTATCTATCGTCCTGCTGGCGGATGAATTCCGCCAGCAGCGCTTGTTCTTCTCCAGAAAGCGAGCGGCAATCCAGAAGATCGGCACGACGTTGCCAGGTTCGCCCGAGGGCCTGTTGCAAACGCCAGCGCCGGATGTGTTCATGGTTGCCGCTGAGCAGCACCTGTGGAACACGTATTCCCGCATACACCTCCGGTCGTGTGTAGTGCGGGCAATCGAGCAGGCCATCGCTGAACGAGTCCTCCTCGGCGGAGTCCGCGTGGCCCAAGGCCCCGGGAAGCAACCGCGTTACCGCATCGATCAGCACCATGGCCGGCAGCTCACCACCGGACAGCACATAGTCGCCAATCGACCATTCCTCATCGACATGGGTTTCAATGAAACGCTCGTCGATCCCCTCATAGCGGCCTGCGATGAGGATCAGCGCCTGATTCTGCGCCAATGCCCGCACCCCCGCCTGCTTCAAGGGCTGCCCCTGCGGCGAAAGGTAGATAACCTTGGCCTGCGATCCCGCCGCTTGCCTGGCCGCTGCCAAGGCGCGCTCGAGGGGCTCGATCTTCATCACCATGCCGGGGCCACCGCCGAAGGGCCGATCATCCACAGTGTGGTGGCGATCTTCGGTGTAGCTGCGCGGATTCCAGCAGTTCAGCCGAAGCAAACCCTGCCTGACCGCACGGCTGGTAATGCCGTACTCGCTGATGGCCGCGAACATCTCGGGAAACAGCGTGATGACTTCAACCTGCATGAGACACCGGCAAAGTCAGAATTCCGCATCCCAGATGACCTGCATCTCCCCGCTAGCCAGGTCGATACGCTGCACACACTGCTCGGTATAGGGCAGCAAGCGCTCGCGATCATCCAGACTGCCCGGGCAGGGCTTGACCACCAGTACATCATTGGCGCCGGTTTCCAGCAGATGGTCGACCCGGCCGAACAGATGTCCGTCCTGATTGATCACCCGCAGACCCTGCAACTGGTACCAGTAGTATTCACCATCGTCGAGCGACGGCAACAAGGCGCGCGGCACACAGATCTCGAAGCCGGCGTAAGTACGCGCCACCTCACGATCATCCAGACCACGCAGCTTCGCCACCAGGACCTTGCCCTGCAGGCGACCACTGACCAGTTCAACCTCTTTGCGCTCGCCGTCACGCTGCAGGATCCAGCAACGATAGTCGAGCAGGTTGTCCAGCGGATCGGTAAAGGAATACACCTTTATCTCACCGCGAATGCCATGCACCGAAACAATCTTGCCGAGGACGATGAGGTCTTCGGCCGGGGCCGGCACAGTATTCATAAGCGTGCTCAGGCAGCAGCCTTGGCAGCTTCCTTCAGCAGCTGAGCAACACGCTCAGACGGCTGCGCGCCCTGGCTCAGCCAGTAGCTTACGCGCTCCTGGTTGACCGACAGCTTGACTTCAGCGCCAGTCGCAACCGGGTTGAAGAAGCCAACGCGCTCAACAAAACGACCGTCGCGCGCATTGCGGCTGTTGGTCACGGTCAGGTGGTAGAACGGGCGCTTCTTGGAGCCGCCGCGAGCGAGACGAATAGTTACCATGTGAACTTCGTTCCTGTAGGTGCTTGCAAAACCAAATGCCACACCGGGCCCTAGTGCCCGAAAGGCCGCGTATTCTAAGAGCTAAAGCGTCAAGCCGCAAGCGCCAAGGCCGGCAAGCCGTTGACGCGCCTCTCTCAAAGCTTCGGCAGGCCGCCCGGCATCATGCCGCCGAGACCGCGCATCATCTTGGCCATGCCGCCCTTGGCAGTGAATTTCTTCATCATTTTCTGCATCTGCTTGTGCTGCTTGATCAGCCGCCCGACGTCCTGTACCTGGGTGCCGGAACCCAGGGCAATACGCCGCTTGCGCGAGCCGCTGATGATTTCCGGATCACGACGCTCCGCGGGCGTCATCGAGTTGATGATCGCCTCCATCTGCTTGAACTGCTTCTCCGCAGCCCCCTGGGCACCCTCGATCTTGCCCAGGTTGACCCCGCCAATCGACGGCAGCTTGTCCATCAGGCCACCGAGGCCGCCCATGTTCTTCATCTGCTGCAACTGATCGCGGAAGTCCTCAAGGTCGAAGCCTTTACCTTTCTTAAGCTTCTTGGTGAGCTTCTCGGCCTTCTCGCGATCCAGGTTCTGTTCGGCCTGTTCAATCAGGCTGAGCACGTCACCCATACCCAGGATGCGCGACGCCACGCGATCCGGATGGAAGGGATCGAGCGCCTCGCTCTTCTCGCCCATGCCGAGAAACTTGATCGGCTTACCGGTGATCGCCCGCACCGAAAGCGCCGCACCGCCGCGCGCATCACCATCCACCTTGGTCAGCACCACGCCGGTCAGCGGCAGTGCCTCATTGAAGGCCCGCGCAGTATTGGCGGCATCCTGGCCGGTCATGGCATCGACCACGAACAGCGTCTCCACCGGCCGGATAGCCGCATGCAGTTGCTGGATCTCGGCCATCATTTCGCTATCGATAGCCAGGCGACCCGCCGTATCCACCAGCACCACATCGATGAACTTGAGCTTGGCCTCACGAATGGCTGCTTCGGCAATCGCCACCGGCTTTTGCGAAACATCCGACGGAAAGAAGGTGACCCCTACTTCGCCCGCCAGGGTTTCCAGCTGTTTGATAGCTGCCGGACGATAGACGTCCGCCGACACCACCATGACCGACTTTTTCTTACGCTCTTTAAGGAAGCGCGCCAACTTGCCCACGGTAGTGGTCTTGCCGGCACCCTGCAGGCCCGCCATGAGAATCACTGCCGGCGGCGCTGCATTCAGCGCCAGGTCCTCATTGGCCGAGCCCATCATGGCTTCCAGTTCGGCCTGGACGATCTTCACGAAGGCCTGGCCCGGCGTCAGGCTTTTGGACACCTCGCTACCGACGGCACGCTCCTTGACCTTGGCCACGAAGTCCTTGACCACTGGCAGCGCCACATCGGCCTCAAGCAGGGCCATGCGCACTTCGCGCAGCGTGTCCTTGATATTGTCTTCACTGAGCTTGGCCTTGCCGGTGACATGGCGAAGCGTCTGGGAAAGGCGATCTGTGAGATTGTCGAACATGAAGATTCCTTTGCGCGGGACTGCGGCAGGGCGGCAAGTATACCCAAGAGCAGCAGCAGCCAACACCGCCCGTGCTCTTTCACCGTTGCCCGGTTATATGCCAAACTGGCCGCCTTCTGAGCTCGCCAGACAAGGACTTATGCACTCGTTGCTACCCAGCCTGATCGCCGCCGTTCTGTATCTCGGCGCCGCCGGCTACCAGATCTCCCACCTCAGCCGCCGCCTGCGCCCCAACACGCGCCTGCTCTGTGGCCTTGGCCTGCTCGGCCTGCTGAGCCACATGCTCAGCCTGTCGCAGCATCTGTTGCCCAATGGCCAGCTACATCTGGAATTCTTCAACGCCGGCAGCCTGGTCAGTGCCACCGTCATTCTGCTGACCCTGCTGGCCAGCTTCAGGATGCCACTGGAAAACCTGCTGATTCCTCTGCTACCGATGGGCGCCCTGACCGTACTCGGTGCGCAATTCGCACCGAGCGGCAGCAGCAATCCACTGACCCACCAGCCTGGCGTGATGCTGCACATCCTCCTGTCGATCTGCGCCTACGGCCTGCTGACCATCGCCATGTTCCAGGCCCTGCTCCTGCAACTGCAGGATCACCAACTGAAGAACAAGCACCCATCGGGACTGATTCGTAACTTCCCTCCCCTGCAAACCATGGAAAGCCTGCTGTTTGGCTTCCTCTGGGCGGGCTGGGGTCTGCTTACCCTGTCACTGCTCTCCGGCTGGCTGTTCATGGAAAACATGATGGCCCAGCACCTGGCCCACAAGACACTCCTCTCCGGCTTTGCCTGGATCGTCTTCGCTGGCCTGCTGTGGGGGCGCTGGCAGCTCGGCTGGCGCGGACATACAGCCATCCGCGGCACCCTGGCCGGCTTCTGCCTGCTGATGCTGGCCTACTTCGGCAGCAAGCTGGTTCGTGAATTCATCGTTCACCTCTGATTCCCACGCGTGGACGACATGCACACTACCTACCTGTTTGGCCTGCTGGTCTTTTTGATCATTTGCTCGGCGTTTTTCTCCAGCTCCGAGACAAGCATGCTCAGCCTCAACCGCTATCGCCTGCGCCATCTCGATCGCCAGGGACACCGCGGAGCACGACGCGCCACGCGCCTGCTGGAGCGCCCTGATCGCCTGCTGGGGACCATCCTGGTCGGCAACAACATCGTCAACATCCTCGCCGCATCGATCGCCACGGTGTTGGCCGTGAACATCTGGGGCGAGGCCGGGATTGCCGTGGCCACGGCAGTCCTGACCGTGGTGGTACTGATCTTCGGCGAGATCACCCCGAAGACCCTGGCCGCCCTGCGCCCAGAGCTGGTGGCTTTCCCCGCCAGCCATGTACTGCTCATGCTGCAACGCCTGCTTTATCCGGTGGTATGGACGACCAGCGCAATCAGTAATGTCTTGCTGCGCCTGCTGGGTATCGACCCGGCGCAGCGCCACGGCGAACACCTCTCCACCGAGGAGTTACGCAGTGTGGTCCGGGAGGCCGGCAGCAGCCTGTCACCCAGCCGGCAGAACATGCTGCTGGGCGTACTCGACCTGGAAATGATCCGCGTCGACGACATCATGGTGCCGCGCCACGAGGTGCAAGGCATCGATCTGAATGACAGCCTGGAACATATCAGCGAACAACTGCGCAACACCCCCTATACCCGCTTACCGGTCTACCGCGGCGACATCAATCAAATCGAAGGCGTAGTGCATATGCGCCAGGTCGCCAGCCTGCTGACCAATAACCAGCTGAGCAAGGACACGCTGCTGTCCGCCTGCCGCCCCCCCTACTTCGTCCCGGAAAGCACTCCGCTGTCGGTTCAGCTGCTCAATTTCAAACAGCACAAACGGCGCATTGCCATCGTCGTCGATGAATACGGCGATGTCACCGGCGTAGTCACCCTGGAAGACATCCTGGCAGAAATCGTCGGCGAACTCAGCCCGCCCAGCCCCGGCGAACCCGAGGAAATCCATCCCCAGACCGACGGCAGCTATATCATCGAAGGCAGTACCAACCTGCGTGAACTGAATCGCCAACTCGATTGGGAACTGCCCTGCGACGGCCCCAAGACGCTCAACGGGCTGATAACCGAAGCCCTGGAAAGCATCCCGGAGAGCAGTGTCTGCCTGCAGATTGGCGACTATCGCCTGGAAATCCTCGACGCTGCCGGCAATCGGGTCAGCCGCGCACGCGCCTGGCGCGCCAGCCAGCAATCAGCGCAGACGCTCGATCAGTAGTGGCGCCAACCCTCTGGCCCACTGGCGATAACCCAGGGCCGAGGGATGGTAGCCATCACGCGCCAGGTAGTCCGCGGAAAAGCCCAACGCCACCGCGCAATGCAGCCAGCCATGGCGCTGCGCCAGGCCACGCAGCCCACGATCCAGCAGCCAGCCACGCCAGCCCAACCACTGCCTGAGCAACCAGGGCAAAGCGCTGAAGTGCTGCAACGGCGGCACTGCACTGATCGCCACCAGCGCGCCCTGCTGCTCGCCCTGTTCAGCCAGCTGACGCATGGCCGCCAGCCAACGCCGGACCGAACCAGGGTGGGTGGTGTCGTTGACACCAAATACCAACAACAGGATATCCACCGGCTGCGCCGGCATGCCGGGCAACAGGCGCTGGCAGGCCTGTTCGGCACGGATACCGTTCTCGCCCAGCGCCTGCCAGCTCACCGGGCGACGCAAGCCCTGTGCGAGACATGCGGCCAATTGCGCAGCCAGCGCTTCAGAGTGCCGGGCAACGCCCACCCCGGCCACCGGCGACTCGCCGAGCACCAGCAAACGCAGAGGCTCGCCGCCATCCCCCTCGACCAAGCCCTGCGGCTCACCGCCGGCTACCGGCAAACGCAAGGCACGGCGCCGGGTCAACCAGGCCAACGGCAGCAACAGCGGCGCCAATAGCAGGCTGCACAGCCACCAGGCCGCCAGCCCCAGGCTCACAGCTCGACCCGCACCGTTTGGGCCGCGCGTCCGGCCTTGGCACGCGCCAACTCCACGGATTCATCTCGCGCCAGGCTGACGCCCATGCGCCGCTGACCGTCTACCTCCGGCTTGCCGAACAGTCGCAATGCCGTATCCGGCTCCGCCAGCGCTTCGCGCAGATTACCGAAGCTGACCTGCTGCGATTGTCCCTGCACCAGAATCACCGCCGAAGCGGAGGGCCCCAACAAGCGAATGTGTGGAATCGGCAGGCCGAGAATCGCTCGCGCATGCAGGGCAAATTCGGAAAGATCCTGCGAGATCAGGGTAACCAGCCCCGTATCGTGCGGACGCGGCGAAACCTCGCTGAACCACACCAGGTCGCCCTTGACGAACAGTTCTACGCCAAACAGGCCGCGCCCACCCAGTGCATCGGTAACCTGCCGAGCAATTGCTTCGGCACGCTGCAGTGCCAGTGCCGACATGGCTTGCGGCTGCCAGGACTCGTGGTAATCACCGGCCACCTGGCGATGGCCGATCGGCGCACAGAAATGCGTACCGTCGATATGCCGGACGGTCAGCAGGGTGATTTCGTAGTCGAAGTCGACAAAACCCTCGATGATCACCCTTCCCCGTCCCGCCCGTCCGCCTTCCTGCGCGTACTGCCAGGCGCTTTCCAGCTGCTCCGCCGCACGCAGCAGGCTTTGTCCCTTGCCGGAGGAGCTCATCACCGGCTTGACCACGCAGGGGTAACCGATATCGGCAACCGCCGCGGCATATTCGGCATAACTGTCGGCAAAACGATAGGTAGAGGTGGGCAGCCCCAACTGCTCAGCCGCCAGGCGGCGAATCCCCTCACGATTCATGGTCAGGTGTGCAGCGCGGGCTGTCGGTACCACGCAAAAGCCTTCTGTTTCCAGCTCCAGCAAGGTGGCCGTGGCGATGGCCTCGATCTCCGGGACGATATAGTGCGGTTGTTCGTTCTCGACCACCGCACGCAGCGACTCGGCATCAAGCATGTCGATCACATGACTACGATGCGCCACCTGCATCGCCGGGGCGTCCGGATAACGATCGACCGCGATCACCTCGCAACCCAGGCGCTGCAGTTCGATGACCAACTCCTTGCCCAGCTCACCGGCGCCACACAGCAATACGCGGGTCGCTGTAGGTGACAGAGGCGTTCCAATACGCGGCATGACAGGTTCCTCAATAACAGGTCTGGTTGCACTGGGCCGTGCAATTGGCGCAATCACCACTGGCGCTGGGCGCCACCTCGATCAGCACACCGGCTGCCCGCGCCCGTGCATTGCACATCTGCAGTACACGCCGTCGTTCGTGATTGTCCATACGTCCCCAGCGGCGGATCTCATCGGCACTGCGATGGCAACCGATGCACACATCCTCTTCATCCAGCGAACAGATCTGCACGCAGGGCGAGGCCACCGGCTTTTCGTCAAGCATCACAGCGTTTGCTCCTCAAGTTCACGGGCGTAGCGCTGGGCGTTGTGCACGTAATGCGCGGCACTGGCTTCCAATAGTTTTTTCTGCTGATCACTCAGTTCACGGACCACTTTACCGGGGCTCCCCATCACCAGGCTGCCGTCGGGAATCACCTTGCCTTCGGCAATCAGCGCATTGGCGCCAATGATGCAGTTCCGGCCGATACGCGCGCCATTGAGGATGACTGCATTGATACCGATCAGGCTGTAGTCGCCGACACTGCAACCATGCAGCATGGCGTTATGACCCACCGTCACCCCCTTGCCCAGGGTCAGCGGAAACCCCATATCGGTATGCATGACCGCACCGTCCTGCACATTGCTGTGTTCGCCAATGTCGATCAGCTCGTTGTCACCACGCAATACCGCGTTGAACCAGACGCTGGCACCGGCCTGCAGGCGCACCTTGCCTACCAGCACGGCATTGGGTGCCACCCAGCTCTGCGGGTGCAGCTCGACACAGGCCTCACCCAGTCGGTAGATCATCAGCTTGTCCTCTCCTCGGCGCCGCCCGACTCAACGCAGGCGGATGTACGAAGCCGGCTCGCGATCCAGGCGAATATCGGCGTCGTACAGCAGGTTAACCAGCTCAACCACCATGATCGCGGTCAAGCCCCAGATTTTATAGTCATTGTACTGGTAGCTGGGCACATACCAACTACGTCCCTGATAATCGATACGGTGCGTGACTTCCCGCGGATCTTCACGAAAAAACGCCAGCGGCACACTGAACACTGCGGCAATCTCCGCATCATTGGGCTGGTACTCGACGAAGTCCGGCACCACGCCCACATAGGGGGTGACCTTGATGCCAAAGCGCGAAACCAGCGGACTGAGCGGCCCTACCACTTCCACCAGGCCAGGCGGCAGGCCGATCTCTTCCTCACTTTCACGCAACGCGGTACGCAGCAGGTCGTGATCCCCGGGGTCACGCCGACCACCGGGAAACGCCACCTCGCCACCATGCGTGGACAGATGACTGGCACGCAGGGTCAGCACCAGCTGCGGATCATCGCTACGGGTAATAGGCACCAGCACCGCCGCCTCAGGCAACCCGGCAGGCGCCGGCAAGACCTGCGGCCGATAGTTCTGCACCCGTTGCAACAACTCATCCAGCATAGCGATACCTGGCAGGACAGATGGCCCGTCATCTTGGCATGATTGCCGGACACACCCAAGCCCTGCCCGGGCGTACCAGCGGGCAGCCCTGTATAGCCAGCGGAGTTGTCGATGAACTACTGCAGTCACTGTGGTCACCCCGTGCAACAGCAGATACCACCCGGCGACAATCGCCTGCGCCATGTCTGCAGCCAGTGTCATCAGGTGCACTACCAGAACCCGCGAATCGTCGCCGGCTGCCTGCCAGTCTGGCAGCAGCAGGTGCTGCTGTGCAGGCGCGCCATTGCTCCGCGCCAGGGCTACTGGACACTCCCTGCCGGGTTCATGGAAAACGGCGAAACGGTCCAGCAGGCCGCCATCCGCGAAACCCTTGAGGAAGCCTGCGCACGAGTCGACCAGCTGCAGCTCTACAGCCTGTTCGACCTGCCGCACATCGGCCAGGTGTACATGCTGTTCCGTGCCGAACTGTGCGACCTCGACTTCGCCCCAGGCACCGAGAGCCTGGAAGTGCGGCTATTCGACGAAGCGCAGATTCCCTGGCCAGAACTGGCTTTCCCGACCATCGGCCGCACCTTAGAATGCTACTTCGAAGATCGTCGCCGGCAGCACTTCCCGCTGCGCCACGCCACATTGGGCGTACCACGCGACGGGCACACCTCACCATGAGCGCCGTTGGCGCACACTTGTTCGGGATCCGTTCTGCATGCGCTGGCTGTTCGTTCTGCTCTGCCTCACCCTCAGCACCAGCCTGCAGGCCAATGCCGAACTCAAACACGCCCGTATCGACAAGGTGCTGGTACTGAAGAGTGAACGCCAGCTGCAGCTGATCGAGCGCGGCCGGGTGATCAAGCAGTACCGTGTGTCGCTGGGCAAGCAACCGGTGGGCCGCAAGCTGCGCGAAGGCGACCTGCGCACCCCGGAAGGCTTCTACTGGATCGACTGGCGGCGCCACAGCGAGAAATACAACCTGTCCATGCACATTTCCTACCCCAATGCGGCAGACCTGGCGCGTGCCAAGGCCGCTGGCGTGAAACCGGGCGGCATGATCATGCTGCACGGCACACCACTGGACGAGGAATACCCGGAGTGGTTCTTCCATACCCTGGACTGGACGGAAGGCTGCATCGCCCTGAAGAACGACGATATGCGCGAGCTATGGAAATACGTGCGCGACGGTACGCTGATTGAAATCAGGCCCTGAACCAGCGACCAGGGCGACGGCCCTGGCAGCCGATCAGCGGCATTCACTCAGGTGCACAAACACCATTCAGAACTGCAGATCCGACAAACGCCAGACCTCGAAGGCCGGTGTCTCATAGGGATGGGCCTGTTTGAGCGCCTTGACGGCGGCATGAATCAGCTCATCGGCTACTAGCATTTCCACCTTCCACTCGGCCACCTGCTGCACTACCCCCGTCTCGCCAATAAACGGCTGACTGCCAGGCAACGGGCGAAACTGCCCCTGCCCCAACACCTGCCAGCAACACGCTTCGTAGTTGCCAATGCGTCCGGCACCACTGGCAAAAACCGCCTGTTTGACCGCCTCGACATGGGTGTCCGGGACAAAGAAGCACAACTTGTACATGGCGATCTCCAGCCGCTAGAAAGAGGGACAATGCCTGCCCTGATGGCCATTGGCCAGCGCGCTACTCTGCCATGCGCTGCCGGTAAAAACTACCCGAAGAGGCCAACAGGCACAGCCCGCGCGAAGCGCGCCGCACCGACGGCGCCTGCACGAATGACCACGACGCCCTAGAAAAAATCCCCCGGCGGCTCGCACCGACGGGGGATTCATGTCTGCCCAGCTGCAGGTGATCAGTCCACCCACGCCCGTGCGTTACGGAACATGCGCATCCAGCCGCCGTCCTCCTGCCACTCATCCGGCCGCCAGGAGTTCTGCACAGCGCGGAACACCCGCTCCGGGTGCGGCATCATGATGGTTACGCGGCCATCGCGGCTGCTCAGGCCGGTGATGCCGCGCGGCGAACCATTGGGGTTGGCCGGGTAAGCTTCGGTGACCTTGCCATGGTTGTCGATGTAGCGCAGCGCCACGTAACCGGACAGGTCGGCTTCGAGCAGCGCCTCGGCACTCTCGAATTCCGCATGCCCTTCACCGTGGGCAATGGCGATTGGCAAACGCGAACCGGCCATGCCCTGCAGCAGAATCGACGGCGACTCCTGTACCTGAACCATGGCCACCCGCGCCTCGAACTGCTCGGAGCGGTTACGCACAAAGTGCGGCCAGTGCTCGGTGCCCGGAATCAGCTCGTGCAGATTGCTCATCATCTGGCAGCCATTGCACACGCCGAGGGCGAAGCTGTCCTTGCGGGCAAAGAACGCCTCGAAGGCCTCGCGGGCACGCCCATTGAACAGGATCGATTTGGCCCAGCCTTCACCAGCGCCCAGCACGTCACCGTAGGAGAAGCCACCGCAGGCTACCAATCCCTTGAATTGCTCCAGGCTGAGACGGCCACTGAGGATGTCGCTCATGTGTACGTCGATCGCACTGAAGCCCGCGCGGTCGAAGGCCGCGGCCATTTCCACCTGACCGTTGACACCCTGCTCACGCAGGATGGCAATCTTCGGGCGCACCCCGGTATTGATGTAGGGCGCAGCGACATCCTGATTGACGTCGAACGACAACTTGACGTGCAAGCCCGGATTTTCTTCATCGAGCAGCGCGTCGAATTCCTGATCGGCACACTCGGCGTTATCGCGCAGACGCTGGATGCGATAGCTGGTTTCGCTCCACTGGCGCTGCAGCAGTCGACGCTCGCCGGTGTAGACCGCGACACCGTTGTAGCGGATCTGCACCTCGCCGCCGCTGCGCGGCTCGCCCACGCGCACCAGGCAGTCGGCCAGCCCGGCCTCGGCAAAGGCGGCCAGCAGCGCATCGCGGTCCGCCTGACGCACCTGCAGCAACGCCCCCAGCTCTTCGTTGAACAGCGCAGGCGCCAGCTCATCGGGCTGACGCACCAGGCCATCGAGCTGCAACTGCAGGCCGCAATGGCCGGCGAAGGCCATTTCCAGCGCACAGGCCAGCAAACCGCCGTCGGAGCGGTCATGGTAGGCCAGCAGGCGGTCCTGCTGGTTGAGCTGCTGGATCACCGCGAAGAACGCCTTGAGGTCCTCGGCGCTGTCCACATCCGGCACCTGCTGACCGATCTGGCTGTAGGTCTGCGCCAGGATCGAACCGCCCAGACGGTTCTTGCCGCGCCCCAAATCGACCAGCCACAGCTCGCTGTCGCCCTTGTCCAGACGCAGCTGCGGGGTCAGGGTGCGGCGGATGTCCTGCACCGGCGCAAAGCCGGAAATCACCAGCGACAGCGGCGCCGTCACGCTCTTGTCCTGGCCATCTTCCTGCCAGCGGGTCTTCATGGACATCGAGTCCTTGCCGACCGGAATGGTGATGCCCAGTGCCGGGCACAATTCCATGCCGACCGCCTGCACCGTGTCATACAGACGGGCATCCTCGCCCGGGTGGCCGGCAGCGGCCATCCAGTTGGCCGACAGCTTGATGTCGGACAGCTTGCCGATGCGCGCCGCCGCCAGGTTGGTAATGGTTTCGCCAACCGCCATGCGCCCGGAGGCCGGCGCATCGAGCAGGGCCAGCGGGGTACGCTCACCCATCGCCATGGCTTCGCCGGTGTAGACGTCGAAGCTGGTCGCGGTCACCGCCACATCGGCCACCGGCACCTGCCAGGGGCCGACCAGCTGGTCGCGCGCCACCAGGCCGGTGATGCTGCGGTCGCCAATGGTGATCAGGAAGTTCTTGCTGGCCACTGCAGGATGGCTAAGCACGCGTTGAATCGCCTCGTCCAGCGGCACGCCGCGGCCATCGAAGGCATCGCCCTGCTCGGCCTCGCGGGTGACGCTGCGGTGCATGCGCGGCGGCTTGCCAAGCAGCACGTTGAGCGGCATGTCCACCGGCTTGTTGCCGAAGTGGCTGTCGCTGACCGTCAGGTGCGGCTCGGCAATGGCTTCGCCGACCACCGCGAAGGGGCAGCGCTCGCGTTCGCAGATCGCCTGGAAGCGCGCGAAATCGGCGGCGTCCACCGACAGCACGTAGCGTTCCTGCGACTCGTTGCACCAGATTTCCAGTGGGCTCATGCCCGGCTCGTCGTTGGGCACGTTGCGCAATTCGAAGCGACCACCGCGGCCGCCGTCGTTGATCAGCTCCGGCAAGGCGTTGGAGATACCGCCGGCACCCACGTCGTGGATGAACTTGATCGGGTTGGCGTCACCCAGCTGCCAGCAGCGGTCGATGACCTCCTGGCAACGCCGCTCCATTTCCGGGTTCTCGCGCTGCACCGAGGCGAAGTCGAGATCGGCGGCACTGGCGCCGGTGGCCATCGAGGAGGCCGCACCGCCACCCAGGCCGATCAGCATCGCCGGGCCGCCGAGCACGATCAGCTTGGCACCGACGCTGATTTCGCCCTTCTGCACATGGTCGGCGCGGATGTTGCCGAGGCCACCCGCCAGCATGATCGGCTTGTGGTAACCACGCACTTCTTCACCACGCGGGCTGCTTACCGCCTGCTCGAAGGTACGGAAATAGCCGGTCAGCGCCGGACGGCCGAATTCGTTGTTGAACGCGGCACCGCCCAGCGGGCCCTCGATCATGATGTCCAGCGCGGTGACGATGCGCTCGGGCTTGCCATAGGGCTTCTCCCAGGGCTGCAGGAAACCCGGGATGTTCAGGTTGGATACGCTGAAGCCGGTCAGGCCGGCCTTGGGCTTGGCGCCACGACCGGTGGCACCCTCGTCGCGGATCTCGCCGCCGGAGCCGGTGGAAGCCCCCGGGAACGGCGCGATGGCGGTCGGGTGGTTGTGCGTCTCGACCTTCATCAGGATGTGCACCGGCTCGACGCTGGCAGCGTATTCGCCGGTCGCCGGGTCCGGATAGAAACGCCCGGCGGTGAAGCCCTCGATCACCGAGGCGTTGTCCTTGTAGGCGGACAGCACGCCTTCGCGGTGCATCTCGTAGGTATTCTTGATCATGCCGAACAGGGATTTTTCCTGGGCCTGACCATCAATGTCCCAGCTGGCGTTGAAGATCTTGTGCCGGCAGTGTTCGGAGTTGGCCTGGGCAAACATCATCAGCTCGACGTCGTGCGGGTTGCGGCCCAGCTCGCTGAAGCTTTTCACCAGGTAGTCGATTTCATCCTCAGCCAAGGCCAGGCCCAACGTCTGGTTGGCCTGCTCAAGCGCGACACGCCCACCACCCAGGATATCCACCACGGTCAGCGGCTTGGGCTGTGCGTGACTGAACAGGCCGGCGGCCTGTTCCAGGCTGCTTAGCACCTGCTGGGTCATGCGGTCATGCAGCAGCGCCGCCAGCTGCGCAAGCGCCGCGTCATCCAGCTCGCCGCTCACGTAGTAGGCAATACCACGTTCGATACGCTGCAGTTTGTCGAGCCCGCAATTGCGGGCAATGTCAGTCGCCTTGCTCGACCAGGGCGAGATGGTGCCAAAGCGCGGCACACAGAGGAACAGCCGGCCACTGGGCTCCTGTACCGGCACGCTGGGCCCGTACTTGAGCAAGCGCTCGAGCACCTGCTGCTCGTTGCCATCGAGCGCCTCACGCAGCTCGGCGAAATGCGCGAACTCGGCGTACAGCCCGGTTACCGCCGGCACTTTGCTGGTCAGTTGCTCAAGCAATTTGCCGTGGCGGAAGGCGGAAAGAGCGGGTGCGCCGCGCAGGATCAACATCGAGACAGCCTCTGTAAAAAAGGGTGTGGCAGGCCTGGAAGCAACGACCAGTCGACGCCAATCAAGCGTCGCGAGCGGACTCTGCACCATGCCTGCGTGGAAGGCCGCGTATTCTAGCCTAAAGCACCCGCCAGCGGCACCCGTGGCACGCCCTGCGGGACAGTGCACGGTTAGCCATATATGGCCAGGCCAGCGCTTTGCGTATACTGCCTCGCATGCCTGCCCTCCCTGTATCCCTGCCACGGATCATCGCGGCACTGCTCTGTGCCTGCCTGCCACTGCTGCTGGCCGGCTGCGATGACACCCCAGCCCCGCCTCCGCCCAGCGCGCTGGAGCGGGTGCGCGAGGCTGCCACACTGCATGTGCTGACCCGCAACAGCCCCGCCACCTATTTTCAGGACCGCAATGGCGAGACCGGCTTCGAATACGAACTGGCCAAGCGTTTCGCCGAGCACCTGGGTGTCACCTTGCAGATTGAAACCGTCGACAACCTCGACGAACTATTCCAGCGTCTCGGCCAGACTGACCCGCCCCGCCTGGCCGCAGCCGGCCTGGTTGCCACCTCCGCCCGGCGTACCCAGGCCCGCTTCAGCGAACCCTACCTGCAGGTCACACCCCAGGTGGTCTACCGTAATGGCCAGCGCCGCCCCACCCGCCCCGCCGACCTGGTCGGCAAGCAACTGCTGGTTCTCAAGGGCAGCAGCCATGCCGAACAGCTGCACGACCTGCAACAGCAACTGCCCGAACTGCGCTTCGAACAATCCGCCGAGGTCGAGGTGGTCGACCTGCTGCGCATGGTCGAAGAAGGACAGATCGAACTGACCCTGGTGGACTCCAACGAACTGGCCATGAACCAGGTGTATTTCCCGGAACTGCGCATCGCCTTCGACTTCAGCGACAGCCTGCCGGTGGCCTGGGCCATGGCCGCCAGTGAGGACGACAGCCTGCTCCAGGAAGCCAATCGTTTCCTCCGCGAAGTAGCTGCCAATGGCACCTTGCAGCGCCTCAAGGAGCGTTACTACGGGCATGTCGACGTGCTCGGCTACGTGGGCGCCTACACCTTTGCCCGCCACCTGCAGCAACGCCTGCCGCGCTACGAACAGACCTTCCGGCAAACCGCCCAGCAGCATCAGCTGGACTGGCGCCTGCTCGCGGCGATCGGCTACCAGGAGTCGCTCTGGCAGCCCGACGCCACCTCCAAGACCGGCGTGCGCGGCCTGATGATGCTCACCCAGAACACCGCGCAGGCGATGGGCGTCGCCAACCGCCTGGACCCGGTGCAGAGCATCCAGGGCGGCGGCAAGTACTTTGCAAAGATTTACGCCAACCTCAGCGAGAGCATCGTCGAGCCGGATCGCACCTGGTTCGCCCTGGCCGCCTACAACATCGGCATCGGCCACCTCGCCGACGCCCGACGCCTGGCCAAGGCAGAAGGCCTGGACCCCGACAAATGGCTGGATGTGCAGAAGATCCTGCCACGCCTGGCGCAGAAACAGTGGTACAGCAAGACCCGTTATGGCTATGCGCGGGGCGGGGAAACCGTGCACTTCGTGCGCAACATCCGCCGCTACTACGACATCCTCAACTGGGTCAGCCAGCCGCAGCTGGAAGGCCGCCAACTGGCCGAAAGCGGCCTGCATGTGCCAGCCCTGCACACCGACAAGCGTTAGCCGTCAGTCACTGCTGCGCCGTGCACGAAAGAAGCCACGCAGCAGTTCGGCACTTTCCTCAGCCAGCAGGCCGCCCTCGACCAACACACGGTGATTGAGGAAGTCCTGCTCGAAGAACTGCCCGCGACTACTGGCCACCCCGGCACGCGGTTCGCTGGCGGCGTAGACCAAACGTGCTACCCGCGCATGCACGATCAGCCCGGCACACATGCTGCACGGCTCCAGCGTCACATACAGCGTGCTGCCCGGCAGCCGGTAGTTGTCCACCGCCAGGGCCGCAGCACGCAGCGCAACCATCTCGGCATGCGCACTGGGATCACGACTGGCAATCGGCTGATTGAAGCCGCGCCCCAGCACTTCGCCATCGCGCACCAGTACCGCGCCGACCGGCACCTCGCCCAGCTGCGCACCCAGGCGCGCCTGTTCCAGGGCCTCGGCCATGAACTGCGCATCCAGCGAGCGATCGACAAACAGCGGTTTTTTCATAATTCAGGCTTCAGGCTTCAGGCTTCAGGCTTCAGGCTTCAGGCCGGCAGTGTGCCGGCCGCTGGCCGCCTACGCCACCTCGATGGCCGCCATCAAGCCCGTTTCCATATGGTCCACCACATGACAGTGAAACATCCACAATCCCGGGTTATCGGCCACCAGCGCAATGCGCGCCGTCTCGTTCTTGCCCAGCAGATAAGTATCGGTATACCAGGGCTCGATCACCTGGCGATCGGACCAGACGACCTTGAAGGTCATGCCGTGCAGATGAATGGGATGCAGGTATTGCGAGAGGTTGCGCAACTCGAACAGGTAATGTCCGCCCAGACGCAAGCGGGCAATGGGCTGTGCCGCACAGCCGGGCGCCGGACTTTGCCAGGCCTTGCCGTTGATCTGCCAATACACGGGGTCGGCCGGGTCGGCCAGGCTGGCGGCCCACTCAAAATTGAAACGCAGCAGCTCGGCGCGCTGCAAGTCCGGCTCGGCGATCGGATTGGCCGGCAGCGGCGCCGGCCAGTCGCTCGCCTCCGCCGGTGCACCGACGGCACGCAGGGTTGCCAGGCGTAACGGCCCATCGCGTAGCGCCAGCTCACCGCTGGCCGGCACGCGCAATGCCAGGTCGACACGCATCCCCGGCCCCAGGCGCAAGCCCTTGGCCGGAATGCCGCGCGGCGCCACCGGATTGCCATCCAGGGCATAGATACGCGCCTCGGCAGCGGGCAGGTTCAGGGTATAGGTGATGTTACTGTCGACATTCAGCAGGCGCAGGCGCACCACTTCGCCGGCCGGCAAGTCCACAACCGGGCGGGGCTGGCCATTGACCGTAGCCAGCCGGCCCCGCGTACCGGCGCGCGCCGCTTCACGCGGCACCAGCAAGGGCATGAACGCCCCCTGCTCGTCGACCGCCCAGGTTTTCAGGCACAGCGTGCGCTCATGGCGAAAAGCATTGCCCTCGCGCTCTTCAACCACCAGCGGTCCGACCAGGCCACGCCCCAGCTGCTCGCTGCTGGCGGTATGCGGGTGATACCAGAAACTGCCGGCATCCGGGCAGACGAAGTCATAGTCGAAGTGCTCACCCGGCCGCACCGGCAGTTGCGAGATGTAGGGCACGCCGTCCATGTCGATCGGCAAGCGGATACCATGCCAGTGAATAGTGGTCGGCTCGCTCAACTGGTTGATGAAGCGCACGCGCAGGCGATCACCCTGGCGGCAACGCAGCTCGACACCCGGTGCCTGGCCGCCATAGGCCCACAGCGTGCTTGGCTGGCCAGCAACCAGCTCGACATCCAGCGGCGCGGCGATCAGCTGGTAGTCATGGGTGGCCAGGTCATGCGGGCGTCCCAGCCAGTAGCGCACGGCCGTACCGCCCAGCCCCAGCACACCGACGCCAGCCAGACCTGCCAGCACCTGCCTACGCGAAAAGCTCATCGCCGCACTCCTTGACTCAACCCAATTGCACAATCTTCTCATTTGCTCGAAGGCGAAGCGAGTCATGCGTTTCTGGCAGGCAGAAATAACAAAGGCAGCTTGCGCTGCCCTTGTTGTCGATCAACCCCGCAGGGGCATCATTCCCACTCGATGGTCGCCGGCGGCTTGCTCGACACGTCGTAGGTGACGCGGGAGATGCCTTCGATTTCGTTGATGATGCGCCCGCTGACGGTCTCCAGCAGTTCGTAGGGCAGGTGCGCCCAGCGTGCGGTCATGAAGTCCACGGTTTCCACCGCGCGCAGGGCGACGACCCAGGCGTAGCGGCGGCCGTCACCGACCACGCCCACCGACTTCACCGGCTGGAACACCACGAACGCCTGGCTGGTCTTGTGGTACCAGTCGGCCTTGCGCAGTTCTTCGATGAAGATGTGGTCGGCGCGACGCAGCAGGTCGGCGTACTCCTTCTTCACTTCACCGAGGATACGCACGCCCAGGCCCGGCCCCGGGAACGGGTGGCGGTAGACCATGTCGTAGGGCAGGCCCAGCTCCAGGCCAATCTTGCGCACTTCGTCCTTGAACAGTTCACGCAACGGCTCGACCAGCTTGAGGTTCATTTCCTCGGGCAGGCCGCCGACGTTGTGGTGGCTCTTGATCACGTGGGCCTTGCCGCTCTTGGCACCGGCCGATTCGATCACGTCCGGGTAGATGGTGCCCTGGGCGAGGAACTGGATGTTGTCCAGCTTGCTGGCCTCGGCATCGAACACGTCGATGAAGGTGCGGCCGATGATCTTGCGCTTCTTCTCCGGGTCGGACTCACCAGCCAGGTTGGAGAGGAACTGCTCCTCGGCATTGGCACGGATCACCTTGACGCCCATGTTCTCGGCGAACATGGCCATCACCTGATCACCCTCGTGCAGGCGCAACAGGCCGTTGTCGACGAATACGCAGGTCAACTGGT
Organism: Pseudomonas fluvialis; assembly: GCF_002234375.1. Lineage (GTDB taxonomy): Bacteria > Pseudomonadota > Gammaproteobacteria > Pseudomonadales > Pseudomonadaceae > Aquipseudomonas > Aquipseudomonas fluvialis. Next base: position 80,300 of record NZ_NMQV01000011.1, read on the forward strand.
CGCCGATGGCACGGTGCAGCAGCGCCGCGACCACCGAGGAATCCACCCCGCCGGACAGGCCCAACAGCACATTGGCATCACCCACCTGGGCACGCACCGCGGCAATGGCGTCTTCGACGATGTTGGCCGGGGTCCACAGCGCCGCGCAGCCAGCGATTTCCAGCACGAAGCGCGAGAGGATGCGCCCGCCCTGCTTGGTGTGGGTCACTTCCGGGTGGAACTGCACTCCGTAGTAATGGCGGGTGTCGTCGCTCATCGCGGCAATCGGGCAGCTCGGTGTGCTGGCCAGGATGCTGAAGCCTTCCGGCAGACGGGTAACCTTGTCGCCATGGCTCATCCACACATCCAGACCGAGCACGCCGTCAGCGTCCACATGATCTTCGATGCCGGCCAGCAGCTGGCTCTTGCCCACCACATCGACGCGGGCATAACCGAATTCACGCAGGTTGGAACCTTCCACCTTGCCGCCCAGCTGCTCGGCCATGGTCTGCATGCCGTAGCAGATACCCAGCACCGGCACCCCCAGGTCGAACACCGCCTGCGGCGCACGTGGGCTGCCTGCTTCGTGCACCGACTCCGGGCCACCGGCGAGGATGATGCCGCGCGGCGCGAAGGCACGGATGTCCTCGTCGCTCATGTCCCAGGGATGCAGTTCGCAATAGACACCGATCTCACGCACGCGGCGAGCAATCAACTGGGTGTACTGCGAGCCGAAGTCGAGGATCAGGATGCGGTGGGCGTGGATGTCAGGAGTAGCCATTTTCTTCACCTGGATAAATGGCTGAAAGCCGGAGGCTGGCGGCTGAACGAAAGAGCATCTTCGTCCAGCCTCCAGCCTCCAGCCTCCAGCGAAAAATGCTGATTAACCGACGCGGTAGTTCGGCGCTTCTTTGGTGATCTGTACGTCGTGCACGTGCGACTCGGCCATGCCCGCGCCAGTGATGCGCACGAACTGCGGTTTGGTACGCATTTCTTCAATAGTCGCGCAGCCGGTATAACCCATCGAGGCACGCAGGCCACCCATCAACTGATGGACGATGGCGCTCATCGCGCCCTTGTACGGCACACGGCCTTCGATGCCTTCCGGCACCAGCTTCTCGGCACCGGCCGAGGAATCCTGGAAGTAACGGTCGGAAGAGCCCTGCGCCTGGGCCATGGCGCCCAGCGAACCCATGCCGCGATAAGCCTTGTAGGAGCGCCCCTGGAACAACTCGACCTCACCCGGCGCCTCTTCGGTACCGGCCAGCATGGAGCCGATCATCACCGCGGAAGCGCCAGCAGCGATGGCCTTGGACAGGTCGCCGGAGAAACGGATGCCACCGTCGGCAATCAGCGGTACGCCGGTACCTTCCAGGGCGGCAGCCACATTGGCCACGGCACTGATCTGCGGTACGCCGACGCCGGCAACGATACGCGTGGTGCAGATCGAACCCGGGCCGATACCCACCTTGACGCCGTCGGCGCCGGCCTCGGCCAGGGCCTTGGCCGCTTCACCGGTGGCGATATTGCCGCCGATCACCTGCACGTCGGGGAAGTTCTGCTTGACCCAGCGCACACGGTCGATCACGCCCTTGGAGTGGCCATGAGCGGTGTCGACGATGATCACGTCCACACCGGCGGCGGCCAGGGCGGCGACGCGGTCACCGGTATCGGCACCCGTGCCGACGGCGGCGCCCACGCGCAGACGACCCTGGTCATCCTTGCTGGCCAGCGGGTAGGCCTTGGCCTTCTCGATGTCGTTGACGGTCATCATGCCCTTGAGGCGGTACTGGTCGTCGACGATCAATACACGCTCAATGCGGTGCTTGTGCAGCAGCTTGCGCACGGTGTCCTTGTCTTCACCCTCTTTGACCGTGACCAGACGCTCCTTGGGCGTCATCACGTCGCGCACCTTGGCCGACATGTTGGTCTCGAAACGCACATCGCGTGAAGTGACGATACCGATCAGGTCATTGTGGTAGAGCACCGGCACGCCGGAAATATTGTTCTGCCGGGTCAGTTCGAACAGATCACCCACCGTGGCATCGGCGTCGATGGTGATGGGGTCCTTGACCACCCCGCTTTCATAGCGCTTGACCTTGCGTACTTCGGCCGCCTGCTGCTCGATGGTCATGTTCTTGTGGATGATGCCAATACCGCCTTCCTGAGCCATGGCAATCGCCAGGCGCGCTTCGGTGACGGTATCCATGGCAGCAGACAGCAACGGGATGTGCAATTCGATGCCACGGGTCAGGCGGGTCTTGAGACTGACATCCTTGGGCAATACCTCGGAATAACCGGGGATCAGGAGTACGTCGTCAAAAGTAAGGGCTTCTTGGCTGATACGCAGCATGGCGGGCGCTCCCGGGCGGGAAAATAAGAAGCGCGGCATTATACCCATCGCATGCTCAAGCTCCAAGCATCGCTGCAGAGAGCTTCGCGGCCGCTAGTCCGCAAGCACCGGCACCAGGCGCAGTGGATAGCCGAGCTGTTCGCCCAACGCCGCCATGAACCCCACACTGAAACAGACTGCCGGCCAGTTATTGAAGACCAGCGCCAGGTTGGAAAAAGCGCAAGGCTGCAGGAACAGGAAGCCATTGATGTCGTCTTCGAAGCCACATTCCGGGCAGACAAACGTTTCGGTCAAGCCGGGCATCCACTCTTCCAGGCTGTCGAACAACGCCTCGCCAATCTCCTGGCGGCACTCCGGACAACCAGCTTCCTCGCGAAAATCCCGGCTGGGTGTATAGATACCGCGCCGGGTCAACACCTGCAGGCCATTACAGGGCTGGTCGAACGGCAAGCGCTCGGCATGCGGCCAGTGACGCGCGGCCGGGCCAATCGCATAGGCCATGCGGTTGCCCAGCCAGCCACAGGTGCTGGGCAATTCGGCGACCAGTTGCTGACGGGACAGCCAGCGCAATACTCGACGCGCCCGTGCCTCGACCTCGGGAACCGTGGAGATCAGGGGAACCAGAATACTTTGTTCGACGGACATGCCCGACAACCGCAAAAGGCGCCAGTTTAACGGCAAACTCGTTATCATGCCGGGATGATCAAAGACCCTTTCCAGCGCCTCAACCTCGATCGCGAGCTCCTCAGCGTCAGTCAGCTCAATAGCCGCGCACGCCTGCTGCTGGAGGACGTCTTTGCCCAGGTATGGGTGGAGGGTGAGATATCCAACCTGGCCAAGCCGGCCTCCGGACACCTCTATTTCACCCTCAAGGACAGCCAGGCGCAGGTGCGTTGTGCACTGTTCCGGCAGAACGCCGCACGCGTGCGCCAGACCTTGCGCGACGGACTGGCGGTCAAGGTACGCGGCAAGGTTTCGCTGTTCGAGGGGCGCGGCGACTATCAGCTGATTGTCGATGCCGTGGAGCCGGCCGGCGACGGCGCCCTGCGCCTGGCCTTCGAGGCCCTGAAAGAAAAGCTCGCCGGCGAGGGGCTGTTCGCCGTCGAACGCAAGCGCGCCCTACCCGCC
>NZ_NMQV01000012.1 GCF_002234375.1 Pseudomonas fluvialis
TAGTCGTTCAGGTGTTCCAGAACCATGCGCACAGCACGTTCACGGACTTCGGGGGAGTAGGTCGTAGTCTTTCTCATGGCCTCATCTTCTCAAGAGTTGAGGCCTCCACAAAAGCCGGGGCGATTCACACCCTTGGGAATGGAAGCAAGCAGCCCGATCACTATGGCGCCCAGAACCATCACTCCAGATACGCCGGACTTGCTGCTGCGCCTACGCTTCCTTGCCATCGTCTCGACTCCCTCAAAAGCCATGCCGGCCGTTTGGCAGTATCGGTAATTCGAGTGCATCAACCAATACCTAGGCGATAGATGCTTGTTACCAGCGTCCACTTCTGGCCGGTAGCTGTCTGTCACCAGCGTCTGCTGTCGGCCAGTAGCAGTCATTGGTGAGCGGATTTTCCAACCCGAAGGTGTCGCGGTACCTGTCGAGGATCCATCGGTTGAGCTCCGCAAAGTCGAAAAGCGCGCTGGCCAACTTCAGTCTCTCACTGGCCCGGTGCAATTCTTTAAGCTCGCGCTCCAGCCACCTACTCCGCCGGGCGAAGCTGGTCGAGAAGCCCTCACGAACGCCGGCATCGGCTTCGGCGCTCTCTTGCCCCATTCGCTCAAGGTTTGCGGCATGCAACCAATCTTAAGGGTTATGACTCTATGGCCATCCACAGTGACCGGGGCGCTCCGTAATGGCTCGTAATCGGCATTTTCAGGGGATGAGTTGAACAGGTAGACGTTGGTTATGTCTGAATGATTGCGGCCGAACTGCCCACCGTTGGCATCTGTAAACCCCAGGGGTACGGCTTAGACAAGCCCTTCTCGAATTGGTACACGACGGCGTCAGGAAACAAGCGCCGGTCGTAGCTCATTCCCAGGCGTACGCTAAGGCTCGCCGGAGCAGCAACTACCAAATGAAGCTTGCGAACGCCGATAGCGCTCAATTGCTGCACCGCGTCTCTAAACTGCGCAGCCAAGGCTGCTTGCTTCTGTTCGGACCAAAAACGGTCGGCAAGCGGCGTTTCGATTCTCAAGCGCACTACCGGCAATGAGCTTGTAAACGAAGCTGTAACGTCGGCTTGATTTACAGTGTACGACGCCTCGACAACCAGGATCGCCTCCGAGGTGGCTCCAGCGGAAGGTAGCCCCTCTATCGGCAGGAACCTAACCGAGTCATCAGCGCCGTCAATTGCACGCCAACACTTTGTACTGCGGTCCCAGTCGTACAAGTGAACGAGGGACTCATCATCAATAAGCATCCCCGCTAAGAACAGTGCAGGAACTGCTGCCAGACCGCCGATAGCGACCTGCACGTCACGCTTGTCAGCACCGTCGACCAGTGATTGCAATGTGCCTTTCATCGATGACACCCGCTCCAACAAGTATCCGGAATCGACACGCGCATCCTGGCCTTGAGGGCGGAAATCGAGAAGCAAGTGACGGCGGTCGCCTCGGAACGTAGGAACCACCTTATCCACGGCCGGGGTGTCCGGGCTGGCGTGCAACCCGCGCATTTCAATCACAACCAGTCGGCGCCGACGCTCGCGCCGATGTTCAGCTACAAGCACGATGGCACCAATGACAACAAGGAGGAGCCCGGCCCCGGCAAAGACCAAGGTCAGCCAGAACGGGAGTCCTTCCCCAGCCCCAAAGGAGAAGGACCAACCGCCCTCCTTGACCTGACGGCTGATCTGGACCGCGAAGTCTGCGCCGGCGGTTACTATTACCAGTCCAGTGCCGTACTTGAGGAGCGTAACGCCAGCCGAGCGAGGTCTCGTGAACCAATCAAGCAATCGCGTGATAATGGTGTACGCCAGTTGCTTAAGCATGAGCGCTCCCGCACAAAGCACTTCGCCTTACCAGAGTCATTTGCTCTCCCTTTTCAGCTCTCTGATGCCACCGGACCGGCTCTTTGTCCAAACCCGAATTTCCTTGCGACCTACGATGGGGAAAAACAGTCTCGCCCCGTCGAACGTGTCATTTGCAACTGCCTGCTGCCAGTCCTCCCGGTCGATGAGGCTCGGAGTCGGGCTGTCTTCAGGGTGCGTATGCCAGAGGCCCAGGTAGGCCAGAGTATTTGTCTCCTCTAGCCACCGCTCCCTTGCGATGTGTTCGTGCTTTTTGGAGCGGAAGAAACTGAAGCGAGTCCGTCGGTCAGAGGACTGAGGGCCAGTTACTTCGTCAACAACGATGTCCTCCGAATCGAGCAAGTGCCGCCCCAGAAGCACCCCCCCCGCTTCACGCTGCCAACACCTTTTTTGGACATAAGCCAGCAACTGTTCGACCGCCTGACTGGTGATGATGAGGCGCTGTTTCGAGGTCACTTTGAACACAAGCTTCATTTGGTGCCTCGACAATGCTTACAGGGCCGACCAAACACTCGCGAAGTGGCTTCTTCAAAGTTCAATGACTTGGCAGTGTCGCGCCATGGCGTTATACGCAACCCTTGCTTAGCGGCTACACGCCCCTCGCCTACCCAGTAGCGATACGACGGGCCTGATGAGTTCAGTGCTGCAAGTAAGTGCTCTGCGGCCATTAGGCCCGTACGTCGCGACTGCAAAGCACTATACGGTACAAATACGCTGGAGCAGCCCGTAAGATTTTTAGACACCGCTTGGTTCGGTTCTAGGAAGGCCGTCCGTGCTTGCAATGAATTTTGTCCTTCGTCGTCGCGGTAAAGACAGTCGAGACATCCAGGCTCCTCGGTCCAACATGCAACTGAGTGCCCCCCGAGGTCGAGAGGCTCCAGCCATGTGAAAAGCATCGGCAATGGCCGTTTTGCCCGAGCCCGGATTGCACGGCAGAACGAACGTTCTAAAGTTGGTAGGCCAAAGGCAAACACAACTCCGTCAACTTTCGAAAAATCCGCTGTCTTTAGCCACTCCTGGGCCCAGTTAGCCACTTCAGTAACCTGAATTCCTGGGTAGCGGCGCTTGAGCTCGAATCCCAACCCTATGACCTTAGGTAGGTCGATGAAACTTGGGTCGATGATGTGTCGAAATACATTGTCTTCGGAATAGTCGTCGCCATCGACCAGAGTAAGTCGGCCTACGCCCGTCGACGCGAGCGAATCAGCAACTACAGAGCCAACGGCGCCACAACCAAGCACCACTATATGCTTACTGAGCAGTTCGAGCGAAGCGCCTCCCCGCTCACGCATGTACGACGGCGTGTGCCGTCTTACAGTTAGCGGTGTAACGGGGACAGTAACGTCGAGTTTGCCTGCCTTGGCTCCGAAAGTGGCGCCAACGAGAGAAAAACCGCCAGCAGCTCTAGGCACTGAAACCAGCAACGCCAGATGCTTTGGACCGTTCTTCGAGGGGCCCACAAGCTGGTCCCAGAGAGCCTGTTGCTCAGCCGTCATTTGCTCACAAACTGACTCAATGAATTCAGGCCCGAGCTTGTTTGGGTACAAGGGTGGGGCTATAGGCCCAGGCAAATGGACATAAAGCGCACGATGCGACGCAAGGCCCTTGGTGTCGAATGCCAGAAGCGACTTACCCTCACGCTCTGCGAAGTACCACTTTGAGGGGCCTTTTTTTGTATTCAGATAAGCCTTAAGCAGCCGGTCTTTGCCATCAACTTCAACCGTGGCACGGGCTCGGACAGCCCCTGGCAAGCCCAACCAGTACCCTTCCAGTTCGTTGTAGAATTCATCAGAGTTCGCCGCCGCGTCTGCATTCCATTTCTCTAGCAGGTCGAACGCTGCAAGAACTGTGAACGCGACGATCTCGGACCGACGGTCGGGATCAAGTGATAGCCCTTGGTTGTCACTGACGCAAACCGTGCCGTGATAGCCCACATGGGCGAGCAGCCTAGCGGGGGTGCGCAAGGAGATGCTCGGCAGCCGAGTAAGAGCATCGCTCTTGCAATTGACATCGAGTTCCCAGGGCTGCTGCCCCCCCTGTATTTGCACGCCCAGCCAACCATCAGCGGGGTCTGCCAGCCTGATGACAGACAACCCGCGCTCCAGACAGGCCTGCTGAACTGCAGCGAAGCCTTCATCGGTGAGGGAAGGTGCAGACGGCGTGGCTGCAGTCAAGCCGAGTTCCCAGTGCTGATGACGGGTGCAACTGCCGCCTTTGCAGTCTCTGCCTTTTCAGGCACCTTGAAGTCACCGCCAAATTGCTTTGTCAGCACCTTGCAAGCGTCTTCAGGCAAGTCCTCGTTGTAGGCCTCGTCGAGAGCGTCTTGCAGCGCTTCGAGCTTGGATTGGAAGGTCTCCATCTGCTGCTTGGTCATACGTTCCATCAGGTCGCCGCCAGGCGTAACCGGCAGATAGACCGCCAGCCGCTCATGATACCCCTCGTCAGTCACAGCACCTTGAAATTGATTGAGGATAACGGTCACCCAATCAAGCAAGGCCAACAAATCTGCGGGTTTTCCCGAGGCTTCAAATCGTGGTTTGAACCACTGTTTAGCGGCAACGGTCAGCGCGATGCTGAGTGGCGCACCGCCATTACGGAATTGGACGTCACGCCAGCGCTTGACGTAACGGATACAGCGGCGGTACTGCGCAAGCTCCTTGTCGTCAGTGAACGTGCTGCAGATGAGTTCGGTGAGCTTCTTGGGGTCAGCCGCTTCCCAGAAACGGAACTCCTGAGCAGAGTTTTCCCTGCCTTTGCCGATGGCCAGAAGCCCGTCGTCACGCTTGGTATATAGGACCAAATCAACGTGGTACTCCGGTAGACCGTCGCGCATGTAGTTAACCGTCACGCAGGGCCGACGAATCAGGACCGTGCGACCGTTCGTGTCGAGGGCATCGCGGACCTTCTTTTTGAGAACAACGGGGTCCGAATACTTGCTCTGATTGCAGTCGAAGATGATCCCCACATCGATGTCGTAGTTCCCGTCCAGCGGGACCACGCCGGTGTGCATGGCATAGCTGCCTTGGTTAAACGTCTCAAATGCAGGAACGTCCTCGTCGAGATTTGCGTCGAGCGCATCAACCAGGACCTTACGCTTCTCGCGCAGCTTGGCCTTCTCGTCGTCGTTGTCGAGCTTGATGGCTGTATGAAAGTCTTCGAACTGCTTCTGCACTGCCGGCATGTCATCCCCCTAGGTTGCGCTGACCAAGGGGACAGCTTCGGATAGAAGGAGACCCCATTTAACTGAAGTAAGGGCACAACAAAATTTTTCAAGGGGCCTACAGTTCGACATTCCCTGACGTGTACTTCTCGCCCACCGTTAAAAAGTGGCGTTGAATACGGGGCTTGACGCCAGCCGACAGAGAGGACTCCAAGGTGGATTTGGAGGGCATCGTTCAAAGCGGTCAGCTGGAGAGGCGTAAAGCACCTTGTACGCGGGCATTCACAGTATGGAGTGTTTTATCGTCAAGGATGGGGACTGCCCCGCCCGCAGTGGCCCCTTGATCGTGAATGTCCTCTAACACTCAGCAGACGTAGGCGCGAAGGGCCTTATCGGACGGCTGCCTCTGGCCGGTTTCTGCCTGTTACTACCGTCTGCTTTACGGTATTTGGCACAAATCAGCGTATCGAAACTACCTTTCTGTCCCGATTTTCTTTGATAGCTGACATCGAAAGGTTGCCCCTCGCCGCCTCCTGAATGTGTTCGCTCCACCAAGCCATCATCGGGCGTCTCCGCTCGATGTAGTCCGCCCGGTTGTATGCGCTGCGAACTTCGTCCTTGTCGACGTGGGCAAGCGCTACCTCAATCATTTCCGGATCCCAGCCGTGTTCGTTGAGGATGGTGCTGGCCATTGAGCGCATGCCATGGCTGACCAGGCGTCCTTCGAAACCCATGCGTTTCAGCGCCATGTTGGCGGTCTGGCTGTTGCAGTGGGTGCGAGGGTTCCGGTCTGCAGGGAAAACGTATTCACGGTGACCGCTGTAGGGTTTGATTGCCTCCAGTAACGCGAGAGCCTGCTCTGTTAGCGGAATGATGTGCGTGCGGCGTTTCTTCATTCGCTCAGCTGGGATCGTCCAGATTTTCTTTTCGAAGTCGATGTCTGCCCAGCGAGTGGTTGCTGCCTCCGCTGGCCGGGTCATGGTGTGAAGCTGCCATTCGATCAGGCAACGAGTCGTTCGTTTGATGCTGGCATTGGCGATCGCCACCATGAGCTCGCTCAGCTCATCAGGGGGCAGTGCTGCCATGTTTTTCTTTTTTGGTTTCTTGAAGACAGAGCGAATACCGCTGAGCGGGTTAGCGTGAATCAGTCCTGAGTTGACCCCGTAGGTCATGATTTCGTTGAGCCGTTGTGTCAGCCGTTTAACGGTCTCAAGGCTGCCCTTGGCTTCGAGCGGCCGAAGCAGGTTGATAACCTGTGGTGCATTGATGGCTGAGATCGGGGTCGTACCTAAGTCCGGGAAAACGTGCAGCGTCAGTGAGCGCCAGATGTCCTCGGCGTAGGCCTGTGTCACGGAGTCTTTTTTCAGCTCATACCAGGCGGTAGCTACGTTCTGAAACGTGTGTTCGGTTGCAGCCCTCTTGGCTTGCTTCAGATTGTCCCGCTCTTCTTTGGGGTCGATGCCGGTGGCAAGAAGCTCTCTTGCTTCAACGGTCATTTTCCTTGCTTGGGCAAGTGACAGTTCAGGGTATGCACCAAGCCCCATGTTGATGCGCTTCTTGGTTACTGGGTGGTAATAGTTGAAATTCCATAGCTTAGAGCCATTGCTTCTCACTCGCATTTGCAATCCATCACCGTCGACCAGGATGTAATCCTTTTCCTTGGGCTTGGCAGCTTTGAGCTTGAGCTCAGAAAGGCGAGAGGCTTGAGCGCACATTGGTATTCCATGAGAGGTTTTGGTATTCCAAAAATTACCACCTGTATGCTTGGAATACCATTTGGAATACCGGGTTTCGCGGATCCAGTTGGACGCTATCGGATCGTGACAACGCTGAAAGCCCCGTACTTACTGGGTTTCAGGCACAAAAAAAGACGTCCGAGGACGTCTTTAGATGGTTATTTGGTGGAGCCGGGGGGATTTGAACCCCCGTCCGCCAGCTCTCCGCTATCGGTTCTACATGCTTAGCCATCTCTACTGAGTTAACTCCGCGCCGCCCGAGTGGCAGGGTGCTTGGAGCGAGCTGCATGAGTTTTAGCCGTTACGTCTGCAGCGTACTTGGCGGCGATCCTGTTCTATATGACTGACCAGATCTTCGGGTTTACAGGCATCCCCTAGGGTCAGCTGGCGCCCTTAGGCGGCCAGAGCGTAGTTGTCGTCGTTGGCAACTATTAAGGTGTGGCAGCGGATTTACGAGAACTGTCACCTACTCGGCATGCCCCTCAAGTTTCGTTACCGGCGTCGAATCCTAATCGGCCCCAAAACTGTGGTGCTTGTTACTAGGAGCGCAGTGTACGGCAAAGGTTCCCTGGCGTCGACCGGCAGTGCCGGCGGTTAGCACCCGGAGCTATCCGGCGCCGCCAGGGCAGGCTATCTTCTGCAGGACTTCAGGTCTTTCCCGCGCCGAACAAGAGGCTTTACCCCGCATGCAACAGCGCCCCATTCGCCAGTGGATCTGGCGTGCGTTCGTTCAGAGCGCGCTGATTCCGCTGATTCTGGTCGAATCGGTACTGATTGCCGCCTACCTGTTCAGCAATGCCGCCGTGCGTGACGCACAAATCGAGCATTTGCAGCACAGCGCCTTGTCTGACCTGGCTACGGCAATTGGCCGTGAAGCCGCGGTGATCGACGCGCGCCTAAGTGCAGTGGAAGCCCAGGCGCTGCTCTTGCGCGACGGGGTACGCCACGCGCTGGATAATCCGCACTACCAACCCACGCGCGAGGAACGCGCGCGCCACGCGGTGAGTGATGCCGGGGTCTTCCATACCCAGCACGACAACGGCGGAGCCGCCTCGTTCTATGCCAACAGCACCCCTCTGCCCCGCCAGGATCACGCCAAAGCACTGCGCCTGGCGCAGATCGACCCGTTGCTGGCGTCGATCAAGGCCGCCAATGCTCAGGTAGCGGCGGCTTATTTCAACAGCTGGGACAGCTACAACCGCATTTATCCGTATTTCGACGTGCTGGCACAGTATCCGCACGACATGCGGATTCCCGAATACAACTTTTATTATCTGGCCGACGCGCACCACAACCCGCAACGCCAGGCGGTATGGACCGACGCCTATCTCGACCCGGCAGGCCAGGGCTGGATGATGTCGGTAATTGCCCCGGTGTATCGCGGCGATTTTCTGGAAGGCGTCGCCGGTCTGGATATCACGGTTGGTCAGATGCTCGGCGAAATCGCCCGCTTGCAGGTCCCCTGGCAGGGCTACGCGCTGCTGATCGGCAACAGCCATGAAATCCTCGCCCTGCCGGACGCCGGTGAACGCGACTTTGCCCTGCGCGAACTGACCGAGTATTCCTATGCCGAAGCCGTGCGCCGGGAGATCCTCAAGCCCGAGCAGTTCCGCCTGACCCGCTACCGCGAACTACAGCCTCTGTTGCAGCAGATGGGTACTGCGCAACAGCCGGGCAATACTCGGGGTGTACAACAGGTCACGCTGAACGGCGAGAGCAAGCTGGTGGCCTGGGCCAAGGTGAGCAAGACCGGCTGGCACCTGTTGATGGTGGTCGACGAGACGAGCATTTTCAGCACCACCCAACAACTAGCCAGCCATTACCAGCAACTGGGCTTCGTGATGATCGCCGGCCTCGTGCTGTTCTACCTGTTGTTCTTTCTCTACATGTGGCTACGCGCGCGCCAGCTCAGCCGAAAACTGGCCGCGCCCCTCGAGCAAGTGGCCAGCCAGTTGCAGGCGCTGGGTGGCGGGGCTCTCCAACAACCGCCTGCACCCGGCAGTATCCGCGAGATCAACCACATGCTCAGCAGCCTGAGCGAGGCGGCGCAGCAGTTGCAAGCCAGCGAGTCGCAGCGCCAGGAAGCTCAGCGACACTTGCAGCTGGTGCTGGATAGCACCACGGAGAGCGTCTGGGACCTGGACCTCGCACAACAGCGCATGTGCCTGAGTGACAACTTCCGGCTGCGCTACGGCCTGGCCAGCACGTGTTTGGCTCTGCGCGACTATGATCGCCATATCCACCCGGATGACCTGCCACGAATCGATCACTTGCGCCGCCAGTTCCTCAAGGACGGCAGCAGCCAGTTCGATGCCGAATACCGCTTCCGCAACGCCCAGGGACAGTATGTCTGGCTGCTCAGTCGCGGCCAGGTTCTGCAACGCGATACCCAGGGCCAGCCGCTGCGGGTATCCGGTACGCATGTGAACATCAGTCGTCTCAAGCAGATCGAAGATGACTTGCGCCAGGCCAGCGAGCGCGCCCTGCAGGCCAGCCAGGCGCAGCGTCGCTTTCTCTCCAGCATGAGCCATGAACTGCGCACACCGCTGAATGCCATCCAGGGTTTCGCCCAGCTAATCGCCCTGGAAGCCGAGGAGCACAGCGCCCGCCAGACGGAAGCGGCGTACGCAAGGGAAATCGTTTCAGCCAGTCGTCACCTGACCGCGGTGGTCGATGACATTCTCGACCTGACCAGCCTGGAGAGCCGCCGCCAGCAACTCCAGCTGCGCGCGGTAGACGTGGGCGAGCTACTGAGCAGTTGCGCCGAACTGATACAACTCGATCTGCAACAGTATGGCCAGCAACTCAAGCTGCTGCCTGCGCCGCAACCACCACTCTACGTGCTGGCCGACCCGCGACGCCTGCGCCAGGTGCTGATCAATCTGCTGTCCAATGCCATCAAGTACAACAGCCCGCAAGGGCTGGTCAGCCTCGGTTACGAAGTACGGCAAAATGCCGTGCGCCTGTGGGTCGAAGACCACGGCCCGGGACTCAGTGCCGAGCAGCAGGCACAACTGTTCATTCCCTTCCAGCGCCTGGGGCGGGAGAACTCGAATATCCCGGGCACCGGAATCGGCCTGGTGCTATGCCGCGAGCTGGCCAGCCTGATGCACGGCGAAATTGGCCTGCATAGCGAACCGGGCTGCGGTAGTCGCTTCTGGATCGATCTGCCCGGTTGTGCCGCTGACTCGCTACAAGAACCTGTAGGACAGACCAACAAACCGCTCGCCCTGTGCATCGAGGATCACCCCGCCAGCCTGCGCCTACTCCAGGAGGCGTTGCGCGACATGGCCGAGGTAGAAAGCGCCACCACCCTGGCCAGCGCTCGCCTGCTCCTCGACAGTCGCCAGCCACGCCTGTTGTTGCTCGACCTGGACCTGCCGGATGGCAACGGCATGCAGCTGTTGGAAGCCCTGCAGCAGGACCCACGCCATGCGCGAATGGCCATTCTGGTCGTCACTGCCAGCATCAACCAGGCACTGTTTGACCAGGCGCATCGATTGGGCGCCCTGGCCTGTCTCGGCAAGCCACTGGATCTGCAGCAACTGCGCCGACTAGCGGAGGAGATGCTGACCGAAACGCCACAAAGGGCATAAAAATGGCCCGCCAGGCAAAAAACGTCAGAAAAACATCAGTGAACAGTTGTTTCGTGCTTGTGCATCGGCCCTGCGTAGGGTATCAACGCACTCGCCACAACCCTGCTCACCCCGGAATGCATCATGACAGTCGCCGTATCCGCGCCAACCGACAGTAAACCCGCCGGACGTATTCGTCAGAAAAACCAGCACGCCATCCTTGCCGCCGCCGCCGAAGAGTTCGCCCGCCACGGTTTCAAGGGCACCAGCATGAGCACCATCGCGCAACGCGTGGGGCTACCCAAGGCCAATCTGCACTATTACTTCGGTAACAAGCTGGGGCTTTATGTCGCCGTCATGCGCAACATCCTCGATCTCTGGGACAGCGCCTTCAGCCATCTCAGCGCCGACGACGAACCCGGACCGGCCCTGGCCGCCTACATTCGCGCCAAGATGGAGTTCTCCCGCCGCGAGCCGCAAGCCTCGAAGATCTTCGCCATGGAAGTCATCAGTGGCGGCGAATGCCTGTCCGAGCACTTCAATCAGGATTACCAGGCCTGGTTTCGCGGGCGTGCTGCGGTGTTCCAGGCCTGGATCGACCAGGGCAAGATGGACCCCATCGACCCGGTGCATCTGATCTTCCTGCTATGGGGCAGCACCCAGCACTATGCCGACTTCTCCAGCCAGATCTGCCGGCTGACCGGTCGCAAGCGCCAAACCCGCGAAGACTTTGCCCTCGCCACCGACAACCTGATCCATATCATCCTCAAAGGCTGCGGCATCGCCCTGCCCGTCTGATGCGCTACAGCCTGGCGGCGCCCAGCCGCTTCCAGCTGGAGATCCGCAAGAGCCGCTTTCTCGCCCAGGCCGCTCCGGTAGCCGACGAGGCAGCGGCGCGGGCCTTCATCGCCAGCCACCGCGCAGCGGATGCCTCGCACAACAGCTGGGCCTGGAAAATCGCTGCGCAATATCGCAGCAGCGACGATGGCGAACCGGCCGGCAGTGCGGGCCGGCCGATACTCGCCGCCATTGAGCACTTTGCCGGCGACCAACTGGTCGTTCTGGTCAGCCGCTGGTATGGCGGCATCCCCCTGGGCATGGGCGGGCTTATTCGTGCCTACGGGGGCTGCGCCAGCCAATGCCTGCAAGCAGGCCAGCGCCAGCCGCTGCAGCACCTGTTGCAATTGACCTGCCAGTTGGAACATGCCGTGCATGCGCACCTGCTGGGACGTTTGCCGTCCCTGCAGGTACAGGTGCTGCAGCAGGATTACCAGGCCGAGGGCGTCAGACTCCTCCTGCAACTCCCCGCCGAACAGCGCAACGCATTACAGCAGCTGCTAGACAGCCTGAGCCGCGGACAAAGCACGCTGCGTGAGTTATGAAGGGTTTCTGTGCAAAGCCCTGTGGATAACCTCGGGAAAGCCTGCTCCATCACTGGCTGCGCGGGCCCTCTGGAACATTGCTCAACTTTTCACCAACGCCACCAAAGCATGCTTAAAATATGTGAAATTCCCTTTAATTTCATTGCATTACAAAAACAAAACGAACGTTTGCCTGAACATTCACGGCTAACTTGCCAAGCAACCCAGTTATCCACGCCACCTGTGCATAACTCTGTGCAGAAGCCTTGGAAGACTCCCCGCACACAGCGTCCGGCGCGGCCTGCAGGCAACTGCTCAGTTTTTCGGCACAGCCCACGCGCCCGCCTCGCGTTGCCGCGCCAACCAGGCCAGCGCCTGCTCCACATCCGTCCCCACCAGGCGCACCGGAACGCTCAGCATCAGGTTCAGCGGCAAGTGGAAATCTTCCAGCTGCCAGCCTTCGGCATCCACCTGCGGCAAGCCACCCGGCACCGCCAACTGTGGCTGTAAACGCAGCAGGCGCTGACGGTAACTGGCCTGGTCAGCCAGATAGCCAAACAGCGGTTTGCCCAGCGCCGCGGCGTAACCCAGCTCGAAACAGCTGCCACTGTCCGGCTCGCTGCCACGAAACGGCTCTAGGCAAGCCAGCACCAGATCAGCCTGGCGCAACAGAGCGAGGTTGGCCTGGTAAATCCACTGCGCCTGCTGTGGCGGAGACAGCCCATCCGGCAGGGCGTTATCCAGCGGAAACAGGCCGACAAAACCGCTGGCCAGGCAGGCTTCCTTGAGCTGCTGGCCGTAGCGCACGGCATCCGGGCGAAATACCTGCGGTCCGGCTAGATAGATACGTAACATGGGCAGGCTGTCCTGTGGCGACTGAACGCCTACAATGCCACGATCCACCTGCCTGACGAGACCCTCATGGACAACTGGCTCAATGCCCTGGCCAAGGCCGAACTGCATCTGCACCTGGAAGGCGCACTGGAACCCGAACTGCTTTTCCAGCTTGCCGAACGCAACCGCATCAGCCTGCCCTGGGCGGACATTGACAGCCTGCGCCAGGCCTATGCCTGCCACAATCTGCAGGAGTTCCTCGACCTCTACTACCAGGGCGCCAACGTCCTGCGCGAGGAACAGGACTTCTACGACCTGACCTGGGCCTACCTGTGCAAGTGCCAGGCCCAGGGCGTGGTGCACTGCGAGCCCTTCTTCGATCCGCAGACGCACACCGAGCGTGGCATTCCCTTGCAACGAGTGATCGCCGGGATTAGCCAGGCATTGGCCGACGGCCGCCGTCAGCTGGGCATCAGCTCGGGGCTGATCCTCAGCTTCCTGCGCCATCTCAGCGAAGAGCAGGCCTTTGCCACCCTTGCCGAAGCCATGCCCTGGCGTGACAGCTTCATCGGCGTGGGCCTGGACAGCTCCGAGCTTGGCCATCCGCCCAGCAAGTTCCAGCGAGTATTTGCCAAGGCGCGTAGCGAAGGTCTGCATGCCGTGGCACATGCCGGCGAGGAAGGACCACCCGCCTATATCTGGGAAGCTCTCGATCTGCTCAAGGTAGAACGCATCGACCATGGCGTGCGCGCCATGGAAGACCCACGCCTGGTCCAGCGCCTGGTCGACGAGCAGATCCCGCTGACCGTCTGCCCGCTCTCCAACGTCAAGCTGCGCGTCTTCGATGACATGCGCCAGCACACTATCCTGAGCATGCTCGAATGCGGCCTGAAGGTCACAGTCAACTCGGATGATCCGGCCTACTTCGGCGGCTATCTCAACGAAAACTTCCAGGCCCTGCACGACAGCCTGGGCATGAGCCAGGCACAGGCCCGGCAATTGGCGCAAAACAGCCTGGACGCACGCTTCGTACGCAACTGACAGGCAAAGCCTGCAGGGAGCATCTAAACTCGGCATTCAGGCCAACGCCCATGGCCTCGCGCATAGGGATCAGGATGAAACCTGCAGCGACCAGCCCCCTGCTGCTGGCCGGAAGCTACCTGGCCTTCAGCACTCTGTGGATTCTTTTCAGCGACCAACTGCTGGCCTCGCTGGGCCTGGATGCAGCCCAGTGGCAGCGCCTGCAAACCTGGAAGGGCCTGCTGTTCATCACCCTCAGTAGCCTGCTGGTATTCGGCCTGGCCCGCTACCAGCAGCGCCACCGCGAACAACTGCTCGACAACCTGCTGCGCGAACGGGCCAGCCGGCGCAACACCCAGCGCGAAGCCGACCTCGGCGACTGGCAGTTCCGTGATAGCCAGTTCTGGCTGGGTGAGCAAGCCATCGAACTGCTGCAACTGCCCAGCCAACGCCAGCGCCTGACCCAGGAACAGCTCCTGCAGTGCCTGCATCCGGCGGACCGGGTGCTGTTGCAGAACGCCCTGCAGGCGCTATTGGGTGAGGGCAAGGCCCTCAACTGCAGCGTTCGCCTGCAACCCAGGGACAACGGCGAGCTGACCTGGCTGCAACTGCGCGGCCAGGCACTGGGGCCGTTCTGCGCAGAAGGCAGCGTACGCAATATCACGGCACAAAAGCGCGACGAGCAGGCACTGCGGGAAAGCGAACGACGCTTTCGCCAACTGTTCGAGCAGCCCCCCCGCATCGCCGTGCAGGGCTATGACCGCGAACGCCGGGTGATCTACTGGAACCAGGCCAGCAGCGAGCTATACGGCTATAGCGCCAGCGAAGCGATGGGCCGCCATCTGGAGCAGTTGATCGTGCCCACGCCAATGCGCAGCAAAGTCGTCGCTGATATTCAGCGCTGGATGAGCGGCGGCGAACCGATTGCGGCAGGCGAGATTACCCTGCAGCGACGCGATGGCAGCCCGGTAAACGTGTATTCCAGCCACCAGATGCTGGTCAATCTGCACAACCAGCCGGAGCTGTACTGCATCGATATCGACCTCAGCGATCAACGCAGCGCACAGGCCGCGCTCAAGGACAGCGAGGCGCGCTATCGGGAGCTGGTCGAACAGCTCAGCGAAGCCATTTTCCTGCTCGACGACCAGGGCCGCCTGAGCTTTCTCAGCCAGGCCTGGTGGGCGCTCAGCGGCCACAGCGCGGAACAGAGCCTGCACCAGCCGCTCGAAGACTTCCTGCACGACGAAGACAGTCGCACCCTGTGCGAAATACGCCGCCAGCTCAGCGCCGGCAAACGAGCCAGCTGGACGGGCGAATACCGCCTGCGCTGCAGCGATGGCAGCCTGCGCTGGGTTGAAGTACAGCTCAAGCGCAGCGCTCAGGGCATGCGCGGCAGCCTGACCGACATCCATAGCCGCCGACAGATCCAGGCCCTGCAACAGGCGCGCAATGCCGTGCTGGATGCGCTCAATGGCAACCAGCCACTGGCCGATATCCTTACCGGAATTGCCTACAGCCTGGAATGGGTCAACCCGCAAATGCGCGTCAGCATTCTGCTGTTGGATGGCGAGGGCCAGCAGCTGCACCTGCTGGCCGCCCCCAGCCTGCCTGACGAATGGCAGCGCTTCCTGCGCCAGCTCGCCGTACCGGACAGCCTGATCAGTTGTGCCCAGGCCGTACGCAGCGGCGAGCTGGTGGTTCTCGACGATCTGCAGGGCGCGCACAACGATGCCGCACTCCGCCAGCTCTGCACTCAGGCCGGTATCGCGGCCGCCTGGTCACTGCCGTTCAAGGACGAATTCCAGCAGGTGCTCGGGGTTTTCGGCATCTACTACCAGCAACGTCGCCAGCCCAGCCAGGAAGACCTCGACCTGGTTACCGAATTCAGCCGCCTGGCAGCCCTGGCAGTGCAGCAGCAGATGCTCCAGCAACAGCGCCAGGAAAGCGAACAGCGTTTCCGGGCAACCTTCGAGCACGCCGCCATCGGCATTGCCCATGTTGCCCCGGATGGCCAGTGGTTGCGCGTCAACCGCCACCTCTGCGAGATGTTCGGCTATGCCGAGGAGCAATTACTGCAGCGCACCTTCCAGGAGCTCAGCCACACCGATGACCTGCCACGTGACCTGCATGAAGTGCAGCGGCTACTGCAGGGCGAACGGAACAGCTACAGCCTGGAAAAGCGTTACTGGCATGCCAGTGGACGATTGGTCTGGGCGCATCTCAGCGTAGCACTGGTACGCCATGCCAACGGCCAACCGCATTACTTCATCTCGGTGCTTGAAGACATCAGCATGCGCAAGCAGCACGAAGCCGCGCTGCGCCAGGCGGCCACGGTCTTCGACAGCAGCCGCGAAGCCATCCTCATCGTCGACCAGCAGCGCCGCATCATCACCAGCAACCCGGCGTTCAGTGAGCTGACCGGCCTGGCGCCGGAAACCGCGCTCGGCCGTCACCTGCCGCTGGCCCTGCACAATGCCGAACAGCGCCAACGCTACCGCCAGTTGTGGCGCACCCTGCGCGACCACGGCCAGTGGCAGGGCGAACTGTTCAGCCGTCACCCCGACGGTCGCCTGCTGCCGGTGCTGCTCAACGCCAGTCTGATTCGCGGCGGCACAGGCCAGGAACGCCAGTATGTACTGATCTTCAGCGACATCAGCGCCCTCAAGGACAGCCAGGAACGGCTGACCCACATGGCACACTTCGATCCGCTGACCGAGCTGCCCAACCGCCTGCTGGCCCATGAACGTCTCAAGCATGCGCTGCTGCATGCTCAACGCAACGACGCACGGGTTGCCGTGCTGTTCTTCGACCTCGATCACTTCAAGAACATCAACGACAGCCTTGGCCACCCGGCCGGTGACGAACTGCTCGGCGCGCTGGCCCAACGTCTGCGTCAACGCCTGCGCCAGGAGGACACCCTGGCCCGACTGGGCGGCGACGAATTCCTGGTCATCCTGGAAAACCTGCAGAAACCCGATGAGGCTGCCCAGGTGGCACGCCTGTTGTTGCGCCTGATTGAAGCGCCCTTCCAGCTCAGTGGTGCACGCGAGGTCTACCTGACCAGCAGCATTGGTATCAGCCTGTGCCCGGAGGACAGCTTCGACGCCGACGAACTGATCCGCAATGCCGATGCGGCCATGTACCAGGCCAAGCAGTCCGGACGCAATGCGTTCTGCTTCTACACCCAGGCGCTGACCGATGCGGCCCAGCAGCGCCTGATCCTCGAATCACGCCTGCGCCGTGCGCTCAAACAGGGCGAATTCATCCTGCACTACCAGCCGCTGCTGGATACGCAAAGCGGCCGGGGCATGGGTGTCGAGGCACTGCTGCGCTGGCAAAGCAGCGAAGGCCTGGTGCCTCCGGGGCAATTCATCCCCCTGGCCGAGGACTGCGGCCTGATCGAGCCTCTCGGCGCCTGGGCGCTGCAGGAGGCTTGCCGGCAGGCCCAGCAATGGCGCCAACAGGGGCTGAATCTGCAGACCCTGGCGGTCAATCTGTCACCCCGCCAGTTCCGCCAGCGCAACCTGCTTGAGCAGGTGCAGCGCGCCCTGCGCCAGAGCGGCCTGCCGGCACGCTGCCTGGAGCTGGAGATCACCGAGGGAGCGCTGATGGATAATGTCGAGCAGGCGCAGCGCACCCTGCAGGCGCTGCGCGATCTCGGCCTGCAGCTGGCCGTGGATGACTTCGGTACCGGCTACTCGTCACTGGCCTACCTGCGGCGCTTCCCGATCAACAAACTGAAGATCGACCAGAGTTTCATGCAAGGCATCCCCGAGGATCACGGCAATCTGCAGATCGTTCGCGCCATCATCACCCTGGCGCACAGCCTGGACCTCAACGTACTTGCCGAAGGCGTCGAGCAGCCCCAGCAACTGGAAGTGCTGCGCCAGCTCGACTGCCAGTACAGCCAGGGCTACCTGTTCAGTCGCCCGCTGCCGGCCGACTGCCTGCCCACCTGGTGGCACGAGCACGGTCTGCCGGCCAGCATGCCCTGAGAGCAACCCGTTCGATCGGCCATCGCGCTGTGCAACGACGCCCTGGAAGGGCGCCACGGCCGGCTATGCCGTGCGCGTAGTCAGCCAGGCACACAGGCAGGCCAGCAGGGCACACAGGCTGATCACCACGGCCAGTGGCAGGGCGCTGCCATCGTTCCAGGCGGCAACCAGGCCGGCGGCCAGCGCCGCCACGCTGAACTGCAGCGAACCGAGCAGCGCCGAGGCACTCCCGGCATGCGCGCCCTGCCCGGCCATGGCGCAGGCGGTCGCATTGGGAATTACGCAACCGAGACTGGCAATGGCCGCAAACAGCAGCGGCAGGAACGGCCACAGGTGCGCCGGCCGGGCCAGCGCCAGCAGCACCAGCGACAGGCTGCACAGTAGGTAGAACACCACTACGCGACGCATCCAGAAGGCCGGCCCGCGGCGATTGATCAGCCGCGCGTTGACCTGTGCCATGCCAATGAAGCCCGCCGCGTTACAGCCGAACAGCCAGCCATAGTGCTGCGGCGATACGCCATACAGCTCGATGAACAGGAAGGGCGAGCCGGCGATGTAGGCAAACATCCCGGCCATGGCCAGCCCCCCGCACAGCGCATAGGCAAGGAACTGGCGTTCGCCAAACAGCCGCCGATATTGCCCCAGGGCACCGCTGAGCGGCGCCGGCGGCGCATGCGCCGGACGGCTTTCCGGCAGCCACAGGGCAATCGCCAGCGCGCAGAGTACGGCAAACAGCAGCAGGCAATAGAAGATCGCCGGCCAGCCGGACCAGGCCAGCAGCCAACCACCCGCCAGCGGCGCCAGGATGGGTGCTACCCCCATGACCAGGATCAGCTGGGAAAACACCTTGGCCGACGCCAGCGGATCGCACAGGTCACGCACCACGGCCCGTGAGATGACCATGCCGGCACAGCCGCCCAGCGCCTGAACGAACCGCGCCAGGACCAGCACCTCCAGGCTCTCCGCCCAGGCGCAGGCCAGCGAGGCCAGGGCAAACAGGCTGACCCCCACCAGCAACGGGCGGCGTCGGCCAAAGCGATCGGCCAGCGGCCCATAAAGCAGTTGGCCAATGGCCAGCCCGGCAAAATAAGCCGCCAGGCTCAGTTGCACATGTTCGACATCCGTGGCGAACTGCCGGGCCAGCGTCGGGAAACTGGGCAGGTAGAAATCGATGGCCAATGGCCCGAAGGCGCTCAGCGCGCCAAGGATCAGCAGGATACGCAAGGTCATGCGGGCACTCGTGACACAGGCAACAGCACATGGCCTGCCTGGCACACTGAACGACTGAGGAAGGACACTGCCGGGATCAGCAACCGCCGACCTACTGGCCGCTAGCTGACCGGGCAGACAACATACTGCCGGGGATTGTCCCTTGACCTTGCCACAGTGGCAAGGCGCAGGCTTGCCAGCAGCCTCACGGAGAACCAGCCATGCACCGAGCCATTGCCTACGACCTGCCGCTACGCGGCATGAGCTGCGCCAGTTGCGCGGCGCGCATCGAGAAAGCCCTCGGCGCCCTGCCTGGCGTCAGCGCCGTGCAGGTCAACCTGGCCAGCGAACGCGTGCGCCTGCAAGCCCCGCCCGGCCAGTTGGCCAGCCTGCGCCAGTGCATCGAGGAGGCCGGCTACCAGGTGCCCGTGCACAACCTAAGCCTGCACCTGCAAGGCATGACCTGCGCCAGCTGCGCCGCGCGCATCGAGCGGGCGCTGCTCGCCGTCGACGGGGTCTGCCAGGCCAGCGTCAACCTGGCCAGCGAAACCGCGCAACTCCAGCTGCTTGCCGGCAGCGATGTGCAGACGCTGCTGCACGCCGTCGAACAGGCCGGGTTCGGCGCCCGCCTGGCTACACCGGACAGCCCGCCCACGCTGGTCCGCCGTGACTGGCAACCCCTGCTGGCCCTGCTGCTGGCCATCCCACTGATGCTGCCGATGTTCGCCGAATGGTTCGGTGTGCACTGGATGCTGCCGGCCTGGATACAGTTCGCCCTGGCCGCGCCGGTGCAGTTCATCCTCGGCGCACGCTTCTACCGCGCCGGCTGGCGGGCGCTGCGTGCCGGTAGCGGCAACATGGACCTGCTGGTGGCAATCGGCACCAGTGCCGCCTTCGGCCTGAGCCTGTACCTGTGGTGGCAGGCCGAGCCCGGAGCCATGCCCCACCTGTATTTCGAGTCGGCCGCCGTGGTCATCGCCCTGGTGCTGCTCGGCAAGCACCTGGAAAGCCGTGCCAAACGCCAGACCGGTGCCGCCATCGCCGCGCTGCAGGCGCTGCGTCCGCAGCAAGCACGGCGGGTCACGGGTGACCAGGAAAGCTGGGTGGCACTCAGCGAACTGCGCCGCGCCGACCGCCTGCGCGTGCTGCCCGGCGAGCGTTTTCCCTGCGACGGCCTGGTCCTGGAGGGCCACAGTCAGGCCGACGAATCACTGATCAGCGGGGAGAGCCTGCCGCAGGCCAAGGCGCCCGGCAGCACGGTCACCGGCGGCAGCCTGAATGGCGAAGGCAGCCTGCTGGTCAGCGTCACCGCCCTTGGCGCGGAAAGCGTGCTGGCGCGCATCATCCGCCTGGTCGAGGACGCCCAGGCGGCCAAGGCGCCAATCCAGAAACTGGTCGACCGCATCAGCGCCTGGTTTGTCCCCGTCGTCCTGCTGATTGCCCTGCTCACCCTCGGCGGCTGGTTGCTGGCCGGCGCCGGCCTGGAACAGGCCCTGCTCAACGCCGTCAGCGTACTGGTCATCGCCTGCCCCTGCGCACTGGGCCTGGCCACGCCCACGGCGATCATGGCCGGCACCGGGGTCGCAGCCCGGCACGGCATCCTGATCAAGGACGCCAGCGCCCTGGAAGTGGCCCACAAGGTGACTGATCTGGTCTTCGACAAAACCGGCACCCTGACTGAGGGCCAGCCGCAACTGGTGGCCCTGTGCAGTGCCCCCTCGCCGGACGCCGCCGCGCACGACACACACTGGCTGAGCCTGGCCGGCAGCCTGCAGCGCGGCAGCGAGCACCCGCTGGCCCGTGCGGTACTGCGCGCCTGTCGCAGCCAACGCCTGCCCACCCCGGCGGCCAGCGACAGCCAGGTACTGCCAGGACGCGGTGTGCGCGGCAGCCTGGAGGGCCGCGAGTGGCTGCTCGGCAATGCCCGCCTGCTGCAGGAGATGGCCATCGACAGCCAGCCCCTGGCGGCCCAGGCCGCCCAATGGGAGGCCGCCGGGCACAGCCTGGCCTGGTTGGCCGAGTACCGGCCGACACCGCGCGCCGTCGCCCTGCTGGCCTTTGCCGACCCAATCAAGGACGGTGCCGGCGCGGCCATTACCGCACTGCACCAGGCCGGCCTGCGCTGCCATCTGCTGAGTGGCGACAACCCCGGCAGCGCCGGCAGGGTGGCCCAGGCGCTGGGCATTGATCAGCTGCAGGCGCAAGTGTTGCCGGCCGACAAGGCGGCGCGCATTCGCCAGTTGCAGGACCAAGGCCGGGTGGTCGGCATGGTCGGTGACGGTATCAACGATGCCCCGGCGCTGGCCGCCGCGGATGTCGGTATTGCCATGGGCAGCGGCACCGATGTGGCCATGCAGGCCGCCGGGATCACCCTGATGCGCGGCGATCCGCGCCTGGTCAGCGCGGCGCTGGCGATCAGCCGGCGCACCTACGGCAAGATCCGCCAGAACCTGTTCTGGGCCTTTGCCTACAACCTGCTGGCCCTGCCCCTGGCCGCCGCCGGCCTGCTCAACCCGATGCTGGCCGGCGCCGCCATGGCGCTTTCCAGCCTCAGCGTGGTGAGCAACGCCTTGCTGCTGTACCGCTGGCGACCATGAACCGTGCAGGGGTATCTCCTCTGCATCTTGGGCTGCGCGGGGCGCATCAGGTAAACTGCCGCTCTTTTTCCGCCACGCGACCACTTCAATGCCGAAGACGTTCCACGAGATCCCCCGCGAGCGCCCCGTCACGCCGTTGCTCGACCGCGCGGCCACGCCGGGAGAGCTGCGCCGCCTGGGCGAAGCCGAGCTGGTCACGCTGGCCAACGAACTGCGTCAGTTCCTGCTCTACAGCGTGGGGCAGAGTGGCGGGCACTTTGGCGCCGGCCTGGGGGTGATCGAGCTGACCATCGCCCTGCACTACGTCTTCGACACGCCCTGGGACCGCCTGGTCTGGGACGTCGGCCACCAGGCCTACCCGCACAAGATTCTCACCGGCCGCCGCGAACGCATGACCAGCCTGCGCCAGAAGGACGGCCTGGCTGCCTTCCCACGGCGCAGCGAGAGCGAGTACGACACCTTCGGCGTCGGCCACTCCAGCACCAGCATCAGTGCGGCACTCGGCATGGCCCTGGCGGCCCGCCTGAAGGGCGAAAAACGCAAGAGCGTGGCGGTGATCGGTGACGGTGCCATGACCGCCGGCATGGCCTTCGAGGCCCTCAATCACGCCTCCGACACCAAGGCCGACATGCTGGTGGTGCTCAACGACAACGATATGTCGATTTCCAACAACGTCGGTGGCCTGTCCAACTACCTGGCGAAGATTCTCTCCAGCCGCACCTACGCAAGCATGCGCGAGGGCAGCAAGAAGGTCCTTTCGCGCCTGCCCGGCGCCTGGGAAATCGCCCGCAAGACCGAAGAACACGCCAAGGGCATGCTGGTGCCCGGCACGCTGTTCGAGGAGCTGGGCTGGAACTACATCGGCCCGATCGACGGTCACGACCTGCCCACGCTGCTGGCCACCCTGCGCAACATGCGCGACCTGGAAGGCCCGCAGTTCCTGCATGTGGTCACCAAGAAAGGCAAGGGTTTCGCCCCGGCCGAACTGGACCCGATCGGCTACCACGCGATTACCAAGCTGGAACCGCCCAGCGACAACCCGGCGCCGAAGAAACCCAGCGGGCCCAAGTACTCCAACGTCTTCGGTCGCTGGCTGTGCGACATGGCCGAGCAGGATGCACGCCTGGTCGGCATCACCCCGGCGATGAAGGAAGGCTCCGACCTGGTGTCCTTTGCCGAGCGCTATCCGACCCGCTATTTCGACGTGGCGATCGCCGAGCAACACGCCGTGACCCTGGCCGCCGGCCTGGCCTGTGAAGGCATGAAGCCGGTGGTAGCGATCTACTCGACCTTCCTGCAGCGCGCCTACGACCAGCTGATCCATGATGTCGCGGTACAGGACCTCGACGTACTGTTCGCCATCGACCGCGCCGGCCTGGTCGGCGAGGACGGCCCGACGCATGCCGGCAGCTTCGACATTTCCTACCTGCGCTGCATTCCCGGCATGCTGGTGATGACCCCCAGCGACGAGAATGAACTGCGCCAGATGCTCACCACCGGCTACCTGCACAAAGGCCCGGCGGCGGTGCGCTATCCGCGCGGCAGTGGCCCCAATGCGCCCATCGACAGCTCGCTGCAGCCCCTGCCCATCGGCAAGGGCGTGCTGCGCCGCCAGGGGCAACGGGTTGCCCTGCTGGTGTTTGGCGTGCAACTGGCTGCCGCCCTGCAGGCGGCCGAGGCGCTGGACGCCAGCGTGGTCGACATGCGCTTCGTCAAACCGCTCGACGAAGCACTGCTGCTGGAGATGGCCGCCAGCCACAGCCTGCTGGTGAGCATCGAGGAAAACACCATCATGGGCGGCGCCGGCAGTGCGGTCGGCGAGTGCCTGGCGGCCCACGGCCTGGCCGTCCCCCTGCTGCAGCTCGGCCTGCCGGACTACTACGTGGAACACGCCCGCCCGGAAGAAATGCTCGCCGAATGCGGGCTCGACGCGGCAGGCATCCAGCAGGCCATCGAACGCCGCCTGGCCGATAGCCGCACAGCTTAATCCTTGCTTTCAACGGCGCCTCTCGCTAAGGTGCCGCGGTTTTATTCCACCCAGGTGTGCGGCTTTGCGGCCGCATGAAACGGGAAGCCGGTGCGCTCTTCGAGCAATTCCGGCGCTGCCCCCGCAACGGTAAGCGATGGTCGCCGCCAGGCGACAACCCGGCTCAACCGCCACTGTGCTTCAGCATGGGAAGGCGAGCCAGGTGTTCTCGCAAGCCCGGAGACCGGCCTGGACGGATTCGACAGGTGTTGCGGAGGGCGGCACCGTCAAGTGCCGTCCGCAGTTTCCCTGGCGGCCCTTGTCTGCCCTCCTCAGAAGTTCATTCACGCTTTTGAGGCTTTTCCATGAAATTGTCCCGTATTGCCCTGGCTGTAGCCCTGGCGCCCAGTCTCTCCTGCGCCCATGCCGCATCCACAACAGAGACCCTGAAGCTTACTGAAACACTGATCAGCGCCAACCGCGAGGCGCAACCACGCAGTGCAAGCAGCGCAGCGAACACCGTGTTCAACCGCCAGGATATAGAGCGCCTGCAGCCCTCCAGCGTTGCTGACTTACTGCAGCGCGTTCCCGGCGTACAGATCGCCCGCAGCGGCGGCCCAGGCAGCACCGTAAGCCTCTTCATGCGCGGTACAAAATCAGCACAAAGCCTGGTATTGGTTGATGGCCAGCGGATCAGTTCAGCATCAGCCGGTGGTTCGCCACTTGAATACCTGAGCATTGAACAAATCGAACGCGTTGAGGTGCTACGCGGCTCGCGCTCGGCAGTTTACGGCTCCGACGCGATTGGCGGCGTGGTACATATCATCACTCGTCGCGGCACAGACCAGCCGCTCACACCGCGCCTGCGCATCGGCTACGGAACCCACAACACCTGGGAGCGCAGCCTGGGCCTGTCCGGCGGCGACCAGCACACACGCTTCAGCCTACAGGCCAGCGCCGATGACACCCGCGGCATCAACCGTTCCTACGCCAACAGCGCACCGGATAACGATCGGGATGCCTATCGCAACAATGCCTTCAGCGCCAACCTGAACCACCGTTTCAGCGAGCAACTGGAAGCCGGCTTCAGCGTGCTCGACCAGCGCGGCGAAAGCGAGTACGACATGGACTGGGGCGGGCAGTACCCTTATTTTGACTATCAGGTCAGTAGCTACTCTGGCTTTCTCTCCGCACAGATCAACGCCCTCTGGAAAAGCCGTCTTGAACTGGGCCACAGCGAAAATCGTCCGACCGTACGCTACGATGATGCCAAAGACAGCAGCCCCTTCAATACCTACCGAGACAGCGCCGCATGGTTGAACACCCTGGAGTTGGGCAATGGTCATAGCTTGATCGTGGGTGCCGACGGCTACGAGGAGACACTGCACAGCAACATCAACTACACGGAAGACAGCCGCTGGAATCATGGACTGATTCTGCAGCACAACTACCGCGGCGAGCGTTTCTCCAGCGAGCTGGGCCTGCGCCATGACAAGAACGCGCAATTCGGCAGCAGCAACACCTTCAGCGGTGCAGTCACTTACGCGCTGAATGCCGATAACGACCTGATCCTGTCCTACGCGGAAGGTTTCCGCGCACCAACCTTCAACGACCTGTACTGGCCCGGCGGTGGTAACCCCACCCTGCAACCGGAAAGCTCCAAGTCCTATGAGCTGCAATGGCGCAGCCAGCTGGCCGCGACAACCCGCCTGGAAACCTCGCTCTACCGCACAGACTTGCGCAATGCCATTGCTGGCTGGCCCGCGCAGAACATCGATAAAGCACGCATCAATGGCTTCGAAGCATCCCTGCAACAGGAGCTACTGGGCTGGCAGGCCGCACTGGGGCTCAGCCTGATCGACCCGCGCGACCGGGAAACTGGCAAGACCCTGGACCGTCGTGCCCGACGCACGCTGAGTCTTGATCTGGATCGCTCCTTTGGCGCGCTAAGTATTGGCGCCGGCTGGCAGGCCGTAAGCAGCAGCTATGACGATCTTGCCAATAACCGCGAACTATCAGGCTATGGCCTGCTGAACCTGCGTAGTGCCTGGCAGGCCAGCGACGAGGTACAACTGGGCTTCAAGCTCGACAACGTGCTGAACAAACAGTACAGCCGCGCGCAATACGAGGGCTGGCCAGCCACCTACTACACCTATCGCGAAACAGGGCGCACCGCGCTGATGTCGGTCACCTGGACCCCCAGCCTGTAATCCTCTGCCAATCTGCAAACGCCCCACCCGCTGGGGCGTTTGTATTCGCGACCTCAACGCGCCCGGTCAATCAGCTCACACAACTGTTCGGTAGCTGCCAGCATCTGGAAGCTGGGCCGCTCCAGGCGCTTGCTGGGCACCGGCCAAAGCTGCTGGTGGCGCACCGCGCTGAGTTGCGGCCAGGCCTGCCAGATGCCCAGCTCGGCATTGCTGCCGGCGATGATCAGTTGCGGATCACGCGCGATGATCGCCTCCAGCCCCACCTGCGGCGCGGGCAACTCAAGGTCGGCAAATACGTTCTGCCCGCCACACAGGGCGATGGCATCGCTGATGATTTGCCGGCCTCCGATGGTATACAGCGGCTGGTGCCAGATCTGGTAGAACACCCGCACCGGCGGACGTCCGGCATAGTGCTGGCGCAGCCGTGCAACGCCCTCGCGAAAGCGCTGCGACAGCGCTGCGCCCTGCTGCGCATAGCCCACCGCCTGGCCGATCAGCACGAACTCCTCGGCCAGCTCATGCAAGCGGCGCGGTTCACCGACATGCACGGGAATCCCCAGCCGCTGCAGCTGCTGGCGTTGCGCCGGGCCAATACTGTCCGGCCACAACAACACCAGGTCGGGGCGCAGGCTGACCAGGGTTTCCAGTTCAAGCTGGCCAAGACGTCCCAGGGAAGGCAGGTGTGCCAGTTGCGCCGGGCGCTCGCCACCGTCCAGTACACCGACCAGACGCTCCGCAGCGCCCAGTTCGAGCATGATGTCAGTCAACGAGGGGGCCAGGCTCACCACCCGCTCGGCAGCCTGCAGCGGCCAGACCAGCAACAGCGCAGCGAGCAGCAGGCAGGTGCGCATCAGGCCAGCTGCGCGGGAATGCGGTACAGGTAGAACAGCACCAGGCTGGCCAGCGCCAGCAGGGTCAGCGGCACCGCATGCAGGCCACTGAATACTGCCAGCGCGCCGACCCAGGCCGGCAAGCCGGCTGCCTGCAGGGCACGGCGCCGGCAGTGGATCAACTGTTGCCAGGCGGCGGGCTCGGCCTCACTGTCCAGCACCTGCCCGGTGGCGATCAATGCATGCTTGTAGGCACGAAACAGCGGCAGGCTGACGAACAGGCTGGCCAGCGCGGCAATGAACAGGGGCATTTGCAGTACCGACAACCAGGCCGGCGCCGCACCGAACAGCAGGTTGGCGAGAAACAGCGGCGCCAGGGCCAGGCCCAGCAGGCGCCACCACTGCAGGGCCAGACGACGCCTGACCTCGCCGCGTGTCACTCGATTTCCCCCTGATGCTGCAGGCCCAGCATATGGCCAAGCTTGCCGGCCTTGGTGGCCAGGTACAGCTTGTTGTGCAGGTTCTCGCCCACCTGCAGCGGTACCCGCTCGGCGACCCGCACACCGAAACCCTGCAGGGCGTTGACCTTGCGCGGGTTATTGGTCATCAGGCGAATGGCGCTGATCCCCAGGTGGTCGAGCATCGGCTGGCAAATCGCATAGTCGCGCTGATCGGCGGCGAACCCCAGGCGCTCGTTGGCCTCGACGGTATCCGCGCCGCCATCTTGCAACTCGTAGGCGCGGATCTTGTTCAGCAGGCCGATACCACGGCCTTCCTGGCGCAGATACAGCAGCACGCCACGCCCCTCGGCAGCGATCGCGCGCAAGGCGGCCTCCAGCTGCGCACCGCAATCGCAGCGCAGGCTGAACAGAGCGTCGCCAGTCAGGCATTCCGAATGCAGGCGGCCCAGCACGGGCTGGCCGTCGGCCACATCGCCGAGGGTCAGGGCAACGTGCTCCTTGCCGCTGGTCTCATCGCGGAAACCGTGCATGGTAAAGATGGCAAAGGGTGTAGGCAGCTGCGCGGCGGCAACAAAGACGACAGACACCAGAGAGCTCCAGGCAAGGCAACAGGGCGCGAATTGTAACACCACCCTTGCCACGGTTGAGCAAGAAACGCCCAGCGCGACACTCAGGTAAACCGGCGGTAGCCGTCAGAACTTCGACTCAAGCACCAGCATGCCCTGCTCCTCGCGCCAACTGACCCGGCTAAGGAAGCTCATACCCAGCAATACTTCAGTCGGCGCACTGCCCTGCACCACCACACCGTCCACACCGAGCACTTCCAGGCTACCGATCTTCACCCGGTCGAATTTCACCCGCCAGGCATTTGCCGTGCCACTGGCCGTGCTGACCACCATGGGCTGGCCAACCACCCGGTAGTCGATGCCCAGGCGCTGCGCCTGTCCCTCGTTCATGGCTACCGCCGTAGCCCCGGTATCGACCATGAACTGCACGGTCTGGCCATTGATCGAACCGGCAATCCAGTAATGCCCGCCCAGCCCGCGCGCGATGCTCAGCCGCTGTTTCTCCGGGGCCGCAGAAAAGCCGCCCGGCGCATATTCACGACTCAGGCTGTAGTGACGCTCGACCCCCGCGACGCGTAGCACCGCGCCTTTGCTGTCCGCACTGACCACCTGTACGCCACCCGGTCCACTCTGCCCAACCCGCACCAGCTTGCGCTGGCCATCGACATTGAGCACCGCAGCGCCGGGAAACAAACCGACCACCTGCACCTGGCTGGCCGCCAGCGCCGGCCAGGCCAGCATGCAGGCCAGCACGGTGATCAGTGAACGACAGAACATGGATGCGTCTCCCTATGGCATCGCCAACCGGTAGGGTTGTCCCCACTTGGCAAACAATGCGCGCAGACTACCATCGGCACGCAGTTCCAGCAGCCGCCGGTCATACAGTTCTGCCAACTCGCGCCCACGCGGACTGTCCTGGAAACCGGGATAGAGCGGCAACATAAGCAAAGGGACCACCTGGTAGCGCTGGGCCTGGGAGCTTTCGGCCAGTACCGCCTCCACCTCGCTGAGCGCGTCCACATAAAAGTCCGCATAGCCGCGCTCAAGCATCTGCAAAATGCCGGTACGCATGCGGATCTCCTGGAAGTGCTGCACATTGGGCAGGCGATGCTGGTAGTCATAGCCTCGCACCCAAATCAGTCGGCGCTGGCCAATAGTATCCCGGCTCGGTGCCGACAGGCTGGCCAAGCCCAAGGCAACGATCGGGTCGGCATCGTAGGCTTGCTGGGGATAGTGAGCCTCGGCGATCTCGCCGGCATAGGAGCCGATCCAGGCATCGGCACGACCGCGCAACACCAGGCCGATGGAACGCATGTAAGGCTCCGAGTGCACGACCACGCGCAGGCCTGCCGGCTCGAAGACCGCGCGCATGATGTCCCAGGCCAGGCCACTGCCGTCGGCCTCGGTATGTCCAGGCCATACCTCGCTGACCAGGCGCACTTCGCCCGGCAGGGCAGGCTGCGCCGAGACCAGCGCACTGCACACCAGCAGTATCCAACCCAGCAAGCCGCGCATGCACGCTACCCCCATGACTGCGCCGTCTTCTCGCGCACCCCTGAGATGCCCGATCTAGACGACGAGATACACCAGCAACTGCAGACAGGCGAAGGCCAGCAGCCCCGCCAGCAAATCATCCAGCATGATGCCCAGGCCGCCCTCGACATGCCGGTCCGCCCAGCCGATCGGCCAAGGCTTGAGGATGTCGAAGAAGCGAAACAGCACAAAGCCCACACACAACCATAGCCAACCGGGGGGGGCAAGGAACAGGGTCAGCCAGATGCCGACGAACTCATCCCAGACAATCCCTTCGTGATCATGCACGCCCAGATCATCAGCCACCCGGCCACACAGCCAGATACCCAGCAGACTGGCGGCCAGTAGCACGCCGGCGTAGCCCCACAGCGGCAGCCACTGCAACAGCGGCACGGCGGCCAGACCGAGCAGGCTGCCCCAGGTGCCTGGCGCCTTCGGCAAGGTGCCGGAGCCCAGACCAAACGCCAGGAAATGCCAGGGATTACGCCATACCGAGGGCGGCACGCGTGGATGCGGCTGATCAGCCATGTACTGCTCCAAAATGTTGATAACCGCTGACCGGCAGCGGCAGCGGGCAACCCTGCTCGTCAAGCAATTGCACACCCGTACCCGCCACCACCCGACCGATCCGGCGTACCGTCGGGAACGCCACGGACAAGGCGGGCCAGTGCTCGGCAGGCAAGGTAAAGGCCAGACGGTAATCGTCGCCACCGCTCAGCGCACAGAGCTGGGCCGCGGTGTGACCGAGCAAGGCTTCGGCCGCCGCGCTCAGCGGCACGGCCGCCTGCTCGATCTGCAAAGCCACGCCCGAGGCCTGGGCAATGTGCCCGCAATCGGCCAGCAAACCATCGGAAATATCCAGGGCAGCGCTCGCCCGGCCACGCAGGTACTCACCCAGCGACAACTGCGGCATGGGTGACCAGAAGGCCTGCAGCAGGGCGTCACGCTGCGCCGCAGGGGCCTCGCGACCGTGCAACAACAGTTCCAGCGCCGCACAGGCCGCGCCCAGCTCACCGCCCACGCACAGCAGGTCACCCTCTTGGGCGGCACCACGGGTCAGCGCCTGTCCGGCGGGCAGGCGGCCGAATACCGTCACCGTCAGGCTCAGCGGGCCACGCGTGGTGTCCCCGCCAATCAGGCTGAGGCCACACGCCGCAGCCATCTGCTGCAAGCCGTCCGCAAAACCCTGCAGCCACGGCGCATCGGCCTGCGGCAAGGTCAGCGCCAGGGTGAAGCCCAACGGCGAGGCGCCCATGCCGGCCAGATCGCTGGCCGCTACGGCTAGCGCGCGCTGGCCGAGCAGCTCGGCAGAACAGGGTTGTGGGAAATGCACCCCGGCGACCAGGGTGTCGGTGGAAATCGCCAGCTGCTCGTCTGCCGCCAGCTGCAGCAGTGCGCAGTCATCACCAATGCCCAGCACCACGCCGGGCTGGCCCGCTGCGCAGGCGGCGCTGGCGAAATAGCGGCGGATCAGCTCGAACTCACCCACCCTGACTACCTCGCCAGCCGACCTGGCACGTGCGCCTCAGCGCTGCGCGCCACGCACTTCGGCGGCACGCAGGCGCGGCGCCAGCTTGTCCAGCACACCATTAACGAACTTGTGTCCGTCGGTGGCGCCGTACACCTTGGCCAGCTCGATGCCTTCGTTGATCACCACGCGATACGGCACATCCACGCGGCGCAGCAGCTCGTAGGCCGACAGGCGCAGGATAGCCAGCTCCACCGGATCGAGATCAGCCAGCGGGCGATCCAGCAACGGCTCGATGTGGCCGTCCAGTTCGCTCTTGTGGCTGGGCACGCCGTGCAGCAGTTCGTGGAAGTACGCACCGTCGACCGCCGAAAAATCGTTGTCGACGCGAAACTGCGCTTCGATCTCGTTCAGCGACTGCCCGGCCATGTGCCACTGGTACAGCGCCTGCATGGCCAGGCCACGCGCCACGCGGCGCTGGGCGATCTTGCCCTTGGCCTTGGGTTGCGGCGCGTCCTGGCTGTCGTCGTGATTCAGGCTCACTTGGCCTCCAGGGCCGCCAGCAGGCTGACCATTTCCAGAGCGGACAGGGCGGCTTCGGCGCCTTTGTTACCGGCCTTGGTGCCGGAGCGCTCGATGGCCTGCTCGATGGAGTCGACGGTCAGCACACCGAAGGCTACCGGCACGCCGTATTCCATGGACACCTGGGCCAGGCCCTTGGTGCACTCGCCGGCGACGTATTCAAAGTGCGGCGTACCGCCACGAATCACCGCGCCAAGGGCAATGATCGCCGCATACTCGCCGCGCTGGGCGACTTTCTGGGTGACCAGCGGGATCTCGAAGGCACCCGGCGCACGGATGATAGTGATGTCGCTTTCCTGCACGCCGTGGCGGACCAGGGCGTCGACGGCACCACTGACCAGGCTCTCGACGACGAAGCTGTTGAAGCGGCCAACCACCAGGGCGTATTTGCCTTGCGGGGCGATGAAGGTACCTTCGATGGTCTTCAGGGTCATGGACGAGTCTCGATCTGTATAAAGAGCCGGGATGCCCTGCGGCATCCCGTGGATATCAATGTAGAACGAAGTGGCAGGCCGTGCGCAGCGCTCGCACGGCCCAACCGTTCATTCAGCGGGCAAGTATTCTACTACTTCCAGGTCGAAACCGGATATCGCATTGAACTTCATCGGCGAACTCATCAGGCGCATCTTGCGCACCCCGAGGTCACGGAGAATCTGCGAACCCGCGCCCACCGTGCTGTAGGTGGCCGGGCTGGTGGCCGGTTTGCCTTCCTGACCCAGCTGGCGATCCAGGTGCGCCAGCAGTTCCTGGCCACCCAGCGGGTTGCCCAGCAGCAGCACCACGCCGCTCCCTGCCCGGGCCACTTCGGCCATGGCCGCGCGCAGGCTCCAGCGACCCTCCTGCTTGACCAGCAGCAGGTCGCGCAGCGGGTCCATGTTGTGCACACGCACCAGCGTCGGCTGCTCGGGGCTGATTTGCCCCAGGGTCAGCGCCAGGTGCACGTCACCTTCCACCGCATCGCGATAGGTGACCAGGTTGAAACGGCCCAGTTCGCTGTCCAGCCATTGCTCGCTGACCCGCTGCATGGTGCGTTCGTGGATCAGCCGATGGTGGATCAGGTCGGCAATGGTGCCGATCTTCAGGCCATGCTCGGCGGCGAACACCTCCAGTTCGGGGCGGCGCGCCATGCTGCCGTCATCGTTCATGATCTCGCAGATCACCCCGGACGGCTCGAAACCGGCCAGGCGCGCCAGGTCGCAGGCCGCCTCGGTATGCCCGGCCCGTGCCAGCACGCCGCCGGCCTGGGCCATCAGCGGGAAGATATGCCCGGGGCTGACGATGTCATCGGCCTTGGCGGTGCGCGCCACGGCCGCCTGTACGGTGCGCGCGCGGTCAGCCGCGGAAATCCCAGTGGTCACGCCCTCGGCGGCTTCGATGGATACGGTGAACTTGGTGCCGAATCCGGAGCCATTGCGCGGCGCCATCAGCGGCAGCTTGAGCAGCTCGCAGCGCTCGCGGGTCATCGGCATGCAGATCAGGCCACGCGCGTGCTTGGCCATGAAATTGATGTGCTCGGCGGTTACGCATTCCGAGGCGATGATGATGTCGCCTTCGTTCTCGCGGTCCTCGTCATCCATGAGGATGACCATCTTGCCGGCGCGGATGTCTTCGATCAGTTCGGCAGCGCTATTCAGAGCCATGAGGCAATCCTTTATCGATTCAGATAGCCGTGTTCGGCCAGAAAACTTTCGCTGATCCCGGCGCCTGCCGGCTCAGCCGCCTGATCGCCCTGCAACAGGCGTTCGAGGTAGCGCGCCAGCAGATCGACCTCCAGGTTGACCCGCCGCCCGGCCTGGTAGTCGACCATGATGGTCTGCTCAAGGGTATGCGGGACGATGGTCAGCTCGAACTCGGCACCGTGCACCGCGTTGACGGTCAGGCTGGTGCCATCCACGGTGATCGAGCCCTTGAGGGCAATGTACTTGGCCAGTTCGCGCGGTGCGCGCAGGCGAAACTGCACGGCGCGGGCATTGTCGAAACGCGCGATGACTTCACCCACGCCATCCACATGGCCGCTGACCAGATGGCCACCGAGGCGGCTGGTCGGCGTCAGGGCCTTTTCCAGATTGACCCGGGTGCCTGCCTTGAGGTCGACAAAGGCCGTGCGCTGCAGGGTTTCCCGGCTGACATCGGCACAGAAGCCGTCACCGGGCAACTCCACGGCAGTCAGGCAGATGCCGTTGACGGCAATGCTGTCGCCGAGCTTGACGTCGCCCAGATCGAGTTTGCCGGTGGCCACCTGGACGCGCACATCACCGCCCTTGGGGGTCAGGCTGCGAATGGTGCCTATCGCTTCGATTATGCCGGTAAACATGAAACCTCCCGGCGCAGTTTGTCATGCATGGTCGCTCTCCTGTTTTGGTTAAAACAGGGCACTGCCGATTGAAGGGAATGCACAACAGGCCCCGCAGGACATGCAGCGATCCCGTTCTCTCTTTATCCGGACTATCACCGTCGGCACCGGAATCTCACCGGTTCTGCTGACCCTGACAGCCTTCGCTGCCAGGCGCTCGCGGGCTAGGCATCGCGCCATTACCGCCGGTGGGGACTTGCACCCCGCCCTGAGAACTTGCCTGCCAGGCACCCATGCGCCCGGCAGGCGTGCGTTTTATCACATTGTCGAGGCGCCTGCATGCGCCGGCCGCGGCCGGGCGACGATTCGCCAGTCATTGCCACAGGCGCGTATCTGCCGGATATCCAGCTCCGCGGCCTGCTGCATGCTGTCCAGCGGCCAGTCGAGCAGCGGCCGGGCCGAGCTGCCGAGCAGCTTGGCGGCCATGAAGATCTGGTATTCATCGATCAGCCCCTGACGTGCCAGGGCACCGACCAGACGCGCCCCGCTCTCCACCAGCAGCTCATTGACGCCCTGTTCGGCCAGCCGTCGCAACAACTGCAGCAGATCGACCTGCCCCGCTTCGCCGGGTAATAGCCACAACTCATGGCCGGCCTCGGCATAGCGCGCCACATCCCCCTGCGCCGCCACCACCAGCGCGCTGCCTGCCTGGAAGAATGGCGCCTGCAACGGCACCCGGCAGCGGCCGTCGAGGAGAATCCGCCGCGGCGGGCGCGCCAGGGCCAGCGCCGCCTGTGCCGGCTCCAGCCCCAGCTCGGCAGCCCGCACGGTGAGCCGGGTGCCGTCCTGCAACACGCTGTCGGCACCGGTCAGCACCGCGCTGCTGCGTGCGCGCAGGCGCTGCACCGCGCTGCGCGCCGCCGGCCCGGTGATCCACTGGCTTTCCCCGCTGGCCATCGCGGTGCGCCCATCCAGGCTCATCGCCAGCTTGGCGCAGACCCATGGCAGCCCCGTTTCCATGCGCTTGCAGAACCCCCGATTAAGCTCACGCGCCTCCTCTGCCAGCACGCCGCAATGCACCTCGATAGCGGCGTCACGCAGGCGCTGCAGGCCACGCCCGGCCACCTGCGGGTTAGGGTCCTGCATGGCCACCACCACTCTGCGCAGGCCCGCCTGCACCAGCGCATCGGCACAGGGCGGGGTACGTCCGAAGTGGCTGCACGGTTCCAGCGTCACATAGGCGGTAGCCCCACGCGCCGCCTCCGCCGCCTGGCGCAGGGCATGCACCTCGGCATGCGGCTCGCCGGCGCGCACGTGCCAGCCTTCGCCGACCACCCGACCGTCCGCCGCAACGATCAGGCAGCCGACGCGCGGATTGGGATGGGTCGAGTACAGCCCCTGACGTGCCAGCTGCAGGGCCCGCGCCATGTACTGCGTGTCACCGGGCAGCTCGCTCATGCGCGCCCCGGCTCGCGGGACAGGCGCTCGATTTCCTCGCGAAACTCGTTGAGATCCTGGAAACGCCGGTACACCGAGGCGAAACGAATGTAGGCAATCTCGTCGAGCTGATGCAGCTCGCTCATGACCAGCTCACCGACTACCAGCGACTTCACCTCGCGCTCGCCGGTGGCACGCAGCTTCTGCTTGATGCGGGCAA
Source organism: Pseudomonas fluvialis (assembly GCF_002234375.1). Classification (GTDB taxonomy): domain Bacteria; phylum Pseudomonadota; class Gammaproteobacteria; order Pseudomonadales; family Pseudomonadaceae; genus Aquipseudomonas; species Aquipseudomonas fluvialis. Next base: position 34,909 of record NZ_NMQV01000012.1, read on the forward strand.
TCGCTTCTTCCAGACGCTCAACACTCACCGGGCGTTTCTCCAGGGCCCGCTGCATGCCGGCACGCAGCTTGTCCTCGTCGAACGGCTGGCGACTGCCGTCCTGCTTGATCAGGCGCGGCATAACCAGTTCGGCGGTTTCGAAAGTGGTAAAACGCTCGCCGCAGGCCAGGCACTCGCGGCGCCGGCGTACCTGGCCACCCTCGGCGACCAGTCGCGAATCGATCACTTTGGTGTCGTTGGCGTTGCAAAAGGGGCAATGCATGATGGAGAGGCCCGTCAGAAAAAGTCAGCCTGCATGGTAGCGAAAGCCTACCCGTGACGACAGCCGGCAGATTGCCGGCACCTGACAAGCCGGCGCCTTTGCGCTATATAGACGCCCCCGTTTCACCGTGAAGACGTTGCCATGTCCGCCCCGCCCGCCCTGCTCCAACCGCTGCGCCAGTTACTCGGCGATGCCAGCCTGGTGGCCGAGCGCCTGCCCGGCACCGACCTGACGCTGTGGTTGATCGATGCGCAGAACATGGACCGTGCCTTCAGCCCCGAGGAAACCCGGCGCATTCTCGACGAACCGCCCTACTGGTGCTTCTGCTGGGCCAGCGGCCTGGCCATGGCGCGCTGGCTGGTCGAACAACCGCACTGGGTACAGGGCAAGCGCGTACTGGATTTTGGCGCCGGCTCCGGCGTCGCGGCGATTGCCGCCGCCAGGGCCGGGGCGGCCGAAGTGGTGGCCTGCGACCTGGATCCCCTGGCGCTGCAGGCCTGCCGGGAAAATGCCGCACTGAACGGGGTGAGCCTGGGCTACTCGGCGGACTTTTTCGCCGAAGCCGATCGTTTCGACCTGATCCTGGTCGCCGACGTGCTCTACGACCGCGCCAACCTGCCGCTGCTCGACCACTTCCTCAGTCGCGGCAAGCAGGCGCTGGTCGCCGACTCCCGGGTCAAGGATTTCCAGCATCCGCGCTATGAGCGCCTGCACATGCTGGAGGCCTGCACCTGGCCGGACCTCGCCGAGCCTCAGGAATTCCGTCAGGTCAGCCTGTACCACGCGCAACGCCACTGATTCTGAATTATCCCCTCAGGTAGCGCTCCACCGAGCGCTGCCTGGTCGTTCCATTGTGGAGTACCCATGAAACCCACCGATCGCGTCATGCAGAGCTATGGCCGCTGCTGCGCCAACCCAGCCTTCTTCGACAGCTTCTATCGCCACTTCCTCGACAGCTCGCCGGAAATTCGCGCCAAGTTCGCCAACACCGACATGCCGGCGCAGAAGCAGTTGCTCCGCCAGGGCATTCTCAACCTGGTCATGCACGCCCGCGGCATGCCCGATACCAAGCTGCGCGCACTGGGCGCCAGCCACTCACGGCACGGCTTCGACATCCGCCCGGAGCTCTATGAACTGTGGCGCGAAGCCCTGCTGCGCACCATCGGCGAACATGACCCACAATGCTGCGTAAACACCCGTGAGGCCTGGCGCGAGGTGCTCAACAAAGGCATCGCGGTGATCAGCGCAGGCTACTGACCGGCACCTCGCGCCACTCGCCCGGCTGCAGGCCATCGACCTGCCAGGGACCGATGGCCACGCGCACCAGACGCAGGGTGGGCAGCCCTACCGCCGCGGTCATGCGCCGTACCTGACGATTGCGTCCCTCGCGAATCACCAGCTCTAGCCAGGCCGTCGGCACGCTCTTGCGAAAGCGCACCGGCGGGTGGCGCGCCCACAGCGCCGGCTCATCCAGACAGCGTGCTTCGGCCGGCAGGGTCGGCCCGTCGTTGAGCGTCACCCCGCTACGCAGCTGCTGCAGCTGCGCCTCGCTCGGCGTGCCCTCCACCTGCACCCAGTAGGCCTTGGCCAGCTTATGGCGCGGGTCGGCAATGCGCGCCTGCAGGCGCCCATCGTTGGTCAGCAGCAGCAAACCTTCGCTGTCACGATCCAGACGCCCGGCCGGATAGACTCCGGGAATATCGACGAAGTCCTTGAGCGTGGCGCGCCCCTGCGCATCCTGGAACTGGGTCAGCACGTCGAAGGGCTTGTTCAGCAGGATCAGCCGCGGTTCGGCCGGTGGCGGTTTGGCCACCCGGCGGGCCGGCAGGGCAGCGGCGCGACGCGGCGGTGCAGGACGAGGAGGACGGGGCATGGGCGATCCACAAGTCGGTAAAAACCGCCAGTTTACCCGACTCACCGCCCCATGCCGCCGCCCGCAGGCCAACCATCAGCAACACTTATTCGCTTGCTGCGCCCTGCGGGCTGGCCGCTATGCTGAGTGCCTACCGTCAACAGGAGAGCCTGCTCATGAGTTCCGCCGACACCATTACCGGCTGGGCCGCCACCGCACCCGGCGCCCCCCTGCAACCCTTCAGCTACGAGCCCGGCCCGCTGGACCAGGAAGAGGTGGAAGTCGCCGTCGAGTACTGCGGTATCTGCCACTCCGATCAGTCGATGATCGACAACGAATGGGGACTCAGTCGCTATCCCTTCATCCCCGGGCATGAAGTAGTCGGGCGCATCATCCGCGTGGGCGAGCAGGTGCACGGCCTGCACGCCGGGCAGCGCGTGGGCATCGGCTGGTACAAGGGCAGCTGCATGCACTGCGGATCGTGCATGGAGGGCGCACACCAGCTGTGCAACACGGCCAAACCGACCATCGTCGGCAGCCACGGCGGCTTTGCCGATCGGCTGCGCAGTCACTGGGCCTGGGCCATTCCGCTGCCGGACACGCTCGACCCGGCACTGGTCGGCCCGCTGTTCTGCGCTGGCTCCACGGTATTCAGCCCGCTGCTGGAATGCGCGGTGAAACCGACCGACCGGGTAGGCGTGGTGGGCATTGGCGGGCTGGGCCACCTGGCCCTGCGCTTCCTCAACGCCTGGGGCTGCGAGGTCACCGCCTTCACCTCGTCACTCAGCAAGCGCGAAGAAGCCCAGCGTCTGGGCGCGCACCGGGTGGTGGCCTCCACCGACAGCGCAGCCCTACAGGCAATTGCCGGCAGCCTGGACTTCCTGCTGGTCACCGCCAGCGCCGACCTGGACTGGAACGCCCTGCTGGCCACCCTGGCCGCCAAAGGGCGCCTGCATTTCGTCGGTATCGCGCCCAGTGCCATCCCGGTTCACGTGTTCAGTCTGATTCCCCAGCAGAAGACCCTGTCCGGATCGCCGGTCGGCTCCCCAGCGAACATGGCACGCATGCTGGAGTTCTGCGCCAGGCACCAGATCCTCCCGCAGGTCGAGCATTTCCCGATGAGCCGGGTCAACGAGGCCATCGAGCACCTGCGCAGCGGCAAGGCTCGCTACCGCGTGGTACTCGACGCCAGCGCCTGAGGGGTCGCCGGGCCGGCATACAGCCAGGGATAGCTGAGCCGGCCCAGCACTTCATTGAGCAGCAGCCCGCTGTGCCACAAGGCCCGGCTCTCCGGCAACAGACCGGCGAAAGGCCGGCCATGCGCCTGACCGAGAAAGCCCATGGGCGCCGCGACCACCTGCAAGCCCTGCTGTTCAAAACACCAGCGCGCACGTGGCATATGCCAGGCCTGAGTGACCAGCACCACACGCTGGATCCCCTCGGCACGCAACAACTGCGCCGTCGCGACGGCGTTCTCCCAAGTGGTGAGGCTCTGCCCCTCCTGCCAGCGCGCCGGCTGGGCAAAGTCCCGCGCCAGCACTTCAGCCATCAGCGCTGCCTCGCTGGGCGGCTGGCCATAGTGCAGGCCGCCCGAGGTGAGCAGCGGCAAGCCACTCTGCGCGGCCAGACGCGCCGCATAACGCAGCCGCTCGACGGCCAACAGGCTCGGCTGATCGGTTCCCCAGCCCGGATCCGCCCGCTCGCGCCCGGCACCGAGCACCACGATCACCTCGCCCTGGCTGGCCAGGTCGGCCTGTTGCGCCGTACTGAGTGGCGGCTGATTTTCCAGCCAGCGTGCGCTCTGTTGCACCACCAACGGCAGGCTCATCAGCCACAGACCGAGCAGCCCGCCCAGCAGCGCAGCTCGCGCCAAACGCGGATAACGCCGGCGCAGGCACCAGCCCAGGAGGATCATCCACAACAGCAGGCCTGGTGGCAGCAGGCCCTGCTTCAGCAGGTAACGCAGTTCCATCGGTTATCCGGCACGGCAACGAGACAAGCAGGCAGCCTAGTATCCGGCCGGCACTCGCTGCAAACGAAACAACGTCGAGCCACATTGCGCGCAGGCCTGCATCGCCGTGCGGGCCTCAGGCAGCACAGCGCCACACAGCGCACAGCACAGCTGCCCTCGCCCGTCCAGAGGCGCGGCAGGCCGACGCCCCGGCAAAGGCGGCAACTGCTGACGCTCCAGTTGCGCCAGCTCCTCGGCGGCAGCATGCCAGCCGCGCAACCAATGCAGGTCGCGGCGCAGGTAGGCACGGATCAGTTCGGTTTCCGAGGGGCTCAGGCCGGTCAACTCCAGTTCAGCCTCGTCCCCAGGGGAAAGCTGCAGGTTCTGCTCGGCACGCTCCAGCGCCAGCGCCAGACGCTGCAACAAGCGCTCGTACACCCCGTCTCTCGCCTGCGTCAGCCGCCACTCAGCCATGCTACTGCCCTCAGCTACGCCGCCAGCCGGCACGCCCGGCCTACTGTGCAGCTTAGTCCGCAGCAGTGCCTCGCCAGGCCTGCGGCGACCAGCGGCGCGCTGCCCCGGCACGCCTGGGCAATCTGGGTTTCCCTCCCGTTGCGGCGCTCATGTATGCTACGGCGTTTCCCGAATGCCCTCATTCTTCAGCGCCAGAGCCATGCACGAACAGTACTCGCCCCGTGAAATCGAAGCCGCCGCGCAAGCCCATTGGGATGCGCAAAACTCCTTTGTTGTGAGCGAACAGCCCGGCAAGGACACCTTCTATTGCCTATCGATGTTCCCCTACCCGAGCGGCAAGCTACACATGGGCCACGTGCGCAACTACACCATCGGTGACGTGATCGCCCGCTACCAGCGCATGCAGGGCAAGAACGTACTGCAGCCGATGGGCTGGGACGCCTTCGGCATGCCGGCGGAAAACGCCGCAATGAAGAATCAGGTGGCACCGGCCAAGTGGACCTACGAGAACATCGCCTACATGAAGTCCCAGCTCAAATCGCTGGGCCTGGCCATCGACTGGACCCGCGAGGTCACCACCTGCAAGCCGGACTACTACCGCTGGGAGCAGTGGCTGTTCACCCGCCTGTTCGAGAAGGGGATCATCTACCGCAAGAACGGCACGGTGAACTGGGACCCGGTGGACCAGACCGTACTGGCCAACGAGCAGGTCATCGACGGCCGTGGCTGGCGTTCGGGCGCGCTGATCGAGAAGCGCGAAATCCCCATGTACTACTTCAAGATCACCGCTTACGCCGAAGAGCTGCTGAGCAGCCTGGATGAACTGGATGGCTGGCCCGAGCAGGTCAAGACCATGCAGCGCAACTGGATCGGCAAGAGCTTCGGTGCCGACATCGTGTTCGACTACGATGTTGCCAGCATCGGTATCGAAGGCCAGCTGAAGGTCTACTCGACCCGCCCCGACACCCTGATGGGCGCCACCTACGTCGCCGTGGCCGCCGAGCACCCACTGGCGCAGCGCGCCGCCGAGAACAACGCCGCCTTGCAGGCCTTTATCGCCGAGTGCAAGTCCGGCTCCGTGGCCGAGGCCGACATGGCCACCATGGAGAAGAAGGGCCTGGCCACCGGCCAGTTCGTCATCCATCCGCTGACCGGCGACAAGCTGCCGGTATTCGTCGCCAACTACGTGCTGTGGGGCTACGGCGAAGGCGCGGTGATGGCCGTACCGGCACATGACGAACGCGACTTCGAGTTCGCCAACAAGTACGCCCTGCCGATCAAGCAGGTCTATGCCGCTGCGGATCAAGACTACGACGCCAGCACCTGGCAGGACTGGTACGGCGACAAGGCCGGTCTGACCACCATCAATTCCGGCAAGTACGACGGCCTGGACTTCAGCGCCGCCTTCGACGCCATCGTTGCCGACCTCGAGGCCAGCGCCCACGGCGCGCGCAAGACCCAGTTCCGCCTGCGCGACTGGGGTATCAGCCGCCAGCGCTACTGGGGCTGTCCGATTCCGATCATCCATTGCGACAGCTGCGGCGACGTGCCGGTGCCGGAAGACCAGCTGCCGGTGGTGCTGCCCGAAGACGTGGTGCCGGACGGCGCCGGCAGCCCGCTGGCCAAGATGCCCGAGTTCTACCAGTGCAGCTGCCCGAAGTGCGGTGCCGACGCCAAGCGCGAAACCGACACCATGGACACCTTCGTGGAAAGTTCCTGGTACTACGCCCGCTATGCCTCGCCGCAATACACCGGCGGCATGGTCAACCCGCAGGCCGCCAACCACTGGCTGCCGGTGGACCAGTACATCGGTGGCATCGAGCACGCCATCCTGCACCTGCTGTATGCGCGCTTCTTCCACAAGCTGATGCGCGACGAAGGCCTGGTCACCTCCAACGAGCCGTTCAAGAACCTGCTGACCCAGGGCATGGTGGTCGCCGACACCTACTACCGCACCCTGGAAAACGGCGGCAAGGACTGGTTCAACCCGGCCGACGTGGAAATCGAGCGTGACACCAAGGGCAAGGTGACGTCCGCCCGCCTGAAAAGCGACGGCCTGCCGGTGGAAATCGGCGGCACCGAGAAGATGTCCAAGTCGAAGAACAACGGCGTCGACCCGCAGGACATGATCGATGCCTACGGCGCCGACACCTGCCGCCTGTTCATGATGTTCGCCTCGCCGCCCGACATGAGCTGCGAATGGTCGGATGCCGGCGTCGAAGGTGCCAATCGCTTCCTGCGCCGCGTCTGGCGCCTGGCGCACAGCCACGTCAGCGCCGGCCTGCCGGGGGCGCTGGACATCGCCAGCCTGAGCGACGAGCAGAAGGCCGTGCGCCGCGCCATCCACCTGGCGATCAAACAGGCCAGCAACGATGTAGGCCAGCACCACAAGTTCAACACCGCCATCGCCCAGGTGATGACCCTGATGAACGTGCTGGAGAAAGCCGCCACCGCCACCGAGCAGGACCGCGCGCTGCTCCAGGAAGGCCTGCAGACCGTAGCCCTGTTGCTCGCACCGATCACCCCGCACATCAGCCACGAGCTGTGGCAGCAACTCGGCCAAAGCGGCGCAATCATCGACGCACAATGGCCGCAGGTGGACGAGTCGGCTCTGGTGCAGGACAGCCTGACCCTGGTCATCCAGGTCAACGGCAAGCTGCGTGGGCAGATCGAAGTGCCCGCCTCGGCCTCCCGCGAGGACGTCGAAGCCGCCGCCCGCGCCAACGAAAACGTACAACGCTTCACCGAAGGCGCCACCATCCGCAAGGTCATCGTGGTGCCGGGCAAACTGGTCAACATCGTCGCCAACTGATCACACTCGGCGCTTCGGCGCCGAGGTACCCAAGGGGAAAACACCATGATGAAACGGAATCTGTTGGTCATCGGCCTGGCCACCCTGCTCGGCGCGTGCGGCTTCCAGCTGCGCGGCGTGGGCTCGGGCGAGTTTGCACTCAAGGAACTGGCCCTGGATGCCCGCAACAGCTACGGCGAGACCACCCGCCTGACCGAAGCGCAACTGCAAGGCTACGGCGTGCGCCTGCACGCCGGCGCCCCCTACAAGCTGGTGCTGGTTCGCGAAGAAGAGAAACAGCGTACCGCCAGCTACACCGGTTCGGTGCGTAGCGCCGAATACGAACTCAACCGTACCCTCGACTACCAGATCCGCGGCAGCAAGAACCTGCTGTTGCTGGAAGACCAGGCCAGCGTACAAAAAATCTACCTGCACGATGGCAGCAACCTGATCGGCTCCGACCAGGAAGCCAGCCAGCTGCGCGACGAAATGCGCGCCGAACTGGTCCAGCAACTGGTCATGCGTCTGCAGCGCCTGACCCCGGCGCAGCTTGACCAGCTGCAAGCCGATGCCGAAGCGCGCCTGCGCGCCGAGCAGGAAGCCCTGGAAGCGGCCCGCAAGGCCGAAGCCGAGGCCACCGCGCCGCAACAGTCGCCGCTGCAACTGCCGCTGCAACTGCGCTGACGGGACGGGCCGCGTCAAGCGGCCCGCTACGCGATGAAACTCAACCCCGCGCAACTCGGCAAACACCTGCAAGGCGCGCTCGCCCCCGTCTACGTGGTCAGTGGCGATGAACCCCTGCTCTGCCAGGAGGCCTGCGACGCCATTCGCCAGGCGGCCCGCCAGCAGGGCTTCAGCGAGCGCCAGGTGCTGCATGCCGAAGCCGGCTTCGACTGGGGCCAGCTCTACGAAGCGGGCGCCAGCCTGTCGTTGTTTGCCGAAAAGCGCCTGATCGAACTGCGCATCGCCAACGGCAAACCCGGCGACAAGGGTGCCAGCGCCCTGCTCGACTACCTGCAACGCCCCGCCGAAGACACCCTGCTGCTGATCAGCTTGCCCAAGCTCGACGGCAGCACACAGAAAAGCAAATGGGCCAAGGCACTGATCGACGGCGCGCACAGCCAGTTCCTGCAAATCTGGCCGGTGGACAGCAGCCAGCTGCCCGGCTGGATTCGCCAGCGCCTGGCCCAGGCCGGCCTGGCCGCCAGCCCCGAAGCCCTGGAGCTGATCAGCGCCCGCGTGGAAGGCAACCTGCTGGCCGCCGCCCAGGAAATCGAAAAGCTCAAACTGCTCGCCGACGGCCAGCAGGTGGACGTCGACACCGTGCAGGCCAGCGTTGCCGACAGCGCACGCTTTGACGTCTTCGGCCTCACCGATGCCGTGCTCAACGGCCAGGCCGGGCACGCCCTGCGCATGCTGCAGGGGTTGCGCGGCGAAGGCGTGGAAGCCCTGTTCATCCTTGCCATGCTGGTCCGTGAACTGCGCCAACTGGCCAGCCTGGCCGAGCAGCACGCGCAGGGCGTCAGCTTGGAAAAAGCCTTTGCCAGCGCCCGCCCGCCGATCTGGGACAAACGCAAGCCGCTGTACAGCAAGGCGCTGCAACGCAGCCCCAGCAATTACTGGCGCCCCCTGCTAAGCCTGGCCCAGCAGATCGATGCCCAGGCCAAGGGCCAGGCCCCCGGTGACGCCTGGCAAAGCCTGGCCAGCCTGTGTCTGCAGATGGCCGGACAAAAACTGCGCCTATAAGGCCTCCCCACATCGCGCAACAGGCGTATGCTTGCCCCGCCCACTCCGGGCATTGGCAAGAGGATCCCGCCATGGCGAAAAAAACCCGCAAGACCAACCAGGCCAAATCCCTGGTCGCCCAGCCACTGTTCCGCTGTCGACAGGAACGCCCGGCCAAGGGCAAAGGCAGCTACCGCCGCGAAACCTCCCAGCGAACCTGGGAGGTTTCTTGTTTTAGGGCTGCCTGAACAGCCTCTGCGCTGCCGTCTGGCGCGCCGGCATGCTAAGGTTGGCGCCTCCAGCCCATGCCATGAGTTACCCGCACCAATGCCCTACCCCGCCGCTCCCGCACGCCTGGCTTGCCTGCTGCTCGGCTCCCTGCTCAGCCTGTGCGCCTGCGCCGAAGCCGGCAAAACCGTCCTGCAGTCCAACGCAGCGGGTACCGCGCTCGTCTCCCCCAGCACCGCCAGCCCAGACGATGCCAGCCAGAGCACACTGAGCTTCGCGCAATGGCGCGAAGCCTTCCGTAGTCGCGCCTTGGCCAGCGGCCTGCCGGCCAGCCTGCTGCACAGCGCGCTGGACGATCTGCAACCCGACCCTGCGGTCCTCAAGGCCGACAGCAGCCAGCCGGAATTCAGCCGCCCCGTGTGGGCTTACCTGGACAGCGCGCTGGCCAACAGCCGGGTACGCCAAGGGCAACGCCTGATGGCGCTGCACGTCAATGCCCTGCAGGCCATCGAACAACGTTATGGGGTCGAGCGTCAGATCCTGGTTGCGGTATGGGGCATGGAGAGTGACTTTGCCCGCTTCATGGGCAACCAGTCGGTGATCCGCTCGCTAGCAACCCTCGCCCACCATGGCCGCCGCCCGCAATTTGCCGAGGAGCAGCTGCTGGCCGCCCTGCAAATCCTCCACAGCGGCGATATCAGCCTGGCCGAGATGCGCGGCTCGTGGGCCGGCGCCATGGGCCAGACACAGTTCATGCCGACCACCTACCTGAGCCATGCGGTGGATTTCGATGGCGACGGCAAGCGCGACCTGTGGCACTCCAGCAGCGACGCGCTGGCTTCTGCGGCGCACTACCTGCAGGCTTCCGGCTGGCAGCGGGGGCAGCGCTGGGGCTTTGAAGTCAGCCTGCCGAACCACTTCGACTACGCCCTGGCCGACGACAGTCTGCGCTTGAGTCTTGCCGAATGGGCGCAACGTGGCGTGCAGCTGCCGCCCGCTGGCGACCTTCAGCTGCGCGCCAGCCTGATCCTGCCCGCCGGTCATCGCGGCCCAGCCTTCCTGGTGATGGACAACTTCCGCGCCATCCTGCGCTACAACAACTCGACCAGCTACGGCCTGGCCATCGGCCTGCTCAGCGACGCCCTGCTCGGCCGCCCTGGCGTACGCGCCAGCTGGCCGCGCAGCGACCAGCCACTCAGCCGCAGCCAGCGCATCGGCCTACAGGAAGCCCTGCAGGCGCGCGGCTACAACCCCGGCCCGGCAGACGGCATCATCGGCGCCAATACCCGCCGGGCAATCCGCGCCTATCAACAAAGCCTCGGCTGGCCCGCCGACGGCTACCCCGACCTGCGCCTGCTCGAAGAGCTGCAGAAACAACCCTGAAGGTGTCGCTGCCCCGCAAACAGGGCAGCGTTCAGCGGCTCATTACCCCCACTGCGGCGCGCTGCGCGCCAGCAGGGCGGGTACGTCCACGCCGCGCGGCAGGGTGCCGTAGGCATGCCCATGACGCTCCAGGCGGCTGAGGATGAAGGCGTCGCTGACCGTGTTGTTGCCGGCTTCCAGGAGCAGCTTGGCCTGCAGCGCCACGGCCACGTCCTCGGTGATCTGCCGGGCGCGGTACTGGATATCCTCGCGGTCATGGAAGTCGCGCTTGATGCCCTCGATCTGCCGCTTCAGGCGGGCATCGCCATGGCCATCGCCCAGCTCGGCAAACAGCGCATCGAGCACACCCGGCTCCTTGTGCAGCGCGCGCAGCACATCCAGGCACTGCACGTTGCCCGAGCCTTCCCAGATCGAGTTGACCGGCGCTTCGCGGTACAGCCGCGGCAGGATGGTTTCCTCGACATAGCCGGCGCCCCCCAGGCACTCGCTGGCTTCGGCGATCATTTCCGGGGCGCGCTTGCAGATCCAGTACTTGCCGATGGCGGTAACCAGCCGGCTGAAATGTGCCTGCTGCGGGTCCTGCTGGTTATCCAGCGCATGTCCCATGCGCAGGCTGAGCGCCAGCGCGGCCTCGCTTTCCAGGGCCAGGTCGGCCAGCACGTTCTGCATCAGCGGTTGCTCGGCCAGGCGCTTGCCGCCCACCTGGCGATGCTGGCAATGGTGGATGGCCTGGGTCAGCGCCTGGCGCATCAGGCTGCTTGAGCCGACCATGCAGTCGAAGCGGGTCATCGCGACCATTTCGATAATGGTCGCTACCCCACGGCCTTCCTCGCCGACCATCCAGGCCAGCGCACCGCGATACTCCACTTCGCTGGAGGCATTCGCCCAGTTGCCCAGCTTGTTCTTCAGGCGCTGCACATAGAACTGGTTGCGCGTTCCATCCGGGCGGTGACGCGGCAGCAGGAAGCAGGACAACCCCTGGTCGGTCTGCGCCAGGGTGAGGAAGGCGTCGCACATCGGTGCCGAGCAGAACCACTTGTGGCCAATCAGCTCGTAGGCCTGGCCCGGGCCGGCAGCCCCCACCGGATAGGCACGCGTGGTGTTGGCACGCACGTCGGTACCGCCCTGTTTCTCGGTCATGGCCATACCAATGGTGACCCCGGCTTTCTCGCTGGCCGGTACATTACGCGGGTCGTACTGGGTCGCCAGTACCTTGGGCAGCCAGAATTCGGCCAGCTCGGGCTGCTGGCGGATCACCGGCACGGCAGCGAAGGTCATGGTCAGCGGGCAGCCACTGGCCGCTTCGACCTGGCTATGCAGGTAGGTCAGGCCGGCCCGCGCGACATGCGCGCCGGGCTGCGGCTGAGTCCACGGCAACGAGGTCAGGCCATGCTCGATGGCGGTGCGCATCAGCTCGTGGTAGGCCGGATGAAAATCCACCATATCGATGCGCTGGCCGTAGCGGTCATGGGTACGAAATTGCGGCTTGTGCTCATTGGCCAGGAAGCCGGCCTGTAGTAGCGGACCACCGGCCAGGGCGCCGTAGGCATGCAGGCGGGCCTCCGCCCAGCCAGCCTGGTAACGGCGCAGCCATTCCTGCAAAGGCAGGTCGATGGCATACAGGTTGGCGCCATCCAGCGGCGGCACCTGGTTGAACACCTCGTGGGTCTCGGCATAGGACTGCGGATTCATGATTGGCTCTCCAGGATCGACAGATCGGCGCCCAAGGCGCTTAGACAGAAATGGCTGACGCTGTGGCTCAACAGCGCCAGTTGCGCGTCGGCGCGGGGGTGTTCCTGATGCGGTGCCAGCGGCCCGACCAGCGCCTCGGCAATCGCGCCGACCAGGCAGGCAGCGGTGATGCGCAGTGCCGGGTAATGAAACTGGCCGGCGGCACGCCCCTGCTCCAGCAACTGCTCGAACAGCCCGGCATAGGCTTGGCGATAACGCAGGCGCTGGTGATCGACCGCCTCTTCCACCGGCTCGGCAATCAGCGCAAAGGCCAGACGCCGGCTGTGCCAGGCACGCGCGGCGAACAGCCGCAGGCCATCGCGCAGGCGCTCTGCGGGGCTGCCCGGGCCTTGCAATACCGCACCCAGGGCATCGATCTCGCGCTGACTGGCCAAGGCAAACACCTCGGCGGACAACTCGCCCTTGTTGGCGAAATGCCGGTACAGGCTGCCCGTGGCAATCCCCGCATCCTCGGCCAGCGCCTGCATGGTCAGGGCGGCAAAACCGCCCTGCACCACCCGCTGCAGGGCACAGCCAAGGATGTGCTGGCGCAGCTGTTGGTCACGGTCAAGGCGCTGCGGCGTGGTGCGATAAGCCATGATCTGAATCCTGGTTCATTTGATAACCAGTGAATCAGCATTCACTCCTTGGATAAAGCGACGATCCGGTCGGCACATATGACGCTTTGGCCATTTTCTGCCCAGCCTGCGACAGCGGCGCGCGCCCTGCGCCAAGCCCGCCGGCGCAGATTGGTGGTAAGCTTCGCCGCCATGAACATGCAGCCTTCCCGTCCCGTTGTCCTCTGTCTGTCCGGCCACGATCCCTCCGGGGGCGCAGGCCTGCAGGCGGATATCGAAGCCCTGCTCGCCCAGGGCTGCCATGCCGCGCCGACCGTCACCGCGCTGACCGTGCAGGACACAGTCAACGTCAGCGACTTCCGCGTGCTCGACCGCGACTGGGTACTCGCCCAGGCCCGTGCGGTGATCGCCGACCTGCCGGTCGCCGCGGTCAAGCTGGGCATGCTCGGCTCCGTCGAGATGGTCGATACCGTACTCGAACTGATGCAGGCGCTGCCCGGCGTACCGCTGGTCTGCGACCCAGTGCTACGTGCCGGCGGCGGCGGCGCGCTGGGCAAGGACGACGTCGGCTATGCCATGCGCGAGCGCCTGCTGCCGATCGCCGCCGTCGTCACACCGAACCTGCCCGAGGCGCGCATCCTCGCCGAGCTGCCCGAGGGCAGTGCCGATGAGTGCGCCGAGAAACTCCTGCCGTTCTGCCAAAGCCTGCTGATCACCGGCGGGCATGGCGACGAGGAGCAGATCCACAACCGCCTGTACCTGCGCGATGGCAGCCGTCACGACTTCACCTGCGTGCGCCTGCCCGGCAGCTACCACGGCTCCGGCTGCACCCTGGCCAGCACCCTGGCCGGGCGTCTGGCCCACGGTGAAGGCCTGGTCAGCGCGGTACGCACGGCGCTCGACTACACCTGGCGTACCCTGCGTGATGCCGAAGCGCCTGGACGCGGCCAGTTCGTACCGCGTCGCCTGCCACTGGACTTCTGTGGATGAACGCGCCGCTGCGCGGCTTGTACGCCATCACCGACAGCCAGTTGCTGGCCGATGGCCGCCTGCTGCCCTATGTCCGGGCGGCGCTGCATGGCGGTGCACGCCTGCTGCAATACCGTGACAAGTCCGCCGATGCGCAACGCCGCCTGGCCGAAGCCACGGCGCTGGCCGAACTGTGCGCCGAGTATGGCGCACAGCTGATCATCAACGATGACCTGGAACTGGCCGCACAGCTCGGTGTGGGCCTGCACCTCGGTCAGGGCGATGGCTCGCTGGCCGCCGCGCGCACCCGCCTTGGCCCGCAGGCCCTGCTCGGCGCCACCTGCCATGCCAGCCTGGCGCTGGCCGAGCAGGCCCGCGATGCCGGTGCCAGCTACCTGGCATTCGGGCGTTTCTTCACCTCGCAGACCAAACCCGGCGCGCCCAGCGCCAGCCTGGCACTGCTGGAGCAGGCGCGCCGCCGCTTCAGCCTGCCGCTCACCGCCATTGGCGGGGTCAGCCTGGATAACGCCGGCAGCCTGCTGGCCAGCGGCGCCGACCTGCTGGCGGTGGTCCACGCACTGTTTGCCGCTCCCGACGCCACAGAAGTCGAGCGCCGCGCGCACGCCTTCACATCCCTGTTTACCTGTTCCTGATCAGAGAGCATGCCCATGTCCCGTTCCGAAAGCCTGTTCGCCAACGCCCAGCAACACATCCCCGGCGGCGTCAATTCGCCGGTGCGCGCCTTCCGTGGCGTGGGCGGCACGCCGCTGTTCTTCAAGCATGCCCAGGGCGCTTACGTGATCGACGAAGACGACAAGCGCTACGTCGACTATGTCGGCTCCTGGGGGCCGATGATCCTCGGCCATGCGCATGCCGAGGTGCTCGACGCGGTACGCCGCCAGCTGGAGCACGGTTTGTCCTACGGCGCGCCGACCGCCCTGGAAGTGGAAATGGCCGACCTGGTCTGCGCCATCGTGCCGTCCATGGAGATGGTACGCATGGTCAGCTCCGGCACCGAAGCCACCATGAGCGCCATCCGCCTGGCGCGCGGCTATACCGGACGTGACAACATCATCAAGTTCGAAGGCTGCTACCACGGCCACTCCGACAGCCTGCTGGTCAAGGCCGGCTCAGGTCTGCTGACCCAGGGTGTACCGGACTCCGCCGGGGTGCCGGCCGACTTCGCCAAACACACCCTGACCCTGCCCTACAACGACCTGGCCGCCGTCGAGCAGACCCTTGCCGAGGCCGGCGACAGCGTGGCCTGTATCATCGTCGAGCCAGTCGCCGGCAACATGAACTGCGTACCGCCGGTCGCCGGCTTCCTCGAAGGGCTGCGCGCGGCCTGCGACAAGCACGGCGTGGTACTGATCTTTGACGAAGTGATGACCGGTTTCCGCGTGGCCCTCGGTGGTGCCCAGGCGCACTACGGGGTCACCCCGGACCTGTCGACCTTCGGCAAGATCATTGGCGGCGGCATGCCGGTTGGCTGCTTTGGCGGCAAGCGCGCGATCATGCAGTGCGTCGCCCCGCTCGGCCCGGTCTACCAGGCCGGCACCCTGTCGGGCAACCCGCTGGCCATGGCCGCCGGCCTGACCACCCTGCGCCTGATCAGCCGCCCCGGTTTCCACGCCGAGCTGAGCGACTACACCCGGCGCATGCTCGCCGGCCTGCAGGAGCGCGCCAACGCGGCGGGCATCCCTTTCACCACCACCCAGGCGGGCGGCATGTTCGGCCTGTACTTCAATGAGCGGCCGCGTATCAGCAGCTTTGCCGACGTCATGGCCAGCGACGTGGAACGCTTCCGGCGCTTCTTCCACCTCATGCTGGACGGCGGCGTGTACCTGGCACCCAGCGCCTTCGAGGCCGGCTTCACCTCCATTGCCCACGGCGACCACGAGCTGCAGCTGACCCTGGATGCTGCCGAGCGCGCCTTCGCCCAGCTATGAGCCTGTTGTTGCTGCTCAGCCTGCTGATGCAGGCACTGGTCGGCCTGGGCGCCCTGCTGCTGCTCGGCCAGGCACGCCGCCAGCAACCGGAAAGCTGGCAGGGCGTGCTGTTTGCCAGCCAACTTGGCTTTGCCCTGGCCGCTGCCAGCGCGGCCAGCAGCTTGCCGGCACACTGGCTGGCCGGCGGTGCCTGGCAGGAAGCCAGCGCCTGGCTGGAGCAGGCCCATCGCCTGCTCGGCCAGCCGCTACTGGCCCTCGCCGTGCTGACCCTGGCACGCCATTGGCACTGGAGCCGTCCGGCCTGGGGACGGGCGATTCTCGGCCTGTGTGCGTTCTTCGAGTTGTTCCGACAAATGGGGCACCTGGCTGACTACCGCCTGTTGCTGGAGTTGGGCAGCCTGGCCCTGCTGCTGTACGGCGGCCTGCTCCACGGCCCCAGCAGTCGCCCGCTGCGCCTGGCCCTGGCTGCGCTGCCGGCCTTTGTCGGCGCCGGTCTGGTGCTGCATGGCTTGTGGGCGCTGCCGGCCTTTGTCGTACCGCTGCTGCTGTCGCTGGCCTACGGCCTGCTGCTCTGGCTGCTGCTGAGCCTGCTGGCCTTGCAAAAGCCACAGGAATAGCCAGCTGGGCCTTTATCCCGGCCCCACCCCTGGCCCATAATGCACGGGCGGCGGTATCCGCCCCCGCGCATCCTGAGGCGCCACAGTCACCATGAAACACCTTGGCCGCAGCCTGCTCATCGGCTGCCTGCTGCTTGGAAGCACACCCCTTGTCCTGGCCAGCAACAGCCTGCTGATCCCCGCCAGCAGCCGCTGTAACCTCGACGACCTGGCCGCCGAGGCCCTGCCACAGGCGCTGGCCGACTGCCAGGTGCTGGCCGAACAGGGCGACAGCCAGGCGCAATTCGAACTGGCCGACCTGCTCCAGGAGCAGGCCCGCGCCGAACAGGATCCCGAACGCCTGCAACAAGCCCTGCACTGGTTCGAGCAAGCCTCGCTGCAAGGGCACGCCGAAGCGCAGTTACGCCTGGGCAGCATGTTCTATCGCGGCGAAGGCGTACCAGCCAATCGCGTGCAGGCCTACATCGTGCTGAAGATGGCCTCGATCAATGGCTCCGATGCCGCCATGGATGCCGCTGATCTGGTCGCCTCGCAGATGACTCGCAGCGAGCATTCCACGGCCACGCAGATCCTCGGGCAGATCTTCCGCAACTACCTGCTGGAACTGCGGGCCAGCGAGTTTGCCGCACCTGCCGAACCCACCCAGCCCTGAGCCTGGCGCGCCCGTCGACGCTTGCCCGACGCTCGCCTCACCTTTACCCTACGCGGCCCTTGCCTATCGTCACGCGAGCCGCGCATGTCCCAGCCAGCCTTTACTCCCGACGCCTATGCGGCCCAGCTCGCGGCCAAACAGCAGCGCCTTCACGAGCTGCTGGCTCCCTTTGCCGCACCGCCCGCACAGGTGTTTGCCTCGCCGCTGTCGCACTATCGCCTGCGCGCGGAGTTCCGCCTGTGGCGCGAGCAGGAAGAGCGTCACTATGCGATGTTCGAGGCCGGCGACAAGCACACGCCGATTCTCATCAATGACTTCCCCATCGCCAGCCAGCGTATCAACACGCTGATGCCGCCGCTCAAGGCGGCCTGGCAGGCCAGCCGGGTGCTGTCGTTCAAGCTGTTCCAGGTCGAATTCCTCACCACGCTGGCCGGCGATGCACTGATCACCCTGTGCTACCACCGCCCGCTGGATGCCGAGTGGCAGGCCGAGGCCGAGCAGCTTGCCGCCAGGCTGGGTGTCAGCCTGATCGGCCGTTCGCGCGGCCAGCGCCTGGTGATTGGCCGCGATTACGTCGCAGAAGAAATGACCGTGGCCGGCCGCACGTTCCGCTACCGCCAGCCGGAAGGCGCGTTCACCCAGCCCAACGGCACAGTCTGCCAGCACATGCTGCAATGGGCCTATGACACGCTCGGCCCGCGCGACGACGATCTGCTCGAACTGTACTGCGGCAACGGCAACTTCACCCTGCCGCTGTCCACCCGGGTCAGGAAGGTTCTGGCCACCGAGATCAGCAAGACGTCGGTCAACGCCGCGCTGGCCAACCTGGCTGACAACGCCATCGACAACATCGAACTGGTGCGCCTGAGCGCCGAAGAACTGACCCAGGCGCTCAACGAAGTGCGCCCGTTCCGTCGCCTGGCCGGCATCGACCTGAAGTCCTACGACTTCGGCACGGTGTTCGTTGACCCGCCACGCGCCGGCATGGACCCGGACACCTGCGAGCTGACCCGGCGCTTCGACAACATTCTGTACATTTCCTGCAACCCGGAGACCCTGGCCCGCGACATCGCCCGCCTCAACGACACCCACCAGGTGACACAGTGCGCGCTGTTCGACCAATTCCCCTGGACGCATCACATGGAAAGCGGCGTCCTCCTGCAACGCCGCTAACGTGCACTGCTGGCTAGTCGCCAGCAGGCAATCGCCTTACACTGCCGGGCCTAGCAAAGCTGACAGGCAAGTCAGCCCCCGTCAGGCAGGAGGCCAAGGCACCAGCACCCCGAAACGGCCATGTCCAACACCCAGCAACGCCTCAGCCAAGACTGGCAACTGCTTCTGCAACGTCATCCTGCCGGACTCCGCCAGCGTGTTGCCGAGCTGGCCAGCCAGCACCGCGCCGACCTCGCAGAACACTTCTACGCACAAATGGGCAGTGATGCCCACGCAGGGCAATTCCTTGCCCACCACAAGGTCAAGGAGCGCCTGGAGCCTTCCATGCAGCGCTGGATCAGCAGCCTGCTGGCCCTGCAGGATGATGCCGAACTCCCCGCGCAGGTCGCCCTGCAGAAGCAGATCGGCGAAATCCATGCCCGTGTCGACATCCCCATCAGTCTGGTGTTGCGCGGTGCGCGCTGCCTGAAGGAGCGCCTGTTCAGCCACTTCAGCCAGGCCTTCAGTGATGGCGAGCTGGCTGCGGCCATTGGCTTTGCCTCTGACAGCATAGATATCGCCATGGAGCTGATGAGCCACGCCTACACCCTGGCGCACGACCGCAACTCCCGCGCCGAAGAAGCCTATCGGTTATTTTCCGTGTCACAGAACATCGGCACCGAGCGCGAGCGCCAGCGTGCTGCACTGCTCGACTGGGAAAACCAGCTGATGTTCGAAATCGCCGCCGGCAGCCCGGCCCATCAGCTACCACGTGCGCAAAAGTCCGAATTCGGCCTGTGGTTCCGCCATAAGGCCCAGGACAGCTTCCAGGGCGCGCCGGAGATGCAGCAGATCGACCAGCACCTGGCACAAATTGATGAGTTGTACCTGCCCGCCTTCACCCAGGGCAGCGCTCGCGCCCTGGAGCAATTACGGGAAATCCGCGAAGCAGCCAAGGCCGTGCACTACCTGCTGGAACATCTTTTCGAGCGTGCCAGCGATATCGAAAACGGCCGCGACACCCTGACCCAGATGCTCAACCGCAAGTTCCTGCCCGTGGTTCTGGGCAAACAGGTCGCCAATGCACGCAAGAGCGCCAGCAGCTTCGCCTTGCTGATGATCGATGTTGATCATTTCAAGCAGGTCAACGACCAGTACGGTCACGAGGCAGGCGATCTGGTACTCCAGCAGGTCGCCAGTATCCTCGGCAACAGCACGCGGGGTGGCGACTACGCCTTCCGTTACGGCGGCGAGGAGTTCCTTCTGCTGCTGGTGGACACCAACGCGGCCAACGCGCAGATGCTCGCCGAACGCATCCGCCAGCGGGTCGCCGATGAGCGACTGCTGCTCCCCGCGGGGGTCACCCTACAGGTCAGTGTCAGCATCGGCGTGACCCTGCATGACGGCCACCCGGACTATCAGCGCAGCCTGCGCGCTGCCGACAGCGCGCTGTACCAGGCCAAGCACGGCGGACGTAACCGCTGCGTGTTCGTCGCCAGCTAAGCGCCGCGACGCAACAGGTAGCCGGCCAACCCCGCGGAGACCAGCTCGAACAGCAGCGCGTAGAGATTGAAGGTCTGCTGCAGGCCGCCATCCAGCCACAGCCCGGCCAGTCGGCCCAGCACCAGCGCGCTGTACAGCACCAGCAGCAGCAACAAGGCCGCACGCTCCAGGCGCTGAGCCAGCGCCAGCACCAGATAAGCGGCCAGGCCCATCTGCAGCGCGCCGTAGTAGGCACGTACGTCGCTGATCGCCGCCGCCTGCATAAGCAGCATGCCGCTCAGATTGGCCATTTCATGCGGCCGCAGCAGGTAGGCCAGACCAAAGGCCAGCAGAATCATGGCCTGCAGCAGCAGAAAGACTCGTTGCATCACCCTGTTGCACTCCTCGCCGCCATGCGGCTGTTCATCACTTGGGAAGTTGTACGCAGCAGCATAAACTGACCAGGTCCTTATCGGGAGAATCCCCATGCGCGCATTGCTCTTCACCGGTCTACTGCTGGCCGGTTCGCTGCAGGCTGCCGAGCCTGTGCATATCGATGTCTATCGCGACCCCAACTGCGGCTGCTGCAGCGACTGGATCGATCATCTGCAGGCCAATGGCCTGAGTGTGACCGACCATGTGGTCGACAACATGAGTGAGATCAAGCAGCAGCTCGGCGTACCGCCACGCCTGGCCTCCTGCCATACCGGGGTGATCAACGGGCAGTTCGTCGAAGGCCACGTACCGGCTGCCGACGTACTCAAGCTTGGCCAGCGTCCCGAGCTGCGCGGGCTGGCCGTACCCGGCATGCCGCACGGCTCGCCCGGCATGGAAACCGGCCGGGTCGACGCCTACCAGGTCATCGGCCTGGACAAGCAGGGCCGCGAGGAAGTGGTCAGCGCCTATCCGGCGCAGTGACATCCTCGCCCGACAAGCCCAGGCAAGCCAGGAGCTGGCGGCAATCCTGCACATGCAGGTCGGTCAGCTCGGGCCAAGGGTTATCGGGCAGGTTGACCAGCACACTGCAGGCGCCCGCAGCGCGCGCGCAGGCAAGGTCATAGCGGTAGTCACCAACCATGACCATGTGCTGCGGAGCCACTTGCCACGCCGCGGCCAGCTGCAACAATCCACCAGGATGCGGCTTGGGCGGCGCCTCATCGCGGCCAATGATCTGGGCAGGCGCAAAGCAGTCAGCCAGGCCGATAACCTGCAGGGTCAGCAAGGCCAGCGGCTGGGCGTTGCGGGTCAGTATGCCAAGCCGGCAGCCGCGCGCGCGCAGCGTACGAACCAGCTCGACAGCCCCAGGCGCGGGCTGCGCAGCCCGTGCCAGCAGCTGTTCGTGGTCATGCAACCAGGCATGCTTGGCTGCCGCCTCGGCCGCCGGCAGAGCGGCCAGGTGCTGCAGAATATCCTCCTGCTCGGCGATCCCCAGCGTTCGCTTGATCGCCGGAAAATCATGCACCGCCTGGGTCAGGGTACCGTCCATGTCGAACACCCAGTGCCGCCGCTCGGCCAGACGCAGCGCCGGATGAATCGTCACTTCCAGTCCTCACGCACCCGGGTGAGGCCTTCCTGGGCCACCGAAGCCACCAGCTGGCCAGCGCGGTTGTAGATGCTGCCGCGGGCAAAGCCACGGGCATTGCCCGACCAGGGACTGTCCATGGCATACAGCAGCCAGTCGTCCATGCGCAGGTCGGCATGGAACCACAGGGCATGGTCGAGACTGGCTACCTGCATGAACTTCTGGAACACCGACACGCCATGAGGCTGCAGCGAGGTAGTCAACAGGTTGAAGTCACTGGCATAGGCCAGTAGCAGCTTGTGCAGCTGCGGTTCGTCGGGCAGATTGCCGGCTGCGCGAAACCACACATACTTCACCGGCTCGCACGCCTGCGGAGCAAACGGATTGATCTGCGTAACCGGACGAATCTCGATGGGCTTGTCGCTCAGTGCCCGCTCACGCAAGCGTTCCGGAATCAACGCTTCGACCCGCCTGGCCAACTCGGTCTCGCAGAGAAACTGCTCGGGACCGGGCACTTCCGGCATGCTCGGCTGATGGCCAAAGCCCGGCTCGTCGTACTGAAAGGAGGCGCTGCAGGCGAAGATCGGCCGACCATGCTGGATGGCCACGACCCGGCGGGTACTGAAGCTGCTGCCATCACGGATACGCTCGACCTGGTAGACCACCGGCGCACGGGCATCACCGGGGCGCAGGAAATAACCATGCAGCGAATGCACATGACGGGCCTCCTCGACCGTACGACTGGCCGCCGCCACGCACTGGCCGAGCACCTGGCCACCGAACAACTGGCGAAAGCCAAGGTCCTGGCTACCGCCCCGAAACAGGTTTTCCTCGATCTTTTCCAGGCTCAGCAAAGCCACCAGGTCGTCGAGCACTTGGGTCATCACGCATCTCCAGGCAAACAGGCGCGACCGCAGGTCGCAGGCAGTGGCCAAGGATAATGATTTTTCCCCGCGCCGGCTGCCGGACTTCAGCCGTGTTCGACGCGATTTCGGCCAGCGTGCTTGGCCCGGTACAACGCCTGATCAGCCTGATGGTAGAGATGATCAAGGCTTTCCGCCGGCCCGCTCAGCGCCAGACCGAGGCTGGCAGTCAGTACGCTGCCGGAAGGTGAGGCGGAATGCGTGATACCCAGCTGCTCGATGGCCAGACGCACCTGCTCGGCTACCTGCTGCGGCCCCTCGGCACTTTCGCCATACAGCACCAGAGCAAACTCCTCACCGCCCAAGCGTACCGCCATATCCAGCGGACGCCGGGCAAACCCCTGCAGCAGACGCGCCACCTGCTGCAAGGCCTGATCCCCGGCCTGATGCCCATAATGGTCGTTGAACGGCTTGAAATGATCGACATCCACCAGCAACAGCGCCACACCTGCCCTGGCACGCCGCGCCTGGGAAAGCAGCTGCGGCAGGCGCTGGTCGAAGCTGCGCCGGTTGTACAGGCCGGTGAGCCCATCGCGCTCGGCCATCCAGTGCAGCAAGTGTCGGGTCAGGAACTGCTCGCGCTGGCTGTACTCGCGCAGGTAGGCGCCGCTGGCACTGACGATCACCGCCAGGAAGCAGTAGAACATGCTCAGGTTGAACTGCCCCAGCGCCTCGCCGTGCAGCAGCCAGTTGCCGATCAGCAGGCTGACGAAAACGATGCCCAGACCGGCCCACAGGCTGCTGTAGAGCGTCATGCCCAGCGGGAAGAACACGGCGATGGTGAGCAGGATGACCCCATCGTAGGAGGCGGAAAAGCCCGCGCGGGTATACAGCATATTAATGACCCCGGTAGCCACCCCACAGAGCAGGATCAACCAGGGCGTTACCGGCAGAATGAATTTCTGCATGCGTCTAAACAGCACCAGCAGGCCACCCAGGTAGAGCACACCGGCTACCCCCCAGCGCAAGCCAAGCAGGCACTGCAGATCCTGCGGATATTGCTGGAAGTTCTCCAGCGCGCCAATGCGTTGAGCGTCCAGGGCCACGAACAAGTGCCAAACCAGTAACGCTAGGACAATCGCGATGCGCCGCTGACGTACCGCCGCCAGGCCGATGAAATCCAGATACTGGCGTTCCAGCTCGGGCATGAATTGCAGACGGCCAAAGCCTCGCGCCAGTTGCTGCACATAAGGGTTGTCCGGCACACCGGGGAACAACTTTTCAATCCGCGAGACAGCCATGAGCAGCGGGCAACCTGAAATCCTGACTTTTTTTACCTTAGTGGCACAGCGCCACGAACACCAGCCGAATATCACTGCGCTACAATCGCCCTTCTCATTCTGCGACCCCTGCCCCATGTCTGCCTGCATGTCATCCTCTACTCGCGTGGCCATCATCGGCGGTGGCCCGGCCGGCCTGATGGCCGCCGAAGTACTCGCCAGCCACGGCGTGCCAGTCGACCTGTTCGACGCCATGCCTTCGCTGGGACGCAAGTTCCTGCTCGCCGGGGTCGGAGGCCTGAACATCACCCATGCCGAGGACAAGGCGCAGTTCATCCAGCGCTACAGCAGCGGCCAGCCACGGGTCGCCGACTGGCTGGAGCACTTCGATGCCGAGGCGCTGCGCACCTGGGTGCATGGCCTGGGTATCGAAACCTTCGTCGGCAGCAGTGGCCGGGTGTTTCCCCGCGAAATGAAAGCCGCACCGCTGCTGCGTGCCTGGCTGCGCCGCCTGCGTCAGCAGGGGGTGCGCCTGCACACGCGCAGCCGCTGGCTGGGCTGGAGCGCGGAGGGTGCCTTGCGCATCGCCAGCCCGGACGGCGAGCGCCTGATCACCGCGCAGGCCTGTCTGCTGGCGCTGGGCGGCGCCAGCTGGCCCAAGCTGGGCTCGGATGGCAGCTGGGTCGCGCCACTGCAGGCCCGCGGCATCCGGGTCAATGCCCTGCAACCGAGCAACTGCGGCTTCGACGGCCCCGGCTGGAGCGAGCACCTGACCCGTCAGGCGGGCGCCGCCGTGAAAAATGTCAGCCTGGCCCTACCTGGCCAGCCGCCGCGACTGGGCGAATTCATCCTCACCGCCCACGGCGTGGAAGGCAGCCTGGTGTATGCCCTGTCCAGCACCATCCGCACGCAGATCAATCAGCACGGCCAAGCCTTGCTGCACCTCGACCTGCTGCCGGCACTCAGCCCGACGCACGTCCTGCAGCGCCTGAGCAAACCCCGCGGCAAAGCCTCGCTGGCTCGCCACCTGCAGCGCCAACTGGGCCTCGACGGTGCCAAGGCGGCGCTGCTGCGCGAGCTGGCACCGGCCAGTGCGCTGGCCGAACCGGCCCAGCTTGCCGCCCAGATCAAACAGCTGACCCTGCCGCTGTGCCGACCGCGTCCGCTGACCGAAGCGATCAGCACGGCCGGCGGTATCGCCCTCGACGAACTGGACGATGGACTGATGCTCAAGCGTTCGCCCGGCCTGTTCTGTGCCGGGGAGATGCTCGACTGGGATGCGCCTACCGGCGGCTACCTGCTTACCGCCTGCCTGGCCAGCGGTCGCCAGGCCGCCCACGGGATACTCACCTGGCTGGCATAACAACCACGCGGAAAAGCTGGGCGAAGCGCCGACGAGACGACTATGCTTGAGCCAGGCCGGCCTGCGAACCGGCAGGCACAACAACAGGTGGTAACGATACGGTGATTCCGCTTCTGGTTTGCGACGACTCCGCCATGGCGCGCAAGCAACTGATCCGCGCGCTGCCGGCCGACTGGCCGGTTTCCATTACCCAGGCCGCCCATGGCGAGGAAGCCCTCGCGGCGATCCGCCAGGGGCTAGGCCCGATCATGCTGCTCGACCTGACCATGCCGGTGCTGGATGGCTACCAGACTCTGGCGGCCCTGCAGGCCGAAGGCTTGCAGAGCCAGGTCATCGTGGTTTCCGGTGACGTGCAAGATGAAGCCGTGCGTCGGGTACGCGAGCTGGGCGCCCTGGATTTCCTGAAAAAACCCGCCGACCCCGCGCTGCTTCTGGAAACCCTGCAACGCCACGGCCTGTACCAGGCCGCCAACCAGCCAAGCAGCGCCCCGCCAGCGCCACGCGCCGAGCTGGAACTGAAGATCAACTTCCGCGATGCCCTGCGCGAGGTGACCAACGTCGCCATGGGCCGTGCTGCCGCACTGCTGGCCAAGGTGCTGGGCGTCTTCGTGCAACTGCCGGTGCCCCAGGTGAACATTTTTGAGGTCAGCGAGCTGCACATGACCCTGCTCGACGCACAGCGCGGCGAACGTCTCAGTGCGGTCTGCCAAGGGTTCATCGGTGACGGCATCGCCGGCGAAGCGCTGCTGCTGTTCCATGATTCGGAAGTCGCCGACATGGCGCGCCTGATGCGCTGGCAACCCGCCGACGACGCGGAAACCGCCGAGATGCTCCTCGACCTGGCCAGCATCCTGATCGGTGCCTGCCTGTCCGGCCTGGCTGAACAGATCGATGTGCGCTTTTCCCAGGGCCACCCGCAACTGCTGGGCCTGCATGCGTCCATCGACCACCTGATCCAGCTCAATCAAAAGCGCTGGAAGAAAACCCTGGCGGTGGAGATCAGCTACAGCCTGGAAGGCCAGGACATCCACTTCGACCTGCTGCTGCTGTTCACCGAAGACTCGATCCGCCGCCTGACCCACAAGATCAACTACCTGCTGAGCTGAACCGATGCCCGCGCAAATCGATATCAAGGAAGTCCACTGGCTGCTGGACATCGTGCAATGCATCGATGTCGGCGTCATCGTGCTGGACCGCCAGTACCGTGTCGAGGTGTGGAACAGTTTCATGGAAAACCACTCCGGCCTCGGCCCGGACGAAGTGCATGGCAAGGAGCTGTTTGCCCTGTTCCCGGAAATCGACGCTACCTGGTTCAAGCGCAAGGTAGACACCGTGGTACAACTGGGCACCCGCGCCTTCAGCCTGTGGGAGCAGCGCCCCTACCTGATGCACTTCAAGAACTACCAGCCGATCACCGGCCAGGAAGACTTCATGTACCAGAACGTCACCCTGCTGCCGCTGGCCGCCTCCAGCGGCACGGTGGAGCACCTGTGCGTGGTGATCTATGACATGACGGCCGCGGCGACCCACAAGAAACAGCTGGGCCGCCGCTAAGCACTCACTTGCCGAAACGCGGCGCCTTGCGCACCGCGCGCACCTTGGGTGCGGCATCGTCTTCGAACCAGTTGCCCAGGTGTACCTTGCCCTTGCCAGGGGCCTTGCCGGCACCGGGAATAAGCTTCTGCTTGGGCTTCTTGGGCTTTTTCAGCAACTGCCCAGTGGCCGTGGTTTGCGGCACCCGGTGCTCAGGGCTGAAGCCCTCCTCCTCACTGCGCGGCAGCACCTGCCCGATCAACTGTTCGATGGCCAGCAGGCGCTCGACCTCGTCCGCGCACACCAGTGACAGCGCCTGGCCAGTGGCCCCGGCTCGTCCGGTGCGGCCGATACGGTGCACATAGTCCTCGGCCACCTGCGGCAGATCGAGATTGACCACCAACGGCAGCTGATCAATATCCAGGCCACGGGCGGCCACATCGGTGGCCACCAGTACCTGCACCTGACCATCCTTGAAACGCTGCAGGGCCCGCAGCCGCGCCGGTTGCGGCTTGTCGCCATGAATGGAGTCGGCACGAATCCCCTGCGCCAGCAACAGCTGCTCAAGCTCATCGACTCCCTTGCGCGTCTTGCCAAAGACCAGCACCTGCCCCCAGCCACGACGGCGCAACAGGTGCAGGAACAGCTCACTCTTGCGCTTCTTGTCGACCACGATAAGTTGCTGCTGCACGCTGGCCGCGGCGGCATTGCGCGGACTGGTCTCCACCTGCAGCGGATCACGCAGCAGCTCGCCGGCCATCTGGCGAATGCTCTCGGAAAAGGTCGCGGAGAACAGCAGGGTCTGCCGACGACGTGGCAGGGCACAAAACAGCTCGTCCAGCTCGCGGGCAAAGCCCAGGTCAAGCATGCGGTCGGCTTCGTCGAGCACCAGCGCCTGCAGCTGGGCAAAGCCCACGGCATTCTGCCGGTACAGGTCCAGCAGCCGCCCGGGCGTGGCCACCAGCAGATCGACACCCTTGCGCAGCGCCATCATCTGCGGATTGATGCTGACCCCGCCATACACCGCATAGCTACGCAGCGGCAGGCCCTCGGCATAACGCTGTACGCTTTGCTGCACCTGCTCGGCCAGCTCACGGGTGGGTACCAGCACCAGCGCCCGCACACTGTTGGCGGCTACCCGTGGGCCGGCACAACTGAGCTGCTGCAACAATGGCAGGGCAAACGCAGCGGTCTTGCCGGAGCCAGTCTGCGCTGCAGCCAGCACGTCACGTCCCTTGAGCACGGCGGCGATGGTGGCACGCTGTACCGCCGTCGGGCTGCGGTAACCCAGCTCATCCAGACGTTGCAGGAGGGGGGCGAACAGCCCCAGGTCGGCAAAACTCATCGGGTCACTCTCGGTGGCACAAAAACAGCCTGCAGTGTACCTGCTTGCACGACACAGATCAGGTAAAGTGCCGCCGCCCTCCTTTGCGAGCCCGAGCCATGAACCCACTGTCCGCACTGGGCGATGCCTGGTATTTCTATCGTCGCCATTGTCTGGCCATCAGCGGCCTGTGCCTGCCGCTGATTGTCCTCGAAGCCCTGCTACGCCAGGTCCTGAACAGCACGTTGAACACCGACCAGGCAGCCATCGGCGAGCTGTTGCTGAGCCTGCTGTGCTACCCGCTGTACGGCGCGGCACTGATTCTGTTCATCGACAACCGCCTGCACGCACAACCGGCCAGCCACGCCGCGCTGTATGCCGGAGCACTGCGTCTGTGGCCACGCATGGCGGTCCTCTGCGCCCTGGCCACCCTGCTGATCATGCTCGGCGCTTCGCTGCTGATCCTGCCTGGACTGTGGCTGATGGTGCGCCTGGCTTTTGCCGAATACCTGCTGGTCCTGCACGGCCTGCCGCCTCTGGCGGCAGTGCGCGAAAGCTTCCTGCTCACCCGCGGCTATTTCTGGCAACTCGGCCCACTGCTACTGGGCATCATCCTGCCGCTGTGGCTGCTGCATGGCTGGCTGGGCAGCCTGTTACCTTCACCCAGCAGCCCGCTGGCAGTCCTCCTGGATAGCGGACATGCCCTGGCCCAGCTGTTTACCAGCGTACTGGCCTGGCGTCTGTGTCAGCTGCGCCTGCAGCTTACTGAGGCGGCCTGAGGCCCGACAGACGCGGCAACAGAACGCGCTCGAACAGGCGCGGGAAGAAACGCGCCAGCACCCGCGCACGCCAGTCGACATTGGACAGCACCAACAGGCGACGCCGCTGTAGCGCGCCCTGGTAGATGGCTTCGGCAACATCCTGCGGCGAGGCCACTTTGCCCATGGCCAGCGGTGGCTGACGGGTCGGCGAGCCATCGCCCACCAGGGCATTCTTGCGCAGGTCGGTGGCGGTAAAGCCCGGGCAGACCAGCATGATATTGACCCCTGAACCGCGCAGTTCGAAGCGCAGGGTCTCGAACAGCCCGTGCAGGGCATGCTTGCTGGCGTTGTAGGCACTGCGGTAGAGCAGCGGGGCAAAACCCGACAGGGAACTGAGTACGATGACCTGGCCTTGCCGGGCAATCAGACTCGGCAAAGCCTCGCGCGTGCAGTGCAGCGCGCCGAAGTAGTTGACCGCCATGACCCGCTGGAACACCGCCAGCTCTGTCTCAGCGAAGGTGCTGCGATGGGTAATGCCGGCATTGTTGATCAGGATGTCGATGCCGCCAAAACGCTCCAGCACTCGCTGCATGGCCGCCTGCACCGCCAGCGCATCCGCCACGTCACAACACAGTCCGAGCGCCTCGACGTTATGGTGGTCGGCCAGGTGCTGCACCAGGCTATCCAGAGTTTCCTGTTGCAGATCGAAGATCACCAGGCGCGCACCCGCCTGGGCAAAGCGAATGGCCAGCGCACGACCGATACCGGCCCCGCCCCCCGTAACCACAACCACCTTGCGCTCAAACACCTTGTTGGCAAAGACCTTGCGATGCATGCCGCACTCCCCTGCTGGCTTAACAGCCTGAGCATAGCCCAAAGCACCCCAGTCCCGGGCAGAAGCCTGCGACGCCAGACCTCAGCCCCGTCCCGGATCGCGCATATCAAACTGCCGCGCCACCATGACTTGTCAGAGACGCCGGTAGCTGCTTGTCTATGGGACAGAACAACAATAACCCAAGGATACCGCTCACCGTGCACCGGTTTGCCTGCATGGCGCTACTACTTCTGCTGAGCGGCCTGACCTGGCCTACCCTGGCCAGCCCCGCGCAGGACATGCGCCCGGTGATTCGCGTCGGCTTTTACGACTTCCCGCCCTACAGCTATGAAGACCGCCAGGGTCGTGCCCAGGGTAGCCTGCTGGCCCTCACCCAACGCCTGCTGGAACAGGCCGGCTATCGTGCGGAGCTGCGCATGCTGCCGGTCGCACGCCTGTATGCCGGGCTGCAGAACGGCAGCGTGCACGTCTGGCCTGGCGCACCCGGCAAGCCCGAACTGCAAGGCTACACCCTGGAAAGTCGCCACCGCCTCGGGCATATCGGCCTGCACCTGTACTTCCGCGCGGATACCGCTCCGCCCGCCTTGCCGCATGGCCTGGCAGGCCGCGGACTGATTCTGATCAGTGGCTATAGCTACTGGGCGCCGTACAGCCAGTGGCTGACAGACCCCAGCCTGCAACTCCAACTGCATCGCACCAGCAGCCATGCCGCGGCGCTGGCCATGCTGCAGCGTCAACGCGGCGACTTCATCCTCGACTATCAGGAGCCCCTGGAGCAGCACAGCCAGCAGGCCGGTGTACTCGGCTTACGCTCCATCGAACTACAGCGTCTACCCCTGACCCTGGTCGTTTCACGGCGCGCACCTCAGGCCGAGCGCCTGCTGGAACAGCTTGATCAGACCTACCAACAGCTGCAGGAGGCCGGTGCAGACTTGCAGCTACCGGCGGATCATTCCTCCAGATAGGCGGCGTAATAGGGCAACAGATTGCGCTCCAGCTCCTCAAAAAGATCCTGCGTCTCGGCAGCCAACACGTCCAGCACGATGACCCCGTTAACCCCGTGATCACTGTCCGCAAGCGCACGCAGACGATTAGCCATGCCCAGATTGACCTGGCGTAATTGCGCATAGAGCCCCGGCAACTCATGCAAGGCGAAGTCTGCCGACAACCCCTGCCGGGCACGCAGCATCTGTCCGATTAGATAGGCACCGACCACACGAAACAGCGTTTCATCCGCTTCACTGAAGGGCTGGTGAAAATAAGCCAACGGCAGGAAGGGGCGGGTATGTGGACAGCCCGAGGTAGCGCCCAGCAGGCCAATCAGCGAGCCCAATACACGCTGCAGGGTGGTGCGCTGCTGGATAACCCGACTGCGCCAGCGAATGGTCACCGTCAGCTCATCATAGGAGTTGCGCTGTTCGAGCGGCGCCAGCACCCGCGCCAAAGCGCGGGCAAAAGGACACCAGGGCTGCTCTGCCGGCCGCAGCGGACAGTTGCGGCATTGCTGGTACTCCAGGCGCGCCCAGTCCGGCGGCGGAGCATCCTCGGGCGGAGCAACCATGGCGAGTTCGATCAGGCAACTAGCCGGCTGACCACTGTCAAACTGCAACAAGTAACTGACTTGGGGAGCGTTATGCATGCCTACCTCGACGGCGACCACCGGCAAATACGACGATCGGCTGACGCCAAAATGCCATCACTACCGCTTTTTGCGACTATGCTAAACATAGACTTGAATTGCCAATCCGGCTGCACGCATATCGCCGCACGCCGCAAGGCCAAGGGAGGTGCCCGTCATGTTCGACCACGCCTACACCCTGGCTGCCGTGGAGCAGATCGCGGCGGGCTTTTTCATTCTTGATCAAGATACCCGCATCCTCTATTGCAACCGTTTCATCGTCGAGCACAGCGGCCGGCCGGCCAGCCAGCTGGTCGGTCTGCGCCTCAACGAGGCCTTCCCGGAAATCGATACCCCCGTGTGGCGCACCATGCTGGAAAAGGTCTGGAATACCGGCACCGCCCTGCAGACCGTGTGGCACGACCAGCCCTATCTGATCCTGCTTGATCACCAGGGTGAGGTGCCCATGCTGCAAGCCTCGCTACTCTACCGCTTTGAACTGGGCGACCAGCGACTATTCGGCCTGGCCATCTTCGATAACAGCCGCGCCGCCAAGAACAACCCCATGCTCGACGAGGCGCTACGTGCCCTCAAGCACAAGCATGACGAATTGAGCACGCTCAGCGAGCAGCTGAAAATGGCCAACCGGCAATTGCTGCAGTCGGAAAAGATGGCCGCCATTGGCCAGTTGGCCGCCGGCGTCGCCCATGAGATCAACAACCCGGTAGGTTTCGTCGCCTCCAACCTGAAAACGCTGGTGGGCTATGTGCGCCAGCTACTGGAGCTGGTCGATCATATGAACGAATGGGGTGGCAGCGAACTGCAGCAACTCAAGGAGCGCTTCGACTATGACTTCATCCGCGAAGACATCAACGGCTTGCTGGCGGAGTCCGCCGACGGTGTCGAACGGGTCAAGAAAATCATTGCCGCGCTGCGCGACTTTTCGCGCAGCGGCGACGACACCTTCAGCCTGGCCGACCTGCACGAAGGTATCGAAAGCACGCTCAAGGTGGTCAATAACGAGATCAAGTACAAGGCCGAAGTGATCCGCGAATACGGCGAACTGCCCCCGGTGGAATGTATTGCCGCACAGATCAACCAGGTCGTGATGAACCTGCTGGTCAACGCCGCGCATGCCATCGAGGAGTTTGGCCGCATCGTGATCCGCACAGGCGTCGAGCGCGACCAGGCCTTCATTGAAATCGAAGACAACGGCTGCGGTATCCCCGCTCACCTGCAGCGGCAGATCTTCGACCCCTTCTTCACCACCAAGCCGGTCGGCAAAGGCACCGGACTGGGCCTGGCGCTCTCCTACAACATCATGGAAAAGCACAACGGCCAGATCAGCCTGCGTAGCGCACCCGGCCAGGGCAGCTGCTTCCGCCTCAGCCTGCCGCTACGGCAGACCGCCAGTACGCCAAGGAGTACGGCATGAGCACAGCGGACCAAGACAAGCCCTGCATCCTGCTGGTAGATGATGAGGCGAGTATCCTCAATAGCCTGCGCCGCCTGCTGCGCAGCCAGCCCTACGAGTTGCTGCTGGCCAGCAGCGGTGCTCAAGCCCTGGAGCTGTTCAGCACGCACAAGGTCGACCTGGTACTCTCCGATGCCCGCATGCCGGGCATGGATGGCGCCGCGCTACTGGCGGAAATCCACAAGCGCGACCCGCAGTGCATGAACCTGCTGCTAACCGGCTACGCAGACATTGGCACCATCACCGCCGCGATCAACGAAGGGCGCATCTACCGCTACCTGAGCAAACCCTGGGACGACGACGAGCTGCTGCTGGCACTGCGCCAGGCACTCGCCCACCAGCATGCCGAACGCGAGCGCCAACGCCTGCTGCTGCTGACCCGCGAGCAGAACGAGCAACTACGCCAGCTCAACACCAGCCTGGAGCAGCGCGTACAGGCGCGCACCGCCGAGCTGCAACAGACAGCCGACATGCTCGACCTGGCCTATGCCGAGCTGCGCCGCAGCTATGTAACCAGCACCGAAGTATTTTCCCTGCTGGTCAATCAACGCCTGCCCCGCAACAAGCAAACCAACCAGCAGGTCATCGCCCTGGTCCGCGCCTTCGCCAGCCATGCCAAGCTGGGCGAGGGCGACAGCCACGATCTGCATATGGCGGCTGCGCTGTACAACATTGGCAAACTCAGCTGGCCGGATGCACTGATCAGCGCACCAGCCGACCTGCTACACAGCAAGCAACGCGACACCTACCGCGCCTACCCTGCACAAAGCGAATCGCTGTTGATGTCGCTGGAACCTCTACAGGATGCCGCCCGCCTGATCCGTCATCATCAGGAACGCTGGGATGGCAGCGGCTTCCCCGACCATCTCAAGGGTGACGCCATTCCCCTCGGCGCGCGCATCCTCAAACTGGCCGTGGACTTCGTCGAACTGCAGTGCGGACTGGTGCTGGAGCGCCAGATGAACCACGACGAGGCGTTGCTGTTCCTGCAAAAGTATGCCGGACGCCTCTACGACCCCGACCTGATCGACGACTTCTGCCAGGTATGCGCTCAGCAACTGCCGGATATCACCCTGACCGACAGCGATGTGCGTGCCCTCGATACCCGCCGCCTGCAACCCGGCATGGTGCTGGCGCGCAACCTGCACGCCGATAACGGCATGTTGCTACTCAACGAAGGCAAGGCACTGTCGCCATTACTGATCGAAAAGCTGATTGCTTTTGAAGCCATCGAAGGGGCGCGCTACACCCTGTTTGTACGCGTCCCAGAACACCTGACAGCCCTGACGGAGTAAGCGCATGATTCGCCTGCAAGTCATCGACGACGAACCGGCCATCCTCAAGGCCATACAACGTCTGCTGCGCCAGGAGGACTGGCAGGTGGACACCTTCAGCGACCCGCAGGACGCCCTGCAAGCGCTGACCGGAGCAAGCTACAACCTGATTCTCTGCGACCTGCGCATGCCGCAACTGGACGGCATCACCTACCTGCAGTTCGCCCGCCAGCGCCAGCCAGGCGCCATGCGCCTGCTGTTCAGCGGCAACGGCGACCGCGAAAGCCTGGTGCAGGCCATCAACCAGGCGCAGGTACAACGCTTCATCAGCAAGCCATGGGATGACTACGAACTCCTGGAAACCCTACGCAGCTGCCTGCAACTGCAACAACTGCAAATGGAACAGCAACGCCTGCTGCTGCAGGTGCAACAACAACAGGATCAGTTGCAACGCCAACAGCAGGCGTTACAAGAGATGCAGCGGCGCCACCCGCAACTATTCAGCCTGACCCGCGCAGAAGATGGCAGCATTCTGCTGGAGGAACATCCCGGATAACCCGCCCGGTGCATGCGGCAACAATTTTGCCACTGTCGCGGCAACGCTGAGGCACTACACTGCTCGACTAGGGACAGAACGCCCCCGCGCCGATCACAACCGACATGGACTGCTATGCCCGTCACGCTGGCCTGCCTGCTTGCCTTGCTTCTCGCCCTGCCCTGTTGGGCACAAAGCGTTGCCGAACCGCGCCCCAGCGTGGTGGTGCGCTACTTTGAGTTTCCGCCGTTCAGCTTCACCAATCGCCAGGGCCAGCCAGACGGCAGCGTGCTGCGCCTGACCCGTCGCCTACTCGAGGAAGCCGGTTATGCCGGGGATATCCGTGCCCTACCCAGCGCCCGCGTGTATGCCGGGCTGGCGGATGGCAGTGTACAGCTGTGGCCAGGGGCTCCGGGCGTACCACAACTGCAGGACAAGGTACTGGAGGCCGGCGTCACCCTGGGCCAGGTCACGCTCAATCTGTACTACCGTGAAGGCGAACCACGCCCCAACCTGCCGGGCGACCTGCGCGGCAAACGCCTGATCCTGCTCAACGGCTATACCTACCGCCCGCCGGTTTCCGACTGGCTGCGTGACCCGCGACTGCGCCTGCAACTAACCCACACGCGCACTCATCAGGCCGCGCTGGCCATGCTGGAACGGCGCCGCGGCGACTACCTGATCGACTACGACAGCCCGATTGATCGCGAACTGCGCGAAAGCGGTGATGCACCACCGCCCGCCATCCCCCTGCTGAAACTGCCGGTCAAGCTGATCTACTCGCGCCATAACCCGCAGGCCGAGCAACTCCGCGACGATCTCGACCGCGCTTACCAGGCCCTGCGCGAGGCCGGTGTCGACCTGGACATCTGATCAGCGGCGCGGCTTGGCCCGCGCCGTGGGCTCGGCGATCAGCGGGTCGTCCGGCCAGTAGTGCTTGGGGTAGCGGCCCTTGAGGTCCTTCTTCACCTCGGCATAGGTATTGGCCCAGAAGCTGGCCAGATCCTGAGTCACCTGTACCGGCCGGCGCGCCGGCGACAGCAGGTGCAGCAGCACGCTCTGCCGGCCACCGGCAATACGCGGCGTTTCGGCCAGACCAAACAACTCCTGCAGGCGCACCGCCAGCACTGGCGGCTGTTCGCTGTAATCGATGGCAATGCGCGAGCCGGACGGCACGCTCAGGCTCTTCGGCGCCAGCTCATCCAGGCGCTGCGGCAGCGGCCAGGGCAGCAGGGCCGCGAGCATGGCCGACAGGTCGAGGCTGGCAAAGTGGCTGAGCCGGCTGACCTTGCCCAGGTAGGGCAGCAGCCAGTCTTCCAGCGAATCGCGCAGCGCCGCATCGGACAGGTCTGGCCACTCGCTCTCGCCCTTCTGTTGCAGATCAAGCCGGCGCAACAACGCGATACGTGCCTGCCACTGGCGCAACTCCGGCGTCCAGGCCAGCAACTCCAGGCCCTTGCGTCGCACCAGGGCGAGCAACGCACCACCGCGCGCAGCCTCGTCCAGTTGCAGCAAGGCCCGGCTGTCGAGCACCAGCTCGCCAACCTTGCGCTGGCGCTCGGCACGCAGCACGCCCTCGCGTTCGTCCCAGTCGAGCACATCCAGTTCACGGACCTGCTCGACCAGCGGCCCGTCGAACAGCGCAGTCTGCAGATCGGCCGCCAGGTAGATGCGCTCCTCGCGCTGGCCCTGACGACTGCCCAGGTCGGCGATCACCAGCCACTCGTGCTTCATCAGCGCATCGGCCTCGGCAAACAGCGCCGCGCGGCCATTGGCCAGGCGGTATTCGGCCCCGCCGGCGCGACGCTGACGGGCGATGCGGTCCGGGTAGGCGAAGGCCAGCAAGCAGCCAAGCCAGCGCGGGTGTTCCGGGTCAGCCACCGCCTCAGCGGCCTTGCCGCGAAGATAAGCACGGAACTGCCGGGCCAGCTGCCGCGCGCGCTGCACGCCACCGCGGGAGCCCCCCGACGCCCGCGACTCACCTGCCAGCAGGCTCAGGCGACTGTGCAGATCGGCACCCGCGCCGCGCAGGATGTCGCGCTCGGAGAGCAGCGCCGCCAGGTCAGCCGCCAGCGCCCCGAGCCCCAGCGCCTGGCCGCGCAGCAGCAGATGGGCGATACGCGGATGCGCCGGCAGCTCGGCCATGGCCTGGCCATGGGCCGTGAGTACGCCGCGTTCATCCAGCGCACCGAGGCGCGCCAGCAGATCACGGGCCTGGGCGAAGGCAGCCGGCGGCGGCACATCCAGCCAGGCCAGCTCTGAGGGTTCGACACCCCAGCGCGCCAGCTGCAGGGCCAGCCCGGCCAGATCGGCCTGCAGGATTTCCGCCTCACCGTAGGCGGCCAACTGCTCGTGCTGGCTCTGCGACCACAGGCGGTAGCACACCCCCGGCTGCAGACGTCCGGCCCGGCCGGCGCGCTGAGTGGCCGAGGCGCGGGCGATACGCTGGGTGTCCAGACGGGTCATGCCGCTGGCCGGGTCGAAACGCGGCACCCGCGCCAGGCCGGCATCCACCACCACGCGCACGCCGTCGATGGTCAGGCTGGTCTCAGCGATATTGGTGGCCAGCACCACCTTGCGCTGCCCGGCCGGCGCCGGTTCGATGGCCGCGCGCTGCGCGGAGAGGTCCAGCTCGCCATGCAGCGGACAGAGCAGCACGTCCGCGCGCCCGGCCAGCTGGCCCTGCAGCTGCTCGGCCACCCGGCGGATTTCTGCCTGGCCGGGAAGAAAGACCAGCAGGCTGCCGGACTCGTCGCTCAGCGCCTGCAGCACCGTCTGCACCACGCGCGGCTCGATCCATTCGCCGGGCTGCCAGGGCGCGCCCCAGCGGATGTCCACCGGGTACATGCGCCCTTCGCTGGACACCACCGGCGCCTCGCCGAGCAGCGCGGACAGCCGCTCGCCTTCCAGCGTGGCCGACATCAGCAGCACCTTGAGCGGCGTGTCGCGCAGCAGCTCGCGGCCATTGAGGGTAAGCGCCAGCGCCAGATCGGCATCCAGGCTGCGCTCGTGGAATTCATCGAAGATCACCAGCCCGACGCCCTCCAGCGCCGGGTCGTCCTGCAGGCGGCGGGCAAGAATGCCCTCGGTGACCACCTCGATGCGCGTACGCGGACCGACCTTGCTGTCCAGGCGAATGCGATAGCCCACCGTCTCGCCGACCGGTTCGCCCAGCTCGCTGGCCAGGCGCTCGGCAGCCGCGCGCGCGGCCAGACGACGCGGCTCCAGCATGACGATGCGCTGCCCGGCCAGCCACGGCTCGTCGAGCAGCGCCAGCGGTACGCGGGTGGTCTTGCCGGCACCGGGTGGCGCCTCCAGCACCGCTTCATGGCCTGCAGCCAAGGCGCGGCGCAGGTCGGGCAATACAGCGTCAATCGGCAGCGGTGTCATCATTTCTCCCCATCAGGGCAGCGATTATAGCGATGAACCTGACGCCTTCAGTGCGGTCGTTAGTCCAGCCCGGTATAGTTCGCCACCTTGTCATGTTGTGGAGGTCACCATGTCCCTGCGTCCCCTGGCAGCTCTGCTGATCATTACCCTGAGCGCACAATTAAGCGCCTGCGGCACCCTCTTCTATCCGGAGCGGCGTGGGCAGATTTCCGGGCAGATCGACCCGGCCATTGCCGCGATGAATGCCATCGGTGTGCTGTTCTTCGTCATTCCGGGACTGATTGCCTTTGCCGTGGATTTCTCCACCGGGGCTATTTACATGCCTGGCAGTCGCTACAGCCTGGCTCCCGAACGCTTGCAGCCGGCCCTTCAGGCCGATGGCCAGGTCGATCTGGCACGCCTGCAGGCGATTCTCGCCGAGGAACTGCAGCTGTCTCTGGCCCTCGATCACCCTGCGCTACAAGTCCATCAGGGTGAGTTGCCGCAGCTGGCTCGTTTTGGCCTGGCACCACGCGGCTGAGCCTCATGGCCATCTCCCAGGAACATGCCCGACTGCTCCGCCTGGCTAGCCGTACAGCGCTGGGCGTAGCCCTGACGCTGGTACTGGCCAAGGCTATCGCCTGGTGGCTGAGCGGCTCGGTAAGCCTGCTCGCCGGCCTTACCGACTCACTGCTGGACAGTGCAGCGTCGCTGCTCAACCTGCTGGCAGTGCACTATGCCATTCGGCCGGCCGACGACGACCATCGCTATGGCCACGGCAAGGCCGAATCACTGGCCGGGCTGGCTCAGGCGGCCTTTATCGCGGTCAGCGCGCTACTGGTGGGCGCCCAGGCCATCCAGCGCCTGCAAGACCCACAGCCACTCGGCGCACCGCTGCTGGGCATTGCCGTGATGCTGCTGTCACTGCTGCTCACCGCCGCGCTCCTGCTGCTGCAACAACATGTCATTCGCCAGACTGGTTCACCGGCTATCCGCGCCGATTCGCTGCATTATCGTTCCGACCTGCTGCTCAATAGCAGCATCCTGCTGGCCCTGGCTCTGGCCGCCTATGGCTGGGAAGAACTGGATGCGCTGTTCGGCCTGGCCATTGCCGGCTATATCCTGTGGAGCGCACTGGGTATTGCCCGCGATTCGGTGGCGGTACTGATGGACGAAGAACTGCCACCCGAGGTGAGCCAGCATATGCATGCCCTGGCGATTGCCGTTCCCGGTGTGCAAGGTGCCCACGACCTGCGCACCCGCGTATCCGGCAGTCACTGGTACGTGCAGCTACACTTGGAGTTGCCTGGCCAGCTCCCTCTGGAGCAGGCTCATGCCCTGTGTGTCGCCGTAGAGCAGGCCATTACTCAGGCTTACCCCCGCGCGGAAGTGCTGGTCCACGCCGACCCGGTATAAGCGCCGCACAAAAAAGGGCAACCCGAGGGTTGCCCTTTTTTGTTGTCCCGATGCGCGGCGGGTAGCTACGTGTTCATCGCCTGCCTGATTGGGCAGTGCGGACCCGGGGGCCTGGTCGCTCCGGTGGAAGCGCCGGCGCCGCGACACCTGGTTGGGCGAAGCGGTTGGACAACTGTCCGGGCCATGAATCTGGGAGAAATAATAAGCCCACAAGCGCGACAGGTGTTTGCTAAAATTGCGCAATAAAGCCACTCCATAGCAACAAATAAAAATAAAAACACAAGAATGCGCAATAAAAACAAAAGGAAAGCATCGTGAGCACTCTGGACCGTTACGACCTGAAGATCCTCGCCGAACTACAACGCGACGCCCGCGTATCCAATCAGGAACTGGCCGAACGCATTGGCCTGTCGCCTTCGCCTTGCTCGCGCCGCGTCAAGCAGCTCGAGGATGACGGCCTCATCCTGCGCCAGGTAGCGCTGCTGGATCGCAAGAAGCTGGGGCTGACCCTCACGGCCTATGTGCAGATCGGCATGGATCGCCACACCCCGGAACGCTTCGAGAACTTCGAGCAGGCCATTCGCCAGTGGCCGGAGGTGCTCGAGTGCAGCCTGGTCACCGGCATGGATGCCGACTACCAGCTCAAAGTCGTGGTGCCGGACATGGAGCACTATCAGCAATTCCTGCTCGGCCGCCTGACGCGTGTCGAGGGCGTAACCAGCGTGCGCTCCAGTTTTGTACTCAACCAGGTGGTGTCCAGCACACAGCTGCCACTGAGCCATTTGCGTTAGAATCCGCGACCTGACGCAACCCACCCGACGAGGCCGGCATGGAACCCGAACAGTTCGAAGCCCTGATGATGTATGTACTGGTAGGCGGCCTGATGGCTTTCATGGCCTTCATCATCTGGGACCTGGCCAAGAAGTCCAAAGCCGGGCGCCTGGGTACCGCTATCCTGTTCCTCGGCCTGGGCCTGTGCTTGTTCGCCTTTGCCGCCAAGCCGATCATTGGCTATCTGATCGGCCTTGCCCAGGGTATCGAATAATTCCCGCGTTCTTTCTGGAAGCCCTTACGCCATGAGCGAGTCACCCTATATTTTCGATATTTCCGGTACCGCCAGTTTTGAACAGCTGGTCATCGAAAACTCCTTCCACAAACCGGTGCTGGTGGACTTCTGGGCCGAATGGTGCGCGCCCTGCAAGGCCCTGATGCCGATGCTCGCCAAGATCACCGAGGAATACCGCGGGGAACTGCTGCTGGCCAAGGTCAACTGCGATATCGAGCAGGATATCGTCATGCGCTTCGGCATTCGCAGCCTGCCCACCGTGGTGCTGTTCAAGAATGGCCAGCCGGTGGATGGCTTTGCCGGGGCGCAAGCGGAGTCAGCCGTCCGCGAGATGCTCAAGCCCCACGTCGCCGAGCCAGCCCCTCTGGCGGCCGACCCCATGGAGGCAGCCCGTGAGCTGTTCGAAGCCGGGCATATCGGCGAGGCCGAGGCACAGCTCAAGCAGTTGCTGACCGAGGACAATGAGCAGGCTGCAGCACTGATTCTCTACGCGCGCTGCCTGGCCGAGCGCGGTGAACTGGGCGAAGCCGAGGCCGTACTAAACGCCGTAAAGGGTGACGAACACAAGCAAGCCCTGGCCGCCGCCCGCGCCCAGTTGACCTTTCTGCGCCAGGCAGCCAGCCTGCCCGAGCCGGCCACGCTCAAGGCGCGTCTGGCCCAACACAACCAGGATGACGAGGCCTGCTACCAACTGGCTATTCAACAGCTGGCCCGGCAACAGTACGAGCCGGCCTTGCAGGGGCTGCTGCAGCTGTTCGTACGCAACCGCGGCTACGCCGAGGGCGCGGCGCACAAGACCCTGCTACAGGTCTTCGACCTGCTCGGTAACGACCACCCACTGGTTACCGCCTACCGGCGCAAGCTGTACCAGGCGATCTACTAAGAGCAGCGGCAAGCCAGTCATTCGACGCGCCACGCAGTCACTTGAGGCTAATAACCCTACCCCTGCCAGCAATAGCGCGCCGTATCTCCAAGACTTTCCACGCGCACCTGCGGGCAATGGCGTAGCTGCACCAGCAGACGCTTGCCCGCCTGTGCACTGCCCGTCAGGCCGACCAACTCGGCGAGCAACTGCGGGGCATCCAACTCGCCCGCCGCGCATAAAAGCTCCTGCGCCTGCTGCAGCCAGGCGTTACCTTCCCCGGTGCGTCCTGGCGGGGCTGGCGTTCTGGCAACCGGCTGGGCGGCACACTGCGCGCTCAGAGCCGCCCAATCCTGCTCATCCAGCTCCAGGGTCAGGTCCACCGGCCAGGCCCCTATATGTCCGCGCACTCTGATCATTGCCTCACCTCCTGCAGTAGCTGCCCATGCTCCCATGCAAAGCACGTTGCGGCATAGTCTGGCTGGCCAGCCACAGCAAAACCTTGTTATAACGTAACAATCATTGCATTCATCAGGAGCCGCCATGCGCCCTCTGCTTCTCGCCCTGCCCTTCGCCCTGCTACCGCTGACTCTCGCCCAGGCCCATCAGCACGCGCATAAACACGACCACCCGCATGCGCATAACCATGAGCATGCCGAGCATGGCAGCCTGGGCACCCATGAGCACGGCACGGCCGAGCTCAATGTGGTGCTCGACGGCCAAACCCTGGAAATTGCACTGAAGAGTCCGGCCATGAACCTGCTCGGCTTCGAGCATGCCGCGAAAAGCGCCGCCGACAGGGCCAAGGTGTCCGCC
This sequence comes from Pseudomonas fluvialis, assembly GCF_002234375.1. Taxonomy (GTDB): domain Bacteria; phylum Pseudomonadota; class Gammaproteobacteria; order Pseudomonadales; family Pseudomonadaceae; genus Aquipseudomonas; species Aquipseudomonas fluvialis. Next base: position 76,616 of record NZ_NMQV01000012.1, read on the forward strand.
CTGCAGCACCAGCTGCAAGCACCCCAGACCCTGCTGGGCCTGAGCAGTGGAGACTGCAGCCTGGCCAGCCACACGCTGGAAAGCCCGTTATTGGCTGCCGAGCAGGCGCACAACCCGCACGACCAGAAGCATGACCATAAGCATCAGCACGGCGATGCCGAAGCGGCCCATGACCACGACGCCAAGCACAGCGATATCCACGCCCACTACCAGTTCGACTGCCAGCAGCCAGACGCCTTGAAACAACTTGATCTGAGCGAACTGTTCAAAGCCTTCCCCGGCATGGAGAAAATTCAGGTACAACTGATCGGCCCCGCCGGCCAGCAGGGCCTGGAGCTTGGCCAGGGCAAGACCACCCTTAGTTTCTGATCTTTTTCGACCAGCAGATCGGCCGGGGCAACCCGGCCGTTTAATGTATGAGCCAAGCGCTGATAGAACTGTCCGACCTCGGTTTTGCCTGGCCCGGCCAGGCGGAGTTGCTGGACATTCCCGCCTTCACCCTGCAGCGCGGGGAGAGCCTGTTCCTCAAGGGCCCCAGCGGCAGTGGCAAGACCACCCTGTTGGGCTTGCTCGGCGGCGTGCAAAAACCGCAGCGCGGTCAAATTCAGGTGCTCGGCCAGAACCTCAGCCAGTTTTCCGCCGGTGCCCGCGACCGCTTCCGAGTTGACCATACCGGCTATATCTTCCAGCAGTTCAACCTGCTGCCGTTTCTCTCGGTACGCGAGAACGTACAACTGCCCTGCCATTTCTCGCGCCTGCGTGCGCAGCGGGCCCGCCAACGCCATGGCAGCGTCGACCAGGCCACGGCCATCCTGCTCGCCCACCTGGGCCTGGATCAGCCCGATCTGCTTGAACGACGCGCCGATGCGCTGTCCATCGGCCAGCAGCAGCGGGTGGCCGCCGCCCGCGCCCTGATCGGCCAACCGGAGCTGGTGATTGCCGACGAACCAACCTCGGCCCTGGACGCTGATGCCCGCGCAGCCTTTCTTCAGCTGCTGTTCGCCGAATGCCGCGAAGCCGGCTCCAGCCTGCTGTTCGTCAGCCATGACCAGAGCCTGGCACCACGCTTCGACCGTAGCCTGTCGCTGGCCGAGCTGAACCGCGCCACTCAACTGGCGGAGATCTGACCATGTACTTACTACGCCTGGCCCTGGCCAGCCTGGGCAACCGCCGCTTTACCGCCCTGCTTACCGTATTCGCCATCGCCCTGTCGGTATGCCTGCTGCTCGCCGTAGAACGGGTACGTACCGAAGCCCGAGCCAGCTTTGCCAATACCATCAGCGGCACCGACCTGATCGTCGGCGCGCGTTCGGGCAGCATCAACCTGCTGCTGTATTCGGTATTTCGCATCGGCAATGCAACCAACAATATCCGCTGGGACAGCTTCGAGCGCTTTGCCGAGCACCGCCAGGTGAAATGGGCCATCCCCATCTCCCTGGGCGATTCGCACCGCGGTTACCGGGTCATGGGCACCAGCACGGCCTACTTCGAACACTACCGCTACGCCCGTAGTCAGCCTCTGCAGCTGCGCGTGGGCCGCACCTTCACTGATGATCCCTTCGAGGTGGTGCTGGGCGCCGAAGTGGCCCAGGCCCTGGGTTATGGCCTGGGCGAGCAGATCGTCCTGGCGCATGGCGTGGCCCCTATCAGCCTGCTCAAGCATGACGACAAGCCCTTTAGCGTGGTCGGCATCCTGGCCCGCACCGGTACCCCGGTGGATCGCACCCTGCATATCTCCCTGGCCGGCATGGAAGCCCTGCATATCGACTGGCAAAACGGCATGCCCGCCCGCGGCGCCGCGCAGGTCAGTGCCGAGCAAGCTCGGGCCATGGACCTGCAACCGAAACAGATCACTGCATTTCTCCTGGGCCTCAACAGCAAGATCGCCACCTTCAGCCTGCAGCGCGAGATCAACGAATACCGTGGCGAGCCGCTGCTGGCGATCCTGCCCGGCGTAGCCCTGCAGGAACTGTGGAGTCTGATGGGCACGGCGGAAAAGGCACTGTTCGTAGTCTCGCTATTCGTCGTGCTCACCGGCCTGATCGGCATGCTCACAGCCATCCTTACCAGCCTCAACGAACGCCGCCGGGAAATGGCCATCCTGCGCTCGGTGGGTGCGCGCCCCTGGCATATCGCCGGGCTGCTGGTGGTCGAGGCCTTCGCCCTGGCCCTGGCCGGGGTGCTGCTCGGCTTGTTGCTGCTGTACCTGGGCATTGCCGGCGCCCAGAGCTATGTGCAGGCCCACTACGGCCTGTACCTGCCACTCAGCGCGCCAAGTGGCTACGAGTGGCGGCTGCTCGGCGCTATCCTGGCGGCCGCCCTGCTGATGGGCTGTGTGCCGGCCTGGCGAGCTTACCGCCAATCCCTGGCCGATGGCCTGTCGATCCGCCTGTAGCGAGAGCCCCATGCGCCTGTTACCCGCATTGCTACTTTCCGGCCTGGCCTGTCTGGCCTTGGCTAGCGAACCCCGTTTGCTCAACTGGAGCGAGCTGATCCCGCCAGACGCACCTCCCCAACCCCTGCAAATTCAGCCCCTGCACGGCCTGGAACAGTTGGCGGCTGAGCTGGGCGAGCAAGCCCCAGCGGCCACACAACAGGGCATCGACGCCCCGGTGGTCAAGGCTCTGCATGGCCAACACATCAAACTACCGGGCTACATCGTGCCGCTGGATATCGACGAGCAGAATCGCGTCAGCGAGTTTCTCCTGGTCCCGTTCTTCGGCGCCTGTATCCACGTGCCACCGCCGCCCAGCAATCAGATCGTCCACGTGCGCAGCGAGCTGGGCGTGATGCTGAACGATCTCTACCAGCCCTTCTGGATCGAGGGCGCGCTGAGCGTGGAAAGCATCGACAGCGAACTGGCGCAAGCCGGTTACCAGATGCACGCCGAGAAGATCTATCCCTACGAACTGTAGGTGCATAGCACCACTTCATTGAGCCAAGTCAAAAAACTCTTTAGCAAGCTACCTAACATAGGCTCCAGTAAGAACCACCACCTGACTACGGAAGTCACTGGAGTTATCAATGAAAAAAACACTGCTCGCCACCAGCATCCTGGCCATCGCCCTGACTGCTCCCCTGGCTCACGCGTACAAGGCTGGCGACATCATTGTTCGCGCCGGTGCGGTTACCGTTGATCCCCACGAAAGCAGCAGCGACATCTGGGTTGGCGCACTGAATACCGACGTTCCGGGCACCAAAGCCACGCTGGACAGCAACACCCAGCTGGGCCTGACCGGCACCTACATGATCACCGACAAAGTCGGTATCGAACTGCTGGCCGCCACGCCGTTCAGCCACAGCGTAGGCGTCAAGGGCATGCCGGGACAGTTTGCCGGCCTGAATGGCAAACTGGCGGACATCAAGCACCTGCCGCCGACCCTGAGCGCCGTGTACTACCCGCTGGATTCGAGCTCGGCTTTCCAGCCCTATGTCGGCTTGGGTCTGAACTACACCTGGTTCTTCGATACCGAACTGACCAGCGAGGCTAAAGACAAGGAGTTCAGCGGCTTCGATCTGGATGATTCCTGGGGCTTGGCTGGCCAGGTCGGCATGGACTACATGCTGACTGACAACCTGCTGTTTAACGCCCATGTGCGCTACATCGACATCGATACCCAGGGCACTACCAGCTTTGGTGGCCGCGAAGTGAAGGTCGATGTTGACGTGGATCCGTGGGTCTACATGGTAGCGCTGGGCTATAAGTTCTAAGCCCCGCTCCAACATGGCCAGGGCGGCAATGCCCCTGGCCATGTATGCATTGCGTGCGTTCCCCGGAAAGCGCACTCAATGGTCAGCTCCCTGGAGCTGCAAGCCGGCCACGCTTGGTGCCGGTGGTCTGAACCACAGTCCTTTGGGCATTCCCCAAGCGGCGCTTCGGCGCCGCTTTTTTATGCCTGCTTAACGCCCGAGCAAACAGGCCAGACCGTCTACCAGCGGTGTCTCCAACGGCACGCTGTAATGCGCAAGCAGGCGCCGATTATCGGCTCGCGAGTGGCGAATATCTCCTGATCTTGGCGCAACATGCGTGATCGCTGGCAAGCGCCCCAACACCTGCTCGATCGCCCGCAACAACTGCAATAGGCTCACCGCCTGGTTGCGTCCAACATTCACCGCCCCCGATGGCACCTGCTCGGCCAGCAGAGCCTGCACCAACAGCTCGACCAGCTCGCCGACATAGAAGAAATCACGCGTCTGCTCACCATCGCCGTACACCGTGATGGGACGACCGGACAACGCCCGCTCGGCAAAGATACTGATCACCCCGGAATACGGCGAAGACGGATCCTGGCGCGGGCCATAGATGTTGAAGAAACGAAAGATCGCCGGCTCCAGAGCATGCTGCCGGGCATAAAAGTCCAGGTAATGCTCGCTAGCCAGCTTGTCGACCGCATAAGGCGTCAGCGGCGCTTTGGGCGTATCCTCGGCGATCGCCTGGCCTTCGCCGTTCTGCCCATAGACCGCCGCACTGGATGCGAACACCACACGACGGACGCCCTGCTCACGCATGGCCTCACAGACATTCAGCGTACCGATGAAATTGCTTTGGTGGGTGGCTACCGGCGCCTCCACCGAGGCCTGCACCGAAGCCACCGCCGCCAGGTGCGCCACCGCTCGACAGCCTTGCAGCGCCTGACGCACACAGGTCGCGTCAGCTACATCGCCCTCCAGCAGGTGCAGGCGCGGATGCGTCAGTTGCAGGTTATCCGGCTTACCGGTGGACAGGTTGTCCAGCACGCGTACATGACAGCCCGCAGCCAGCAGGCGATCGGCCAGGTGTGAACCGATAAAGCCGGCTCCGCCGGTAATCAGGATAGGCGCATCAGTCATGTCGGAAGTAACGATCCAGCAGGGCCGGCAGGCCCGCGCGCCAGGCACGTGGCTTGATACCGAACGTATTGAGAATTTTCTTGCAGGCCAGCACCGCGTGCTGAGGCTCTTCACCGGCATCCGGACGCGCCGCGTGCGCCTGGGCCTGCACGTCCTCGGCCTTCAATGCACGCAACTGACGCGCTTCGCCAAGCAAGGTCTGCCCCAGCACCAACGAACTGGTCGCCTCGATGCCACCATAGTGATAGGTGCCCCAGAGTGGCGCCTGGCAGTCCAGCTGCTTGAGTACCGCCAGGATCACCCGGGCGGCGTCATCCACCGGGGTCGGATTACCGCGCCGGTCATCCGCCAGCCACAAGGTTGCATCGCTGGCCGCTCGCTTGAGAAAACGCCCCAGGCGCCCCTGGGGGGAGTCATCCAGTAACCAGCCAAAGCGCAGCAGGACGTGGCGCGGACAGGTCGCACGCACACACTGCTCGATACGCCACAGCGATTGGCCACGCAAGCCCAGCGGACGCGCCTCATCCTTCTCGCTATAGGCCGTGGCACGCATGCCATCGAACACCCGATAGCTGGAAGGCTGCAGCAGCGTGATCGCATGGTGCTTGCACAACTCGGTCAATCGCTCGATGGCTCGTTCCTGCGCGACACAGCGTGACTCGGCGAGGTGCTCCGCCTGGAACCAGTCGTCGTAGTAGGCCAGGTTGACCAGCACGTCCGGACGCGTGTCGTCGATCAACTGGGTCAGACTGGCACTATCCCAACCCTGCTCGGGAGGGCGCGGCGCAAGGAAGCCGATGTCTTCTTCGGCACCCAGACGAATCAGCGCCTGTCCCAGGGCGTTACCGCCGCCGAGCAATACCAGGCGCATTTTCAGACGATTGTGCAAGGAGCCAACTCAGAACGGAATGTCATCGTCAAAGCTGTCGTAGTCGGCGGCGGGTTGCGCCGCTGGCTGCGGAGCCGGGCGTGCGGCAGCCGGCTGAGCTTCGCGCGCCGGACGCGGGGCACGAGGCGCTTCATCACCGGCATTGCCGCCGCGACCGCCGAGTAGCTGCATCTGCCCGTTCATATCGACCACGATCTCGGTGGTATAGCGCTTGACGCCATCCTTTTCCCACTCGCGGGTCTGCAGGCGCCCTTCGACGTAGACTTGCGAACCTTTGCGCAGATATTCGCCAGCGATTTCCGCCAGCTTGCCGAAGAACACCACACGGTGCCATTCGGTACGTTCCTGCTTCTGGCCGCTCTGCTTGTCGGTCCAGCTATCGCTGGTCGCCAGGGTAATGTTGGTTACTGCGTTGCCGTTGGGCAGGTAGCGGGTTTCCGGATCGCCACCGACGTTCCCGAGCAGAATGACTTTGTTAACCCCACGGGCCATAACGTTCTCCTAGGCTTCAGCACGCCGCCGGGCCAGGTTGCTCAACCAGGCGCTCAAGGGACGTGCGGTCCAATTGTTGGGTATCGACTTTCACATACAGGGCAGCCTCTTCGGCCACCACCACGGCATCCGCCACCCCGGGCACTGCCAGCAAACGCTCGGCCAGCCCCGCATCGGCAAGTGCCCCGGCACTCAGGGGCAGGCGCAGGCTGGTGACATAAGGCGGTTCGCGCATAGTAACAGCAAAGCCCAGCCATAGAAGCGCCATCAGCGCACAGCCGAGAAACACCCCCTGCACGCCGTATTGTTGGAACAACCAGCCACCCGCGATACCGCCCAGCGCCGCACCGAGAAACTGGCTGGTGGCATACACGCCCATCGCGGTGCCCTTGCCCGCAGCCGGTGCCACCTTACTGACCAGCGAGGGCAACGACGCCTCCAGCAGGTTGAAAGCCGTAAAGAACAGCACGAAGCCCAGCACCAGCATCCACAGACTGTTACCCCACAGCAGGAAATACACCTCGCAGAACAACAGCAGACAGATCGCCGCCAACAACACGCGCTTCATCTGCCGGCGCTTCTCGCCATAGATGATGAACGGCAGCATGCCGAAAAAGCCGACCAGCAAGGCCCCCAGGTAGACCCACCAGTGCTCGTCGCGCGGCAAGCCTCCCTGTTCCACCAACGCCAGCGGCAGAGCCACGAAACTGGCCATGAGCAACGCGTGCAGACTGAATATCCCCATATCCAGGCGCAGCAATTCGCCATGACGCAACGCCGGCCACAGCGAGCCCCGCGCCACGGCCGACTCACGATGCTGCAAGGCACGCGGTGCACGCGGCACCAGCCAGGCGATGATCAGCATACCCAGTAAGGCCATCCCGGCAGTGCTCCAGAACAATCCGGACAGGCCGAATGCTCGCGTCAGCAAGGGGCCCAACACCATGGCCACGGCGAAGGACAGGCCAATACTCATACCGATCATCGCCATGGCCTTGGTACGGTGCTGCTCGCGGGTCAGGTCAGAGAGCAGGGCCATTACCGCCGCGGAAATCGCCCCGGCGCCCTGCAGCACGCGCCCGGCGATCACCCCCCAGATGGAGTCGGCTGTGGCGGCCAGCGCGGCGCCGGCGGCAAACACCAACAAGCCGGCATAGATCACCGGCAGGCGGCCCCAGCGATCGGAGAGCATGCCGAAAGGGATCTGCAACACGGCCTGGGTCAGTCCGTAGGCGCCAATGGCCAAGCCGATCAAGGCAGGCGTCGCATCGTGCAGCTCCATGCCGTAGGTAGCCAGGACCGGTAACACCATAAACATGCCGAGCATGCGGAAGGCGAATACCAGGGCCAGACTGCCGGCTGCCCGGCGCTCTCCCGCGCTCATGCGCTCGCTGTGGCTGTTGTCCTGCATGATTGCACCCCAATTCAACAAGCCGGCGATTCTACCAGCAGCCGGCACGCCGGCACAGGCGCGCGCTTTGCCGCAGCCCCGGGCAGCCCCGTATACTGCAGCGTTTACGCACTGCCTCGAGGCACGCCGTGGACCAGATCCTGATTCGTGGGGCGCGCACCCACAACCTGAAGAACATCGACCTGACCCTGCCGCGCGACAAACTGATCGTCATCACCGGGCTATCCGGCTCGGGCAAATCGTCGCTGGCGTTCGATACGCTGTACGCCGAAGGCCAACGCCGCTATGTGGAATCGTTGTCGGCCTATGCCCGGCAGTTCCTGTCGATGATGGAAAAGCCCGATGTCGATACCATCGAGGGGCTGTCGCCAGCCATTTCCATCGAGCAGAAATCCACCTCGCACAATCCGCGTTCGACCGTCGGCACCATCACCGAGATCTACGACTACCTGCGCCTGCTGTATGCCCGCGCCGGCACGCCACGCTGCCCGGAGCATGACGTCCCGCTGGAGGCGCAAACCGTCAGCCAGATGGTCGACCAGGCGCTGGCTCTGCCCGAAGGTAGCAAGCGCATGTTGCTGGCCCCGGTGATACGCGAGCGCAAAGGCGAACATCTGGCGCTCTTCGAGGAGCTGCGCGCCCAGGGTTTCGTTCGCGCACGGATCAACGGCAGCCTCTACGAACTCGACGAACTGCCCAAGCTGGACAAGCAGAAGAAGCACAGCATCGACGTGGTAGTGGATCGCTTCAAGGTACGCAGCGACCTGCAGCAGCGTCTGGCCGAGTCTTTCGAAACCGCTCTCAAGCTGGCCGATGGCATTGCCTTGCTGGCACCCATGGATGGCGAGGACGGCGACGAGATCATCTTCTCGGCACGCTTTGCCTGCCCGCACTGCGGCCACTCGATCAGCGAACTGGAACCCAAGCTGTTTTCCTTCAACAACCCGGCGGGCGCCTGCCCAAGCTGCGACGGCCTGGGTGTAAAGCAGTTTTTCGATGCCAAGCGCCTGGTCAATGGTGAACTGACCCTGGCTGAAGGCGCCATCCGCGGCTGGGACCGACGCAACGTTTACTACTTCCAGATGCTCGGATCACTGGCCGGACACTATGGTTTCAGCCTGGAGGAGCCTTTCGACGAGCTGCCCGCTGCGCATCAGAAAGTCATCCTGTTCGGCAGCGCTAGCCAGAATATCGACTTCAAGTACCTGAACGACCGTGGCGATATCGTCAAACGCTCCCACCCGTTCGAAGGCATCATTCCCAACTTGGAGCGCCGCTATCGGGAAACCGAATCCAACAGCGTGCGCGAAGAGCTGGCACGCTTCCTCAGCACCCAGCCCTGCCCGGACTGCCACGGCACACGCCTGCGTCGCGAAGCGCGACATGTCTGGGTTGGCGAGAAAACGCTGCCGGCGGTGACCGCCCTGCCGGTCGGCGATGCCTGCAACTATTTTGCTGAACTCAGCCTGCCCGGCCGACGCGGCGAGATCGCCGCCAAAATCCTCAAGGAAATTCGCGAGCGCCTGCAGTTCCTGGTCAATGTCGGCCTGGACTATCTGACCCTGGACCGTAGCGCCGACACCCTGTCCGGCGGCGAAGCCCAGCGTATCCGCCTGGCCAGCCAGATTGGTGCCGGCCTGGTCGGCGTGATGTACATCCTCGACGAACCCTCCATCGGCCTGCACCAGCGCGACAATGAGCGCCTGCTGGCCACCCTCACCCACCTGCGCAACCTCGGCAACACGGTAATCGTCGTCGAACACGACGAGGACGCCATACGGCTGGCCGACTACGTGGTGGATATCGGCCCGGGCGCCGGCGTGCATGGCGGCCGCGTGGTGGCTGAGGGCACACCTGAACAGGTCATGAATCATCCCGACTCACTGACCGGCAAATACCTGTCTGGCCGCGAGAAAATCCGTTACCCGCAGCAACGCACGCCGATTGATCGCAAGCGCCTACTCAAACTCAAGGGCGCCCGCGGCAACAATCTGCAGAAGGTCAACCTCGAAGTACCAGTCGGCCTGCTCACCTGCATCACCGGGGTCTCTGGATCGGGCAAGTCGACACTGATCAACAACACGTTGTTCCCAATCACCGCCACCGCCCTCAATGGCGCGACCAGCCTGGAAGTCGCGCCCTACGACAGCTTTGACGGCCTGCAGCACCTCGACAAGGTGGTGGATATCGATCAGAGCCCGATCGGTCGCACCCCGCGCTCCAACCCGGCAACCTACACCGGGCTGTTCACACCGATCCGCGAACTATTCGCCGGGGTACCCGAGTCGCGTGCACGCGGCTATGGCCCGGGACGCTTCAGCTTCAACGTCAAGGGCGGACGCTGCGAGGCCTGCCAGGGTGACGGTGTGATCAAGGTAGAAATGCACTTCCTGCCGGACATCTACGTACCCTGCGACGTGTGCAAGGGCAAGCGCTACAACCGTGAAACCCTCGAAGTGAAGTACAAGGGCAAGAACATCACCGAGATCCTCGACATGACCATCGAGGATGCCCGGACGTTTTTCGATGCAGTGCCGGCGATCGCCCGCAAGCTGCAGACGCTGATCGACGTAGGGCTTTCCTACATCAAGCTGGGACAGAGCGCGACCACCCTGTCCGGCGGCGAGGCGCAACGCGTCAAACTATCCCGCGAACTGTCCAAGCGCGATACCGGCAAGACCCTGTACATCCTCGACGAGCCCACCACCGGCCTGCACTTCGCCGATATCCAGCAGCTACTCGATGTCCTGCACCGCCTGCGCAACCACGGCAACACGGTAGTGGTCATCGAGCACAATCTGGACGTCATCAAGACAGCCGACTGGCTGGTCGACCTCGGCCCCGAAGGCGGCTCACGTGGCGGGCAGATCATTGCCTGCGGCACGCCGGAGGAAGTCGCCAACATGCCACAGTCGCATACCGGGCGCTTCCTCAAGCCATTGCTGGAAAGAGACCGGGCCTGAGGCAGAGACAGACGGCAGTCGCCTCCATAAAAAAGCCAGAGCGGATTCTCTCCGCTCTGGCTTTTTGATCATCGCTGTAACCGACAGCTTACATCTGACTTTGCAGGTAGTTCTGCAAGCCAACCCGAGCAATCAGACCGAGCTGCGTTTCCAGCCAATAGGCATGGTCTTCCTCGGTGTCCTTCAATTGCGCGGCCAACACATCGCGACTGACATAGTCACCATGCTGCTCGCAAAGTGCGATGCCTTTGGCCAGGGCTGCACGCACTTCATACTCCACCGCCAAATCGAGGCGGAACATCTCCTCGACATCCTTGCCGAAGGTAAAGGCGTTCGGCGTCATGTCCGGAACGCCCTCCAGAAAAAGGATCCGCTGCAACAACGCATCGGCGTGCTGGGTTTCCTCTTCCATTTCATGGTTGATTCGCTCAAACAGCTTGCTCAACCCCCAATCCTGATAGTAGCGAGAGTGCACGAAATACTGATCGCGCGCAGCCAGCTCACCCTTGAGCAGAGTTTTCAGGTAGGCAACCACCTCGGCATGACCTTTCATTGCAGGAACTCCTTTGATCCAGTTACAGGCGACAATACCGCATGCTCCGCCGGCCACCGCAACCGGTCAAGCAAAAGCATTCAGGATCTCAGGCCACCAGCATGAAGCCGATGAAGGCCAAGCTGGCCGCCAGCAATGTATAGGGTAGTTGGGTAACCGCGTGGCTGATCAAGTCACAACCTGCCCCCTGTGCAGCCAATACCGTAGAGTCACTGTAAAAACAGGCCTGGCTGCCGAAGGCGGATGCCGACATCAGTGCACCAATCACCAGCGGGATATTGGCATCCAGCGCATAGGCCAACGGCATGACGATGGGGATGGTGACGGCAAAGATGCCCCAGGACGACCCCGTGGCAAAGGACAGCACCGCCATAGTCAGAAAGACCATGGCCGGCAGCATTTGCGGGCTCATGTACGGGCGCATGCTATTAACGACGTACTGCGGCAACTGTAACTGATCGCACACATCCTTGAAGATAAAGGCCGCGATGCAGATACCGATAGCCGGCAGCATGGTCTTGAAACCATCGACCATCTGCTCAAGCATTTCATTAAGCGGCATCAGCCGCTGCGCCATGTAGAAAGGCACCGTGACCAGCAGGGTGGCAAGCATACCCATCCATACATCGATATCGAAATACAGGGTAAAACCCACCAGCATGAGCAACGGCAGCAGAAAGTTATAGAGCTTGCCGCCTTCCTTATCGGACTGCTCAAACTCCTGCTCCAGCGAGCGCATGGCGAAGTTGTGTTCAGGCTGCAACTCTCCGACATGCATGGCTCCGGCAGAACCATGGCGCGCAAGCGATTCGGCCTTACGCATTGGGCCTATGGCCGGAAACAGCCCCGCAGCAACCAACAACACCAGCAACACGGCAAACCAGGCGTACAGCATGTAAGGGATGGCCTGCATGTACACGCTGATACCTTGGCCCTGGCCGGCTATACCGTTGTTCTCCAGCAAACCACCGAAGAACACCGCCCATGTCGACAGGGGCACCAGTACGCAAATCGGTGCTGCCGTAGAGTCGACCACGTAGGCGAGCATTTCCCGTGACACCTTGAAGCGGTCGGTTACCCGCTTCATGGTTTCACCCACGGTCAGCGCATTGAGGTAGTCATCGACGAAAATGACCACGCCCAGCGCGAACGTCATCAACAGGGAAGAGCGCCGCCCGCGCGCAACCTTGACCGCCGCGCGCCCGAAAGCCAGCGCGCCCCCTGTACGCACCAGCAGCGCAATCAACGCACCAAAACTCCCGCATACCAGGATCAGCCAGCCAATGGTCTCATCCTGCATGACCTTGAGCGATATCTCGGCAAACCCGCTCAAAGCGTTTTGCGGTGAGAGCAGTAGCAAGCCACTGGCAGCGCCACACACCAGTGCCAGGATCGGACGACGCAAGGTAATCGCCAGGAGCAGCACGACAGCGGGAGGAATCAGAGAAAGCGCGGAGGGTTCGGACATGATTAAAGCCATTGTTGTTATTGGGAGCCGTACGGTCAGTGCCGGACATGCTGGCGACCTTACCCGATGCAAAAAACGAACACAATATCGAACGTCTGCGTTCGATATTTAATTCATGCAGAAACCCCAAGACAAAGCGAGAAACAAACGGCAGAAAACAAAAAACCGAGCACTAGGCTCGGTTCTTTGCGCAACAGACAGCCTTATTCAGCGCTTACTGCTTCACCGCCGACCTTGCGGTCAACCAGCTCAACATAAGCCATCGGGGCGTTGTCACCAGCGCGGAAACCGCACTTGAGAATACGCAGGTAACCGCCCTGACGGGTGGCGTAGCGCTTGCCCAGATCGTTGAACAGCTTGCCGACGATGGCTTTCGAACGAGTACGGTCGAAAGCCAGACGACGGTTAGCAACGCTGTCTACCTTGGCCAGGGTGATCAGCGGCTCGGCAACGCGACGCAGCTCCTTGGCTTTCGGCAGAGTAGTTTTGATCAGCTCGTGCTCGAACAGCGATACCGCCATGTTCTGGAACATGGCCTTGCGGTGAGCGCTGGTGCGGCTGAGGTGACGGCCACTTTTACGATGACGCATGGTTCAATTCCTTACCAAACTCACGTTCGGTGATGATGACGATCAGGCAGTCGCCTTATCGTCTTTCTTCAGACTTGCCGGCGGCCAGTTGTCGAGGCGCATACCGAGGGACAGACCGCGAGAGGCCAGAACATCCTTGATCTCAGTCAGGGACTTCTTGCCCAGGTTCGGCGTTTTCAACAGTTCTACTTCGGTGCGCTGAATCAGGTCGCCGATGTAGTAAATGTTTTCTGCCTTGAGGCAGTTGGCCGAACGAACGGTCAGTTCCAGGTCATCAACCGGGCGCAACAGGATCGGATCGATCTCGTCGCCTTCCGGCTCCGGAGCAGGTGCGGCCTCGCCCTTGAGGTCGACGAATGCAGCCAGCTGCTGTTGCAGGATGGTTGCAGTACGGCGAATCGCCTCTTCGGGATCCAGGGTACCGTTGGTCTCCAGATCAATGACCAGCTTGTCCAGGTTGGTGCGTTGCTCGACGCGGGCGTTTTCCACCACGTAAGCCACACGACGGACCGGGCTGAAGGAAGCGTCCAGCTGCAAGCGACCAATGCTGCGGCTTTCATCTTCATCGCTCTGGCGCGCGTCAGCCGGCTCATAGCCGCGACCACGAGCCACCTTGAGCTTCATGTTCAGAGCACCGTTGTCCGCCAGATGCGCGATTACGTGATCGCCATTGACGATTTCGACATCGTGATCCAGCTGAATATCGGCGGCGGTGACCACGCCAGCACCTTTCTTGGAAAGGTTCAGCGTAACTTCATCACGGCCGTGCAGCTTGATAGCCAGACCTTTCAGGTTGAGCAGGATTTCAATGACGTCTTCCTGAACACCTTCGATGGCACTGTACTCATGGAGTACGCCGTCGATTTCGGCCTCGACTACTGCACAGCCAGGCATGGAGGACAACAGGATGCGACGCAGCGCGTTGCCCAGGGTATGGCCGAAGCCACGCTCGAGAGGCTCGAGCGTGATCTTGGCGCGGGTCGGGCTGACCACCTGCACATCAATGTGACGGGGGGTCAGAAACTCATTTACCGAACTCTGCATGGATGCACCTATTTTCTAGCCCTTACTTGGAGTAGAGCTCGACAATCAGGTTTTCGTTGATGTCGGCGGACAGATCAGTACGTGCCGGAACGCTCTTGAACACACCGGACTTCTTCTCTGCGTCTACTTCGACCCACTCAACGCGACCGCGCTGGGCGCACAGCTCAAGAGCCTGCGCAATGCGCAGCTGGTTCTTGGCCTTTTCGCGAATAGCCACGACATCACCAGCTTTAACCTGGTAAGACGGGATGTTTACGGTTTGACCGTTAACAGTAATGCTCTTGTGCGAAACCAGCTGGCGGGACTCGGCACGCGTGGAGCCGAAGCCCATACGATAGACCACGTTATCCAGGCGGCACTCGAGCAGCTGCAGCAGGTTTTCGCCGGTAGCGCCCTTACGACGGGCAGCTTCCTTGTAGTAGCTGCTGAACTGACGCTCCAGCACGCCGTAGATACGACGAACTTTCTGCTTCTCACGCAGCTGCAGACCGTAGTCGGACAGACGGCCGCGACGGGCACCATGCTGACCGGGAACGGATTCGATGTTGCACTTAGATTCAAGCGCGCGGGCACCACTCTTCAGGAAGAGATCGGTGCCTTCACGACGAGACAGTTTGCACTTGGGACCAATGTAACGAGCCATTCTTCACTGTCTCCTATTACACGCGACGCTTCTTCGGCGGACGGCACCCGTTGTGCGGGATAGGCGTCACGTCGGTGATGCTGGCGATTTTGTAGCCGCAAGCGTTAAGAGCACGCACAGCGGATTCGCGACCAGGGCCCGGGCCCTTGACGTTTACGTCGAGGTTCTTCAGACCGTATTCCAGAGCTGCCTGACCGGCGCGCTCAGCAGCCACCTGGGCAGCGAACGGAGTGCTCTTACGGGAACCACGGAAACCCGAACCACCCGAGGTAGCCCAGGACAGGGCGTTACCCTGACGGTCAGTGATGGTCACGATGGTATTGTTGAAAGAAGCGTGGATATGGGCGATCCCATCCACCACTGTCTTTTTGACTTTTTTACGAGTACGAGCAGCTGGCTTAGCCATGACTTAATTCCTGTCGATTCGCGGGCGCAATTACTTGCGGATCGGCTTGCGCGGACCCTTACGGGTACGAGCGTTGGTCTTGGTACGCTGACCACGAACCGGCAAGCCACGACGGTGACGCAGACCGCGATAGCAGCCCAGGTCCATCAGACGCTTGATGTTCATGTTCAGCTCGCGGCGCAGATCACCTTCAGTAGTGAGCTTGGCAACTTCGCCACGCAGCTGTTCGATCTGCTCGTCAGTCAGATCCTTGATCTTTGCCGCCGGATTGACGCCGGTGGCTGCACAAATTTTCTGTGCAGTGGTGCGACCAACACCGTAGATGTAGGTCAGCGAGATAACAGTGTGCTTGTTATCCGGAATGTTGACGCCTGCAATACGGGCCATTCAGTGAAACTCCAATTGACAGCTACCCACGCCCTGGAAGCCAAGAAATAGGGCGCGCGATATTAGCGCTGTAATAACAAAGAATCAACCCGGCAGCACACTAGCTGCCGGGTTCATTACGCGTGACTCACACTCAGCCTTGGCGCTGCTTGTGACGCGGCTCCGCGCTGCAGATCACCCGCACGACACCTTCGCGACGGATAATCTTGCAGTTACGGCACATCTTCTTGACCGATGCACGAACTTTCATCAGTAACTCCTCGAACCTTACGGCACCAGGTCAGCGGAGCATGCCGCTGCCGTAGCCCTTCAGGTTGGCTTTCTTCATCAGGGAATCGTACTGGTGCGAAACGAGGTGCGATTGTACTTGGGCCATAAAGTCCATCACAACCACGACCACGATCAGCAACGAGGTCCCGCCAAGGTAAAACGGTACATTTGCCGACACCACCAGGAACTGGGGAAGCAGACAAACAGCCGTCATGTACAGAGCACCGAACATGGTCAAGCGGGTCAGAACGCCATCGATATAGCGCGCCGACTGCTCACCGGGACGGATACCCGGAATAAAGGCACCGGACTTCTTCAGGTTTTCCGCTACGTCTTTCGGGTTGAACATCAACGCTGTATAGAAGAAGCAGAAGAAGATGATCCCTGCACTAAACAGCAGAATGTTCAATGGCTGCCCCGGAGCAATTGCCTGGGAAATATCCTGCAACCAGCCCAAACCCTCGGACTGACCAAACCACGAACCCAGCGAAGCCGGGAACAGCAGAATACTGCTGGCGAAAATCGCCGGGATGACACCAGCCATATTGACTTTCAACGGCAAGTGACTGGTCTGCGCAGCAAAAACCTTGCGGCCCTGCTGACGCTTCGCGTAGTGCACCGCAATGCGACGCTGACCACGCTCTATGAACACCACAAAACCGATGATCGCCACAGCAAGCAGACCGATGGCAATGAGAGCGAAAATGTTGATATCGCCCTGGCGAGCAGACTCGAAAGACTGCCCGATTGCCGACGGAAGACCCGCCACGATACCCGCAAAGATCAGCATCGAAATGCCATTGCCGATACCGCGCTCAGTCATCTGCTCACCCAGCCACATCATGAACATCGCACCCGAAACAAAGGTGGTGACGGCCACGAAGTGGAAGCCGAAATCAGTGGCGAACGCCACGCCCTGGCTCGCCAGGCCAACGGACATGCCGATAGCCTGAATGAACGCCAGGACGAGCGTGCCGTAGCGAGTGTACTGGCTGATCTTGCGACGGCCAGCTTCACCTTCCTTCTTCAACTGCTCCAGCTGCGGACTAACAGCCGTCATGAGCTGCATGATGATCGACGCCGAAATGTACGGCATGATCCCCAGCGCAAAGATGCTCATGCGCTCCAGCGCACCACCGGAAAACATGTTGAACAGGCTAAGAATGGTCCCCTCATTCTGTCGGAACAGTTCCGCGAGACGATCCGGGTTGATGCCAGGCACAGGGATATGCGCACCTATTCGATAGACGATAATCGCCAGGAACAGGAAACGCAGACGACCCCAGAGCTCAGACAGCCCACCACCGCTCAACGAAGAGAGAGCACCTTGCTTAGCCATTTAGTCCTCGACTTTACCGCCAGCAGCGATGATGGCTTCGCGGGCACCTTTGGTGACAGCGATACCTTGCAGAGTCAGCGCACGAGCAACCGCACCGGACAGCATAACTTTTACGCGCTGTACGTTGTGATTGATGACGTTGGCATCTTTCAGCGCCTGCAGAGTCACGATGTCGCCCTGCACTTTAGCCAGTTCGGACGTGCGCACTTCAGCGCGATCCATGGCTTTCAGCGAGACGAAACCGAACTTCGGCAGACGACGGTGCAGAGGCTGCTGACCGCCCTCGAAGCCGGGAGCAATGGTGCCACCGGAGCGAGAAGTCTGGCCCTTGTGACCGCGACCACCGGTTTTACCCAGACCGCTACCGATACCACGACCCGGACGCAGCTTCTCGCGACGGGCACCCGGCGCAGAACGCAGATCGTTCAGTTGCATGGCTTAACCCTCCACACGCAGCAGGTAGTAAGCCTTGTTGATCATGCCGCGATTTTCAGGAGTATCCTGAACCTCAACGGTATGACCGATACGACGCAGGCCGAGGCCTTTGACGCAGGCTTTGTGATTGGCCAGACGGCCGTTGACGCTTTTGATCAGCGTCACTTTGACGGTGTTAGCCATGATTAGAGAATCTCCTCGACACTCTTACCACGCTTGGCAGCCACGGATGACGGAGACTGCATACCCTTCAGACCTTCGAAGGTTGCATAAACCACGTTCACCGGATTGGTGGAGCCATAGCACTTAGCCAGAACGTTCTGCACACCAGCCACTTCCAGCACGGCACGCATAGCGCCGCCAGCAATGATACCGGTACCCTCGGAAGCCGGCTGCATGTACACCTTGGAGGCGCCATGTGCAGACTTGATCGGGTACTGCAGGGTAGTACCGTTCAGATCGACCTGGATCATATTACGACGCGCAGCTTCCATCGCCTTCTGGATGGCAGCAGGAACTTCGCGGGACTTGCCACGACCGAAACCAACGCGACCGTTGCCATCACCCACCACGGTCAACGCGGTGAAAGTGAAGATACGGCCGCCCTTGACGGTCTTAGCAACACGATTAACCTGCACCAGCTTCTCGGTGTAGCCATCGCTCTGGGCATCGTCACGGTTACCGCGATCGCGCTTTTGCTCGTTATTTGCCATAACTTAGAACTCCAGCCCGCCTTCACGAGCAGCATCGGCCAGCGCTTTCACACGGCCGTGGTACTTGAAGCCAGAACGATCGAATGCAACCTGGGTGATGCCAGCGGCTTTTGCACGCTCGGCAACCAGCAGACCGACCTTCTTGGCCGCTTCAACGTTGCCAGTGGCACCGCTACGCAGGTCTTTTTCCACAGTAGAGGCGCTGACCAATACTTTGGCGCCGTCGGCCGAAACGACCTGGGCGTAGATATGCTGGGAAGAGCGGTACACGCAGAGGCGTACGGCTTCCAGCTCGCGCATTTTCAGGCGTGCCTTGCGAGCGCGACGCAGACGAGTTTCTTTCTTTACGCTCATTTGCTATGCCCTACTTCTTCTTAGCTTCTTTACGACGGACGACTTCGTCGGCGTAACGCACACCCTTGCCTTTGTAAGGCTCCGGCGGACGGAAGTCGCGAATTTCGGCAGCCACCTGACCGACCAGCTGCTTGTCGATACCCTTGATCAGGATATCGGTCTGGCTCGGAGTTTCAGCGGTAACACCTTGCGGCAGTTGATAGTCGATCGGATGCGAGAAGCCCAGCGCAAGGTTCAACACCTCGCCTTTGGCCTGCGCCTTGTAACCAACACCAACCAGCTGCAGCTTACGCTCGAAGCCCTGGCTGACGCCGATGACCATATTGTTGACCAGAGCACGGGTAGTACCGGCCATGGCCTTGTTCTGCTGATCACCATTACGGGCAGCAAAACGCAGCTCACCATCTTCCTGCAGCACTTCAACGGAAGGATGAACATTCAGCTCGAGAGCGCCCTTGGCGCCTTTCACCGACAGCTGCTGACCGACCATCTTGATTTCGACGCCAGCGGGCAGCTTGACAGGGTTTTTAGCAACGCGAGACATGCCTATTCCCCTTAGAACACAGTGCAGAGCACTTCGCCACCAACACCAGCAGCACGGGCCGCACGATCAGTCATCACACCCTTGTTGGTGGAAACGATCGAAACACCCAGGCCGCCACGTACTTTTGGCAGCTGATCAACAGACTTGTACTGGCGCAGGCCAGGACGACTCACACGCTTGAGCTCTTCAATGACCGGACGGCCTTCGAAATACTTCAGCTCGATGGACAGCAGCGCCTTGGTGTCGCTGTTGACCTGAAAACCCGAAATGTAGCCTTCGTTCAGCAGAACATTGGCAACAGCCACCTTCAACTTGGAAGACGGCATGCTTACGACGGACTTTTCAGCCATCTGGGCATTACGGATACGAGTTAGCATGTCCGCTAACGGGTCCTGCATACTCATGGGCTAGTTGCTCCTAAATACAAAAAAAGGCTTTGCAGCCACGATCCCCGGATCGCAAAACGCAGACTCGGAAGAGCCGGTCATTCTAGTGACCGATCAAAAATGAATCAAGCCCCATGAGGGGCTTGATTCATTGAAACGCAACACCCCACCAAAAGCGCAGGGTGAAAAGCGATTACCAGCTGGCCTTGACCAGACCCGGTACATCACCACGCATGGCAGCTTCACGCAGCTTGTTACGGCTCAGACCGAACTTACGGTAAACACCGTGCGGACGGCCGGTGATGCGGCAACGGTTGCGCAGACGGGATGCCGAAGCATCACGCGGCTGCTTCTGCAGGGCAACCTGAGCTTCCCAGCGCTGTTCAGCCGAGGTGTTCGGATTGGCGATGATCGCTTTCAGCTCGGCACGCTTTTTAGCGTACTTGGCTACCGTGAGCTGACGCTTCAGCTCGCGGTTCTTCATGCTTTGCTTGGCCATATCCTGGTCCTCAGTTACGGAACGGGAAGTTGAAGGCACGCAGCAGCGCGCGACCCTCATCATCGTTACGGGCAGTGGTGGTCAGGGTGATATCCAGGCCACGCAGAGCATCGATCTTGTCGTAATCGATTTCCGGGAAGATGATCTGCTCTTTGACACCCATGCTGTAGTTGCCACGACCATCGAAGGACTTGGCATTCAGGCCGCGGAAGTCACGCACGCGCGGCAGGGAGATCGAAACCAGACGATCCAGGAATTCGTACATACGGTCGCCACGCAG
Organism: Pseudomonas fluvialis; assembly: GCF_002234375.1. Lineage (GTDB taxonomy): Bacteria > Pseudomonadota > Gammaproteobacteria > Pseudomonadales > Pseudomonadaceae > Aquipseudomonas > Aquipseudomonas fluvialis. Next base: position 97,112 of record NZ_NMQV01000012.1, read on the forward strand.
GGTGACCTTGACACCGATCGGCCAGCCTTCACGCACCTTGAAGCCTGCAATCGACTTGCGAGCAAAGGTGACGACCGGCTTCTGACCAGTGATCTTCTCAAGGTCAGCCACTGCGTGCTCGATAACTTTCTTGTCACCGATCGCTTCGCCCAGACCCATGTTCAGGGTGATTTTGGTAACGCGCGGAATTTCCATCACGTTGTTCAGCTTCAGGTCTTCCTTCAGCTTCGGAGCGATGGTGTTCCGGTAAATCTCTTTTAGTCGTGCCATGGTGTTCTACCTAGCAGTGCTCAAGCATCAACCGGCTTTTGGGTCGACTTGAAGACACGAATTTTTTTGCCATCTTCCACTTTGAAACCAACGCGATCAGCCTTGTTGGTTTCAGCATTGAAAATGGCCACGTTAGAGGCATGCAGCGGCGCCTCCTTCTCGACGATACCGCCCTGAACGCCCGACATCGGGTTCGGCTTGGTATGGCGCTTGATCATGTTGATGCCGCCAACGACCAGACGGTCGTCAGCCAGCACCTTAAGCACCTTGCCACGCTTACCCTTGTCTTTGCCGGCGATCACGATGATCTCGTCATCACGACGAATCTTTTGCATGACGGCTTCTCCTTAGAGCACTTCGGGTGCGAGCGACACGATCTTCATGAACTTTTCAGAACGAAGTTCACGGGTCACCGGGCCGAAGATACGAGTACCAATGGGCTCCTGCTTGTTGTTCAGCAGAACAGCAGCATTACCGTCAAAACGGATGATCGAGCCGTCAGGACGGCGAACACCGTGCTTGGTACGCACTACTACAGCGGTCATTACCTGGCCTTTCTTGACCTTGCCGCGCGGAATCGCTTCCTTGACAGTGACCTTGATGATGTCGCCGATGCCGGCGTAGCGGCGATGCGAACCACCCAGCACCTTGATGCACATGACACGGCGTGCACCGCTGTTATCGGCCACATCGAGCATGGATTGAGTCTGAATCATGGTTCCTCACCTCAAACGTCAACAGCGCGCTCGATGACTTCTACCAGGGACCAAGCCTTGGTTTTAGCCAGCGGACGGGTTTCGCTAATGGTGACCAGGTCACCAATGCGGCACTGATTGCTTTCGTCGTGGGCGTGCAGTTTGGTCGAACGCTTCACGTACTTGCCGTAGATCGGGTGCTTGACGCGACGCTCGATCATTACGGTAATGGTTTTGTCCATCTTGTCGCTGACAACACGGCCGGTCAGCGTACGGACTGTCTTCTGGGCTTCAGCCATGATCACTTACCTGCCTGCTGGTTGAGCACAGTCTTGACGCGAGCGATGTCGCGCTTCACTTGCTTGAGCAGGTGGGACTGCCCCAGCTGACCAGTTGCTTTCTGCATACGCAGATTGAACTGGTCGCGCAGCAGGCCGAGCAGTTGCTCGTTCAGCTGTTGCGCGGTTTTCTCACGAAGTTCGGTCGCTTTCATCACATCACCGTCCGCTTAACAAAGGTGGTCTCGATCGGCAGCTTGGCTGCAGCGAGAGCAAAAGCCTCACGCGCCAGCACCTCGGAAACACCTTCAATCTCATACAGGACCTTGCCCGGTTGAATCTGGGCTACCCAGTACTCGACGCCACCCTTACCTTTACCCATACGTACTTCCAGGGGCTTTTTGGTAACCGGCTTGTCAGGGAACACGCGAATCCAGATCTTGCCGCCACGCTTTACGTGACGGGTGAGAGCACGACGAGCGGCCTCGATCTGACGAGCAGTCAGGCGGCCACGGCCAGTTGCCTTGAGGGCGAACTCACCGAAGCTGACCTTGCTTCCGCGATGTGCCAGGCCACGGTTGTGGCCAGTCATTTGCTTGCGGAACTTCGTACGCTTAGGTTGCAACATGTGCGTACTCCTTACTTAGCAGCTTTTTTGCGAGGCGCAGGTGCGACCGGCTTGAGTTCTTCCTGGCGGCCACCAATGACCTCACCCTTGAAGATCCAAACCTTGACACCGATCACACCGTAAGTGGTGTGCGCTTCGTAGGTTGCGTAGTCGATATCGGCACGCAGGGTGTGCAGCGGCACACGACCTTCGCGATACCACTCGGTACGTGCGATTTCAGCACCACCCAAACGACCGCTCACCTGGATCTTGATGCCTTTGGCACCAATCCGCATGGCGTTCTGTACAGCGCGCTTCATGGCGCGACGGAACATCACACGACGCTCAAGCTGCTGAGCTACGCTTTGCGCAACCAGCATGGCGTCCAGTTCAGGACGGCGAATTTCTTCGATGTTGATGTGCACCGGCACACCCATCTGCTTGGTCAGGTCCTGACGCAGCTTCTCAACATCTTCACCTTTCTTGCCGATCACAATGCCGGGACGAGCGGTGTGGATGGTGATGCGTGCGGTTTGCGCCGGGCGAGCAATGTCGATACGGCTTACGGACGCGCTTTTTAGTTTGTCTTGGAGATACTCACGAACCTTGAGATCGGCAAACAGATAATCAGCGTATTGACGCTTGTCTGCATACCAAATGGAGGTGTGCTCCTTGACGATACCCAGGCGAATGCCAGTGGGATGTACTTTCTGACCCATCTGATCGACTCCGTTACTTGTCCGCAACCTTGACAGTGATATGGCAAGACCGCTTGACGATGCGATCAGCACGGCCTTTGGCACGCGGCATGATGCGCTTCAGCGAACGCCCTTCGTTGACGAAGACGGTGGAGACTTTCAGATCGTCTACATCCGCACCTTCGTTGTGCTCGGCGTTGGCAACGGCCGACTCCAGCACTTTCTTCATGATCTCGGCGGCTTTCTTGCTGCTGAAAGCCAGGAGGTTGAGCGCATCGCCCACCTTCTTCCCGCGGATCTGGTCGGCGACCAAGCGGGCTTTCTGGGCGGAAATGCGAGCGCCAGACAGCTTAGCGGCTACTTCCATCGTTCCTTACCCCTTAACGCTTGGCTTTCTTGTCTGCTACGTGACCGCGATAGGTGCGGGTGGCAGCAAACTCGCCGAGTTTATGACCGACCATGTCTTCGTTCACCAGAACCGGGACATGTTGACGGCCGTTATGCACAGCAATGGTCAGACCGACCATCTGCGGCAGAATGATCGAACGGCGCGACCAGGTTTTCACCGGCTTGCGATCGCTCTTTTCCACCGCAACCTCGACCTTCTTCAGTAGGTGAAGATCGATAAAAGGACCTTTTTTCAGAGAACGCGGCACTGTCGTATCCCTCTAATTACTTGCGGCGACGAACGATCATGTTGTCGGTGCGCTTGTTGGAGCGAGTCTTCGCACCCTTGGTCGGGAAGCCCCACGGCGAAACCGGGTGACGACCACCAGAAGTACGACCCTCACCACCACCGTGCGGGTGATCAACCGGGTTCATGGCAACACCACGAACGGTCGGACGAACACCGCGCCAGCGCTTGGCACCGGCCTTGCCCAGGGAACGCAGGCTGTGCTCCGAGTTGGAGACTTCGCCCAAGGTTGCACGGCACTCGGAGAGCACCTTGCGCATTTCACCGGAACGCAGACGCAGGGTAACGTAGGCACCTTCGCGAGCGACCAGCTGCACGGAGGCACCTGCGGAACGCGCGATTTGAGCACCCTTACCCGGCTTAAGCTCGATGCCATGCACCGTGCTACCAACCGGAATGTTACGCAGCGGCAGGCTGTTGCCCGGCTTGATCGGCGCGTGGGCGCCGGCTACCAGCTGATCACCCGCTACCACGCCTTTCGGCGCGATGATGTAGCGACGCTCGCCGTCGGCATACTTGAGCAGCGCAATGTGTGCAGTACGGTTCGGATCGTATTCGATACGCTCGACAACGGCAGGAATGCCGTCCTTGTCGTTGCGACGGAAGTCGACCAGACGATAGTGCTGCTTGTGACCACCACCAATGTGGCGGGTGGTGATGCGACCGTTGTTGTTACGACCACCGCTCTTCGACTTCTTCTCGACCAGCGGAGCGTACGGGGCACCTTTGTGCAGATCCTGGTTGACAACCTTGACCACGAAACGGCGGCCAGCGGATGTCGGTTTGCATTTAACGATTGCCATGATGCACCCCTTTACTCAGCGCTGCTGGCGAAATCGAGATCTTGGCCCGGCTGGAGGGCGATGTACGCCTTTTTCCAGTCGTTACGCTTGCCCAGGCCGCGAGCAGTGCGCTTGGTCTTACCCTTGACATTCAAGGTGCAGACACCGGCAACTTTCACGCCGAACAGGCTTTCTACGGCCTTCTTGATTTCCAGCTTGGTTGCATCAGTGGCAACCTTGAAAACGAACTGGCTCTTGCCGTCAGCAAGGACGGTAGCCTTCTCGGAGATGTGCGGACCAAGCAGCACTTTGAAAACGCGTTCCTGGTTCATGCCAGCAGCTCCTCGAACTTCTTCACGGCAGACACGGTGATCAGCACCTTGTCGTAGGCGATCAGGCTTACCGGGTCGGAACCCTGCACATCACGCACATCGACATGCGGCAGGTTGCGAGCAGCCAGGTACAGGTTCTGGTCAACCGACTCCGACACGATCAACACATCGTTCAGACCCAGGCCAGCCAGCTTGGCAGCCAGCTCTTTGGTCTTCGGCGCAGCTACGGCGAAATCATCAACCACGACCAGGCGATCCTGACGGACCAGCTCAGCGAGGATGGAGCGCATGGCAGCGCGATACATCTTCTTGTTGAGCTTCTGCGAGTGATCCTGCGGCTTGGCAGCGAACGTGGTACCACCGGAACGCCAGATGGGGCTACGGATAGTGCCCGCACGAGCACGACCGGTACCCTTTTGACGCCAGGGCTTCTTGCCACCACCGGACACTTCGGAACGGGTCTTCTGAGCGCGAGTACCCTGACGGCCACCGGCCATGTAGGCGACAACGGCCTGGTGAACCAGGGTCTCGTTGAACTCACCACCAAAAGTACGCTCGGAGACTTCGATAGCCTGAGCGCCATTTACATTCAATTGCATCTCAGCTTCCCCTCTTAACCGCGAGCCTTGGCTGCCGGACGCACCAGCACATCACCACCGGTAGAGCCCGGAACGGCACCCTTGACCAGCAGCAGATTGCGCTCAGCATCGACACGGACAACTTCCAGGGACTGCACGGTTACGCGCTCAGCACCCAGGTGACCGGACATTTTCTTGCCCTTGAATACTCGACCAGGAGTCTGGCACTGGCCGATAGAGCCCGGAACACGGTGCGAAACCGAGTTACCGTGAGTATTGTCCTGACCACGGAAGTTCCAGCGCTTGATGGTACCGGCGAAGCCTTTACCCTTGGACTGACCGGTGACATCCACCAGTTGGCCCGCCTGGAAAAGCTCGGCAGTAATTTGATCGCCAGCCTGGTACTCGCCTTCTTCAAGACGGAATTCCCAGACACCGCGACCGGCAGCAACGCTGGCCTTGGCAAAGTGACCGGCTTGCGCCTTGGTCACACGGGAAGCACGACGCTCACCAACAGTGACCTGCACTGCGCGGTAGCCATCGGTTTCTTCAGTTTTGAACTGGGTCACGCGATTCGGCTCGATCTCAATGACCGTAACCGGAATGGAGACACCTTCTTCGGTGAAAATGCGGGTCATGCCGCACTTACGACCGACTACACCAATAGTCATGTTAGAACCTCATGAGTGTACGGGGCTTTCACCCGCTATGGCCGCCCATTTCAGAGCGTTACACGACTAACAAACTTGCAGTTCGTTAGCCGAGGCTGATCTGCACTTCCACGCCAGCCGCAAGATCGAGCTTCATCAGCGCATCAACGGTTTTATCCGTCGGCTGGACGATGTCCAGAACACGCTTATGGGTACGAATTTCATACTGATCACGCGCGTCTTTGTTGACGTGCGGGGAGATCAGCACAGTGTACCGCTCCTTGCGGGTAGGCAGAGGAATCGGACCACGCACCTGAGCACCAGTACGTTTCGCGGTTTCCACGATTTCCTGGGTAGATTGATCGATCAGGCGATGGTCAAAAGCCTTCAACCGAATACGGATTTGTTGGTTTTGCATTTTGACCTCAGACTCCAAGTTGCCATCCCCACCGGGCGGAATACGCCCGATAAAAGGAGGCGTGATTGTACGGATGCCCCCCAAGGGTGTCAATAAATGATCAACAAAAGAAAAGGGCTCCCGAAGGAGCCCTTTTCAAACGCCAATCGATTACTCGATGACTTTGGCAACCACGCCGGCACCAACGGTACGACCACCT
>NZ_NMQV01000013.1 GCF_002234375.1 Pseudomonas fluvialis
GCAAGCGGCAAGCGGCAAGCGCATCATCCTGGCGCTCGACCTGAGGTTGGCATGTCCTTTTGCGCCTACCTGCAACTGGACGCCTATGGCTGCCGTAAAGCGGCCGCATGATGACGCAGGTGGTCCTCGATAAAGCTGGCGATGAAGTAGTAGCTGTGGTCGTAACCCGGCTGCAGGCGCAGGGTCAGTGGATAACCTACCGCCTCGGCCGCCACCTTGAGCGCCAGGGGCTTGAGCTGAGTCTCAAGGAAGCTGTCCGCCTCGCCCTGATCAACCAGGATCGGCAACTTCTGTGTAGCCCCAGCCAGCAGTGTGCAGGCATCCCACGCCTGCCAGGTGGCACGATCTTCGCCCAGGTAGCGGGAAAACGCTTTCTCGCCCCAGGGACAATCCTGTGGATTACTGATCGGCGCGAAAGCCGACAGCGAGCGATAACGTCCCGGGTTGCGCAGCGCACAAACCAAGGCACCATGCCCGCCCATGGAGTGCCCGCTGATACCGCGCCGCTCGCTAACCGGCAAGTGCGCTTCGATCAGCGCCGGCAGCTCATGTACCACGTAGTCATGCATACGGTAGTGGCGCGCCCAGGGCTGCTCGCTGGCATTCAGGTAGAAGCCGGCGCCGAGACCGAAGTCCCAGGCGCCCTCGGGATCGCCCGGCACACCTTCGCCTCGCGGACTGGTGTCCGGCGCCACCAGCACCAGTCCCAGCTCGGCAGCGACGCGCTGCGCGCCGGCCTTCTGCATGAAGTTCTCATCGGTACAGGTCAGCCCCGAGAGCCAGTAGAGAACCGGCAAGCGCTCCCCCTGCTCGGCCTGCGGTGGCAGGTAGACGGCAAACTGCATGTCGCAATCCAGCGTGCTGGAGCGATGGCGATAGCGCCGGTGCCAGCCGCCGAAACTGCGGTTACTGGAAAGAAGTTCCAGAGTCATCGCGGCGCCCTCAGAAGTGGATGACCGTACGGATGCTCTTGCCTTCGTGCATCAGCTCGAAGGCGCTGTTGATCTCGTCCAGGCCCATGGTGTGGGTAATGAAGGTATCCAGGGGAATCTCGCCCTTCTGCGATTTCTCCACATAGCCCGGCAGCTCGCTGCGCCCTTTCACGCCGCCGAAGGCGCTGCCGCGCCACACCCGTCCGGTGACCAGCTGGAACGGGCGGGTGCTGATCTCGGCGCCGGCCGGCGCCACGCCGATGATGGTCGACTCGCCCCAGCCCTTGTGGCAGCACTCCAGCGCCGCACGCATCAGCTGCACGTTGCCGACGCACTCAAAGGAATAATCGACGCCGCCATCGGTCATCTCGACGATCACCTCCTGAATCGGCTTGGCGTAGTCCTGCGGGTTGACGAAGTCGGTGGCGCCCAATTCACGCGCCACGTCGAACTTGGCCGGGTTGATATCGATGGCAATGATTCGCGCGGCCTTGGCCATCTTGGCGCCGATGATGGCTGCCAGGCCGATACCGCCCAGGCCGAAGATCGCCACCGTGGAGCCCTCGCTGACCTTGGCGGTGTTGAGCACCGCGCCGATGCCGGTGGTCACACCACAGCCGAGCAGACAGACCTTCTCCAGCGGTGCTTCCTTGGGAATCTTCGCCAGGGAGATTTCCGGCAGCACCGTGTACTCGGAAAAGGTCGAACAGCCCATGTAGTGATAGACCGGCTGGCCCTGGTAGGAGAAGCGCGTGGTGCCATCGGGCATCAGGCCCTTGCCCTGGGTGGCGCGCACCGCCTGACACAGGTTGGTCTTGCCAGAAGTGCAGAATTTGCACTCGCGGCATTCGGCCGTGTACAGCGGGATCACGTGATCACCGACCGCCAGCGAGGTCACCCCCTCGCCCACCGCCTCGACGATGCCACCGCCCTCGTGACCAAGGATGCACGGAAACACCCCCTCGCTGTCCTGACCGGACAGGGTGTAGGCGTCGGTGTGGCACACACCGCTGGCGACGATACGCACCAGTACCTCGCCAGCCCTGGGTGGCGCCACGTCGACCTCGACGATCTGCAGCGGCTGGTTGGGGGCAAAGGCCACGGCGGCACGGGATTTGATCATGGGAAAGGCTCCTGCAGGCGTTCTGAAGTGACGCCAGTGTAGATCACTGCTAATTCAGGGATAATCCGTCGCCCTGCAAAACATTATTGCCAATAAGGAATAATCCATGAATCGCTGGGATGGTCTGGATGAGTTCGTCGCGGTCGCCGAATGCGGCCAGTTCGCGGCGGCCGGTAAACGCCTGGGACTGTCTACCTCGCAGGTCAGCCGTCAGGTCGCACGCCTGGAAGAGCGCCTGCAGACCCGTTTGTTCTACCGCAGCACCCGCCGCGTGGCGCTGACCGAGGCCGGACAGACCTTCCTGCTGCACTGCCGCCGCCTGCAGGATGCCCGCGAGGAAGCACTGCGTGCCGTGGGTGACCTGGCCGGTGAGCCCAAGGGGCTGCTGCGCATGACGTGCGCAGTCGCCTATGGCGAGCGCTTCATCGTCCCCCTGGTCAACCAGTTCATGTCCAGACACAGCCAATTGAGGGTAGATATCGAGCTGGACAACCGGCCACTCGACCTGCTGCAGGAAGGCCTGGACCTGGCTATCCGCCTGGGTCGCCTGCAGGACTCGCGCCTGGTAGCCACGCGCCTGGCGCCGCGGGTTATGTACCTGTGCGCCGCACCGACCTACCTGCAGCGCGCCGGCCAGCCGGCCAACCTGAGCGCGCTAAGCGAGCACAACTGCCTGATTGGCAGCAGCGACCTGTGGCATTTCCAGGAGCAGGGCCGTGAAGTACAGGTGCGGGTAGCCGGCAACTGGCGCTGCAACAGCGGGCAGGCAGTCCTCGATGCCGCACTGCACGGCGTTGGCCTGTGCCAACTGCCGGACTACTACGTGCAAACGCATCTGCGCAGCGGCGCGCTGGTTTCCCTGCTGGAACACCTGCGCCCGCCGAATACCGCCGTGTGGGCGCTGTATCCGCAACAACGCCACCTCTCACCCAAGGTACGTCTGCTGGTCGAGCACCTGCGCGAAGGGCTGTCTGCTCAGGCGTCGCGCAGCGCCCAGCGCTGACGAAGCCATTCGAGATCTTCCGGGCGGGTCACCTTGAGGTTGTCGGCACGCCCTTCGATAAGCCGCGGCGCCTGTCCGGCCCACTCCATGGCCGATGCCTCATCGGTAATCGCCACCCCCGCCGCCAGTGCTTCGGCCAATGCCTTGCGTAATGCTCCCAGGCGGAACATCTGCGGTGTGTAGGCCTGCCAGATGACACTGCGATCGACCGTTGCGCAAACTCGCCCGTCCGCCCCCGCACGCTTCAGCGTATCCCGCGCCGGCACGGCTAGCAGGCCACCTACCGGATCATCCGCCAGACTGTGCAGCAGCTTGTCCAGATCGCTGCGCGCCAGGTTGGGACGCGCCGCATCATGCACCAGCACCCAGCCCTCATCCGGCACCCCTATCCCGGCCAGATAATCCAGGCCGGCCAGCACCGAGTCGGCACGCTCAGCGCCGCCCCGCACGCGCTGGATACGCGCATCCGCGGCGCAGGACAAGGTTGGCCACCAGGGGTCGTCAGCGGCCAGCGCCAACACCAGGCCACGCAAGTGTGGATGGTCGAGAAAGCCGCTCAGACTGTGTTCGAGAATCGTGCGCCCAGCCACCTGCAGATACTGCTTGGGGCGATCCGCACGCATGCGGCTACCGATACCGGCAGCCGGTATCACCACCCAGAAGGCAGGCAGGCTATCCATCACTGCGCCAACTGGTAGAGGGTCTCACCCTCTTTAACCATGCCCAACTCGTGGCGGGCGCGCTCTTCGACGGTTTCCATACCGCTCTTGAGTTCCAGCACTTCGGCTTCGAGGATGCGATTGCGCTCCAGCAGGCGCTCGTTCTCACCCTTCTGCTCGGCAATCTGCTCCTGCAACGCACGAATCTCCGCCAAGCCGTTGTCGCCCAGCCACAAGCGATATTGCAGGCCGGCAAGCAACAGGCACAACGCGAAAAACAGCCAGAACGGAGCTTTCGACATGATGGGGAGGGCTATCCATAAAAAAGGGCAGCAGGCACAGAAGCTATGCCGGAGCGCTGCCCTTTTAGCATGTTTACCGCGGCAGGCAAATTCCCACCCCACAGGTCTTGCCGCTGTGGGGTGGCAGGATCAGCCGCGGAACTCGGCGCGACCCTTGTAGGGTGCCTTGCCAGCCAACTGCTCTTCGATACGCAGCAGCTGGTTGTACTTGGACACGCGGTCGGAGCGGCACAGCGAGCCAGTCTTGATCTGGCCTGCGGCAGTACCCACGGCCAGGTCGGCGATGGTGCTGTCCTCGGTTTCACCACTACGGTGCGAGATCACCGCGGTGAAGCCAGCGGCCTTGGCCATCTGGATGGCTTCCAGGGTCTCGGTCAGCGAGCCGATCTGGTTGAACTTGATGAGGATCGAGTTGCCGATCTTCTCTTCGATGCCACGCTTGAGAATCTTGGTGTTGGTAACGAACAGGTCGTCGCCAACCAACTGCACCGTCTCGCCGATCTTGTCGGTCAGGACTTTCCAGCCAGCCCAGTCGGACTCGTCCATACCATCTTCGATGGAGATGATCGGGTAGCGCTGGGTCAGACCGGCCAGGTAGTCGGCGAAACCTTCGGCGCTGAACACCTTGCCTTCGCCAGCCAGGTCGTACTGACCATCCTTGAAGAACTCGCTCGATGCGCAGTCCAGGGCCAGGGTGATGTCGGTGCCCAGCGTGTAGCCGGCGTTGGCCACGGCCTCGGCGATGGCGGCCAGGGCATCTTCGTTGGACGCCAGGTTCGGCGCGAAGCCGCCCTCGTCACCCACCGCGGTGTTCAGGCCACGGGCCTTCAGCACGGCTTTGAGGTGATGGAAGATCTCGGCGCCCATGCGCAGGGCGTCGGCGAAGTTCTTGGCGCCGACCGGCTGGACCATGAACTCCTGGATATCGACGTTGTTGTCGGCGTGCTCGCCGCCGTTGATGATGTTCATCATCGGCACCGGCATGGAGTAGACGCCCGGGGTACCGTTCAGATCGGCAATATGCGCGTACAGCGGCACGCCCTTGGCCTGGGCGGCAGCCTTGGCCGCGGCCAGGGACACGGCGAGGATGGCGTTGGCGCCCAGCTTGGCCTTGTTCTCGGTACCGTCCAGCTCGATCATCGCGCGGTCCAGGGCCTGCTGATCAGTCGCGTCCTTGCCCAGCAACAAGTCACGGATCGGCCCATTGATGTTGGCTACGGCCTTGAGTACGCCCTTGCCCAGGTAACGGCTCTTGTCGCCATCACGCAGTTCCAGCGCTTCGCGGGAACCGGTGGAAGCACCGGATGGCGCACAAGCGCTACCGATGATGCCGCCTTCGAGGATTACATCGGCCTCCACGGTGGGGTTGCCACGGGAGTCGAGAACCTCACGACCCTTGATGTCGACGATTTTTGCCATTGTTGTTGGTACTCCGTTGGGTAGCTGCGAAGCTTCAGGCTGCAAGCGGCAGGCTCAAGCGGTTTCGATAGTTGGGAAGCTCTTGACCAGGTCATCCAGCTGCTTGAGCTGGCTGAGGAAGGGCTCCAGCTTGTCCAGGCGCAGGGCGCAGGGGCCATCGCACTTGGCGTTATCCGGGTCCGGGTGCGCTTCGAGGAACAGGCCGGCCAGCCCCTGGCTCATGCCGGCCTTGGCCAGATCAGTGACCTGAGCACGTCGTCCACCCGCCGAGTCGGCACGGCCACCCGGCATCTGCAGGGCGTGGGTCACGTCAAAGAACACCGGGTAGTTGAACTGCTTCATGATGCCGAAGCCGAGCATGTCTACCACCAGGTTGTTGTAACCGAAGGAGGAACCACGCTCGCAGAGGATCAGCTGATCATTACCGGCTTCCTCGCACTTGCGCAGGATGTGCTTCATCTCCTGCGGGGCGAGGAACTGCGCCTTCTTGATGTTGATCACCGCACCGGTCTTGGCCATGGCCACCACCAGGTCGGTCTGCCGCGACAGGAAGGCCGGCAGCTGGATGATGTCGCAGACTTCGGCCACTGGTGCGGCCTGGTAGGGTTCATGCACATCGGTAATCACCGGCACGCCGAAGGTCTTCTTCACTTCCTCGAAGATCTTCATGCCCTCTTCCAGGCCAGGGCCACGGAAAGAGGTAATGGACGAGCGGTTGGCCTTGTCGAAGCTGGCCTTGAACACATAGGGGATGCCGAGTTTCTCGGTGACCCGCACGTATTCCTCGCAGGCGCGCAGCGCCAGGTCGCGCGACTCGATGACGTTGATACCGCCGAACAGCACGAATGGCTTGTCGTTGGCAATGTCGATATTGCCAACGCGAATGGTCTTCTGACTCATGCCTGACGCGCCTTCTGGGCCAGCGCAGCATTGACGAAACCGCTGAACAACGGATGACCGTCACGCGGCGTGGAGGTGAACTCCGGATGGAACTGGCAGGCCACGAACCACGGATGATCCGGCGCCTCGACCACTTCAACCAGCGCACCATCGGCGGAACGACCGGTGATATTCAGACCGGCCAGCTGCAACTGCGGCAACAGATTGTTGTTCACTTCGTAGCGATGGCGATGGCGTTCGACAATACGCGCCTTGCCGTAGCAGGCATGCACATTGGAACCCTCCAGCAACTGGCACTCTTGGGCACCCAGACGCATGGTGCCGCCCAGGTCGGAGGCATCGGTACGCACCTCGACGCTACCGGCAGCATCCTGCCATTCGGTGATCAGACCTACTACCGGGTGGCTGGAGTTCGGATCGAACTCGCTGGAATTGGCATCGGCCCAGCCCAGTACGTTACGTGCATACTCGATAACCGCGACCTGCATACCCAGGCAAATACCCAGGTAGGGAATCTTGTTCTCGCGGGCGTACTGCACGGTGCGGATCTTACCTTCCACGCCACGCAGGCCAAAGCCACCCGGCACCAGAATGGCATCTACGCCCTGCAGCAGGTCGGTGCCCTGGGTTTCAATATCTTCCGAGTCGATATAACGAATATTGACTTTGGTGCGGTTCTGGATGCCGGCATGGCTCATCGCCTCGATCAGCGACTTGTAGGCATCCAGCAATTCCATGTACTTGCCGACCATGGCAATGGTGACTTCCTTCTCCGGATGCAGCTTGGCATCCACCACACGATCCCACTCGGACAGGTCAGCTGGCTGGCATTGCAGGCCGAAACGCTCGACGACGATGTCATCGAGGCCCTGGGCATGCAGCACACCAGGAATCTTGTAGATGGTATCGACGTCTTCCAGAGCGATGACCGCGCGCTCTTCGACATTGGTGAACAGGGCAATCTTGCGCCGCGAAGACAGGTCGATCGGGTGATCGGAGCGGCACACCAGCACATCCGGCTGCAGGCCGATGGAGCGCAGCTCCTTGACCGAGTGCTGAGTCGGCTTGGTCTTGGTCTCGCCGGCAGTGGCAATGTACGGCACCAGGGTCAGGTGCATGAGCATGGCACGCTTGGCACCGACTTCCACGCGCAGCTGGCGAATCGCTTCGAGGAACGGTTGCGATTCGATATCACCCACCGTACCGCCGATCTCCACCAGGGCCACGTCGGCATCACCGGCACCCTTGATGATGCGGCGCTTGATCTCGTCGGTGATATGCGGGATGACCTGAATGGTCGCCCCCAGATAGTCACCGCGACGCTCCTTGCGCAGCACGTACTCATAGACGCGGCCGGTGGTGAAGTTGTTGTTCTGGGTCATGGTGGTGCGGATGAACCGCTCGTAATGGCCCAGGTCGAGGTCGGTTTCCGCGCCATCGTGGGTGACGAACACCTCACCATGCTGGAACGGGCTCATGGTGCCCGGATCGACGTTGATGTACGGATCCAGTTTGAGCATGGTGACCTTCAGGCCCCGCGCCTCCAGGATAGCCGCCAGTGAAGCCGAAGCGATGCCTTTCCCCAAAGAAGAAACAACACCACCCGTGACGAAAATGTAGCGCGTCATGAAAAATCCTAGAAGTCAGCGTTCAAGCGGTCAGGCCGCCGGGGTGAAAGCACAGGCTGGGAAAACCAGCCTGAAATAAGCTAGCCGCTGCGGGTTCCGAAGGAAACCACAGAAGCACTAACAAGACGGGAGCGTAGTCTACCGGAAAGGCCTCGCCAGCTCAATTATTGCCACTGCGGCATTTTGCTCACGACGAAGGCGGCGGCTGCCACTGCACCTGCCAGTCACCGCACTGCCGGCCATCCAGACCGGCTAGCCCCGCCACCGCACGCAACTGTCCGTCGATGGCCAGCAGCGGCCAGCGCTGCCGGAGGAACGCTGGCACGTCACGCTCGTTGAACAAACGCTTGAGATCGCGCTGACCACGCCCAGGCAGACAGAGCAGCTCGCCACCGCGCCGGTAATGCACGCTTACCTGTCCAGCCGGCAAGACGCCCTGCACATGCAGCACACCATTCCCCGGCAATGCCAGAGACGTTTGTCTCGTCCAAGCCGGCGGTTCCTCGGGCGTCACGCACCAGTCACCGGACAACCAGAAGAGCCGCCCGGCACTGCGGCGCAACTCGCCAGCGTGCAAGCGCCACACGGGCTGGCGATCCTCGCCGGCGTCACGCAAGGCTTCCCAGCCGGCCCAATGGGCCGCATCCGGTAGCAGAGTGCGCGGCGCCAACCAGTGCCGCAGGGCATTGCGCTGACGGGCCTGGGACAGCGCGCGCAGCGGCGCCAGTGCCAGCTGCGGCAAGCCCAGCCAGTCCCAGGCAGCGGGCTGTTGCGCTGCGGCCAGGTCGGTTACCGCCAGCTCATCCAACAAACCCTGCGCCTCAGCGGCCTGTTCGGCACAGCGGCGCAAGCTGGCGTCCACGCCTGGCCAATGCTCACGCAGGGCCGGCAAGACCTGGTGACGCAGGCGGTTGCGCGTGAAGCGCATATCCAGATTGCTCGGGTCGTCCACCCAGCGCAACGCATGCTGTTCGGCATAAGCCGCCAGCGTGGCGCGCGACTCGTTGAGCAGCGGGCGGAACAGCCAGCCAGCAGCCAGCGGCCGCACGCTCGGCATGCCGGCCAGTCCGCGCACGCCGGTGCCACGCAATAGGCGTTGCAGCACGGTTTCCACCTGGTCGTCGGCATGCTGGGCGAGCAACAGCAGCTCACCATCCTGCAGCTGCGCCCCCAGCGCCGCATAGCGTGCCTGGCGCGCTGCCTGCTCCAGACTGGCCTCACGCAGCACCTGCACCGCGAGCACCTCAAACGGTACCTGCCAGGCCTCACAGCAGGTCTGGCAGTGCGCCGGCCAGTCTTCCGCTACGGCCTGCAGGCCATGCGCCACATGCAGGGCACGCAGAGGCGGCAAGGCATGCTGCTCACGCAGGCGGCTCAGCGCATGCAACAGCACCAGGGAATCCAGCCCGCCGGACAGCGCCACACTCCAGCGCGGCGCGCCACGCCAGGCGGAAAGGGCTTGCAGGAGGCGATATTCGAGGGACATGGCGCGGGCCGGATGGCAGGGAAGCACTGCGCCAGGCCAGTCAGCCAGGCGCAGTGAGGAGAGGTCGGACTCAGGCGACGCCGAAGCTCATCAGCTTCTCGTAACGCCGGGCCAGCAGCTCGCTGCTGTCCAGGGTCGCCAGGGTGTCCAGCTGTTCAAGCAGCTCGTTGCGCAGCCCCTCGGCCATTGCCGCCGGATCACGATGGGCACCACCCAGCGGCTCACTGATCACCTTGTCGACGATGCCCAGGCCTTTCAGACGCTCGGCGGTAATACCCATGGCTTCGGCCGCCTCCGGCGCCTTATCGGCGGTTTTCCAGAGAATCGAAGCGCAGCCTTCCGGGGAAATCACCGAGTAGGTCGAGTACTGCAGCATGTTCAGGCGATCACACACGCCGATGGCCAGCGCACCGCCGGAGCCGCCCTCACCGATGACCGTGGCGATGATCGGGGTTTTCAGGCGGGCCATGACCCGCAGGTTCCAGGCAATCGCCTCGCTCTGCCCGCGTTCCTCGGCATCGATGCCCGGATAGGCGCCCGGGGTGTCGATGAAGGTGAGGATCGGCAGCTTGAAGCGCTCGGCCATTTCCATCAGACGGCAGGCCTTGCGGTAGCCTTCCGGGCGCGGCATGCCGAAGTTGCGGCGTACCTTCTCGCGCACATCGCGGCCTTTCTGGTGGCCGATGACCATCACCGGACGATCATTCAGGCGTGCTACGCCACCGACGATCGCCGGGTCGTCAGCAAAGTGACGATCACCGTGCAGTTCGTCGAACTCACTGAACAGCTGTTCGATGTAGTCCAGGGTATAGGGGCGGCGCGGGTGGCGGGCCAACTGGGCAATCTGCCAGCTGCTCAGGTTGCTGAAGATACTGGCCGTCAGGCTGCGACTCTTGTCCTGCAGGCGGGCAATCTCGTCGCTGATGTTCAGCGCATTGTCGCTACCCACCAGGCGCAACTCTTCGATCTTGGCCTGCAGGTCGGCGATCGGCTGTTCGAAATCGAGAAAATTCGGGTTCATCGGCTTTCCGTCGTGCTCATGGGGCCTGTGGCCGGTTCCTGTCAGCGGTCTACCTTAAGGGATAGACCGCGCGTGGTCGATACTGCGGGCTGGGCCTGTCAGCGGTAGTGCAGGAAGACGTTGTCTTTGCCGAACTGGTCACGCAGGGTCTGCAGCAACAGATCGCCCGGCTCCACCTGCCAGGCCTCCCCCAGGCTGAGCAGAGCACGCGCCTGTTCGCCGCTGTACTCGATGGCCAGCGGACAGCCGCCGCGATGGCGCGCCAGCAGTTCGCCCAGCCAACGCAGGCGATCACCTTGCAGCTGCTGATGCGACAGGCGCAGGCGCAGGCTGTCGGCCAGCCCGGTACGCGCTTCCTCCAGGCTCATCACCCGCTTGGCACGCAGGCGCAAGCCACCGGAGAAGTCATCGTTGCTGACCTCGCCCTCGACCACCACCAGTGCGTCGTTCTGCAGCAGTGCCTGGTTGCTGGCGAAGGCGTCGGCAAACAGCGAGGCCTCGATGCGCCCGGAGCGGTCGTCAAGGGTGATGAAGCCCATCTTGTCGCCCTTCTTGTTCTTCATCACCCGCAGGTTGACGATCATCCCGGCTACCGTCTGGGTGTCGCGCGCCGGTTTGAGTTCGACGATGCGCTGGCGGGCGAAACGGCGGATCTCGCCCTCGTACTCGTCGATCGGGTGGCCGGTCAGGTACAGGCCCAACGTGTCCTTTTCACCTTTCAGGCGTTCCTTGATCGACAGCTCGCGGGCCTGCCGGTGGTTGGCGTAGACATCCGCCTCCGGCTCGGCGAACAGCCCGCCGAACAGATCCATGTGCCCACTCTCGGCGCTACGTGCGGTTTGTTCGGCAGCCTGCACGGCTTCCTCCATGGCCGCCAGCAACACCCCGCGATTGCGATCGAGATTGGCCTGGTAGGCCTTGGCCTCGTCGTGGAAATACGGCCCCAGGCGATCCAGCGCACCGCCACGGATCAGCGCCTCCAGGGTGCGTTTGTTGATGCGTTTGAGATCGACCCGCGCGCAGAAATCAAACAGGTCCTTGAACGGCCCATCGGCATTGCGGCATTCGACGATGGCTTCCACCGGGCCTTCGCCCACCCCCTTGATCGCGCCCAGGCCGTAGACGATGCGCCCCTCCTCGTCCACGGTGAACTTGAACTCGGAGTTGTTCACATCCGGGGCGAGGATGCGCAGCTTCATGCTGCGGCACTCCTCGATCAGCGTTACCACTTTCTCGGTGTTGTGCATATCCGCCGAGAGCACCGCCGCCATGAAGGGCGACGGATAATGCGCCTTGAGCCAGGCGGTCTGGTAGGACACCAGGCCATAGGCCGCCGAATGCGATTTGTTGAAACCGTAGCCGGCGAATTTTTCCACCAGGTCGAAGATGTTGCCCGCCAGTTCGCCATCGATGCCGTTGTTGGCGCAGCCTTCGATGAAGCCGCCGCGCTGCTTGGCCATTTCCTCGGGCTTCTTCTTGCCCATGGCGCGGCGCAGCATGTCCGCGCCACCCAGGGTGTAGCCGGCCATCACCTGGGCGATCTGCATCACCTGTTCCTGATAGAGGATGATGCCGTAGGTGGGCGCCAGCACCGGCTTGAGGCCTTCGTACTGGTAATCGGGGTGCGGGTAGGACACTTCGGCACGACCGTGCTTACGGTTGATGAAGTCATCCACCATGCCCGACTGCAGTGGCCCCGGGCGGAACAGTGCCACCAGAGCGATCAGGTCTTCCAGGCAGTCCGGCTTGAGCTTCTTGATCAACTCCTTCATGCCGCGCGATTCCAGCTGGAATACCGCGGTGGTCTCGGCTTTCTGCAACAGCTGGTAGGTTGGCTTGTCGTCCAGCGGAATGAAGTCGATGTTGATCAGCTCGGCATCGCTGGCGCCCTTGGCGCGCTGTTCGCGATGGATGGTTTCCAGTGCCCACTTGATGATGGTCAGGGTACGCAGGCCAAGGAAGTCGAACTTCACCAGGCCGGCCGCCTCCACGTCATCCTTGTCGAACTGGGTGACCAGGCCGCCACCCTCCTCGTCGCAGGCAATCGGCGCAAAATCGGTCAATTTGGTCGGCGCGATCACCACGCCCCCGGCGTGCTTGCCGGTACCACGGGTGATGCCTTCGAGCTTGAGCGACATCTCCCAGATTTCCGCGGCTTCCTCGTCGTGCTTGAGGAACTCGCGCAGCGGCTCCTCCATTTCGTAGGCCTTCTCCAGGGTCATGCCGACCTCGAAGGGGATCATCTTCGACAGCTTGTCGGCCAGTCCGTAGGACTTGCCCTGCACCCGCGCCACGTCGCGCACCACCGCCTTGGCCGCCATGGAACCAAAGGTGATGATCTGGCTCACCGCGTTGCGCCCGTACTTGTCGGCCACGTAGTCAATCACCCGATCACGGCCGTCCATGCAGAAGTCGACGTCGAAGTCGGGCATGGAGATCCGCTCGGGGTTGAGGAAGCGCTCGAACAGCAGGTCGTAGGCCAACGGATCGAGATCGGTGATCTTCAGCACATAGGCGACCAGCGAGCCGGCGCCCGAACCGCGCCCCGGGCCAACCGGCACGCCATTGTTCTTGGCCCACTGGATGAAGTCGGCAACGATCAGGAAGTAGCCGGGAAAGCCCATCTGAATGATGGTACCCAGCTCGAATTCCAGGCGGTCGACATAGACCTGCCGCTTCGCCTCATAATCCGGCGTGTCCCTGGGCAGCAAGACCTGCAGGCGCTCTTCCAGCCCCTGGTAGGAGGCATGACGCAGGTAATCGTCGATCCCCATGCCGTTGGGCGTGGGAAAGTCCGGCAGGAAGTAGGTCCCCAGCTGCACGTCGATATTGCAACGCCGGGCGATTTCCACGGTATTTTCCAGCGCCTCGGGCAGGTCGCTGAATAGCTCGGCCATTTCCTCCGGGGTCTTCAGGTACTGCTGGTCGGAGTAGTTACGCGGCCGGCGTGGATCGTCCAGGGTGCGCCCTTCGCCGATGCACACGCGGGTTTCGTGGGCCTCGAAGTCATCCTGCTTGAGAAAGCGCACGTCATTGGTCGCCACCAGCGGCGCACCACACCGCTCGGCCAGAGCCACCGCAGCATGCAGGTACTCCTCATCGCCAACCCGGCTGGTGCGCTGAACCTCAAGATAGAAACGTTCAGGAAACACTGCCTGCCACTCGGCCCACAGGGCTTCGGCCTGAGCCATGTCGCCCGCCAGCAGGGCCAGGCCAATCTCGCCTTCACGGGCGCCGGACAGGGCGATCAACCCGGCGCTGGCCTGTTTCAGCCAATCACGCTGGATCACCACCAGGTCGTTGTGCTGACCTTCGGTCCAGCCACGGGAAATCAGTTCGGTCAGGTTGCGGTAACCGCCAGCATCCATGGCCAGCAGGGTCAGACGGGTCAGCGGGCCATCCTCGTCGCGGCTGGCCAGCCAGATATCCGCACCGCAGATCGGCTTGATACCTCCGCCCATGGCGGTCTTGTAGAACTTCACCAGCGCGCACATGTTGCTCATGTCGGTCACTGCCACCGCCGGCATACCGGCAGCCGCCACCGCCTTGATCAGCGGCTTGACCCGCACCAGGCCATCGACCAGGGAGTATTCGGTGTGCAAACGGAGATGAACGAAACGGGCGGTCATGGCAATCCTGTAGCCTGGAAAAACGCAGGCGCGGATTGTAGCCCAAGCCGAACCCGCTGCGGGTTCTGTCCGCTGTGTCAGCCGCGCCCGCCATGTGCCTGCAGGTGCGGCAGCACCGCGCCGAGCAGAGCCTGTTTGAAAGCTCCCTGGAAGCGATGTGCCAGGCCGGGAATCAGCACCAGCGCACTTCCACGCACATGTGCCGCGACATGCACGCCATGCATCACCGGCAACAACGGATCGGCCGTGCCATGCACCACCAGGGTGGGCACGCGCAAGCGACGCAGCAACTGCACGCGACTGGGCTCGGCGAGAATGGCCAGCAGCTGACGCTGTACGCCTTCCGGGTTGAAGGCCCGGTCGTAGGCGCGCGCCGCCTCGGCCAGCAAGTCCGGCCGCGCATCGGGCAATAGCGGGCTGCCCAGCGCGGCCAGCAACTCGGCCTGCTGGGCCAGTACCTGGGCGCGACTGCTGCCGGTGCGCCGCGCCAGGAGATCCAGCAGCGCTGCGCTGGGCGGCGGAAGGCCATGGTCACCGGAACTGGTCATCAACAGCGTCAGGCTGATCACCCGCTGCGGGGCCAGGTCGGCAAGGTGCTGGGCAATCATCCCGCCCATGCTTGCCCCAAGCAGGTGAAAGCGCGGAATGTGCAGGTGATCCATCAGCGCCAGGGCATCAACGGCCATGTCGCGCAGACTGTAGGGCGCCTGCAGGCTAAGACCGAGCCGATAACGCAGCACCTGGTAACTCAGGTTGGGGGTTGCCGGAATCGGCTGCAGGGTACTCAGGCCGACATCGCGGTTATCGAAACGAATCACCCGCAGCCCCTGGGCACACAGGCTCTGCACCACCTCGTCAGGCCAATGGATCAACTGCCCGCCCAGGCCCATGACCAGTAACAGCGCAGGGTCCTGCTCACGGCCGATGCTCTGGTAGGCCAGGCGCAGGCCATCCAGCTGCAGGTAACGGGTAGCCACCTGGGGCGAACAGTGAGCACCGGCCAGGGCCGGCAAGGCCAGGCTGAGCAGCAGGCCGAGTAGAACAGCGCGCATAATGGGACATCCAGCTGGACACGGCCTTGCACCGTGCGACAAAGCCGGCAGTCTGCCGCCCTCGCCGTCACGCCACTAGCACAGCAGCGTGACGGTTTGGTGACAGCCGACCAGTGGCGCGTCACTCAGCCGGCCAACTCACGACGCAACTGGCGCGCCGCCGCCACCATGTTCGCCAGGGCCGCCTCGCTTTCCGCCCAGCCACGTGTCTTCAGGCCACAGTCGGGGTTCACCCACAGGCGCTCCACGGCAATCCGCCGCGCGGCCTTGCGCAGCAGCTTGAGCATCTCGCCGCTATCCGGCACGCGTGGCGAGTGAATGTCATAGACGCCCGGACCAATCTCGTTGGGATATTCGAAACGCTCGAAAGCGTCCAGCAGCTCCATGTCCGAACGCGAGGTTTCGATGGTAATCACGTCGGCATCCATGGCCGCGATGGCTTCGATCACGTCGTTGAACTCGCTGTAGCACATGTGGGTGTGAATTTGTGTCTCGTCGCGCACTGCCGAGGCACACAGGCGGAACGCTTCACTGGCCCAGGCCAGGTAGTGCGACCAGCCTGCCCGGCGCAGCGGCAGCCCCTCGCGGAAAGCCGCTTCGTCGATCTGGATGACCCCTATGCCAGCGGCTTCGAGGTCAACCACCTCGTCACGAATGGACAGCGCCAGCTGACGCGCCTGTTCCTCACGGGACATGTCATCACGCGGAAACGACCACATCAGCATGGTCACCGGCCCGGTCAGCATGCCCTTCATCGGTTTGTCGGTGCAGCGCTGGGCATAACTGATCCAGTCCACCGTCATCGGCCGTGGGCGGGACAGGTCACCATAGATGATCGCCGGCTTGACACAGCGCGAGCCGTAGCTTTGCACCCAGCCAAAACGGGTGAAGGCATAGCCATCGAGCTGCTCGGCAAAGTACTCGACCATGTCATTACGCTCGGCCTCGCCATGCACCAGCACGTCCAGCCCCAGGCGCTCCTGCACCTGCACGGCATGGCGAATCTCGCTGTACATGGCCTCGCGGTATTCCGCCGCGGACAACTTGCCGGCCTTGAAGGCCTGGCGCGCCAGGCGGATCGCCGAGGTCTGCGGGAAGGAACCGATGCTGGTGGTGGGAAACAGTGGCAGGTTGAGCCGCGCGCGCTGCCGGGCACTACGCTCGGCAAAGGGCGACTGGCGCTGGCAATGCTGCGCAGTGACGGCGGCCACACGCGCCTGTACCGCTGGCTTATGGATACGTGGCGAGGCACGACGGCTTTCCTGCACCTGGCGGCTCTCCGCCAGCGCGGCCTGCACCTCGACAGCCTGCGGTTCGCCCAGGGCCTTGGCCAGCACGGCTACTTCGCGACACTTCTGCACGGCAAAGGCCAGCCAGCTTTTCAGCTCGACATCCAGCTTGTCCTCGCGGGACAGGTCCACCGGGCAATGCAGCAGCGAACAGGACGGCGCCACCCACAGCCGCTCCCCCAGACGCTCATGGGCCTGCTGCAGGATAGCCAGCGCGGCGTGCAGGTCACTGCGCCAGACATTGCGCCCGTCGACCACGCCCAGCGACAGCACCTTGTAGGCCGGCAGGCGGTCGAGGATGGCCGGGAACTGCTCCGGCGCGCGCACCAGGTCGATATGCAGACCATCCACCGGCAGGCCGGCGGCCAGGCCGAGGTTGTCCTCCAGGCCGGCAAAGTAGGTGGCGATCAGCTTCCTGCCCGGCTCCTTCTGCAGCAGGTTGTAGGCGCGCTCGAAAGCCGTTTTCCAGTCCTGCGGCAGGTCGAGGGCGAGGATCGGCTCGTCGATCTGCACCCATTCGATGCCTTGCGCGGCCAGGCGCTGGAGGATCTCGCCATAGACCGGCAGCAGGCGCTCCAGCAGATCGAGCTTGTCGAATGCCGCCCCCTTGCATTTGCCTAGCCACAGGTAAGTGAGGGGACCGATCAGCACCGGCTTGAGGGCATGCCCGAGGGCCCGCCCCTCCGCCACCTCCTCGAACAGCTGCTCCCAGCTCAGGGCGAACGACTGCTCCGCGCTGAACTCAGGGACCAGGTAGTGATAGTTGCTGTCGAACCACTTGGTGAGCTCCTGGGCATGCGTAGCGCCGCAACCCCCCCCCTGACTGACGCCCCGCGCCATGCCGAACAGGGTGTCCAGGGTCGGCCGGCCGCTGTGCGGACGGAAACGTTCGGGAATCACCCCGAACATCAGCGAGTGGCCGAGTACCTGGTCATACCAGGCAAAGTCTCCGACCGGCAGCAACTGTATGCCGGCCTCCTTCTGCAACTGCCAGTGCTCGGCGCGCAGCCGCTGGCCCACTGCGCGCAGTGCCGCTTCATCCAGCTCCCCCTTCCAGTAGGCCTCCAGGGCCTTCTTCAGTTCGCGGTCGCGGCCGATACGTGGAAAGCCGAGGTTATGTGCCAATGCCATGGGATAGTGCTCCTTGTCTGTGAATGACGACATTCTCGACAAGCCCATGCACATGAGACAAACTCAATGTATTCTTGATCATCACAAGTTTCTCTCATTGAGAACCGCTCATGCTGGAAATACGCCACCTGAAGACCCTGCAAGCCCTGCGCGAAGCCGATAGCCTGGTTGAGGCGGCCGAACGCCTGCACTTGACGCAATCCGCGCTATCCCACCAGTTCAAGGAACTGGAAAGCCAGCTGGGCCTGACCCTGTTCATCCGCAAGACCAAGCCGGTACGTTTCACCAGTGCCGGCCTGCGCCTGTTGCAACTGGCCGACGAAGCCCTGCCGCTGCTGCGCGGCGCCGAGCGCGACCTGGCGCGCCTGGCCGGCGGTACCGCAGGTCGCCTGCACATGGCCATCGAGTGCCACAGCTGCTTCCAGTGGCTGATGCCGACCATCGACCAGTTCCGCGATGCCTGGCCGGAAGTCGAGCTGGACCTGGCCTCGGGGTTTTCCTTCGCCCCGCTGCCGGCGCTGGCGCGTGGCGATCTTGACCTGGTGGTAACCGCCGACCCGGTGGAAATGCCCGGTATCACCTACGTACCGCTGTTCACCTACGAGGCCCTGCTGGCGGTTGCCAACCAGCACCCCCTGGCCAGCCGCCCCTATGTGCAGGCCGAAGACCTGGCACGGGAAACCCTGATCACCTACCCCGTGGAACGCGACCGACTGGACGTCTTTACCCGCTTCCTCGAGCCGGCCGATGTCGAACCGGCGCAGGTGCGCACCTCGGAACTCACGGTGATGATGATGCAACTGGTCGCCAGCGGACGCGGCGTATGCTGCCTGCCCAACTGGGCGCTGCACGAGTACAGCTCGCGTGGCTATGTGACCGCCAAGCGCCTGGGCGACAAGGGCCTGTACTGCACGCTGTTCGCCGCGATTCGTGCCGACATGCTCGATGCGCCGTTCATGCGTGATTTCCTGCTCACCGCCAAGGACACCTCCTTTGCCACCCTGGCCGGGGTCAGCGCGGTGCGCGGATGAGCATGCCACCCTACAGCGTCAGCCCGGTGGGCATCCTGCATTCCTGCTTCAAGGAAAAATTCGCCATTCCGCGCCAGCCACAACTGGCCCCGGCGGCCCGCGGCATCCTCGAACTGCTGCCACCGTTCAACACTGGCGAGGCCGTGGCCGGCCTCGAGCAGGTCAGTCATGTCTGGCTGATTTTCCTCTTCCACCAGGCGCTGGAAGACAAGCCGCGCCTCAAGGTGCGCCCGCCCCGCCTGGGCGGCAACCAGAGCATCGGCGTATTCGCCAGCCGCGCCACCCACCGCCCCAACGGTATCGGCCAGTCGGTGGTGCGCCTGGACAAGGTGGAGACCGGCCGCCTGCACCTTTCCGGCATCGACCTGCTGGACGGCACGCCGATCCTCGACATCAAGCCCTATGTGCCCTATGCCGACAGCCTGCCCGAGGCACGCAATGCCATTGCCCCGCAGGCGCCGCAAGCCATTGCCGTCAGTTGGCAGGCCGCCGCCCGCCAGTCCGCCGTACAGCATGCCCAGCGCCTGCAGCAGCCGCTCTGCGAGCTGATCGAACAGTGCCTGGCGCAGGACCCGCGTCCGGCCTATCAGCAACCCGACGCGCAACGCCGCTACGGCGTACGCCTGTGGGATGTGGAGGTGCACTGGCACTACCCGCAGCCGGGACATATCTGTGTGCTGGCCGTGGGCTGAGGCGCCGCCTGTCAGGTGCGTGCCTTGCTGCTCACCAGCCAATAGGTAATGCCTAGCGCCAGGACAATGCCAGCAATGCCGAACAGATAACCCGGCTCGATCACGCTGGTATCGAGCACGATCACCTTGCGTGCCACGGCCATCAGTGCGGTGGCAATCACCAGCTTGACGTGTATGACGTCGTCACGCAGGTACAGGGTGATATTGGCGAAGATCTCGATGGCAATGAGCACCGCCAGGAAGGCGGCGAACACGGCAAAAATATCATTCAGGTTGAGCAGCATGAACGGCGGCGCCATCAACCGCTGGTACAGCACCATCACCACGTCGGCTATGCACCACATGATCACCAGCACCATGAGGATCGCCAGCAGGCGAATCATCTGGCGAATGACCGCATGCAGGTGACGGAGCAGCGGGTCACTCTGCAGTTCGCTGAGATGGTTATCCGGTGCTTCGCCCGGCGGGGTTTCTGTCGACATGCTCAACCTCCTTGCGACGCGGCGTGCGGCCCTGTCTTCTTACTAGCACAGGCTGCACGTCTTGCCGCAAACGGATGATTACCGCATGCGACGAGCCACTCACTCGTCGCACTGCTCCGCCAGTTCCTGCAAGGTACTCAACAAGGCCTCTTCATCGAGCACCCGGATACCCAGCTCCGCCGCCTTGGCCAGCTTGGAACCGGCACCGGGGCCAGCCACCACGCAGTGGGTCTTGCTCGAGACCGAACCTGCCACCTTGGCACCCAAGGCCTCCAGCTGCTGCTTGGCCTGGTCACGGCTGAGGCTTTCCAGGGTTCCGGTGAGCACCCAGGTCTGCCCCAGCAGCGGCAGGCCACCGGCCTGGCGCCGCTCACTCAGCCAGTGCATACCGAAGGCCTGCAACTGGGCGTCGATATCCTCGGCGCGACGCCGCTGCTGCGGGTCGGCAAAAAACTCGCGCAGCGCCTGCCGGGCTTTTTCGTTGAGCCCCTTGCACTGGGCCAGCGTCAGCCAGTCCTGACTGAGCGCAATCAGCGCTTCCAGACTGCCCGTCTGCTCCGCCAGCAGGCGTGCACCGGTGCTGGCGATACCAGGAATGGCCAGTTTTTCCAGCAGCTCGGCCAGGCTGGCGCAGGCCGTGAACTCGGCGGCCAACTCGCTGCTTTGCTGCGGCTGCACGCCATGTTCGAGTAATTCGTTGATCACCTGGCGGTTGTGCGCGTCGGCAAAGAAACTGTGGATTTCATGCGCCACCTCCTGCCCCACATCCGGCAACCAGGTCAGCACCTCGGGCAGCGCCTGGCTAATGCGCGGCAAGTTACCCAGCGCGCGAGCCAGCAGCTTGGCGGTTTCCTCGCCGACATCGGGAATCCCCAGGGCAAAGATGAAGCGCGCGAGACTTGGCTGGCGGCTTCCCGCAATCGCCGCCAGCAGGTTGCGCGTGGACAACTCGGCAAAACCTTCCAGGGCCAGCACCTGCTCGTGGGTCAGGCGATACAGGTCGGCCGGCGAATGCACCAGCCCGTTGTCGACCAGTTGCTCGACGATCTTTTCACCGAGGCCATCGATATCCATGGCGCGTCGCGAGACGAAGTGGATGATCGCCTGCTTGAGCTGGGCTTCGCAGGACAGCCGGCCCACGCAGCGATACACCGCACCCTCGCTGAGACTGGCGCGACCCTTGCTGCGCTTGACCAGCTGGGTGCGCTCCACTGCCGAGCCGCACACCGGACACTGTGCGGGAATCTGCACAGGCCGCGCATCGGCCGGACGGCGCTCGGGCACCACCGCCATGACCTGTGGGATCACGTCGCCGGCACGCCTGATGATCAGCGTATCGCCGATCATCAGGCCCAGCCGGGCGACTTCATCCATGTTGTGCAGGGTGGCATTGGACACGGTAACCCCCGCCACCTGCACCGGGCGCAGGCGGGCCACCGGGGTCACTGCGCCGGTGCGACCTACCTGAAACTCCACATCGAGCAGTTCGGTCAGCTCTTCCTGGGCGGGAAACTTGTGGGCGATCGCCCAGTGTGGGCTACGCGCACGAAAGCCCAGCTGCTGCTGGTCTTCCAGGCTGTTGACCTTGAACACCACGCCATCGATGTCATAGGCCAGGCTTTGCCGGCGCGCGCCGATCTCTGCGTAGTAGGCCAGGCAGGCATCCACGCCACGCGCCAGGCGTAGCTCGCGGCTGATCGGCAGGCCCCAGGCCTTGAGTTGCTCGAGCATGGCGATATGGCTGGATGGCAGGTCGGCGGCGTACTCGCCAACCCCGTAGGCGCAGAACTCCAGGGGGCGGCTGGCAGTGATCTTCGGGTCCAGCTGGCGCAGGCTGCCGGCGGCCGCATTGCGCGGATTGGCAAAGGTCTTGGCACCGGCATCCACCTGGCGGGCATTCAGGGCCTCGAAGCCGGCGCGCGGCATGAACACCTCGCCGCGCACTTCCAGGCGCGCCGGCCAGCCACTGCCCTGCAGGCGCAGGGGTATCGTACGGATGGTCCGCACATTGGCGCTGATATCCTCGCCGGTACTGCCATCGCCCCGCGTGGCGCCGCGCACCAGCAGGCCATCGACATACAGCAGGCTGACGGCCAGGCCGTCGAGCTTGGGCTCGCAGCTGTAATCCACCTCAGCGCCGCCGCCAAACAGGTCACCCGGCGGCAGGCCCAGGCCAGCCTGCACGCTGCGGTCGAAGGCGCGCAGGTCGTCTTCGCTGAAGGCATTGTTGAGGCTGAGCATCGGCACGCTGTGTTGCACTTCGGCAAAGGCCTGCAAGGCACTGCCACCGACCCGCTGCGTCGGCGAGTCGGCACTGATCAGCTCGGGATGGGCCTGCTCCAACTGCTGCAACTCACAGAACAACCGGTCGTATTCGGCATCCGGAATACTCGGCTCATCGAGCACGTAGTAGCGGTAGTTGTGTGCATCCAGTTCATGGCGCAGGGCGCTGATGCGTTGGGCGGCGTCAGTCATGGCAAATAAGCCTCAAGCGGCAAGTTCCACGCGGCAAGAAAGCAAAAAGCCCCAAGCCAAGCGATTAACCTGTGGCTTGAGGCTTGTAGCGTACCGCGGTGGTCTAGCGTTTCTGGGTCATGTGCTTGCGTTCGAAATCGACGATACGCTGGCGGTAGTGCTCGATGGTCTGCGCAGTCAGCACACTGCGCTGGTCGTCCTTGAGGTCGCCTTCCAGCTCGCTGGACAGCTTGCGCGCCGCAGCCACCATCAGATCGAAGGCCTGTTTGGGATAGCGCGGGCCGGGCAGGCCGAGGAAGAAGCTGACCGCACGGGTGCTGAACAGGTCCATGTCATCCAGGTCGAAAGTACCCGGCTTGACACCGTTGGCCATGGAGAACAGCACTTCACCATTGCCGGCCATGCTCTCGTGGCGATGAAAAATGTCCATCTCGCCAAAGCGCAGACCACTTTCCAGGATGCTCTGCAGCAGCGCCGGCCCCTTGAAGCCTTCCGGATGGCGGGCCACCACATTGATCACCAGCACTTCCTCTACCGGCGGCAGGTCTTTCTGGCTGTTCGCGGCCGGCTTGGCCGCGGCGCTTTCCTCGACCGGAGTGAGCAGGGTCGGTACCGGCTCCTCGCTGTCTAGCTCCAGGTCGCCCTGGCGGGGCTCGACACCACGGCGTTTGTTGATGTCCTTGGCGCTGAACGACGGCAGGTCCTGCTCGTCGAAGGTCGGTTCCTGGTCACGCTTGACCACGCGTACCGGGCCGAGCAGGTTGGGATCGACCGGTTCGTCATCCGGCAATTCACTCAGGCTGCGGTCAAGCTTGAACTTGAGCTTGCCCTTGCCGCCACTCATACGTCGCCAGCCGTCGAACAGGATGCCGGCAATCACCACGACACCGATGACAATCAACCATTCACGCAAGCCAAAATCCATGTGCGTCACTATCCCCGAAAAAAGATGAAAAGGGCATTGAGCGGGGCTTGAACCCCACCTCACCGGACGATTCGCATGCTCCCGGAAGCCACTGCAACACGCTGTTCTGCATGGCGTTTTTGAGCACGGTAAAAAAGTGTGCCTAAGCTAGCATGAGCCACGCCCTCTTTGCACCGTCTGGCGTTGCTCCACGCGCATTGATTTGCATCACTTTTTGCTACGGGGCGGGCTGATCGCTCAACTTTCCACCAACTGCATGGCCTCGGCCACATCCACCGCCACCAGGCGCGAGCAGCCTGGCTCGTGCATCGTCACCCCCATCAGCTGCTCAGCCATTTCCATGGCGATCTTGTTGTGGGTGATGTAGATGAACTGCACCTTCTCGGACATCTCCTTGACCAGCCGGGCGTAGCGGCCGACGTTGGCATCATCCAGCGGTGCATCCACTTCGTCGAGCATGCAGAACGGTGCCGGGTTGAGCTGGAAGATGGCGAATACCAGGGCCAGCGCGGTGAGTGCCTTCTCGCCACCGGAGAGCAGGTGGATGGTGCTGTTTTTCTTGCCCGGTGGACGCGCCATGATGGCCACGCCGGTATCCAGCAGGTCCTCGCCGGTCAGCTCCAGGTAGGCGTGACCGCCGCCGAACACCTTGGGGAACAGCGCCTGCAGGCCGGCGTTGATCTGCTCGAAGGTGTCCTTGAAGCGGTTGCGGGTTTCCTTGTCGATCTTGCGGATGACGTTTTCCAGGGTCTCCAGCGCCTCGACCAGGTCGTCGTTCTGCGCGTCCAGATAGCGCTTGCGCTCGGACTGCTGCTGGTACTCGTCGATCGCCGCCAGGTTGATCGCACCGAGGCGGGCAATACGTCCGGCCAGCTGTTCCAGCTGCTGCTCCCAGGCCAGCTCTGCGGCCTCTGCCGGCAGACTGGCCAGCACGCCATGCAGGTCATAGCCATCGCTGTGCAACTGCTCGGCCAGCGCCTTGCGCCGTACATCCAGCCCTTGCCAGTCGAGGCGCTGCTGTTCGATCTGGCCGCGCAGCAACTGGGCCTGCTGTTCGGCCTGGCTGCGGCGTTTTTCCTGCTCGCGCAGCTCACGGTCGGCATCATCCAGGGCATGCCGCGCCAGGCGCAGTTCATCATCCACGGCCAGACGCCGCTCAAGCAGCTCTTCCAACTTCAGACGCAGCTCTTCGAGGGGCGCTTCGCCCTCCTCCAGGTTCAGCTGCAACTGTTCGCGGCGCTCGAGGCTGCGCTCGAACTGCAGCTCCAGACGCTCCAGGGCCTGGCGGGTGGACACCTGTTGGGCCTGCAGGGAGCCCAGGCGCAAGGCCAGCTGGTGGGCATGATCCTTGTGCTGGCGGGCAGTTTGCCGCTGGCGGTCGAGCTGTTCGCGCAACTGATCGCGACGCCCCAGCAACTGTTCGCGCTGCTCGCTGTCGCTGGCCATGCTGTCCAGGGCATCTTGCAGGGCCAGGCGCGCTTCGCCCAGTTGTTCCTGCTCCACGGCCTGCTGCTCAACCAGCTCGGCCTGCTCCTGCTGCAGGCGCTCACGGCGCAGCAGGAGTTGTTCGTTGCGTGCCTGCAGGGCCGACAGGCGCGCCTGCAGATCAGCCAGCAGGCGCGCCTGTTCGGCCAGTTGCCGGCGCTGCTGGTCACGCTGCTGCTCCAGCCTGTGCTGCTGCTCGCGCAACTGCTGCAGCCGGGCATCCTGCTCGTCGAAGCGCTGTTCGGCCTGCGCACAGGCTTCCTGCAGGTCCGCAATCTCCTGGCCACGTGCCAGCAGGCCGCTGTCACTGGCAGCAGCACGTCGCACCCGTAGGAAGTGCCGTCCCACCCAGTAGCCATCGCGGCTGACCAGGCTCTCCCCGGCTGCCAGGCCGGCGCGCGCCGCCAGGGCCTGTTCCAGGCTGTCCACAGTACGCACCTGGGCCAGCCAGGGCGACAGATCGAACGCAGCCTGTACTTTATCAAGCAGGCTGCCCGGCAGCCTGACGCCGCCGGCATTCAGCTGCAACAGGCGCAGTTCACCCTCGCTCAGGCTGGCCAGCGGCAGGCTGGCAAAGTCATCCAGCAATAGCGCCTGCAGGTCGGCACCCAGCACGGTTTCCACCGCCAGCTCCCAGCCGGCCTCGACGCGCAAGCCTTCGGCCAGGCGCGGCCGTTGCGTCAATCCTTGCTCATGCAGCCAATCACTTGCCCCCTGCGCGGGGTTCAATGCGGCCTGTTGCAGCGCTTCCAGCGAGGCCAGCCGGCCATTCAGCCGCTGCAGCTCGCCCTGGGCCTGTTGTTGCGCCTGCTGGGCCTGCTGCAACTGTTCACGCACCTGCAGCAACTGCTCGCCGGTCAGTTGCTCGGCGTCCTGCAATATGAGCTGCGCCTGCGCTGCCTCAGCATGCTGCACCTGCAGCGTCTGCAGCTCCGCCTCCTGCGGCGCGCTGGCCAAGTGAGCCTGCTCATCGCGCAGACGCCGCTCCCGCTCGCCCAGGCGCTCCAGGCTCTGTTCCAGTTGGCTGATCCGCGCCTGCTGGACTTCTGCCTGGCGGCGCGGCTCGGCACTGCGCTGGTTGAAGGCGTCCCACTGTTCCTGCCAGGCGTGCATGGCCGCTTCGGCCTCTTCCAGCGCCGCAGCACCTTCTTCGGCCGCCGCACTGGCTTCCTCCTGCTCCGGCAGCAACAGCTCCAGCTCTTCTTCCAGAGTGGCCAGCAAGGTACGGTCATGGCCCAGGTGCGACTCGGTTTCCAGACGCTGCCGCTCAGCCTCGCGCAGGTCGTCCTGCAACTGACGCAGACGCTGCTGGCCATGCTGGATGGCCTGTTCGACACGGGCAATATCGCCGCCCACCGAGTAGAAACGCGCCTGCACCTGGTTGAAGCGCTCGGACAGTTCATGATAGCCGTCGCGCAGGCGCTCGATGGCCGCATCGGCATTGCGCTGTTCGGCCTGCAGGGCCTCGTAGGCCACCGCCTGGTCGCCGATCATCGCTTCGCGCTGGCCTGCCTGGAGGTTCAGCGCCTGCCACTTGAGCGCGGCCAGCTGGGCCTTGAGCTGCCGCTCCTCGGCCTTGTATTCCTGATATTTTTCTGCCGCCTGAGCCTGGCGATGCAGGCGTTCGAGCTGACGCTCCAGCTCCTCGCGCAGATCGGTCAGGCGTGCCAGGTTCTCATGGGTACGCCGGATACGGTTCTCGGTCTCGCGACGGCGCTCCTTGTACTTGGAGATGCCCGCCGCTTCCTCGATGAAATTGCGCAGGTCCTCGGGCTTGGCTTCGATCAGCTTGCTGATCATGCCCTGCTCGATGATCGAGTAGCTGCGTGGCCCCAGACCGGTGCCGAGAAAGATATCGGTGATATCACGGCGCCGACACTTGCTGCCGTTGAGGTAGTAGCTGTTCTGCCCGTCGCGGGTGACCTTGCGGCGGATGGATATCTCGGCAAAGGCAGCGTATTCGCCAACCAGCGAATTGTCGCTGTTGTCGAAAATCAGCTCGATGGACGCCTGGGTCACCGGCTTGCGGGTGTTGGAGCCATTGAAGATGACGTCGGTCATCGACTCGCCCCGGAGGTTCTTCGCCGAACTCTCGCCCATCACCCAACGTACAGCATCGATGATGTTGGACTTGCCACAGCCGTTGGGGCCGACGACCGCGGCCATGTTGCTGGGAAAACTGACTGTAGTGGGATCAACGAACGACTTGAAACCGGCCAGTTTGATGCACTTCAGGCGCATGGGACGCTCTCACTGTCGGCCAGGGCATCCAGCACCAGGCTGCAGTTGTGCCGCACATAGGCTTCCAGCAGCTGTACCGCGCGCTGTTCGTCACGAATCAGCAGCAACGGCAACAGCGCATCGAAGGTTTCCACCAGGCGGCGCATCTCCGAACGGCGCCGTTCAAGGATCAGGTGGTAGGTGCGACTGACCGCCGGCAAGAGATTTTCCAGGGTCTCCTGCAGAAAAGGGTTGTCGGCGAAGGGAAAGGCGGCACGCATCAGCTCGAAGCTATGGCTGACAAAGGCATCAATATCGTCCTTGGCCAAGCAGGCGTGCAGGCGCTGCTGGATGTCCTCGAAGACCTGCAACTGGGCCGGTTCGCGCCAATTGCGCAGGGTCGCCCGGCAGAGCATGGCATAAAGCTGGGCAAGTAATTCGTAGAGGCTGCGCACATGGCGCGGACTCAGGGCACTGACCTGGGCGCCGCGATGCGGGAGAATTTCCACCAGATGCCGGCGCTGCAGGATCAGCAGGGCTTCGCGCACTGAACTGCGACTGACCTGTAGTGCCTGGGTGACCTTGACTTCGCCTATGCGCTCGCCGGCCGGCAATTCACCACGAATGATACGCTCGGCCAGATGCTGGGCGATCTGCTCGGCGAGGCTGTCCTGTGCCTTGGCTGTCATGGCGCTCTCTGTGGCTGGGGGCGTGCGGGGGCGCAGTCTAGCAAGGGCGTGCGTCGTTCTGGTAGCCCGCTGGCGTCTGGCAGGCCGAGGGTGGAACGCCTTGCCAACGCTTGAAGGCACGGCGGAAGTTGGCTACATCGCGGTAACCCAGGCTGCATGCGATCGCCTGGATACTCAGCCGGCCGGCTCGCAAGTGTTCCAGGGCCAGGCGATGACGCAACTGGTCGAGCAACTGCTGGAAGGATGTGCCTTCGGCCTGCAGATGACGATGCAGGGTGCGCGGGGTCATGTGCAGCAGGCGCGCGGTGGCCTGCAGACCAGGTAGTGCCTGCTGGCGCTCCAGGAGCAGACGCTGCACGCGGGTGGTCAGGCTGCCCTGCGCCTGGCGAGCCGTATCAAGTCGCAGCAGTTCACGCTGACACAGCTGTTCGGCTTCGCGAAAGGCTTGCGGATCAGCCAGTTGCAAGGGCTGGTCGAGCAGTGCCGCGTCCAGGGTTACCGCCGCCCAGGGCTGGGCATAGCGTACCGGGCAGCCAAACAGCTCGCTGGCCAGGGCGGCATAGGCCGGCTCGGCAAAGGGAAAGCTGACCTGGCGCAAGCGCACACCGCCGGGGCTGAGGGCAACAAACAGATTGCTGATCGCCAGCAGCACCGCCTCCAGCAAGCTATGTTCGCTGCGCCCCAGCGCGTACACGCTGCGCACCTGCAGATGCAGACAACCCGCTGCAGGCTCGGCCAACTGCTGCAGGGTCACCAGCGAGGTAGGCAGGGCCAGGTACTGTTCGACCAGGCCAATCGCCTGGCGTAGCGATTCGCTCTGCAGTGCCGCGTAGCCGAGGATGCCATGACTGCCCACACGCAGGCGCTCGCCAAGCAGCAAGCCGAAGGCCGGCTCGCCGGTAGCCTGCAGCGCAGCCTCCAATAGGGCACGCAGGTGCGTCAGGTCGGCCATGAACGCACTGTCGGCCAACTGCGCCGAGTGCAGTCCGGCCTGCCGCAGGCAATCTTCGACATCCCCGCCCATCACGGCGATCTGCTCGACAACCAGCCGCAGGTATTGCACCGGCAGGGTGAAGCGACTCATGGCGGGCTCCCGTGGCACGGCAAGGTGGCCACAATGTCAATTAATGACCCCTTTATGTCAACCGTACACCTCCACCCACGCGGCACACACTTTCTATGCTGTAAGCACTTCCGTGAGATCTTCTCTTGTCTATCGAGGAATCTGCATGTTCGCCTTCTTGCGGCGCGCGCAACCCAGTCAGGCGCAGGTCAACCAGCAATCCATCCAGGTAGCACCTGGCGAGTCACTGTTGCAGGCTGCCTTGCGCCATGGCCTGGATTTCCCCCATGGCTGCCGGGTAGGCGCCTGCGCCAGTTGCAAGTGCCAGCTACGGGCCGGCCAGGTGCGCGAACTGACCGACAGCAGCTATGTACTGAGCGCCGCCGAACGTGCAGCGGGCTACATCCTGGCGTGCCAGAGCGTGCCGCAGGGAGACATCCGGGTGAGCCTGGCTGAACCAGTGCGCCAGGTGGCCGGGCAGATTACCGGCCAACGGGCACTCACCCGAGACATCATGCACTTACAGGTACAACTGGCCGAACCACTGGACTATCGCGGCGGGCAATACGCCGAGCTGTGCCTGGACAGTCTGCCCGGCGTATGGCGCTGCTATTCCTTCGCCAGCCCGGCCAGCCCTGACGGCCAGGTCAGTTTCTTTATCCGCCGCCTGGTCAACGGGCGCTTTTCCACACGCCTGCACGACGACTTGCGCGGCACAGGCCTGAGCCTGCGCGGCCCGCGTGGCGAGTGCTACCTGCGTGCGGGTCATGGGCCATTACTCCTGGTGGCTGCCGGCAGTGGACTGGCGCCCCTTCTCACCCTGCTGCAGGAGGCGCTGGCCGATGGCTGCCAGCGTCCGGTACGGCTGTTGTTCGGCGCCCGCCGCCAGGACGACCTGTATGCCCTGGAGCAGATCGCCCAACTCGCCAGGCAGTGGCCGGGCACCTTCAGCTTTACCCCGGTGCTCTCGCAAGAGCCCTGCGACAGCAACTGGCGCGGCGCACGCGGCTCGCTGCTCGCGCAACTGCCCCAACCAACAAGCAGCGATACCCAGGCCTACCTGTGCGGGCCTGTTGGCCTGGTTGAGGATGTCAGCCAGCACCTGCAACGCCAGGGCCTGGCAGCCGCGCAGATTCACAGCGACCCGTTCAGCCCCGCCAGCGACTAGGAGCGCCACCATGAGCCTGCTGCATTACCTGAAGTTTCTGCTGTTTCATGCCACCGGCCTGCTGGCCATACTTGCCCTGTTGGCGGGCGGCGCCTGGATCAGCTATGGCCTGCTGGCCATCCTGCTCATCTTCACACTCGGTGATGCATTAGGCGGCGACGACACCAGCACACCGCTGTATCGCTATCCGGCCCTGCTGACCCTGCAGCTCTGGACTGCATTGCCCCTGCTGGCCAGCTTGCTGTTCGTCGCCCTGTGGAGTGTCAGCCGCACGGACGTGCTGGGGTTCGGCGCCTGGCTGGGCGGACTCAGCGGCTACGACCTGCTGGGCGCACGGCAGGACACCTGGACAGGGCACTACCTATCAACCTGGCTACTCTGTGGCCTGATGATCGGCATGCTCGGCACCATCACCGCCCATGAACTCATCCACCGCACCTGGGACCCGCTGTCCTTGTTGATCGGGCGCTGGTTGCTGGCCTTCAGTTTCGACTGCGCCTTCGCCATCGAGCATGTCTATGGTCATCACCGCTATGTCGCTACCCACCTGGACCCGGCAACC
Organism: Pseudomonas fluvialis; assembly: GCF_002234375.1. Classification (GTDB taxonomy): domain Bacteria; phylum Pseudomonadota; class Gammaproteobacteria; order Pseudomonadales; family Pseudomonadaceae; genus Aquipseudomonas; species Aquipseudomonas fluvialis. The sequence goes on from NZ_NMQV01000013.1 coordinate 30,367, forward strand.
GCACCACGCGGGCGCAGCGTCTATCGACATATCCTGCTGTCCACCCTGCACGGCAACCGCAGTGCCTGGCAGATCGAGCGGCAGCGCCTGGCGCGCCAGGGCTGGCAAGTGTTTGGCTGGCACAATCGGCTGCTGCGCGGCTACCTGATGAGCCTGCTGCTGGTCGGACTGGCCTATCTGATCAGTGGCTGGCCGGGCGCCTTGCTGTTCATCGCCAGCGGTTTGTGTGGCAAGGCCTTGCTGGAAATCGTCAACTACATGGAGCACTACGGATTACTGCGCGATCCACACCAGCCGGTACAGCCGCGCCACTCGTGGAATAGCAACAAGCGCCTGAGCTCATGGGCCATGTTCAATCTGACCCGGCACTCCCACCATCATGCCCAGGGTGAGCTGCCTTATACCGCACTGCAACCCATGCGCGACGCTCCACTCATGCTCAGCGGCTATCTCAGTACACTCCTCGTCACCCTGCTGCCGCCGCTCTGGCACCGTCTGATGGCGCCACGCCTGCTGGACTGGGATCGTCAGCAGGCCAGTGCAACGGAACGCCAACTGGCTGCCGAGGCCAACGCTCGCAGCGGCATTGCCGCACTGCGGCCGGCGAGCAGCAGGCGCTGAGCACACCAGGTGATTGCCGGGCATAGCTGGCGGCGGCACACTGCCGCCAGACAGACCACCCGGAGCCCTGCCATGCCTGCGCCATCCCCGCTGCGCGAAACCCTTTACCAGGTGATCTTCCACGTCGACACCGCGGCCGGACGACGCTTCGACACCTGGTTGATTGTGCTGATCCTGGCCAGCCTGCTGGTGGTGTTGCTGGACAGCATCGAAGTCATCCAGCAGCGTTATGGCCTGTGGTTCAACCTGCTGGAGTGGGGCTTTACCCTGTTCTTTGCCGTGGAATACCTGCTGCGCCTGTACTGCTCACCACGCCCGGCGCGCTACGCCTTCAGCTTCTTCGGCCTGATCGACCTGCTGGCCGTGCTACCGGCGTTCATTGCCCTGTTCTACAGCGAGGCCCAGCTACTCATCGTGATCCGGGTGATCCGCCTGTTGCGGGTCTTTCGCGTACTCAAGCTGCGTCACTACCTGGTACAGGCCAACTTCCTGCTCAGCGCGCTACGCGGCAGCCGACAGAAAATCATCGTGTTCCTGCTCAGCGTATCAACCCTAGTCACCGTATTCGGTGCGCTGATGTACGTCATCGAAGGCCCGGAGCACGGCTTCAGCAGTATTCCCAAGGGCATCTACTGGGCGGTAACCACCCTGACCACGGTAGGCTTTGGCGATATCACCCCAAAGACCGCGCTCGGCCAGACCATCGCCACACTGGTCATGATCACCGGCTATTCGATCATTGCCGTACCCACCGGCATCTTCACTGCCGAGCTGGCCAATGCCATGCGCCAGGACAATGGCCTGCACCTGGCCCATGCCTGTCCGCGCTGCCACAAGGCCCCGCATGAAGCGATGGCCGCCTTCTGCAGTCGTTGCGGCAGCGCCTTGTACCCTGCCCCAGCGCCAAAGCCAGACTGACCAGGCGACCAGGCGACCAGGCGACCAGCTGGCTAGCCTACCTATCGATCAGGGCGCGCGGTCAATCACCAGGCGCACTGCGGCCTCACCCAGCGGTGCAGCTTCGCTGACCGCCTGCCACTCACCCTGGCTGGCATTGCCGCTGCGTGAAATGCGCGCCACGGCCTGCAACTCGCCGGCGCCCTGCAGGGTTTGCCCGGGCAACATGATGTCGGCATCGCTGAGCGTCACACTGAGCGGCAGGTCGGCCACCGTGAGACGCTTGACGGCCAGCGGCATCGGCCCGCTGGCCGGTGCACGGACAAACACGAACAGGCTGTCGTCAGCGGCCACCTTGTCCTGCAGGGCAGGATCCAGGCTGACCTCGATACGAATCTGCGCCGCTTGCACAGGCGCGGGGGTAGCGCCCGCCGCCTCGTCCTGCTCGGCAGCCGGCAGGCGTGCACGGGCCGCCTCGATACCACTCTGGATCGCCTGACGGGCCGGGTCATTGGCGGCCAGGCCATCGACCACGCGCTGCCAGTAGCCGATGGCTTCGGCAAACCGCTCATTCTCGAAGGCGTCGATACCCAGCAGGCCCAGGCTGGTCTGCTCCTCGGGATTGGCCTTGAGCGCTTCGTCGACCAAGGCCTGGATCTGCTCGTTCCACTGCCGGTCGGCGGCAAAGTACAACGCCTGCGCCCACAAGCCGAGCAAATCAGGCTCACGCCCGGACAGCTCGACGGTACGCTGGAAGGCACTCGCGGCTTCGCCCAGGCGGTTGGCCGCCATGTAGCCACGCGCCAGGAAGAACCAGGCCTCTACCGAGGCCGGCTGATCCTTCACCGCCTGCTCCAGGCGAACCACCATCTCATCCAGGCTCTGCGGCATGTTCTGGCGCTGCTCTACGGTTTCCTGCACCTGCGCGCTGGCCCCCCAGTGCAGGTAAAGGGCATAGCCCAGCACGGGCATCAGCAAGGCCATGACCAGCGGCAGACCACGTCCCAGCGGATTGCTCTGCAGGCGCTCTTCGACGCCGGTGTCCTCGAGCAACTCACGGCCGGCTTCGGCCTTACCCGCCTCCAGCTGCTCGGCACTGAGCGTGCCGGCATCATATTGCGCCTGCAGCTCGGCCAGGCGCTCCTGGTACAGGCTGACGTTCAGCGCGGTACGGTCTTCTTCGGTCTGTGCACGACGCCCGCGCACGATGGGCAACAACAGATAGGCCAGAGCGATCAGCAGCAACAGGCCGGCGGCAAGCCAGAATAGGGTCATGGGTCTTTTCGTTCCTGATCAGCGGAAGAAGCAGCATTGGCGGCCAGCAGCGCCTGCAGGCGCGCCTGCTCGGCGGCATCCAGTTGCGCCTGGCTGGCCGCCTGGGCTTGCGGGCGACGACGACGGACGATCAGCAGCAGCACCAGCAGCCCGCCGACCAGCAGCACACCCGGGCCGAACCACAGCAAGGCGGTGCTGCTGTTAAGCGGCGGGCGGTACAGCACGAAGTCGCCGTAACGGTCCACCAGGTAGCTGATTATTTCGTCATTGCGCTTGCCTTCACCGAACATGCGGAAGATTTCCCGACGCAAGTCCATGGCAATCGGCGCATCCGAGTCGGCGATGTTCTGGTTCTGACACTTCGGGCAACGCAACTCGCTGGTCAGCTCGCGAAACCGCTCGCGCTCATGGTCGTTGCGAAACTCATAGGTATCGATGGCAGCCTGAGCTGCCGTGGCGCACAGCAGCAGGGACAGCCCCAGGGCACGCAGAATCATGGGGTCGCCTCGTCGAGCAGTTGCTGATAGAGCGGCGCCAGCTTGCTGCGCCAGACGTTTTCATCGATGGCACCGACATGCTTGGCGCGGATGATGCCCTGCTTGTCGAGCAGGAAGGTCTCCGGCGCGCCATACACGCCCAGGTCAATGCCCAGGCTGCCCTGCGGGTCTTCGATGTTGAAGCGGTAGGGATTGCCCAGGCGCTGCAGCCACTCACGTGCCGCGGCACTGTCATCCTTGTAGTTGATGCCGTAGATGGCCACCCCCTGTGCGGCCAGGCGATTGAGCATCTCGTGCTCGGCCTTGCAGGTCGGGCACCAAGTCGCCCAAACATTCAGCAGCGCCGGCTGGCCCTTGAGCTCATCACTGTTAATGATGCGCCCCGGCTCTTCCAGCGAGCCCTGGCTGAAACTGGGCAATGGCTTGTCGATCAGCACCGAGCGCAATTCCTTGGGGTCCAGGTACAGGCCGCGGTAGAGAAACACCGCCATGAGCAGGAATACCCCCAGCGGCAACAACAGCATCGCCCGCTTCATGCCGTCACCCCCTGTGCGCCCAGTGCTTCGCGGACACGCTGGCGCACCTTCAGGCGATAGCGTTTGTCCAGCGCCGCCAGCACGCCACCCAGGCACATCAGCAAGCCACCCAGCCAGATCCAGCGTACGTAGGCCTTGATGTGCACGCGCACGGCCCAGGCGCCCTCTTCCAGCGGCTCACCCAATGCCACGAACAGGTCACGGGTAAAGCCGGCGTCGATGCCGGCTTCGGTCATCGGCATCTGCTGCACGGTGTACAGGCGCTTCTCCGGGCGCAACACGGCCAGTTGGCGACCCTCTTCCAGAACGCGCACGGTGGCCTTGTCGGAGATGAAGTTGGGCCCTTCAAAGTGCTCGGCACCTTCAAAAACAAAGGTATAGCCACCCAGCTCCAGGCTTTGCCCAGGCTCCATGCGCAGGTCACGTTCCTCGCTGTAGTGGCTGACCATGACGATACCCACCGCACACACCGCGACGCCCAGGTGGGCCATCTGCATGCCCCAGTAGCTCGGCGTCAGGCTGGACATGCCACGCAGCAATCCCTTGTGACGGGTCTTGTCGAGCAGATCGCGCACCCCGGCCAGCACCACCCAGGCGGCCAGGAACACCACGGCCAGTACGGCCCAGTTGAAGTCGCCGAGCAGCACACAAGCCAGTACGCCCAGCGCCACGCTGGTCAGCAGGACCGGCGCCAGCATGCCCAGCAACCAGCGCATCGGGGTGTCCTTCCAGCGCACCAGCACACCGACCGCCATGGCCAGCATCAGTACGGCCATCAGCGGCAGGAACAGCGCATTGAAGTAGGGCGGCCCCACCGACAGCTTGGCGCCGGTGGTGGCATCGAGAATCAGCGGATACAGGGTACCCAGCAGGATGGTTGCGGTAGACACCACCAGTACGATGTTGTTGGCCAGCAGCAGGGTTTCCCGCGACCACAGGGCAAAGCCCGAAGCCCCCTTGACCACTGGCGCGCGCAAGGCAAACAGGGTCAGTGAGCTACCCACGACCAGCAGCAGGAACACCAGAATGAACAGGCCACGTTCAGGGTCGGTGGCAAAGGCATGCACCGAGGTCAGCACACCGGAGCGTACCAGGAAGGTGCCGAGCAGGCTCAGCGAGAACGCGGCGATGGCCAGCAGCACGGTCCAGCTCTTGAACACGCCACGTTTTTCCGTGACGGCCAGCGAGTGGATCAACGCCGTACCTACCAGCCAGGGCATGAACGAGGCATTTTCCACCGGGTCCCAGAACCACCAGCCACCCCAGCCCAGCTCATAGTAGGCCCACCAGGAGCCCAGGGTAATGCCGATGCCCAGGAAGGCCCAGGCCACCACGGTCCAGGGACGCGACCAGCGCGCCCAGGCGGCATCCAGACGTCCGCCGAGCAAGGCGGCAATGGCGAAGGCAAAAACCACCGAGAAGCCGACATAGCCCATGTAGAGCATCGGCGGATGGAGGATCAGGCCAATATCCTGGAGCAGCGGATTGAGATCACGACCATCGGCCGGAACATGCGGCAACAGGCGCTCGAAGGGATTGGAGGTGACGATGAGGAACAGCAGGAAACCGATGCTGATCATACCCATCACGGCCAGCACACGGGCCAGCATGACTTCCGGCAGCTGCCGGGAAAATACCGACACGGCCCAGGTCCAGCCGCCGAGGATCAACCCCCAGAGCAACAGCGAACCTTCATGGGCACCCCATACCGCGCTGAACTTGTAATACCAGGGCAGCGCCGAGTTGGAGTTGTTGGCCACGTAGGCCACCGAGAAATCATCGACCATGAAGGCCCAGGTCAGGCAGGCGAAGGACACCGCCAGCATGAAAAACTGCCCACGCGCCGCTGGCACCGCCAGGCTCATCCACAGGCGGTCGCCACGCCAGGCACCCAGCAACGGCAGGGTGGCCTGCACCAGACTCAGGCACAACGCCAGAATCAGCGCCAGGTGACCGAGTTCAGGCACCATCAGTTGAAAAGCCATCATCAATACTCCGCGGCCTTGGCCGGCTTGCTCTGCCCGCTTTCGTTGAGTGCCTTGGTCACTTCCGGCGGCATGTAGTTTTCGTCGTGCTTGGCCAGTACTTCGTCAGCAATCAACTCACCGTCATCATTCAGTCGGCCCAGCGCGACAATGCCCTGCCCCTCACGGAACAGATCGGGAAGAATGCCGCGGTAACGCACCGTGACATTGGCCGCGTAGTCGGTGACCACAAAGGCCACGTCCAGCGAGTCGGCCGAACGCTGTACCGAACCTTCCGCCACCATGCCGCCGGCGCGGATGCGCGTGTGCGCAGGGGCTTCGCCATTGGCAATCTGTGTCGGCGAATAGAACAGGTTGATGTTCTGCTGCAGGGCGACCAGCGCCAAGGCCACGGCGATGCCCACACCGGCGAGCAGGCCGAGGACGATGAACAGGCGTTTCTTACGTTGCGGGTTCACTGCGCACCCTCCCGGCGCAGACGGCGCGCCTCTTCCTGCAGATAACGACGGCGCGCCAGCAGCGGCAGCGCCACATTGAGCAGCACCACCAGGAAGCTGATGCCGTAGGCGGACCAGACATAGGGGCCATGGCTGCCCATGGCGAGAAACTCGGAAAACGAGGCAAAACTCATCGAACCTTCTCCAGCAAGCGGCTCATCTCGGCCTTGACCCAACTGGTGCGCGCTTCCCGGCGCAGCACTTCCAGACGCATGCGCAGCAGCAGCACGGCACCAAAGAAGCAGTAGAAACCCAGCACCATCAGCAGCAGCGGCAGCCACATTTCCGGCGCCATGCTGGCCTTGCCGGTGACGGTGAAGGTGGCAGGCTGGTGCAGGGTGTTCCACCAGTCCACCGAGTACTTGATGATCGGGATATTCACCGCCCCCACCAGCGCCAGCACGGCACAGGCCTTGGCGGCACTGTCACGGTTGGTGATGGCCTGGCCCAGCGCAATCACCCCGAAATACAGGAACAGCAGAATCAGCATGGAAGTCAGCCGGGCATCCCACACCCACCAGGCGCCCCAGGTGGGCTTGCCCCACACGGCACCGGTCAACAGGGCAATGAAGGTCATCCACGCGCCAATCGGTGCTGCCTGCTGCAGCGCCACATCGGCCAGTTTCATTTTCCAGACCAGGCCAACCAGGCCTGCCACGGCCATCATCAGGTAGCACGACTGGGCAAGAAAGGCGGCGGGCACGTGGATGTAGATGATGCGGAAGCTGTTGCCCTGCTGGTAATCCGGCGGCGCAAAGGCCAGCCCCCAGACCGTACCAACCAGAATCAGCAGGATTGCCGCGACACTCAGGCCGCGCAGCCACAGGCTGCTGATTTCATAGAACCACTTGGGCGAGCCCAGCTTGTGAAACCAAGTCCAATTCATGGTCTGACTCATCATCTCGCTAATTACTGGCTGAAGCCCACGCTTCATGCCTCATTCACATCGTCCCGCAGAGCGGTTCACTCACCGACACTGATGGTCAGCCCTGCCGCAATGGCAAAGGGGGTCAACGTCACCGCCAGTGCCGTCAGGCTACCCAGCCAGAACAACTGCCCCACCGCCGGCAAGCCCTGCAATGCGGCCTGCATGGCACCACTGCCGAGGATCAGCACCGGGATGTACAGCGGCAGGATCAGCAAGGCCAACAGCAACCCACCGCGTTTGAGGCCCACGGTCAGCGCCGCCCCCACCGCGCCGAGCAGACTGAGAATCGGCGTACCCAGCAACAGCGACAGCAACAGCACCGGCACGCAACGTCCTGGCAGGCCCAGCATCAGCGCCAACAAGGGCGCCAGCAGAACCAGCGCCAACCCGGAAAACAGCCAGTGCGCGCACACCTTGGCCAGCACCAGCAGAGGCAAGGGGTGTGGCGACACCACCCACTGCTCCAGCGAACCATCTTCGAAATCACTGCGGAACAGGCCGTCCAGCGACAACAACACAGCGAGCAGTGCCGCCACCCAGATCAGTCCGGGCGAGAGGGTCTGCAACAACTGGGTCTCCGGGCCAACGGCCAGGGGAAACAGGGCAATCACAATGGCAAAGAACACCAGCGGGTTGGCCAGCTCAGCCGGTCGCCGGCACAGCAGCCGGGCCTCACGCTTGAGCAACAGGGTAAAGACGTTACTCATGCGGCGATCTGTCCCAAATCAAGTTCCCGGTAACCTGCCGGCTTGTCCTGCAGGTTGTGGTGTGTGGTGAGAATGACCAGCCCGCCCTGCTCGCAGTGGGACGCCAGATGGCGCTCCAACTGGGCTACACCGTGCTTGTCGAGGGCCGTGAACGGCTCATCGAGAATCCACAGGGGCGGTGCCGGCAGGTACAGTCGGGCCAATGCCACGCGGCGCTGCTGGCCCGCGGAGAGGGTATGGCAAGGTACATCCTCAAAACCGCGCAGGCCCACGGCGGCCAGCGCCTGCCAGATCGCCTCGCGGTCCTGGGTGACGTGCAGGGCGCTCAGCCACAAGAGGTTTTCCTCGGCGGTCAGCAGCCCCTTGATACCGGCGGCATGACCAATCCACAACAGGTTGCGCGCCAGGGCATGACGTTGGGTATGCAGCGGCTGGCCCTGCAGGAGAATCTCCCCGGCCGTGGGCTGCATCAGCCCGCACAACAGGCGCAGCAGGCTCGTCTTACCACTGCCGTTGGGACCACTGATCTGCAGCATTTGCCCGGGCAGCAACTGCAGGTCGAGATGCTCGAAGAGCAAACGCCAGTCGCGCTCGCAGGCAAGTGACTGGGTTTCGAGGAAGGGACTGGTCACGGCACGGCGCCTGTCAAGGTTCAAGTCGGGGGTGCTACGGCCGCTATACTGGGCGTACCCTGGGCGGCCAAAGTGAGCGGCATTATACACAGCCGCCGGAACGCTCTAAGCACGCATTTTCAACAGGTTGTAACCCGCCATGGTGGAAATCAGCAGCACCCGCGCCGCGCCACCCAGCCCGCCGCTACGCCCATCAGTCGGCAGCGTCGAGCTGGCAGTACGTCTGCTGCAACCACTCGATCAACTGCTCGAAGCGGGCCAGACAGCCAAAGCGGAAGTCCTCCAGCTTCGCGAGGCCGCCAACAGTTTCCAGTTGGTATTGCGCCTGCAACTGGACAACGGCCAGAGCAGTACCCTGCAGGCGCAGAGCAGCCGTCCCCTGCCGATCGGCGAGCAGGTCCTGCTCACCGCACTATCCGCCACCCAGGCCAGTCTGCGCCCGCAAGGTGCCACCAGTCAGGCGCTGCAACAGCTCGACCTGCACTTACTGCCGACCGGCAGCCTGTTGCAGGGCAAAGTGCTCGACAGCCAGTCACAGCTCGACGCACAAGGCCGTCAACAGTTCCGAATCGTGCTCAGCCTACTCAACACACCGCTGGCCGGAAGCCAGCTGCTGATCGACTCACCACAACCGTTACCCAACGGCAGCCTGCTCACCGCACAGGTTCAGGGCAGCCAGCAGTTGCTGTTCCTGCCGCTGAGCCAACAGCTCGATCAGCTGGCTGTACAGCAACAACTGCAAGGCCAGCTGGCCAACCAGGTCTCACTACAACCGCTACTCAAGGCGCTACCCGCCCTGCTACAGGCCAAGGGCCTGCCGGAAGGCGTGCAACAGAGCCTGCGACAATTATTCGCAGGCCTGCCCGAGCTGGAGCAGTTGAGCAACCCCAAGCAATTGGCCCAGGCCATGGAGAATGCCGGCAGCCTGCTGGAAAACCGCTTGTTGAGCGGCCAGCTCGGCACGCTGCCACACGATTTCAAAGCCAATCTGCTACGCCTGCTCGGTCAGCTTCTGCCACATAATCCGCAACAGGCTCTGGCACAGGCGTTCAGTCTCGGCCAGGGCCAGGGTAGCCAGGCCCTGCCGGCCTTCTTCCGCCAGGCACTGGGCGCTCTGGGCCAGAGCAGCACTCGCCAGCCTGCAGGCTTTCCCCTGCCAACGCGCCTGCTGCAGGACATGGAAGGCGAAGCTGATCTGGAAACCCTGCTAAAACTCGCAGCGGCGGCGGTATCCCGTTTGCAGAGCCATCAACTGGCCAGCCTGGCGCAAAACCAGACACTGCCCGATGGCACTCAGCTGACCACGTGGCAAATGGAGCTGCCGGTACGCCAACAGCAGGACATCGTGCCCGTGCAGGTGCGCGTCCAGCACGAGGAGCCTGACAAAGCCAGTGAACGGGAAAGCCTCTGGCGGCTCGATCTGGCCTTCGACCTGCCGCCACTGGGCGCCTTGCAGGTACAGGCACAGCTGCTGCGTGGCACCCTGAGCAGCCAACTGTGGGCCGAGCAGGCCAGCACTGCTGCACTGATCGACCAGGAACTGGAGCACCTGCGCCAACGCCTCAAGGCCGCCGGCCTACAGGTTGGCGAACTGGCCTGCCGGCACGGCATGCCAGCTCAGGGGGCAAGCACACAACTCAGTCATCGCTGGGTGGATGAAACCGCATGAGCACGAGCAAGCATCAGGCACCACGCCAGGCCATTGCCCTGCGCTACGACGGACGCACTGCGCCGAATCTGACCGCCAAGGGCGATGACGAGCTGGCTGAGGCGATTCTCGCCATTGCCCGGGAATATGAAGTACCGATCTACGAAAATGCCGAACTGGTCAAACTGCTCGCTCGCCTGGAACTGGGCGAGGCCATTCCCGAAGCGCTGTACCGCACCATTGCCGAGATCATCGCCTTTGCCTGGCATTTGCGCGGCAAATGCCCGCCACCTCGCGGCACCGCCAGCGACACTGGGGAAGACGGTTTGCTCTGCCTGGCAGGGCCAGGCGGCAGGAAAGACGTTTAACCGCACAGCAGGCAAACAGAATGCCCAGGAAAACACTAGCCGCGGGGGGCCTGATGCAGCCTGCTGATCAACTCGGCCTCGGCCTTGCTCAGACCGCAGGACTGGGTGAGGTCATCGACACTGGCCCCCATGCCCACTAGGCGCGCGGCCTGGGTGAAGGACAGTGAACTGGGATCGCGCTGCTCGATCTGGTTGAGTTTCTCCGGCAGCGGCGCTACCACCCGGCGCAACTCATAGAGTTCTTCACCCATACGGATGCTGCCGGTCAGGTAGGTATCCAGGCGCTTGTTCAGCTCGCGCAGGCGCTGTTCAAAACCACGCGCCTGCACCTGCTGCTGTTCAGCCTGCTCACGCAGGCGGCGGGCCAACCACAGGCAAAACCCCAGTAGTCCGGCGCACAGCACCAGCAGGCCGCCCAGCGCCATTTCCAGCAACTCAGATACTCTCCAGCTCGGACCACTCTTCCTCGCTCATCATCTTGTCGAGTTCAACCAGAATCAGCAGCTCGCCGTTCTTGTTGCACACGCCCTGGATGAACTTGGCGGATTCGTCGTTCCCCACATTCGGTGCCGTTTCCACTTCCGACTGGCGCAGGTAGACCACCTCGGCCACGCTGTCGACCAGGATGCCCACCACCTGCTTGTCCGCCTCGATGATAACGATGCGGGTATTGTCGGTAACCGGCGCAGAATCCAGGCCAAAGCGCTGGCGGGTATCGATTACCGTCACCACGTTGCCACGCAGGTTGATGATGCCCAGCACATAGCTAGGCGCGCCCGGCACCGGAGCAATCTCGGTGTAGCGCAGCACTTCCTGCACCTGCATCACGTTGATGCCGTAGGTTTCGTTATCCAGGCGGAAAGTCACCCACTGCAGGATGGGATCTTCGGAACCTTGTGCTGAACTCTTCTTCATGTTCCCTAGCCTCGTCTTGAGCCGCCAGCAGCGGCGAACGTGGGTACCAATCCCACTGTTGTATTCACTATAGCCGGCCTCACGGCCCGCTTGTCACCTTCAGGTTGCCATGCGCTTGACCGCACCGCTGGCAATCAACTCAGCCAGCGCGGTAACGTCCAGCAAGGCACACATGTGTTCAATCACCGTGCCAGCCAGCCATGGCCGCTGTGCACGCTGCGCACGCCACTTGATCTGTGCCGGCTCCAGGCGAATGGAACGGCTGACCTGATGCACCGCCAGCCCCCACTCGTAACCCTGCACGGATATTACGTACTGTAGCCCTTCGCGGAAATCCTCACGATAGCGTTCCGGCATCACCCAGCGGGCCGTGTCGACCACTTTCAGGTTGCCTGCCTGACACGGCAGGATACCGAGAAACCACTCAGGCTGGCCAAACAACGGGGTCAGCTCCTGTCCGTCCAGCGGATAGATACTGCCCAGGCACACCAACGGCACCGCCAGGGTCAAACCGGCCACATCGAACAGCAGGCATTCGAAAGCCTCCTCCCCCCAACTCGGCCGTCCCTCCAAGGACAAGGGGTTATGCGGCGGAACAGCCGGCGCCTCGACAGCAGCCTCGACGAGTGGCTCGGCCAACGCCGCTGACAGAGGCTCGGCGGGCGGCTCTACAGGCGCAACAGGCAGATCAATACGCGCAACGGGCTCGGCTAGCGGCGCCGCGCTGGCAAGCAGGCGCGCATCACGCACCTGTTCCTCCAGTACGGCAGCCTGGAACTCATCCAGTTCGGCCTGCTCCAGCTCGACCGCCGCCTCCTGCAGCAGGGCATCCAGATAACTCTGCAACGCCAGCTGCGGACGGGTGGCAGTTACCGGCACACGATTCATAAAGCCATCCAACCTTCTTCAATAGTCACTCTATCGGCCATGCCGTGGAGATTCTTGAGCCCAACCCTCAGGCTACCTGCGTGACACCCTGTTGGCTGAGCAGGTGCTTGAGCAGTGCTCGGTAGGCAATCACCCCGCGACTTTTCGCATCGAACTGCGAAGGGGTCTGTCCTGCCCGACTGGCATCACGCAGGCGCGTATCCACCGGTATATAGGCAGGCCACAAGTGTTCTGGATAGGCATTGCGCAATGTACGCAGGGTCTGCAAAGAAGCCTGGGTACGCCGATCAAACAGCGTCGGCACGATGCTGTAGGGCAATGCCTGCTTGCGCGAACGGTTGATCATCTGCAAGGTGCTGACCATGCGCTCCAGGCCTTTGACAGCGAGGAATTCGGTCTGCACCGGGATCACCAGCTGCTGGCAGGCTGCCAACGCATTGACCATCAGCACGCCAAGCAGCGGCGGGCTGTCGATGATGGCAAAGTCGTATTGCTGCCAGAGTTGCGCAAGACTCTTGGCAATCACCAGACCCAGGCCACTCTGCCCCGGTGACTGACGCTCCAGGGTTGCCAACGCCGTGCTGGAGGGCAGCAGGGCCATGCGCTCATGGCTGGTCGGCAACAACAGGCTGGCCGGCAGCCCTTCAGCCACCTGGCCGTGGTCGAGAAACAGATCGAAACAGCTATGTTCCAAAGCGTCGGGATCATGCCCGAAATAACTGGTCATCGAACCATGCGGATCAAGATCGACCAGCAACACGCGCTTGCCGGCATCGGCCAACAAGCCCGCCAAGGCAATGGACGTAGTGGTCTTGCCGACCCCACCTTTCTGATTGGCAACTGCCCAGACTCTCATCGTACGCTTCCAGCCGGCCCGCAGCGGACCTGCACAGGTCAACCGCAGCCAGGCCGCGAATGACAGGGAATTGACGGACTGCGCTTAAGGCGCAGAGCTTGCAGGAGCATTTGCAGGTTGCGTGCCAGCTCGTTGCAAGGCCGCGTCCGGAGTGGCATTGCCACTGCCTACGCCACTCACACTGCGGCGCACTTCGAGATTGCGTGACACCACCAGCACTACCCGGCGATTACGCGCTCGCCCTTCCGGCGTGGCATTGTCGGCTACCGGCTGAAATTCGCCATAACCCACTGCAGCCAGGCGTGACGGATCAACTCCGTCCATCGCCAACAGGCGCACGATACTGGCTGCACGAGCAGTAGACAGCTCCCAGTTGCTGGGAAACAACACCGTACTGATCGGCACGTTATCGGTAAAACCCTCCACGTGCACCGGGTTCTCGTAAGGCGCCAGAATCTTGGCGACCTTATCGATGAGCACGAAGCCGTTCTCGTTGGGAATGGCATCACCACTAGAAAACAGCAGATTGGAGTTCAGCTCGATCTCTACCCATAACTCGTTGCCACGCACCGTCAATTGGTCACTGGAGATCAGGTCACCAAAGGCTTCACGTACGCTGTCGGCAATGCTGACCAGCGGGTCTGTGGGCGCGTCAGGGGCGCCTGTGCCCTGCTGTTGCTGCTCGCCCTGCTCGGGGTTGAGCAACACCGCCGGCTCCTCGCCAATGGGAATCGGCCGAATGGCGCGTTCGGGCTGGTTAAACACACCCACCAGCGAGTCGGAAAGAATCTTGTACTTGCCCTCATTGATCGAGGAGATCGAATACATCACCACAAAGAAGGCAAACAGCAAGGTAATGAAGTCGGCGTAAGAAACCAGCCAACGCTCATGGTTTTCGTGTTCTTCTTCGATGCGGCGACGCGCCATGGCTCGCTCTCCTAGCCAATGAAGCCCTGCAGCTTCAATTCGATGGAGCGCGGATTTTCGCCTTCGGCAATCGACAACAGCCCTTCCAGAAGCATTTCCCGGTAGCGCGACTGGCGCTGGGCAATCGCCTTTAGCTTGTTGCCGATCGGCAGCAGCAGCAGGTTGGCCATACCGACACCATAGATGGTGGCGACAAACGCCACGGCAATGCCACTGCCCAACTGGCTGGGATCGGCCAGGTTGCCCATGACGTGGATCAGACCCATCACCGCGCCGATGATGCCAATGGTCGGTGCATAGCCGCCCATACACTCGAACACCTTGGCCGCCTGGATGTCACGCGCCTCCTGGGTATACAGGTCGACTTCGAGGATGCTGCGAATCGCTTCCGGCTCGGCACCATCGACCAGCAACTGCAAGCCCTTGCGCGCATAGGGGTCCAGCTCGGTTTCGGCAATCGGTTCGAGTCCCAGCAGGCCTTCCTTACGCGCCGTCATGCTCCAGCCGACGACCTTGTCGATGCCGCCCAGCAGATTGATACGCGGCGGTAGGAAGATCCAGCCAACCACCTGCAAGGCACGTTTGAACACCGGAACCGGCGTTTGCAGAAAAGCCGCCCCCAGTGTCCCACCCACGACAATAAGCGCCGCGGGGCCATTGAGCAGTGAACCGACATGCCCGCCCTCGAGAAAGTTGCCGCCGACTATCGCCACGAAGGCCAGCACCAGCCCGATGACGCTCAACACATCCATCAGATACAGGCCTCGGCCAGGTGCCGACCGATGTCATCCAGGCTGTATACCGCATCGGCCAGATTGGCCTTGACCACCGCCATGGGCATGCCATAGATGACACAACTCGCCTCATCCTGCGCCCACACCTGGCTGCCACTCTGTTTGAGCAGGCGCGCTCCTTCACGACCATCGGCGCCCATACCCGTCAGCACCACGGCCAGAACCTTGTCGTTATAGGACTTGGCTGCCGAACCAAAGGTAATGTCCACGCAGGGCTTGTAGTTGAGGCGCTCATCACCCGGCAGAATCTTCACCACGCCACGGCCATCGACCATCATCTGCTTGCCACCGGGAGCCAACAAAGCCAGCCCCGGGCGCAGCACATCGCCATCCTCGGCTTCCTTGACAGAAATTCGACAGAGCTTGTCGAGGCGCTCGGCAAAAGCCTTGGTAAAGGCAGCCGGCATGTGTTGGATTAGCAGGATCGGCGCCGGAAAATTGGCCGGCAACTGAGTCAGTACGCGTTGCAAGGCCACCGGCCCCCCCGTGGAGGTCCCAATGGCCACCAGCCGATAGGATTTGCGCTTGGGTGCCGGGCTAGTCGCTGCGGGGGCAACCGACGCGCTCTGACGCACACTGCCTGGCGAGGCACTGCTTGCTGCACTCGGACGTGGCGCTACGACAGGCGCGCTGCTCGGCACAGCAGGCTGCGGCTGACTGGCGCGCCGATTGCTACGGGCAATGGTGTGGATCTTCTCGCAGAGCAGTTGCTTGACCTTCTCCGGGTTGCGCGAGATGTCTTCGAAATTCTTCGGCAGAAAATCCACCGCACCGGCATCCAGGGCATCGAGCGTTACCCGTGCGCCTTCGTGGGTAAGCGAGGAAAACATCAGTACCGGGGTCGGGCAGCGCTGCATGATGTTCTTCACTGCCGTGATGCCGTCCATCATCGGCATCTCGTAATCCATGGTGATGACATCCGGCTTTAGCGCCTGGGCCTGCTCAATGGCTTCACGACCGTTGGTCGCGGTGCCGACAACCTGGATATTGGGATCGGCACCGAGGATTTCCGACACCCGACGCCGGAAAAAACCGGAGTCGTCCACCACCAGAACCTTGACAGCCATACACTCTCCTAACAGGCAGCAGACATCACTACTGCCAAACAATCAGATTCGACGTGCGTAGCGCTTGAGCATGCTCGGTACGTCGAGGATCAGGGCGATACGACCGTCGCCAGTAATGGTGGCGCCGGACATGCCAGGCGTGCCTTGCAGCATCTTGCCCAGTGGCTTGATCACGACTTCCTCCTGGCCAACCAACTGGTCGACCACGAAGCCGATACGCTGGCTGCCTACGGTGAGGATCACCACATGACCTTCGCGCTGATCTTCCTGGAAAGCATGCGGCACCAGCCAACGCTTGAGGTAGAACAGGGGTAGCGCCTTGTCACGGACGATCACCACTTCCTGGCCATCCACCACGTTGGTACGCGACAGATCGAGATGGAAGATCTCGTTGACATTGACCAGCGGGAAGGCAAAAGCCTGATTTTCCAGCATGACCATGAGTGTCGGCATGATTGCCAGCGTCAAGGGCACCTTGATGACGATGCGCGAACCCTGGCCTTTTTGCGAGAACACGTTGACCGTGCCGTTGAGCTGGGAAATTTTGGTTTTCACCACATCCATGCCCACGCCACGCCCGGACACGTCGGAAATCTCCGTTTTGGTGGAGAAACCGGGAGCGAAGATCAGGTTATAGCACTCCAGATCACTCAGCCGATCCGCAGCATCCTTGTCCAGCAGGCCTTTCTCCACGGCCTTGGCACGCAGCACATCCGCATCCATCCCTTTGCCGTCGTCAGTGATCATCAGCAGAATGTGATCGCCTTCCTGCTCCGCGGACAACACCACTCGACCGGTACGAGGCTTGCCCGCCGCCTCGCGTTCCTCCGGTGTTTCCACACCGTGGTCAACAGCATTACGCACCAAGTGCACCAGTGGATCAGCCAAAGCCTCGACCAGGTTCTTGTCGAGGTCGGTTTCTTCACCCACCAGCTCCAGATTGATTTCCTTCTTCAGGTTGCGCGCCAGATCACGCACCAGGCGAGGGAAACGCCCAAAGACTTTCTTGATGGGCTGCATGCGGGTCTTCATGACCGATGTCTGCAAGTCAGCCGTCACCACATCCAGATTGGACACGGCCTTGGCCATGGCCTCGTCTTCGCTGTTCAGGCCAAGACGCACCAGCCGGTTACGCACCAGAACCAGTTCACCCACCATGTTCATGATTTCATCCAGCCGTGCGGTATCGACCCGCACGGTGGTCTCTGCTTCACTGGCCGGCTTGTCGGCAGCCGCCGGGGCAGCAGCCCGGGCAGCTGCGGGCGCGGCGGCAGCGGGTACCGGGGCAATCGCTGGCTTACTGGCAGCTGGCTTGGCAGGTTCTGGCTTGGTCGATGTTGTCGCCGGCTTTGCCGCGCTGACACTAGCTTGGGCATTGGCTGGCTCAGCGGCTTCGGCCGGCGGCACAAACTTGCCCTTGCCATGCAACTGATCTAGCAAGGCTTCGAATTCGTCATCGGTAATATTGTCGCCTGCCGGCACTGCAGGGCTGGATGCCGCTAGCGGAGCTGCCGGAGCAACGGAAGGGGCAGCAGGCGCTTCGTCAACGACAAACTTGCCCTTGCCGTGCAATTGATCAAGCAGTGCCTCGAACTCGTCATCGGTGATCTCGTCACCGCCTGCCACGGCAGCAGCGGGTGCTGGCGCAACAGGGGTAGCAGCGGCAACGGGTGCAGCAACAGGCGCCGAGCTATCGACAGCGAACTGTCCCTTGCCATGCAACTGATCTAGCAGCGCCTCGAACTCGTCGTCGGTAATCTCGTCGCTACTCGCTGCTGCTACCTCGTTTGCTGGCGCCGGGGAGCTTGGAGCATCGGCCGCTTGCAGCAGTTGCTCGAACTCGTCATCGCTGACTACTTCTGCAACGTCTTCGACCGGAACCTCAGCCGGCTCGACAGTGGCAGTCTCGCCCACATCCTCATCACCGCCGGGCTGCGCCAGGCGTGACAAGGCCGCCAAGAGGTCTGGATGCGCCGGGGTTGGCTCGCAGCGCTCACGCACCTGGCTAAACATCTCATTGACCGTATCCAGCGCCTGCAGGACCACGTCCATCAGATCCGAGGTTACGCGGCGTTCACCCTTACGTAGGATGTCGAAGACGTTCTCGGCAATGTGGCAGCACTCGACCAGCGCATTGAGCTGGAGAAAGCCTGCGCCACCCTTGACCGTGTGGAAGCCGCGGAAAATGGCATTGAGCAGGTCCATGTCATCCGGACGGCTTTCCAGCTCGACCAGTTGCTCGGACAAGTGTTCGAGAATCTCGCCAGCCTCTACCAGAAAGTCCTGGAGGATTTCTTCATCGGCGTCGAAGCTCATGCAGGTGCTCCCTAGAATCCCAGACTGGATAGCAGATCATCGACGTCGTCCTGACCGGACACCACGTCTTCACGCTTATCGGCATGGATCTGCGGACCTTCACCCCGGGAAGGCTCTTTTTGTTGTGCTTGTTCGCTGCGCAACTGCTCACGATCATGATGAATACCGGCAAAACGGTCGACGTGACTGGCCATCAACACCAGTTTGAGCAAGCTGTTCTCCACGTCGGCCACCAGCGCGGTGACTTTCTTGATCACCTGACCGGTCAGGTCCTGATAGTCCTGAGCCAGCAGGATATCGTTCATCTTGGCACTGAGCTGGTCGGCATTGTGTTGACTCTGGCCAAGGAACTGTTCGACACGCCTGGCCAGATCACGAAATTCTTCGGCCGACATTTCCCGGCGCATGAAGCGCCCCCAGTCATTGCGCAGGCCTTGCGCAGCCTGGCTCATTTCGCCAAGCAGGGGCGTGCTTTCTTCCACCAGGTCCATGGTGCGATTGGCGGCCTTCTCGGTCATTTTCACCACATAACCCAAGCGGTCCGTCGCATCAGCAATCTGCGACACTTCCTGAGCATGTGGCGAGGCCGGATCGATCTGGAAATTGACGATGGCGTTGTGCAGCTCACGGGTGAGCTTGCCGACTTCCTGGTACAGGCCGCGATCACGGACCTGGTTCAATTCATGGATAAGCTGGACCGCACCGCTGACATTGCCCATTTCCAGGGTCTCGATCAGCTCACGGGCATGTGTTTTCAGCGTCGACTCCAGGTCAAGCGCATTTGCTTCGTTGTACGCCATAGTGCCCTCGCGGCAGACATCAGCCGTTGACCCGCTCGAAAATCTTGTCGATTTTTTCTTTCAACACCTGGGCGGTGAAGGGCTTGACCACATAACCATTCACCCCGGCCTGCGCCGCTTCGATGATCTGGTCGCGTTTGGCCTCGGCAGTCACCATGAGCACCGGCAAATGCTTGAGCCGCTCATCAGCACGCACCGCACGCAACAGGTCGATACCGGTCATACCGGGCATGTTCCAGTCGGTGACCAGGAAGTCGAAGCTGCCACTCTGCAACATGGGCAACGCCGTCGTGCCGTCGTCGGCCTCGGACGTATTGGTAAAGCCCAGGTCACGCAAGAGGTTCTTGATGATCCGTCGCATCGTCGAAAAATCGTCAACGATGAGGATTTTCATATTCTTGTCCAAGTCGACCTCCGTACAGTCTCAAACGCATTCCCCTGGAATACGCCCTCTCATTCGTAAAACCGGCGGCTGATCAGCTCGCCCGCCACTCACTGAGCCTAGCGCGCAAACGTGCCGCGCATTGGCTATGTAGCTGACTGACGCGGGATTCGCTGACCCCCAGCACTTCGCCGATTTCCTTCAGGTTCAATTCTTCATCGTAATACAGGGCCAACACCAGGCGTTCACGCTCCGGCAGCGCACCGATGGCCTCACTCAACGCCTGCTGAAAACGCGCCTCTTCCAATTCCTGTCCCGGCCCGCCATGGCTACGCGCCATATCATCACGGCTGCCGCCCTGATCGCCGTCCTGCAGCAGGTCGTCGAAACTGAACAGGCGGCTGCCCAGCGTGTCGCTCAGAATGCCGTAGTAATCTTCAAGACTCAATTGGAGTTCGGCCGCAACCTCTTGATCTTTAGCGTCTCTTCCCGTTCTTGCCTCGATGGCACGAATTGCTTCGCTGACCATACGCGTATTACGGTGTACCGAGCGGGGCGCCCAGTCGCCCTTGCGCACCTCGTCGAGCATGGCGCCACGAATGCGGATGCCGGCATAAGTTTCAAAACTGGCACCCTTGCCGCCATCGTATTTTTTCGAGGCTTCCAGCAAGCCAATCATGCCGGCCTGCATGAGATCCTCAACCTGCACGCTGGCCGGCAGTCGGGCCAACAAGTGATAGGCAATGCGCTTGACCAACGGCGCATAGCGCTCGACCAACTGATGCTGTGAGTCCTGCGCCTGCGCCTTACTGTACATACGAAGTCCACTGGCTGCTGTCATAGGGCCGTTCCCGCCGTCGAAGGCTGCACCAAACGCTCGACAAAAAACTCCAGATGGCCGCGCGGATTGGCCGGCAGCGGCCAACTGTCGACCTTCTGGGCAATTGCCTTGAACGCCAGGGAGCACTTCGAACGCGGGAAGGCTTCGTAGACTGCGCGCTGTTTCTGCACAGCCTTGCGGACCGACTCGTCGTAAGGCACGGCGCCCAAGTATTGCAGGGCCACATCGTCGAGAAAGCGATCGGTTACCTTGGTCAGTTTAGCAAACAGATTGCGGCCTTCCTGCGGGCTATGGGCCATGTTGGCCAGCACGCGGAAGCGGTTCATGCCGTAGTCGCGATTGAGCAACTTGATCAACGCATAGGCGTCGGTGATCGAGGTAGGCTCATCGCAGACCACTACGATCACCTCTTGCGCCGCACGCACGAAGCTGACAACGCCGTCACCAATGCCGGCGGCGGTATCCACCACCAGTACATCGACGTTATCGCCAATCTCGCTGAAGGCCTGGATCAGGCCTGCATGCTGCATGGGCGATAGCTGCACCATGCTTTGCGTACCAGAAGCTGCCGGCACGATACGAATGCCTCCCGGCCCCTGGATCAGCACATCCTTGAGATCGCACTCGCCATTGATCACGTCAGCCAGGGTCCGCTTGGGCGTCAGGCCGAGCAGTACATCCACATTGGCCAACCCCAGGTCGGCATCCAGCAGCATCACCCGCCGCCCCAGATCGGCCAGCGCCAGCGACAGATTGACCGATACATTGGTCTTGCCGACGCCGCCCTTGCCACCGGTTACCGCGATTACCTGTACGGGATGCATACTGCCCATTTCTCCACACACCTTGTAGGGCCAAAGGCCGCTGACTATTTCTTCTGTGGCCCTCAGAGGGCCGGCCGTCAATTACCCGGCGCGCAGTGTTGACTGCTGGTACAAGCCGGCAAAAGCGCCTGCCATCACGTCCTCGCTCGGTTCTTCCGGCAGCTGCAGGCTGACCGCACGACTAACCAGCTGATGACTCTTGGGCAGCTGCAAATCATCCGGAATCCGCGGACCATCGGTGAGATAGGCTACCGGCAGTTGCTGGCCTATGGCCAGCTCCAGAACCTCTCCCAAGCAGGCAGCCTCATCGACCTTACTGATGATGCAACCCGCCAGACCACAACGTTTGTATCCATGGTAGGCGGCTTTGAGCACTTGGCCCTGGCTGGTAGCCGCCATAACCAGGAAATTTTTCACTTTCAACCCGCGATTGGCCAGCGCCTCCAGTTGCAGGCGCAACGCCGGGTCATTAGCCGGCAGGCCTGCCGTATCGATCAGCACCAGCTTCTTGCGCGCCAACGGCGCCAACACCTGGCTCAGCGACTGCCCAGGATCAACCTGTAATACCGGCACATTGAGAATACGCCCAAGGGTCTTGAGTTGCTCATGGGCACCGATGCGAAAGCTGTCCATACCCACCAATGCCAGCCCCTGTGGGCCATGCTTGAGCACATGACGCGCGGCCAGCTTGGCCAGGGTGGTGGTTTTGCCCATACCGGCAGGACCGACCAGAGCTACCAGACCGCCTTCTTCGATCACTTCCTGCTCGGGAATGCGAATGGCATGCGCCAGGTGCGCCAGCAAAAGACGCCAGGCCTGACGTGGGTCGTTGATCCGCGCCACACGCTCCAGCATCTGACGGCTCAGCTCAGCAGACAGCCCCAGGCGTTGCAGGCGCCGCCATAGACTGGCCTGCTGAGGTTGGCGACTCTGCAGCTGTCCCCAGGCAATGGAACCTAACTGCACTTCAATCAGCTCACGCAAGCCGTGCAACTCGGCACGCATGGCATCCAGGGCCTGCTGGTCGGCCGGCGACGTGCTGGTACGCGACGCCATGGCTGCCGGCTTGCGTTCCGCAGCTGCGTTGGCGGCAGCAAATAGCTGGCCATTCTGGCTAGCTTCCAGAGTACGGTTATCCAGCTCGCTACGCGCCGCAGCAATTTTTGCCTGGGTAGCGCGCAGCTCCTGCTCCAGCTGTGGATTGGCCTGACCGGCCGGCGGCATCTGCACATCCAGCGCCGCAGTCAGCTCGACCCCACCGGCCACACGGCGGTTGCCAAGGATGCAGGCATCGGCACCCAGTTCATCGCGCACCAGCTTCATGGCCTGGCGCATATCGGCGGCGAAGAAACGTTTGACCTGCATGAGCGGAGCCCTCGATTAGTTCTGTCCCACCGTAGCTACGATGGTCACCTGCTTGTTGTCCGGGATTTCCTGGTAGGCCAGTACATGCATGTTCGGCACCGCCATGCGCGCAAAGCGCGAGAGCATCGCCCGAACCGGTCCTGCTACCAGAAGAATCGCCGGCTTGCCCAGGATTTCCTGGCGCTGCGCGGCTTCGATCAGCGAACGTTGCAGCTTCTCGGCCATACCCGGCTCAAGAAGGATGCCGTCTTCGCTGCCTTGTCCGGCCTTCTGCATACTGTTAAGCAACAACTGTTCCAACCTTGGCTCCAGGGTAATCACCGGCAGCTCCGGCTCAAGCCCCACAAGGCTTTGCACGATGGCACGGGCCAGGGCAACGCGCACCGCGCTGACGATCGCGGCGGGATCTTGACTCCTCGGCGCCACAGTGGCGATCGCCTCGGCGATGGTGCGGATATCACGCACCGGCACCTGCTCCTGCAGCAGCGCCTGCAACACTTTGAGCAACCCGGACAGGGAAATCAGCCCCGGCACCAGCTCTTCGGCAAGCTTCGGCGAGCTCTTGGCCAGCACCTGCAACAACTGTTGAACCTCTTCATGGCCCAATAGCTCATGGGCATGTTTGTTGAGCACCTGGTTGAGATGGGTTGCCACTACGGTGCTGGCATCCACCACGGTGTAGCCCAGTGATTGAGCCTGATCACGCTGGCTGGCATCGATCCACACCGCCTCCAGACCAAACGCCGGATCCTTGGCGGCAATGCCGTTGAGACTGCCAAATACCTGGCCAGGATTGATTGCCAATTCGCGATCCGGATACACCTCGGCCTCAGCCACACTCACCCCCATCAGAGTCAGACGATAGGCATTGGGCAAGAGATCGAGGTTATCCCGGATATGCACCGAGGGCATGAGAAAGCCCATGTCTTGCGACAGCTTCTTGCGTACGCCCTTGATGCGCGCCAGCAACTGGCCGCCCTGGTTACGATCGACCAACGGAATGAGTCGATAACCCACTTCCAGGCCGACCATATCGACCGGCATCACATCGTCCCAGCCCAGCTCCTTGACTTCCGCCGGACGCTGCGCCACCGCCTGCTCCTGCTGCACGGCCAACGCCTTGCTTTCCGTCTCGCGCACCTGCTTCTGGCGATGCCAGATCCAGTAGGCACCACCGGCTGCCAGCAAACCCAGACCAATGAAGGACACGTGCGGCATGCCAGGCACCAGGCCCATGGCAATCAGAATGGCCGCAGACACCGCGAGTGCCTTCGGCGAGGCGAACATCTGCCGATTGACCTGTCCACCCATGTCTTCCGAGGTGGAAACACGTGTCACCATGATCGCCGCAGCGGTCGACAGCAGCAGCGAAGGGATCTGCGCCACCAGACCGTCACCGATGGTCAGCAAGGCATAGACCTTGCTGGCATCGACGAAACTCATCTGGTGCTGGGCCATACCGATGGCGATACCACCGATCAGGTTGATGAACAGAATCAGCAAGCCTGCCACTGCATCACCGCGCACAAACTTGCTGGCACCATCCATCGAGCCATAGAAGTCAGCTTCCTGAGAAACTTCCGAGCGCCGCGTTTTGGCCTCTTGCTGATCGATCAGGCCGGCGTTGAGATCGGCATCGATCGCCATTTGCTTGCCGGGCATGGCGTCCAGGGTAAAACGCGCGGAAACCTCGGAAATACGCCCGGCGCCCTTGGTGACCACCACGAAGTTGATGATCATCAGGATGGCGAACACCACAGCACCCACTACGTAGTTGCCGCCGATCACCACCTCACCAAAGGACTCGATCACCTTGCCGGCCGCATCGCCGCCTTCGTGGCCATTGAGCAGCACGACACGGGTAGAGGCTACGTTGAGGGCCAGGCGCAACAACGTGGCCACCAGCAGGATGGTCGGGAACACCGCGAAATCCAACGGGCGCATGGCATACACGCAGACCAGCAGGACAACGATGGACAGGGCAATATTGAAGGTAAACAACACGTCCAGCAGGAAGGGTGGCATCGGCAAGGTCATCATGCCGAGAATAGCCAGCAGCAATAGCGGCACACCGAGGTTGCCGCGACTGAGGTCTGCCATATTGCTGCGCAGATTGCCGATCAGTTGACTGCGATCCACTGCCACCTTGTATCCCCTGCCCATTCAAACTTTTGACGCCACCCGGCGCGTTACAGGGGATATCGCAAGAAGCATTCCAACTTTGCCAAAGATCAGCTGTCGCGCTGCAGATCCGGCGGAATCGGCAAGTCCGGCAGCGGCCCGGGACGCTTACCCTTGCCGGCGCGGAACTGCTTGAGCTGATAGACGTAGGCCAGCACCTGGGCCACCGCCAGGTACAAGCCGGCGGGGATTTCCTGGTCCAGTTCCGTGGAATAGAACACCGCCCGCGCCAGCGCCGGCGACTCCAACAACTCGACACGATGTTCCTGGGCAATTTCGCGGATTTTCAGGGCCAGGAAGTCTCCGCCCTTGGCAACCAGGCGCGGTGCTCCCCCCTTGTCGGCATCGTACTTGAGCGCGACGGCAAAGTGCGTCGGGTTGGTGATCACCACATCGGCCTGCGGAACCTCCTGCAACATACGGCGCTGGGCCATTTCATATTGCAGTTGACGGATACGCGACTTGACCTCGGGCTTGCCCTCGGTGTCCTTGAACTCGTCGCGCACCTCCTGCTTGGTCATCATCAGCTTCTGTTTGTGATCCCATAGCTGAAAGGGCACGTCGATAGCTGCGATAAGGATCAGACTGCAGGCCATCCACAGGGAACACCAGCCAACAATCTGCGCGCTGTGTGCAATAGCCTGCGGCAGGGGCTCATGACCAATCGACAGCAGGTCATCCTGATTGGCCATCAACACCGCAACCGCCACCGTTAACACGACCAGGAACTTGCCAACCGCCTTGCCCAACTCCACCAGCGCCTGAACCGAGAACATGCGTTTAAGGCCGGACAAGGGATTCATCCGACTGAACTTGGGCTGCAAGGCTTCGCTGGAAAACAGCCAGCCGCCCAACGAAACCGGGCCCGCCAGGGCAATCACCAGCAATGCCATGATCAGTGGTGCCAACAGTTCCAGGGCCAGCTTGCCGGTAGCCAGCAGGTACAGCGCCATGTAGCGTTCATCCAGCAGGACTTCCCGTGACAATTCGAAGTTGCCGCGCATGATGCCCAGCAAGGCATCAGCCATGCCTGCGCCAAACACCAGCAAGCCACCGGCGCCCCCCAGGGTTACCACCAGCGTATTGAGCTCCTTGGAGCGGGCGATCTGGCCTTTCTTGCGCGCCTCTTCCAGGCGCTTGCTAGTAGGCTGTTCGCTCTTGTCGGCGCCACTCTCGCTCTCGGCCATCTAGCGTACCTGTGCCAGTTCACGCAGCCACAACAACGCCTCGCGGGCCAAGTCCTGGTACTGCGCCAGAATATCGGCCATACCCAGCCAGACGATGACCAGTCCCAGAACCAGGGTCAGCGGGAAGCCAATCGCAAAGATATTGAGTTGCGGTGCCGCGCGGGTCATCACGCCAAAGGCGATATTGACCACCAGCAACGCAGTGATCGCCGGCAGCGCCAGCAGCAACCCGGCACCCAGCACCCAGCCCAGGCGGCCAGCAATCGCCAAATAATGATCCAGCAACAAGCCACTGCCCACCGGCAAGGTTACAAAACTCTCTGCCAGGACCTCGAATACCACCAGGTGACCGTTCATGGCGAGAAACAGCAAGGTCACCAGCATCAGCAGGAACTGGCCCAGCACCGCCACGGAAATACCGTTGGCCGGATCGACCATCGAGGCAAAGCCCAGGCCCATCTGCATGGCAATCATCTGCCCGGCCACCACGAAGGCATGAAAAAACAACTGCAGGGAAAACCCCAGCAATGCCCCGACCAATACCTCCTGGCCGATCCACAACCAACCCTGCAGACTGAGCGCATCAATCTGCGGCATGGCTGGCAACACCGGCATCAGCACCAGGGTAAAGGCCAGCGCCAGGTACATACGCACACGCACCGGCACCAGTTGCGTGCCGATGACCGGCATGACCATCAGCAAGGCGGCAATGCGAAAAAGCGGCAGCAGGAAACTGGCTACCCAGCCGCCGATCTGTGCATCACTCAGCGCCAGCATGTCAGCCGATCAGCTGCGGAATGTTGTGGATCAACCGTTCGGTGAACTCCATCAACTGGGTAACCAGCCAGGGCCCGAGCACCACCAGGGTAATCAGCATCACCAGCAGACGCGGCAGAAAGCTCAGGGTCTGTTCGTTGATCTGCGTGGCGGCCTGAAATACGGCAACCATCAGGCCGACAATCAGGCTGGGTACTACGCAGACGGCGACGATCAGCGAGGTCAGCCAGAGCGCTTCACGAAACAGGTCAACAGCAATTTCCGGGGTCATGCCTGTCCCTCGCTAAAAGGTGCCGAAACTGCCGGCCAACGTGCCGATGATTAACGCCCAGCCATCAACCAACACGAACAGCATGATCTTGAATGGCAGGGAAATGATCAGCGGCGACAGCATCATCATACCCATCGCCATGAGAATACTGGCCACCACCATGTCGATGATCAGGAACGGAATGAAGATCATGAAACCGATCTGGAACGCAGTCTTCAGTTCCGAGGTCACAAAGGCCGGCACCAGGATGGTCAGCGGCGCCTGCTCCGGGCTGGCAATATCGGTACGACGTGCCAGACGCACAAACAACTCCAGATCGGAGGCGCGGGTCTGTGCCAGCATGAATTCCTTGAGCGGCACTTCGGCACGTGCCAGCGCCTGCTGCGCCGGCAGCTGCTCGTTAAGATAGGGCTGTAGCGCCTCGGCGTTGATCCGCTCGAACACCGGCGCCATGATGAACATCGTAAGGAACAGCGCCATGCCTACCAGCAACTGGTTGGACGGCGTCTGCTGCAAACCCAGCGCCTGGCGCAGGATGGAAAACACGATGATGATCCGCGTAAAGCTGGTCATCAGCATGACAAACGCCGGGATAAAGCTCAGCGCCGTCATGATCAGCAGGATCTGCAGGCTGACCGAGTACTCCTGCTGGCCTTCGGCGTTGGTACTCAGGGTAATCGCCGAGATTTTCAGCGGGTCGTCAGCCGCCAGAGCCAATGGCCCGAGTAGCATCAGGCCCAGCAGCAGAACGAAACGCAGGCAGCACTTCATGACTGATCCTTGGGCACGCGCCCCAGGGCTTCCATCAGCCGCTGGGCAAATTCAGGAGTGGCTGGCTGGTGATCCGGCAGGCTGACCGGCGTTTTCAACACATGCAACGGGGTGATTCGACCCGCGGTCAGCCCCAGCAACAGTTGTTCCTCGCCGACCTGCACCAGCAACAGGCGCTCGCGCGGACCCAATGCCTGGCTGGACAACAGACGGATGACCTGCCCACCACGCGGCGTGATCTGTTGCACACGGCGCAGCAGCCAGGCCATCGCAAAGATCAAGCCGAGCACCAGCAGCAAGCCCAACAAGAGCTGCAACAACGAGCCCACCCCACCGCTCAGCGAAGCATTGGCCGGCCCCTGCGGGTTGGCCAGGGCCACACCACTGACGAGCCAGGCCACGCCAGGAATCAGGCTACGCATGGTCTTAACGCAGCTTCTTGATACGTTCACTGGGGCTGATCACGTCGGTCAGGCGAATGCCGAACTTCTCGTTGACCACCACCACTTCGCCGTGGGCGATCAGCGTGCCGTTGACCAGCACATCCAGCGGTTCCCCGGCCAGACGATCCAGCTCGACCACCGAGCCCTGATTGAGCTGTAGCAGGTTGCGGATGCTGATCTCGGTGCTACCCACCTCCATCGACAGGCTCACCGGAATATCGAGAATCACATCCAGGTTGGGGCCTTCAAGCCCCTGCGGGACGTTGCTGATCTTCGGCGCGGCGCCGAACTCCTCCATGGGCGCACGCGGCGCCGCCGGAGCTGAAGGGGCAGCCGGCGCCTGGTTCATCAGCGCATCGATATCATCCTGGCTGGCCTCATCACCCGCCTCGGCCAACGCGGCCGCCCACTCATCGGCCAGAGCCTGTTCTTCGGGGGAAGTTGCTTCTTCGTCTGCCATAAGCCGACCTCATCCATTCGCTAGTAAGAGTAAGCTGCTGGTCAGCGCGGTCGCTCGACCGGCTCCAGCACTTGCAGCGCCAGGTTGCCCTTGTGCGCGCCAAGCTTGACCTTGAAGGTCGGCACGCCATTGGCGCGCATGACCATGTGTTCGGGCAGCTCCACCGGTATGACATCACCGGGCTGCATGTTGAGAATCTCGCGCAGACGCAAGTTGCGCCGCGCCACCGTGGCCTCCAGTGGCACCTTGACGTCCAGGACGTCTTCGCGCAGGGCCTTGATCCAGCGTTCGTCCTGATCATCCATGTCCGACTGGAAGCCCGCATCGAGCATTTCGCGGATTGGCTCGATCATCGAGTACGGCATGGTGATATGCAGATCACCCCCACCACCATCCAGTTCGATGTGAAAGGTGGATACCACTACCACTTCACTGGGACTGACGATATTGGCCAGCGCCGGGTTGACCTCGGAGTTGATGTACTCGAAATGCACATCGAGCACTGCATGCCAGGCCTCGCTGAGATCCTTGAAGGCCTGGTCAATGACCATGCGCACCACGCGTAGCTCGGTAGGCGTGAACTCACGCCCCTCGATTTTGGCGTGGCGACCATCACCGCCAAAGAAGTTGTCCACCAGTTTGAAGACCAGCTTGGCATCGAGAATGAACAGCGCGGTACCGCGCAAGGGCTTCATCTTCACCAGATTGAGGCTGGTCGGCACATACAAGGAGTGTACGTACTCGCCGAACTTCATCACCTGCACGCCACCCACCGCGACATCCGCCGAGCGGCGCAGCAGGTTGAACATGCTGATGCGGGTATAGCGGGCAAAACGCTCGTTGATCATTTCCAGGGTCGGCATGCGTCCACGGACGATGCGATCCTGGCTGGTCAGGTCATAGCTCTTGACGCTACCTGGCTCACTGTCGCTCTCGGTCTCGACGATGCCATCGTCGACCCCATGCAACAGGGCATCGATCTCATCCTGGGAAAGCAGATCCTGAACAGCCATCCGGGCCGGCTCCTACTGCAAGACAAAGTTGGTAAAAAGCACTTGCTCGACCACGCCGTCACCGACTTCCTTCTTGGCCAGTTCCTGCACCGTGGTGGTGGCCTGTTGGCGGAGCATTTCCTTGCCGACGGGCGTCATCAGGCTGTCGAAATTCTGGCTGGCGAACAGCATGTTGAGCTGATTGCGCAGTAACGGCAGGTGTACTTTCAGCGCATCCAGCTTGGCCTGGTCGCGCGCCATCAACGCCACGCTCACCTGCATATAACGCTGCCGTCCGGCATGGCTGATGTTGACCACGAAAGCTGGCGCCACATTCTCATAGATGGCCAGCTGCTTGACAGGGGCCGCAGGCGCTTCGCTCTTGGCCTCGGCCGGCGCATCATCCTTCTTGCCCAGGAAGAACAGCGTCCCCCCCACCGACAGACCAACCGCCAACAGCACCACCACGACAATGATGATGATCAGCTTGAGCTTGCTTTTGCCTGCCGGCTTTTCGTCGCCATCCGGCGCTGCGGCTTTTTCTTTCTTCGCCATGCCAATAATCCGTCGCTAGTCGACCTTTTCAGGCGTAGTTACCAGGTGAGAGCAAGGGTTGTGCCAGACACCTGACCCTGCCCGCAACTCTAGCGTCCCGTACCCGCCGCGCCTACCCCTGACAGCTATTCTTGCCGATAAACAAACGGCCCCTTAACTGGGGCCGCCGTTGGTGTGCGTCATGTACGCTCAGGCGTAGTAGTCAACCAGTCCCAAGCCTATGCGACCGGGCTGACTGTGTACTTCGCTAACCCCCTGCAACAGCAGCGGATCGGCTTCCCTGTCGTCGCGTCCGGCCGTTGCACCACGCCCCTCCTCGCCCTGTCCCTGCCAACCGCGGCCTGGCGACTGGTCGGATACATTGACATCCAACTGGGTCATGCCCTGCTGGTTGAACATCTCACGCAGGCGATGCAGCTGGGTTTCCAGGGCATCACGGACGTTGGCATTGGCACTGGCAAAGGTAATCTGGGTCTGCTCCTGATTCAGGCTGATACGCACTTCAAGGCGTCCCAGCTCCGCTGGGTTCAGCTCGATCTCGGCACTTTTCAGATTCTGGCTGGACATCCACATCACCTTGTCCACTGCGCCCTCTGCCCAACCCGGCTGTTGCAGATTGAGCGCTGCACCGGGCACTTGCGGCAGTACCGGTGAAGCCACTCGTGCAGTATTGAGATTATTCTGCGCAACCGCCTGACTGAGCACGCTAAGCCGTGCCTCCAGAGGCTCAGCACGGGGCAGCGAGGCGTTGCTGAGCGGCTGCTCAAGCTGTCTGCTCAGGCTCTCCACGTTTTCTGGCAGCCATTGCTCCACGTGGGGATCACTGCCCGCATTTTCTTCCAGCAGTTCACTGGCGGCCTGCGCCGGCGCCCCGCTGCTGCTGGCCAAGGCCGCCTGGCGCTGGGCTACATTGAGCGTGCCGTTTACCTGCAGCTCGGCCTCGGTAGATGGCTTACTGATCTGATCCTGAAGCACAGACGCCGGCTGCGCACCGAGCACGACAGCATCCAGCAGCAAATCAGCGGAGTCTTCCTCAGCCTGGTCAGACAGCTCAGACTGGGCTGCAGCCAGCGGCAGATCAGCCGCAGCGCTTTGCTCCCCCTCTTGTCCGGTCAAGCCAAGCAACAACAGTGGGTCCAGTTCCGCCAAGGCTGACTGATCATCGACGACAGCCGGCAGATCACCGCCTGGCGGGGCATCGCTCGGCAAACCCTTGCCATCAGCGGCAAGCGTATCGCCGTCATGTTGCGCCGGTTTGCCGTCACCGGCGCGCTCAGTCGCACCACGTGCCTCTCCAGTCGCGCTGCGTGAAGCAGCCTCACGACGCTCCGGCGCCTGGTTCTGGCGCTCGCGGGCATAGACATTGGAAAAATCATCGCGCCCAGGCTGGGCGGGCTTTTCCGCCGTCTTCGCCGGGGCATAGCGAGGTTTGACCTCGACATTCATCTGCAGCAGCAGATCAGGAGCAACGGCCATGAGCTGTCTCCGTTCCAGGGTTTAGGTAACGGATAAAAAGCAAGGATCGGGCCAGGTTTTACAGATCAGTTGGCGTAGCGTTGACGCTCGCTCTTGAGCAGGATCCGCACGATGGCAAACTCACGGGCAATCTGCTCAACAAGGGCGGGGGCCTGCTCCAGTTGCTCACGGCGCGCACAGTCTTCCAACTGCTTGCACAGGCCGGCCAGCAGGCTGGCGCCCATGTTGCTGCAACTGCCCTTGAAGCTATGCGCGGCCAGACGCAGGGCTTGCGCGTCGGCCCCCTCAAGCCCCTGCTGCAAACCTCGCAGCCGCTCTTCGGAATCGACGATGAAGGTATCCAGCAACACCGGGTACTCGTTTTCCATCACGTCACGCAGCGTTGCCAGTACACTGCCTTCCAGGTGTTCAGCTGCCATCCGCCCGTCTCCTTGCTGCGCGCTGGCGGATTATGCCTGAGCCGGCCAATGGAACTCTACGCTCAGACAGCGCTGAGCCGCTTGCCAATGACAGGCATCCGCCAGTTTTCTGACCAACGCCAAACCACGTCCACTCAACGCATCCTGCGCCTGCGCCGGGGGATGAGCCAGCTGCTCGCTCAGTCCGCTACCACTGTCTTCCACCTGCACACGCAGGCAGCCACCGCCCTGGGCCGCACTACGCACCTCGAACAAAACCCGCACATAACCTTCAGTCAGGCTGGCCAGACCGGCACTACGCGCCTGGTAGTAGCGAGCAAAACCTTCGGCGTCGCGCTTGAGGCGAGAATCCAGACCCAATACGCCATGTTCCAGGGCATTCGAATACAACTCGGCGAGTACCGTATACAGCTGTCCAGCCCGCGCGCGCAGCGGTTGCACCTCCAGCAACAACTGGAGAAGAAATGGCAGCGGATTGTAGTGGCGAAGGCTTTCGGCACGGAACTCGAACTGCACGTTCCAGTCATGCAGAGTACTGCCACCACTCCCTGCCAGGCTTAGCGCGGGACGCTGTAGCCGTGCCTCATCGACCCACTCCACCTCCAGCAGACTGAGATCATCCTTGCTCTGCCCATGAAAGTCGGCCAAGGCTTGCTGGATTTCCGCAAACAGACTGGTCGGCTGCCGATTCGCCAGCAAGAGCTCACAAAGCCGCTGCTCACCAAACAACTCACCCTCGGCATTGCTGGTTTCCAGCACGCCGTCGGAAAGCAGGAAGATACGATCGCCCTGCTGCAACGGATAGGCTTCGCAGGCAGGATTGAAAGCGCTTTCGTCAAGGATCCCCAACGGCAAGTGCCGGGAAACCAGCGGCTGCAAATGACCATCCATGGAGCGCCGCAGGTAGCCATCCGGCAACCCACCATTCCATACCTCAAGCACACGGCGCTGAAAACTCAGGTTGAGCAATGCGGCGCAGCAGAAGACCCCCACCGGCAGGATACGCTTCAGCTTGGCGTTCATCTCGCGCAGGATATCGGTCATACCGAAACCCTTGGCGGTCATGCTGTAGAACA
This sequence comes from Pseudomonas fluvialis, assembly GCF_002234375.1. Taxonomy (GTDB): domain Bacteria; phylum Pseudomonadota; class Gammaproteobacteria; order Pseudomonadales; family Pseudomonadaceae; genus Aquipseudomonas; species Aquipseudomonas fluvialis. Next base: position 63,541 of record NZ_NMQV01000013.1, read on the forward strand.
CTTCAGCCAGCGGCATGGCACCAATAGCCGCGGGCAAGCCATGCCCGGTGAAGTCACCGAGCAACACGTGCATGCCTCCCGAGGGCTTGAAGGCCGCCAGCAACAGATCACCGTTGAACAGCGCATAGGGTGATTGCAGGTAGCGGATATTCGGTGCATTCAGGCAGCCAGAGTGCGCCACCTTGTCGAAGACCGCCTTGGCAACGCGCTGCTCGGTCAACAAGTGCTCGTTATGCCGGGCAATCAGGTCGCGCTGTTCCAGCACCGTGGCCTGCAGTAGGCGCAGGCGGTTCATTGCCTTGATCTTGGCGTCGAGGATTTCCCGGTTGTAGGGTTTGGCCAGAAAATCGTCGCCGCCGGCCTCCAGGCAACGCGCCAGGGCTTCGCTCTCGGTCAGCGAGGTCAGGAAGATGATCGGTATCAGGGTCTGCCCGGCCAGTTGCTTGATGCGCCGGGCCGCCTCGAAACCGTCCATAACCGGCATCAGTGCATCCATCAGCACCAGTTGCGGCTGCTCCTGCTGGAACAAGGCGACAGCTTCCAGGCCATTGGCGGCGGTCAGCACACGATGCCCCTGGCGACTGACGATGGTCGACAAAAGCATGCGGTCGGCCGGGCTGTCCTCGGCAATCAGGACCGTCAGCCGGTTGTCCACGGAGTCAGGCAATGCTGAACAGTTGCTCGAAGTTGGAAATGGCCAGGATCTTGCGTACATCGGCGTTGCAGTTGATCAGCCGAATATCTGCACGATCGCCGCCTGCGTAGTCACGCAACAACAGCAACATGCCAAGCGCCGAGCTGTCGAGGTAGGTGGTATCACGCAGGTCGACCACGTAGCGCTTGGGGGTTACCTCAACACGCTCGTAGGCATTGCGAAACTCTTGATGAGCACCAAAATCGAAACGTCCCTGGATACTGATGTGTAGCTCCTGTCCATCGGCCGAAGGCTGGGCAAGAATGGCCATGGATGACTCCTTGTTTGAATGTATTGAGCCCTGAGGCTGGCCTCAGGTTTAGCACTCGCCGCCCGCGAGAACAAGCCTCTCAGGGCGTATCTCGTTGGTTTAGGCGCTGTGCCAACTCGTCCAGCAGGCGCTGTTCACGGCGATCCTCGGCCTGGCGCGCCTCGTCACGGTAGCGCTGCACCAGTTTACGCAGGCCTTCCAGACGCACATGTTTCTGTTGCCAGAGGTCGCGTGCACGCTGCTGATTTTCACGCAGCCAGTCGATGCTACGTTGTTGTTGGCCAATGGCGACTTCCAGCTGACTGAGAAAGCGCTGGTAATTCATCAACCATTGACCACTGACGCCCTGACTGCCCTGCTGCAGCCACTGCTGCTGGTAATCGTGACGATAGCGCTGCAGTTCGCCCAGTTTCACTTCCCCCTGGCGTAACTGCTCCTGACTACGCGCCAGGGCACGCGCGGCATCCTGTTCTTCACGCTCGGCCATCTGCACCACTGGCAGCAGGCGTTCGGCTCGTTTGAGGCTCATGGCGGGCGTCTATCAACCGGCCTGGGGCGTGGACAACACCCCGACCAGGCGCTCCAGGCTGCGTGACAGCCCCTCGCTTTCCTGTAGGCCCTGGCGCAGGAACGCCTGCATGGCTGGCTGCACGGCCAACGCCTGATCGGTCTCACGATCCGAGCCCGGCACATAGGCACCCACGCTGATCAGATCACGGCTCTGCTGCAGGCGCGACCACAGTTGCTTGAAGCGTTGTGCCGCCTGCAGGTGTTCCGGGCTGACCACTTGCGGCATAACCCGACTGATGGAAGCTTCGATATCGATCGCTGGGTAATGGCCTTCCTCAGCCAGCCGTCGGGACAAGACAAAGTGCCCATCCAGCACCCCGCGTGCCGAGTCGGCAATCGGGTCCTGCTGGTCGTCGCCCTCCGACAGCACGGTGTAGAAAGCGGTAATCGAACCGCCACCCTGCTCAGCATTACCCGCGCGCTCAACCAGTTTCGGCAGTTTGGCAAACACTGATGGCGGATAACCCTTGGTGGCCGGCGGTTCGCCGATGGCCAGGGCGATCTCGCGCTGTGCCTGGGCAAAGCGCGTCAGTGAATCCATCAGCAAAAGGACGTTCTTCCCACGATCACGGAAGTACTCGGCGATGCGCGTGCAATACATCGCCGCACGCAGACGCATCAGCGGCGCGTCATCGGCCGGCGAAGCCACGACCACTGCGCGTTTAAGCCCCTCTTCGCCGAGAATATGCTCGATGAACTCCTTGACCTCGCGACCACGCTCACCGATCAGGCCCACGACAATGATTTCCGCCTCGGTGAAACGCGTCATCATGCCCAGCAATACCGACTTACCCACCCCGGTACCGGCAAACAAACCCAGGCGCTGCCCACGCCCCACGGTAAGCAGACCGTTGATGGCACGAATGCCTACATCCAGTGGTTGGTCGATCGGATGTCGGTTAAGCGGGTTGATGGTCGGACCGTCCAACGGCACCCAGTCCTCGGCCTTCATCCCTCCCTTGCCATCCAGGGCGCGCCCGGCACCATCCAGCACCCGGCCCAGCATGCTCATGCCCATCGGCAGACGGCCAGCATCCGGCAAAGGCACCACCCGCGCCCCCGGGGCAATACCCGCCAAACTGCCAGTCGGCATGAGGAAACTCTTGCCGCCGGCAAACCCCATCACTTCGGCTTCGACCTGCACCGGGTGATAGCTGTCGTCATTGATCACCAGGCAACGACTGCCGATGGCTGCACGCAACCCCTCGGCTTCCAGAGTAAGACCGATCATGCGCAGCAGGCGGCCCTCCACCACAGGCTGCTGGGGCAACTTGAGGGCCTCGGCATAGCCGCCCAGGCGCCGCGCAAAACTACTGCGCTCAAGGCGCATCGCCAGTCTCCAGATCCAGCTGGATATCCGCCGGCGGCACATGGGCTGCCTGCAGACGCTGCTGTTCATAAAGCTGCTTGATGGCCTCGTTCAGGCGCGTTTCGATCGTCGCATCGATACGGCTGTGCTCCGTCTCGATACGGCAGCCACCCGGCAGCAGACTGTCGTCCTCAAAGATCCGCCATTGCTCGGCATGCCGTTCACGCAGCGCCTTGACCAGTTCGAAATCCTGCGGATTGACATACAGGGTGATGTTGCCGGCGCCCATTGGCAGTAACTTGAGCGCCCCCTGCAACACCTGGCGCAACTGGCTGGAATCGCTGTGCAATTCGCGCTGGATGACTTCACGGGACACGCGGATCAGTACATCCAGCAGCGCCTGTTCCAGTTGCTGGTCCTGCTGGGCAATGGGCTCGAAGAGGTGTTCCATCAACTGCTCCAAGCGTTGCACTTTAGCCTGCAGCTGCACCTCGGCTTCCTGGCGCGCCTTGACCTGCCCGGCATGCAGGCCGTCACGCTCGCCGACACTAAAGCCTTCGTTGTAGGCCTCCTGGTAGACCTCCTGACGAATGGCCTCCAGCTCCTCGAGGGTCAGGGGCTTGACCTCTTCAAGCGGCACATCTTCACCCTGTGCGACAGGCTCGGCGAGCCGTGACGACTCGGCGTCCACCGGCTCCTCAGCAGTCCCGCCAGACGGCAGCAGGCTGCTCACGTCACCCTCATCAAAACTGGGCAACGCCCAGCGATCGAAGGCCGCCAGATCCTTGGCGCGAATCAACTCACTGGGATTTTCCTTGGCGGCCATCAACGACTACTCCGCATCAGATCATCGCCTCGCCACCGGCACCACCGAGAACGATCTCGCCGGATTCGGCCATACGCCGGGCAATGGTGAGGATTTCTTTCTGCGCGGCTTCCACCTCGCTGACCTTGACCGGCCCCTTGGCTTCCAGGTCGTCGCGCAGCAACTCGGCAGCACGCTTGGACATGTTCTTGAAAACTTTTTCCTTGATCGCTTCGTCGGCCCCCTTGAGCGCCAACACCAGCACATCGGACGACACCTCGCGCAACAGTGCCTGAATCCCCCGGTCGTCGACATCGGCCAGGTTGTCGAAGACAAACATCAGATCCTCGATCTGCGTCGACAGGTCCTCGTCCACTTCGCGGATCGAGTCCATCAGCTGTCCCTCTACCGAACTGTCGAGGAAGTTCATGATATCCGCCGCGCGCTTGACCCCACCCAGGTTGGCCCGCGTGGTGTTGGCAGCCCCGGAGAACTGCTTCTCGAGAATCTGGTTGAGTTCTTTGAGGGCTGCCGGCTGCACGGTATTCAGTGACGAAACCCGCAGGACAATATCCAGACGCACCTTGTGATCGAAATTACTCAGCACTTCGGCGGCCTGGTCCGGGTCCAGATAGGCGACCACGATGGCCTGGATCTGCGGATGTTCATAGCGAATCACGTCGGCTACGGCACGCGGTTCCATCCACTTCAGGCTATCCAGACCACTGGTACTGCCACCGAGCAGAATGCGGTCGATCAGGTTGCCGGCCTTGTCCTCGCCCAGTGCCTGGGTCAGCATCTTGCGGATATAGCCATCGGCACCGACGCCCAGGCTGGTCTGATCACCAACCACCTCGACGAACTCGCTCATCACCTGCTCTACCTGCTCGCGCTGGATATTGCGCATCGCGGCCATCGCCACACCCACCCGCTGGACTTCCTTGGGCCCCATGTGGCGAAGCACCTGCGCGGCATCGGTCTCACCCAGCGAGAGCAGAAGAATAGCGGCCTTGTCGACCTTGTTCAGCTTACCGGGGCGATTGTCACTCATCGGCGTTAATCCACTCTTTGACTACCTGAGCCACACGACCCGGGTCTTCGGCGACCAGGCTCTTGATGGCATTGAGTTGCGCCTCGTAGCCCTCGGTCGGACTGGGCAGCATGATACTGCTCGGACCACCCAGACTGACACGGTCCTCGCTAAGCTCGCCACCCAAACCCTCCAGGTCACCCAGCTCGACATCGCCACCCCGTCCACCTTCGCCCGCACCAGAACCCTTACCGGGATTGATGATGGTATTGAGTACCGGGCGCAGCACACCAAACACCAGCACCAGGATAAACAACACGCCAAGCACCTGTTTGACGATATCCCAGAACCACGGCTGGGTGTAGAAGGGAATCTCGGCCAACTCCTCGCCGGTCATATCGCTGAATGGCGCATTGATCACGCTGACGCTGTCACCACGGCTGGCATCAAAGCCGACGGCATCCTGTACCAGGCGGGTGAAGCGCGCCAACTCCTCGTTACTCCAGGGCTGGCGGGTAACCGCGCCACTTTGCGGATCAACCTTGATCTGATCATCCAGCACCACCGCTACCGAGAGACGCTTCAGGCGCCCCTGCTGCTGGCGGGTATAACTGATCGAACGGTCCAGCTCGAAATTGCGCGTAGTCTGATCACGCTTGTCGGCCGGGTAAGGTGCCAGCATGGGCTGGCCGGTGGCCGGATCAATGACCTGCTGGCCATTCGCGTCAAGCAACGGCTGTCCCGGCGCCACTGCCCCGGCGGGAGCAGCCGCGGCAGCCTGCTCAGGCGCTGCCGCGGCACCCGGCGGCTGGTTACTCAAGGCACCGGGCACCCCTTGCGGCCCCAGCGCCGATGACCGCTGTTCCTTGAGCAGTTGCTCGCTGCGTAGCGCCGGCTGATCCGGGTTGAACATTTCCGACGTCGATTCCACGGCACTGAAATCCACATCGGCAGACACCTCGGCCTTGTAGCGCCCATTGCCCAGCACAGGCTGCAGGATGCTGTGTACGCGCTGGGTAAACAGGCTTTCCATACGCCGGCTGTAGTCGTATTGGCGCCCGGCGATAGTCAGCTCGGATAGCTCCTGCTGATCAGAGAGCAGATTGCCCTTCTGGTCGACCACAGTGACTTGCGACTTATCCAGCTCAGGCACGCTAGTGGCCACCAGGTTGACGATGGCCGTTACCTGCCCCGGCTCCAGCGCTCGCCCAGGATAAAGCTCGACCAGTACCGAAGCGCTGGGCTTTCGCTCATCACGCACAAACACCGAACTCTTGGGGATCGCCAAATGTACACGGGCAGCCTTGACGTTGTTGAGACTGGCCACGGTACGTGCCAGCTCTCCTTCGAGGCCTCGCCGATAGCGCGTGGCCTCCATGAACTGACTGGTACCCAGGCCTTGTTCCTTATCCAGCAATTCAAAGCCGATGGTGCCGTCACTCGGCGCAATACCCGCACCCGCCAGACGTAAACGCGCCTGTGCCAAGTCATCGGCCTTGACCAGTACGGCGCCGGAGTTTGGCTCGACGCGGAACGGAATATTGGCGGTATTCAGTGCCTCGACCACCTGATTGGCGTCCATACCCGACAGGCTGCCATACAGGGGACGGTAATCCGGCTGCTGCGACCACAACACCACGGCAAAACCGATGGCTACGCTGGCCGCCAGCCCCACCAGCAAACCTAGCTGGCGCAACATCGACATCTGTGCCAGGTTGTCCAGAAAGGCCAGGCCCAACAGCGGCTTACCCGAGGTACCTGCTTCGCTTTTGACCGGCATATTTTCCACTGCTGCTTCAGCCATGATTCAGCCCACCCTCAAACCGGCATCTGCATGATGTCTTGATAGGCCTGGACGACCTTGTTGCGCACCTGGGTCAGCGCCTGCATGGAGACACTGGCCTTCTGCGAAGCAATCATCACATCCGCCAGGTCAACCCCGCCCTGCCCCATCTCGAACGCAGTAGCCAGCTGGTTAGCCGCCTGCTGGGTATCGCTAACCTTGTTCACCGCCTGGCCCAGCAGATCGGAGAAGCTCGGCGCACCGACCTCCAGGGGCTGCTCGACTGGCTTTGCGCGCGCCATGGCATCCATTTGCATGGCACGCATTTCCAACATCAGGCGATTGAATTCGACACCCTGGCTCATCTGATCCTCCTGGCCGCATTTTTTTGACGCGCTGCGGCGCTTTAAGAAGGTCTTTGCAACAAGGATGCCAATAAACCTGCGATGCAGATTCAGAAAGCGTTAGCGCAGGGAGGTACCAGCCAGAGATCAGGCCCGGTCAAATCGGTACGGCCTGTTCACCTGCACGGGTCAACCATCCAGGCTCCTAGCCGAAGAGATAGGCATCCACATCCAGACCGGCATCACGCATCTGCGCCAGCTTGTGGCGCAGGGTACGCGGGCTGATCCCCAACCGTTCGGCCGCCTCGCGACGGCGCCCCCGCTCGCTTTTCAGAGTAGCCATGATGTGCTGGAACTCATGCTGACGCCGTGCATCATCCAGAGGCTCGTCCCGCTCGACAGCGGCTGTCACACCTGGCAGCGCAACAGCAGCTGTACGGGTCGGCACGGCGCTCGGCGCCCCCTGCAGGCACAGGTCGGCGGCCTGGATCAGCCCGCCCTGCTGCAAAATCAATGCGCGCTGCATAGCGTTGTCCAGCTCACGCACATTACCTGGCCAGGCGTGCGCGAGCAGCGCCTGGCGGGCCGAGTCACCCAGCTGTACGTTGGCCATGTGCAGCTTGGCCGCATGGCGCCGCAACAGGCGCTCGGCCAAGGGCAGGATATCCGCCGGACGCTGGCGCAACGTCAGCCAGGCCAGCGGGAACACTGACAGGCGATAGAACAGGTCTTCACGGAAACGCCCCGCACTCACTTCCGCCTGCAGGTCACGGTTGCTGGTGGCCAGCACACGAATATCCAGCTGAATGGCCTTGCGTGCACCCACCCGCTCCACTTCGCGCTCCTGCAGCACACGCAGCAACTTGGCTTGCAAGGCCAGGGGCATCTCCGAGACCTCATCAAGCAGTAACGTGCCGCCCTGCGCCAGTTCGAACTTGCCCGGCTGGCTCTGTACCGCGCCGGTAAACGCGCCTTTCTCATGACCGAACAGCGTCGCTTCCAGCATATTCTCCGGAATGGCCGCACAGTTGATGGCAATGAACGGTCCCTGGCTGCGGGGTGACTGCTGGTGCAGATAACGCGCCAGCACCTCCTTGCCACTGCCCGACTCCCCGGTAATCAACACCGTGCTGTCACTGCGCGCCACCCGCGCCGCCAGCTCCAGCAGCTGCCGACTGCTGGCCTCGACCGCAACCGGGCCGTCATCTTCCTGCAACTGGCCGCGTGCATGACGTGCCACCTCCTGCAGCAACTGACGCGGCTCGAAGGGTTTTACCAGATAATCCTGCGCACCCTCGCGCATCGCCGATACCGCACGCTCGACACTGGCATAGGCAGTCATCAGCAAAACCGGCAACCAAGGCTGCTGCTGGCGAATCTGTTGCAGCAACTGATGGCCATCCATGCCCGGCATGTTCACATCACTCAATACCAGACTGAACGACTGGCGCGTCAACTCGGCCAGCGCCTGCTCAGCACTGGCGCAGGGGCGGACGGCGTAGCCGCCTAGTTGTAGCGTTTCGCCGAGCGCCTCGCGCAAGGCCGCATCATCCTCGACCAGCAGAATCAACGGGGACATGAGAGCACCTCGCTTGCCGCCACCAGCAGGGGCAGCTCCAGCACCGCGCAGGTACCACGCCTCAGACGTGAAAACATCAGCAGCTGGCCGCGATGAGCTTGCGCCACCGCCTTGACGACCGCCAGCCCGAGCCCCGTCCCTTGCGGCTTGCTACTCACCATCGGCTCACCCAGCTGCTGCACAAGCTGGGCCGCCATACCAGGGCCATTGTCACTCACGCACAGGCGCAAGTGCTCACCCCGCCGGTACAGATGCACCTTGATGCGCAGCGGGCCTGGCGCAGACTGGCAGGCATTTTCCAGCAAGTTGTGCAACGCGCCCAGCAAGACATCGCGATGGCACACCAGCAAGCCATCGCGTGCATCGCATTGCCAACGTACCTGCTGCCCTTCCAGCAACTGGGCACTGGCCTCGCGCAGGGCAAACAGGCATTGCGCTGGCGTCAGGCGGTCAGGCAACGGCAGGTCGCCACGCGTAAAGACCAGCATGTCACGCACCTGTCGCTCCAGCTCATGCAGGCGCTCCTTGAGTCGTGCGGCAAAGCGCTGCTGCTGCTCCACAGGAAGCGTCTGCTCAGCCAGGTGACTGGCATACAGCAAGGCGGTGGATAGCGGTGTGCGTATCTGGTGGGCCAGCGAAGCAACCATGCGACCTAACGCAGAGAGCCGGGCATGCCGTGCCAGCTCATCCTGCAAGCGACGAGTTTCCGTCAGATCGGTCAGCAGAATCAGCTGCCCCGGCTCACCGGCCAGCGAACGCGTGGCCAGCGACAGGCGACGTCCGTCCTGTAGGGAAATTTCATGGCCATCATCGGCACGCGGAGCGAAGCTACGCTGGATGACTTCCCGCCAGAACACACCCAGCAGCGGCTCGCCCAGCAACTCAAGCGCCAGCGGGTTGGCCTCGACCACCCGACCACGACCGTCCAGCACCACGACCCCACCCGGCAGGATATCCAGCAGGCTCTGCAGACGCTGGGCCAGGCGCTCCTTTTCTGCCAGCTGCTCCAGACGCTCGGCACTGGCCTGGGCCAATTGCCCCTTCAGCTCGCTGACGCGGGCTTCCAGCAAGCCATAGGAGTTGCCCAGCTGCAGCGACATCTGCTGCAACTGTTCGACACGCTGCTGGAGCTGGTTAGCCGCTTGCTGCTCATCGGCAACAGGACGCAGGCTGTAAGGGTGCATGCTCATGCTCGGCTCTCGCATCAAAGGCCTACCGTCGAAAAACGGTCAGCCACGTTCAGTTGCGAGAATCACTGCAAAGCCTGTGCCCAAAAAATAAGCCACTAAAATCAATGGCTTATTTTAAAAACAAACAATCATCGCCAAGAAACCGGCATACAGTTACTCAGCCTCATCATCCTCGTCACGCCGATTCATGCCGTACTTGCGCATCTTCTCGACCAAGGTGGTACGCCGGATACGTAAGCGCTCGGCGGCGCGCGCCACCACCCCGGCAGCGTCATCCAGGGCCTGCTGGATCAGGTCTTGCTCCAGGTTGCCCAGGTATTCCTTGAGGTCGATACCTTCCGGCGGCAGCAACGCGCCACTTTCCAGGCTCGGCAAATTACCCATCAACGCGTCACGCTCCTGCAACTCCTCACGCAGGCTGGAGAGCTGCTCGTCCTCATCATCGACATGCCGGAATTTCTTCGGCAGCTCGGCCACGCCGATCACTCCGTAGGGGTGCATGATGGCCATGCGCTCAACCAGGTTGGCCAGCTCGCGCACGTTACCCGGCCAGTCATGCCGACACAGCGACATGATGGCCGCCGAGTTGAAGCGAATGGAACCACGCTTCTCATGCTCCATGCGCGAAATCAGCTCGTTCATCAACAGAGGAATGTCCTCGATACGCTCGCGCAACGGGGCCATCTCGATGGGAAAGACATTCAGTCGGTAGTACAGGTCCTCGCGGAAACTGCCCTCCTCGATCATCTTCTCCAGATCCTTGTGGGTGGCGGCGATGATACGCACGTCGGCACTTTGCGTTTTATTGCTGCCTACCCGCTCGAAGGTCCGCTCCTGCAGTACGCGCAGCAGCTTGACCTGCATCGGCAGCGGCATATCGCCAATTTCATCGAGGAACAGGGTGCCCCCGTTGGCCAACTCAAAACGCCCGGCACGGCTACTGATTGCCCCGGTAAAGGCACCCTTCTCATGACCGAACAGTTCGCTTTCCAACAGCTCGGCGGGAATGGCCCCACAGTTGACCGGCACAAAAGGCGCCTCACGCCGCTTGGAGTGGTAGTGCAGGTTGCGCGCTACCACTTCCTTACCGGTTCCCGATTCGCCAAGGATCAGCACGCTGGCCTCGGTATCGGCAACCTGCTGCATCATCTGGCGCACTTGCTGGATGGCACGACTGGTACCTACCAGGCTACGGAACAGATTCGGCTCGCGCTGACGGCCACGCTCACGAGCCTGGTCGTACATTTCACGGTAGACCTGAGCACGGTGCAGCGAATCGAGCAGCTTGTTGTAGCTGGGCGGCATATCCAGGCTGACCAGAACGCGGCGGCGCAAGTCTTCCGGCCACTGTGCAGTCGGTGCCTCACCGACCAGCAGGATCGGCAGAAACTCATCACGCTCGCCTAACTGGCGCAGCAGCTCCAGTACCCCGCCCTTGCCATCAACTTGTCCAACCAGCGCGACCGACAAGGTACGACAGTCTGCCAGGCCATCAAGCAGCGAGGGCCATTGCTGGCTGCTAGCGGCCAGATGCTCCTCACCTAGGAAGTTCAGAATGACGCCCAGGTCATGACGACGCGCGGCATCATCATCGATCAACAGAATCTTGGTTTCTCGCCACATGGCTTGGCTTCTGACTCAACGACGGTAAGAGAAAAGGCTGACACGGGCAGCCTGCCGCTAGGCTGAACAATCAGCCCAGCCGGCAATTGGCCACTAGTAAAGTCAAAAGACCGACAAGAGTCAATTTAATGGCGTGAAATTTCTGAAAATACTGAAAGGATACTGCGCAGGATCAAGCCTGGCGTGCAGCTTGCCTGCACGCCGTAACAGTGCCTCAGCCAAACAACTGATACACCTTGGCGCCCTGTTGCGACTGATTAAGCTGCAAAAGCTCACTGGCCAGACGTTGCTGCTCGCTCTGACAGAGCTGCACCAACTCACGGTAAAGGGCCAACAATTCTTCGAGACGGCCACGCAGCTGTGCTTCGTCACGCACCGACTCATCCATGGCTTCATCAACCAGTGCCCGGCACAGCTGATCCAGCTCACCAATAGCCGCCCAGTCACGTGCCGCCAAGGCTGCACGCAATGCGCAGCCCGTTTGTTCCAGACGTTGTACCGACAGGCTCATGGCTGTGTCCCCAACGGGTTAGATCTGATTGGCAATGCCATCCCAACCGCTTTTTACTTCACGCAGCAGGCCGGCCACTTCATCGATGATAGCCACATCATTACTGCGATTGGCCTGCAGCAGGCGGCTACTCATGTACTCGTACAGGCTATCCAGATTAGCCGCCAGCTCACCACCCTGACGCAAGTCGAGCCCTTCACGCAAGCCGCCAATGATGGCAATCGCCTTGCCCAGCAACTCGCCCTTCAAGGCTACCTGACCACGCTCCATCGCTCCCTTGGCTTGCGCCAGCCGACTGAGCCCACCCTCCATCAACATCTGAATCAGTCGATGCGGGCTGGCATCGAACACCTGCGCCTGGGTATTGACCGTTTGGTACTGCTTGAGGGCTGCCATGGCATTCATGATGACTCCGCACGATGTGTGTTGCTGATACTTGGTTATCGGCAAGCACACGAAAAGCTTGAGTCAAAACAACAGCTAACAGCGCACTTAGGGCCATGACCGCGTCTGGACAGTCAGGCCGGCGACACCGGCTCGACTTCGGGCCCGATAGCATCCCAGGCCGACTTGATCTGTTCCAGGAGCGCAGTCACCTCATCCAGGCTACGCGGTGTGCGATCCAGCGCCACACCCGCCAGGCGACGAGTCATATAGTCATACAAGGCATCCAGGTTGGCGGCAATTTCCCCACCCAATTCTTTGTCCAGGCTGCCTTGCAACACGCCGATGATATCCAGGGTATTGCCAACCGCCAGACCACGAACCTCTGGGTTGCCTTCCTGCAAGGCATGGCGGGCCAGGGAAAGACGATCCAAAGCCCCCTGTAGCAATATCTGCACGGCACGATAAGGTGTCACGTCCTGCTGTGTCTTGACGGACTTGTAGGTATCGATGGGGTTGCTCACGGGTTAACTTTCCTTCTTGACGAAACCAGGCAGGCTACCCAACGACTGAGTCAGGCGGTCACTGGTGCTGTTGAGCTGGCTGACCAGCGAGTCCATGGCATTGAATTGCTTGAGCAAGCGTTCCTGTACCTTGGCGATGCGCAGGTTCTGGCTTTCTTTCTGCTTGTCGATGTCCTTGATGGTGGCCTGCAGGCTGTTCATACGCTGCTCAAGAATGCCGCCAGTCTGAACAAAACCATTGATGCGCTTATCCAGACGCGCCATAAGGCCGCTATCCCCGGTGAAGAACGCCCCCACCGCGTCATAGTTTTCCTTGAGCGCCTTATCGAAAACCGTATCGTCGATTTTCAGCGTGCCGTCTTTTTGCGTGGTAATCCCCAAATCAGCGAGCACACGCAAACTGTCGCCACTGCCGGTGGCCGGATTACCCAACTCGGCACGCAGGCCACCCAACAGGGTGCGCACCGACGCATCACCGACCAGGCCACCCACTACAGGCGGCTTGCCCTCGCCCGCGGAGGTAACCCCGGTCAGTTGGTTACTGGTGGTGATCAGCGTGTTATAGGTATCAATGAATTTCTTGATACTGCTCTTCACCCCGCCGGTGTCCTGCCCCACGGTAATGGTCAGGTTGGTACCAGGCTCGGCCTTGAGCAGATTGAGGGTCACATCGGGTATGGCATCGCTGATGCTGTTTTTGCCACTGAACAGGGTCAGGCCATCAATGGCAAATTCCGCATCGGCTGCCTGGGTCAGGTAGCCAGCCGAACTGTCGCTAACCGCCACTGTGGGGTCGATTTGCAGATCAGTCAGCCCGGCACTGGCCTTCTCAATGACGATGTCCTTGCCGGCACCGGTTTCCTTACCCGTGAGCACCAGGCGTGAAGTCTCTGCAGCAGGATCGTTGACAACGTTGGCCGTCACGCCCTGATCTTTCAGCGCAGCATTGAGTTTGTCACGAATGGCTACCAGGTCATCTCCAGCCGTCACCGCCACTTCCACGGCAGTACCAGAGCCCACCCGAACATCGAAGGTGCCGTCACTGGCTGCATTGAAGGTCGATGCCAGGCTTTGCGTAGCCACCTTGCTGCTGGTGGCCAGGCTACGCACTTCCAGCTGATAGCTGCCGGAAAGCGCAGTGGTGCTGGCGCTGGCCGTGGCCAGCTTGCTGTCCGAGGAAGTCGCCGTACGTTTGTCGAACAACTCAGGCTTGTTGAGCTCCTTGAGCGCGGCCTGCAGTGCGCTGGCGGCGCCCTTGAGCTGGCCCAGGGCAGTGAACTTGGTGGTACTGGCTTTTTCCAGGCGTGCCAGCTGGGCATCCTTGGGCGCTCGTTCTGCACTGACCAGTGCCGAAACGATGCTATTGATGTCCACACCTGAGCCGATGCCGGTTATAGCTGCCATGTTAGCCACCTCGTCAATGGGTTGACGTTCTGATTCGTTGCGCTCCCTTTCACACAAGAATCATGCCAGTTTACTCAGGCTTCCGCCTTGAACAACAGGCTGCGCGCTTGTTCCAGGCTTTCCGCCAAACGCAACGCTTCTTCCGAGGGAATCTGGCGAATGACTTCGCCGGAAGCACCGTCGGTCACTTTCACCACCACTCGCCCCGTGGAGTCATCCAGGGAAAAGTTCAGGTTACGCTGCACGGTCTGCACAAACTGTTGGATGCTGGAAACCGCCTCTTCAAGCGGCTGTTCGCCTTGCCGGGCCGTATCGGCCGTTTCCCGCGCTGCGCGCACGGTTTCGGCCGCAGTGGCAGGCTGCACAGGCTGCGCAGCGCCTGACGGCTCAGCGCGACTGACCGACTGGGCCGGGCGGCTGACCGACGACAAGCCGCCAGCCGCCATACTGTTGATATCCATAAGCTCACCTCGCATGGCAAGACGGGGAGTAGCGCCAAGCACTACCCCCCGTGTTCAAGCATACCGCTCGTTTCAGCTTAACGCAGGAGGCTCAGCACTGCCTGCGGCAACTGGTTGGCCTGCGCCAGGATCGCCGTACCGGCCTGTTGCAGCACCTGATTCTTGCTCAGGTTGGCGGTTTCTGCAGCGAAGTCGGTGTCCTGGATACGGCCACGGGCAGCCGATACGTTCTCCGAGATGTTCTGCAGGTTGGAGATGGTGTTCTCGAAGCGGTTCTGCACGGCACCCAAGCTGGAACGCTGGTCATCGATCTGAGCCATGGCCGAGTCGATCACTGCGATGGCTGACTGAGCACCCGCTGCAGTTTTGATGTCGATCTTAGCGACAGTTTCCAGGCTTGAGTTTGCAGCGGTAGATCCCAGGAACTCTGCGGTGCCGCCATTGACGGAAAAGGACTTGGTTGAAGAAAAGGTGACGAAACCACTCACGGTTGTGGAGTCGGTACCGGTACCGACGGCAGTTTCATCAGGTTCTTCAAGGGTAATAGCAGAGGCGGAGGGGACATAGGTGCCATCGGATTTCAGCGCGGCCACTTTGACGATTGCGTTGTTGGTAGCATCACCATCGGCCACCGAGAAATTCTCGATTTTGATGTCATAACCGGCCTTGCTCTCGAGCACCAGCTTGCCATCTTTGTTCGGCGAAGCACTGGCAGTGATGCCGGTATCTGCCGACTTGGCGTTGATGGCATCGACCAGAGAACTCAGATCGTTGGTGTCGGTGATGTTAGCGCTGATGTCTACCGCGGTGGAGTTCGAACCGGAAAGCTTGAACGACACAACACCGGTCTCGGCCAGAGCGCTGAGCTCCGCCCCCGTCTTGGCTTCTGCCTTAACGCCGGTATTCAAGGTCTCGGCATTGATCTTGTCCGCAACTGCTTTAGCCGTATCGTTAGCACTTGTAGTAATGGTCTTTTGCCCCGAAAAACCAGTAACAATCAAAGACTGAGCATCCAAGCCGTTAACCGGCGCAGTTGTGGCGGCAGCTGAAGCCACGCCAGCAGAAATGCTCCCGTTCGACTTAAGCGTGTGATTGCCCAGTTTATCCGCCGCCGCACTGGTCAGAGTGATATCGATGGTTTCGTTGGCATTGGAACCCACCTGGAAGCTGGAGGTGCCAAAAGTACCGTCCAGCACTTTGCGGCCACCGAAGGTCGTGGTGGTGGCAATGCGCGACAACTCACTCTGCAGTTGGGCCACCTCTTTTTGCAGCGAGCCGCGGTCTTCGGCACTGTTCGAGCCGTTCGCCGACTGCAGGGCCAGGTCGCGCATGCGCTGCAGCAGGTTGGTGGACTGTTGCAGGGCGCCTTCGGCGGTTTGCGCCAGGGAGATACCATCGTTGGCATTGCGTACCGCGACACCCAGGCCATTCACCTGACTGGTCAGACGGTTGGAGATTTGCAGACCAGCAGCATCGTCTTTGGCGGAGTTGATGCGCGAACCGGTGGACAGGCGTTGCAGGGAGGTACTCAGCGCATTGGAGGAATTATTCAGGTTGCGCTGGGTATTGAGCGATGCAACGTTGGTATTGACTGTAAGTGCCATGGTATGAGCCTCCAATGGGCGGGTACTTAAGGTAGCCTGGTGGTGCGGGCCTAGGTGTTCAGCCTGGGCTGGCCCACCATTTACCTCGCATTCGTACTGGTTATCGTCGGGTGGCGGGAAAGCTTGAGGACTTTTTTAAGTTTTTTTGCGTTTTTTTCTGACAACGGGTTGACAGGCATGCCACTCGCCCCAGACAGGCGTCTTACATCTGGCTGAACAGGGTCAACCCGGCGATTTTCACGTAGCTTTGCTGGGCAGCCTCCAGCACGATGCTTTCAAAGGACAGGCGCGATAACGCTTCGGCGTAGTCCAGCTCGCGCAACTGGGCCTGCACGCTTTTGTTGACCAGGCTGACATCCTCGTTGTCGGTCTGCGTGGTTTCCACAATGTTCAGGCGTGCACCGATTTCCCCACGGACACCGTCGAGCGTCACCATGGCATGGTCCAGATTGGTCAAGCCCAAGGCCACGGCATCACGCACCTGCAGGTTGCCGTTGGGTGTGTCTGGCGCATCCAGCAGCGCCTGACGCAAAGTGGCAATGCTGTCGAGCACGCCTTGTTTCTGCACATCCACGCCGCCCACCTGGCGCGGGGTGATCTGCACCAGTTCGCCGCCAGCCGGGGTGCCGTCGAAGTTCACCACCACGCCACGGAATACCAGTTTGTCCTGCTTGGCCGGGTCACTATCCAGCGTGCCGCTACCCAGCACGGCAGGCGGAGCAATCGAACGAATTTCGTAGTTTTGCGGGTTGACCGTATCAAACTCGATTTCGATACCGCCGGGCGGGAACGCCGGGGTGCCGCTGAAGGCCACTTCATCCTGCACCAGCGGTGTACTGACGCGCAGCCCTGGCAAACCCGGCGCCCCGGGCGGAGCCAATTGCAGACGCCCGGCATCGGTGATATTGACGAAGGTCTTCTTGCCGTTGTCACTGATGGGAATATCCAGCGAGCTGGCGATCTGGATCTTGCGCTGCCCTTCATCCCCCTGATAGGCATAGCTGCCGTCAGCCTGTCGGACAAACGGCTGGGTTTTACCCTGGAAGCCGGCAAACAGGTACTCACCGCGGGCATTACGGGTGTTCATCACGCCCAACAGTTCGTCCTCTCGTTCCTGCAGCTCAGCAGCAATGGAGGCGCGATCCTTGCTGCTCAGGGCACCATTACCGGCCTGCACGGCCAGCTCTCGCACACGCTGCAGGATAGTGTTGGCGGAGTTGAGGCTAACCTCTTCCTGGGTCAGGCTGTTTTTCGCGGCGGTGAGGTTTTCTGCGTATTGGTTAAGGACATTCTGCTGCTGCTCCAACTGCAACAGGCGTACCGAGGCTACCGGATCATCGGCCGGGGTGAGGATCCGGTTACCCGTACTGATCTGCTCTTGAGTACGGGTCACATTGGCATAGTTGCGCTGCAAGCCGGCAACGCCGTTATTGAATGCCTGCAAGGTTGAGATGCGCATAGAAAGCCTCTTGTCGCCATGGGAGTCTGCCTCCCGTCCACTTCAACAAGTCCAAGGGTGGGCTTGCCGCTGTATCGACTGGCCAACCAACAGCCAGTCCTCACCTAATTCGTCCGGCGCTTACCTGAAGGTCCCGATCAGGGTATCGAACAGGCTGCGCGCAACTTGAATGATTTGCGCCGAAGCCTGGTAATACTGCTGAAACTTGATCAGGTTGGCTGCCTCTTCATCCAGGTTGACCGCTGACAGCGAATCGCGATTGTCCGTCGCCTGCTTGAGAATCGCACTGGTAGCGGTATCGTCGATCCGCGCCTGGGCAGTCAGCGTACCGACGCGTTCCACCAGATCGCCATAACCATCGGTAAAACTAACCCCGGCCACCAGACCATTGGGCCCGGAGCTGACACCCACCACCTGAGCATTCTGCAGGTCGACGAGACGCAGAGCATTACGGTTATCCGAAACGCCACTGAGGTTCTGCCCCACACTGAAACGATCTCCCTCGACCGGGCGACCACTGAAGGTTTGTTCGACGGTATAGCTCTGGGTTACCCCACCGCTGGTCACCACAATCGCATAGCTGAGGTTATTGCTTTGCCCGGGGGTCACGTTCAACCCGGTAATCGGTGTAGGCGCCGGGGCTGGAGCTGCCGGCGGAGGGGGCGAGGTTTGTGGCACGCTGGTAATACTGACCCCGGCAGGCAGCGGCGTGACAAACTCCAGCTGATTGGTCGCCTGGTTGAAACGCAATTCGATACTGCCCAACGCCTGCAGGTTCTGCAGGCGCAGCGGGTCGGAAACGAAGTTCTGCTGCGGCAGGCTGGCCGGATCGATCACCAGGGTCACGTTTGGCTGACCGATCACGCCATTACCGGCATTCTGCAGATTGGCCTGGCTACGCAGCGGCGCAGCAAATGCCAGCTGATCGGGTTGGTCCAGCACGCTGCGGATGTCTGCCGCACCACGACGGGTCGGCTGCAGGAGGAAACGATCACCGGCATTTGGGGTGCCCGTCAGGTTGACGGTAATGCCCTGATCCACGCCATTGCCATCACTCAGACGCAATCCGCCCGCACCATCCGCGCTGACCGTCATCACTGCATTGTCACTGAGGCGCCGTGCGGTATAGCCGGCAGGCGCGGAAACCCCGTCATACTCCAGGCGATAGTCGCTGGCAGTCAGCAACTGGCTATCACGGATACTCACCGAGGCATCCACGCTCGAAATGTTGTCGGCATACGGCCGCGCCCGCAGATCAGCCAGCTGCGCGTCATTCAGGTTATTGAACAGCGCCACCCCGACATTACCCTTGAGGTCGAGCCCCTGGCCCAACTGGGCGTTGATTTCGCTGTTCATGGCGATGGCCAAACGGCCTACGCTGTTGAGCGTGGCATCCAGCACCTCTTCTCGATAACGAATCAATCCGCCTAATTCACCGCCGGATAGCTGGGTGGTCACCGCCTGCCGCGAGGAGCCACTGACAAAGTCAATCTCGAAGCGGGTTGGATCACCACGACCAATCACCGCCTCCAGCTTGCTCACCGTATTGCCAACCACCAAGGGCTGGCCACTGCCGATAAACAGGTTGTAGGTGTTGTCATCCTGCGGCACCACGGTCACACCGATATAGGTCGACAGCTGGCGAACTGCTTCTTCGCGGGCATCCAGCAGGTCATTGGGTGCCGCCCCATTGGCAGCGGCCACGGCAATGGCATCGTTCAGCTGACCGATCGAACCGGCAAGCCGATTGATCTGCTCGGTCGTGACCTGCATCTGCTTGTTGATGAATTCGTTCTGGCTGGCCAGGCGGTCATAGATGGTATTGAAACGCCGTGCCAGGCCTTCGGCCTCGGACAGCACCAGCTGTCGTGCCGGAATATTGGCGGGATCTTCCGCAGCCGTCTGCAACGAGGAGAAGAACTGTTGCAGCGACGGCGTAATGCCGGTGGTATTGCCGGCCAGCAGCGAATCCAGCTGCTCGATCTGACTTTTGTAGGACTTCACGTCGCTATTGAGTGCCGTGCTGCTGCGCAGCTGGGTACTCAGGAACTCGCTGTAGCTGCGACGGATATCGACCAGGGTGGTCCCGGAGCCGATATAGCCCGAACCACTGAACTGCGGCACGCGAGTAGCTTGCACGGTGTCCTGGCGGCTAAAACCAGGCGTATTGACGTTGCTGATGTTGTGGCCGGTAACCGTCAGCGACGTCTTGTTGGCGGCCAGGCCGGAAAGGCCAATATTGAGAAGGTCTGCCATGGCTTAGGTCCGCTGTTGTGCCGTCGGGCGGCTGGCATCGGCTACCCGCTGGTAGGTGTCCAGTTGGCGGGCGATCTGGTTGACCTTGCGCGCATACTGCGGGTCGGTGGCATAGCCTGCCCGCTGCAGCTCACGCATGAACTGTTCGGGATTGGCGGTCTGCTGCAGGGCGGTACGATAACGT
This sequence comes from Pseudomonas fluvialis, assembly GCF_002234375.1. GTDB lineage: Bacteria > Pseudomonadota > Gammaproteobacteria > Pseudomonadales > Pseudomonadaceae > Aquipseudomonas > Aquipseudomonas fluvialis. The sequence goes on from NZ_NMQV01000013.1 coordinate 83,526, forward strand.
CCGTTGCTTTGCAGGAAAGTCACATAGTCATCGAAGCTCTGCGCCAGCGAGTCGTAGCTACGGAAGCTGGCGCGCTCCTTGATCGCCTGGCCATTGTGGTACTCGGTGGTCATCACCGAAGCGGAGGCGCCCTTCCAGCCGTGCGACTTGATACCGAACAGGTTATGGCTGCTTTCCCCGCCCTGCTTGATGATCGACTTGCCCCAGCCAGTTTCCAACGCTGCCTGCGCCACCAGATAGCGTGGGTCGACACCTATCTTGGCAGCAGCCTGCTCGGCCATAGGCATCAGGCTGGCTACGAAATCGGCTGGCGTATCGAAGTTGAGCACCTGGCTGCCCTGCGTCTGCAAGGGTCGTTCGGCAGGTGCCGCATAACTGCGCGCAGGCACCCAGTCACGCGCCGCCAATTGTGGGGGCTGTGCCGCATCCATGGCGACCTGCAAACGCTCACTGCCGCGTCCTGGCAGGGCCAGACGGCGCTGGTTAAGCAGCCGCGAGTCGTCGCGGGCGGCCTCGCCGGCAGCCGGCAGACGGCTGTTCAGCGCGGCCTGTGGCGAACTGGGCCAGGCGCTCGGGGTATTCATCTGGCTGACGGTTACTGCCGGCGGCACGCCTGCCGAGCCTTCTTGAGCAAAGGGATTGGGCCGGCTGGCACGTTCCTTGAGCTTGCTCATCTGCCGCACCAGTACATCGGCCAGGCCAATGCCGCCCTCCTTGGCCAGGGTCACCGACAGTTGCTGGTCATGCATATCCTGGTAAGTCTTGCTCTCGCTGCTGTTGAGGAAGTTGCCTTCGGCAAATACCTCGTTGCCGGCACGCATGGCCTTGAGCATCTGGTTGATGAACAGCGACTCGAACTCCTGCGCGGCCTTTTGAATATTGGCTTCGCTGTCGCCCCCCACCTTGTACTGGCCCAGGCGGTTGAGGTCGCTGTATGCACCGGAGTCGATGCCGGACGTGCGCGCTTGCATGGCCGTCTCCTCAGATCACGATCAGATCGGCCTGCAGTGCACCGGCCTGTTTGAGGGCTTCGAGAATCGCCATCAGGTCGGAAGGCGCTGCGCCTACCTGGTTGACTGCCCGGACGATCTCATCGAGGGTCGTACCCGGGCCAAACTTGAACATAGGCCGCGCCTCCTGCTCGGCATTCACCCGCGAGCGCGGCACCACCGCGGTTTCACCAGCGGACAGTGCCTCGGGCTGGCTGACAATCGGATCTTCGGTGATGGTCACGGTCAGGCTGCCGTGGGTCACCGCCGCCGGCTGAACCTTGACGTTCTGGCCGATGACGATGGTCCCGGTGCGCGAATTGATGATCACCTTGGCCACTGCCTGGCCCACCTCAACGTCCAGGTTCTCGATGATCGACAGGTAATCGACGCGCTGCCCGGGGTCGGCCGGTGCGCTGACACTGATCGACGCGCCATCCAGCGCCCGGGCCACGCCCGGGCCGAGCAGTTCGTTGAGGGTATCGACGATATTCTTGGCGGTGGTGAAATCCGGACGGTTGAGGTTGAGCACCAGGCTGTTGCCCTGGTCAAAGCCACTCGGCACCGCACGCTCCACCGTGGCCCCGGAAGGAATACGCCCGGCGGACGGTACGTTGACGGTGATCCGCGAACCATCGCCACCCTGAGCGTCGAAGCCACCGACCACCAGGTTACCCTGGGCCACCGCATAGACGTTGCCATCGATGCCCTTCAGCGGCGTCAGCAGCAGGCTGCCACCGCGCAGGCTCTTGGCATTGCCGATCGACGACACGGTGATATCGATGGTCTGCCCGGGCTTGGCAAAGGCCGGCAGCTCGGCATGCACCGATACCGCCGCGACGTTCTTCAGTTGCACGTTGCCACTGCCGGCCGGCACCTTGATACCGAACTGTGCCAGCATGTTGTTGAAGGTCTGCAGGGTGAAGGGCGTCTGGGTGGTCTGGTCACCCGTGCCATTCAAGCCGACGACCAGGCCGTAGCCGATCAACTGGTTGCTGCGCACACCCTGGATGCTGGCCAGATCCTTGAGACGCGCCGCCTGCACGGGCGCGGCAAGCATCAGCCAGAGCAGGCCAAGTACGGCCACCAGGCTGTAGGCAGTACGGGAATGGAAGCTGCACGGATTCATCACTGCCACCTTGTCAGAACGGCCACATCGGGCTCATGAAGAAACGATCCAGCCAACCCGGCTGGCTGGCGTCAGCAAACGAGCCGGTGCCCGAGTAGGTAATCCGCGCGTTGGCAATACGGGTCGACGCTACGGTGTTGTCCGTGGCGATATCGTCAGCACGCACCAGACCGGCAATGCGCACCAGCTCATCCCCGGTATTCAGGGTCATCCACTTCTCGCCGCGCACCATGAGGATGCCGTTGGGCATGACTTCGGCCACGGTGACGGTGATCGAGCCGCTCAGGCTGTTGCCCTGCGCCGCCTTGCTGTCGCCCTTGGTGCTACGGGTACCGCCGTACTCCACGCCCAGTGTCAGGTCGTCAGCCTGCAGCGGATTGAGGCTTCCCTGCAGCGGGTTGGCCAGGGACACCCCACCACCGAACAGCGAGGTCACCCCCATGTTGGTGTTGCTGTCCTTGGACAACTGGGCATTGGCGTTCTTGCTGGCCTGGGTCCGCTCGTTGAGGGTGATGGTGATGATGTCGCCTACCCGGAACGCCTTGCGATCGTCATACAGGTTGGTCTCGAAGCCCGCCTGGTAGATGGCACCACTGTTCTGCGCCGGCGGCAGCGGGGTACGCGGCATCACCGGGGCATAGTAGGGGTCATCCGGCTTGGGCTGCGGCGCCACACAGGCGGCCAGCAGCAGGCTCAAGCTCAACAGCGACAGCAATTTGGCGGCAGGCATGACAATCACCTCAAGACTCAGAGTTGCTGGGTGATGAACGAGAGCATCTGATCCGCGGTGGACACCACCTTGGAGTTCATCTCGTAAGCGCGCTGGGTGGTGATCATGTTGACCATCTCTTCCACCACACTGACGTTGGAGTTTTCCAGGGTGTTCTGCAGCACCGTGCCCAATCCGGTCAGGCCCGGCGTACCGACCTGCGGTGCACCACTGGCGCCGGTCTCCAGGAACAGGTTGTTGCCGATCGCCTGCAGGCCCGCCGGATTGATGAAGTCGGCCGTCTGGATATTGCCGATCACCTGCGGCTGTGGATCGCCAAAGGTGGTCACCGACACCGTGCCGTCTTCACCGACCATGAAGGTCTGCACCTCGGGCGGCAGCACGATGGCCGGCTCCAGGGCAAAGCCGTTGGAGGTCACCAGCTGGCCGTCGGAGTTGAGGTGGAAGCTGCCGTCACGGGTGTAGGACACCGTGCCATCGGGCAGCAGCACCTGGAAGAAACCGCGGCCATTGATCGCCATGTCCAGCGGCTGCTCGGTGGTCTGCAGGCTGCCAGCCGTGAAGATCTTCTGCGTACCGACGATGCGCACCCCGGTACCCAGCTGCAAGCCGCTGGGCAACTGGCTGTCCTGACTGGACTGACCACCCGGTTGGCGACGAATCTGGTACAGCAGATCCTCGAACTCGGCACGATCACGTTTGAAACCCGTGGTCGAGACGTTGGCCAGGTTGTTGGAAATGGTCGTCAGGTTCATGTCCTGGGCGGACAGACCGGTCTTGCTGACCCACAGTGCCGGAAGCATGGTTACTCTCCTCGGGCGTCGGATTCATGACGCCCTTATCTACTCATCAGCTCAGTTGCATGACCCGTGCCATAGCCGCGGCATTGTCCTCGGCGGTACGCATCATCTTCACGTGCAGTTCGAACTGTCGCGCCAGCGACAGCATGGAGGTCATTTCATCGACCGCATTGACGTTGCTCGACTCGACGAAGCCGGACACCATGCGCACATTGGCGTCGGCATCCTGCGGCTGGGTCGCGCCCTTGACGCGGATCAGGCCATCAACGCCTTTCTCCAACTGCTTGGGATCGGGGTTGACCAACTTGATCCGGTCGACCTCAGCCAGCACATTGGGCGCTTCACCCAGCGCACGAATACTCAGCGTGCCGTCCTGGCCGATTTCGACCTTCTCCTCCGGCGGCACCAGGATCGGTCCGGCGTTGCCCAGCACCGGCAGACCGGCACTGGTACGCAACTGACCGAGCGCATCGATCTGCAGACTGGCCGTACGCACGTAAGCCTCGCTGCCATCAGCAGCCTGTACGGCAATCCAGCCCTGCCCTTCCACCGCCACGTCCAGGTCTCGCCCGGTTTCCTGCAGGCTGCCCGGCGTAAAGTCGGTGCCGGGACGCTCGCTCATGGCATAGGCACGCGCCGGCAGGCTTTCGCCAAACACCGGCATGGAGCGGGCCTGCTCGAAATCACGGCGAAAACCACTGGTGGATATGTTCGCCAGGTTATTGGCGTGGGCACGCTGAGCCAGGGTATTCTGACTGGCGCCGGTCATGGCGATATAGAGCATCTTGTCCATGTCTGATCTCCGCTGCAGGCCTCGGCCAAGAAAGGGATGAGCAAACAAATGCACAAGTCATGCCATTCTTTTAAATATTAATAAGTTATTGATTTAAAAGAAAAATAAAGAAAGTAAAGGAGAATCTGAGAAGACCAGCGGCGACAGAATGCCGGCGGCGGCAAGCGACTTTTGCCGGTGCATACAAACAGACGCTCGCCAGCATTCCACCCTGCGGCGAAACACTGGCGAGCGTCTGTCAGTCACTAGCGGATGTTGAGAATGGTCTGGGTAACCGCACTTTCGGTTTCGATGGTCTTGGCATTGGCCTGGTAGTTGCGTTGCGCCACGATCAGATTGACCAGCTGATCCGACAACTCGACGTTGGAGTCTTCCAGCGCACCAGCCTGCAAAGCCCCCAGCGTACCGGTGGCAGGTGGGTTACGCACCGGCTCACCTGACTCGAAGGATTGCACCCACTGGGTTTTACCTACCGGCGTCAGCCCCTGCACATTGGCAAAGTTGGCCAGAATGATCTGCCCCTGAATCATCGACTGGCCGTTGGTATAGCGCGCAAACACTTCGCCCGTTTCAGCAATTTCCAATCCGGCCAACTCGCCGGTGGTGTAGCCATCCTGACTCACCCGGTTGACGGCAAAGGCGCTGGCAAATTGCGTAGCATTACGCATATCCAGATTCACCCCCTCCACATTGGCATTGGCACCGTTTGCCACCGGCACGGCGGGCGTACCATTGTTGAGGTTAGCAGGGGTCCACTGGCGGAGATTGAGTGTGCCATCGGCATTCAACTGCCAGAAGTCATTGGCATCCGGCGGCGTGGCCGGCACGGCATTGGGGTCATACACACCGGTAATCGGCTGCAAACGACCCACGGCGTCAAAAGCCAGGTTAGCACTAATAGGCGACTGAGCACCTACGCGGGCAACAGCTGCTGCCACATCTGCCGCACTAGGCGGCGGCGCGGAGGCCAGCAAGGCACTGACCTGGGTATTCATGTCGGCATAGAAGTCGGAAGCGGGATCCAGCGTACCCAGCGCAGCAGCCAATACGGCAGCCGGTGTCGCACCACCTGCCGCTGCCGTGGTGGCAGCCAGGTTGGGTGCGCCAGCCAAGGGATGTGCGCCGTCGATCAGCACGTTCATCGTCCAGTTATTCGGTCCGGTCTTGACGAAATACTGGGTAAAAACGTGCGCATTACCCTGGGAGTCGTAAATGTTCAGCGAGGTTGATGAGTTATAGGTGGTCGGATCATCCGCTCGGAAGGGGGCATTGACCGGCACGGTATTGGTCGAGTTGAGGTTGTAAACCTGCTCGATGCTCGAGGTAGGCCGAGGATCCTGGCTAGCCGTACGAATCTGCAGATTACCCACGACCCCAGGTTGCAGTACGCCATTGGCGTCGACCGTATAGCCCTGCAGGTTGTAGCCAAAATTATCGACCAGGAAACCATCCTTATCGGTTCCGAAGTACCCGGCACGGGTATAGCTCAAGGCACCGTTGTTGCTGACCTGGAAGAAACCGTTGCCGTTGATCGCCAGGTCAAGCGCATTCTGCGTGTAGTTGATGTTGCCCTGATTGAACAGTTGCGACACATCCGCCAGCAATACACCACTGCCTTGCGGGTTCTTGCCCGTACCCAACACCGAGGACGCATACACATCAGCGAACTCGGCACGCGACTGTTTGAAACCAACGGTACCGGCGTTGGCAATGTTGTTGCCCGTAACGTTGAGGTCTTTGGTGGCAGCACGCAGGCCGCTGAGACCGATATTGAAAGACATCTTCGTCTCCTTTGCCGCGAGCGGCGCTTACTGACCGATGATCTGCACCTTGGACAGGCCGATACTGCCAATGCCTGCCAGGTTCAACATGAGTTCGCCGCCGTTTTGCGGCAGCACAACGCTGTCGACATTGGCCGGCAGCATGGTGTAAAGGCCTTTGTTCTCGTTACCGACCGTAGCCTGGGCTTCGAACTTGTAGGTTCCCGGCGGCATCAGCTCGCCTTTGGCATTCTTGCCATCCCAAATGAAGCTGACATTGCCCGCCGGCTGTTGACCCAGGTTGATACGATTAACCAGGCTGCCGGCATTGTCATACACGTTGACGAACACGTTATTGCTGCTTACCGGCAAAACGGCACTGGCCTTGAAGCTTTCACTGGTATCTACCAGCGCCTTGTCGGTCGGTACTATCACCTTGCGCCCCACCAGCGAAGACGCCTGCAGGGCCTGCGAGGACTGATAGCCGGACAGCAATGAGCCCATGCTGCTATTAAGCTTCTCGATGCCTTCGACCTGGCTGAACTGCGCCAACTGGGCAATAAATTCGCCATTACCCTGCGGCTCCAGGGGGTTCTGGTTGTTCAACTGAGCAACCAGCAGCTCGAGAAACTGGTTCTTGCCCAGTTCCTTGCTGGAGTTGCTTTCATTCTTGATCTGGTACTTCTCCAGCACCGATCCTGCCGCGCCAACCGTGCTCATCTGCCTGCTCCTTGCCTTACTGGCCCAAGGTCAGAACCCGCTGCATCATCTGCTTGGCGGTGTTCATCATTTCCACGTTGGTCTGGTAAGCGCGACTGGCCGAAATCATGTCGGCCATTTCCTCAACGACATTGACGTTGGGGTAATAGACATAGCCCGCCTCATCGGCCATCGGATGATTGGGCTCATAGCGCGGCATGAGCGTGCTCTGGTCTTCGACAATACCCAGCACCTGAACGCCAGCTCCCGCCTGGTCCTGGTCAGCAAATAGCGAACCGCCACCACCCTGCGCCTGCTGGAACACCGTGGCAAAGACCGGATGACGGGCACGGTAAGTCTGATCAATGCTGGACGATACCGTTTCGGCATTGGCGATATTGCTGGAGATTGTATTGAGGCGCGTGCTTTGCGCGCTCATGCCACTCCCGGCAATGTTGAATACACTGGACAGAGACATTTATCGTTCTCCTTATTCGCCGCGCAGGGCCGACATCAGCCCCTTGAACTTGCTGTTGAGCATGGTAAAGCTGGCCTGGAACTGCACCGCGTTCTCCGCGTACTTGGCCTGCTCCTGCTGGACATCCACTGTGTTCTGATCAATGGAAGGATGGTGCGGCGTGGTATAGCGCAACGCAGCATCCCCCATAGCAAGGCCCTCTCCGGCAATGTGCCGGTTGCTGGTACGCGCTAAAGACACGCCTTGGGAGCCCCCAGACTGCTGCTCAGCCAGTACAGCGGCAAAATCCAGGTCACGCGCCTTGAAATTTGGGGTATCCGCGTTGGCAATGTTGTTGGCCAGCACCTCTGCGCGCTGAGAGCGAAAGCCCAGCGCGTGCTGATGAATACCCAGTGCTCGATCGAAACTGATGCTCATGGTCAGGCCCTCGCCCACACCTAATTGGTCAGCAACAAAAAAGCAAAGTGCGTGCCACAAAGAGAATAAGCTTATAAATCAATAAGATATAAAACACTCAGGAAGGCAAAGAGCGACTGCGCGGTAGTTTTTTGCCGCTGATGGCAAGCCACCATGCCGCTCGCGACAGCCGCTACAAGCCCGCTGCACCGGGCGCTCCGCCCACACAGCAGACAAGACACCCCAAGACAGGCGTCATTAACCGGCAGACAAAAAACAGAAGGCGTCGAAAAAATGACGGTCACGCCTGAGCGCGCATGACCATGACAAGGCGACCCGCGGGGCCCGCGGGTCCATAGCGGGCGCTACTTGACCTTGTAGATGATGCCCGGGCTGCACTGCACCATCTGGTACAGATCAGGCAGACCGTTGAGCGCCTCGGAAGCCCCGAGGAACAGATAGCCGCCGGGCTTGAGAGTGGCATGAATACGCGTGAGGATGTCCTTCTTGACCTCAGCCGAGAAGTAAATCAGCACATTGCGGCAAAACACGATATCGAACTTGCCGAGGCTCGCATAACTGTCCAACAGATTGAGCATACGGAATTCGACACGGTTACGAATCGCCGGCTTGACCACCCAGCGGCCAGGTCCCTTAGGGTCAAAATAACGCTGCAGGCGCTCTTGCGAAAGCCCGCGGCCCATCGCTAGGCTGTCGTACTCTCCTGCCTTGCAGGCTGTGAGCATGGACGCCGAAAGGTCAGTCGCGACAATCTGCACACCAGACTTGAGCTGCCCAAGGTTGCTGCGTTCAAACTCATCAATAGCCATCGACAGCGAGAACGGCTCCTGACCGGAAGAGCTGGCTGCCGACCAGATCCGCAAACGCTGCCCCGGATTAGCCTTGATCAGCTCGGGCAGCACACGCGACTTCAGTACTTCAAAGGGATAGGTATCACGAAACCACAGCGTTTCATTGGTGGTCATCGCGTCCACCACCTGCTCACGCAAACCACCACGCGGCTGACTCTGGATGCGCTGAACCAGCTCACCCAGGGTCTTGATATTGTTCTGCTCCATCAATTTGTTGAGACGACTGGAAACCAGGTATTGCTTGTTGCTACCCAGCAATATCCCGCAGGTTTTTTCCAGGAACACCCGGAACTGCTCAAAATCCAAATTGCCCGAAGACACGCGCGCCGCCTCTACCGTCAAAAAATAAGCTGAGGGCCAAGCCCTCAGCTAGCTTCTACTGCCTTGATCCTGTCCACTACGCGCGCCGCCAATTCATCAGGACGGAACTTGGCCAGAAAATCATCGGCACCTACTTTCTTCACCATTGCCTGATTAAACACGCCGGACAGCGAAGTATGCAGGATGATATGCATTTTCTGCAGACGCGGATCACTACGAATTTCCGCAGTCAGTGTATAGCCGTCCATTTCCGGCATCTCGATATCGGAAATCAGCATCAGCAGCTCTTCATCGACCTGCTTGCCCTGCGCAGCCATCTGCATCAGATAGTCATAAGCCTGACGACCATCGTTGAGCGCTATCACCTCGACACCTACCGTTTCCAGGCAACGGATAACCTGCTTGCGCGCCACCGAAGAATCGTCGCAGATGAGCACCTTCTTGCTGACTGCCTTGGCCTGCGTATCCACATCGATCACCCCTTCGGAAATCACTTCCGAGGTGGGTGCTACCTCCGCCAGAATCTTCTCGACGTCGATGATCTCGACCAGTTGATTGTCAACACGTGTTACTGCCGTCAGGTAGTGGTCACGCCCGGTTCCCTTGGGCGGCGGATGGATTTCTTCCCAGTTCATGTTGATGATGCGTTCCACCGAGCGAACCAGAAAGCCCTGAATCTTGCTGTTGTACTCAGTGATGATCACAAAGCTGTTCTTCAGATCCGACAGACCTGCCCGACCTGTCGCCATGGACAGGTCAAGAATCGGGATAGTCCCCCCACGGATGTTCGCCACACCTCGTACGACCGGACTGGATTTGGGCATGATGGTGAGTTTGGGGCATTGCAACACCTCCTTCACCTTGAACACGTTGATGCCATACAGCTGCGGACTGTCCAGACGGAACAACAGCAGCTCCAGGCGGTTCTGCCCTACCAGTTGAGTACGCTGGTTAACCGAATCCAATACACCGGCCATGCCCAGACTCCTTGTTTCAGTCATCGGACGCACTGGCAATGCTAGCAGTGCGGCACGAGCCTTGCTTTATAAAGTGTTATGAACGCAACGATGACGACTTTCCGACGCCACTTGGCATTGCGCTGCCATTGGGTACTTCTTTTACCTGCTTTATTCGGGGCCTGCCACTCTGTCGCACAGAGCCAAAGCATCGGGCCCGAACAGCTTATCGGCGCCAGCCAGCAATTTCTTGAGGAGCTGGTCAGCGCTCATTTGCAGCGTAGCAGTATCCAGGGCCGCCATGAGGTCGAAATCAGCCGCCTTGACCCACGCCTGCGTTTGGCCGAATGCACTCGGCCACTGGAATTCAGCCTGCAGGGCCAAGGGCACCCAATCGGGCGCCTGAGCCTGCGCGTTCGCTGCACAGGCACTACCCCTTGGGCCCTCCTCGTGCCCGCCCACGTACGTCTTTACCAGCCCGTAGTCACGCTTGTGCACCCCCTGCAACGCAACAGCCTAGTACAAGCCAGCGACATCAGTCTGGTTGAACAGGATGTCAGCCTGCTACGCCAGGGCTTCATTACCGAGACACAACAAGTGATTGGCCAAAAACTCACCCGCAATCTGGGGGCCAACCAGATTTTGACACCCAGTCATTTGCAGCAGGCAGAGGCCGTACGCAAGGGCGAACACGTGGTCATCAGTGCCGGCACAGGCAGCATCAAGGTAAAGATGCCTGGCGAAGCGTTATCCGACGGCGCCGTTGGCCAACAGATCCGCGTGCGCAACCTGCGCTCCGAGCGTATTATCCGCGCACGTGTAACCGGGCCGGGACAGGTGGAAGCCGGCATGTAGAAACGACAATGCCGCGTGAGCCAATAGACATTTTTTCTTCTAAAGTTTTATCGAAAGCAGCCGAAAAACAGGCAAGCGTCCAGATACTGTCCGAGGTTTTGCATCATGGTTATCGACTTCAACCGGCTCAATAACGCCGCCAACCCGAACAACAACGGGCGGACGAGCGGCACCCAGAGCGGCCGTAGCGAGTCTGTATCGCCGGCTGCAAGCACCCTAAACCAGCCTCAGTCGAACAATGCCGACCAAGCTGCGCGTGCCGGCGAGTCCGTGCAACTGAGCAAGGATGCCCAGCAATTGCAAAAGATCACCGACAAGTTGCGTGACCTGCCGAGCGTAGACAAAGAACGCGTTAACAAGTTGAAGCAGGCCATTGCTGATGGTAGCTACCAGATCGACAATCAGCGCATTGCCAGCAAACTGCTGAATTTCGAATCCCAGCGCTAAGCTCATGCCGCGCTGGGAGCCCCTTGGACGCCAACTCCCAGAGCACGCCCATGCCAGACGCCTCTTTGCTGCAGTTACTTCACGAGGACCTGCAGACCAGCCAGCAATTGCTGGCGCTTCTTGACGAGGAATTCGCAGCACTGCAGGCACGCGACCTGCACCTGCTGGAGAAACTGCTCGGCAGCAAACAACCCTTGCTGGCTACCCTAAGCCAGAATGCGCAAGTACGCAGCCAAACCCTGCACAGCCTCGGACATAGCCCCGACGCTACCGGCTGGAACGCCTACCTGGCGGGACACGCACAGGCCGAAGACCTGGCTAAAGCCAGCCAACAGCTCGAACAGCAGCTTGAGCAGTGCCGCCAAGCCAACCTACGCAACGGGCGCCTGATCAATGCCAATCAGGCCAGCGTCGGTAGTCTACTGGGCATTTTACGGGGCGCAGAAACGCCGAGCCTCTATGACAGTCGCGGCGCCACCGCTAGAATCGCGCAACAACGCCCGCTCAGTCAGGCCTAAAACGATAATCAGCGCCAAGGGCACGCCCGGAGTGCCATTCAACGTGCGCCACCGATGCGCCTGGAGACCCGCCCGCAGTGTCCTCCCCTTTCAACGATGAAGCCGGCCCACAGCCTCCTCGCCAACTGAAAACAGCTGTCGAGATCAATGCCAACCTGCGTCAACTACAACAGAATCACACACCGCTGATCCTGCGCTTCGTTGAGCGCCAACAGCGCTTCCAGACATTTCTGGTCGCCGTGGACCTGGAGCGCAAGCGCATTGCCCTCGATGAGCTGATCCCCAATGACGGGGAACGTCTTCTGGCCAATCAGGAAGCCTTTCACATCGAAGGGTTCCACGAAGGGGTACGGATTGCCTGGCAATGTGAGCAACCGGTAAAAATTAGCGAACTGGACGGCGCACGCTGCTATTGGCTGCCATTTCCCGAAGAAATCACCTACCACCAGCGTCGCGGTGCTTACCGAGCGGCCTTGAAGCTAGCCGATCAGGTGAGCGTCAGCTTGTCCGGAAAAACGCTGAGCATCGCGCTGCAAGGCAAACTTCAGGACATCTCAGCCACCGGCTGTCGCCTGAGCTTCCCTGGCGATGTCAGTAGCCGCCTGCAAGCAGGCCAGGTCTACGAGAACTTTTCAGCCAAGCTGCCATTTGGTGTGCTGACCCTATCCCTGGAAGCACGCCACGTGCAGTTTGACGAGAAGCACAACTGCACCTTTCTGGGCGCGCGTTTTTTCCGCATGAGCGGCCTGGAGCAGCGCAATGTCGAGCGCTTCGTCTATCAACTGCAGCGCGAGGCACGTCGCTTCGATTTGGACTGAGCCAGCCGCAGGCATAACTCAGGTGATTGGTATCAACGCAGCCAATCAGCCTCAGCCAGCCAGGCCACCAGCAAAAGGACCGGCAGCAGCAACGCCAGCAGCACATTACAGGCCAGCCAGGGCAGCAATGCCGGCATCTGCAACGCTGCACGGCGACAGCCAAACCATAGATAGACGATCAATGGCGAAGCGAGCCAGACCAGCAAACAAGTACCTGGCAAGACGCCCCAAATCACCAGCAGGCTGGTCAACAGCAGCGGAGCCAGCCACTGCACCAGCAGCAAGGCCAGAGCCTGTTGCTGGCTGAGCAGCATCGGCAGGGTACGTCGTCCCACCAGGCGATCAGCCTCGATATCCGGAAACTGATTGAGCAAGAGCAGGTTGTTGCTGAGAAAAAACGGCACCAGCGCCAATAACATGAGCGGCAAGCTCACTGCCCCTCCCAGCGCCAGTACACCCCCCGCCACCATCAACGGGCCAAAGGACAGGCCGGGTGCTACCAGGCACAGCCAGGGATATCGGGTCAGCAAAGGCGTATAGAGCAGAATCAGCGCACTCCCCAGGCCGCCAATCAGCAACAATCCCCTAAACGCCTCAGGGCGCTGCAGGAGGAAATACATGCCGATCAACGCCACCACCAGCAAGCTCAGGCATCCCAGCCACAACGCCCAGGGCAAAAGGTGGGGCTGAGCCGGCAAGGCACCACTGCCACCGCTGAACGCGGTACGCCGAGTCTGCTGATCGAGGCCGCTGCAGAAGTCCTCGTATTCATTGAAGGCATTCACACTCACCTGTGCAGCCACGGCAGCCAGCAGCACCAACAAGCTATCTGTAAACGACACAGGTGCAGCCGCCTGGGTTTGGCACCAGGCAATCGCCAAACCAATCGAAGGCAACGCCAACAGCAGGAATGGCGCCCTGGCCAACGCCACCAACAGCTGCAAACGCTGGAGAAAAACTGACCATTTGCCGGAAAAAACCGCCATTAACGCCCCCTCCTCTTGTCTATCGCGGCCATCTGCCGGCATCCTTGCAGCAAACAATAACAAAGAGTGGCGCCAAGCCATGGATTTACCCAGCCTGTTGTCGCGCCTGCGTCACGACTTTCAGTTATCGATCATCACCCTGATGGGCATTCTCGGCATCGTCGGCATCAGCCCCTATGCCGTGTATCGCCTGAGCACCGGCAATTACCTGGTGGGTCTCTGGGACTCGGTCATCGTGCTGTCCACCTTCTTTGCCGTGCTCTATGCCTGGCGCAGCGGTGACACCATCAAGCCCGGCATTGTGCTCTCGGTCATCTTCTCGGCCGGCGCCACCTTCATCACCCTGGACCTGGGCATTAACGGGCTGTTCTGGATCTATCCGCTGATCCTTTTCAACTTCTTCATGGTGACGCCAGGCAAGGCCTTGCTCACCATGTCCGTAGTTCTGCTGACCCTCTGTGGGCATGAACTGTGGAAGCCGCAAAGCGTCTTCGAAAGCCTTTATCAAATGCTTTCCTTTCTGGTCACCAGCCTGATGGCCAGCACCCTGACCTTCGTGTTCGCCTACCGCACACGCCACCAGCACCAGCTCCTGCATCACCTGGCCAGCAAGGATCCCCTGACCGGCGCACGCAATCGTCGTTCAATGGCTGAGGAACTCAAGATTGCAGTGGCCAGCAAGATGCGCCATGGCCACAGCCACGCGGTACTGGCCCTTGATCTGGACCATTTCAAGCAGATCAACGACCGCTTCGGTCATGCCGCCGGCGATCAGGTGTTGCAAGACTTCGTCAGCCTGGTCAGACGCTGCTCGCGCAAGCAGGATCGCCTGTTTCGCCTGGGTGGAGAGGAATTTTTGCTGCTACTGCCCGACACTGACCACAAGGGACTGCACGCCGCCGCAGAGCATTTGCTCTACTGTGTGCGCGAGCAGTTACGCAGCCCCGGCGGGTCCGTCAGCGTATCCATGGGCGGTGCGCTTCTGGCGACTGGGGAAAGCTGGGAGAGCTGGCTGCACCGTGCCGACGAGCAGCTATACAACGCCAAGCACAGCGGCCGCGACCGCTGCGTGATCGCCGAGGCCCAGGCCCCGGCGACACTCGTCAACGCCTGAGTGATTACTCAGCAAACAGCGGCTTGACCGGGAACAAGTCATCGAACTGTGCCTGGCTCTTGGTCGCCTTGGCCTGGAAGGTCTTCATCATGTCATGCGGACGGAACATGCCAGCCTGCCAGGTGGCCATGTACTTCAGGCTGTCGGCCACACTGTGATCACGGCTGTAATTGAGCATTTCCTTGCAGCCCGTGACGGCCAGCGGCGAGTTGGCGGCAATCTGCGCGGCGATAGCCATAACACCTTCGAGCATGGCCTCCTGGTTGGGGTACACCTGATTGACGAAGCCCAGCGCCTTGGCCTCTTCAGCCTCCAGTTTGCGGCCCGTATAGGCCAACTCGCGCACCACACCCTGCGGCATCAGCTTGGGCAGGCGCTGCAATGTACCGACATCAGCGGTCATGCCCAGCTCGGTTTCCTTGATGGTGAAATAGGCATCAGCCGTGCAATAACGGCTATCGGCAGCACACACCATATCCAGCGCACCGCCAATGCAACCACCGTGTACCGCCACCAGCACCGGCACGCGCACCTCTTCCAGGGCACTCAGGGTATCCTGCAGCTGCAGAACCACACGCCGCAGGTTTTCTGCCATGCGTCCCGGATCACCTGCCATCGGCACTGATTTCGGATTACTGAATACCGCCAAGTCCATGCCTGCCGAGAAATGCTTGCCGGTGGAGGAGATCACGATGACTCGCGTCTGCCCACTGGCTTCCAGATCGCGCATGCACTGTGGCAACTCCAGCCAGAATGCCGCATTCATGGCGTTGAGTGCTTCCGGGCGACTCAGCTGAACATGGGCAATTGCGCCGTGGTGGGTAACGTTGAAGCACTGGTAGGACATGCGGCAATCCTCTGCTGCGGGTAGGTTGACTCGCCAAGGGTGCGACGCCATCCTGACACTGTCAAGTTACCCTTGCTGCAGGTACGCCATGCCCACTGTCGCCAGCCCCTACCATCATGGCAATCTGCGCCAGAGCCTGCTCGACTGTGGTCTGCAACTATTACGCGAACAAGGCATCGCCGGGCTGTCCCTGCGTCAACTGGCAGAACGCTGCGCCGTCTCACGTAGCGCACCCTACCATCACTTCACCGACAAACAGGCCCTGCTGGCTGCCCTGGCTGCGCAGGGTTTCTCCAGCATGTGCGAACAACTGAGCACCTATGTACAGGACGGCATACCCAGCGATGAAGCACTGCTGTTGGCTTGCCTGGACTACCTGGATTTTGCACTGCAACAACCGGCATTGTACGAGCTGATGTTCGGCAGCCTGTTGTGGCGCGACAGTGACCCAACGCGCCCTGATACCGCGCGTTTCCAGCGGCTGGGCAAGGACTGCTTTCGCCAGTACGTCCAGCTGTTCGCGCAACGACCAGGGGCAAGTGCAGCGCATAGCCTGCGCCAAGCGCAGCTACTCTGGGCCAGCCTGCATGGGCTCGCCAAGCTGGCGCTGGATGGCATCTTCGTGAAGCGCGAGGATCTTGGCGCCATCGTCCGCCAGGCGCTATTGGTAGCCTGCACGAACGACCCTTCGGCAGAAAGCACTAGGTAATCAGTGGACAAACGCGTATGGTGACCGGCTGCTCGCGCCATTTAGCGTCTGCAGCAGGCCATACCCTGTGCGGTGCGTGTGCGTTCAACGTGCCCGTCTGGCCTGGAAGACCCTCCAGGGGAAAGCCCTGCGCCGCCCCGGCGCCACCTCAGCAGGAGCGAGCTACATGCGCGTCAAAGGTTCCAGCCAGAAAAGCAAACCGGCCCCGGCCGTGGAAACCCGTGAATCCATCGAGGCGCAGATTGCTGCCTTCCTACAGGCTGGCGGTGAGATCCAGCAAATCGATCGTGGCGTCAGCGGCCAGACCTGGACCAGCGGCCGACAAATCAGCCTCGCCAAGAAGTAACCGCCCACGCCGGCGCCCGCTCAGGGCGCCAGGCGGATACCGTCGTCACCGATCAGAATGACGCCCCGCTTGTACAGGCCACCAATGGCCTTCTTGAAATTGCCCTTGCTGACCGAAAACTGCTGGCTGATCAACTCTGCCGGGCTCTTATCGCTCAGCGGCAGAAAGCCCCCCGCCGCCTGCAAAGCCTCGACAATCCGCTCAGCAAGCACATCACGCTGCTCTGCGCCAACCGGCTGCAGGCTCAGGTTGATCTTGCCATCGTCACGCACCTCACGAATGTACCCCGTCTCGCGCATGCCGCTGCGTACAAAGCGGAACAGTTCGTTCTTGTGCAGCAGCCCCCAATGGCGCTCGTTGATGATCGCCTTGAAGCCCAGGTCGGTGCGCTCGGCAATCAGCAGTTCGACCTGTTCGCCCACCTGATAGGTAGCCGGACTGTTGTCGAGGAACCGATCCAGGCGCGCCGTCGCGGTAATACGCCGGCTGCGCGGGTCCAGATAGACGTGCACCAGCACATAGTCACCCACCTGCAACGGGCGCTTTTCTTCGGAGTGCGGCAGCAGTAGATCCTTGCTCAGCCCCCAATCGAGGAACAGGCCAACCGAGTTGATTTCCACCACCTTGAGGCTGGCAAAACCACCCACCTGCACCTTGGGCTTTTGCGTGGTGGCAATTACCCGATCCTCACTGTCCAGATAGACGAAGACATTCAGCCAGTCGCCTACCTCCAACGCCTCCTGCTTGGGAATATAGCGCTTGGGCAGGAGGATTTCGCCATCGGCACCTGCATCCAGATACAGCCCGAAATCGGTAAATTTACTGACTTGCAGTGTGTTGAAGCGTCCAATCAGAGCCATGCAGCCCCCTGTGCAGAAGAAACCATGGGCACCCACGATGCCCAGCAAGCGCCGACCATTCAGTCAGCCGCAGGCAAACGACGCTTGAGCGGCGCCAGCCCGTCGTCACTGACCAGCGCGGGTTTACCGGCGGGACGCGGCGCGCTCTTACGCTTGGCGGCCGGCTTGCCCTTGGCGTCCTTCTTGTCGGCTTTTTTCTTCTTGCTGCCGGCTGCCTTGCCCGACGCCTTAACGTTCTTCGGTCCCTGGTAGCTGCCCTTAAGCTCCTTGATGACACGCCGCTCGAAGCGCTGTTTGAGGTAGCGTTCAATACTCGACATCAAATTCCAGTCGGTATGGCAGATCAGTGAAACCGCCATCCCGCCGGCACCGGCACGCCCCGTACGGCCGATGCGATGCACATATTCATCGCCCGAGCGCGGCATATCGAAGTTGATTACCAGGTCCAGCCCTTCGATATCCAGGCCACGCGCAGCCACGTCGGTCGCCACCAACACCTTGATGCCTCCTTGCTTGACCCGCTCGATAGCCAGCTTGCGCTCTTTCTGGTCCTTATCACCATGCAGCACGAACGCCTTGACGCCAGCTGCCACCAAATGGCCATACAGCCTGTCGGCGGCGACTCGGGTATTGGTAAAGATGATGGCCTTCTGGAAGCTCTCGTTGCCCAGCAGCCAATGCACCAGGCGTTCCTTGTGCGCCGGGTCATCGGCCGTGATGATCTGCTGAACGACATTCTCGTTCAGCTCACTAACCCTATTGAGCTGCAGCAGCAGGGGATCACGCAGCACCTGGCCAACCACCTCGCGCATGGCGTTGCCGCCACTGGTAGCGGAAAACAGCAACGTCTGCTGGCGCGCGGCACACTCGGCGGTGAGTCGCTGCATGGCTTCGGCGAAGCCCATGTCAAGCATGCGGTCCGCTTCATCCAGCACCAGCACCTCAACCGCACCAAGGCGCAAATTGCCGGCATCCAGGTGCTCGATCAAACGCCCTGGCGTACCGATCAGGATGTCCGGGCATTTGCGCATTACCGCCGCCTGCACCTTGAAATCCTCACCACCGGTGACCAGCGCCGCCTTAATGAAGGTGAACTGGGCAAAACGCTCCACTTCCTTGAGGGTCTGCTGGGCCAGCTCACGGGTCGGCAGGAGAATCAGCGCACGAATGTCCGCACGCGGCTGGGCCGGCCCCATCAGGCGATTGAGCAGCGGCAGGACAAAAGCAGCCGTTTTGCCACTGCCGGTCTGCGCCACAACGCGCAGATCACGCCCCTCCAGCGCCGGAGGAATGGCCGCCAGCTGCACAGGGGTCGGCTCGGTGAATTTCAACTCGGCAACCGCTTTGAGCAGCCGTTCGTGCAGGGCAAATTGGGCAAACACGGGATAATCCTCAACAAAGCACAGCTATACAGTGCTATAGGTTACCGTCTAAGCCATCCGGTTGCGGAATTTTATCGTCCAGGCCCGATGCTTCTGCAACTTTGCCAGGCTAGGCACAGTCTCAGAACACGCCGACCAAATCCCCGGGAGTTCTTCAGCATGTCACGCCCCGCTATCACCTTTCTATCCGGCAGCCTACTGGCTCTGCTGTTGAGCAGCAGCCTGGCACAGGCTGCACCACCACACGATAAGCCAGCCCACGGCAAGCCTCCCCGAAGCACCAGCCAGGCCTACAGCTCCGCCTCCCTGCTTTCTGCCACGGACCTGCAAGGCATACGCCAGATACTGCATCAGCACCAAGCTCTGCTTAGCCCTGCCAGCAGCCTGCCACCAGGAATCCGCAAGAACCTGGCACGTGGCAAACCCCTGCCTCCGGGCATCGCCAAATCACTGGATCAGCGACTCCTGCGACAACTGCCAGAGTACCCCGGCTATGAATGGCAACAGGTTGGCCGGGATGTTGTACTGATTGCCCTGGCCACGGGTCTTATCGAAGCAGTCCTCGACGGCTTGTTGTGAAACTCGCAAGCCCACCTGGCGCCTGCTAGGCTATCTGGCCGTAGCAATACTACGGCCAGCAACCTCCGCAAGCTCAGGTGCATCCTTGGATCTAGCCACACTCATCGGCCTTATCGGCGCCCTGGCGATCATTGTCGCCTCCATCCTGCTGGGAGCCTCCAGCCAGATCTTCTTCAATGTGCCCTCCCTGCTGATCGTCGTGGTGGGTAGTTTCTTCGTGGTCATGGCCAAGTTCAGCCTGGGTCAATTCATAGGCGCCTTCAAGGTCGCCGCAAGGGCTTTCAAATTTCGCCTGCCCAGCGTCGAGGAAAGCATTGCCGAACTGGTGGACATCGCCAATATCGCACGCAAGCAGGGCACCCTGGCGCTGGAGGAGAAAGAGGTCAGCTCGCCCTTCCTGAAAGCCGGTATCCAGTTGATGGTCGACGGCCAGAATCAGGAAACCATTCGCGCTATCCTCGACAAGGAACGCCTGTTGACGCTGGAGCGCAACCGCTGGGGCGCCAAGATCTTCAGTGCACTGGGAGATGTCGGGCCTGCCATGGGCATGATCGGCACGCTGGTGGGCCTTGTACAGATGCTCTCGAACATGGAGGACCCCAAGTCAATTGGCCCTGCCATGGCTGTCGCACTGCTCACCACCCTGTACGGCGCCATGATGGCCACCATGATCTGCCTGCCGATCGCCGACAAGCTCAACCTGCGCATGACCGAGGAAGCCCGCATGCAGCAATTGTGGATTGATGCGCTGGGGGCGATACAGGATGGCATCAACCCACGTATCGTCGAACAGATGTTGCGCAGCTACCTGCCGGCCAACAAACGCGATGTACCGCTTCCCGGTCAGCCAGGCGAATAAGTCATGAGTGATGACGCCGACGAGGACAAGGCGAGTATTCCCGCCTGGGTCATGACCTTTGCCGACCTGATGTCGCTCCTGATGTGCTTCTTCGTCCTGCTGTTGTCGTTCTCGGAAATCGATGCACGACGCTTCAAGCAGATTGCCGGCGAGCTGGCCGTCGCCTTCGGCGTGCAACGCGAAGTGCCTGCACTGGAAGTTCCCATGGGCACCAGCGCGGTGTTCAAGGACTTCTCGCCCGGCAAGCCGGAACCCACCCTAGTGGACCAGGTACGCCAGCAAACCACGACACAAGATCCCCAGGTAGAGACCAACACCACACAAAACCCCGAGCCCAGTCCCAGTGCAGCCGAACAGCAGCTTCAGGACAGCGCCCAAGAACTGCGTGAAGCACTGGCCAAGGAGCTGCAAAATGGCCAGTTGCAGATGGAAGAAGAGAAGCGTCGCATCATCCTGCGCGTCGAGGAAAAAGGCTCCTTCCCTTCCGGCTCAGCCGAATTGACCCCAGCCTTTGAGGACATGCTCGATCGCATGGCCGGTGTGCTGACGGAAATACCCGGTGAGCTGACGATCGAAGGGCATACCGATAACGTACCGATCAGTACGCTACGCTTTCATTCCAACTGGGATCTGTCTGCTGCACGCGCCTCGGCGGTGGCCAACGCCCTGCTGTTCAGCGGCGATATCGAGCCTGGGCGCCTCAAGGTGCAGGGATTTGCTGAAACCCGCCCCCGTGCAGCCAACGACAGCGTGGAAAACCGTGCGCTCAACCGTCGGGTAGAGATCATCATCGACCAGACTAACGGGCACATTGCCCAGGACGAGCGCTTGCGCAGTCTGCTACAAGGCGAAGGCGCCCCCGATCATCAGCTGGAAATCCAGCGCAACCCATCACCACGCTAGGGGCTTGATCTGCCGCAGTAGCCACTGGCCAGCCCTGACGTACACTGCACGCTGAACCTCAAGAGGCCAGGCCATGCCACAGCTGATCCATGACCGCCAAGAGCTGCTCGACTACCTCTGCCAGCGGGCTCAATCCAGCAGCCCGCATCCGCGTCTGGGCGAGTTACTGGTCAACGCCGGACAACTCGACGCCCAGCAATTGCAACTGGCCCTGGAGGAGCAGCAACAACGCCCCAACAGCGGCAAGCTCGGCCAGATTCTCCTGCAGCGCAACCTGGTCGAGCGCACCCAACTGGCCCAGGCACTGATTCAGCAACTGGACATCGCCCGGGTCAACCTGGACGATTTTGACGTCGACACTGCCGCCTTGGAGCTGGTTCCAGAGGACCTGGCCAGGGTACACCGGGTCATGCCACTTCTGGTCGAACATGAACGCCTGGTAGTGGCCACGCCCACGCCTTCCAACCATGAACTCCTGCACCTGCTGGGCTTTGTCACCGGCAAGCAGGTCGAGGCCATCCTCGCCAAGGGCGACGAGGTCGAGCGCGCCATCTGCCAATACTACGGCGCGGTCAGCGCGTTCGACTTGCCGGAATTCGAAACCCAGGAGCCGGAACTCAGCCTGCACCGGATAAAGCTGCTGGCCGAGGACAAACCCACGGTACGCTTTGTCGACAGCCTGCTGGACGATGCCATCGCCCGCCGTGCATCGGACATTCATATCCGTCCGGGGGCCAAGGAAAGCGTGGTGCTGCTGCGTATCGACGGCGTGCTCGACGAAATCCGCCGGATCAAGACCAGCAACCTGCCAGCCATTGTCAGCCGCATCAAGATCGTCGGCGGCATGAACATCGCCGAACGCCGCCTGCCCCAAGATGGCCGCCATCTGGTACGCCTCGGCGAGCGCACCGTGGATCTGCGTCTGTCGATCATGCCCACCGTGCATGGCGAAAGCGTGGTCATCCGTATCCTCGACACCCAGCAAAGCATGAAGACCCTGGAGCAGATCGGCTTCAACGACCAGGACGCCCAACGCTTCCGTGAACTGATCAGCCACAATCAGGGCATCCTGCTGGTCACCGGGCCTACCGGCTCAGGCAAAAGCACCACGCTCTATGCCGCACTCAACGACATCCGCCAGAGCGGCGTGAATGTCATCACCGTGGAAGACCCGGTGGAATACCAGATCGACGGCATTCGCCAGATCCAGGTAAAGCCGCAGATCGGCTACACCTTTGCTCGTGCTCTGCGCCATATCCTGCGCCATGACCCGGACGTGATCATGGTCGGTGAGATCCGTGACCACGAAACCGCGCTGATGGCCACCGAAAGCGCCCTTACCGGTCACCTGGTGCTGTCCACCCTGCACACCAACAGTGCCGCTACCACCGTCACCCGCCTGCTGGAAATCGGCATCGCTCCCTATCTGCTCAACGCCAGCCTGCTTGGGGTTCTGGCGCAGCGTCTGGTACGGCGCAATTGTCCACACTGCCTGGTTGAAGAAGAGGTCAGCGATGCCGTGCGGGCCAGTCTGGGCCTGCATGAGCACGAGCGTTTCTATGTGGGCAAAGGCTGCAGCCAGTGCCACGGCAAGGGCTTGCAAGGGCGCATGGCAGCCTATGAACTGCTGCAGGTCACGCCGGCTCTACGCGCCCTGATCCAGGCCGACAGCTCTGCCCAGGCGATCGAGCAACAGGCCGTGAGCGATGGCATGCGTCCACTGACCCAGAGCGCTCTGGCGCTGGCCCGCCAGCGGCTCATTCCCCTGGCCGAGGTGTATCGGGTACGTCTGGAATAATCAGCGCGTGCGCCACAACAGGCGCACGCTGTCGCAAACCGTCAGGGCAATCGCCAGCCAGATCGGCAGATAGGTCAGCCATTGCCCGGCAGAAAACGCCTCGTCCAGCCAGAACAGCGCCACCAGGAACAACAGCAAGGGCTCCAGGTAACTGAGGATGCCGAACAGCCCCAGCGGCAACAGGCGGCTCGACGCCATCATGGCGGCAAACGCCAGGGCACTGAGCAAGGCCAGGCCAGGCAACAACCAGAGCAACTGGGGGGCCTGGCTGAATAGCGACGACGGACCATAAGCCAGCACCAGGTAAACGGCCAGCGGGGCCAACACCAGCATTTCCAGAATAAATCCGGAGAAGGCATCCAGGCGCATCCAGCGACGCAGCATGAAATAAGGCGGATAGCCCAATGCGGCCAGCAAGGTAACCCAGGAAAACGCCCCGCTGTACCACCACTCATGGGCCACGCCCACGACGGCACAGGCCACCGCCAGGCGTAGCAGCGGACGCAGACGCTCGCCATAGAACAGACGCCCGACGAGTACCATCACCAGCGGCAACAGAAAATAGCCCAGCGACACATCGAGCATGCGCCCGGCCAGTGGTGCCCAAACGAACAGGGCCCACTGCACGCCCATCAAGGCCGCCGCCAGGGGCAGGGCCAGCGCCAGGCGCGGTTCGCTGCGCAAGCGACGCAAGGCCTGCAGCAGCAAAGGCACTTGCCGCGTCAGGCACATCAGCAAGAGGATCACCGGGATGGACCACAGCACCCGCTGCGCGAACACCTGCAAGCCATCCAGCGGCTGCAGCACACGGACATAAGGCGGGATCAGCACAAACAGGCAGGACGCCCCCAGTGACAGGGCGACACCCCGAGCAGACAGCGACACGCAAACCTCTCTCGACAAGGCGGGCTACCCGGCGCAGGTAGCAGCCGCCAGCATGGCATGTTCGACAGGCAAAAAAATAGCGCCCACCAGGGGCGCCAGAAGTCGCATTCCGGGGAGGAATGACAGAAACGCTTGCATCCACGGCTCGCAGGAGCGGGATAGGCGCATTTCACGCTTTTCGCGTGATGCAGGCCATTGCACCTTAGTCGTAGCGGCGGCCGCCGGGCAGGCAAACTTGGCCAGGTAGCGCCAGCCTCGGTATGATCAGCAAAGGCCGGCCAATCCCGGCACCGAGCGCCCGGCAGAGGCGCCGTTCAGTACACAGGGACCCCATGAGCATTCCAAAAAACAGCGTCGCCGAGCGCACCCATCGCCTGCCTACGCCTCCCATGCGCGAGTACTATTCACGCGTGCTGGCCTACATGGTGGGAGCGGCCTGCATTGCCGCCGGCACCAGCATCCAGCACTTTAGTTACGATATTCTCTGGCTGGTACCCTACGCTCTGCTCTACCCGCATCTGGCTCATCAGATCAGCCTGCGTTTCAAGCAGGACTACCGTAGCCAGACCGCCACCCTTTTGCTGCTGACCGATGCCCTGCATGCCGGGCTGGGCAGTGTCTTGCTGGGTTTCTCGGTGGTGCCCAGCCTGTTGTTCGTGCTGACCATGAGTTTCAGCTCACTGATCGTCGGAGGCCTGCGTTATCTGGGCCTGTCACTGCTGGCCTTCGTCAGCACCCTGCTGTTGGGCGGCGTGCTGCTACAGCCACAACCCCTGTTCGCCAGCCCCCCCTTAGTGGCCTTGGTGGGCATCGCCTTTGCCACTCTGTACATCTGCATTTCCGCCTATTTCGTCCATCAGCAGGGCCTGCACCTTGCGCAAGCCCGTGGCGAGATCAAACGCGAACAGGAAAAGGCTGCCCGGCTGGC
Source organism: Pseudomonas fluvialis (assembly GCF_002234375.1). Lineage (GTDB taxonomy): Bacteria > Pseudomonadota > Gammaproteobacteria > Pseudomonadales > Pseudomonadaceae > Aquipseudomonas > Aquipseudomonas fluvialis. The sequence goes on from NZ_NMQV01000013.1 coordinate 108,283, forward strand.
CCGCAACCTGGCCAAGTACCTCTCGCCACAGGTCTGGGAAATGATCTTCAGCGGCAAAAAGAGCGTGCGCCTGGAAACTCAGCGCAAGAAGCTCACGGTGTTTTTTTCCGATATCAAAGGTTTCACCGAACTGTCCGAGGAACTGGAAGCCGAAGCACTCACCGACCTGCTCAACACCTACCTCAACGAGATGTCGAAGATTGCCCTCAAGCATGGCGGCACCATCGACAAGTTTGTCGGCGACTGCGTGATGGTGTTCTTCGGCGATCCCACCAGCCAGGGTGCCAAGAAGGATGCGCTGAATGCCGTAGCGATGGCCATTGCCATGCGCAAACACATGAAAGTACTGCGCCAGCAGTGGCGGGCCCAGGGCATCACCAAGCCATTGGAAATTCGCATGGGCATCAACACCGGCTACTGTACGGTCGGCAACTTTGGCGCCGATACACGCATGGACTACACCATCATCGGCCGCGAAGTGAACCTCGCCAGCCGCCTGGAAAGTGCTGCCAGCGAAGGTCAGATCCTCATCTCCCACGAGACCTACTCGCTGGTCAAGGACCTGATCATGTGCCGTGACATGGGCCAGATCAACGTCAAGGGCTTCAGTCGTCCGGTACAAATCTACGAGGTGGTCGACCATCGCCGCGATCTGGGCGCCAAGTCCAGCTATGTGGAACACGAACTGCCCGGCTTTTCCATGTACCTGGATACCAACGGCATCCAGAACTATGACAAGGAAAAAGTCATCGCGGCCTTGCAGCAGGCGGCGGAAAAACTGCGCGACAAGGTCATCTTCTAAACCGCAAGCTGCCTGATAGCTGAGCACAACTGCGCGCAACCGCCCCACCACAGTGCTTCCTGAACCAGGGCCTGCCTCTGCCGGCAGCCCTCCGCCAGCCCTGCAGCAGCCATGCGCTCAGGGCGTCCCAGCCCCCCAGCAACCTGGCACAGTCCTCGCTTAGGCCTCATTGCCGGCTGGCTGTGCACGCCTGTCGCCACGTGCCAGACAGGGTGCTGGCAGATACCTGAGCGTATTCGGCCCCGCAACAGACCAGCCCGCCTCCGTGTTATGAACACCGACTGCCGAGGTTCGCCATGTCCATGATTACGCTGCTCAAATGCAACGCTACCGCGCTGCTGCTTGCCCTGGCATGAAGGAGCCAGGGTATCAGTGCGTTCATCGAGCTGAAGAATGTCTGGCAAGAGTACAGCGATCAGTAAACCAAAAACTCCGGCAAAAGCAGGCCAACGCGTCAGCAAGGACGTTGTTTAGACCACCTGCCACTGCCCCAGCGGGTCACCCTCCAGACGCTGCTGGGCAGCCAGGAACACTTCGGCACTGCTACGCCAACCCAGCGAAGCGGCCCAACGCGCGCAGTCCTGACGATCCAGCTGCACGGCAGCCAGGCAGGCCTCTGCCAGATCATCGGCCAGGTAGCCGGTCACGCCCTGCTGCACAATGTCCAGCGGGCCGGGCACGGCGAAGGCCGCCACGGGCGTGCCGCAAGCCATGGCTTCCAGCATCACCAGGCCATAGGTATCGGTACGCGAGGGAAACACCAGCACGCTGGCCTGTCGATAGGCATCGGCCAGCGCCTGGCCCTGCAGATAGCCGCGAAACTCCACCTGCGGATAGGCCTGTTGCAACGCGGTACGCTGCGGCCCGTCCCCCACCACGCATTTACGCCCTGGCAAATCCAGCTCCAGAAAGGCAGACAGGTTCTTTTCCGCCGCCAAGCGGCCGACATACAGAAACAGCGGCGACTCGGCCGCCGCAGGCGAGCCGGGATGAAACAGCTGGCTATCCACGCCCTTGTGCCACAGGCTGGCTTGCCCCAGCCCCCAGCTCAGGCATTCCTCCTGCAAGCGCGGGGTGCTGACCAGGATCGCCTGGCTGTGCCGGTGGAAACAGCGTAGGTAGGCGATGCCCAGGCGTAAGGGCAACCAAGGCCAGCGAGCCTTGACGTAATCGGCGAAGCGCGTGTGCAGCGCCGTGGTAAACAGCAAGCCACGGCGGCGTAACCAGCCTCGCGCCGCCCAGCCCAGCGGCCCCTCGGTCGCGATATGCACGCAGTCAGGACGAAACTCGCGAATCATCGGCCCGAGCCGCCAAAGATTCCAGGCCAGGCCGATTTCACCGTAGCCAGGACAAGGCAGGCAGCGAAAATCAGCCGGGCTGATCACCTTGACCCAATGGCCCATGTCGCGCAGCTGCGCGACCAGTGCCTGCAGGCTGGTGACCACGCCATTGACCTGGGGTAGCCAGGCATCGCTGACCAGGAGAATTCTCATGCCGCCTCCCCCACCACCGGCAACGGCAGCGTGCTGCCCGATTCGGCCAGGCGGTAGAGCTCTATGCGCCCATCGCGGTGCTCAATCAGTGCCGAACAGGACTCTACCCAGTCACCACAGTTGTGATAGGTCACGCCACCCACCTCACGGATTTCCGCATGGTGAATATGCCCGCACACCACACCATCGAAACCCCGCTTGACGCACTCGTGGGCAATCGCTTCCTCGAAGTCGCTGATGAAATTGACGGCTGTCTTGACCTTGTGCTTGAGATAAGCCGAGAGCGACCAGTAGCCATAGCCCCAGCGCTCGCGCCAGTGGTTCAGCCAGCGATTGAGGGTCAGGGTGACTTCGTAGGCGCTATCACCGAGAAACGCCAGCCAGCGGTGGTAGCGTGTGATCACGTCGAACTGGTCGCCATGGATAACCAGCAGACGCCGGCCATCGGCGGTTTCATGCAACGCCTCGTCGACCAGCTGGATATTGCCCAGCACCAGGCGTGAATAGCGCCGCAGGAACTCATCATGGTTGCCGGTGACGTAGATGACCTCGCAGCCTCGCTTGCTCATGGTCAGCAGACGGCGGATCACATTGCTGTGGCTTTGCGGCCAATAAATCCCGCTGCGCAGCTTCCAGCCATCAATGATGTCGCCGACCAGATAGATGCGCTCGGCTTGATAGCGTTTGAGAAAGACCGCCAGGCGCTCGGCCTGGCAATCGCGCGTGCCCAGGTGCACGTCGGAAATCCACAGGGTACGGACACGCTGCTTGCGCAGCATAGTTACCGGCTTGGCTGTGCTCATGGGCTCGCCTCGGTGGTTTTTGCCGACCATAAGCGGCACTCGTGACCAGCGGATGACGAAGACAGGGCAAGTGCGTGACAATCCACGCCCTGTTCAGTCTTGCAGCGAGCAGCACGATGCTCTCCGTGCGTCACTACCATCAGGAATACCTGGCCCACCAGCACAGCCACGCCCAGCTGGTGTTCGGCTTGCAGGGCCAGTTGCACCTGGAAATAGCCGGACATGGCCAGTGCCTGGGCAATAGCCAGCTGGCCGTGGTGCCTGCCGGGATGGCCCATGCCTGTTTCAGCGCTGCCGGCAGTGATTGCCTGGTACTCGATGTGCCCAGCGAAGACTGGCTGGATTTGCGTCTGGGTGAGCAAGCCGATGCCAGCCGACGCCTGCTCACCCAGGTCAGCCAGGTGCAACTGAATACCCATCAGCAGCAGTTGCTGGACTGGCTGGCACATAGTCCGCTGGATAACCCGCTGCTCGCCGAGCAGGGCGCTGCGTTGCTGCTAACCTGCCTGCACGCGCCGCTGGCCGGCCCATTGGCCCAGCAGTTGCCACTGGCCAAGCTGTATGCCTTTGTCGACCGGCATTGTGCCCATCCCCTGCAAGTCGCCGATTTGGCGCGCTGCTGCGGCCTGTCCAACGCCCGCCTGCATGCCCGTCTGCTCGCCGAAACCGGCCTGACCCCGATGGCCCTGGTTCGCCAGCGTCGTCTACGCCTGGCCCGCCAGCTGTTGCTGCACAGCACACTGAGCCTGGGTGAAATCGCCGTGCGCTGTGGCTACACCTCGCAAAGCGCCTTCAGTGCCGCCATGCTGCGCGATACGGGTTGTTCGCCACGCCAGTACCGTCAGCAGGCACGCGACAATATCCGCGAGTTGCGCGACAGACAGCAGCTCCCCTAGCGCCTAGACTGGGCAGCCCGCTGGAGTGCTGCCATGTCCCCACACCTCACCCCTCGTCAGGCCCTGATCGCCCTGCATATCGGCGCGCTGTGCTTTGGGCTGTCCGGTATCTTCGGCAAACTGGCTCTGGCCGCGCCTTTAGTGATCGTTTGTGGACGAGCCCTGTTCGCCGTGCTTGCCCTGGCCCCCCTGGCCTGGCGGCAGGGCAGCAGGGCACGCCCAGGCGCACTGCGCATCCTCGCCCTGTGTGGCGCCGGGCTATTGCTGGGCGGTCACTGGTGGAGCTTTTTCGTAGCTATCAAGATTTCCGGGGTAGCCGTAGCCACCCTGGGCTTTGCCAGTTTTCCCGCCTTTACCGTGCTGCTGGAGGCGCTGCTGTTTGGTGAGCGTATCCAGCGCGCAGAGTGGCTGGTGGTTGCCCTGGTCTGCTGTGGTTTGCTGCTGGTCACCCCAGCCTTCTCCCTGGAGGCCAGTACCAGCCAGGGACTGCTCTGGGCGGTTTTGTCCGGCTTGCTGTTCGCCGCCCTGTCCGTTAGCAATCGCGCCACTACGCCCGGCGTTGCCCCGGCCCAGGCAGCTTTTTGGCAAAGCCTGGCCATCCTGCTGGTCAGCCTGCCCATGGCAGCACCGCTGCTACTTGAGATACGCACCGTGGACTGGCTGTGGCTGGCCTTGCTGGGCGTATTGTGTACCGCGCTGGCACACAGCCTGTTCGTTGCCAGCCTGAGCGTACTGAATGCGCGTACGGCCTCGGTGGTGTTCGCTTTGGAGCCGGTCTACGGCATTCTCCTAGCCTGGTGGCTGTTCCAGGAGCAGCCAGGGCTACGCATGCTGTTTGGCGCTGGACTGATAATCCTGGCTACGCTGCTTTCGGCACGCCTGCAGCGCTGAACTCAGCGGTCGTTATGCCCCAGCGAACGCTGCGGGTCGATGCAGTCGCGGACCCTTTGCTTGAGTAGCTTGGCTTCGGGAAAACCACCGTCTGCCTGACGCTCCCAGATCTGCTGGCCATCGCAGGTAATACGAAATACCCCGCCACGCCCTGGCACCAGGCTGACTCGCCCCAGGTCGTCGGCAAAGGTACTGAGCAACTCCTGAGCCAGCCAGGCCGCCCGCAACAACCACTGGCACTGGCTGCAATAGGTGATTTCGATTTCAGCGCGCGACGTGCTCATCTCAGGCAATCCGTGCCAGCAGTTCGCGGGCCTCTTCCTGCTGCTGGCTATCGCCCTCGATGATGACCTCGTTGAGCACGCTGCAGGCCATGGCGATCTCATCACGCTCGATAAGGCTCATAGCCAGACGCAGCTTACCCAAGGTGTCGCGGTTTTCCGCCAGCTCGGGCAGATCGTCCAGTTCCAGTACCGGATCGTCGTTGCTGGCAAGACGCCCGGCGAATAGCGGATGCTCGTCGTGGTGCACTTCCTCGACTTCCGGCAGCTCGTGCAAGTTGCTACGAAACACCGGGGCCGCCGCCTTCTTGCGCTCAGCTACTTCAGCAGGAGGCGCAAAGGGGGAAACCAGATCCCAGTCGGCATCCAGGCTCAATTCGTCAAGATTGAGGGTGAACTCGCCTTCCTGGGGCGGCGTCGTCTGTTGCGCTTCGCTCGCGGCTTCAGGTTCACGAATATCCAAAACCAGCTCGTCGAACAGCACTTCGCTGTCCTGTGCCTGCAGCTGGGGATAAGCATCGCGGATCTTTTGCAACTGTTCGGCACTCACGCCGCTGGCCAACAACTGCTCGTAACGCGCCTGGAACGCCTCGGCATTGCCCTGCAGGCCGTAGACATCCAGCAGACGCAGTTGCAGGTCCTGACGCTGCGGCTCCTGTTGCAGCGCTTGCTGCAGGGTATTCAACGCCTGCGTCAGGTTGCCGTAGGTCAGGTAGATATTCACCGCCTCCAGCACATCCTGTTGCTTGGCAGGCCCCGTCTTGAGGGGCGGAGTGGGCGCCGTCAGGCGTGTCTCCGCCACGCTGGGTTGCGCGCGGTTGACCGCCGGCAGCGGCGCAGGACGCACTTCAATAGGTGCAGACACCGGCGACGTGCGCCGACGCCCCAGCAGCCAGCCAGTCAAACTGCTGAGCAACAGCATCAGCAGCCCACCCATGCCCAGGGCATAAGGGGCCTGGGGCGACTGCAGCCAACTGCCCTGGGCCTGCTGCGCCAGGCTCAAGGCCGCCTGCAGCTGTTGCTGCAGCTCGGCCACCTGGCGGTCTTTTTCGATCACCAACTGCTGCATTTCATCCAGCCGTGCCTGCAGGGCCTGCATGTCGCTACGCCGCTGCTCACGCTCAGTGGCCTGATTAGCCAGCAGGCCATCCAGCTGCGCGCGCAGGTTGAGCAGCTCGGCACTGGCCTGCGGAGTCTCCTGCGGCGGCGCGACCTGCTCTGCCTCGGCTTGCTGCGGGGCTTTTACCAGCAGTTCCTCGGGACGCCCGACAGGCAGGCCTTCGAGTGCCTGGCTACGGCTTTCCGGTGCCGACAACGGCACCGGCTCGCTCGGCGGGCGCGGGATTGGCAGCGGGTCTTCGCTGAGTGCCGGGCCACTGCTGTGCACCTGCGCAGCATCCGGCAACAACAGCGAGGTGCCGATGCGCAGACCACCGGCGCCCTGGCTAAAGGCTTGCGGGTTGAGTGCGTGGATACCGTCCATCAACTGCTGCTGGCTGAGCGTGCTGCCGGCCTGCACATAGCGCTGGGCGATACGCCACAGGCTGTCCCCTGACTGCACCACATAACGCAAACCGCGCTCCGCCGCTGGAGCCACCGGCACTGCGGCACGCTGTGCCAGCTCAGCCTGCGCCACCGCCATGGCCTGGGGCAGGGACGCCAGTGGCGCCTGCGCGCTGCCCGGCGGATCGAGCAGTACGGTGTACTCGCGCAGCAGCACCCAGTTGGGGGTAGCCAGCTCGACGATGAAATTCAGATAAGGTTCACGCACCGCACGACTCGAGCGCACTTCGATATATCCGGAGCGCCCACGTATCGAGGGCACGAAGCGCAGCTCCCGCAAGAAGTCCTCGCGCACGATGCCAGCCCGCTCGAAGGCATCCGCTCCAGCCAGGCTGACACGAAAATCGCTGGTATCCAGGCCGTTCAGCTCATCCAGCTCAATGCGCGCCACCAGCGGCTGATACAGGGCTGACTGCAGGCTGATCTCGCCCAGACTGAGCGCTTGTGCAGCGGTGCTGTAGAGCATCCCACCCGAGAGCATCGCCAACAGCAAGGTACGCACTTGAGCCATGTTTCCTCCCTTCACGGCCGCACACAGACGGCCTTTCGCTGGCAGGGTAGCCCCGCCTGGCCATCGCAGCATTGCACATGCGCCTGTCGGCCGCTGGCAATCTTGCCAACGCGCTGCCAATGGCCTGCTATTGATACGGCGCTGACTCAGCGAGGGTTTTGCCAACCCGAGACTACAGAGTGCGACCTGTTGTAATGCTGGCAGTATGCCTGAGCGCGAACGGCTTTGCACAAGCCTGCAGGCCCAATGCCATCAAGCACTTGCGCACTGCCGCACGAACATGACAAAAAAGCGTCAGCTTTCCGACAGCAGCGTCAAGGCTTCTCCAGCCTAGCCAGATTGCCAAGAATACGCTCATGCACCTGCTGACAGCGGCGCAGGTCTTCGGCCTCGATACCGGCAAAGGCTTCACGGCGCAACTGGGTGGAAATGGCTTCGATTTTCTCGATCAACGGCTTGGCCTTGGCACACAGCGCCACCTGCTTGGCGCGCCGGTCCTCCGGCACGGCCAGGCGCTCGACCAAGCCTTGCGCCTCCAGCGAGTCCAGCAGCCGCGCCAGGGTCGGGCCTTCCACGCCAACGCTCTTGGCCAGCTCGCGCTGGGTAGGCAGATGATCGAAGCGCCCCAGATGCAGGAGCACCAGCCAGCGGGCCTGGGACAAGCCCAGGTCATTTAGCCGGCGGTCAATCTCGGCGCGCCAGCTGCGCGACATCTGCGCCAGCTGCATCGCAAAACGGTGTTGATCTGGGTAAGACATTCAAACGCCTGCCAGCAAAAACTAATAATTAGTCGCCTAAGCATAACGTCGAAGATCGGCAAGGCCCAGCCTACCATTTGACGTACTGGTCCTCGACAAAGCCCCATTGGCCTTGCAAAGGCACGACTGTCTCGCCCGCAGGCCGCAGCACACCGTGGAAGCGACCGAATAACTGGCGGAAATCACTTGCAACAATCAGCGCATTCACCCGCTCATGATGCATGCCCGCCGGCTCAAAACGCAGCTCGACCTGGCCATCCTGGGAGCGAATCTGCCAGGGCTGCAGTGGCTGGCGACGGTCGAACTGAAAATGTACGCCGGACACCGGATACAACCGGCCATCCAGCCACAGGCAGTTTTCACTGAAGCTGGTCTCGTTAACCCCGCAGGACAGGTTGAGCCCCAGTCGTCGCCCGCCTACCGCGCCGGACAGGCAGGCCCAGTTCCAGCAGGTCTGCGGGCGCAGGAAACCGGCCGTCCAGTCATGGTGGGCAAAAGCCTGCAAGGCCTGCAGATCAAAGTTGCCCAGGGCACTGCGCACCTGGCCGCTGCAGGTCACGCCGGCGACCTTCTGCGCATAGGCCCAGCCGTTGTTGGCAATCGGCGTGGCAATGCACATCGGCTGGAATGGCGGCTGCGCTTCGCTGAACGAAGCGTCGATCTGGGTACCATCGTCCAGCTCGACCCGCAGATGCTTCTCGGCACCGACAGCTTGGTTTTCCAGACGCAACAGATTGCCCCGCCAACGCAGCTGGCAGACACCCTGCTGGGGATTCTGGGAAAATTCGCAGCCGAGGCCCAGCGGCAATTTGAAGCGGCGCTCCAGCAGGCGGCCGGTAGCCGGCTGGAACAGGTAGACGAAGCCCACCCCCAGCAGGCTGAGATTGGCCAGCGCACAACCACCGATCAACTGGTCGCTGATCAGCCCGAAATACTGGAACTGATGGAAACGCCGCCAGCGTGCCAGGGCGCCCAGACGCCGCCCCATGGGACTACGCAGGTCGTAATCGCGGTAGTTGACCTGCGCGGGCGGCACATCGAACACCCCCAGACGCGGCTGGCCATTGGCCTGGATCAGCGGTTGCATGGTTATCCCCCTCTTCTGCTACAGGCCTGTGGTGCGCAGCCTGGCAGGCGCAGACTAGCCGAGCGGCCGCCGCACTGCAGCGACCCAAACGGCCAGAATCAGGGGCCAATCAGGCCAGTGCTCAGGACAGGGTGAAACCGTTATCCACGACCCAGTCCTGCCCCCACACGCCCCGCGCACCGCGCGACAACTGGAACAGCACCACTTCGGCAACCGCCGCCGCGTCAAGGAACTCGCCACTCAGCAGGCGCTGGTTAACCCCGCTGGCCACCGCGGCCAGGGTCTCCTCCGGCAGGCCGAGCTTGCCCCAGATAGCCGTGGCGGTTGGACCGGGGGAAACCGTATTGACACGAATCTGCGCCGCAGCCAACTCCACCGCCAGGGTCCGTGCATAGGCCACCAGAGCGGCCTTGCTGGCAATATAGGCGGCCAGGCCAGGGAAGCTGCGCTGAACCAGGAAGGTGCCGATGAAAACCACCGCTGCCGGGCTGGCCAGCTGGCCGCGCAGTACCGCCAGGGTATTCAGCGCGCCGTCGCCATTCACCGCCCATTGCCGGGCAAAGGCCTGCGGCTGTACGCCCTCGGCCAACTCGGCAATACCGGCGTTGGGCACCAGATAATCAATCGCCCCCAGCGGCTGCACATAGCGCGCCAGGGCCTGCAGATCAGCCGGCTGTGTGACGTCACCCGCCAGCCAGTGCAGCTGTTGCGGATAAGCGTGCTGCAAGGGCGCCAGCTCACCCAGGGTGCGCGACATGCCCACCACGCGCGTGCCCGCTTCCAGGAGCAGACGACAGACCTCCAGACCAATGCCCGAGCTGCAACCGGTCACCACCGCCAGACGTTGGGAGAATTCGTTATGCATAGACAGGCCTCGCTGCGCTGATCGTCAATGTAGGGCGCACTATCCAGCGCAGCGCTGCGTAGCGCCCATGATGGCGATCAACTTTTACCCGCCACACCAGCGCGTAATCCCGGCACTACAGCTCGAACTCGGCCTGCAAGGCGGCGCGCACGCAATGCAGCACGCCCAGCTCGACACGACCGGCAAAGCGTTCGGCCAGCTCGCTGACAGCCGGCAGTTCACCCTCGCCCTCGAGAAAGGCGTCCTGCAGCTCCTCACGCAGCGCTTCGGGCAGGTCGAGGGCCTGCTCCAGGCTCAGCTGCTGGGCAGCCAGTGCTTCGGCGAGCAGGGCATACACCTGTTTCTCCGAGCAATGCAGCTGACGGGCCATCTGCGCCGGAGTCATGCCGGCACGTGCCAGGCTAACCAGTTCGTGGCGCAGGTCGCGGGCCGCTGCCGGGCCGCCATCACCCGCCAACACGTCAAGAAAGGCCTGGCCATAACGCTCCAGCTTACGCGCCCCGACCCCGCTGACCTGCGCCATGTCACTGAGCGAGCGCGGCTGGCGACGCAGCATCTCCAGCAAGGTGGCGTCCGGAAAGATCACGTAGGGCGGCACGCTGTGTTCTTCGGCCAGTTGCCGGCGCAAACTGCGCAAGGCTTCCCACTGCGCCCGCTCCTCGCCACGTACCAGCGAGCTGGCCGCACTGGCCGCTGGCTTGGCGGTCTTGCTCGGCAGCGGCTCGCGGCGCAATTCCAACTGCACCTCGCCACGCAACAACGGCCGACACTGCTCGGTCAAACGCAAGCCACCGTAGCCATCCAGATCGATGTCCGCCAAACCCCGCGCCACCAGCTGACGGAACAGGGTGCGCCATTCGGCTTCGCTCAGCCCCTTGCCGACACCGAACACCGACAAATGCTGGTGTCCGGCACTACGGATCTTCTCGTTGTCACGTCCCAGCAGGATGTCGACCAGATGCCCGACGCCATAACGCTGGCCGCTGCGATAGATGGCCGACAACGCCTGGCGCGCCGCTTCGCTGGCGTCCCAGGTCTGCACACCATCGACACAGATATCGCAATGCCCGCAGGGTTGCTCCAGCACTTCATCGAAGTAGGCCAGCAACGCCTGGCGACGACAGCGGGTTTCCTCACACAGCGCCAACATGGCGTCGAGCTTGTGCTGCTCAACCCGTTTGTGGCGTTCGTCACCCTCGGAATTGCTGAGCATCTGTTTGAGGAAAATCACATCCTGCAGGCCATAGGCCATCCAGGCATCGGCGGGCAGCCCATCGCGTCCGGCGCGTCCGGTTTCCTGGTAGTACGCTTCCAGGCTCTTGGGCAGATCAAGGTGGCAGACGAAACGCACGTTCGGCTTGTCGATGCCCATGCCGAAGGCAATGGTCGCCACCATGATCAGCCCTTCCTCGTTGAGAAAGCGCTTCTGGTGATAGGCCCGCAACTCGTTGCTCAAGCCGGCGTGATAGGGCAAGGCCGGATAGCCCTGTGCCGAGAGAAACTCGGCAACTTCCTCGACCTTCTTGCGTGACAGGCAATAGACGATACCGGCATCGCCCTTGCGCGCAGCGAGGAAGGCCAGCAACTGCTTGCGGGGCTGATCCTTGGGCTGGATGCGGTAGAAGATGTTCGGCCGGTCGAAACTCGACAGGTAGCGCCGGGCCTCCTGCAGCTGCAGGCGCTGGACGATTTCCTCGCGGGTGCGCTTGTCTGCGGTGGCCGTCAGGGCCAGGCGCGGCACCTGGGGAAACAGCTCGGCCAACTGGCCCAACTGCAGGTACTCGGGACGAAAATCATGCCCCCATTGCGAGACGCAGTGCGCCTCGTCGATGGCAAACAGGGCAATCCGCAGGCGCTGCAGGAAAGCCAGCATGCGCGGCTGCACCAGACGTTCCGGGGCCAGGTAGAGAAACTTGATCTGCCCGGCACGAATGCGCTCGGCGATCTCGCGCTGCTCTTCGGCACCCAGTGTCGAGTTGAGTGCCACGGCCGCCACGCCCAGTTCATCGAGGGTCGCGACCTGGTCTTCCATCAAGGCGATCAGCGGCGAGACCACCACTGCCAAGCCTTCGCGCAACAGGCCAGGCACCTGATAGCACAACGACTTGCCGCCGCCGGTAGGCATCAGCACCAGGGCATCGGCGCCTGCGGCCACGCTCTCGACAATCGCCGCCTGCTGACCGCGAAAGGCGTCGTAACCGAAAACATCCTTGAGGATATGTAGCGCAGCTGAAGACATACAGGCTCCCGAAAGCAGGCCGCGCAGTATACGCCAGGCGGCCTGCAGCGGGGGGCTCGCCAGCCAGCGTGCCGCAGCGCGCGGCCGTGCTTTTGCCCGACAGGCGGGCTAGAATCAGCATTCGCATTCTTTCCAGGTGGTTACCCATGTCCTTCGCCGAGCAACTGTCCCGCTTGCAAGCCTTCCTCGATGCCGATGACCTGCACGAGCAGGCGCTGGACTACATTGCCGCCCACGGTTACCTCACCGCCCTGGCCATCTGCCCTGAGCCGGTTGCCGAGCGCGAGTGGATCGATGCCCTGTTCGCCGAGCCGCCGCATTACCGCAGCGACGCCGAACGCGACGAGATCGAAGCCACCCTGGTTCACCTCAAGACCCACATCAGCCGTCAGCTGGCCGGTGAAGAAGAACCCGAGCTGCCTTGCGACCTGGACCTGGGCGACGAGCCGGATGACTCCGACCTGCGCGGCTGGTGCATCGGCTTCATGGAAGGCGTGTTCCTGCGTGAAGCCGTATGGTTCGAGGATGCCGAAGACGAAGTCAGCGAACTGCTGCTGCCGATCATGGTGGCGTCCGGGCTGTTCGACGAACAGCCGGAGTTTGCCGAAATCGCCCGTGACCAGGACCTGGTCGACAGCATGGTCGAGCAGATCCCCGAAGTGCTCACCGCCCTGTTCCTGCTGACCCAGGCGCCGGAAGAAAAGCCGGCACTGCTCAAGCCGCGTCACCACTGAGTAGCGCATGGCGGCCCGCCCGCATCGCTCGCTAATGATCCGCCTGCTGCTCCTGACAGTGGGCTGGTTGAGCGTCGGGCTGGGCGTGCTGGGGATTTTCCTGCCAGTACTGCCGACCACACCCTTCCTGCTGCTGGCCGCCGCCTGCTTCATGCGCAGTTCACAGCGTTTCTACCTGTGGCTGACCCACCATCGCCACCTTGGCCCGTGGATCCGCGACTACCTGAACGGCCAGGGTATTCCGCGCCGGGCCAAGGCCTATGCGATTGGCCTGATGTGGCTGTCCATCCTCCTCTCAGCCTACCTGGTACCCGTACCCTGGGTTCGCGTACTGCTGCTGATCAGCGCCAGCCTGGTCAGCCTGTACATTCTGCGCCTGCCCACCTTGCCGCGCTAATCGGCGGGCTGCGTAGGCTTAGGCGAATGATGACGCTGGTACAGCACATCGCCCATCGCGGCGATCTGCCCATCGATAAGCGCCTCGAACGGCGCCAACAGTTCAGCAAAGCGCCCCTCGCCTTCCTGCAACTGCAACGCCACGACAACCGCCTCGATAGTCGACAGGGCACCTGCCTGCGGCGCCTTGCGCAGGCGATAACGCGAGGACAAACCGTCGGGCAGGCAGACCCGCGGCAGCGTCTGCAACAGCGGATTGCAGTAGAGCAGTCGGCGCGCCTTGCGCCAGGTACCGTCCGGCACGATCAGGCGCAGTGGCCGGTCATCGCCCTGCACCGGCAGCACGCGGGCTGACTCACCCGGGAACAGCAGGCAATCACGATAGCCCTGGTCGAGCCAGGCCGGCAGTTCGGCGAACACCTCGCCGATTTCCAAGCGGGCGTTGAGCAACCCGAGCGCCGCCAGGCGTGCCGTATTCAGGGCATGTCGTTGCTCGTCGGGGTGTTGCAGGATCAGCAGGTGAGTCTGACTGGGCAGGCGCGGAATAAGCCGGCACAGGCAGTGGCTAAGCGGGCGCTGACACTGCATACAGCGGGGACGGGACATAGCAACTCCTGGATGGCGGGCCAGTATGCCATGCCCTTCCGTGACTCAGCGGTTGAACCGTTCGGCCAAGCTATGCAGCGCGTCAGCCATATGCTGCAACTCCGCGGCGATCTGTGCGCCCTGACCAGCCTGTTGCGTGCTGTGCTCGGACAGCTCGGCAATCCGGCAAATCTGCCGGCTGATGTCCTCGGCGACATGACTTTGCTCTTCGGCTGCCGACGCCATTTGTTGGGTCATCAGGGTAATCTGCGAGACCGAGTCGGTAATCCCGCTCAGTGCCGTACGCACCGACTCGACGCTACTGACACTGTCACGCGAAATTGCCTCGCCACGCCCGGCGGTCTGCACGGCACGCTCAGCCCCCTGACGCAGCGCGGCAATGATCTGCTGGATCTGCTCGGTAGACTCACGGGTACGTGTCGCCAGGGCACGTACCTCGTCGGCCACCACCGCAAAACCACGCCCCTGCTCGCCCGCCCGCGCCGCTTCGATGGCCGCATTCAGCGCCAGTAGATTGGTCTGCTCGGCAATCGAGGTAATCACGTCGGCAACGCTGCCAATCGACTGGGTAGCCGAAGCCAACTCATTCACAGCCTGGTCGATATCATGCACAGCACGCGCCATCTGCAACATCGACTCGACGCTGCCGCCGACCAGATCACGCCCTTGCCGGGCCAGTTGGTCGGCCTCTTCGGCAGCATGGCTGGTGTGTTGTACGTTGTGCGCTACTTCCTGAATGGTGGTAGCCATTTCGGTGATCGCCGTGGCCGACTGGTCGGTCTCACTGCGCTGCTGATCCAGCAGGTCGGCCTCGGCAGTAGCCAGGCGTGCCGACTCGGCAGCACGACGGCGCACGCCTTCGGCGACATCCTCCAGGCGGGTCAGCGCAGTTTGCATGCGCACTTCCTCGCTGATCATGGCCATGTCCAGCAAGGCCTGCGCACCGCGGCGGTCCGTATAGGTCAAGGCTACCAGGGCACTGGTGAAAGCCTTGGGATGCTCGGCCAGCGTTTCACGCATGGCCTGGCGTTGGCGATACAACTGCACGGCACCGGCGACAAACAGACTGACCACACTCAGCAGCATGGCCAGCCAGCCGGGCCACAACCACTGGCCCAGGAGCAACACAACCCCCGCCAGCAACAACGGCCAGGACTGACGCAAGTCTTCGGTCCAGGACTGCCAGCGCGGCACTGGGGGTTTCCCAGCCCGCAAGCGCGCATACAGTGCACTGGCACGCGCCTTCTGTGCCTGGCTGGGCAAGGTACGCACCGACTCATAGCCAATCATCTGGTTGTTTTCGTAGATGGGCGTGACATAAGCACTGACCCAGTAGAAATCACCCTGTTTACAGCGATTCTTCACCAGTCCCATCCAGGGCTTGCCCTGCTTGAGGGTGTCCCACATATGCGCAAACACAGCGCCCGGCATATCCGGGTGGCGCACCAGGTTATGCGGCTGCCCCAGCAGCTCTTCGCGGGCAAAGCCACTGATGGCAACGAAGGCGTCGTTGCAATAGGTGATCTTGCCGTGCAGGTCGGTGGTGGAGATCAATCGTTCCCGAGCGGAAAAAGTCCGTTCGTGCTGAGTAACCGGCAGATTGCTGCGCATACTGGCAATACCTGGCTTCCTTGGACGAAACGCGAAACGCGAGACACTGCCAAGTAATAGATCAGCTCAGGAAAACCTGCCGAAACGGTCGAGCATTTTTTTGTAACAGCCTCCCGGCGACAGCACATCACCGGGAGACCCGCAGCGCTTGTCAGCTGGGCGTGCTGAGCACTTCCTGGCGCCGGTAGGGGAACACATCGATCACCTTGCCGGCGCGAATGGCCTCCTGCAGACCCTGCCAGTATTCCGGGGTAAACAGGTCGCCATGCAGCTGATTGAACAGCCGGCGCTGGCGTATATCGGCAAACAGGAAGGTCGGAAATTCCTCGGGGAACACATCGTTGGGCCCCACCGAGTACCAGGGTTCGCTGGACATCTCGTCCTCCGGGTAACGGGCTGGCGGAATGCGCCGGAAGTTCACCTCGGTGAGGTAGCAGATCTCGTCGTAGTCGTAGAACACCACGCGGCCATGGCGAGTCACGCCGAAGTTCTTCAGCAGCATGTCGCCCGGGAAGATATTCGCGGCAGCCAGTTGCTTGATGGCCAGCCCGTACTCTTCCAGTGCCGCCCGTACCTGCGCTTCGTTGGCCTGCTCCAGATAGAGGTTAAGCGGCGTCATGCGTCGCTCCGTCCAGCAGTGACGCACCAACACCACATCACCCTCGACCTGCACCGTGGAAGGCGCCACTTCGAGCAATTCGGCCAGGCATTCGGGTTCGAACTTGGAAAGCGGGAAGCGGAAGTCGGCAAACTCCTGGGTATCGGCCATGCGTCCGACACGGTCAACGCTCTTCACCATGCGGTACTTCTCGATCACCGTAGCGCGGTCGACGTTCTTCGACGGCGAGAAACGATCCTTGATGATCTTGAACACCGTATTGAAGCCCGGCAGGGTAAACACGCTCATGACCATGCCGCGCACCCCGGGCGCCATGATGAAGCGGTCATCGGTGCTGGCCAGATGGCGGATCAGCGCGCGATAGAACTCCGACTTGCCGTGTTTGTAGAAGCCGATAGAGGTATACAGCTCGGCAATGTGCTTGCCGGGCATGATCTGCCGCAGGAAGCCGATGAACTCGGCCGGGTAACCAACCCGCACCATGAAATAGGAGCGTGTGAAGGAGAAGATGATCGACACCTCCGCCTCGTCGGTGATCAGCGCATCGATGACGATGCCCTGCCCTTCGTGGTGCAGGAAGGGAATCACCAGCGGCCATTGCTCGTCGCGGGTGAACAGGCGACCTACCACATAGGCCCCCTTGTTGCGGTACAGCCGCGAGCTGTACAGCTCGATGGTCAGCTCAGGATCCTTGCACACCCAGTCTGGCAAGTTGTCCTGCAACTGCCGGGTCAGTCGCTCAAGATCCGCCGGCAGATCCACATAGGCCACTTCAAACTTGTACTCCTCGAAGATCTGCGCCAGACAGCTCTTCAAATTACCCTGCGGGTGGTAAGTACGTACCTGTGGTGGCCGCTCGTTGACCCGCAGTGCCGGGCGGGTGGTATGGATGAACATACAGCCGTCACTGATCTGGTCATGGCTGAACAGGCTGCAAAAGATCGAGTTGTACCAGGTCTCGGCCAGCTCATCATCGAAACGACTGTCGATCTGCGTGATGTAGGCGCTCTTGACCAGCGGCCAGTGCTGAACATCCAGTAACTGCTCGCCGGTAAAGGCCTGGCGCAGTGTCTGGATGGTCTGTTCGACCTTTTCCTCATAGAGGTTGATGCGGGCCGCCGACGCCTGCTGGATTTCCTGCCATTGCGCTTGCTGGAAGCGCGTGCGTCCGCCATTGGTGATCTGGCGGAACTGCTCACGATAGTCGTCGAAACCCTCGAGAATCTGTCGGGCGATTTCGCCCGCCGGCCACTGCTGCCCCATGGAAAGCCCCTGCACTGCGTTGTTCGAAGGCATCAGAGTAGGGGCTGCGAGGGGCTGACCGCAACTGGCCGAAAGACTCAGGAACGGCCCGCCTCACTCACCACAGGGCGGCTCGCCGGCCAACGGCGGCACCGCCAGCAACACATCACGACTACGCGCCTCCCCGGCATCACGCTGCTCGGCACTCAACTGCTCGCCCAGCTTGTCGCGTAGGGCCAGTACCTCCGCGTCACCGGCACTGGCCGCCAGGTTGAGCCAGGCATAGGCCTGCACACGATCCCTGGGCAAGCCATACCCTACCACCTGTAGCGCACCGAGCCGGGCCTGTGCAGCGCTACTACCCTGGCGCGCGGCATGCAACCAGCATTGCGCCGCACGCCGGTATTGCTGGCTGTCGTAGTAACGCTGCGCCAGGCTCACGGCAGCCGGACGCGAGCCCTGGCGAACCGCGGCACGCAACCAGCGTTCACCGCGCTGACCGGGCAACAGCTCGCCAAGCCGCCATTGCGCGTCCATCAGCCCGGCGTTGGCAGCCTGCTCCAGCAGGTAGAGCGCCTGCTCGCCGTCACCCTGTTGCAGGGCACGCAGGCCGGCCAGGTAGTCATCGGTGCCGTCGGCCTGCGCCGTACCCGCCAGCATCAGGCCGGCAGCCAGGCACAGCCATTTCACTGCTGCAGCTCCTGCTCGGTGAACAGCCCGTCAAACAGCATCGACGACAGGTAACGCTCACCGGAATCCGGCAGGATCACCACCAGGGTCTTACCCTGCATGGCCGGCTCCGCCGCCAGGCGTACCGCCGCGGCCATGGCCGCCCCGCAGGAAATACCGCAGAGAATGCCTTCCTCACGCATCAGGCGCAGGGCCATGGCCTTGGCCTCGTCATCGCTGACCCGCTCGACCCGGTCGATCAGCGTCAGATCGAGGTTCTTCGGCACAAAACCAGCACCGATACCCTGGATCTTGTGCGGTGCCGGCTTGAGTTCCTGGCCGGCCAGCGCCTGGGTGATCACCGGCGAGCTTTCCGGCTCCACGGCCACGGTGAGAATGGCCTTGCCACGGGTGTGTTTGATGTAACGGGAAATGCCGGTCAGCGTACCGCCGGTGCCCACGCCGGAGACCAGTACATCGATAGCCCCGTCGGTGTCATTCCAGATCTCCGGCCCGGTGGTCCGCTCGTGGATGGTCGGGTTCGCCGGGTTCTCGAACTGCTGCAGCAACAGATACTGCTGCGGGTTGCTGGCAGCGATTTCCGCGGCTTTCTCGATAGCCCCCTTCATGCCCTTGGCCGGCTCGGTGAGCACCAGTTCGGCACCCAGTGCCTTGAGTACCTTGCGCCGTTCCAGGCTCATCGAGGCCGGCATGGTCAGCATCAGCTTGTAGCCCCGTGCGGCGGCCACGAAGGCCAGGCCGATACCGGTATTGCCGGAAGTCGGCTCCACCAGGGTCATACCAGGCTTGAGCAGGCCTCGTTCTTCGGCATCCCAGATCATGCTGGCGCCAATCCGGCATTTCACCGAATAAGCCGGGTTACGTCCTTCGATCTTGGCCAGCAAGGTGACACCCGACGGGCCAAGGCGGTTGATACGAACCAACGGGGTATTACCGATAGCCTGGGCGTTGTCGGCATAGATACGGCTCATGCGATGCTCCTTGGGGCGATGCAAAAACCCAAGACTAAGTGCAGCCGCCGGCAGCGTCCAGTCGGCGCACAGCTATGGACGGGTTCGCCCATAGCCTGACTGAATATCGCCACTGCGTTCACAGCCTAGCCGGCCTCAGGCTATAGTTCGCGCTTTGCGCCAGTGGGCGCCGCCCCTGCATCACGTTGCGAGGAATCCCTGATGAAGTTCGAAGGCACCCAGTCCTACGTCGCCACCGACGACCTGAAGTTGGCAGTGAACGCCGCCATCACCCTGCAGCGCCCGCTGCTGGTCAAGGGCGAGCCGGGCACCGGCAAGACCATGCTGGCCGAGCAACTGGCCGACGCCTTCGGTGCTCGTCTGATCACCTGGCACATCAAATCCACCACCAAGGCGCATCAGGGTCTGTACGAGTACGATGCGGTCAGCCGCCTGCGTGACTCGCAACTGAACTCCGACAAGGTCCATGACGTTCGCAACTACATCAAGAAGGGCAAGCTGTGGGAGGCCTTCGAAGCCGATGAGCGGGTCATCCTGCTGATCGACGAAATCGACAAGGCCGACATCGAGTTCCCCAACGACCTGTTGCAGGAACTCGACAAGATGGAGTTCTACGTTTACGAGACCAACGAGACGATCAAGGCCAAGCAGCGCCCGATCATCATCATCACCTCGAACAACGAGAAGGAACTGCCGGACGCCTTCCTGCGCCGCTGCTTCTTCCACTACATCGCCTTCCCGGACCGCGACACCCTGAAGAAAATCGTCGACGTGCATTACCCGGGCATCAGCAACGAACTGGTGGCCGAGGCGCTCGACGTATTCTTCGACGTGCGCAAGGTGCCGGGCCTGAAGAAGAAGCCCTCGACCAGCGAGCTGGTCGACTGGCTGAAGCTGCTGATGGCCGACAACATCGGCGAGGCCGTGCTGCGCGAGCGTGATCCGACCAAGGCCATCCCGCCGCTGGCCGGTGCTCTGGTGAAGAACGAGCAGGATGTGATGCTGCTTGAGCGCCTGGCCTTCATGGCCCGCCGCGCTTCCCGATAAATCGGGCTGGCTGCGCGTCGGCCAGGCGGTGTTGAGGAGCGGTTCGAAATGCTCACTTACAGGCGTAAGCTGCGCTTTCTCACCCCTCCTCGCCTTGCCTGGCTCTAGCTCGCTCAGCCCTCGCACCGTGCAGTCCAGGCCAGCCTTCTGGCCCTGTGGCAATCAATGACTCTCTCGGGGGCACGTCCATGCTGCTCAACCTGTTCAATGAAATGCGCGCGGCCAAGGTGCCGGTGTCGGTCCGCGAACTGCTCGACCTGCACGATGCGCTCAAGCACCATGTGGTGTTTGCCGACATGGACGAATTCTATTTCCTGGCCCGTGCCATCCTGGTCAAGGACGAACGCCATTTCGACAAGTTCGACCGCGCCTTTGCCGCCTATTTCAAGGGCCTGGAGAACCTCGACCAGCATATCGAGGCGCTGATCCCCGAAGAATGGCTGCGCAAGGAATTCGAACGCTCGCTGAGCGAGGAAGAGCGCGCCAGGATCGAGTCACTGGGCGGCCTGGACAAGCTGATCGAAGAATTCAAAAAACGCCTGGAAGAGCAGAAGGAAAAACACGCCGGCGGCAACAAGTGGATCGGTACCGGCGGCACCAGCCCGTTCGGCTCGGGCGGTTTCAATCCCGAGGGAATTCGCGTGGGCGATGCCGGCAAGCGCCAAGGCAAGGCAGTCAAGGTCTGGGACCAGCGCGAGTACAAGAACCTAGATGATCAGGTCGAACTGGGCACACGCAACATCAAGGTTGCCCTGCGCCGCCTGCGCAAGTTTGCCCGCGAAGGGGCCGCCGATGAGTTCGATCTCGGTGGCACTATCGACCACACGGCCAAGGACGGTGGCCTGCTGAACATCCAGATGCGCCCGGAACGACGCAATACCGTCAAGCTGCTCCTGCTCTTCGATATCGGCGGCTCGATGGATGCCCACGTCAAGGTGTGTGAAGAGCTGTTCTCGGCCTGCAAGACCGAGTTCAAGCACATGGAGTACTTCTACTTCCACAACTGCGTGTATGAGTCGGTGTGGAAGAACAACCTGCGCCGTACCTCCGAGCGCTACTCCACCTTCGACCTGTTGCACAAGTATGGCGCCGACTACAAGGTGGTATTTGTCGGCGACGCCGCCATGGCGCCCTACGAGATCACCCAGCCTGGCGGCAGTGTCGAGCACTGGAACGACGAGGCCGGCTACGTATGGATCCGTCGTTTCATGGAGAAGTACAAGAAGCTTATCTGGATCAATCCCTACCCCAAGCACAGCTGGGACTACACGGCGTCCACCGGCCTGATCCGTGAGCTGATCAACGACCAGATGTACCCGCTGACCCTGCAGGGCCTGGAAGACGGCATGAAGTTCCTCTCCAAGTAACCACTCGCCCAGCCGCCGGCCTGGCGGCAACAGCTTACAGCTGTCCTGTCGCCAGGCACTCGCCGCGCTGCCAGAGCCGCCACTCGCCCGGCTGGTAACACTGCCAGCGCTCATTGCTGGTCAGCGCTTCGGTGGCAATCACCGTCACCACGTCATCGGGCGTGGTTTCGCTGCCAAAATCCACGCTGACATCCACATCGCGGAGACAGGCCGGGCCAAACGGAGCACGCCGGGTAATCCAGGCCAGCTTGCTGGTGCAGCAGGTAAACAGCCAGTCACCGTCGCTGAGCAGGCAGTTGAACACGCCATGCCGGCGATAGTGGCTGGCCGCCTCGACCAGCACAGGCAACAGCCGCCCCCAGGCAACCGGCTCGGCGAAAGCAGCACGCACACGGTTGAGCAAGTCGCAGAAGGCCGCTTCGCTGTCGGTATCGCCCACCGGCCGGTAGAAGCTGCCGAGCGGCGTAAAGTCGGACAACTGGCCGTTATGCGCGAAGCACCAGTTGCGCCCCCAGAGCTCACGACTGAAGGGATGGGTGTTGGCCAGGCACACCGTACCGACATTGGCCTGGCGCACATGGCCGATCACCACTTCGCTCTTGATCGGATAACGGGTCAGCAGACGCGCCACTTCCGAGTCGATACTGGCCTGCGGGTCCTGAAACAGGCGCAAGCCCCGTCCTTCGTAGAAACCCACGCCCCAACCATCGCGGTGCGGACCACTGCCCCCGCCGCGCTGCATCAGTCCGGTGAAGCTGAAGACGATATCGGTTGGCACGTTGGCACTCATGCCCAGCAGTTCGCACATCGGCTCAACCCTCTTCAGCCAGCGCCTGGCGCAAGCACTGCGTTTGCTCACGCAAGCGGCGCTGCAGACGCGCCCGCCCAAACGGCAGGAAACGCGTGAGAATGCGCCAGCACAGTGCGGGCAGGTCGCCGCGCCGGCGGGGAATCAGGTGCAGGTGCAGGTGCGCAATGTGCTGATTGGCCAGCGGACCATCATTGAGCAGCAGGTTGACCCCGGCGATACATGGATCGGCCCGCCGCAACGCCCGTCCCAGGCGCTCGGCCAACGCCAAAAGGCTGTCCCGCGCGGGCGCCTGCAGGTCACTGAGAAACGGCGCATGTTGGCGACTGACGATCAGTACATGCCAGGGACGCAAGGGATAAATATCCAACAGCACCACATGCTGCGCATCGCTATACACGATATCTGCCGGCAGGCGCCCTTCCAGTAGCGCACAGAACACGCAATCCATGCCTAGATCCTCGGTTCACGGCGCTCGAAACGCGCCTGGTCATCCTCTTCGGCAAGCAGTTCGCGCAAGGTTCGCGGGTCTTCAGCGCGCGCAGCGGCCTGCGTGCGACGACGCTGCACACTGCGCTCAATCGGCCAGCGCAACAGGGCAAACACCAGGTAGGCAGCCAGCGCCAGCAGCGTGTAGACACTCAGATCAGCCGCGGCGCGCCAGGCGTTGTTGCCGGTCTTGAGTAGCAGATCCATGGCGGTAATGGCGATAGAAGGGGCTAACAGCCCGCGTTCGGCATCCACCACCGTGGGACTGGCCAGCAGTACCATGACCAGCACCCGCAATGGCTCACGCAGCCAACGCCACATCCAGCCGGTCAGCTTCAGCCATACCAGCAGGCAACCCAGCGCCGCCAGCGCATAGGCAGCCCAGGCAAGCAGATAGTCTTGTTCGGTCATGGTGCAATCGTGGTCTGGCGGCTGGAGGGGCACGTATCATAACGGCTTTTCCGCCAGGCGGCTCGCCCGCCATGATGCCCGAGGTTACCCATGCCCCTCCTTCCTCCCCAGGCCCGCCGTGCTCCGGGCAGCGATCCTTACCACTGGCTGCAGCAGCGCGACAGCCCTGAGGTACTGGCTTACCTGGAGGCGGAAAACCACTACTGGCAAACCGCCCTGGCCGGCCAGCAGGCTCTGCGCGAGCAGCTGTTCGAGGAAATCCGTAGCCGCATTCAGGAAACCGACCTTTCCTTGCCCAGCCCCTGGGGCCCCTGGCTGTACTACACACGTACCCAGGCCGGCGATGAATATCCACGCCATTACCGCTGCCGGCGCCCTGCCGACGACAGCCTGCAAACCGACCCTGACAGCGAGCAGTTGTTGCTCGACCCCAATCAACTGGCAGGTGGCGGCTACCTGGCACTGGGCGCGTTCAGCGTCAGCCCCGACCAGCAATGGCTGGCCTATAGCCTGGATCGTAGCGGCGAGGAGATCTACCAGCTATTCGTCAGCAACCTGCTGGACGGCAGCCTGCACAGCCTGCCCAGCGAAGCGGCCGACGGCAGCCTGGTCTGGGCCAACGACAACCAGACGCTGTTCTATGTCAGCCTCGACGACTGCCATCGTCCCTGGCGCTTGCTCCGCCATCACCTGCCCAGCGGCCACAGCGAGGTGGTTTTCGAGGAGCCTGACGAGCGTTTTTTCCTACACTGCTACCGAAGCAGCTCGGAGCGTCAGCTGATCCTGCAACTGGCCAGCAAGACCTGCAGTGAGTGCTGGGTGCTGCCCGCCGACCAGCCTGCCGGCACCTGGCAATGCCTGGCCGCGCGCAGTCCCGAGCACGAATACGAGGTCGACCACGGCTGGCTGGATGGCCGCTGGCAATGGCTGATCCGCAGCAATCAGACGGGCATCAACTTCGCGCTCTACCGTGCCGAGGAACACGCTGCGCAGCGCCCGGACTGGCAACTGTTGCGCGCCCACGACCCCCAGGTGATGCTCGAAGGCCTGACCCTCAAGCGTGACGGCTACCTGCTATCGCTACGCGAGCAGGGCCTGCAAGTGCTCGAGCTGTGCCGATCCGGCCAGGTGCCATGCCGGCTAGAGATGCCGGATGCCGTGTACAGCCTGGCGATCTACGACAGCCTGGAATTCGACAGCCCTTATCTGCGCCTGCGCTATGAATCCTTGCAATGCCCGGCGCAGATTCGCCAACTGCACCTGCATGACACCACGCAACAGGTACTCAAACAGACCGTCGTACTCGGCGAGTTCAGCAGCGAGGAGTATGCCAGCCAACGGCTCTGGGCCACGGCCCACGACGGCCAGCAGATCCCCATCAGCCTGGTAGCGCGCCGCGAGGTGCTGGCCGGCCAGCAACCGGCACCGCTGTACCTTTATGGCTATGGAGCCTATGGCGAGTGTCTCGACCCCTGGTTCTCCCACGCCCGGCTAAGCCTGCTGCAGCGTGGCTTCATTTTCGCCATCGCCCATGTGCGCGGCGGTGGCGAGCTCGGCGAAGCCTGGTATCGCGCTGGCAAGCTGGCACACAAGGAAAACAGCTTCAGTGACTTCATTCACTGTGCTGAACAGTTGAGCGCCAGCGGCCTGACCTGTCCAGCGCAGCTGGTCATCAGCGGCGGCAGCGCAGGTGGCCTGCTGATCGGTACCGTGCTCAACCAGCGCCCCGAGCTGTTTGCCGCGGCCATCGCCGAGGTGCCGTTTGTCGACGTACTCAACACCATGCTCGACCCCGAGCTGCCGCTGACCATCACCGAGTACGAGGAATGGGGCAATCCGCAGGAGCCTGAGGTCTACCAGCGCCTACGCAACTATGCCCCCTATGAGAACGTCTGCGCCCAAGCCTACCCGGCACTACTGGTGGTAGCCGGCTACCACGACACCCGCGTGCAGTACTGGGAAGCAGCGAAATGGGTGGCCAAACTGCGCCACTGCAAGACTGACCAGCATCTACTGCTGCTCAAGACCGACCTGGAAGCCGGCCATGGCGGTATGAGCGGACGCTACCAGGGCTTGCGGGATACCGCACTGGAGTATGCCTTCATCCTGCATGCGTTGAACCTGGCGCCGCACTGAACCGCCGCCAGGCAAAGCACGCAAAAAAAAGGGCGACCAGAAGTCGCCCAAATTGCCTTGCGTGCCTGTGAATCCGAAAGGTCAGCCCTGCTTGCGCTTGTGCGCGTCCTTCCAGATGAAATAGCCAAAGCCGCCCAAGAAAGCGACCATCAGTAGAACGGTGCCGATTCCAGCAAACACCACGGTATCCATGAACATGGCTGCCTCCTGCGGTTAGCCTGTGTGACATGGCTGCAGAGTAGGCGCAGGGTGGTCTGAGAAAATTGACGTTGATCAATCCACGACACCGCTGATGACATGGCCTGCCATTTGATTGACCCAGATCAACCTTACAGAGAGCATGGTTAATAGCTGGCAGGGAAAATGCGTTAGCGCAGGTCTCTCAACGCTTCTTCTTCGGCTTGCCTTTCTTGCTGGTTGGCCGTGCCTTGGGAAGTGGCAAGGCACGCTCGAACGCCGCACGCACTTCGCCCAGGCGACGCTCATGCAGGTCATGAATGCGCTTGTCGCGCTCGGCAGCAAAGTCAATGGGCTGGCGGTCGTCACTCATGGATTCACTCGGCGAAAAGTCAGATTGATGCGCGGCGCGCTGATCTTGCGACTGCGCGCCACCTGATGTTGCCAATGATGCTGGGTTGATCCACGCATCACCAGCAGACTGCCATGCTCCAGCAGCACGGAGTGTTCGATACGCTGACTACCCCGTCGGCGCAGGTCGAAACGCCGTGCCTGCCCCAGGCTCAGCGAGGCAATGCAGGGCTGCGCACCCAGTTCGGCTTCATCATCGCTGTGCCAACCCATGCAGTCCTGGCCATCGCGATAGTAATTGAGCAGCACGGCATTGAAGGACGCACCGGCGGCCTGCTCAACCGCCTGGCGGATGCCCTGCAGCAAGGCCGTCCAGGCCAGCGGCTGATGACGCTGGCCCGAGTAGCCGTAGCTGGCTTGCGGGTCGCCGTACCAGGCAACCAGGCGTGGCACCCTGTGCCAACGACCAAACAGTTGTACCTGTGGTTGCGACCAGCTCACTTGCTCAATCAGCGCCTGCAACCAGGCATCGGCCTGCGCGCTCGGCAGCCAATGCGGATACCAGTCCAGTTCGGCATCCGGCAGATGCAGACGGTGATCGCCAAACAGTTCCATGCACTGCCCCGACAGGCATAAAGATGGCTGATTATACCTGTCGTCCGCCGTCACACGGGTAACAGCGCCAGCCCGCCCCGCGCACTAAACCTCGACATCAATCCATAGCCCCTGGCGCGGCAAGTCCTCGGGCAGCGCTGGCGACTCTTCGTCGTCCGTTTGCACCGCGCCCGACGGATGGCGGCGCCGGCGCTGCGCTTCGCGCCAGCGTTCCTGCACCTCCTGTGGATGACACCGATCCAGGCTGATGGCACTCTCGCTGGCACTTTCCTCGGTGGGCGTGACAGGCGGAATCTCCGGGCGCGGCTTGGGTGTGTCCTGCTGCGCCATGACCGGCACCAGGCTCTGAGGGATAGGTGGCAGCATCTGCACTCCTCCGTGACGACAGGCCGGCAAGCCTTGTTCAGACTGTCGGCCAGGCGTACCACAACTTGACCGGCAACATACCCGCTACACTTTGCTGGCAGGGTATTGGACCCACAAATAGCCGTACAGTGCCGTCGCCCCGCCTGAAGGCATCGGTTACCATACGCGGCTTTTTTCACAGCGGGAGAGTCGCATGTCGCAGCAGTATCAACCAGGTCAACGCTGGATCAGTGACAGCGAGGCGGAACTGGGCCTGGGCACCGTACTGACCAGTGACGGGCGCCTGCTCACCGTGCTCTATCCGGCGACCGGCGATACGCGTCAGTATGCGCTGCGCAACGCACCGCTGACCCGCGTGCGCTTCGCCCCGGGCGACGAGATCACCCATTTCGAAGGCTGGAAACTGACCGTACAGGAAGTCGAGGACATCGACGGCCTGCTGGTCTACCTCGGCTTCGACAGCCAGCACCAGCCACGCAGCCTGCCGGAAACCCAACTGTCGAACTTCATTCAGTTCCGCCTGGCCAGCGATCGCCTGTTCGCCGGACAGATCGACCCACTACCCTGGTTTGCCCTGCGCTATCACACTTACCAGCATCAGAACCGCCTGCTGCAGTCGCCTCTCTGGGGCCTCGGCGGCGTGCGTGCGCAACCTATTGCCCACCAGTTGCATATCGCCCGCGAAGTAGCCGATCGCATCGCGCCGCGCGTTCTGCTCGCCGATGAAGTGGGCCTGGGCAAGACCATCGAAGCCGGCCTGGTGATTCATCGCCAACTGCTGAGCGGACGGGCCAGTCGGGTGCTGATCCTGGTTCCGGAAAACCTCCAGCATCAATGGCTGGTGGAAATGCGCCGGCGCTTCAACCTGCAGGTAGCGCTGTTCGATGCCGAACGCTTCCTGGAAAGCGATGCCGACAATCCCTTCGAGGACTGCCAGCTGGCGCTGGTCGCACTGGAGTGGCTGGTCAGTGACGAACGCGCCCAGGATGCCCTGTTTGCCGCCGGCTGGGACCTGCTGGTGGTGGACGAAGCACACCACCTGGTCTGGCATGCTGAACGGGCCAGCGCCGAATACAACCTGGTGGAGCAACTGGCCGGGCATATTGCCGGCGTGCTGCTGCTCACCGCGACCCCCGAACAACTGGGTCAGGAAAGCCATTTCGCACGCCTGCGCCTGCTCGACCCGCATCGTTTCCACGACCTGCAGGCCTTCCGCGCGGAAAGCCAGCAATACCAGCCGGTTGCCGCCGCCGTGCAGGAGCTGCTTGACCATGGCCAGCTCAGCGAACAGGCCCGCCAGGCGATTGGCGGCTTCCTCGGCCAGTCTGGCACCACCCTGCTCGCAGCACTGGAGGCCGGCGACGAACAGGCCCGCGCACGCCTGGTACGCGAACTGCTCGACCGCCACGGCACCGGTCGCCTGCTGTTTCGCAACACACGCGCAGCAGTACGCGGCTTCCCCGAGCGCGAACTGCATCCTTACCCGCTGCCCTGCCCCGAACAGTACCTGGCCTTACAGCCTGAAGAGCAGGCCGAGCTGTATCCCGAGGTGGCCTACCAGGCCCAGGACACCCAGGACGACGAACAACGCTGGTGGCGCTTTGATCCGCGCGTCGAATGGCTGATCGACACCCTGAAGATGCTCAAGAAATTCAAGGTACTGGTGATCTGCGCACATGCCGAGACCGCCCTCGACCTGGAAGACGCCCTGCGCGTACGCTCAGGCATTCCCGCCACGGTGTTCCACGAAGGCATGAGCATCCTCGAACGCGATCGTGCCGCCGCCTACTTCGCCGACGAAGAATTCGGCGCGCAGGTACTGATCTGTTCGGAAATCGGTTCCGAGGGACGCAACTTCCAGTTCAGTCATCATCTGGTGCTGTTCGATCTGCCGGCCCACCCGGATCTGCTCGAGCAGCGTATTGGCCGCCTGGATCGTATTGGCCAGCAACATCGTATCCAACTGCACGTTCCCTACCTGGAAGGCAGTGCACAGGAGCGACTGTTCCACTGGTACCAGCAGGCGCTCAACGCCTTCCTGGCCACCTGCCCCACCGGCAATGCCCTGCAGCATCAGTTCGGCAGCCGCCTGCTCGAACAGTTGCCGGGCGGCCCGGCCGGCGCCTGGCAGGCCTTGCTGGAGGAAGCCCGCGCGCAACGCGAACGCCTGGAGCAGGATATGCAGCGCGGCCGCGACCGTCTGCTGGAACTCAACTCTGGTGGAGCTGGCGAAGGCGAGTCACTGGTTGAGGCGATCCACGAGCAGGACGACCAGTTTGCCTTGCCGATCTACATGGAAGAACTGTTCGAGGCCTTTGGCATCGACAGCGAGGATCACTCGGAAAATGCGCTGATCCTGCGCCCCAGCGAGAAAATGCTCGATGCCAGCTTCCCGCTCGGCGACGACGAAGCCGTCACTATCACCTATGACCGCCAACAGGCCCTGAGCCGCGAGGACATGCAATTCCTCACCTGGGAACACCCCATGGTGCAAGGCGGCATGGACCTGGTGCTGTCCGGCTCGATGGGTAATACCGCGGTGGCGCTGATCAAGAACAAGGCGCTCAAGCCAGGTACGGTACTCCTCGAACTGCTCTTCGTCAGCGAAGTCGTCGCGCCGCGCAGCCTGCAGCTGGGGCGCTTTTTCGCCCCACAAGCCATACGCAGCCTGCTCGACAGCAACGGCAACGACCTGGCAGGCAAGGTGGCCTTCGAAACCCTCAACGATCAACTGGAGAGCGTGCCGCGTGCCAGCGCCAACAAGTTTGTCCAGGCCCAGCGCGAAGTGCTGGCCCGGCAGATCAATGCGGCGCAGGCCAAGGTCGAGCCACACCACGCGCAACGTGTCGCGCAGGCCAGGCAGCGCCTGATCGACGAACGCGACGAAGAGCTGGCGCGCCTGCAGGCGCTGCGAGCCGTCAACCCCAACGTGCGCGACAGCGAACTGCAGGCCCTGCAGCGGCAGCGCGACGAAGGCCTGGCCTACCTGGAAAAAGCCGCCCTGCGCCTGGAAGCCATTCGCGTACTGGTGGCCGGCTAGCGCAGGCCTTCCTGCATACGCTGGGCGTCCGCACAAAACGTGCGTGACGCCTGCCACAGGGCCAGCATGGTCAGCAGCAAGGCCAGTGGAATCAGGTACAACGCATCGTGCAGGCCGATAGCGCGGAATTGCTCGGTCATCTGCGTCGCGCCGGCAGCCAGGCGTGCCGCTTCAGCAAAGTGATCGGACAGACCACCGACCACCAGCGGGCCAAGCCCGCCACCCAGCAGGTACAAGCCGGCGAAGAACAACGCCATGGCACTGGCACGCAGACGCGGCTCCACCACATCCTGAATCGCCGTATACACGCAGGTATAGAAATTGTAGGAAAACAGCCAGCCCAGGCTGAACACCGCGACGAACACACCAATGGCAATCTGCCCGGCCAACAGCACATAGCCCGTACAGAGCGCAGCAATCAGCATGCTCACTGCGCCCAGCAGCAGGCGCCCACGCGCCCAGCGCTGGTGAGCGCGATCCGCCAGCCAACCGCCAGCCGTCAGCCCCAGCAAGCCGGTCAGCCCGACCATGATGCCCACCGCCACCGCTGCCTGCTGCAACGACAAGGCAAAGTAGCGTTGCAGCATAGGCACCATGAAACTGTTGGCCGCATAGGCAGCGAAGTTGTAGGCAAGCCCGGCCAGGGTCAACCACCAGAAGGTGCGGATCGCCAGCACCTTGCGCAACGGCTGAGCAATCTTCTCCTCGCTCACCTGCACCTGCTCGGCCGCGCCACGCCGCGGCTCACGGATGAAGAAGATGAACAGCGCCAAGATAATTCCCGGTACGGCGGCAATGAAGAAAGGCGCACGCCAACTGCCAAAGGCCTGGACCATCGCACCGATGGTGAAATAAGCCAGCAGCAGGCCCAGCGGCAGGCCCAGCATGAACAGGCCCATCGCCCTGGAACGCTTTTCTGCTGGAAAAAGATCACCAATCAGCGAGTTGGCCGCCGGCGCATAACTCGCCTCACCGATGCCCACACCCATGCGAATGAGCAGGAAGCTCCAAAAGTTCCAGGCCATGCCGTTGAGTGCGGTCAGGCCACTCCATACCAGCAAACCACAGCCCATGATCTTGCGCCGCGCGCCTATGTCGGCAAGCCGCCCCAGCGGAATACCCGCCAGCGCATAGACAATGGTGAACGCCGTACCCAGCAGGCCAATCTGCAAGTCCGTGAGATTCCACTCCAGACGGATCGGTTCGATGACAATGGACGGAATGGTTCGATCGAAGAAGTTGAACAGATTGGCCAGAAACAGCAGAAACAGAATGCGCCAGGCATTGGTAGCCTGGCGGGACGGCGGCTGCGACATGGCAAGCTCCCTCTCTTGTTATTGTGATGAACAGCGGCGCACCTTAGCAGTCAGCGCCCGGCAGGCCAATGAGCCATATCCCGCACGCGCTGTCAGCCAGGATAGACAGCCGTGATGCCTAGCTACAGGTTGGCTGCCCCGGCTCATCCAGGCAAGCGAGCAGCGCCTCCACGCTCTTTTCAAGACTGCCGCCCGCCTCCACCACGCAGTAAGCCCCAGCATCACGCAATGCTGCCTGCAGCTGCTGGTGACGAAGCAAACGCTCTTCGACCTGCCGAGCCGTCTCCCGACCGCGCTTCAACAGACGCTCACGCAGTTGCGGGGTGGGTGCTTCCAGGCAGATCGCTTGCAAGTTCGGATAACGTCGCCGTGCCTCACTCAGGTAGCCACGCGACCCGTTGACCAGCACCGCCTGCCCCGCCTGCAACCAATCATCAATCTGGCGTGGCACACCATAGCTCAAGCCATTGGCCTGCCAACACAGGGCAAAGTCGCCTGCAGCCTGGCGCGCCGCAAACACCTCCTCACTGAGCCACTCTTCCAAAGGCTCGTTGCTCACCCCAACGCGCGTCACGCAACGTGGCGCCAAGTGATAGCCCCGCTCGGCAAGGGCTTGCGCGGCGGCCTGCAGAAGACTGTCTTTGCCAGCCCCCGAAGGCCCCATCAGGTAAACCAAGCGCATCGACACCTCCGCCCCGGCCTCACAGACTCGTTATGTCAGCCGAGTCGCATTTCTTCAGTTTAACGCTATGCAAAGGCAGCAGCTTGACTGAAAATTGACAACGTATTTTTGGCGAGCCTTTACCTGCCAACCCGCTGAACGGCAGCTGCCAAACGCGGTCATATTGGCGACAATCGCATAGCTGATTGCCAGCATCGCTTTCCCAAACCAATCGGTTTACCTTATGCGTCCTATGAAACAGGCACCCTACTCCAGCCGCACGGCTGACAAATTCGTGGTCCGTCTACCCGACGGCATGCGTGAACGCATCGGCGAAGTGGCACGCAGCCATCGTCGCAGTATGAACTCGGAGATCATCGCCCGCCTGGAACAAAGCCTGTTCCAGGAGGAAGGTATGCAAACCGACACGTCTCTGTGCATCGACAGCCCGGAACTCAGCCTCAGCGAACGCGAACTGCTGCAGCGCTTTCGCCAGCTCAGCCGCCGCCAGCAAAATGCCCTGGTAGCGCTGATCGATCATGACAGCGAACTGAGTGCCGAATAACCGGGCAACCCCATAAAAAAACCGGCTTTCAGCCGGTTTTTTTATATCTGCATCTTTGGGGCCGACACATAGCCGACCCCAGGTACAGGCTAGCCAACAAAACTCAGCAACACGCCAGCTGCCACGGCCGAGCCAATAACCCCGGCCACATTCGGCCCCATGGCATGCATCAGCAGGAAGTTTTGCGGATTGGCTTCCAGGCCCACCTTGTTGGAAACCCGCGCAGCCATCGGCACCGCCGACACGCCAGCCGAACCAATCAACGGATTGATCTTGTTCTTGCTGAACATGTTCATGATCTTCGCCATGATCACACCAGCAGCAGTCCCTGCACAGAAAGCCACCATACCCAGCATGATGATGCCCAGAGTCTTCACCTGCAGGAAGGAGTCTGCCGAAAGCTTGGAGCCCACCACCAACCCCAGGAAGATGGTCACGATATTGATCAGGGCGTTCCGCGAGGTATCCGCCAGACGCTCCACCACACCGGCCTCACGCAGCAGATTGCCCAGCGCGAACATGCCGACCAATGGCGCCGCATCCGGCAACAACAAGCCAACCAGCACACACAGCACCAGCGGGAAGATGATCTTCTCGGTCTGGCTCACCGGACGCAGCTGCGACATGACGATGGCACGCTCTTCCTTGGTGGTCAGCGCACGCATGATTGGCGGCTGGATCAACGGCACCAGCGCCATATAGGTATAGGCTGCCACAGCGATCGGGCCCAGTAGGTGGGGTGCCAGCTTGGACGTCACGAAGATCGAGGTCGGGCCATCCGCGCCACCAATGATGGCAATCGATGCCGCCTCTTTCAGGGTGAACTCCATACCGGGAATACCCAGTGAGCCAATCGCCAGAGCACCCAGCAAAGTACCAAAGATACCGAACTGAGCCGCAGCCCCTAACAGCAGGGTCTTCGGGTTGGCCAGCATCGGGCCGAAATCCGTCATGGCCCCCACACCCAGAAAGATCAGCAGCGGAAAGATACTGGTCGGCAGGCCTACCTCATAAATCAGGTGCAGGAAGCCCGCGCCCTCGGCCATATTGGCTACCGGAATATTCGACAGCAAACCACCGAAGCCGATGGGAATCAGCAACAGCGGCTCGAAGCCTTTCTTGATAGCCAGGTAGATCAACCCGAGACAGACTGCAATCATCAGCAGCTGACCGGGCTCAATATGATAGAGACCGGTGCTCTGCCAAAGCTTTAACATTTTTTCCATGTCAGAGCCCTCAGCCGATGGTCAGCAGGCTATCGCCCACCGCCACCGCGTCACCCACCTTGACGTTGACACTGCCGACCGTACCGCTTTTGAAAGCACGGATCTCGGTCTCCATCTTCATCGCCTCGAGGATCATGATCAGCCCACCTTCCTCAACCTGGTCACCGGCCTGCACCAGCACCTTGAAGATGTTGCCGGCCAGCGGCGCCTTCTGCGCTTCGCCAGCCCCCGCAGACGGCGCTGCTGCTGCACCCTGCACCACTGCCTGGCCACCCAGCGGCTTGATGCCCTGCAAGTCGCCGCCTTCGCTGACCTGCACCACATAGGACTGGCCATTGACTTCCACGGTATAGACTTCGGGCTGTCCCGCCTCCCTGACCAGGCCTTCCTTGCCGGTCGGGACGGGTTCGAAGGCCGCCGGGTTACCGCGATTCTCCAGGAACTTCAGGCCGATCTGCGGGAAGAGTGCGTAGGTCAGCACATCGTCAATTTCTTCAGCCGCCAGCTTGATGCCCTTCTCTTTGGCTAGCTCACGCAACTCGGCGGTCAGCTTGTCCATTTCCGGTTGCAGCACGTCGGCCGGGCGACAGGTAATGGCCTGGCCACCATCCAGCACACGCTCCTGAAGCGCCTTGTTGAAAGGCGCCGGTGCCGCACCGTACTCACCCTTGAGCACGCCAGCCGTTTCCTTGGTAATCGACTTGTAGCGCTCACCCGTCAGCACATTGATCACGGCCTGGGTGCCGACGATCTGCGAAGTCGGTGTTACCAGCGGGATAAAACCGAGGTCTTCGCGCACGCGCGGAATCTCGGCGAGCACCTGATCGAATTTATCCTGGGCGCCCTGCTCCTTGAGCTGGCTTTCCATATTGGTGAGCATGCCTCCCGGCACCTGGGCGACCAGAATGCGCGAGTCCACCCCTTTGAGGTTGCCCTCGAACTTGGCGTATTTCTTCCGCACCTCGCGGAAATAGGCAGCAATTTCCTCCAGCAACTCAAGGTTCAGGCCAGTGTCACGCTCGGTACCCTGGAACATCGCCACCACCGATTCGGTCGGCGAATGACCGTAGGTCATGGACAGCGAGGAGATGGCCGTATCGACATTATCAATACCCGCCTCGACGGCCTTGAGGATAGCCACCGAAGACAGGCCAGCCGTGGCATGGCACTGCATATGGATCGGAATGGCCAGGCTAGCTTTCAGGCGCGTGACCAACTCGAAGGCGGTATAGGGCGTGAGAATACCGGCCATGTCCTTGATGGCCACCGAGTCAGCGCCCATGTCTTCGATCTGCTTGGCCAGATCGACCCACATGTCCAGGGTATGTACTGGGCTGGTGGTGTAGGAAATGGTCCCCTGCGCATGCTTGCCAACCTGCTTGACCGCCTTGAGGGCGCGATCCAGATTGCGCGGGTCATTCATGGCATCGAAGACACGGAACACGTCGACACCATTGATCGCGGCCCGCTCGACGAACTTGTCCACCACATCATCGGCATAATGCCGGTAACCCAACAGGTTCTGGCCACGCAGCAACATTTGTTGACGCGTGTTGGGCATGGCCTTCTTCAGGGCGCGGATACGCTCCCACGGATCTTCCCCGAGATAACGGATACAGGCATCAAAGGTCGCCCCACCCCATGACTCTACCGACCAGAAGCCCACCTGATCGAGTTTCGGGGCGATCGGCAGCATATCTTCCAGACGAACGCGGGTAGCAAGAATGGACTGGTGCGCATCACGCAGCACCACATCGGTAATGCCGAGCGGTTTCTTGGTCATCGTCAAAACTCCCTGGCGGAGACGTTAGCCGCGCTTGGCACGGTGCTGGTGGATGGCTGCCTGAATAGCGGCAATGACAAGCGGATCAACAGGCGCCGCAACGGCGGTCTGCTTGCGAACAACAGGCGCCGCAAGCACCGGTGTCGGGACGAAACGCTCGATCAGGATGGACATGCCGCGGATGGCATAGATCAGAAGCGTGAGGAAAGCCAGAACACAGCCCATGCCAATCAGCATGAGTTCCACACCTTCCAGCAAAAGCTCAGTCGGGGTCATCGATAGGCTCCAAGTGATGCGGCTCTTGGCCGGCATTCGTTATGTCGGGCCTGACGGGCTTTTGACCCAGCCAAGCGGCGGAACATTAGCCTGAAAATCCAATCCGAAGCAATCAAAGCGCCAAAATAGCGACATTATTTTCCAGACAAGCGTCAGTTTGCCGCAGCTGATAACGGGCAAAAACCCTACTTTACAGCCCACCAAAAAGGCGACTTACAGCAGGAACAGAGTAGCCAAGCCCAGGAAAATAAAGAATCCGCCACTGTCGGTCATTGCCGTGATCATCACACTGGCGCCCATGGCCGGATCACGCCCCAGACGCAACAGACTCATGGGAATCAACACCCCCATCAGCGCCGCCAGCAGTAAATTAAGCGTCATCGCCGCCGTCATCACCGCCCCCAGCGACCAGCTATCATAGAGCACACCCGCTACCACACCGATCACCCCGCCCCATAGCAGGCCATTGATCAGTGCTACGCCCAACTCCTTGCGCATCAGCCGGGCCGTGTTCCCCGTACCCACCTGATCCAGGGCAATCGCCCGGACAATCATGGTGATGCTCTGATTGCCGGAATTTCCGCCAATACCGGCGACGATTGGCATCAGCGCAGCCAACGCCACCAGCTTCTCAATGGAGCCTTCGAACAGGCCAATCACCCGAGAAGCCACAAAAGCCGTGACCAGATTGACAGCCAGCCAGGCCCAGCGGTTGCCCACCGACTTCCAGACCGAGGCGAAGATGTCTTCTTCTTCGCGCAAGCCGGCCATGTTGAGCACTTCGCTTTCGCTCTCTTCACGAATCAGGTCAACCATTTCGTCAATGGTCAGACGCCCAATCAGCTTGCCGTTGCGATCCACCACAGGCGCTGAAATCAGGTCATAGCGCTCGAAAGCCTGGGCCGCATCATAGGCATCCTCATCCGGATTGAAGGTCACCGGATCATCGGCCATGACCTCGCCAACCTGCTTATCCGGATCGTTGACCAGCAGGCGCTTGATCGGCAATACGCCCTTGAGAATGCCGTCATAGTCGACCACGAAGAGCTTGTCGGTGTGCCCCGGCAGCTCCTTCAGGCGCCGCAGGTAGCGCAACACGACTTCCAGGCTGACATCCTCGCGGATGGTGACCATCTCGAAGTCCATCAGTGCGCCGACCTGATCCTCGTCGTAGGACAAGGCCGAACGCACACGCTCACGCTGCTGCGCATCCAGGCTTTCCATCAACTCATGGACGACATCACGCGGCAGCTCGGGGGCCAGGTCTGCCAGCTCATCGGCATCCATTTCCCGGGCAGCGGCGAGTATCTCGTGATCATCCATGTCAGCCAGCAGGGTTTCCCGCACGGCATCGGATACTTCCAGAAGAATGTCGCCATCACGCTCGGCACGCACCAGCTGCCAGACAGTCAGGCGATCGTGGAGCGGCAGAGCTTCCAGAATATGGGCCACGTCGGCCGAGTGCAGCTCATCAAGCTTGCGTTGCAGCTCGACGAGATTCTGACGATGTACCAGGTTTTCCACCCGGTCGTGGTGCTGACCTTCCTGACGATGGGTCAGCTCTTCCACCAGGCGATGGCGGTGCAGCAGTTCGACCACCTGAGCCAGGCGATCCTGCAGGTTTTCCTGCGGCTTTTTCGCTTCAACTTCGCTCATAGCGTGCTCCACCCCCAGCGGCAGGCACGCCTTGGGGGCTCAATCAGTCCGTATGCGATTGCGCAATCGAGGTTCTGAGTAACTACTGGGTACGTCCATTGCTGGGTTCCACAAGCCCCGGCGGGGCTGACCGCGCCATGATAACACCGCAGCACACCGATTCGCTTGACAAAATCAGGAAATAACAAGTGCTTGCATGACGTTCCTGAAGCAGCCTGAAACGTCTGCGAGGCGCTTTGGGAGACGCGCCAACGGCGCCAGAAAACACAATCCACCGAACTGACGGAGGCAGAAACGACAAAGCCCCGCTCGATTGAGCAGGGCTTTGTGGATATGGCGCAGCGGACGGGACTCGAACCCGCGACCCCCGGCGTGACAGGCCGGTATTCTAACCGACTGAACTACCGCTGCATGTCGGTGGGCAAGATGCCCGAACAACTCTTTTTTCAGCAGTGAAAACCACTGAACACAACGCAAAAACGCTGTGTGAAAAATGGCGCAGCGGACGGGACTCGAACCCGCGACCCCCGGCGTGACAGGCCGGTATTCTAACCGACTGAACTACCGCTGCGCGTCGGCCGGGCTTACGCCCGATTCACAAGGATGGTGGGTGATGACGGGATCGAACCGCCGACCCTCTGCTTGTAAGGCAGATGCTCTCCCGGCTGAGCTAATCACCCTTCGCCTTGCGTGGCGCGCAATTTACGCAGAGGCACGCCACAAGTCAACCCTCGCCTGAATTTTTTCTCTGCGAACAACATGTTGCGTCCCCTGACAAGCTTCACGCGTTCGGGGGATGGTATGCCCGCCAAGGACTGTTATGATCCGCCTCGACCTTCTGCGGTGATCGTACACACGACACTTGCCGTCATGGACGCCAGCAAGCGCCGAAGGTAAGTAGCCAGCCAATAACAATGAGATCGTCACACAGGTTGCAATACGTGCCACCATCCCGCTCAGACACCCCTGCCCAGCGCTGGCCGCTACTTGCCTGCCTGACACTCCTGCTAATCATGGGCGCCAGCTTTGCCTGGCAACTCCAGCAGCACCTGCAAACACTGCAGAGCCCAGCCAAACAGGCCATATCGCCACGCCTGCACAACGCCGCCGGCAACCCGGACATTACCTTTCTGGCGCGCTTGTTCGGCAATGCGCCAAACCCCGCCAGTACGAGCCAACCGACCCGCCTCAACTTGCGCCTTGAAGGTAGCTTCGTACAGGCCGACCCCGCCGGTTCCAGCGCCATCATTCGCCACCAGGACAAGAGCCGTCGCTACCGGGTAGGCGATGAAATCACGCCCGGAGTGATCCTCCAGCACATTGCCCCCCTGGAAGTCCGGCTACTACGCCAAGGGCACCTGGAAACGCTGGCCTTCCGCCCTGCCGGCCACGCACTGCAAGCGGTAGCGGAACGACGCAGCGAGCCTTCCCCGGACAGCCCACCCGACACCGAGCAAGCGTTGCAAGACCTGCATGCGGACGACCTTGCGCGCCTGCAGGAGCGCATGAACAGCCTGCGCGAACAGCTGCAACTGGACAACTCCACGCCCCCTAACCAGCCCTCCACGGACGCCCCCTGAGATGACGCTCAAGCCTGGCCTGCTTTCCCTTGCCCTTGCCGCCGCCCTCTGTCTGTCATTCCCCGCAGCAGCCAATACGGCCAGTAACGCAGACACCCCAGAGCGCTGGGTCATCAACCTGAAAAACGCTGAAATTGCTGATTTCATTGAGCAAGTCGCACAAATCAGCGGACAGACCTTCGTCGTTGATCCGCGCGTCAAAGGCCAGGTCAGCGTTATTTCTCAAGCGTCCCTATCGCTCAGCGAGGTCTATCAACTGTTCCTCTCGGTCATGGCCAGCCACGGCTATACCGTGATTGCCCAGGGCGAACAGGCACGCATCGTGCCCAATGCCGAAGCGAAAAGCGAAGCCAGCACGCTGCGTGGCAATGAAGCCATGGAGACACGCCTGCTAGTCGTGCAACACGCTCCAGTCGCCGACCTGATCCCGTTGATCCGCCCACTGGTTCCGCAGCATGGGCATCTGGCTGCGGTCACCTCGGCCAACGCCCTGATCGTTACCGACCGCGCCGCCAATATCGAACGCATCGCCCGCCTGCTGGAACAGGTCGACCATCAGGGCGAGCATGACTACAGCGTGATCAACCTGCAGCACGCCTGGGTCGAAGATGCTGCCAAAGTCCTGGAAAACGCTCTGCCACGCGGCCAGAGCAAAGGTTCAGGCAGCACCCAGATCATTGCCGACAGCCGCAGCAATCGGCTGATCCTGCTCGGCCCGGACAAGGCCCGCGCGCGCCTGGTACGCCTGGCACAAAGCCTCGACAACCCCAGCCAGCGTTCAGCCAATACGCGGGTTATTCGCTTGCGCCACAACGACGCCAAGAGCCTGGCGGAAACCCTCGGCGAATTTTCCGAGCAACTCAAGGAAAGCAGCGGCGAAAGCAGCAAGAGCCGGCAACTGATGATTCGCGCTGACGAGAGCCTCAACGCCCTCATCCTGCTGGCCGAACCTGACATGCTCAGTACGCTGGAGGGGATTGTCCAGCAACTGGATGTACCGCGCGCCCAGGTGCTGGTAGAGGCAGCTATCGTGGAGATTTCCGGTGATATCAGCGATGCCATCGGCGTGCAGTGGGCGATCGACGCTCGCGGGGATAAAGGCGGTCTCGGTGGCGTCAACTTCAGCAATACCGGCTTGTCGGTCGGCACAGTGATCGGCGCCATTGCCAACGACAAACTGCCCGACAACCTGAGCCTGCCCGACGGCGCCATCGTCGGCGTGGGCAGTGACAACTTCGGCGCACTCATCACCGCACTGTCGGCCAACAGCAAGAGCAACCTGCTGTCCACCCCCAGCCTGCTGACCCTGGACAACCAGAAGGCGGAGATTCTGGTCGGACAGAACGT
The DNA here is from genome assembly GCF_002234375.1 of Pseudomonas fluvialis. Lineage (GTDB taxonomy): Bacteria > Pseudomonadota > Gammaproteobacteria > Pseudomonadales > Pseudomonadaceae > Aquipseudomonas > Aquipseudomonas fluvialis. The sequence continues at coordinate 148,558 of NZ_NMQV01000013.1, forward strand.
GCCCTTCCAGACCGGCTCCTACACCACGGATGCCGCCGGCGCCAACAACCCCTTCACCACCATCGAGCGCAAGGATATTGGCGTGACCCTCAAGGTCACCCCGCACATCAACGAAGGCGGCGCTCTTCGCCTGGAGATCGACCAGGAAATTTCCTCCATCGCACCGACCACTACGCTCAACTCAAGGGCCGTCGACCTGGTTACCAATAAACGCTCGATCAAAAGCACCATCCTCGCCGGCGACGGACAGATCGTCGTGCTCGGCGGCCTGCTTCAGGACGATGTCACTCAGTCTGACTCCAAGGTACCTCTGCTGGGCGATATCCCGCTGCTTGGCCGGCTGTTTCGCTCCAGCAGCGAAAGCCACGTCAAGCGCAACCTGATGGTCTTCCTGCGACCCACCGTGGTTCGCGACAGCAACGGCCTGGCCGCGCTGGCCGAACAAAAGTACGGCAGCATTCGCCTGTACGGCGGCGACCAGCCCGCCGGTCGTCACAACCTACTGCCCGAGCGCGCCGAACGGCTGTTCCAGCAAGGCCAGCCCATCGATCTGCGCCCCTAACACGAGAACCCCAGATAGACAAAAGGCAGCCTAGGCTGCCTTTTGCATCAGGAGAATACTCAGACCTGCGCCAGCCCCCGCGCCAGATCGGCCTGGATATCTGCGATATCTTCCAGCCCCACGGCAATCCGCAGCAAACCATCGCTGATGCCGGCGCGCTGACGATCCTCGGCCGATAAACGTCCGTGGGTAGTCGACGCCGGATGGGTGATGGTGGTCTTGCTGTCCCCCAGGTTGGCCGTGATGGAAATCATCCGTGTGGCATCCACGCAGCGCCAAGCCGCCGCCTTGCCGCCGCGCACCTCGAAACTGACCACCGCACCAAAGCCCGTCTGCTGCCGACAAGCCAACGCATGCTGCGGATGACTGGGCAGGCCGGCATAGTAGACATGCTCAACCTGCGGCTGCTGCTCCAGCCACTCCGCCAACTGTTGAGCCGCGGCACAGTGAGCCTGCATGCGTAGACGCAGGGTTTCCAGGCCCTTGAGGAACACCCAGGCATTGAACGGACTGAGCGTCGGCCCGGCGGTACGCAGGAAGCCCACCACCTCTTTCATCTGCTCGGCACGCCCGGCCACCACACCGCCCAGGCAACGCCCCTGGCCATCGATGAACTTGGTCGCCGAATGAATGACGATATCCGCTCCCAGCGCCAAGGGCTTCTGCAATACCGGCGTACAGAAGCAGTTGTCGACGGCCAGCCAGGCACCCCCGGCATGGGCAATCTCCGCCAGCGCAGCGATGTCCACCAATTCCGCCAACGGGTTGGAAGGTGACTCGACAAACAGCAGCCTGGTGTTGTCCCGCAACGCATCACGCCAGGCCTGCAGGTCGGTCAACGGCACGTAGTCGACCTGCACACCAAAACGCTTGAAGTACTTGTCGAACAGGCTGACCGTGGCACCGAATACGCTGCGCGAAACCAGCACATGGTCACCGGCACTGCACAGGCTCATGACCATCGCCAGGATCGCTGCCATGCCGGAGGCCGTCGCGACCGCCTGCTCGGCCCCTTCCAGCGCCGCAATACGCTCTTCGAAGGTGCGCACGGTCGGATTGGTGTAGCGCGAGTAGACATTGCCTGGCTGTTCACCAGCAAACACCGCGGCGGCCTCGGCCGCACTGCGAAACACATAGCTGGAACTGGTGAACAGCGCCTCGCCATGCTCACCTTCCGGGGTGCGCCGCTGCCCGGCACGCACTGCCAGGGTATCGAAACCCACGCCGTGCAGATCGCTGTCCAGGCGACCCGCCTGCCATTCTTGCGTCATGATGCTACCTCATTGGGGCGCTGGCCCAGTCCGGGCACAAAGCAAACAACGGCCGCTTAGTTGTTGTACAGGTCGATGATCGCACTGACCATCTGGCTGGCCACCTTGGCGCCATCGTTACGCGCTTGCTCGATACGCGCCAGGTAAGCCTCGTCGACATCACCCGTGACGTACTGGCCGTCGAAGACCGCACAGTCGAACTCATCGATCTTGATCTTGCCACCACCGACCGCTTCCTTGAGGTCATCGAGGTCCTGATAGACCAGCCAGTCGGCGCCAATCAGCTCAGCCACTTCCTCGGTACTGCGACCATGAGCGATCAACTCGTGAGCGCTCGGCATGTCGATGCCGTAGACATTCGGGTAACGCACCGCCGGTGCCGCAGAGCAGAAGAACACGTTTTTCGCTCCGGCCTCGCGAGCCATCTGGATGATCTGCTTGCAGGTCGTGCCACGCACGATGGAATCATCCACCAGCATGACGTTCTTGCCACGGAACTCCAGATCAATGGCATTGAGCTTCTGCCGCACTGATTTCTTGCGTGCTGCCTGGCCAGGCATGATGAAGGTACGTCCGATATAGCGATTTTTCACGAAGCCCTCACGGAACTTCACGCCCAGCCGGTTGGCCAACTCCAATGCCGAGGTACGGCTAGTGTCGGGAATCGGGATGATCACGTCGATACCATGATCAGGACGCTCGCGAAGAATCTTCTCGGCCAGTTTTTCGCCCATGCGCAAACGCGCCTTGTAGACCGACACACCGTCCATGATCGAATCCGGACGCGCCAGATAGACATGTTCGAAAATGCACGGCGAGAGACGTGCCTGCTGGGCACACTGACGGGTATGCAGTTTGCCGTCCTCGGTGATATAGACCGCCTCGCCGGGTGCCAGATCGCGGATCAGCGTGAAGCCGAGCACATCAAGCGCAACGCTCTCGGATGCAATCATGTACTCCACACCCTCATCGGTATGCCGCTGACCATACACGATGGGACGAATCCCCTGGGGATCGCGGAAGCCGACGATGCCATAACCGGTGATCATTGCCACCACCGCATAACCGCCACGGCAACGCTGGTGTACGCCCGCCACCGCGGCAAATACATCCTCCTCATCGGGCTTCAGCTTGCCGCGTACCGCCAACTCGTGGGCGAATACGTTGAGCAGCACCTCCGAGTCGGAGTTGGTGTTCACATGGCGCAGATCCGAGGCATAGATTTCCTGGGTCAACTGCTCGACGTTGGTCAGGTTGCCGTTGTGCGCCAGGGTGATGCCATAGGGCGAGTTGACATAGAACGGTTGCGCCTCAGCCGAACTGGAGCTGCCTGCGGTGGGATAGCGCACATGACCGATGCCGACATTGCCGAACAATTGCTGCATGTGGCGCTGCTGGAAGACATCGCGCACCAGGCCGTTATCCTTGCGCAGGAACAGCTTGCCGCCATGACTGGTCACGATACCGGCAGCGTCCTGGCCACGATGTTGAAGCACGGTAAGCGCGTCATACAGCGCCTGATTGACGTTCGACTTACCGACCATACCGACGATGCCACACATGCGACGCAACCTCTATTCAGTGAAACAGGCTAATGAGCTAAGCATGACCGACCTCAAGGGGTCGGCAGCTGCATGGAAAAAGGTAGGGAGGCGGGCTCGCTGACACCACTGGCCAGCCATTGGCTGCCCAGCCCCAGCACCAGGTTCTTTGACCAGTCGGCCACCAGCAGGAAATGCGGCAACAGTACCGACTGATGCCACCACAGGTCTTCCTGCACCGGCGCCAGGCTCAGCAAACCGACCAGTACCACTACCAGCAGACCACCACGAGCGGCCCCGAACACCATGCCCAGAAAACGATCGGTACCCGAAAGCCCGGTGACCCGGATCAGCTCACCGATGAGAAAGTTGACCAGCGCCCCAACCAGCAGGGTCACCACGAAAAGTATTACGCAGGCACTGATCACCCGCGCCGAAGGCGTACTGATGTAGTCCTGCAGATGATGCGCCAGAGCGCCACCGAACAACCAGGCCACCGCACCGGCGATCACCCAGGTCAGCAGCGACAGGGCTTCCTTGACGAACCCTCGACGCAGGCTGATCAGGCTGGAAACCAGAATGATGGCGATGATCGCCCAATCGACCCAGGTGAATGTCACGGCAATGTCCGCATGCACAAGAGGTGCGGGATTTTAGCAGAGCCACTCCCCCGCTTAACAGCGCACTGCGTCAGTTCCGCTCCGGCTGGAAGCGTACGATGAAGCCATCCAGCTGCAACTGACGCTTGAGCTGCGCACGCAAGCGCTCCGCTTCCGTCTTCTCGATGACCGGGCCGACCAGCACCCGCGTCTTGCCCTCGAAGCTGCGCACATAGGCGTTGTAGCCCTGGGCACGCAGTTTCTGCTGCAAGGCCTCGGCGCCTTCGCGGCTGGCCAGACTGGCCAACTGCACAGACCAGCTACGCGGCAGGCCTGCCTCATCCAGCCCCGCCACAGGCGTATCGCTAGCCAGGGGAGCCTGACTCGACGGAACCTCTGCGACCACGGGCGGCTCCTGCTCGACTACCGGCACGACCGACTCGGCAGCGTGCTCGGGCATGGCCTGCAACGGCGGAATGTCGAGTGGCTCGACCGGTTCCGGGGTCACAATGAGGCTGTCCGCTGGCTCCGGCATGGCAGGCGCTACAACCTGCACATCACGCGCCTCATCCGGACGGGAAAACAGCATGGGCAGGAACACCACAGCCAGCGCCAACAGCACCAGCGCCCCGACAATACGTTGCCGCAATCCCCGATCGAGCAAAGCCATCATCCTTCCCCTTGCGTCTGCAGCCAGGTCAGCGCCTCGGCCACACAGAAAAACGAGCCGAACACCAACACCTCGTCGCCTTCCTGTGCCTGGGCACATTGAATATCAAGCGCCGAGCATACGGAATCTGCCTGCCGCACCGAAACCCCGGCTTCGCGAAGATAGTCAGCCAACTCTGCGGCCGTTCGGCTCCGCGGGCTATCAAGGGGCGCCACGCACCAGTCCTGACAGAGATCAAGCAGCGGCTGCAGGACGCCAGGCAAATCCTTATCGGCCAGTAAGCCGAACACCGCGAGGCGACGACGCGGACGCTGCCGTAGACGCTGCGCCAAGTAGTGTGCGGCGTGCGGGTTATGCCCGACATCCAGCAATAACGCGACGCGCTTGCCACGCACGGTTACCTGACAACGCTGCAAGCGCCCTGCCAGCTGGGTTTCAGCCAGTGACTGGCGCAACCGTTGAGCCTCCCAGGGCAACCCAAGTAACGCATATGCCTGCAATGCCAGCGCGGCATTCTCCACGGGCAGATCAAGCTCAGGGAGGGCTTCCAGCTGCAGGGGATGCCCCTGGGCATCAACCCCATGCCAGTCGCGACCTGCCAGAGCAAAAGAGCGACCGCGCACATGCAACGGACAGCCCAGGCGCTGCGCCTCATCCAGCAACGGCTGCGGTACATCCTCATCACCGCACAGGGCGGCATGACCAGCGCGCAGGATGCCAGCTTTCTCACGCGCCACCGATTCGCGACTGTCGCCCAACCACTCGACATGATCAACACCGATACTGGTAATCAACGCCAGATCGGCATCCACCAGGTTGACCGCATCCAGCCGGCCACCCAGCCCTACCTCCAGCACCAGCGCATCCAGTTCCTGCTGTTGGAAAATCCAAAACGCCGCCAGCGTGCCCATTTCGAAATAGGTCAGGGGAATATCGCCGCGCCGCGCCTCCACAGCGGCAAAAGCTTCGCACAGCAGTTCGTCCGTCACCGGCTGGCCATTGATCTGTACACGCTCGTTGTAACGCAACAGGTGGGGCGAAGCATACACACCAACCCGCAAACCCTGGCCGCGCAACAGACTGGCCAGAAAGGCACAGGTCGAGCCCTTGCCATTGGTGCCGGTAACGGTGATCACCCGGGGAGCCAGACGCCCCCGAGCAAGGCGCTGCCAAACCGCAGCAGCACGTTGCAACCCCATGTCGATAGCGACCGGATGCAGTTGTTCCAGGTAGCTCAACCAGCTGGCCAGGTCACGCTCCGTCATGCACAGGCCGCCCCGGCAAAGGGCGAGGGCTGGCCGCCCAGCTGCGCCAGCAGACGAGCCAGGCGCTCACGCAACTCGGCACGCGGGATGATCATGTCAATCGCCCCATGCTCCAGAAGAAACTCACTGCGCTGGAAACCTTCCGGCAGTTTTTCGCGCACGGTCTGCTCAATGACTCGCGGCCCGGCAAAACCGATCAACGCGCGCGGCTCAGCGACGATGACATCACCGAGCATGGCCAGGCTGGCCGACACGCCGCCATAGACCGGATCGGTCAGCACCGAGATGAACGGCACGCCCTCTTCGCGCAGGCGCGCCAGCACTGCCGACGTTTTGGCCATCTGCATCAGCGAGAGCAGGGCCTCCTGCATACGCGCGCCCCCCGAAGCAGAAAAACAGATCAGCGGGATGCGCTGCTGCAGGGCAACATTGGCGGCACGCACAAAGCGCTCGCCGACCACCGCGCCCATGGAACCGCCCATGAAGCTGAATTCAAAGGCACAAGCCACTACCGGCAAGCCATGCAAGGCCCCGCGCATGGCCACCAGGGCATCCTTCTCACCGGTATCTTTCTGCGCAGCCAGCAAGCGATCCTTGTACTTCTTGCTGTCACGAAACTTCAGACGATCAACCGGCTCCAGCTCGGCAGCGATTTCCTCGCGTCCACTTTCGTCGAGAAACATGTCCAGACGCGCCCGTGCACCGATACGCATGTGGTGCTGACACTTAGGGCAGACATCCAGGGTTTTCTCCAGCTCCGGCTTGTACAGCACGGCATCACAGGAGGGACACTTGTGCCAGAGGCCTTCAGGGACCGAGCTTTTCTTTACCTCCGAACGCATGATCGACGGGATCAGCTTGTCTACCAGCCAGTTGCTCATGCTTGCTCAACTCCTTCAGAAGCCAAATTCTTGTCAGGTCGCCAAGGGCGACGGCAATCACGCACTATGCAGTGCCATGTCAGGCTATGGACGGTTGCCTGGTACGCATCGTCACACCTGGCTGGGCAATCAGGCACCGCGCACGGCCTGCACGAAGGCCGCCATCCGCATGGGGTCTTTGATGCCCTTGGCCAGCTCGACACCGCCACTCACATCCACCGCATAGGGTCGGGCACAGGCAATGGCCTGCGCGACATTATCAGGATGCAACCCGCCCGCCAAAATGATCGGCAAACCATCCTCCTGCGGCACCTGCTTCCAGTCAAAGGCCGCCCCGGTGCCTCCCGGCACACCTTCGACATAGGTATCCAGCAGAATACCTCGCGCGTCGGCGTACTCTGCCATCTCAGCCTGCAGGTCGATGCCCGGACGCATGCGCAGTGCCTTGATATACGGGCGCGCATAGCCACGACAGTCGTCGGCAGCCTCGTCACCATGAAACTGCAGCAAGTCCAGCGGCAGTTGATCAAGCAGGCTCTGCAGGTTTTTCCGCGGCATGTCGACAAACAAACCAACACTGCTCACGAAAGGCGGCAAGGCCGCAAGAATCGCGGCGGCTTGCTGGATGCTGACCGCACGCGGGCTAGGCGGATAAAACACCAGGCCAATGGCATCCGCTCCGGCGGCTACCGCAGCCAGGGCATCCTCCACACGGGTAATCCCGCAGATCTTGCTGCGCACACGCGCCATATTCCATGCTCCTGGCTACTCATCAGCGAGCCACTTGATATCCGGCGCACACGCCGCTTCTTGTTCAAACGCCTCAGCGCCTGTGCACATCCTGCAGTCCCGAGAGAAAATGTGGCCCCAGGTAACGCTCAGGCAGGGCGAACTCCTCGGGATACTCCACGTTCACCAGGTACAAGCCGTAGGGGTGCGCGGTCACTCCAGCATCGCGCCTGTTGCGACTGGCCAGCACCTCTTCGACCCAGACTACTGGACGCTCCCCGGCGCCAATAGTCATCAGCACCCCAGCCATATTACGCACCATGTGGTGGAGGAAGGCATTGGCTCGCACATCCAACACAATAAAGCGTCCCTGTTGCAAAACCTGAAAGTGATGGATGGTCTTGACGGGGGACTTGGCCTGGCACTGTCCCGCCCGGAATGCACTGAAATCATGAGTACCCAAGAGCGCCTGGGCCGCCTCCTGCATGCGCTGGGCATCCAGCGGCCGGTGATTCCAGGTGACCTCTTCGGCCATGTGCGCTGGGCGCACCGGATCGTTATAGATCACATAGCGATAGCGCCGCGCCATAGCGCTGAAACGCGCATGGAAGTGGCGCGGCATGACCTGTGCCCAGGTCACGCTGATATCCTTGGGCAGATACATATTGGCGCCCATGATCCAGGCATGCAGCGGACGCTCGACTTGCGTATCGAAATGCACCACCTGACCACTGGCATGCACGCCGGCATCGGTACGACCGGCACAATTGATCGTCAGTACCTCGCCCCCCGCTACCCTCGACAGAGCCTGCTCGAGGCAGGCCTGCACACTGGGCACGCCGGCATTCTGCCGTTGAAAACCATGATAACGACTACCCCGGTACTCAATACCCAGGGCAATTCTGGAAAAGCCAACGGCCGCCCATTCGGCGGCCGTGGTGGTTACTGCATCAGTCATGAAAAGGCATCGAACTCAGGTCAGGCTGGCAATCAGCTCGCGTGCTTCCTGCTGTTGAGCTTCGGAACCTTCCTGGACCACTTCTTCGAGGATGTCACGGGCGCCTTCAGCATCACCCATGTCGATGTAGGCACGGGCCAGATCCAGCTTGGTGGCTGTTTCGTCGGTACCGGAGAGGAAGTCGAACTCGTCGTCATCCAGCCCCGGGGTACTGGGCAGTGGCTCGGCTACTGGTTCCTGAGCTTCCAGGCTATCGCTAAGCTCACCCAGTTCGGCACTGACCTGATCCAGCTGGCTGGCAAAATCGGCCACTGCGGCTTCCGGCTGCATGTCGTCCTCCATGGACAGGTCGAAATCAGCCGGCAAATCGAGGCCAGCCAGCTCATCATCACCAGCCGCAGGCAGCGCAGCGGGGGCCTCCTCCAGCGAGGCAGCGGAGACCGACAACTCGTCTTCCAGAGTCAGCAGGAAATCATCCTCATCCAGCACTGGCGTTTCAGCCTGGGCGGCAGCAGGCGCATCAAGCTCCAGGCTGAACTCATCCAAAGCACTGTCGGCAACACTACTGGGCTGCTCGTCAAGGGCCAGGGCAAAGTCCAGCTCACTATTGCTCAGCTCCGGAATGTCTGCCGAGGGAGCGCTCTGCGGCTGGTCAAGCTGCAGGTCGTCAAAGGCCAAATCATCCAGCGACAGCGCATCGACTGGCTCGTCAGCAGGTTTCGCCGCCGCCTGAATATCGGCTTCAAGATCAGCTTCAAGCTCATCAAGGCTGATGTCGAAGGCATCGTCAAGGTCGTCAGCCGCCGGTTGCGCGGCCGGTTCATCAAGCAGCAAATCATCCAGCCCGGCATCGAGACTGGCAGCACTCGCCGCTGCCACCGCAGCCAAGCCAACCGCCATGGCGGGGTACTTGTTACGCAGCTGTTCCAGTTCGCGCTGCACGCCACCAATTTCTTCCAGCTCGCCATGCTGACGGGCAAAACCCTCACGGTCACCCAGCTCGGCCTGGACCTCCATCAGCTTCAAACGCAGATCGCTGCGCTGGGGCTCCTGATTGATGGCGTTGTGCAGCAGTTCAGCCGCCTGGGGGAAGCGACCGTAAGCGATGTAGATCTCCGCTTCGCCCAACGCATCAGCAGTTTGCGGGGTCAGCGGTGCTTCCTCGAACGGCTTGTCAGTATCAGTTTCCGGCACGCCCTGATCGAAGGCATCGGCAAAGCTGCTTTCCGGCATGTCCAGATCGTTTTCCAGACTGCTGCTGTGTGCATCCTGCTCCAGCTGGCTCTGCAGTTCAGCTTCCTTCTGCGCATTACGGCGCGACACTGCCATCAGGCCGAGCAACAGCAGCAACAGTGCGCCACCGCCAGCTGCACCCAGCAACATCTGGTTGGCCAACAGCTCGTCCAGCCAGCTTTGCTCTGCAACCGGTGCCGGAGACGGAGTCACTGGCTTGGCCGGTGCAGCCGGCTGCACCGGAGTAGCGGGCTTGACGACTTCGACAGGGCGCACAACCTCGGCAGCCGGGGCCTGCTCGGCGGGCTTCTCGGTGTAATTGAAATCAGGCTCGGCCGGCGCGACGGGAGCGGTCTCAACCGGAGCGGCGGGAGCAACCGGTGCAGCGGCCTTCTCTACAGCGGGCTGAGTAACCGCTGCCGGCGCGGAGGATGGCGTAGCGGCCGGCTGCTTGGCCAGATCAGCTTGCAGCTTGGCCAGTTGCTCATCCTTCAGCGCTACCAGCTTCTGCAACTTGTCGAGCTGGCTCTGCAGGTCGCCCAGGCGACCCGTCAGCTCCTGATTTTCACGGCGCGTTGAATCCAGGCTTTCCTGGGTCACCGCGAGTTTGTCTCGCAGAGCCTTGGCATCGGCAGCGCCCTTGTCGCTACCCGCAACGGCTTTACCACTGTCAGCGGATACCAGACGCAGATTGTCCTTGCTTGCCGACTGGCTGGGAGCTGCGTCCGCTACGCTACGCGGCGTGGCATCCAGCTGGCGCTGTGCCGGTGCGCTGCGCCCATCACGCCAGGCAGCATTCTGTTCGGCAACCTGAGCCACCGCCTGCCCCTGGGTACGGCTGGCAACCTGGTCTGCCGAGGGCATGCGTAGTACCTGACCACGTTTCATGCGGTTGATGTTACCGCCCACGAAAGCATCGGGATTCAGCTCAAGAATGGCCAGCATGGCCTGATGCACACTACCGCCCTGACGGTGACGCGAAGCAATTTCCCACAGGGTGTCGTTGGGCTGGGTGCGATATTCGCCAGGCGCAGCAGCGGGTGCGCTGCTGGCAGGTGCCGCACTGCGCGGAGCCGCGGCGGGTACACGCGCCTGCCCAGCACTGCGCGGGGCGGCAGCCACGGGGGCAGCAACCGGAGCCTGCAAGGGCGCAGCGATCGGTTGCGGGTTATACAAGGGCGGATCGAGCAGCAGTGTGTACTCACGCAGCAACCGACCGTTTGGCCAGAGCACTTCCACCAGGAAATTCAAATAAGGCTCGCGTACCGGCTTGTTCGAGGTGACCTGGATGACACTCTTGCCGTTCGGCTTGACCACGGGAGTGAACTTCAGGCCGGTGAGGAAAAATTGTCGATCAACTCCGGCCTTGCTGAACTCTTCGGGAGATGCCAGGTTGGAAATCAACTCGCTGGCGGACAGATCGCGTGTATCCAGCAATTCGATCTCGGCGACCAGAGGCTGGTTGAGAGCAGACTTCAAGGTCACTTCGCCCAACCCCAGCGCATTGGCCATACCTGAACTCAGCGCCGAAGCAGCCGCAATTGCCAATGCCAGTTTGCGAACCCGAATCATAGCGTAATCCCTTGTTTTATCTTTTATTCTCGTCAAGCGAGAGGGGTCTTGATGCTGCTGCCTACGCGCCCTGCAAGGGCGTATCCCCGCCAGCTGGCCACCAAGCCAGTATTGTCAAGCTAGAAAGAATCTTCAAATTTTCCGGTAAGTATCTTTGACAGATAGTGTTTTATCAATAATTCGACAAACTGCACAGGCGCAGGGCCCATGCCTTTTACCGGATAACCGGAAACACCGCACACTTTGCGCCGGCACACATGCTGCCGGCAATCTGCGTCTATCGTCCAGCCCAAGTATTGACGCAGCGCACAAAAAACACGCCCCGGAAAACCGGGGCGTATTCAGCAGTCTAAGTACTCAAGGCACACTCAACGTTCCAGCAGGATGCGCAGCATGCGCCGCAACGGCTCGGCCGCTCCCCACAGCAGTTGGTCACCCACAGTAAAGGCACCGAGGTACTGCGAGCCCATGTTGAGCTTGCGCAGACGCCCCACTGGCACAGTGAGGGTGCCAGTCACGGCGGTCGGCCCCAGCTCGCGCATACTAGCCTCGCGCTGGTTGGGCACCAGCTTGACCCAGGGATTGTGCTGACTGATCAGTTGTTCGATGTCCGCCATCGGCACATCCTTGTTCAGCTTGATGGTCAATGCCTGGCTGTGGCAACGCATTGCGCCCACACGCACACACAGGCCATCCACGGGGATAGGATTCTTGTTGCGACCCAGAATCTTGTTGGTCTCGGCCTGGCCTTTCCACTCCTCGCGGCTTTGCCCGTTGGGCAACTCCTTGTCGATGTAGGGGATCAGGCTACCGGCCAGCGGCACGCCGAAGTTGTCCACCGGGAAGCCTTCGCCACGCATGGCTTCAGCCACCTTGCGATCGATATCGAGGATGGCGCTGGCCGGATTAGCCAGATCGTCAGCCACAGCGCCATGAATGGCCCCCATTTGCTTGATCAGCTCGCGCATGTTCTGCGCACCCGCGCCGGAGGCTGCCTGGTAGGTCATGGCACTCATCCACTCGACCAGACCGGCCTCGTACAGACCACCCAGCGCCATCAGCATCAGGCTGACGGTGCAGTTGCCGCCGATGTAGTTCTTGGTGCCGGCGTCCAGCTGCTGGTCGATGACCTTGCGGTTGACCGGGTCCAGCACGATCACGGCGTCATCGGCCATGCGCAGGCTGGAGGCCGCATCGATCCAGTAGCCAGTCCAGCCGGCTTCGCGCAGCTTGGGGAAGACCTCACTGGTGTAGTCGCCACCCTGGCAGGTCAGGATCACATCGAGGCTCTTCAGCTCATCAATGCTGTAGGCATCCTTCAGCGGGGCAATCTCCTTGCCAATGGCAGGGCCCTGGCCACCGACATTAGAGGTAGTGAAGAACACCGGCTCGATCAGGTCGAAGTCCCGCTCTTCCAGCATGCGCTGCATAAGCACGGAACCGACCATGCCACGCCAACCGATCAGACCTACACGTTTCATAACGACTACACCTATATAAGCAGCCCGCCGGAACCACCCCGGCGGGACTGGAAGATTACAGACTACGCAGCGCTTCTACCACCGCGTCGCCCATGGCGGCAGTGCCTACCTTGGTCTTGCCTTGCGACCAGATGTCGCCGGTACGCAGCCCCTGATCCAGTACGAGGCTGACGGCCTGCTCGATGGCATCGGCGGCTTTGACCTGACCGAAGCTGTAACGCAGCATCATCGACACCGAGAGGATGGTCGCTAGCGGGTTGGCAATGCCCTGGCCGGCGATGTCAGGCGCCGAGCCGTGGCACGGCTCGTACATGCCCTTGTTGTTGGCATCCAGGGAGGCCGAGGGCAGCATGCCGATGGAACCAGTGAGCATGGAGGCTTCGTCGGAGAGGATGTCGCCAAACATGTTGTCGGTAACCATCACGTCGAACTGCTTGGGTGCGCGCACCAGCTGCATCGCAGCGTTGTCGACGTACATGTGGCTCAATTCGACGTCTGGGTAATCCTTGGCCACTTCCTCGACCACGGCACGCCACAGCTGACTGGAGGCCAGGACGTTGGCCTTGTCCACCGAGCAGAGCTTCTTGTTGCGCACCATGGCCATGTCGAAGCCGACCTTGGCGATGCGGCGGATTTCGCTCTCGCTGTACGGCAGCGTGTCGTAAGCCATGCGCTCGCCGTTTTCCAGCACCTTGCTCTCGCGCGGCTGGCCGAAGTAGATGCCGCCGGTCAGCTCACGCACGATAAGGATATCCAGACCAGCGACCACTTCCGGCTTGAGGCTGGAGGCCTCGGCCAGTTGCGGATAGAGAATGGCCGGACGCAGGTTGCCGAACAGGCCCAGCTGCGAGCGGATCTTCAGCAGGCCACGCTCCGGGCGGATGGCCGGATCAATGGTGTCCCACTTCGGCCCACCCACGGCGCCGAGCAGCACGGCGTCGGCGGCGCGGGCGCGCTCCAGGGTCTCGTCGGCCAGCGGCACGCCATAACGGTCGATGGCCGCACCGCCCAGGTCATCGAAGCTCAGCTCGAAACCGAGGTTGTATTTCTCATTGGCCAGGTTCAGCACCTTGACCGCCTCGGCCATGATTTCCGGGCCGATACCGTCGCCCGGGAGGACCAGAATTTGCTTTGTCATATTTCTATCCGTCATCTCGATAAATCTTTCGCTGGAGGCTGGAGGCTGAACGAAAGAGCCGCACGTTTTTCAGCTCAGCCTTCAGCCTAAAGCCGAAGGCTTCGGCTTCACGCCTTGATCGCGCCGAACAGCCAGGGGCTGCTCTGCTGGTGTTTGGCCTCGAAGGCCTTGATCGCTTCCGCGTCCTGCAGGGTCAGGCCGATGTCGTCCAGACCATTGAGCAGGCAGTGCTTGCGGAAGGCATCGATCTCGAAACTGTACTGCACGCCATCCGGACGGGTCACGGTCTGCGCCGCCAGGTCCACGGTCAGCTGGTAACCCTCGGTGGCCTCGGCCTGCTGGAACAGCGCATCGACCTCTTCATCCTTGAGGATGATCGGCAGCAGGCCGTTCTTGAAGCTGTTGTTGAAGAAGATGTCGGCAAAGCTCGGCGCGATCACGGTGCGGAAGCCGTACTCGTCCAGCGCCCAAGGCGCGTGCTCGCGGCTCGACCCGCAGCCGAAGTTCTCGCGCGCCAGCAGCACGCTGGCACCCTGGTAGCGCGGGAAGTTCAGCACGAAGTCCTTGTTCAGCGGACGATTCGAGCAATCCTGGTTCGGCTGGCCGACATCCAGGTAGCGCCACTCGTCGAAGAGGTTCGGGCCGAAGCCGGTGCGCTTGATGGACTTCAGAAATTGCTTGGGAATGATCTGGTCGGTGTCGACGTTGGCACGATCCAGCGGAGCCACCAGACCAGTGTGTTGGGTAAAGGCTTTCATCATCTGTCTCCTCAGGCCTGGATCAGTTCACGCACGTCGATAAAGTGACCGGTCACGGCAGCAGCCGCGGCCATGGCCGGGCTGACCAGGTGAGTACGGCCACCGGCGCCCTGACGGCCCTCGAAGTTGCGGTTGGAGGTCGAGGCGCAGTGCTCACCGCTGCCCAGCTTGTCCGGGTTCATCGCCAGACACATGGAGCAGCCCGGCTCACGCCATTCGAAACCGGCTTCGATGAAGATCTTGTCCAGCCCCTCGGCCTCGGCCTGCGCCTTGACCAGACCGGAACCCGGCACCACCAGCGCCTGCTTGACGGTAGCCGCGACCTTGCGCCCCTTGGCCACCTCGGCGGCGGCGCGCAGGTCTTCGATGCGCGAGTTAGTGCAGGAGCCGATAAACACGCGATCCAGCTTGATCTCGGTGATCGGCTGGTTGGCGGTCAGGCCCATGTACTTGAGCGCGCGGACGATGGAATCGCGCTTGACCGGGTCGGCTTCATTGGCCGGGTCCGGCACCTTCTCATCCACAGCCAGAACCATCTCCGGCGAGGTGCCCCAGGACACTTGCGGCTTGATGTCTTCGGCCTTCAGCTCGACCACGGTGTCGAACTGCGCATCGGCGTCGGACACCAGGCCCTTCCACTGCTCGACGGCCTTGGCCCAGTCAGCACCCTTCGGCGCAAACGGACGGCCTTCGACATAGGCAATAGTCTTTTCATCGACAGCCACCAGACCGACACGCGCACCGGCCTCGATGGCCATGTTGCAGAGGGTCATGCGGCCTTCCATGGACAGCTCGCGGATAGCGCTGCCGGCAAACTCCAGCGCGTGGCCGTTACCACCGGCGGTGCCGATCTTGCCGATCACGGCCAGCACGATGTCCTTGGCGGTGACGCCGAAGGGCAGCTCGCCTTCGACACGCACCTGCATATTCTTCATCTTCTTGGCCACCAGGCACTGGGTGGCGAGCACGTGTTCCACTTCGGAGGTGCCGATGCCGTGGGCCAGCGCACCGAAGGCGCCGTGGGTGGAGGTGTGCGAGTCGCCGCAGACCACGGTCATGCCCGGCAGCGTGGCGCCCTGCTCCGGGCCGACCACGTGAACGATGCCCTGGCGGCTGTCGTTCATCTTGAATTCGAGGATACCGAAGTCATCGCAGTTCTCGTCGAGGGTCTGCACCTGAATGCGCGACACCTCATCGACGATGGCTTCCAGGCCACCCTGGCGCTCGGCGCGGGTGGTCGGCACGTTGTGGTCCGGGGTGGCGATGTTGGCGTCGATGCGCCACGGCTTGCGCCCGGCCAGACGCAGCCCCTCGAAGGCCTGCGGTGAGGTCACTTCGTGGAGGATCTGCCGGTCGATGTAGATCAGCGACGAACCGTCGTCGCGGCGCTTGACCTCATGCATCTCCCAGAGCTTGTCGTACAACGTTTTGCCAGCCATCAGCTATCCCTCATCAGCGTCTTTATATGCCAGGGCGAATGCCCCTTTGGCTTATGTGGAGAGATGCTATGATTGCGGAACAAATAACTCAAATTCATATTTTTTATCCCAAGCATTCCTTACAAGAATGCCTAGACACTTCAAGCGTCAAGTCACCAGCCGCTCGCCAAGACCCAGCGGTTCGACCTGTCGCTGGTGGCTTGCCGCTTGGAGCTATCCCATGGATCTGGCCAATCTCAATGCCTTCATCACCGTGGCCGAACTGGGCGGTTTTTCCGTAGCAGCCGAACGCCTGCACCTGACCCAGCCAGCGGTGAGCAAACGTATCGCCGGCCTGGAGCAGCAACTGGGAGTCAGGCTGTTCGATCGCCTGGGCCGCGAAATAAGCCTGACTGAGGCCGGGCGCGCCCTGTTACCGCGCGCTTACCAGATCCTCAACGCACTGGACGACACGCGTCGCGCGCTGACCAACCTGTCCGGGGAAGTCAGTGGTCGACTGACCCTGGCCACCAGCCACCACATCGGCCTGCATCGCTTACCTGCCCTGCTACGCCGCTTTACCCACAGCCACCCCGACGTCGCCCTGGATATTCAGTTCCTCGATTCGGAGGTCGCCTATGAGCAGGTCGTGCATGGCCATAGCGAACTGGCGGTCATCACCCTGGCGCCGCATACCGAGCCGCCCATCGCGGCCCGTGCAGTCTGGGACGATCCACTGGACTTCGTGGCCGCCCCCGAACACCCACTGGCCCGTGCGCAGCAGATCAGTCTGGCGGACATTGCCGCCTATCCAGCGGTCTTTCCCGGCGACAACACCTTCACCCACCACATTGTGCGCCGTCTGTTCGAGGGGCAGCGGTTAAGCCCCAATATCGCCATGAGTACCAACTACCTGGAAACCATCAAGATGATGGTTTCCATCGGCCTGGCCTGGAGCGTACTGCCGCGCACCATGCTCGATGCCCAGGTGGTGCGCCTGCCACTTCCCGGCATCCAACTGACCCGCCAGCTCGGTTATATCCGTCACCAGGAACGCACACTGTCCAATGCGGCGCAGGCTTTCATGCGCTTACTCGACCAACAGCGTGGCAATCTGCCCTGAGATCACTTGCGCACAGCAGTCAGGGCGAACTATGGTGCAGAAAACAACAAAAGGCGCTGTCCGAATGCCGTGGAAAAGCCGCCCATGATGCCCACTCCTGTCGTTGAAACGCAGCCTGCCAACCGTGTATCCGCCGCGTTGGACAACCCGCTGCTGCAAGCTGCCTTACAGGCTGCAGGCTTGGGCCTGTGGATCTGGCATGTCGACGAAGATCGCCTGCACCTGTGCGACGCGGCGCTGAGTTTGCTGGATTGCGTACCCGAGCATCGGCCCACCAGCCTGGCGCATTACCTGCAACTGCTGCCGGTCGCGCAGCGTGAAGGTATCGCCGCGCAACTCCAGCTACTGAGCGATGGCCAGCGCCAGCAACTGCAGCTGTCTCACGCAGTGCTGCACGGCACACAACGCTTGCAGCTGCAGATACAACGCCAACAGCTGCCTACAGAGTCCCTGCGGATCGTTGGCGTATTACAACGACTCAGCCCGACAGAGCAGCTCACCCCGACGCTCGGCGATGACCTGCTGTTCCAGCAAAGCCCTCAGGCCATGCTCCTGCTGCGCTATGACGACGGCTGCATTCGCGCCGCCAACCAACAGTTCTGCAGCCAGTTCGGCTGGCACGCACAACAGGTACTGGGAAGTACCACCCTGCAACTGGGGCTCTGGGCCAACCCCGAAGAACGTGGCCTGGTACGCAAGCTGGATCCGGAAACCACCTCGGTACTCAAGCGCGAGATCACCCTGCGCAGCCACGATGGCAGCCTGCTGCAAGGCCTCCTGCTGTTGCGCCAACTGCCTATTGAGGGGCAGCGTCACCTGCTCTGTACCTTCATTGAAGATGGCCAGCGCCGTGCTAGCGAAGCCGCCTGGCACAACAGCGAGGAAAAGTTCGCGAAGATTTTCCGCAGCACGCCCAACACCGTAGTGATTACAGAAATGAGCAGCGGTCGCTTCATCGCGGCCAACCCAGCCTTTGAAGAGCAGTTCGGCTGGAGCGAAGTCGAAGTACTCGGCCGAACGTCCCTTGAGTTGGGTATCTGGATAGACCCTGTCGATCGTCAGCGCATGCTGGCCGCACTGCAGAGCAATGAGGGCTTGCAGCATCTGGAAGTGAACTTGCGCCATCGCGATGGCAGCACCAGCGTCAACCTGCTGTATGGCCGCCCCATGACGCTCGATGGCCTGCCCTGCCTGATCCTCAGCCTGCGCGACATCAGCCTGCAACGCCAACAGGAACAAGCCCTGCGCAATAGCGAGCAGCGTCTCAAACTGGCCCTCGAAGCCGCTCGCCTGGGCACCTGGGAGTGGCACGTACCCAGTGGCCAACTGTTTGCCTCGGCACGTACCGCGGAGCTGCATGGCCTGCCCGCACAACCGTTCCACGACGTCTACCACAAACTGTTTCGTCATCTGCCAGAGCGCGATCAGCAACGCCTCACCGCGCAATACCGGGAGCTCCTCGCCCAGCCAGGACGATTGCACGCCGTGCATTATCAGGTACAAGCCGAGAACGGCCAGCTGTTCCAACTGGAGTCGCTGGCCACGCTTTATCTGGATGCCGACGGCCAGCCGCTGCGCATGAGCGGCGTGGTGGCCGATATCAGCGAACGCATCGAGCGTCAGCGCCAGCTACAAGCCTCGGAGGCCAAGTTTGCCTCACTGTTCCAGTCCAGCCCCGAGCCAATCTGCGTCTCGCGCATGGAGGACGGACTGTTCATCGAAATCAACCCGAGCTTTACCCAGGTATTTGGCTGGGAACCCCATGAGTTCGTCGGCCGCAACGCCCAGCAACTACAATTCTGGGCCAACCCTGCGCAGCGCCAACAGTTGTTCGCCAAGATGCAGCGCCAGGGCCGACTCGACAACGAACTGATCGCTTTCCACCACCGCGCCGGTCAACTGCTCACCTGCGAGGTGTCGACCCGCTTGCTACCCGCCGCGCATGAAGCACTGATTGTTTCCACCTTCCGCGACGTCACCGAAATTCAACGCGCCCAGGAAGCCCTGCGCATCAGTGAGGAGCGCTTTGCCAAGGCCTTCCACGCCTCACCGGATGCCATTAGCCTGAGCGAACGCGCCACCTCACGCTTCATTGAGGTCAACGAAGGCTTCTGCCGTCTGAGCGGCTACAGCAGCGAGCAGATCGTTGGCTATACCGCTTATGAACTGGGGGTTTGGGCTGAGGGCCAGCGGGAACTTCTGCTGGAGCAGATGAGCCATTACGGTCATGTCCACAACCTTGAGCTGACCGCGCAGAATCGCAACGGCGAAGCCATTGCCATCAGCGTCTCGGTCGAGCCGTTGATCCTCGACGGCATGGAGTGTCTGTTGATGATCGCCCGCAACATCAGCGAGCTGAAACAGGCACAGGCACAGATCTACCACCTGGCCTACCACGACCCGCTGACCAACCTGCCCAATCGCACCCTGTTGCTGGATCGTCTCAACCAGCAGATCGCCCTGCTGACTCGCCACGATCTGCGTGGCGCACTGCTCTATCTCGATCTGGATCATTTCAAGCACATCAACGACTCGCTCGGCCATCCGGTCGGCGATGCGGTGCTGAAAATGCTCACGGCCCGCCTGGAGAGCTGCGTACGCCAGGAAGATACCGTGGCCCGCCTGGGCGGCGACGAGTTCGTAGTGCTGCTCACCGGCCTGGAGGGCGATTATCAACACGCCGTCGAGCAGGCCCAACAGGTCGCTGACAAACTGCGTGCACTGCTGGCCAAACCCATGCTGATCGATGGTCACCGCCTGCAGGTGACCCCGAGCATCGGCATTGCCCTATTGCCCGATCACGGCCGCTGCCCGGCCGACCTGCTCAAACGCGCCGACATCGCCCTGTATCGCGCCAAGGACAGCGGGCGCAATGCCGTAACGCTGTTCCATGCCAGCATGCAGGCAGCAGCCAGTGAGCGCCTACGCCTGGAAAGCGAACTGCGCCAGGCGCTGGCTCGCGAAGAGTTCGAACTCTACTACCAGCCACAAGTGGATAGCCGTAGCGGTCGTATCATCGGTGCCGAAGCCCTGCTGCGCTGGCAACATCCGCTGCTGGGCATGCAATCACCGGCCGTATTCATTCAGGTGCTTGAGGAATGTGCGCTGATCATCGAGGTCGGCGACTGGGTATTGCAACGCGCCTGCGAAGACACCGCTCGCCTGCTGGCCAGCGGGCATGTTCAGGGCAGCGACTTCTGTTTGAGCGTCAACATCAGTCCCAGGCAATTCCGCCAAAGCGACTTCGTCGACAAGGTCACCCGTTGCCTGCAACGCAGCCAGCTACCGGCACGCCTGCTCAAGCTGGAAATCACCGAAGGGATCGTCATCCAGAGTCTGGACGACACCATTGCCAAGATGCAGCAATTGCGTCAGCTCGGCGTACGCTTTGCCATGGACGACTTCGGCACCGGCTACAGCTCACTGACCTACCTCAAACGTCTACCCATGGATGTACTGAAAATCGACCAGTCATTCGTGCGCAATGCCAGTCACGACAGCAACGACGCCGAGATCATCCGTGCCATCGCCGCCATGGCCAAGAGCCTGGGCCTGGAACTGATTGCCGAAGGCGTGGAAACCGCCGAGCAACTAGCGATGATCCAGGAGCAGGGCTGCCATCTTTACCAGGGCTTCCTGTTCAGCCCGGCCCTGCCGCTGGGCGAATACCAGCGCCTGCTGGCCCGCCAGCTACGCCAGGTGCGTTAGGCCGGCGGCGTGCTGGCCATCAGCAGCGCGTCGATAGCGGCACAGTCCTGCAGTCCGCGCAGCGCCACGAACAGCGCCTGCGCCTGCACATAGTTGCGGGTCAGCATGCCCAGCCACTGCTTCATGCGCCCAGGGGCGTAGCGCGGGCCGAGTTTGTCCTGCGCCAGCAGCCAGAAACGCATCAGCAGCGGCCATAACGCTTGCCACTGCAGGGCCGGCAACGCTTCGCCACGTCGTGCTGCCGCAATCTGCAGAGCCAGATCCGGACGCGAGACCAGACCACGGCCGAGCATCACATCGTCCACACCACTGATGGCCCGGCAACGCTGCCAGTCGTCTACCGACCACACCTCGCCATTGGCCAGCACCGGCACCGGCACCGCCTCATTGACCCGCGCCACCCACTCCCAGTGGGCCGGCGGCTTGTAGCCATCGACCTTGGTACGCGCGTGTACCACCAGTTGTCCTGCCCCACCGGCTGCCAGCGCCCGAGCACAGTCCAATGCACCCTCCGGACTGTCGTAGCCCAGACGCATCTTGGCGGTCAGGGGCACCGCAGCAGGCAAGGCGCGGCGCACGGTTTCAGCAATACGAAACAGCAACTCCGGCTCCTTGAGCAGCACCGCACCACCACGCGAGCGGTTCACGGTCTTGGCCGGGCAGCCAAAGTTGAGGTCAATCACCGGAGCGCCCAGCTCCACCGCCAACGCAGCGTTCTCGGCCAGACACTGTGGATCAGAACCGAGCAACTGCAGGCGCATAGGCGTCCCCGCCGCCGTGCGCGAACCTTGCGCCAGCTCAGGTGCCAGTTTGTGAAAGCTGGCTGCCGGCAACAGACGATCGTTGACCCGCACAAATTCGCTGACACACCAGTCAATACCACCCACGCCGGTCAGCAGTTCGCGCAGGATGTCGTCAACCAGACCTTCCATGGGTGCCAGGGCTATCTGCACGATATGTCTCACATAACAACGGGGGCGCGATTGTAGCCGGGCTGCCGGCATGGCCATAGCGCTGGCTGGCTGTTTCAGTCGTCTGTGCCGCGGGCGCCCCGCCACAGGCGATTGATCTGCTCGGCCGAGTACCCCCGATAAGCCAGGAAGCGTGCCTGTTTGGCACGCTCCCGGGCATCCGCAGGCCACTGTCCGAAGCGCTTTTGCCAAAGCGCGTGCAACAACCCCTGCCAATCCACTTCAGCCGCCTGCAGCGCCGCAGCGATGGCCTCACGCGGCAGGCCGCGCTGCGCCAACTCCTCACGAATACGCAACGCTCCATGGCCGGCTCGGGCACGACTGGCAATGAAGCTTTCCAGGTAACGCCCTTCGTCCAGTAAGCCTTCTTCAGCCAGACGCTGCACGGCCTGTTCGATCAACTCGGGCGCTGCACCGCGCCTGAGCAGCTTGCGACTCAGCTCGACCTGGCCATGTTCGCGTTGCGCGAGCAGATCCATGGCCGCCCGCCGCACCGCGGCGGGCGTATCGAGCGGGGTGCTCATCAGCTGTCCAGCTCGACCAGTTCATCCTGATCGACCGCACCTTTCTGGGCCGCGCCACTGACCAGCAGTTTCTCGCGGATCTGTTGCTCGATGGTCTTGGCCACCTCCGGGTTGTCCTCCAGGTACTTGGCGGCATTGGCCTTGCCCTGGCCGATCTTGCTGCCCTGGTAGCTGTACCAGGCACCGGATTTTTCCAGCAGACCCTGCTGCACGCCCAGGTCGATGACCTCACCACTGCGGTAGATGCCCTTGCCGTAAAGGATCTGGAATTCCGCCTGACGGAAGGGCGGCGCGACCTTGTTCTTGACCACTTTCACGCGGGTTTCGCTACCCACGACCTCATCACCTTCCTTGACCGCGCCAATCCGGCGAATGTCCAGGCGTACCGAGGCGTAGAACTTCAGGGCATTACCCCCGGTCGTGGTTTCCGGGCTACCGAACATCACGCCGATCTTCATGCGGATCTGGTTGATGAAAATCACCAGGCAGTTGGCATTCTTGATGTTGCCGGTGATTTTGCGCAGGGCCTGGCTCATCAGGCGCGCCTGCAGGCCCACATGCGAATCACCCATTTCGCCTTCGATCTCCGCCTTGGGTACCAGGGCCGCCACCGAGTCGACGATGATCACGTCCACCGCATTGGAACGCACCAGCATGTCGGTGATTTCCAGCGCCTGCTCGCCGGTGTCTGGCTGCGAGACCAGCAGGTCGTCGACGTTAACCCCCAGCTTGCCGGCATAATCCGGGTCAAGCGCGTGCTCAGCATCGACGAAGGCACAGGTTGCCCCGAGCTTCTGCGCCTCGGCAATGACCGAGAGGGTCAGGGTCGTCTTACCTGACGATTCCGGACCGTAGATTTCGACAATACGCCCCTTGGGCAAACCGCCAATCCCCAGTGCGATATCCAGACCCAGCGAGCCGGTGGAAATGGCCGGAATGGCCTGACGCTCATGGTCGCCCATGCGCATCACCGCGCCCTTGCCAAACTGCTTCTCGATCTGGCCGAGGGCCGCCGCCAGTGCGCGTTTTTTATTGTCGTCCATAGCCATCCTCATTCATCAGGGCCGGGGCAATGCCGGCAAACAACTGTATATGTAGCCAGTAGTATTCCACAAGGCAAGGCACTCGCCTACCCCTACGGCAGATTTTCTCCGACCAGCAGCGCCAGCAACCCCTGCAAGGCCTGCTGTACGCTTTGCTGACGCACCGCCTGGCGCTCGCCACTGAAGCAGTAGCAACGCGCCTCGCAGCGCGCCCCATCAGCCCAGGCCAGCCATACCGTGCCCACCGGCTTTTCCGCCGAACCGCCACCCGGCCCGGCGATGCCGCTGACCGCCACCGCATAGCGCGCCCCACTGCGCCGTTGGGCACCACGCGCCATGGCCTCGACCACCGCCTGGCTGACGGCACCATGCTCGGCAAACAGCGCTTCCGGCACCCCCAACTGAGCGGTTTTCTGGCGGTTGGAATAGGTGACGAAACCCGCTTCGAACCAGGCCGAGCTACCTGCCACGCGGGTGATGGCCTCGGCAATGCCGCCGCCGGTACAGGATTCGGCACAACTGACCTGCTCACCTTGCGCCAGCAGCACCTTTCCCAGCCGCTCGGCCAGTTCGGTTAAATGATCCATATGCACTCCAGGGTGAATCCACTTCGGTGGATACCCTACACTAGCGGCTTTTCCCGCTTCAGCCGGATTCACGCATGACCGATCTCTCTGCACACACACCGATGATGCAGCAATACTGGAAACTCAAAAGCCAGTATCCCGAGCAATTGATGTTCTACCGCATGGGCGACTTCTACGAGCTGTTCTACGAAGACGCCAAGCGCGCTGCAGCCCTGCTCGACATCACCCTGACGGCTCGCGGGCAGTCCGCCGGCCAGGCCATCCCGATGGCCGGCATCCCCTTCCACTCGGCCGAAGGCTACCTGGCACGCCTGGTCAAGCTGGGCGAGTCGGTGGTGATCTGCGAGCAGATCGGTGACCCAGCCACCAGCAAGGGCCCGGTCGAGCGCCAGGTAGTACGCATCATCACCCCTGGCACGGTCAGCGACGAAGCGCTGCTCGATGAGCGCCGCGACAACCTGGTCGGCGCCGTGCTGGGCGATGAGCGGCTGTTCGGCCTGGCCATGCTGGACATCACCAGCGGCCGCTTCAGCGTGCAGGAATTACGCGGCTGGGAGCACCTGCTGGCGGAGATCGAACGCCTCAACCCTGCCGAACTGCTGTTCCCCGACGACTGGCCGGCCGGCCTGCCACTGGAAAAGCGCCGTGGCAGCCGGCGCCGTGCGCCCTGGGACTTCGAGCTGGACAGCGCGCACAAGAGCCTGCGCCAGCAGTTTGCCGTGCAGGACCTCAAGGGCTTTGGCTGTGAAGAACTGACCCTGGCGATTGGTGCGGCAGGCTGCCTGCTGGCCTATGCCAAGGAAACCCAGCGCACCGCCCTGCCGCATATCCGCAGCCTGCGCCATGAGCGCCTGGACGACACGGTCATTCTCGATGCTGCTACCCGGCGTAACCTGGAGCTGGACATCAACCTGGCGGGCGGGCGCGACAACACCCTGCAGTCGGTCATCGATCGCAGCCAGACGGCCATGGGCTCGCGCCTGCTGACCCGCTGGCTGCATCGCCCGCTGCGTGACCGCGCACTGCTGGAGCGCCGCCAGCAGGCCATCGCCTGCCTGCTCGATGCCTACCGTTTTGAAAGCCTGCAACCGCAGCTCAAGGACATCGGCGACCTAGAGCGCATCCTCGCGCGCATCGGCCTGCGCAATGCCCGGCCACGCGACCTGGCGCGCC
This sequence comes from Pseudomonas fluvialis, assembly GCF_002234375.1. Classification (GTDB taxonomy): domain Bacteria; phylum Pseudomonadota; class Gammaproteobacteria; order Pseudomonadales; family Pseudomonadaceae; genus Aquipseudomonas; species Aquipseudomonas fluvialis. Next base: position 173,763 of record NZ_NMQV01000013.1, read on the forward strand.
TGCGCGACGCGCTGGCAGCCCTGCCACGCCTGCAGGACGCCATGGCCGGGCTCGACACCCCGCACCTCGCCGAACTGGCCGTGAACATCCGCACCTACCCGGAGCTGGCGGATCTGCTGCAGCGCGCCATCATCGACAACCCACCGGCGGTGATCCGTGACGGCGGCGTGCTGAAGACCGGCTACGACGCCGAACTGGACGAGTTGCAATCGATCAGCGAAAACGCCGGCCAGTACCTGATGGACCTGGAGGCCCGCGAGAAAGCCCGCACCGGCCTAGCCAACCTCAAGGTGGGCTACAACCGCGTACACGGCTATTTCATCGAACTGCCCAGCAAGCAGGCCGAGTCGGCACCTGCCGACTACATCCGCCGGCAAACCCTGAAAGGTGCCGAGCGCTTCATCACCCCGGAACTGAAAACCTTCGAGGACAAGGCGCTGTCGGCGAAAAGCCGCGCGCTGGCCCGCGAAAAGCAGCTCTACGAAGCCTTGCTGGAGCAGCTGATCGGCGAACTGGCGCCGCTGCAGGAAACCGCCGCGGCGCTCGCCGAACTGGACGTACTGAGCAACCTGGCCGAGCGTGCACTGACCCTGGACTTCAACTGCCCGCGCTTTACCGAGCAGCCCTGCCTGCAGATCGAGCAGGGTCGCCATCCGGTGGTCGAGCAGGTGCTCAGCAGCCCCTTCGTGGCCAACGACGTACGCCTGGACGATGACACGCGCATGCTGATCATCACCGGCCCGAACATGGGCGGTAAGTCCACCTATATGCGCCAGACTGCGCTGATCGTGCTGCTCGCGCACATCGGCAGCTATGTCCCGGCAGCCGCCTGCGAGCTGTCACTGGTCGACCGCATCTTCACCCGCATCGGCTCCTCCGACGACCTGGCTGGTGGCCGCTCGACTTTCATGGTGGAAATGAGCGAAACCGCCAACATCCTGCACAACGCCAGCGCACGCAGCCTGGTGCTGATGGACGAGGTCGGCCGCGGCACCAGCACCTTCGACGGCTTGTCGCTGGCCTGGGCCGCTGCCGAGCAGTTGGCCAAACTGCGCGCCTGGACGCTGTTCGCCACCCACTACTTCGAGCTGACGGTACTCCCGGAAAGCCAGCCCGGCGTAGCCAACGTGCATCTTTCCGCCACCGAGCACAAGGAACGCATCGTCTTCCTGCACCATGTCCTGCCAGGGCCCGCCAGCCAGAGCTATGGCCTGGCCGTGGCGCAGCTAGCCGGCGTGCCGCCGGCGGTCATCGCCCGCGCCCGCGAGCATCTGACACGTCTGGAAACCACCAGCCTGCCTCACGAGCTGCCACAAAATGTCGCAGCCAGCGGCCAGGCTCCGTTGCAAAGCGACCTGTTCGCCAGCCTGCCCCACCCGCTGCTGGACGAGCTGGCACGGGTCAGCCCGGACGACCTGACGCCACGCCAGGCACTCGAACTGTTATATGCATGGAAGACGCGGTTCTAACGCAGCCCGATGCAAGCTGTTAGAATCGCCGCCATTTTGTGAACTTGCCCTAGCCAGGCACTCAACTATCTACGCCTGCAAGCCCCTCACAGAAGGGGCTGAGGCCATCGCCCGAGGAGAGAACCGACCATGACCTTCGTCGTCACCGACAACTGCATCAAGTGCAAATACACCGACTGCGTGGAAGTCTGCCCGGTCGACTGCTTCTACGAAGGCCCCAACTTCCTGGTTATCCACCCGGACGAGTGCATCGACTGTGCGCTGTGCGAACCGGAGTGCCCGGCCCAGGCGATCTTCTCCGAGGACGAGGTACCGGAAGATCAGCAGGAATTCATCGAGCTGAACGCCGACCTCGCCGAAGTCTGGCCGAACATCACCGAGAAGAAGGATGCGCTGGCCGATGCCGAAGAGTGGGACGGCGTGAAAGACAAGCTGCAATACCTGGAGCGGTAATCCGCACCCTGTGCCCAAGCCGCTGCCTTGCAGCGGCTTTTTTGTCTGCGCCACACCCCGCTACACTGCTGCCTACCCGCCACGTTCGACGCCACAGGCCCCGCATGCCGAGCAGCCCCGCCCCGTCCACCACCGACCTGCAGGATGTCCCGCTGAGCAGCCTGCTGGCCTGCCATGAATGCGACCTGCTGTTGCGTCATGTCGATCTGCCACTGGAGCACAAGGCGTGCTGCCCACGCTGCGGCTACGAGTTGCAGACCCATCGTGCGCACATGAGCCGCCGCGCCCTGGCCCTGGTGCTGACCGCCCTGCTGCTGTACATCCCGGCCAACTTCCTGCCGATCATGCAACTCGACCTGCTCGGCCAGCGCAGCGAAGACACCGTATGGAGCGCAGTGCTCGCGCTGTACCAGAGCGAGATGGTGTTCATTGCCGTCCTGGTGTTCCTGTGCAGCATGGCCATTCCGCTGCTCAAACTGCTCTGCCAGCTGTGGGTCCTGTTGGCCATCACCCTGCGTCGCGGGCAGCGCCCGGCGCTGCAGGTCTATCGCCTGTATCACCACCTGCGCGAGTGGGGCATGCTCGAGGTGTATCTGATGGGCATCCTGGTGGCCATCGTCAAGCTGGCCGACCTTGCCGACCTGCACCTGGGCGCGGGCATGGCCTGTTTCATCGCCCTGCTCCTCGCGCAGGTCTGGCTGGAGGTGAGCATGTCACCCCATCAGGTATGGGACGCCCTGGAGGATGCCCATGCGCGCGCTTGATGCCGGGCTGATCATCTGCGGCGAATGTCATCGTTTGCATCGCCGCAGCGCAGCCCATCTGCACTGCCAGCGCTGTGGTGCACGCCTGCATGCCCGTCGCCCACACAGCATCGCACGCACCTGGGCGCTGCTACTGGCAGCAGCCATTCTTTATATACCGGCCAACCTGCTGCCGATCATGAGCGTCAACTTCCTCGGCAATGGCGCCCCCGCCACCATCATGGGCGGGGTGATCGAGCTGATCCATGCCGGCATGCTGCCGATTGCCAGCGTGGTGTTCATTGCCAGCATCCTGGTGCCCAGCTTCAAGCTGTGCGGCCTGGTCCTGCTGCTCTATTCGGTGCAACGCTACCAGCGCCTGTCGCCTCGCCAGCGCATCCTCATGTATCGCTTCATCGAGTGGATCGGCCGCTGGTCGATGCTCGACATCTTCGTCATCGCCATTCTCGTGGCGCTGGTACGCTTCGGTAATCTGGCCAGCATCGAAGCCGGGCCGGGTGCCGCCGCCTTTGCTTTGGTGGTGGTGCTGACCATGCTTGCCGCCACCTCCTTCGACCCCCGGCTGATCTGGGACAACACTGACACGGACGCGGATCATGACTGAACTGCCCTCGCCCAACCTGCGCCGCACCAGCAACTGGTCGGCCATCTGGATTCTGCCGCTGCTGGCCCTGCTGATCGGCGGCTGGCTGGGCTGGAAGGCCTACAACGAAGCTGGCATCGAGGTGCGGGTGCGCTTCGACAAGGGCGATGGCATCCAGATCGGCAAGACCCAGTTGATCTACAAGGGTATTTCTGTCGGCAAGGTGGTCGATCTCAAGGTTACCCCCGATCTCCAGGGGGTCATCGCCACCCTGGAAGTGATGAAGAAGGCCGAAGGCTATCTCAGCCAGGACACGCGCTTTTGGCTGGTTCGTCCGCAAGTCTCACTGGCCGGAGTAACCGGCCTGGAAACCCTGGTATCGGGTATCTATATCGGCGTCGAACCGGCCAGCGGCGAACCGCGGCGCGACTTTGTCGCCCTCAAGGAGCCGCCCAACCTCTCCGACAGCCAGCCTGGTCTGCACCTGACCCTGAAGGCCGAGCGACTCGGTTCGCTGGATAAGGACAGCCCGGTGTATTACCGGCAAATCCAGGTGGGCCGGGTGAAGAGCTACCAGCTCGGTGAAGACCAGCGCACTGTCGAGCTCAAGGTCTATATCGAACCTGCCTACAGCCATCTGGTGCGCAAACATACGCGTTTCTGGAATGCCAGCGGCCTCAATGTGCAAGCTGGCCTGGGTGGGGTAAAAATCCACAGCGAGTCATTGCTCAGCCTGCTCGCCGGCGGTATTGCCTTCGCTACCCCGGAGCACCGCCAGGACAGCCCGCCCACCGATCCTGCCCTGCCCTTCCGCCTCTATCCGGACTTCGATTCGGCGGAAGCCGGGGTGCGCGTGTGGCTCAAGCTGGATGCGGTGGAAGGTCTGCAGAAAGGCACCCCGGTGCTGTTCAACGGTGTCCAGGTCGGCAGCCTGCGTGAGCTGAAGATGAGCCGCGACCTGACCGGCGCCACAGCCGAATTGACCATGGAACCGCGTACCGAAGACCTGCTGCTGGAAGGTAGCGAGTTCTGGGTGGTCAAACCGTCCATCTCGCTGGCCGGGGTGACCGGCATCGATGCACTGGTCAAGGGCAACTACATTGCCGTGCGCTTTGCCCAGGAGGGGCAGGCCAGCCGCAGCTTCCAGGCGCTGCGCAAAGCCCCGCCGCTCAACCTCAACAGCCCGGGCCTGCACCTGCAACTGGCCAGCAGTCGCCAGGGCTCGCTACAGGTCGGCAGCCCGTTGCTCTACCGGCAGATGCGCATCGGCAGCGTCAGCAGCGTGGAACTCAGCCAGGACCGCCAGCAGATTCTCTTTGGCGTACACGTCGAACCGGAGTATGCCCACCTGGTCAACAGCAGCAGTCGTTTCTGGAATGCCAGCGGCATTACCCTGAAAGGCAGCCTGTCCGGCATCGAGGTCAAGAGCGAGTCACTGCAAAGTCTGATCAGCGGCGGTATTGCCCTGCATACCCCAAAAACCCAGGCGGCCGCACTGCGCCAGGGCCAGCGCCTGAATCTGTTCGACAACGAGGAACAGGCACTCAACCAGGGGCTGCTTGTGGAGTTGCTCAGCGACAGCGCCGAAGGCCTCCAGGTAGGCACCCTGCTGCGCTACAAGGGACTGGAGGTGGGCAAGGTGGAAGGCCTGCAGCTGCAGGATGACCTGCAGGCCGTGCGCATCCAGCTGCGCGTCCTGCAGGCCGGCGAGCGCATTGCCCGCCAGGGCAGTCGCTTCTGGCTGGTCAAACCCAAGCTGGGCCTGGCACGCACCGCCAACCTCGACACCCTGGTCAGCGGCCAGTACCTGGAAGTTGCCCCCGGTCCCGCCCAAGCGCCGCGCCAGCTGCGTTTCCGCCTGCAGCCGCAACCCGACGAGGCACCACTCAACAACAACCACAGCGAAGGCCTGCCGCTGGTGCTCAGCACCTCCCATCGAGGCTCACTGAAGGCCGATGTCGCGGTGACCTACCGCCAGGTGCCGGTGGGCAAGGTCACCCATGTCGAACTGGGGCCGAATGCCGACCGGGTACTGGTGCATGTACTGATCGAGCCGCGCTATGCCGCGCTGGTGCGCAGCGCCAGCCGGTTCTGGAATGCCAGCGGCATCGGCGTGGATTTTGGCCTGTTCAAGGGCGCCAAGCTGCGCGCCGAGTCACTGGAAGCCCTGCTCGAAGGCGGTATTGCCTTCGCCACCCCGGACAACCCGCAGATGGGCGGCCCGGCACAACCCGGGCAGACCTTCCTGCTCCACGACGAGGTCGATGAGCGCTGGCTGCAGTGGGCGCCAAAGATCAGCCTGCCGCCTGCGCCGCGCTGAGCACCGCGATCCGCGCAGCGCCCGGCGTTCAGTCGCCGCGCTGTGCGGACAACAGCTCGATCTTGTAGCCGTCCGGATCTTCGACGAAGGCCAGGATGCTGTTGCCATGCTTCATCGGCCCTGGCTCGCGGGTAATCTTGCCACCGCGCGCCCGGATGTCTTCACAGGCCTTGTAGACGTCATCCACTTCCAGGGCGATGTGCCCATAGCCGTTGCCCAGTTCATAGCCACTGACGCCCCAGTTATGGGTCAGCTCGATGACGCTGTTGTGCGCCTCATCGCCATACCCCACGAAAGCCAGGGTGAACTGCCCCTCGGGGTAGTCCTTGCGACGCAGCAGGGTCATGCCCAGTACTTCGGTATAGAAGGCGATGGACCTGTCCAGATCGCCAACCCGCAACATGGTGTGCAACAAACGCATGGTGATGCTCCTGTACTAAGGGCGTCAGCGCGTCAGGCGCTGACGCAGATACTCAATGACCGCCGCCTGCTCGCCGGCGAATTCGATGCGCGCGGCCTTGCTCTCGCGCTGATAGACGTACATCGGGTCGTAGTACTCGTTGAGCAACGCCTCGATCCAGGCGCGGTGCAGCGCCACTGCGCCGCTGCGCGCCTGCTCGTCGAGCGCCTGCGCCAGGATGGCCCGCAGCCGTGCATGACGCTCGCCGCCCAGGCGTTTCTGGATATTGTCCATGCTCTGCAGCAGGCGCGCGGCGAACAGGGCAAAACCCTGCTCCTCGCCATGCACGGCGAGGAACTCGGCGGCCAGGTCGATCACGTAGTCGCGCAGAATGCGTTCGACGCGATCGGCGACGCTATCTTCCAGCCACACCAGCGGGTAGTCCTGCATGCCCTGGTGCAGCGATAGCGGCAGCGAGCAGGTGCCAATCAGCCGGCTCTCGTCTTCCAGCACGAACTGCTGCTGACCACGCGCGCGGCGCTTGAGCAGGTCGATGGCCAACTGGTTCTCGAAGTCGATCTGCGAAGGCTGGCCGGTGGCACGCTTGCCGAAGCTGGAGCCCCGGTGATTGGCGTGGCCTTCCAGGTCGATGCTGTGGTCGAGCGCGGCGATCACCTCGGTCTTGCCGGTGCCGGTCATGCCGCCGACGATGACGAAATCGCACTCGGCCACCGCGCTGTCGAGCGTCTCGATCAGGAAAGTACGCATGGCCTTGTAGCCACCGATCACCCGTGGGTAGTCGATGCCGGCGTCGGCAAGCCACTGCTGGACGATCTGCGAGCGCAGGCCACCACGGAAGCAGTACAGGTAGCCGTTGGGGTTGGCCCTGGCGAAGGCCGCCCAGGCCTCGACCCGCGCAGCCTTGACCTTGCCGGAGACCAGCTGGTGGCCCAGCTCGATGGCCGCCTGCTGGCCCTTCTGCTTGTAGCAGGTACCGACCTTCTGTCGTTCGATGTCGGTCATCAGCGGCAGGCTGATGGCGTTGGGGAAGGCGCCCTTGGTGAATTCCACCGGGGCGCGCATGTCCATCATCGGCAGGTCGTTGAGGAAGATGTCGCGGTAGTCGGCCGTGTTGTCGCGCATCACAGCACCTCTACCGCATGACGCTGTCGTGCGGTCAGCTGGCCAATGGGCGCGAGGGTCAGGCCCAGCTCGGCGGCCACGGCGAGGAACTCGGCCTCGCCCTCCGGCGTCACGGCGATCAGCAGGCCGCCGCTGGTCTGCGGGTCGCACAGCAGATTGCGCTGCTGCTCGGAAATCGGCGCGATCTTCTCGCCGTAGCTGTCGAAGTTACGCAGGGTGCCACCGGGCACGCAGCCCTCGGCCAGGTAATAGTCCACCCCCGGCAGGCGCGGCACGGCGGCGTAGTCCAGCTGGGCAGTGAGGTTCGCGCCATCGGCCATTTCCACCAGATGGCCGAGCAGGCCGAAGCCGGTGACGTCGGTCATCGCCGTGACCCCGGCCAGCTTGCCGAAGCGCGCACCGGGCTTGTTTAGGGTGCACATCCAGTCGCGCGCCAGACCGACGTCCTGCTCGCGCAGCTTGGCCTTCTTCTCGGCGGTAGTGAGGATGCCGATACCCAGCGGTTTGGAGAGATACAGCTTGCAGCCGGCCGTGGCGGTGTCGTTGCGCTTCATGTGCTTCTTCTCGACCACACCGGTCACCGCCAGGCCGAAAATCGGCTCCGGCGCGTCGATCGAGTGGCCGCCGGCCAGCGGGATGCCGGCGGCGTCGCACACGGCGCGGCCGCCGCGGATCACCTCGCGGGCCACTTCCGCCGGCAGCACATTGACCGGCCAGCCGAGGATGGCGATGGCCATCAGCGGGTCACCGCCCATGGCGTAGATGTCGCTGATCGCGTTGGTCGCGGCAATCCGCCCGAAGTCATAGGGGTCATCGACGATCGGCATGAAGAAGTCGGTGGTCGACACCACCCCGCGCTCCTCGTCCAGCGCGTAGACCGCCGCGTCGTCACGCGAGGCGTTGCCGACCCACAGCTTCGGGTCGAGGTTCTGTGCGCCACTGCCGGCGAGGATCACCTCCAGCACCTTGGGGGAAATCTTGCAGCCGCAGCCGGCACCATGGCTGTACTGGGTCAGGCGGATCGGTTCGCTCATCGCAGGCTCTCGGCAATCGGCAAAAAACAGGCAGCGATTCTAGCAAAGCTGCCTGCGCTTTCCTGAATCCCTGAGCCGCCCTGACTTTTGCCGGCACTCACCGCACAGGCGTATCGCCAGGTGCCGGCTGATTGTCACGCCACCAGAAGGTGCTCACCTCCTCGACAGGGTAGCGTTGCCCGTCATAGCGCAGCCGCTGAGTGACCCGGCGCAGCAGCGGCTCCTGCGGCCCGAACTGGACGCTGGCGGTGAGCTGCAGATCGGCATAGCCGGCGGCGCGCAACGGCCCGACGCTCAGCGTGAGGCGGGCCTGCTCCATGGCAAAGTCGCTCTCCTGCACGCAGGCCGTACCCTGCACAGTGGTCCACAGGCGCAAATGGCTGGCAAACACCGGGCGCAACCGCGCACCTTCAGGCACCAGCAGCGTCAACAGGTCGTTGAAACCGCCCTCCGGGCAACTCGGGCCACGCGCCACACTGTTCAGCAGCAGACCGAAAGCCCGCACGCCCGGAGCCAGGTGATAGCGAGCGGTATCCAGCCACAGGCTGTCCGGACCGATCTCCAGCAGCACATCTTCGCCAAGCGGGCTGTCGTAGCGCTCTCGCAAGCGCCCCTCGGGCATCGCCACCCGCCCCACCAGCAGCTGCAGGTTGCGCCCAGCGTCGGGCAGCAGTGCCTCGCTGTCTTGATAGGCCAGTGCCACTACAGCCAGCTGGGGATCATCAGGCCAGGGCTTGCAGGCCGCGGCCTGCAAGGGAGCCAAGTAGGGTGTGCTGGCGTCAGGCACGCGCCAGCCGGACTGCCCCAACTGCTTGGCCAGCGCATCCAGCAACGCCTGACTGCAGCGCTGCGCCTCACCGGCCGCCGCCGGCCCGATCAGCCACAGGCTCAGCCAGCCAATCGCCAGCCAACGACATCTAGCCTCCATTGCCCTACCTCCTGATGCGTCGCGCAGCCGCACATACTACAAGCCAAGGCCCGGCGCCTGCTGTCGATCAGCTATCAGCCCGCGCACAGCCCTCGTATAATGTCGGCGCTCTTTACCCTACCGAACAAAAGGTCATGGCCCATGCGACCGTGACCTTTTGAATTTTTTCCGCTATTGAACCGGAGAACTTTCCATGCTCAAGCGCACGCTCGCGTTAGCCAGTGCCATGGCGCTGTCCCTGTCCGCCACACTCGCCCAGGCCGCCGATGTATTGAAAGTCAGCGCCATCCCCGATGAAGCACCCACCGAACTGCTGCGCAAGTTCCAGCCGCTGGGGGCCTATCTGGAACAGCAACTGGGCATGCCTGTCGAGTTCACGCCGGTCGCCGACTACCCTGCGGTGGTCGAAGCACTGGCCAGCGACCGCATCGATCTGGCCTGGCTGGGTGGCTTTACCTTCGTCCAGGCGCGCCTGAAGACCGGTAATGCCCTGCCGCTGGTACAGCGTGCCGAGGATGCCCGTTTCACCAGCAAGTTCATCACCGCCAACCCGGACGTGCAGTCGCTGGCCGACCTCAAGGGCAAGAGCTTTGCCTTCGGCTCGGTGTCCTCGACCTCCGGCAGCCTGATGCCGCGTTATTTCATGCTGCAGGACGGCATCAAGCCGGAAAGCCATTTCAGCCGCGTCGGCTATTCCGGTGCACACGACGCCACCGCCGCCTGGGTGCAGGCCGGCAAGGTGGATGGTGGGGTGCTCAATGCCAGCGTGTGGGACAAGCTGGTCGCCAACGGCACCATCGACAGCAACAAGGTACGGGTCTTTGCCACTACCCCGACCTACTTCGATTACAACTGGACCGTGCGCGGCACCCTCGACCCGGCGCTGACCGCGAAGATCAAGGCCGCCTTCCTGGCACTCGATCCGGCGATTGCCGAACACAAAGCGATCCTCGACCTGCAGGCAGCCAGCCGCTTCATCGAAACCGCCCCGGAAAACTACCAGGGCATCGAAGAAGCCGCGCGCGCCGCCGACCTGCTGAAATGAGCCTGCGCCTGAGCGGCGCGCACCTGCAGCACAGCCACAGCGTCCACGCCCTGCGCGGCGTGGACCTGACTATTGCGCGCGGTGAACGCGTCGCCATCATTGGTCCTTCCGGGGCCGGCAAGTCGAGCCTGCTCAACCTGCTGGCCACCGCGCTGCCGCCCAGCGCAGGCCAGGTCGAGGTGCTTGGCAGGGCGCCCTGGCGCCTGTCTGCCCGCCAGCGCCAGCAACTGCGTACCCAGATCGGCCTGATCCATCAGGCACCTCCCCTGCCAGCGCGCCAACGCGTGGTGACCGCCGTACTGGCCGGCAAGCTCGGCCAGTGGAGTCTGCTGCGCAGCCTGGTCAGCCTGCTCTACCCACTGGATATTCCCGGTGCCCGCGCCGCTCTCGCACGCCTGGACCTGGCCGACAAGCTGTTTGCCCAGTGCCAGCAACTGTCCGGCGGACAACTGCAGCGGGTGGGCATTGCCCGCGTGCTGTACCAGGCGCCACAACTGCTGCTGGCCGACGAGCCGGTGTCGGCCATGGACCCGGTCTTGGCCGGGCACACCCTGAGCGTGCTCTGCCAGCATGCACAGCGCGAGGGCATCACCCTGGTCGCCAGCCTGCATGCGGTGGAGCTGGCCCTGGCGCATTTCCCGCGGATCATCGGCGTGCGTGAGGGGCGGATTGCCTTCGACTGCCCCGCTGCGGAAGTCGACCAGCCGCGCCTCGACGCCCTGTACGCCAACCAGCAACTGCTCACCCCAACCCCGCCCAGCCCGGCGCCGAGTCTGCAGATTCCACGATGCTGAGCCCGCACCCGCGTGATCCGGCGGCCATGCCGCGCCTGCTCCTCAGTGTGCTGGCGATTGCCCTGCTGTGGCCCGGCGTGCAGCTCAGCGAGCTGGATCTCGGCGTGCTGCTGGCCGCCGACAGCCAGAGCGAAATGGGTCGTTTCGTCGCCGCCTTCTGGCCGCCTGCGCATCAGGACGAGTTCCTGCAACTGCTCGCCCAGGCCACCCTGCAGACCCTGGCCATCGCCACCGCCGGCATGGTCCTGGCGCTGCTCCTGGCCATTCCGGCGGCGCTGCTGGCCAGTCGCGCGCTGTCGCTGTCTGCCGCCAGTCGTGGCGGGCAGCCCAGCTGGCTTGGCCAGGCCGTACGTTGGCCGGTACGCGGGCTGCTGATCTTTCTGCGCAGCGTGCCGGAAATCGTCTGGGCGCTGCTGTTCGTGCGCGCCGTGGGCCTGGGACCGACCGCCGGCGTACTGGCCATCGCCATTACCTATGCCGGCATGCTCGGCAAGGTCTATGCGGAAATCTTCGAGTCGGTCGAGCAGCGCCCCATGCATGCCCTGCTGCAGGCCGGCAGCGGCCGCCTGAGCGCCTTTGCCTACGGCATCCTGCCCAATGCCGCCGCGGAGTTGACCTCCTACACCCTATACCGCTGGGAATGCGCCATCCGCGCTTCGGTGGTAATGGGCTTCGTCGGTGCCGGCGGCCTGGGCCAGCAGCTTGACCTGTCGATGCGCATGTTCGCCGGCGGCGAAGTGGCCAGCATGCTGCTCACCTTCCTGCTGCTGGTCTTGCTGGCCGATGCGCTGAGCCGCCTGTTGCGCGGGAGGCTGGCATGAAGCGCCTGGGCAACCTGGCCCTGCTACTGGCCCTGGGCCTGGGCATCTGGGCGTCGTTTGCCTACCTGGGCCTGCAACTGGGCAGTCTGTTCAGCGAGCAAAGCCTGACCCAGATGTCCCGCTATGCAGTGCGTTTCCTGCAACCGGACCTGAGCAGCACGCACCTGCAGGCAATTGCCCGCGGCACCCTGGAAACCCTGGCCATGTCGGCACTCGGCACCCTGCTGGCGGCGCTGCTCGGCCTGCTCCTGGCACTGCCAGCTGCCGGGCGCTGCGGTGGCCTGGCCGAGGCCCTGGCGCGCCTGCTGCTCAATGCCCTGCGAGCGATTCCCGAACTGGTCTGGGCCGCGCTGATGGTACTGGCCGCCGGCCTGGGGCCGAACGCCGGCACCCTGGCGCTGGCCCTGCACACGGCCGGCGTACTCGGCCGGCTGTTTGCCGAAGCACTGGAAAATACCCCGGCGGCCCCCGCCGAGGCGATTCGCCTGCAAGGCGGCGGTCAGCTGGCGGCGTTCTGCTATGGCACCCTGCCCAATCTCTGGCCGCAGTTGCTGGCCTACACCCTGTATCGCTGGGAAAACAACATCCGCATGGCCAGCGTGCTCGGCTTCGTCGGCGCAGGCGGCCTGGGGCAGATGCTCTATGTCAGCCTCAGCCTGTTCCAGGAGGCGCAAGCCAGCACGGTAATCCTCGCCATGCTGGCACTGGTGCTGGCGGTGGATGCCCTCAGCAGCTGGAGTCGCCAGCGCTGGGTGCGCCAGTAGCTGAGCGCGGCCGCTCAGGCCCGTTCGCCCCGCAAGGCCTGCACTTCGGCCTGCAGACGGGCGCAACTGGCTTCACTGGCCGGCAGCGGCTGCCCGGCGACCAGCCCGATGCGTGACCACAGGCGGCGGAACAACCCGCGCTGCGGGGCCCGGCTGAAGAAACTGCCCCACAACCCCTGCAGCGCCACGGGAATGACCGGCACCGGATTGTCCTCGAGGATGCGTTCGATTCCGCCCCTGAAGGTGTTGATCTGGCCATCGCTGGTCAGCTTGCCTTCCGGGAAGATGCACACCAGCTCACCGCACTGCAGGTACTGACTGATCCGCTCGAAGGCCTGCGCATAAATCCGCTCGTCCTCGTGCCGGGCGGCAATCGGCACCGCGCCGGCCGTACGGAAGATGAAATTAAGCACCGGCAGGTTGTAGATCTTGTAGTACATGACGAAGCGCATGGGCCGGCGCACCGCGCCGGCCAGCAGCAGGGCATCGACAAACGACACGTGGTTGCACACCACCACGGCGGCGCCTTCGTCGGGGATCACCTGCAGGCCACGCGCCTCGACGCGGTACATGGAGTGGCCGAGCAGCCACACCAGGAAGCGCATGCTGAATTCCGGGACGATCTTGAAGATGTAGCAGTTCACTGCCACGTTCATCAGCGACACGACGAGGAACAGCTCGGGCACCGAGAGACCCGCCACGCTGAGAAAGAGGATCGACAGCAGCGCCGAGGCCACCATGAACAAGGCATTGAGGATGTTGTTGGCGGCCACCACGCGAGCACGTTCCTGCTCGGCGGTACGCGACTGGATCAGCGCATACAGCGGCACGATATAGAAGCCGCCAAACAGCCCGAGGCCCACCACGCAGCCCAGCAACGTCAGACTACCCGGCTGGGCCAGCAGGCTCAGCCAGTCATAGGCGCTGTCCGCCGGTGCCAGCTGCCCGGAGCCGGCCCACAGCAGAATGCCGAACAGGCTCAGGCCGATCGAACCGAACGGCACCAGACCGATCTCCACCTTGCCGCCCGACAGCCGCTCGCAAAGCATCGAGCCGAGGCCGATGCCCAGCGAGAACAGGGTAAGGATCAGCGTCACCACACTTTCATCGCCATGCAGCCAGTCCTTGGCAAAGGCCGGAATCTGCGTGAGGTATACCGCGCCGAGGAACCAGAACCAGGAATTGCCGATCAGCGAACGTGACACCGCCGGACGCTGCCCCAGCCCCATGCGCATGATTTGCCAGGACTGGCGGAGGATATTCCAGTCCAGTGCCAGCTGCGGCAGCGAGGCATGGGCAAAGGGAATGAAGCGGCTGGCCAGGTAGCCGAGCACCGCCACCCCCACCACACTGCCCGCCACCAGCGCGGCATAGTCGCTGCTGGCCATGAGCAGGCCAGCGCCAATGGTGCCACCAAGAATCGCCAGGAAGGTGCCGGTTTCCACCAGCGCATTGCCGCCCACCAGCTCGTCCTCGCGCAATGCCTGGGGCAGGATTGAGTATTTCACCGGGCCGAACAGTGCCGACTGGCTGCCCATCAGGAACAGCACCAGCAGCATCAGCGGCAGGTTGCCAAGCAGCACCCCCACGGCCCCGGCCAGCATGATCAGCACCTCGCCCAACTTGATGGCGCGGATCAACGCATCCTTGGCGAACTTCTCGCCAAACTGCCCGCCCAGCGCCGAGAACAGAAAGAACGGCAGGATGAACAGCAGCGCACAGAGGTTAATCAGCAGCGCCTGGTCAGCCTGTGCATTGAGCTTGAAGAGAATGCCGAGGATCAGCGCCTGCTTGAAGATGTTGTCGTTGAAGGCACCGAGCAACTGGGTAAGAAAGAACGGCAGAAAACGCCGGCTACGCAGCAGGCTGAATTGCGAAGGATGACTCATCGACCATGTCCCTGGGTGAGTTGAACCTGTGCATTGGAACGCAAGCCACCTGCTCTGCGCCACAGGCACCTACGCAAAAGTGGCACTCGGCCACAGCCCTCCGCCCCACCCGCTATACCGGCAACTGGCCGAATGCCCAGCGCAGCACGAAGAACAGCAACAGACCGCTGGCGATGGTGGCCAGCAGGTGGCGGGTCACTGCGGCGACCAGAATGCTCGCCAGGCCGGCCAGCAGGTAGGCGTTGTCGGCACGCAGCGCCCAGTGCTGGCCATCGGGCAGCAGCATGCCCGGCACCACGATGGCGCTGAGCACGGCGATCGGCACATAGTGCAGAGCACGGCGCAGGCCCTCAGGAAACTGCAGGTGCGACCAGGCGAACAGGCTATAGCGAGTGGTGAAGGTAATCAGCAACATGCCAAGGATCAGCAGCCAGGTGTTCATGCCTTCGCCTCCCCGCTCGCGGCCAGGCGCTCCAGGCACAAACCGCTGAGAATGCCACCGGCCGCCGCCACCAGCAGTCCCAGCTGATAGGGCAGGCTGTGGCAGGCCAACGCCAGCGCCCCGGCCACCAGTGCCGCGGCAACCTGCGGCGTGTTACGCAGCATGGGCACGACGATGCCGATAAAGGTCGCCAGCATGGCGAAATCCAGCCCCCAGGCAGCCAGGTTGGGCAGGGTTTGGCCGAACACAATGCCCAGCGCGGTACACAACTGCCAGTTGCCATACATGGCCAGCGCCGCGCCGAGGAAATACCAGTGCTTGCACGGCGAGGCATCGGCCCGCGCATAACGCTGCTGGACCACGGCAAACGCCTCGTCGGTCAACCAGAAGGCCAGCGCTAGGCGCCAGCGGCCCGGCAGGTGGCGCACGAAGGGCTGCAAACTGGCGCTGTACAGGGCGTGCCGCAGGTTGACCACCAGGGTGGTCAGCAGCACCACGGCCAGGCCAGCCCCGCCGCCAATCAGGCTGACCGCAATGAACTGCGCGCTACCGGCAAAGACCAGCAGCGACATACCCAGGGTTTGCCAGGGGCTCAGCCCGGCGGCAATCGCCAGGCCACCAAAGATCACCCCGAAGGGTGCGGTTCCCAGCAACAGCGGCAGCATGTCACGGGCACCCTGCAGAAACTCTTCACGACGCACGGTGTTCTCCTCACAGGTCGCCGAAGGTAGCCGATTGCCGGCCGCCTGTCTTGACCAACAGCCCAGGTTTTTTCCGCGACCGGGTAGTCGCCACCAGGCGACCTTGGTCGCAAGCCTCCTGACGCCGCAGTGCTTTGCTGCCACACTGCACAGCGCCTGCAGCCTGTAGCGGAGCCCGCATGATTCTCTCCCCCGGCCTGATCGCCGCCGTCTTTCTGTCGTACATGGCGCTGCTGTTCGCCATTGCCTTCTATGGCGACCGCCGCGCCGCGCCCTTGTCGCCACGCCTGCGTGCCTGGGTGTACAGCCTGTCGCTGGCGGTGTACTGCACCAGTTGGACATTCTTCGGCGCGGTCGGCCAGGCCAGCGAGCGTCTCTGGTCATTTGTGCCCATCTACCTCGGCCCGGTGCTGCTGATGCTCCTGGCACCCTGGGTGCTGCAGAAGATGGTGCGCATCAGCAAACAGGAAAACATCACCTCGATTGCCGACTTCATCGCCGCCCGCTATGGCAAGTCGCAAGGCCTGGCGGTGCTGGTCACGCTGGTCTGCCTGGTCGGCGTACTGCCCTACATTGCCTTGCAGCTCAAGGGCATTGTGCTGGGCGTCAACCTGCTGACCGGGGCCAGCGCCGAATCCAGCGGCGTACGCGCCCAGGACACCGCGCTGGTGGTGTCGCTGGTACTGGCGCTATTCGCCATCCTGTTCGGTACGCGCAACCTGGATGTCACCGAACACCATCGCGGCATGGTGTTGGCGGTTGCCTTCGAGTCATTGGTCAAACTGCTCGCCTTCCTGGCCGTTGGCGTATTCGTCACCTGGGGGATGTTCGACGGCTTCCAGCCCCTCCTCGAACAGGCCCGCAAGGCCAGCCACATGCAGGCGTTCTGGGCAGACACCCTGGACTGGCCGTCGATGCTGGTGCAGACCGGCATCGCCCTGCTGGCGATCATCTGCTTGCCCCGCCAGTTCCATGTCACCGTGGTAGAGAACACCGAACCACGCGACCTGCGTCTGGCACGCTGGGTGTTTCCGCTGTACCTGGTGCTGGCGGCGCTGTTCGTCGTACCGATAGCCCTGGCCGGGCAACTCAGCCTGCCACCGGGGATCAGCGCCGACTCCTTCGTGATCAGCCTGCCGCTGGCCGAGGCGCGCCCCGAGCTGGCCCTGCTGGCCTTCATCGGTGGTGCCTCGGCAGCTACCGGCATGGTGATCGTTGCCTGCGTGGCGCTGTCGACCATGCTCAGCAACGACATCGTGCTGCCGGCCCTGTTGCGGCGCCAGCGCAGCGACCGCCCCTTCGAGCTGTTCCGCCACTGGCTGCTGACGGTTCGCCGGGTCAGCATTCTGGTCATCCTGCTGCTGGCCTATGTCTGCTACCGGTTGTTCGGTTCCAGCGCCAGCCTGGCCACCATTGGCCAGGTAGCCTTCGCCGCCATCACCCAGCTGGCACCGGCCATGCTCGGGGCGCTGTACTGGAAACAGGCCAATCGCCAAGGCGTGCTGGCCGGGCTGCTGACCGGCGCCGCACTGTGGTTCTACACCCTGGTGCTGCCCCTGGTGGCCGGCGGAATGGGCTGGCCCTTGCAGCGCTTCCCCGGCCTGGAGTGGCTGGCCAACCAGCCACTGGGGCTGCCCGTCGATCCCCTGACCCTGGGCGTGGTGCTGTCGCTGGCTGGCAACTGGCTGGTATTTGCCGTGGTCTCGCTGATGTCGCGCACCCGGGTTGCCGAACACTGGCAGGCCGGGCGTTTTGTCGGCCAGGACAGCTCGGTAGGCAGCAACCGCTCGCTGCTGGCGGTGCGCCTGGCAGATCTGCTCAGCCTGGCCGAGCGCTTTGTCGGCAGCGAACGCGCCCAGCAGAGCTTCCAGCGCTTCGCCATGCGCCAGGGCAGTGCATTCAACCCAGGGCATAACGCCAACAGCGACTGGATTGCCCATACCGAACGCCTGCTCGCGGGTGTGCTCGGGGCCTCCTCGGCGCGGGTGGTGGTCAAGGCAGCCATCGAAGGCCGCGAGATGCAGGTCGAGGACGTCGTACGCATCGTCGGCGAAGCCAGCGAAGTCCTGCAGTTCAACCGCGCCCTGCTGCAGGGGGCCATCGAGAACATCAGCCAGGGCATCAGCGTGGTCGACCAGTCGTTACGCCTGGTCGCCTGGAACCGCCGCTACATCGAGATCTTCGAGTACCCCGAGGGACTGGTGTACATCGGCCGGCCGATTGCCGACATCATTCGCTTCAATGCGCAACGCGGCCTGCTCGGCAACGGCGACATCGAGGAGCATGTGAACAAGCGTCTGCACTGGATGCGCCAGGGCACCGCGCACACGTCCGAGCGTCTGTTCCCCAGCGGCCGGGTCATCGAACTGATCGGCAACCCGATGCCAGGCGGCGGTTTCGTCATGAGCTTCACCGACATCACCGAGTTCCGCGAAGCCGAGCGAGCCCTCAAGGCCGCCAACGAAGGACTGGAACAGCGGGTCAGCGAACGCACCCAGGAACTCTCCCAGCTCAATCTGGCACTGTCCGAAGCCAAGGCGCATGCCGAGGCGGCCAATCAGTCGAAGAGTCGTTTTCTCGCTGCGGTCAGCCACGATCTCATGCAGCCGCTGAATGCCGCGCGGCTGTTTTCCGCCGCCCTCGCCCACCAGCAAGGCCTGCCCCGCGAAGCCGAAACGCTGGTACAGCATCTGGACAGTGCACTGCATTCGGCCGAGGACCTGATCACCGACCTGCTGGATATCTCTCGCCTGGAAAACGGCCGCATCACCTGTGACCGGCAGAATATCCCCCTCGCCCAACTGTTCGATGCACTGGGCGCCGAGTTCCGCGCCCTGGCCCAAGGACAGGGCGTGGATTTCCGCGTGCGCGGCAGCCGGCACAGCATCAACAGCGATCCCAAGCTGTTGCGGCGCATCCTGCAGAACTTCCTGACCAACGCCTTCCGTTATGCCAAGGGCCAGGTGCTGCTCGGTGTGCGCCGCGAAGGCAGGCAACTGCGCCTGGAAGTCTGGGACCGCGGCCCGGGCATCGCCGCCGACAAGCAGAAGGAAATCTTCGAGGAATTCAAGCGCCTGGACAGTCACCAGACCCGCGCAGAAAAGGGCCTGGGCCTCGGCCTGGCCATCGCCGACGGACTGTGCCGGGTCCTCGGCCATCGTCTGCAAGTGCGCTCCTGGCCTGGCAAGGGCAGCGTGTTCAGCGTTAGCGTGCCCCTGGCCAGCCAGCAGACCGTCACGCATAGCCCGCCCCCCAGCCAGCACACCAGCGGCCAGCAACTGGCCGGCGCGCCGGTATTGTGCGTGGACAACGAAGACAGCATTCTCGCCGGCATGCACAGCCTGCTGTCGCGCTGGGGTTGCCAGGTATGGACAGCGCGCAACCGTCTGGAGTGTGAACACCTGCTCGACGAGGGCATTCGCCCACAGCTGGCGCTGGTCGACTACCACCTCGATGAGGGAGAAACCGGCTGCGAACTGATGGCCTGGCTACGCGGCCGCCTGGGCAGCCCCCTGCCTGGCGTGGTGATCAGCGCCGACGGGCGCCAGGAACTGATCAACAGCGTGCATGCCGCCGGCCTTGACTACCTTGCCAAGCCGGTCAAGCCGGCTGCCCTGCGGGCGCTGATCAGCCATCACCTGCGGCAGCGTGACTGACCCACGCTCAACCCCGCGGGTCGTCCAGGCGCAGGCTTTCACCGGCCTCGCGGAGCAGCTCGGCCGGTAACTGCTTACTGGTGCGTGCGCCCAGCTCGCGCAACTGCTCGGCACGTCGCACCAGGTTGCCGCGTCCGTCCACCAGCTTGTTGCGCGCCCCGGCATAGGCCTTGTCCAACTGCTGCAGGCGCGTGCCGATCTCATCCAGGTCAGCAACAAACAGGGTGAACTTGTCATACAGCCAACCGGCGCGCTCGGCGATCTCTCGGGCATTCTGCCCCTGACGTTCCTGGCGCCACAGGCTGTCGATCACCCGCAGAGTAGCCAGCAGCGTAGTCGGACTGACGATGACGATACGCTGCTCGAAAGCCTCCTGGAAAAGCCCCCCATCCTGCTCCAGTGCGGCGGCAAAGGCAGCCTCAAGCGGCACGAAGAGCAGTACGAAGTCCAGGCTGTGCAGGCCCTCCAGACGGCTGTAATCCTTGCTGGCAAGATTCTTCAGGTGCCCGCGCAATGACTGTACATGCTGACGCAGCGCCGCCTGGCGCGCCGTCTCGTCCGGCGCGGCAACCGCCTGCTGGTAAGCCTGCAAGCTGACCTTGGCATCGACAATGATCTGCCGCTCGCCGGGCAGGCGAATCAGCACATCGGGCTGCAAACGCTGGCCATCGGCCCCCTTGAGACTGACCTGGGTTTCGTATTCGCGGCCCTTGTGCAGGCCGGCATGCTCGAGTACCCGCTCCAGCACCAGCTCGCCCCAGTTGCCCTGCTGTTTCTGTCCCTGCAGGGCACGACTGAGACGCGTCGCCTCGTCACCCAGGCGCTGGTTGAGCTGTTGCAGGCGCTGCAGCTCATGACCCAGCGAAAAACGCTCGCGCGCCTCCTGCTGGTAGCTCTCCTCGACCCGCTTCTCGAAGGCCTGGATGCGTTCCTTGAGTGGCTCCAGCAACTGTCCGAGGCGCTGCTGACTGTGCTCGGCGAAACGCTGCTCGCGCTCCTCGAAGATCTGCCCTGCCAGCTCGGCAAACTGTGCACGCAGGCTGTCACGCGCGCCTTGCAGGTCATTCAGGCGCTGCTGCTGATGCTCCTGCTGCTCGCGCAACTCGGCAGCCAGCGCGCTGCGCTGGGCGTCCAGGCGGCGTAACTCGCTGACCTGCTGCTGACGCTCGGCCTGCCAGGCCTGAGCATCAGCACGCGCTTGTTGTTGCTGGGCCTGCAGCAGCTCACGTTCGCGCTGCAAGGCAGCCAGCTGGGCCTGCTGACGGGCATGCAGTTGTTGCCATTGTTCCTTGTGCTGGACGGCTTCCTGCACCTGTGCATCCAGCGTCTGCACACGCTGCTGGGCCTGCTGCAGCAGTTCACGCTGATGGCTCTGCAACAGGCGTAGCGCATCCAGACGACGCTGCTGACGCCACAGCAGGCCGAGCAACGGCAAGGCCACCAGCAATACGCTCAGCAACAGCGGCAAGGTTGGCAGATCGGCAGGCATCACAAAGGCTCCACGGCAGGATTGGCCGGCAGTATACCGACCAGGCCAGCGGTTAACCCTGGCGAGAACTACGCAGCGAAGGTAGGCGCAATTGCGCGGTCAGACATTCAAGGGCTTCACGGGCACCGTGATCGCCGGCACGTGCCGCCAGGCGAAGCATTTCCTGGCCCACGCGACGATCGCGTAGATCAGCAGCCTCGTGGCAGAGCAGACAGCCAAGACGGCTTTGCGCAGCCACCACGCCTTGCTTGGCAGCGGGCTTGAGCAGTTGCACGGCAAAACGCTTGATCGGTGCAGTCTGCGCCAATGGTGGGGTGTCCAGCAGCCACATGGCCAGGTGCATGGACATCCGTTGATGACGGCTTTGCCGGGCGGCAAGAGTCGGCTTCATAACTATCTGCATCAGCCTGTGAGGTGGCGCACTCTACTCTTTTTCTCGCCCAGGTAAAGCCTTGCATTTCGTGAGCAAATAGGCTTGGCGAAACACTCGACAATCCATCCACAGAAGCTGTGGATAACTTTGTGCAAAACCTCTTGGCAAAGGCCCGCCGGAGTTGTCTGACAAGGCTTTCAGACAGCTTGATCATTTTTTGATCAAAAATAAATATCCTTATTTTTCAGATACTTACAAATGCAAGCACGAAAAATCAACGACTTAGGAAAAATTTCTGACGGCCTGCTACCCCTGGCCGGGGTAACTGCACCGATTGTGCACAACAGGCCGCGACAGACTGTCGCAGAGCGCCCGGCAGAGCACCAAAAGGGGTCAGCGCAGCGTATTGGCAGAGATAAAACAAAAGGGTCAGCTCTTGCGAACTGACCCTTTGACCCCGCAGACCGGGAAATTGAAATGGCGTCCCCTAGGGGACTCGAACCCCTGTTACCGCCGTGAAAGGGCGGTGTCCTAGGCCACTAGACGAAGGGGACTAAACCTTCGAACAACAAGGCCAGCACGCGGCTGGCCTGTTGAGTGTTTGGTGGAGCTAGACGGGATCGAACCGTCGACCTCTTGCATGCCATGCAAGCGCTCTCCCAGCTGAGCTATAGCCCCA
>NZ_NMQV01000014.1 GCF_002234375.1 Pseudomonas fluvialis
CTTAAGTGAACAGCATTACCGCATTGCGGGGCTTTTCATCGTGGGCTTGTATCACGGCTTATTTCTTCGGCCGTTTCTGTTGAAAAATAGGTTTTGTAGCAACCAGCCGTTGAACTGAGCGGGCAAACTCCGCAAGTTCAGTAATTTGCGGATATTGCATCAGGGCCACAATCATCTCTGCCGAGCTCAGTCTCTAGCCCTCTGCAGCATATCTGCCGCCGTACCCTTCTTCAGTAGTTCATACACCACCGCCAGGAAAACGTCTCGCGTCGAGTCGTCGCTGAGCAGCTGCGGGGTAGAGCACCGGCTATAGGTCACCGCATCATGCCTCCGAGGATGGTAATTGCCGGCGGATCAAGATCACTCTGAGCGAACAGGAATGCGAAGCGGGCCTTCGTGCTAAAAAACTCTAATTCAGGATGCGAGTTCAACTCCCTAAACGACCGTTCATCTAAAAGATTGCGCGGGGGCATTTTAGGGGGCACAAAAACTGAATGTTTATTCATAATCTATATAAATCAGTACCTTATGAGGTCAATTAAATTCCCCCCGGCCCACCAAATAAACCCCTGATTTTCTAGCGAAAATCAGGGGTTTTTCTTTGGCTGTCGAAAAGTGTGTTAAGCGTTTGCTGGTCTATGTCTTCTTGACTCATCCCGCCACAGGAGGGCTGGCCGGTCTCTGTAAACAGGGGCGGTGTCGCCGTCCCTGTGGGCCAGCCCTGTGCCGAGGGCACGGCTCAACTGTCAGCTTCCCCGCACAGTTCTGCGGCCTGCAGCAAGGCGGCAGTCAATGCATGTTGCTGCCATTCCGGTAGTGCGGCGAATGCCAGCCTGAAGGTGGGGGGTAGTAGCGGCGGGGCTTGCTGCAAGAGCTGTAGCCCTGTGTCGCTTAGGGAAAGCCATTGTCGGCGCCGATCCGCGGGGTCGCGCTCCCGACCTAATAGTCCCTGTTCTTCCAGGCGATCCAGCATGCCCGAGAGCGTTGCCGCACTCAGGCTGACACGGCGACTGAGGGTGCTGGCGGTCAGTTTGGGCTCGGCGGCCAGCACTTGCAGGATCAGCAGTTGCATGGGGGTCAGTCCGCCATAACGGGATAGTCGCTTGGCGTGCACTTCGCCGGCCTGCTGCAAGCGTCGCAGTGCCCGGAAAAGCGCGGGTTCAAACGCATCGACTGGTAGTGATTCCATTTCAGTTGTAACCAATATTTCAGATTTATATCAGTAATTGTCAGAAATAAAACTTTGACATGAAAGTGTTTTTTTGTTTCGGTAAAAAAGGATTCGCCACTGCGCGACCACCTCCCCAACGGCAACACCGGTAAGGAACTATGTGCGGAATCGCAGGAGAACTTCGCTTTGACCAGCAGCCGGCCGACCTGGCTGCACTGGCAAGAATCACTCACCATCTGGCTCCGCGGGGGCCTGATGATTGT
Organism: Pseudomonas fluvialis; assembly: GCF_002234375.1. Taxonomy (GTDB): domain Bacteria; phylum Pseudomonadota; class Gammaproteobacteria; order Pseudomonadales; family Pseudomonadaceae; genus Aquipseudomonas; species Aquipseudomonas fluvialis. The sequence goes on from NZ_NMQV01000014.1 coordinate 1,435, forward strand.
GGCTTTCATAGCCAGGGCTGCCTGGCCTTTGGCCATCGCCGTCTGAAGATCATGGACCTGGGGGCGGCGTCGGCACAGCCGATGATCGACCCGCAGCTCGGCTTGTCGCTGGTCTTCAATGGCGCAATCTACAACTATCCGGAGCTGCGTGCCGAATTGCAGGGCATGGGCTACGTATTTCACTCCGACGGCGACAGCGAAGTACTGCTCAAGGGCTACCACGCCTGGGGCGAGGCTCTGCTGGCGAAGCTCAACGGGATGTTTGCCTTCGCCATCTGGGAGCGGGACAGCCAGTCGCTGTTTCTCGCCCGTGACCGGCTGGGCATCAAGCCGCTGTATTTCACCCAGGATGCCCAGCGCCTGCGTTTTGCCTCCAGCCTGCCTGCCTTGCTCGCGGGTGGCGGGGTTGACGCTGGCCTGGACCCGGTCGCGCTGCACCATTACCTGAGCTTCCATAGCGTGGTGCCGGCGCCTCGGACGCTGCTGCGCGCGGTGGAAAAGCTGCCTCCCGCCAGCTGGTTGCGTATCGATGCCAATGGCCGACGCGAGCAGCAGTGCTGGTGGCAGCTGACGTTCGGCCCGCAGCGAGACGAGATTCAGCTGGAAATGGGCGATTGGCAGGAGCGTGTGCTGACCTCTCTGCGCGAGGCGGTGGCGATTCGCCAGCGTGCAGCGGTGGATGTTGGCGTGCTGCTCTCCGGCGGTGTCGACTCCAGCCTGCTGGTCGGGCTGCTGCGCGAGGCTGGCGTGGCGGATCTCTCGACCTTCTCGATTGGCTTCGAGGATGCCGGAGGTGAACGCGGCGACGAGTTCCATTACTCGGATTTGATCGCCCGTCACTACGGCACGCGTCACCATCAGCTGCGCATCAGTGAGCGGGAGATCCTCGAGCAGTTGCCGGCGGCCTTCCGCGCCATGAGCGAGCCGATGGTCAGTCATGACTGCATCGCGTTCTATCTGCTGTCGCGCGAGGTCAGCCAGCATTGCAAGGTGGTGCAGAGCGGCCAGGGCGCCGACGAACTGTTTGCCGGTTATCACTGGTACCCGCAGATCGACGGCCAGACGGATGCTGTGCAGGCATACCGGCGCGCTTTTTTCGACCGCGAGCATGACGAGGTACTGGCCACTTTGCAGGAGCGCTGGCATGCCGGCGACTGGGCCGGCGAGTTTGTCAGCGCGCATTTCGCCCAGCCGGGCGCCGCCGCTCCAGTGGACAAGGCGCTGCGTGTGGATACCACGGTGATGCTGGTCGACGACCCGGTCAAACGGGTCGACAACATGACCATGGCCTGGGGCCTGGAGGCCCGTACACCTTTCCTCGACTACCGCGTGGTCGAGCTGGCGGCACGTATTCCGCCACGCTTCAAGCTGGGTGACGGCGGCAAGCAGGTACTCAAGGAGGCCGCGCGCCAGGTGATCCCGGCGGCGGTGATTGACCGGCCCAAGGGTTACTTCCCGGTTCCTGGGCTGAAGCACCTGCAGGGGGCCACGCTGGACTGGGTGCGTGACCTGTTGCTCGATGGCAGTCAGGAGCGCGGTCTCTATGAACCCGCTATGTTGGACCGCCTGTTGAGTGATCCAGCCGGGCATATCACGCCACTGCAGGGTTCTAAGGTGTGGCAGTTGGCTGCGCTCAACCTCTGGCTTTCGCAGCACGGTCTGTAGGCCGTTCACAGGAGCCCATCATGCGTGCAACGGCCTACAAACAGCGTCTGGTGCGCGGTCAATCGCCCAGTTACGAGCGTCTCCAGGCGCACCATGCCAAGGCTGGCAACCAACCTTGCGAGCCGCAGCGTATTCATTGTGGCTGGGGGCGCTTGCTGATTGGCCACACCTATCCACGGGCTGAGGCGCTGGCCACGGATTTACTGGGTGAGCAACCTGGCCAGCGCGATATTGCGCTCTATGTGGCAGCGCCCCAGCAGGTGCTGGCCTATGCGCCGCAGCAACTGTTTCTTGATCCCTCGGATACCCTGCGCCTGTGGTTCAGTGATTACCGCCCGGCTCGCCGGCGCTTTCGCGGCTTCAGTATTCGTCCCGTACAGACGAGCAGCGACTGGTCTGCTGTCAATTGCCTCTATGTACAACGCGGCATGCTGCCGGTGGATGTTGAACAACTTACTCCCCGAGAGCAGGGCGGGCCCAGTTACTGGTTGGCGGAGGACGCCCGCGGCGCAGTAATCGGCAGCGTCATGGGGCTCAATCATCGCAAGGCGTTTGATGACCCGGAGGGCGGTAGCAGCCTGTGGTGCCTGGCGGTCGCCGCCGACTGTCCGTGTCCGGGGGTGGGCGAGGCGCTGGTGCGCCACCTGGTTGAGCATGGCATGAGTCGCGGTTTGAGTTATCTGGATCTGTCGGTGCTGCATGACAACCAGCAAGCCAAGGCGCTTTACCGCAAGCTGGGTTTCCGGCCTCTGCAGACGTTTGCCATCAAGCGCCGCAACGGCATTAACCAGGCCCTGTTCCTCGGCCCTGGTCCGGATGCTGCGCTGAATCCCTATGCGCGGATCATCGTCGACGAGGCGCAACGCCGGGGTATCGAGGTGCAGGTCGATGATGCGCCGGCGGGGCTGTTCACGCTGAGCCACGGGGGGCGGCGGATACGCTGTCGGGAATCGCTGTCAGACCTGACCAGTGCGGTGAGCATGACGCTCTGCGCCGATAAGCAGTTGACCCATCGAGCCTGGGCCCAGGCCGGTCTTAGCCAGCCCGCCCAGCAGTTGGCCGCAGGCGCGCCGGCCAATGCCGAGTTCCTGGCGCGGCATGGGCGGGTTGTGGTCAAGCCGGTCAATGGCGAGCAGGGCCAGGGCGTGGCCGTGGACCTGCGGGATGCCGAGGCCTTGGAGCGGGCGATTATGCGTGCCCGACAGTTCGATGCTCGTGTGCTGCTGGAGAGCTATCACCCCGGCCATGATCTGCGCATCGTGGTCATCGGCTATGAGGTGGTTGCTGCGGCTATCCGGCATCCGGCCATGGTGGTAGGCGACGGTCTGCACCGTATCGAGCAACTGATCGAAGCCCAGAGCCGCCGCCGTGCTGCCGCTACGGCCGGGGAGAGTCGAATTCCGCTGGACGAGGAAACCCTGCGCACCCTGCGTGATGCCGGCTATGCCCTCGACAGCATCCTGCCGGCCGGTACGCGCCTGGCGGTACGCAAGACAGCCAACTTGCATACCGGCGGCACGCTGGAAGATGTCACTGCGCGCCTGCATCCACAGCTGTCCGAGGCGGCAGTCTGTGCTGCGCGGGCGTTGGAGATTCCGGTCGTCGGCCTGGATCTGCTGGTCGAGTCGGCAGACCGGCCGGCTTACGTGCTGATCGAAGCCAACGAGCGGGTCGGGCTGGCCAACCATGAGCCACAGCCGACGGCCGAACGCTTCATCGATCTTCTGTTTCCCCTCAGTCGCCCACAGGGCTAGGAGCCACCATGCGCTTGCCTGCACCTGACCTGGACTACCTGCGTCGCGTCCTGCTGGAAATGCTCGCCATTCCCAGTCCCACCGGTTTCACCGATACGCTGGTGCGTTATGTGGCCGAGCGTCTTGACGAACTCGGCATCCCCTATGAACTCACGCGTCGTGGCACCATTCGCGCCACACTCAAGGGGCGCCTGTCGAGCCCGGATCGGGCCGTCTCGGCGCACCTGGATACGATTGGCGCCAGTGTGCGCGAGATCAAGGATAGCGGCCGTCTGGCCCTGGCCATGATCGGTTGCTGGTCCAGTCGCTTTGCCGAGGGCAGCCGGGTCAGTCTGTTTACCGACCACGGCGTGCTGCGTGGCAGCGTGCTGCCTCTGCTGGCTTCCGGGCACGCCTTCAATACGGCCATCGATGAACTGCCGATCAGTTGGGACAATGTCGAGCTGCGTCTGGATGCCGACTGCAGCAATCGCGCTGATGCCGAGGCGCTGGGGGTCTCGATCGGTGATTTCGTCGCGTTCGATCCGTTACCGGAGTTCAGCGAAAGTGGGCATATCAGTTCGCGCCATCTGGACGACAAGGCAGGCGTTGCCGCGCTGCTCTGTGCGCTCAAGCAGATTGTCGAATCAGGACTGACTCCCGAGATCGACTGCCATCCGCTGTTCACCATTACCGAGGAAATTGGCTCCGGTGCCGCGGCTGCCTTGCCCTGGGATGTCAGTGAATTTGTCGGCATCGACATTGCTCCGGTTGCCCCGGGCCAGCAGTCCAGCGAGCATTGCGTCAGCGTGGCCATGCAGGATTCGGGCGGCCCCTATGACTATCACCTGACCCGGCATCTGTTGCGGCTGGCCGCGGAGCAGGCTATACCGGTGCATCGCGACCTGTTTCGCTACTACCACAGCGATGCCCAGTCGGCGATTGCCGCAGGGCATGATATCCGCACGGCGCTGCTGGCCTTTGGCTGCGATGCCACCCATGGCTACGAACGCACCCACATCGACAGTCTGCTGGGGCTGACGCAACTGCTCAGCGCCTACCTGATGAGCCCGCCGGTATTTGCCAGTGATGCCCAGCCGGCGCAAAACCATTCCCTGCAACGCTTCAGCCGCCAGATCGAATGCGATACGCAAATGGCTTGTGAAACCCAGTTGCCCACGCTGGGCAGCCTGCTGGAGGTTGGCGGCGATGAGCCGACGGCCTGACAACGGGGGGATTGTCCGGTTGGCTCCGCGTCGCGCCTGCCTGTCACGACGCGGAGCAAGGCCGGTCCGGCCGTCTGCAACGCTTTAGGCGGCGACCCGGGCTGCGCGACTCGGCCGGCTGTAGAGGTGCCAGGCTTCGGGGGCTAGGGCATCCACGGCGGTATCGACGTAGTGGTAATCAGCGGGAATGCCATCGCCACTGCGGAACAGGCGCAGCTCTAGGTGCTCCTGCGCGCGTTGCGGGTCGGTGGGGACTTCCACCCAGCAGCACACCTGCTTGGTGACCAGCACATACTCCGCCTTGAGTAGGCGCCAGCCTTGTGGCAGGCGCAGTTGCACGGGCGAGGCATCGGTAGGAATGATGTGCTTGTGAACGGTTTTCATCGTCTGGCGCTCCGTACGGGTAGGGGACAGTCACAGACTAGGGAGGTCCGACAGGCGTGGAACAATGGATTTTATGTGCTGGTTGAATTGCTGATCAGCAATGAATCACCTTCACGGACGAACTCACTGAAGGCCGCCGCCACCGGCGACAGCGCCTTGCCCCGCCAGCGCACCAGGTACCAGCGGTTGGGGATGGGGAACTGCTCCACCTCCAGCTCCACCAGATTGCCCGGCGCGGTATGCACCAGCGTGTGCCGCGACACGATGGCAATGCCCAGTCCGGCCGCTACCGACTCCTTGATCGCCTCGTTGCTTTCGATGGTCATGCGCGGCCGCAGGCTCCAGCCAAAGCGGGCAAAGTGCTCTTCGATGGCGCGGCGGGTGCCGGAACCCGGCTCGCGGCTGATAAACGGCTCCTCGGCCAGGTCTTCCCAGCGCAGGCGCTTGCCGGCCAGCGGGTGTGCGGCGGGGGCAATCACCACCAGCGGATTGTCGGCCAGCGGCGTGGCGACGATATCCAGGTGCTGCGGCGGCTGGCTGAACACATAGAGGTCATCGAGATTGTCCTGCAGGCGGCGGATCACCTCGGAGCGGTTGGCGATATTGAACTGCACTTCGACCTGCGGGTAGCTGCGGCAGAACGGCCCTAGCAGGCGCGGCACCAGGTACTTGGCCGTGGTCACCACGCCCAGCCGCAGCTGGCCGGCGGTCAGCCCACGCAGTTGGCCCAGGCGCATTTCCAGGCGGTCCAGCGCCTCGAACAGCTCGCGGGTGCCCAGCAGTACCTCACGGCCGGCATCGGTCAGGTGCAGGCGCTTGCCGATCTGCTCGAAGAGACTCAGCCCCAGCGCCTGCTCCAGCTTGCCGAGCTGGGTCGATACCGACGGCTGGGCCAGGTGCAGGGCGTGGGCGGCCTCGGTGACGCTGAGTCGCTCGGCCACCTCGCGGAAGATTTCCAGCTGGCGGAAGGTGGTCTGGCGGGTGTGGAAGCGGGATCTATCCATCGTCTTTAGGCAATGCTTTAGCTGATTAAATTCGATTATCAACAATCAATCTTGCTGGCCAGAATAGCCTCGAATCCCCTGACTGACGAGGCGCATCATGCACAAGACTCCCATCACCGTGGCCTACGGCGACGGCATCGGCCCGGAAATCATGCAGGCCAGCCTGCGCATCCTCGATGCCGCCGGCGCCGCCATCGCACCGGAGGTGATCGAAGTCGGCGAAGCCGTGTACAAGCGCGGCGAGCTGGCCGGCATCGCTCCCGAAGCCTGGGAATCCCTGCGCCGTACCAAGGTCTTCCTCAAGGCGCCGATCACCACCCCGCAGGGTGGCGGCTACAAGAGCCTCAACGTGACCACCCGCAAGGCACTCGGCCTCTACGCCAACGTCCGCCCCTGCGTGGCCTACGCGCCCTTCGTGCAGACCAAACATCCGACCATGGACCTGGTGATCGTGCGCGAGAACGAGGAGGACCTCTACGCCGGTATCGAGCACCGCCAGACCGACGAGGTGTTCCAGTGCCTCAAGCTGATCAGCCGCCCCGGCTGCGAGCGCATCGTCCGCTACGCCTTCGACTACGCCCGCCAGCAGGGCCGGCGCAAGGTCAGCTGCTTCGTCAAAGACAACATCATGAAATTCACCGACGGCCTGTTCCATCAGGTGTTCGAGGAAATCGGCCGCGAATACCCGGACCTGGAACAGGAAACCTGGATCGTCGACATCGGTGCAGCCAAGCTGGCTGACACCCCGGAGCAGTTCGACGTGGTGGTGATGCCCAACCTCTACGGCGACATCCTCTCCGACGTGGCCGCGCAGATCGCCGGCAGCGTCGGCATGGCCGGCTCGGCCAACATCGGCGAGCAGTGCGCCATGTTCGAGGCCATCCACGGCTCGGCGCCGCGGCGCGCCGGGCAGAACCTGGCCAACCCCTCCGGCCTGCTGCAGGGCGCCGTGCAGATGCTGCTGCACATCGGCCAGGGTGAGGTGGCCAGCCGAGTGCAGAACGCCTGGCTGCGCACCCTCGAGGAGGGGCTGCACACCTACGACATCTTCGACCAGGCCCACAGCCGGAAAAAGCTGGGGACCCGCGAGTTCGCCGATGCGGTGATCGCCCGCCTCGGTCAGCGGCCTGAGATGCTGCGCGCGGTGGACTACCCGGCCGACAGCCGTCTGCCCCAGCGGCCGCTGCCCGAGCGCCCGCCGGCGCACAAGCAACTGGTCGGCGTCGATGTGTTCCTCCATCAGCGCGAACAACCGGCCAGCGAACTGGGCAACCGGCTGCAGACGCTGGCCAGCCCGGGCCTGCCGCTGTCGGTGATCACCAACCGCGGGGTCAAGGTGTGGCCCAACGGCTTTGCCGAAACCACCTGCGTTGATCACTGGCGCTGCCGCTTCCTGGCACCGGCCGGGCAGGCGGTGGACTTCGCCGAGCTGCTCGCTCTGCAGACCCGCCTGAACCTGGCCGGTTTCGAGCCGATCAAGACCGAGAACCTCTACACCTTCGATGGCGAACCCGGTTACGCCGCCGTGCACGGCTGAGGAGACCCCATGAAACGCCTGAGCTTTCTCACCTGCCACCACAAGGCACCGCTGGTGGAAGAGGCCCTGGCCGGCTGCGGCTTCCGGGTGGAAACCCTCGACAGCCTGGATACCGACCGCTTCGGCACCTTCAGCCGCGAGGTGGAGCGCCTGGGCAGCGCCCACGAAACGGCACTGGCCAAGGCGCGGCTGGCCGCCGAGCATACTGGGAGCCGCTATGGTCTGGGCAGCGAAGGCAGCTTCGGCCGCGACCCCTACCTGGGCATGCTGGCCTGGAACAGCGAACTGCTGTGTTGGTGGAACCATGAACGCGGCTATGCGGTATATGCCAGCCAGGGTTCCAGCGACACCAACTATGCCCACCGCGAGGTGCGCAGCCTGGAGGAGGGCCGGGCTTTCGCCCGCGCCGCCGGCCTCCCCGAGCACGGATTGATTCTCGGCCGCCCCGGCGAGCCCTGGTTTCGCAAGGGCCTGCAGCACGGTGAGACGTTCGAGGGACTGCTGCGCGAAGTGCTGGCCACGCAAGCCAGCGTGTGGATCGAGACGGACATGCGTGCCCACCTCAATCCACGCCGCCAGGCGGTCATCCGCCGCGCCGCACAACGCCTGGCCGACCGCCTGAGCCAGCACTGTCCGGCCTGCCAGGCGCCGGGCTACGGCATCGACCATCTGGAACATGGCCTGCCCTGCCGGGCCTGCGCCACGCCGACCACGCAGGCCGCCCGCGAGCACTGGCTGTGCCCGGCCTGTGGTCACAGCGCAACCCGTCAGCGGCCCGAACGGGCCGACCCCGTCCACTGCCCCAGCTGTAATCCCTGAAGCCATGACAGCCAACCCGATGACCCATCCCGACCGCCTGACCCACCTGCGCGCCCTGGAGGCCGAATCCATCCACATCCTGCGCGAGGTGGTGGCGGTGATGCGCAACCCTTGCCTGTTCTACTCCATTGGCAAGGACTCCACCGTCCTGCTGCACCTGGCCCGCAAGGCATTCTTCCCGGGGCCGCTGCCTTTCCCGTTGCTGCATGTGGATACCGGCTGGGAGTTCGGCGAGATGGCCGTGTTCCGTGACCGCCTGGCGGAAAAGCTGAAACTGGATATGCGCGTGCACATCAATCCCGACGGCGCGCGTCTGAACATCACGCCCTTTTCGGTAGGCTCGGCCAAGTACACCGATGTGATGAAGACCGAAGCGCTCAAGCAGGCGCTGGACCAGTACGGTTTCGATGCCTGCTTCGGTGGCGCCCGCCGCGATGAGGAGAAGTCGCGGGCCAAGGAGCGCGTCTGCTCGTTCCGCGACAACCGCTACCGCTGGGACCCCAGGCAGCAACGCCCGGAACTCTGGCAGCTGTACAACACCCGCGTGCAGCCGGGGGAAAGCCTGCGCGTGTTCCCCCTGTCGAACTGGACCGAGCTGGATATCTGGCAGTACATCCATCTCGAGAGCATCGAGATCGTCGACCTCTACCGCGCCGCCGAGCGGCCGGTGGTAGAGCATGAGGGCACGCTGATCTGCATCGACGACGAACGCATCGTGCCGCACCTGAGCGCCGCCCAGCGCGCCGGCATCCGCAAACGCTGGGTGCGTTTCCGTACCCTCGGTTGCTACCCGCTGACCGGCGCCGTGGAGTCCACCGCCAGCGATGTGCCGCAGATTATTCAGGAGATGCTGCTGACCCGTACCTCGGAACGCCAGGGGCGGATCATCGACCATGATCAGGATGGCTCGATGGAGAAGAAAAAGATCGAGGGCTACTTCTAGCCGGGCAGCCCGTCTTGACCTGGCATGGCCCCGTGCGCGCTGGCCAGCTGAATGCGATTGCCACCGGCACGCTTGGCGGCGTACATGGCCGTATCGGCTTGCTGGAGAAGCTGCGTGGCCTCCTGTGCATGCAGCGGATAGAGGGCACCGCCGATGCTGGGCAACACCTGCTGTGGGAGCTGCTCCAGGGTGAAGGGGGCGTTGAGTGCCAGGCGGATCTTCTCGGCGGCGCGCAGGGCATGGCTGGCACTGCCAAGGTCTTCCAGCAGCACTACGAATTCGTCACCGGCCAGGCGCGCTACGGTATCGGACTGGCGCATGCACCCCTGCAGGCGCTGGGCCACTTGCTGTAACAGCAGGTCGCCGGCCTTGTGGCCGAGGCTGTCATTGATCTGCTTGAAGTTGTCCAGGTCGATGAACAGCAGCCCTAACAGGTGCCTCTCGCGTCGGGCACGCTCCAGCGCAGTGTGCAGGCGGTCGAACAGCAGGGCGCGATTGGGCAGGCCGGTGAGGGGATCGAACTGCGCCATGAGTTGCAGGCGGGTGAGCATCTGTTGCCGCTCGATGAAGGCAACCAGCTGGGTTGCCAGGTAGTGCAGCAACTGCCGGTCGACGGCCTGGTAGCTTAGCGTGCTGCGCTGTCCCTGCAGGAGCAGTACGCCGAGGTTGCCGGAGCTGCCCTGCAGCGGTATGGCCAGCCGGTAGCTGGCATGAGCAGGCGGGGGCTGGCCAGCCAGCAGCTGTTGAGCGTCGGCCAGTAACTGGCTCGCCTCGGCGGGCGTGGCGCAGGGCAGGGCCAGCTGCAACAAGCCGCTGTCGTTGTCCGGCAGGGCAACATGTAGCTCGCTGTCAGGCAGCAGGCCGTGGATGATCTCTCTGACGCGTTGCAGGAGGTCGGGCAGGTTTTCGGCAAAATGCGCCGCTTCGGATAGGGCGAAGGTAGCGGCCTGGCGTTCCTCGCTGCGTTTGCGGGCGGTGATGTCGTGGGCAACGGCGATGCGTACTTGATGCGCTTCGGACCAGCGGGCCGACCACATGACGTGGACGATTTGCCCGTCCTTGCGCACATAGCGATTCTCAAAGCAGGGCAGCGGGGCGCCGGCCATGATCTCGCGCGCCGCTTGCAGGGTACGCGGACGATCTTCCTCCAGCACCAGCTCGATCATCGGGCGGCCTATCAGCTCGTCGGCACGATAGCCGAGCAGCTGTTCGCAGGCTGCACTCAGCGCCATGAAGCGACCATGCGCGTCTACCACGCAAATGGTATCCAGCAGGAGGTCCATGACCGTGTTGTCGAGTATGAAAGCGCCGCTCTTCATGATGGCGAGTTACCGGATTATTGCTGCGGCGTGCAGGAAACTGCGTGACAGGCCTGGGTGACAGACTGCGCTGACAGGATAGTTAGCCGGCTGGATGATGACAAATGTGTGTGCGCCAGGCTCACCCAGCCAAACGCTATGGACTAGTCCCAGTACTGGCCTGGTACATCCGGTAGTTCACCAAGCAGTTGCCGCAGGCCGCCCCCCCACTGGGCGCGGATACGTTCGAAGTAGGGGTCTCCGTCGTGGATACGAAAGCCCTGGGGTACGGCCAGGCTGTTGCGTCGATAGACCAGCACGTCCAGCGGCATGCCCACCGACAGATTGCTGCGGATGGTTGAGTCGAAACTGATCAGCGCGCAGCGTAGTGCCTGTTCCAGGGGCGTGGCATGGTGCAGCGCTCGATCAAGGATGGGCTTGCCGTACTTGCTCTCGCCAATCTGGAAATACGGGGTGTCCAGCGACGATTCGATGAAATTGCCCTGTGGGTAGAGATTGAACAGACGGGGCGTTTCGTGGCCGATCTGCCCCCCGACAAGGAACGAGCAACCCAGGTCGAGGCCCTGGCACAGCGTGGCACCCTGGTCGCGCTGCAGCACCTCGCGTAGCGTGGCGCCGACCAATCCGGCGGCATCGAACAGGGTGGCAGCGTTGTGCAGGTTGGCCTGCTCGCTGCCCCAGCGTTGGCGCAGCAGGCTGACCACCGATTGCGAGGTGGCCAGATTACCCGCGCTTTGCAGCACGATCAGCCGTTCGCCGGGGACGCCGAACAGGTGCAGCTTGCGGAAGGTGGCGATGTGATCCACACCGGCATTGGTGCGCGAGTCGGAAACGAACACCAGGCCATCGGCCAGGTTCATGGCAACGCAGTACGTCATGGCGGAGCACTCTGCAGGGCTTGCGGGTAGCCAGTCTGGCGCATCATTGCTGGGCTTGCACCCGTTGTTGGCTGACCTGGACACGTGCATGCATCTGTTCGCCACTGCCGCCACGGCGCATGCCGCGTACCGGGCAGGCGTCCAGATAGTCCAGTCCCACGGCGAGCTTGAGGTGACGCTCAGCACGTGTCAGACCATTGGTCACGTCGAAGCTGTACCAGGCGCCATCGATCCAGGCTTCTGCCCAGGCGTGGCTGGCCAGGTGGGCGCTGTCATCGCTGAACAGGTAGCCGGATACATAGCGTGCGGCCACGCCCAGGCTGCGTGCGCAGGCCAGGAAGGCATGGCTGTGATCCTGGCAGACCCCGGCGCCGACCGCGAAGGCTTCCGCGGCGGTACTGTCGACGCGGGTGCTGCCTGGGCTGTAGGGCATGGCATCGGCCAGGCCGAACATCAGCTCGCTGAGGGCCGCGCGGTCACGGTGTGCGCCGCAATAGCGCCGGGCGAACTGGCGCAAGGCCTCGTCAGCCTGGGTCAGCCGGGTGAAACGCAGGAACGGCAGTGGCGACAGGCTGTCCTGCTCGCAGTCGCGCGTGGTGTCGATTTCAACCTGGCCATGCGCACTGATCAGTAGCGAGTCATGTGGCTCATCGAGGCTCAGTACATGCAGGATGTTGCCATAGGGATCCCGCTGCGCCGGTACCGGGCGCGGTAATTCGAGATGCCAGTCGAGTACGTGTTGGCGCTGGCTTTCCTGCGGGGTCAGGCGCAGGTACTGGATGCTGGCGCGCACCTGGTCATCGTAACGATAGGTGGTGTCATGACGGATGGCGAGTTTCATGCGGCCTCCAGATAGGCGCTGTGGATGGCGCCGGCCAGGTGGTTGATGTGCAGGATGCATTCGGATAGCCAGGCGTGCAGGCCGGTGGCGAGGATTTCCTCGATGCCGGTGTAGCGCAGGCGCGCTTCCAGTTCGGCGGCCATGCGTTGCGCCGGACGGCCGTTTTCGCCAGGCAGGCTGGCAAGGATCAGCGCGGCTTCACCCAGGCAGGCGCGCAGCGAGCGCGGTACGTCCTCGCGCAGGATCAACAGTTCGGCGACCTGGCGCTTGTCCGGCGCGCCACGGTAAATCTCGCTGAACGCCTCGAATACCGAGAGGGCGCGCAGCAGCGCACTCCATTGGTAGTAGTCGCGCGCCGAGCCTTCTTCGGCCTGCTCGCCGAGCATTTCATAGCGCGAATCGAGCAGGCGCAGGCTGTTGTCGGCGCGTTCGATGTAGGTGCCCAGGCGGATGAAGCGGAAGGCATCGTTGCGCAGGCTGGTACCGAAGGCGGCACCGCGATAGAGATGTGAGCGTTGCTTGACCCACTCGCAAAAGGCACTGATGCCGTAGCCGCCCAGGCCTTGCGAGGCGATCTCGCGCATTTCCAGCCAGGTGGCGTTGATGTTCTCCCACATGTCGGCGCTGATCCGTCCGCGCACCACATGGGCGTTGCTGCGCGCGGCGCGCAGGCAGCTGAAGATCGAGCCGGGGTTGTCGCCATCGAGGGCGAAGAAGTGCAGCAGGCGCTCGGCATCCAGTGCGCCATGGCGGTTGCGGTAGTCCTCCAGGGTGCCGGTGATCTGCAGCGGCATGGCCAGTTCATCCAGGCCGTCGCCACTGCCGTCCTGCGGCATCAGTGACAGCGAGTAACTGACATCCAGCATGCGCGCCAGGTTCTCGGCACGCTCCAGGTAGCGCGACATCCAATAGAGTGCGGCAGCGGTTCTCGACAGCATGTTCAGTCCTCCACCACCCAGGTGTCCTTGGTGCCGCCGCCCTGCGACGAGTTGACCACCAGCGAGCCTTCGCGCAGCGCCACGCGGGTCAGGCCGCCGGGCACCAGGCGGGTTTCCCGGCCGGACAGCACGAAGGGGCGCAGATCGATATGGCGTGGCGCGACGCCCTGCTCGACGAAGGTCGGGCAGGTCGACAGGCTCAGGGTAGGCTGGGCGATATAGGCTGCCGGGTTGGCCTTGAGGCGTTCGCGGAAAGCCTCGATCTCGGCTCGACTGGCGGTCGGCCCGACCAGCATGCCGTAGCCGCCGGAGCCCTGGGTCTCCTTGACCACCAATTCGGGCAGATGGGCCAGCACGTGGGACAGTTCAGCCGGCTTGCGGCACTGCCAGGTCGGCACGTTGGCGAGGATCGGCGCCTCGTCCAGGTAGAAGCGGATCATCTCCGGCACGTAGGGGTAGATCGACTTGTCGTCGGCCACTCCGGTGCCGATGGCGTTGGCCAGCACCACCCGCCCGGCACGGTAGGCCGAGAGCAGCCCTGGTACGCCGAGCATGGAGTCGGGGTTGAAGGCCAGCGGATCGAGGAAGGCATCGTCCAGCCGGCGGTAGATCACGTCGACCCGCCGCGGGCCGGCGGTGGTGCGCATGAACACCTGCTCGTCGCGCACGAACAGGTCGGCCCCCTCGACCAGCTCCACGCCCATCTCGCGGGCCAGGAAGGCATGCTCGAAGTAGGCACTGTTGAAGTGACCGGGAGTCAGCACCACCACGCAGGGATCGTCCACCGCGCTGGCGCTCTTCAGCGTAGCCAGCAGCAGGCTGGGGTAGTGGTCGATGGGCGCGATGCGCTGCGCGGCGAACAGTTCGGGGAACAGTCGCATCATCATCTTGCGGTCTTCGAGCATGTAGCTGACGCCACTGGGTGTGCGCAGGTTGTCTTCCAGTACGTAGTAAGTGCCGTCGCCGTCGCGTACCAGGTCGACCCCGGCGATGTGTGCATACAGGTCACGGTGCAGGTCCAGGCCCTGCATGGCCAGCTGGTACTGGTCGTTGGCCAGCACCTGTTCGGCGGGGATGATCCCGGCCTTGAGGATGCGTTGCTCGTGGTAGAGGTCGGCGAGGAACATATTCAACGCCTTCACGCGCTGGATGCAGCCCTGCTCGATGGTCTTCCACTCGCGCGCCGGGATGCTGCGCGGGATGGTGTCGAAGGGAATCAGGCGCTCGGTGCCCTGCTCGTCGCCATACAGGGTGAAGGTGATGCCGGCGCGGTGGAACAGCAGATCAGCCTCCTGGCGCCGACGTGCCAGTTGCTCGGCGGGTGTCGCGGCCAGCCAGCGGGCGAACTCGCGGTAATGGCTGCGGCAGTTGCCGCTGCCGTCGTACATCTCATCATAGAACTCGCGGGCCATGGATACCTCTCCTTGCGCGGCGGGCATCCTGTGCATCGCAAGCGGCGTGCCAGAAGTGTAGAGCCGTGAAATCAGGCCTCCGCGGGGTGGCTGGCCATGGTGCGCACCAAAGCAGGGCGGCGAGGTGCGCAGCCGGCCGGGCAGGCACCAGGTTGAGGCGGGGCCGTCCTTTGCCTGTCACTTTGGCGCGCTATACCCGGCAACAGCGCGCTGCGCGGCTGTTCGAGTGGTTTTTCATCAAGGATGGGAGAGCAGGACAATGAAATTCGTGGTTGTTGGGGCCGGCTATATCGGCATGGCCAATGCGCTGATGCTGGCGCGCCAGCACCAGGTGGTGGTGCTGGACGTGCAGGCCGACAAGGTGGTCAGCATCAACCAGCGCCGCTCGCCGATTGATGATCAGCTGGCGCAGCGCTGGCTGGACGAACAATGCCTGGCGCTGAGTGCCACCCTCGATCCTGCCGAAGCGTATGCCGGCGCGGACTATGTGCTGATTGCCACGCCCACGGACTTCGATGCCGTGCGCGGCTGCTTCGACACGCGCTCCGTCGAGACGGTGGCCGCCGCTGCGCAGCGCTATTGCCCGGACGCCTGCCTGGTGGTCAAGTCCACGGTGCCGATCGGCTACTGCCGGCGGTTGCGTGGGCAGCTGGGCGAGACCGCCCGGCTCCTGTTCAGTCCGGAGTTTCTCCGTGAAGGGCAGGCCCTGCAGGACTGCCTGGCTCCCTCGCGCATCGTGGTCGGTGGTGACCCGCACCTGGCCCGGCCGTTTGCCGAGTTGCTGCTGGAGGCTGCCGAGCGGCGTGATGCGCCTGTGCAGGTGTGCGGCAGCGACGAGGCCGAGGCCATCAAGCTGTTTGCCAACAGCTACCTGGCGATGCGCGTGGCGTTCTTCAATGAGCTGGACAGTTTTGCCCTGGGGCGTGGCCTGGATGCCCGGCAGCTGGTCGAGGGGGTATGCGCCGATCCGCGCATCGGCCGGCACTACAACAACCCGTCCTTTGGCTACGGGGGCTATTGCCTGCCCAAGGATACCCGCCAGTTGCTGGCCGATTTTGCCGGGCTGCCGCATAGCCTGATCGCGGCGGTGGTCGAGGCCAATGCCGAGCGCAAGCAGTGGCTGGTCGAGGATATTCTGCGCCGCCAGCCCCGGGTGGTGGGTGCCTACCAGTTGGCGATGAAGCAGGGCTCGGCCAATTACCGTGAATCAAGCATCGTCGACGTGCTGCGCCTGTTGCAGGCGCAGGGGGTCGAGGTGCTGGTCTACCAGCCTGGCCTGGGCGAAAGGGAGTTGCCCTGGGCCAGCCATTGCGAAGAGCTGGCCCAGTTCAAGGCGCGTGCCGAGCTGATTCTCTGCAATCGCCGCGATCCGGCCCTGGCCGATGTCGCGGAGAAGGTCTACAGCCGCGACCTGTTCGGCGTGGATTGACGGCTCAGGCGAGCACTTCGTCCTCGCGGATCAGCACGCACTGCCAGCCGTCGTCATCCTCGAAGCTTTCGTAGAGGTAGTACATCTGCACGCGGCCGTCGGCTTCGGTGACGGCCAGCAGGTCACCGGGTTCCGGTTGGAAGAAGTCTGTGCTGCCAGGGCGTGCCTGGCATTCCACGCGGGCGCTGAAGAAAGTCTGCGGATCTTCGCCGTCGTAGTACTCCTCGCGCTCGGCGGCATCCCAGTCCTGCGGTGGCTCGAAGACCCCGCGCAGTTCCACGCAGGCCTCGCCCAGGTCGTTTTCCTCGGCATCAGGGTCTTCGTGGTCCGGGCGATACAGGGTGGCTTCCAGGCTGTGACTGTTCTGTAGCACGGCCAGGCGTGCGGCCAGGCGGCGCTCGGGGTCAAGGGCGGCAGCCTCACAGTGTTGTTGCCAGTGAGGATCGTCGAGCAGAGCTTGGCTGGTAGGCATGATGGCGTTCCAGGTGAGTGGGGCGGCCATCATCGCATGGTCGCCTGGCAGGGGTAAGTCTTTCAGGCCTGCAGCAGCAGGTGGGCGATTTCCTGACTGTCGAGAACGCGGCCGCTGGCGACGACGCGCTCATTGATGACCAGCGCGGGTGTGCTCATGACACCCAGGGCGGCGATGGCGGCATAGTCGCTGACTTTTTCGATGGAGGCATCCATGCCCAGGGTGGCTAGGGCTTGCTGGGTATTCTCCAGGAGCAGTTGGCATTTCTTGCAACCTGGGCCGAGGATCTTGATGTGCATGGGAGGCTCCTTGTCTGCCTAAAGCAAAAGGTAGGCGAAATGGTTGAACAGATAGCCGATCAACGTGATGCCGACCACCACGATGGTGAAGAACAGGGCAAGCAGGGGGGCCTTCACCACCTTTTTCAGCATGATCAGCGCTGGTAGCGATAGCGCGGTTACCGCCATCATGAACGCCAGCACCGTGCCCAGGCCGACGCCCTTGGCCACCAGGGCTTCGGCAATCGGCAGGGTGCCGAAAATATCGGCGTACATTGGCACCCCGACCAATGTCGCCAGCGGTACCGACCACCAGTTGTTCTGGCCGATCAGGTCGCTGATCAGCTCGGCGGGAATCCAGTTGTGGATGGCGGCGCCGATGCCCACGCCGATCAGGATATACAGCCAGACACGCTGGATGATCTCCGCGACCTGCTGGCGCGCATAGCGCAGGCGATCCGCCAGAGTTAGTTGCTCGACGGGCAGATCGAGCGCCCGGTGCTGGGTCACGAAGGCTTCGACGTAGCGTTCCATGCGCGCCCGTCCGATCAGACTGCCGCCGAGTACCGCCAGAACAATGCCGACCACCACGTAGGCCAGGGCTATCGACCAGTTGAAGATGCTGGCCAGCAGGATCATCGAGGCCAGGTCGACCAGTGGCGAAGAGATCAGGAACGAAAAGGTCACCGCCAGCGGCAGCCCGGAACTGGTGAAGCCGATGAACAGCGGAATTGACGAGCAGGAGCAGAACGGCGTGACCGTGCCGAGCAGCGCACCGGTGAGGTTGGCCCTGAAGCCGCGCATGCCGCCGAGAATGCGCCGGGTGCGCTCGGGCGGGAAATAGCTTTGCACCCAGGAGATGACGAAGATCAGCACCGAGAGCAGGATGAAGATCTTGATCACGTCGTAGATGAAGAAATGCAGGCTACCGCCCAGGCGGCTGGCCATGTCCAGGCCGAAGACCTTTTCGATCAGCAGGCGCACCAGATCGGACAGCCAGTTCATGCGCAGCAGCTGGTCGTTCAGCCAGGCGAAGCTATCCATGGTTCAGCTCCTCACGGGCGCGGCAGGGCGCGTTCGTACCAGGCACGGCTGCGATTGACCCTGCGCACCAGCCAGAGCATCACCGGCACCTCGATCAGCACGCCGACCACCGTGGCCAGCGCGGCGCCGGAGTCGAAACCGTAGAGCACGATGGCCACGGCCACCGCCAGTTCGAAGAAGTTCGAGGCGCCGATCATGCTGGCCGGCCCGGCTACGTCGTGACGTACCCGCAGACGGCGGCACAGCCAGTAGCCGAGCGCGGCGATGAACAGGGTCTGCAGCAGGATCGGCACGGCAAGCAGGCCGATCACCAGCGGCTGTTCGACGATGGCTTCGCCCTGGAAGGAAAACAGCAGCACCAGGGTGGCCAGCAGGGCCAGGATGGAGAAGGGCGAAATCTTCGCCAGCGCGGCCTGGAACGCCTCTGCACCGCGCTTGAGCAACTGCGCGCGGAGGAACTGGGCGATGGCCAGCGGGATGACGATGTACATCAGCACCGAAAGCAGCAGGGTGTCCCAGGGCACCGGGATCGACGAAACACCGAGCAGCAGGGCGACGATGGGCGCGAAGGCGAACACCATGATCAAGTCATTCAGCGCGACCTGGGTGAGGGTGAAGTTGGCGTTGCCGTTGCACAGGTTGCTCCACACGAACACCATCGCCGTGCAGGGCGCGGCGCCCAGCAGGATCAGCCCGGCCATGTAGCTGTCCAGCTCGCCGGCCGGCAGCCAGTCGGCGAACAGCACCTTGATGAACAGCCAGCCGATCAGCGCCATGGAAAACGGCTTGATCGCCCAGTTGACCAGCAGGGTGACGCCCATGCCGGCTTTCTGCTGGCGAACCTCATGCAGCGCCGCGAAGTCGATCTTCATCAGCATGGGGATGATCATCACCCAGATCAGCAGGCCGACCGGCAGATTGACCTGCGCCACTTCCAGCGCGCCGATGGCCTGGGCGGCCTCGGGCATCAGCAGGCCGAGCAGGGTGCCGGCGATGATGCACAGAAACACCCACAGCGTCAGGTAGCGCTCGAAAAAGCCGAGCGGCGCGCCAGAGGCCTGTTTTGTCGCGACTTCACATGCAGATGTCATCGTTTGCTGCCTATCCTCGACGGGCCAAGGGCCCAATAATATTCGCTTTACCGAATATATGAAGAATAATATATTCGCTGCCGTGCATCTTTGATAGAGATCAACATGAGTCAGAAACAGCGTGTGCTCTTTCTCTGTGTAGCCAACTCCTCACGCTCGCAGATGGCCGAAGCCCTGTTGCGTCACCTCGATCCGGAGCATTTCGAGGCCTTCAGCGCTGGTAGCGCGCCTACGCAGGTGGATGACCGCGCCCGCCATGCCCTGCAACAGCTTGGCATCTCTTGCGAGGGTCTGTTCAGCAAGTCCATCGAGCAGGTGACCGGCGAGCCCTTCGACTATGTGATCACCCTGTGCGACAAATCCGCGCTGGAGTGCCTGGCGTTGCCCGGGGCGGGCGAGTACATCGCCTGGAACTTCGCGGACCCGGCGACCAGTACGGACAAGGCCGCCTACCGCAAGACGCTGCAGGAGATTCACGAGCGGATAAAGCTGTTCGTGCTGATCAAGAGCCGGCCGGCCGCGCCCGTGGCTGAAGGCGGCCTGCTGTCGCCCACCGAGCTGTTCAAGTGCCTGGCCGATGAGACTCGCGCACGCATCGCGCTGCTGCTCAGCCTGGAGCAGGAGCTGTGTGTCTGCGAGCTGACCGCGGCGCTCGACGAGGCGCAGCCGAAGATTTCCCGCCACCTGGCCCTGCTGCGCGGCAGCGGCCTGCTGGAGGACCGGCGCAACGGCCAGTGGGTCTACTACCGCCTGCATCCGCAACTGCCGGCGTGGGTGGGCGAGGTGCTCAGGCAGACTCTGGAGCACAACGCCGAATGGTTGCGCCAGGACGTCGAGCGCCTCTGGCAGATGCGCGACCGGCCGGGGCGCAAGCCCCTGTGCGCCTGACAGGCCTCACTACCGCGCGTTCCACCTACCCGTTTCGCCGTTAACGAGGATTCACCATGACCATCAAAGTAGGCATCAACGGCTTCGGCCGCATCGGCCGTCTGGCCCTGCGCGCCGCCTGGGACTGGCCCGAGCTGGAGTTCGTGCAGATCAACGACCCGGCCGGCGACGCCGCCACCCATGCCCACCTGCTGAATTTCGACTCGGTGCATGGCCGCTGGCAGCACGAGGCCGGCAGCGATGGCGACTGCGTGGTGATCGCCGGCAAGCGCATCCGCGTGACGGCCAACAAAGCCATCGCCGACACCGACTGGAGCGGCTGCGACCTGGTGCTCGAAGCCAGCGGCAAGATGAAGACGGTCGCCGTGCTGCAGGGCTATCTGGAGCAGGGCGTGAAGCGCGTGGTGGTTTGCGCGCCGGTCAAGGAGCCGGGCGCGCTGAACGTGGTGATGGGCGTCAACCAGCAGCTGTTCGACCCGGCGCAGCACCGCATTGTCACGGCCGCCTCCTGCACCACCAACTGCCTGGCGCCGGTGGTCAAGGTGATCCACGAAGCGCTGGGCATCCGCCACGGCTCGATCACCACCATCCACGACCTGACCAACACCCAGAGCATCCTCGACACGCCGCACAAGGACCTGCGCCGCGCCCGCGCCTCAGGGCTCAGTCTGATCCCCACCACCACCGGCTCGGCCACCGCGATTGCCGAGATCTTCCCCGAGCTGCGCGGCAAGCTGAATGGCCACGCCGTGCGCGTGCCGCTGGCCAACGCCTCGCTGACCGACTGCGTGTTCGAGGTCGAGCGCGCGACCAGCGCCGAGGAGGTCAATGCGCTGCTCAAGGCCGCCGCCGAGGGCCCGCTGAAGAACATCCTCGGCTACGAGGAGCGCCCGCTGGTGTCCATCGACTACCGTACCGACCCGCGCTCCTCGATCATCGATGCGCTGTCGACCCTGGTGGTCAATGGCACCCAGGTGAAGGTATATGCCTGGTACGACAACGAGTGGGGCTATGCCAACCGCGCAGCAGAGCTGGCGCGGCTGGTCGGCGCGGCGGGGTAATCGGCGATCATGAAGGCGTTGTCAGCCCTGTCTGCGCAAGTCCGCCAGTACCTGCTGGTCACCGGCAACTACTGGGCCTTCACCCTCACCGACGGTGCCCTGCGCATGCTGGTGGTGCTGCACTTCCACAGCCTGGGCTACACGCCGCTGCAGATCGCCGCGCTGTTCCTGTTCTACGAGATATTCGGCGTGGTCACCAACCTGGTCGGTGGCTACCTCGGCGCGCGCCTGGGCCTGAACCGCACCATGAACCTCGGCCTGGGCCTGCAGGTACTGGCCCTGCTGATGCTCACGGTGCCCACCGCCTGGCTGACCGTGCCCTGGGTGATGGGCGCGCAGGCGCTGTCGGGTATCGCCAAGGACCTCAACAAGATGAGCGCCAAGAGCTCGATCAAGCTCCTGGTGCCGGACAACCAGCAGGGCACCCTATACCAGTGGGTGGCCATCCTCACCGGCTCGAAGAATGCGCTCAAGGGCGTCGGCTTCTTCCTCGGCGGTGCGCTGCTGGCGCTGCTCGGCTTCAGCGGCGCGGTGCTGGCGATGGCCGCCGTGCTGGCGCTGATCTGGCTGGGCAGCCGGGTGTTGCTGAAGAAGGACCTGGGCAAAGCCAAGGCCAAGCCGAAGTTCCGCGACCTGCTGTCGAAGAGCCGGGCGATCAACATCCTGTCGGCCGCCCGCCTGTTTTTGTTCGGCGCCCGCGACGTGTGGTTCGTGGTGGCGCTGCCGGTGTACCTGAGCACGGTGTTCGGCTGGGACTTCTGGATGGTGGGTGGTTTTCTCGCTGCCTGGGTCATCGGCTACGGCATCGTGCAGTCCTTCGCCCCGCGTATCACCGGCAAACAACGCGGACAGCTGCCGGACGGCCGCAGCGCGTTCGTCTGGGCCGCGCTGCTGGCCGGCCTGCCGGCGCTGATCGCGCTGGGCCTCGGTACTGGCTGGCCAGCGCAGTGGGTGCTGCTCGGCGGGTTGCTGCTGTTTGGCGTGCTGTTCGCGGTGAACTCCTCGCTGCACAGCTACCTGATCGTCAGCTACGCCAAGGAAGACGGCGTATCGCTGGACGTGGGCTTCTACTACATGTCCAACGCCCTGGGCCGGCTGATGGGTACGCTGCTCTCGGGCTGGCTCTACCAGCAGTACGGCCTGGCCACCTGCCTGTGGTGGTCGAGCCTGTTCGTGCTGCTGGCGGCGCTGTGCTCGCTGGGATTGCCGCGCCGGGCAGGCGATTAGCCGGCCTGGCAGGGCTCCAGCAGTTCGGCGTTGATCTGCTCGATGCGACTGACGCCACACAGCGCCATGGCCACAGCCAGTTCGTTGCGCAGGGCTTCCAGCAGGTTTTGCACGCCAGCCTGACCGGCGCCGGCCAGGGCCCAGGCCCAGGGGCGACCGATCAGCACGCCCTGGGCGCCGAGGGCCAGGGCCTTGAGCAGGTCAACGCCACTGCGTACGCCGCCATCCAGAAGGATCGGCAGGCGTCCGTCGAGTGCGCTCGCCACGCCGGGCAGCTGGCTGATGGTCGAGGCCACGCTGTCCAGTTGGCGACCGCCATGGTTGGACAGCACGATGCCGTCGGCGCCGCATTGCAGGGCGCGCAGCGCATCGGCCGGTTCGAGAATACCCTTGAGAATCAGCTTGCCGGGCCATTGCTGGCGCAGCCAGTGGATATCCGCCCAGCTGACCGAGGGATCGAACTGCGCATCCAGCCAGGCCTTGAAGGCTGTCAGGTCGCTGGGGTCGGCCACCCGGTCAGCCAGGTTGCCGAAATGATGCGGCTTGCCGGCAATGCCCACGTCAACCAGCCAGTGCGGGCTGAGTGCCAGTTGCGTGGCCTTGGCCAGCCGCCCGCGCCAGCCGGCATCCAGCATGCCGTTGCGGATATCGCGCCGGCGGATGCCGGCCACCGGCAGGTCCACGGTAAACAGCAGGGTGTCGCAGCCAGCCGCCAGCGCCCGTTGCAGCAAGGCCGTTACGGCGCCACGGTCACGCAGCATGTACAACTGGAACCAGCAGGGCTGGGCGCACGCCGCATGTACTTCTTCCACGGCGCAGATACCGACGGTAGACAGGCTGAAAGGCACGCCCACAGCCTCGGCGGCACGGGCCGCCTGCACCTCGCCGCGCCGCGCATAGAGCCCGGCCATGCCCAATGGTGCCAGGGTCAGCGGCATGCTTAGCGTCCGGCCGAACAGCTGGCAGCGCGTGTCCAGCTGGCTGACGTCGCACAGCACGCGCTGGCGCAGGCGCAGGCGGGCAAAGTCGGCGCAGTTGGCGGTCAGGGTGTGCTCGGCATTGGCGCCGCCATCGATGTAGTCGAAAAGAAAGCGGGGCAGGCGGCGTTCGGCCAGGCGCCGGTAATCGGCACAGTCGGCGGGAATGATGCGGTAGGTGCGCGACATGCGGGTGTCCTGTAGCTGTTGTTGTGGGGACAGGCTGCACCCTGCCAGCTCGTGCTGCCGGCGACAAGCCGCCGCGGTGATCGGCTTTCGGGGTAGCCTTCGTTAGGCTAGACTGTGGCCAGCGTGACCGTCCGGGTCGTGTTTTGTGCGGAATCCTACTGTGCGCCTGTTGCTGCTGTTGAGCCTGCTGTCTGCCCTGCTGTTGCCGAGCCTGGCCGGCTTGAGTGCGGCCGTGGCGATGCCGCATTGCGCTGAGCATAGCGAGGCTGCAGCGCATGACGTAGCAGTCGTCGATGACTGCCATGCCCTCGCAGCCGAGCAGGCGCCCAGCTCCTGCGAGAATGGCCACAGTTGTGGTGGCGCCTGCCTGGTACTGGCCTGGCCGATGAGCTTGCAGCAACCGCTGGTGCAAGCGCCACTGCAGCCCATGCTTTCCCGTCCCCTGGCCTTGGCGCCCTTGCCCCATTGGCGTCCACCCCGCGCCCTCTGATGCCCTGAACCGTGCCGGCTTGACCGGCGAGTAGCCGTGGCGGCTGTCCACGGCCTGTTACTGTGCATTGGAGAACCGACCATGCCTGTTTTTTCCCGTGGCGTTGCCCTGGGCCTTTGGCTGCTGTGTATCAGCCAGGGCCTGGGCGCTGCGCCGGAGTCGCTGAGCTATGCCGACGCGTTGCGCCTGGCGCTGCACTCGGCACCGCAGAATGAAGCCGCTGCCGCAGGGCTGGAGGCCGCACAGGTGGTCCGCCAGGCTGCTGGCGAACTGCCCGATCCACAACTGATCCTCGGCCTGGACAACCTGCCGCTGGATGGCCGCGAACGCTTCAGTCTCAATCAGGACCCCATGACCCAGCGGCGCCTGGGTGTCATGCAGAGTGTGCCCAACGCGGCCAAACGTGCCGCACGCGAACAGCAGGCGGAGGCGGAGATCGGCCTGGCGCTGGCCGCCAGCCAGCTCAGTCAGCGGCAAAGCCGTTTGCAGGCGGCCCTGGCCTGGCTGGAATTGTATTACCTGGAACAGCGCCAGCCCTTGCTGGCGCAATGGCGGCAAGCCGTGGCCATGCAGCGTGACAGTTTGCCGGCGGCCCTTGCGGAAGGGCGCAGCACGCCAGCCGAGTGGCTGCAGCTGGACCAGCAATGGCTGTTGCTGGATGAGCGCGACGAGGAGTTGCAGCGTGATCTGCAGGCCGCGCGTAGCCAGTTGGCACGCTGGATTGGCGCAGCGGCCTGGCAGTCGCTGCAAGGTCCGCCGCCGCAGCGAACGTTGGATGCCGCGCAGTTGCAGGCTGCCCTGCAGCAGCACCCGGACTTGCAGGTGCAGCGGGCGCGAGTTGTCCAGGCGGATGCCGGGTTGCAGCAGGCGCTGGCCGAAAAGCGCCCGGATTGGGCTGTGGAAGTGGCTTACGGCAACCGTGCCGGCTATGGCGACATGCTCATGCTGGAGTGGCGGGTCGATCTGCCGCTGTTCGTCGGCAGTCGCCAGGGACCGCGTATCGCCGCGCAGCGTCAGTTACAGCGGCAGAGCGAGGCGCAGCAGGACGCCCTGTGGCGTCAACTGCAGGCCGAGCTGCAGGGCGCGCTGGCCAGCCGCCAGCAGTTGCAACAGGCCGTGCAGCGCAGCCAGACGCAGCTGGTGCCCTTGGCCGAGCAAGCCGTGACGCTGCAACTGGCGGCCTACCAGGCGGGAGGCCAGCCCTTGCAGGCCGTCTTGCTGGCGCGCCAGGCGCTGGCTGACAGCCGCCTGCGCGAATTGCAGCTACAGGGGCGCCTGAGCCAGCTCGATGCGCAGCTTTATCACCTTTACCTGGAGGAGCCGCAGCCATGAAGCGCGCTACCCTGATGACTTTTCTGGCCGTCGGCCTGTTACTGGCCGGCGGCCTGCTGGGCTACTGGCTGGCGATGCAGCAGCCGACCGACGGGGATGCGGGACATGCTCATGGGTCTGCCGCTGCGGATACGCCGAGCGATGAGCGCCGAGTCCTGTACTGGTATGACCCGATGCGTCCCGACCAGCATTTCAGCCAACCCGGCAAGTCGCCGTTCATGGACATGCAGCTGGTGCCGCGCTATGCCGACCAGCAGAACGAACAGGCCGGCCTGCAGGTCAGTGCCGAGCGGGTACAGAGCCTGGGCATGCGTACCACGCGGGTCACTCGCGCCGCCTGGGAGGAAAACTGGCGACTGCCCGCCAGCCTGGCCTACAACCAGCGCCAGGTCATACGCCTGCAGGCGCGCGCCGATGCCTTTGTCGAGCGAGTCTATGGGCATGCCCCCGGCGATGTGCTGGCGGCCGGCACGCCCCTGGCTGACCTGCTGGTGCCTGCCTGGCAGGCGGCGCAACTGGAGTACCTGGCCCTGCTGGCGCATGCCGACCGAGCCTTGCAGGAGGCGGCACACCAGCGCTTGTTGTTGCTTGGCATGCCTGCCGCGGACATCGCCGAACTGTCGCGCAGTCGACGCGCGGCAGGACTCTATACCCTGCGTACCCCGGCGGCCGGCGAGCTGCAGCAACTTGATCTGCGCCTGGGCATGCGCGTCAGCAGCGGGCAGCAACTGGCCCTGCTCAACGGGCTGGACACGGTATGGCTGGAGGCAGCAGTGACTGAGCAGGCGGCGCTGCGGGTCCGTCCCGGCATGCCGTTGCGCGTACACCTGGCGGCCCAACCTGGGCAGCCGCTGGAAGCCCGGGTGCTGGCGTTGTTACCCAGCCTGGATGCGCAGACACGTACCCTGACCCTGCGCAGCGAGCTGGCCAACCCCGAGGGGCGGCTGCGCCCAGGCATGTTCGCCGAACTGGAACTGCGTCTGCAGGACGCGCAGCCGAGTCTGCGCCTGCCGGGTGAAGCGGTGATTCGCAGTGGCCAGCGCAACCTGGTCATGCTGGCTGAGGAGGACGGGCGCTTCGTTGCCCAGGAGGTACGCCTTGGCCGTGATAACGGCCAGTGGGTGGAAATCCTCGAAGGCCTACAGGAGGGGCAGCAGGTCGTCAGTTCCGGGCAGTTTCTGCTCGATTCCGAAGCCAGCCTGCGTGGCTTGGCCAGTCGTCCGGCGCAGGCCCCGCTGCATGAGGCGGACGGCTGGATACGCGGTATCGAAGGGCAGCGTTTGCTGCTCGAACACGGGCCCTTTGTAACACTCAACATGCCGGGCATGACCATGCCGTTTCGCCTGGCGCGTGCCGAGCTGGGCGAGGGGCTGGTGGAGGGCATGCGCGTGCGTGTCGGGGTCAGCCAGGGCGCACAGGGCTTGCAGGTGGAACGCATCGATGTGCTGGAGGTGCAGCCATGATTGCGCGCATCATCCGCTGGTCTTTGCAGCAGCGCCTGCTGGTGCTGCTGAGCACGCTGCTGCTCAGCGCCTGGGGACTGTGGTCGCTCCAGCAGACCCCGCTGGATGCCCTGCCTGACCTGTCCGATCCGCAGGTGATCATCCGCACCAGCTACCCCGGACAGGCTCCGCAGCTGGTCGAGCAGCAGGTGACCTATCCACTGGCCAGCAGCCTGCTGGCCGTGCCGGGTGCACAGACGGTGCGCGGCTATTCCTTCTATGGCGATTCCTTCATCTATGTGCTGTTCGAGGAGGGCACCGACCTGTACTGGGCACGCTCGCGCGTGCTGGAGTACCTCAACCAGGCGCAGGGGCGCCTGCCGCCGGGCGTGCAGAGCAGCCTGGGGCCGGATGCCACCGGGCTGGGCTGGATCTTCCAATACGCCCTGGTCGATCGTAGTGGCCGCCATGACCTCGCCGAGCTGCGCGCCCTGCAGGATTGGTTCCTGCGCTATGAGCTGACCAGCCTGCGCAATGTGGCCGAGGTTGCCAGCCTGGGAGGCATGGTGCGCCAGTACCAGGTCGTGCTCGACCCGCAAAAGTTACTGGTCTACGGGATCACCCCGCAACAGGTGGAGCAGGCTTTGCAGGCCGCCAACCAGGAAAGCGGTGGCGCCGTGCTGGAGCTCGCCGAGCGCGAGTACATGGTCCGCGCCACTGGCTACTTGCAGAGCCTGGAGGATTTCCGCCAGGTGCCGTTGCGTGTGGATGCGCGAGGCGTGCCGGTGTTGCTTGGCCAGGTGGCACATATCCAGCTGGGGCCGGAGATGCGCCGCGGCGTTGCCGAGCTGGATGGCGAAGGCGAGGTGGTCGGTGGCGTCGTGATCCTGCGTGCCGGCAAGGATGCCCGGGCCACCCTCGCGCTGCTGCACGAGAAACTGCAGCAACTGCGCGCCAGCCTGCCGCCAGGCGTGGAGATCGTCACCACTTACGATCGTAGCGAACTGATTGATCGCGCCATCGGCTACCTGGGTGGCAAGCTGGTCGAGGAGTTCATCGTCGTGGCCGTGGTCTGCCTGTTGTTCCTGGGCCACCTGCGTTCCTCGTTGGTGGCGGTGATCAGCCTGCCGCTGGGGGTGCTGCTGGCCTTCATCGTCATGCACTGGCAGGGCGTCAATGCCAACCTGATGTCGCTCGGTGGTATCGCCATCGCCATCGGCACCATGGTCGATGCGGCGCTGGTGATGATCGAGAACGCGCACAAGCGCATCGAGGCCTGGCAGCAGGCGCATCCCGGGCAGCGTCTGCACGGTGCGCAACACTGGCAGCTGATCGGCGATGCGGCCGAGGAGGTGGGGCCAGCGCTGTTCTTCAGCCTGCTGATCATTACCCTGTCGTTCATTCCGGTATTCAGCTTGCAGGCGCAGGAGGGCCGGCTGTTCGGCCCGCTGGCGTTTACCAAGACCTATGCCATGGCGGCGGCGGCGGGCCTGTCGGTGACCCTGGTGCCGGTACTCATGGGCTACTGGATTCGTGGACGCATCCACGGTGAGCAGCGCAATCCGTTGAATCGCTGGCTGATTGCCGCCTACCGGCCGCTGTTGCTGCGCGTGCTGGCCTGGCCGCGACTGACCCTGGCGTTGGGACTGCTGTTGCTGCTGTCCTGCCTGTGGCCGCTGAGTCGCTTGGGTGGCGAGTTCCTCCCGCCGCTGGATGAAGGCGACTTGCTGTACATGCCTTCGGCACTCCCCGGGCTGTCTGCCAACAAGGCGAGCGAGCTGCTCCAGCAAACCAATCGGATGATCCGTACGGTACCCGAGGTAGAGCGGGTGATGGGTAAGGCCGGGCGTGCCGAGACGGCTACCGACCCGGCACCGCTGGAAATGTTCGAAACCAGCATTCGCCTGCGGCCCCGTGACGAGTGGCGCCCCGGCATGACCCCGGAGCGCCTGCTCGAAGAGCTGGATCGCGCGGTGCAGGTGCCTGGCCTGGCGAATGTCTGGGTGCCGCCGATTCGCAACCGCATCGATATGCTGGCCACCGGGATCAAGAGTCCGCTGGGCATCAAGGTCAGCGGGCCGTCACTGCAGCTCATCGAGCAGGTGGCGCAGGCGGTCGAAGCCCAGGCGCGCCAGGTGCCGGGGGTAACGTCGGCGCTCGCCGAGCGCCTGGTGGGTGGCGCCTACCTGGATGTGCAGATCGACCGGCGAGCTGCCGCGCGCTTCGGTCTGAACATTGCCGACGTGCAGGCACTGGTGGCCGGGGTGGTTGGTGGTCGCACTATCGGCGAGGTGGTCGAGGGGCAGGCGCGTTTCCCGATCAGCCTGCGCTATCCGCGGGCCTGGCGCGATAGTCCGGAGGCGTTGCGGCGGCTGCCGCTGCTCAGCCCGTCTGGGCAGCAGTTGCGCCTCGGTGATGTGGCGCAGATCAGCCTGAGCGAGGGGCCGCCGATGCTGCGTAGCGAGAATGCGCGCCTGGCGGGTTGGGTCTACGTGGACATTCGTGGTCGTGACCTGCTGTCGACGGTGCGTGAGCTGGAGCAGCGCATTGCCCGCGAAGTGGCTTTGCCGGCCGGCGTTGCCCTGGCCTATGCCGGCCAGTTCGAGTACCTGCAGCGTGCCAATGCGCGCCTGGCCTGGGTACTGCCGGCGACCCTGCTGATCATCTTCGTGCTGCTCTACCTGACCTTCCGGCGTGTTGGCGAGGCCCTGCTGATCATGGCCAGCTTGCCGTTTGCGCTGATCGGCGGGGTATGGCTGCTCTACCTGCTGGACTTCAACCTGTCGGTGGCCACGGCGGTCGGCTTCATCGCCCTGGCCGGTGTGGCGGCGGAGTTCGGGGTGATCATGTTGCTCTACTTGGATAATGCCTGGCGAGCCCGCCAGGCCGCAGGCGCGAAGAGTGTCCAGGCCTTGCAGGAGGCGCTGGTGGAGGGCGCGGTGCTGCGGGTGCGGCCCAAGGTGATGACTGTGGCGGTGCTGGTAGTCGGGCTGTTGCCGATGTTCTGGGGCAGCGGCAGCGGTGCCGAGATCATGCAGCGTATCGCCGCACCGTTGGTGGGCGGCATGCTCAGCGCGCCCTTGCTGTCACTGTTGCTGTTGCCGGCGGCCTATGGCCTGTTGCAGCGTTGGCGTCTGGCGCGCGGCGGTAGTTGAAGGCTTGCGTCGCGTCCGGCGCTTGCCGACACTGGCGGCGCTGGCGCGACAGGAGGGCAGGCGATGCAGCGGCTGGATCTTAAGGTGCGCCTGATGCTGGGCGATGAGATTGCCATGGGGCCGGGCAAGGCCGATCTGCTCGAGGCCATCGAGCGGGAAGGCTCGATCAGTGCGGCAGCCCGTGCGCTGGGCATGTCCTACCGGCGTGCCTGGTTGCTGGTGGAAACCATGAACCGCTGCTTCAGCCAGCCCCTGGTGCAGGCCCTGGCCGGCGGTCGCCAGGGTGGTGGTGCCCAGCTCAGCGACGAAGGCCGCCAGGTGCTGCAGCGCTACCGCCAGTTGCAGGCGCGCCTGCGCGCAGTGGCCGAGCAGGACTGGCCGGAACTGGCCGCGTTGTTGCGCTGAACGGCGGTCGGTTTTTCCCGGCTGCGGCAAAAAATGCCATTGCTCCCGGCAGGGTTATCTGACTTAATCGCCAGCTTTTTTAATGCTGGCGATGGCCAGCCGCCTTCAGGAGTATTCCTATGACGCACACCTACCGCGCGCTGGCCCTGGCCGCTTCGCTGACTGTCGCCACGCCGGCGCTGGCTGGCGAGCTGCTGCACTGGCAGAACAACAGCCTGAGCTACCTGTATGGTCATGACTACAAGGTCGATCCGGGCATCCAGCAAACCGTGACCTTCGAACATGCCAGTGGCTGGCGTTTCGGTGACCTGTTCTTCTTCACCGACCTGATTCACTACAACGGCGGGCAGAACGGTGCCGGTGATAGCCGTACCTTCTACGGCGAGCTGTCGCCGCGACTGAGCCTGGGCAAGGTCTTCGACATGCCGCTGAGCATCGGCCCGATCAGTGACGTGCTGCTGGCGACCACCTACGAGTTTGGTGAAGATGATGTCGAAAGCTACCTGATCGGCCCGGGCTTCGACCTGGCGGTGCCGGGCTTCGATTACTTCCAGCTCAACGTCTACCGTCGCGAAACCGATGGCAAGCGCGCCGGCAGTGGTGTCTGGCAGGTGACTCCGGTGTGGGGCTACACCCTGCCGGTGGGCAACTCGGACATCCTCATCGACGGCTTCATCGACTGGGTGGTCGATAACGATGACAACGGCCCGGCTGGTGAGTATCACGCCAACCTGCACATCAACCCGCAGATCAAGTATGACCTGGGCAAGGCGCTGAGCTGGGGCGAGAAGCAGTTCTACGTCGGTGTGGAATACGACTACTGGAAGCACAAGTACGGCATCCAGGACGGTGGTTTCGTCAGCGACAACTTCGTCGGTTCGACCAAGCAGAACACCGCCAGCCTGCTGCTCAAGGCGCACTTCTAAGCGCCTGCTAAACGCCTCGAACAGCCAGCCCTGGCTGTTCGAGGTGCGTCACCCGGCCGCTGCTGACTCAGGGTTCCAGTTGCTGGAGGAAACTGGCCAGGGCGTTGATCTCCTGGTCAGTGAACTTCTCGGCGATGGTCAGCATCACCGAGCCGGCGCGGCTGGGGTCCTTGTCGCGGAAGCGGGTCAATGCCTTGCGTACGTACTCGGCAGGCTGGCCGGCCAGGCGCGGCATGCTTTCCTGGCCTTCGCCCTGGGCACCATGGCAGGCCACACAAATCCTCGAGAACATGGCCTGGCCCTGCTGCAGAAGGGCCGGATCGACCGGCTCCTTGGGTGCCTTGACCTGCTGCTGGCTGAAGTACACGGCGATGTCCACGCGCTCCTCCAGGGTCAGGGTCTTGGCCAGCTTGCTCATCACGAAATCGCTGCGCTGGCCATTGGCGAATTTCTCGAAGGCATTGAACAGGTAGATCGGACTCTGCTGCGCCAGGTTGGGAATGTAGGCGCGCTTGCTGTTGCCGGTTTCGCCGTGGCAGTAGCTGCAGAAGCGTACCCGCTCTGCGCCACTGGCGTAGGCCTGTTCGCGCAGTTGCGGGTCGGCAGTGATGCGGTTGAAGCGTTCCAGTGCTTCTTCACTGGCCATGACGCTGCCGGTCAGGCAGCCGAGTAGAGCAATGACGATGACACGCATGGGCGTAAATCCTTGGACGCAGGCGGCACGCTGAACAGGGAGTACCTCGAAAGAGGTGATGGTGGGTCACTATAAGGATCTGCCGGCACTTTTCCCCGTAGCAGATCAATGAAATGGCAGGTTTTTGCCGGTGTCTGATCGTCATCCCGGTCAACGGCGTACAATGCCGCGCTTTCCCATTCCGTCGAGGAGTTTCCGTGAGCCAGTTGCCACCCTGCCCGCAATGCGCCAGTCCCTATAGCTATGCCGACGGTGATCTGCTGATTTGCCCCGAATGTGCCCACGAGTGGTCGGCCGCGGGCGACAGCGATGCCGTCGACGCTGATGCGCCGATCAAGGATGCGGTAGGTAACCTGTTGCAGGACGGCGATACCGTTACGGTGATCAAGGACCTCAAGGTCAAGGGCAGCTCGCTGGTGGTCAAGGTCGGCACCAAGGTGAAGAACATCCGTCTGTGCGGCGGCGACCACGACATCGACTGCAAGATCGACGGCATCGGCGCGATGAAGCTCAAGTCGATGTTCGTGCGCAAGGTCTGATCACCCTGCTGCCGGCCGGCCAGCGCGCAGCGCGGGCCGGCCGGGGTGTCTACTGCTCGCCGGCGGTCGGGCGGACGCCGACCTCGGCGCTGAGTTGCAACAGCTTGCCATCGCGGAGGATTTCGATCTGGATGCGTTGTCCTGGCTGGGTGCGTGCCACCTGGTTCATGGAGCGCCGGCCATTGCTGGCTGCCTCGCCGTCGATACTCAGGATGATGTCGCCGGGCAGCAGGTTGGCCTGCTGCGCCGGGCTGCCCCGGTAGATCCCGGCGACCAGGATGCCGGCGCGCCCCTGCAGGCCGAAAGCCTCGATCAGTTCTGGGGTCAGTTGCTGCACTTCGATGCCCAGCCAGCCGCGGATCACCCGGCCGTGCTCGATGATCGACTGCATCACCTCCATGGCCAGCTTGACCGGGATGGCAAAGCCGATGCCCTGCGAACCGCCGGACTTGGAAAAGATCGCGGTATTGATGCCGACCAGCTGGCCTTCCGCATCAATCAGCGCTCCCCCCGAGTTGCCGGGGTTGATCGCTGCATCGGTCTGGATGAAGTCCTCGTAGGTGTTGAGGCCCAGCTGGTTGCGTCCGGTGGCGCTGATAATGCCCATGGTCACCGTCTGCTGCAGGCCGAAGGGATTGCCGATGGCCAGCGCCACATCGCCAATGCGGATGCGGTCGGAGCGCCCGACGGCAATCGCCGGCAGGTCGGGTAGGTCGATCTTGAGCACCGCGAGGTCGGTTTCCGGGTCGCTGCCGACCAGACGCGCCAGGGTTTCCCGGCCGTCCTTGAGGGCTACGATGATCTGGTCGGCGCCGGCGATGACGTGGTTGTTGGTGAGCAGGTAGCCCTCGTGGCTGATCAGCACCGCCGAACCGAGGCTGGACTCCATGCGTTGCTGGCGCGGCAGGTTGTCACCGAAGAACTGACGGAATTGCGGGTCCTCCATGAGCGGGTGCATGGCACGGCTGACCAGCTTGCTGGTGTACAGGTTGGCGACTGCCGGCGAGGCCTTGTCCACCGCGTTGGCATAGGAATAGGTGGCCGCCAGCGAGCGGGCGCCAAGCAGAGCCTGGCCGTGCGCGCCGGGCTGGTCCAGGCCGACCCAGTGGGGGTAGCGCTGGATGAGCAGTAACGCCAGCAGCAGGCCGGCCAGCAGCGGCCAGCCAAAGTAACGCAAGGCCTGGTTCATGGAGACATCCTGAGGGTTGTCGAGGCACGGGCGGCCCCTTAAGGTGGCGGCCATTATAGGCGGCAGCCGCCGCGCTGCGTACTGTTCGAGGAAGTCCCTGCCATGGCCATTGCCCTGACCAACCTGGTCGCCGAAACCGATCGCTTGCTGGATGCTGCACGTATCAGCGACTACTGCCCCAATGGCCTGCAGGTGGAGGGGCGCCCGCAAGTCCGGCGTATCGTCAGTGGCGTGACGGCGAGCCAGGCGCTGATCGATGCGGCGATTGCCGCCGAAGCCGATGTGCTGCTGGTTCATCACGGCTACTTCTGGAAAGGCGAGGATGCCCGGGTAGTGGGCAGCAAGCAGCGCCGTCTGAAGGCGCTGCTGGCGCACGATATCAGCCTGCTGGCCTATCACCTGCCGCTGGATGTGCATGCCGAACTGGGTAACAACGTACAACTGGCGCACCGCCTGGGCATCGAGGTGGAGGATGCGCTGGTGCCGGGCAATCCCAAGGTGATCGGTTTGCAGGGCAGCCTGCCGCAACCGTTGCTGGCCGGCGAGTTTGCCGCCCGCGTCGAGCAGGTACTGGGACGCGCGCCGCTGCTGGTCAACCCGCAGCGACGGGTCAGCCGCATTGGCTGGTGCAGCGGTGGCGGGCAGGGCTATATCGAACAGGCGATTGTCGCCGGAGTGGACCTGTTCCTGACCGGCGAGGCTTCCGAACAGACCTACCACAGTGCCGTGGAGAACGACATCGCCTTCATCGCCGCGGGGCACCATGCCACCGAGCGCTACGGCGTACAGGCGCTGGGTGAATACCTGGCCAGCCATTTCGCTCTGGAACACCGCTTCATCGACTGCCCCAACCCGATTTGAAGGCTATATGAGCAGAACGTTTTGATCTAAGTGGCGCCATCAATATAAGCAAGTGCTGTGTTAGAGTGCGCCACGTTCAAGGCCCTCGGGCCGTCCTCAGCCAGCCAATCGTGAGTAGCCATGCTCGACAAACTGACGCACCTCAAACAGCTCGAGGCGGAAAGCATCCACATCATTCGTGAGGTGGCCGCCGAATTCGATAACCCGGTGATGCTCTATTCCATCGGCAAGGATTCCGCCGTGATGCTGCATCTGGCGCGCAAGGCGTTCTTCCCCGGCAAGCTGCCGTTCCCGGTGCTGCACGTGGATACCCGCTGGAAATTCCAGGAGATGTACCGCTTCCGCGAGAAGATGGTCAGCGAATACGGCCTCGACCTGCTCACCCACATCAACCCAGATGGCGTGGCGCAGGACATGAACCCCTTCACCTACGGCAGTGCCAAGCACACCGACGTGATGAAGACCGAGGGTCTCAAGCAGGCGCTGGACAAGTACGGCTTCGATGCCGCCTTTGGTGGCGCGCGCCGCGACGAGGAAAAGTCCCGCGCCAAGGAGCGCGTGTACTCCTTCCGTGACAGCAAGCACCGCTGGGACCCGAAGAACCAGCGCCCCGAGCTGTGGAACGTGTACAACGGCAAGGTCAAGAAGGGTGAGTCGATCCGCGTCTTCCCGCTGTCCAACTGGACCGAGCTGGACATCTGGCAATACATCTACCTGGAGCAGATCCCGATCGTGCCGCTGTACTTCGCCGCCGAGCGCGAAGTGATCGAGAAGAACGGCACGCTGATCATGATCGACGACGAGCGCATCCTTGAGCACCTGTCGGACGAGGAAAAGGCGCGCATCACCAAGAAGATGGTGCGTTTCCGTACCCTCGGCTGCTACCCGCTGACCGGTGCCGTGGAATCCACCGCGACCACGCTGCCGGAAATCATCCAGGAAATGCTCCTGACCCGTACTAGCGAGCGCCAGGGCCGGGTGATCGACCATGATCAGGCCGGTTCGATGGAAGAAAAGAAACGTCAGGGGTACTTTTAAAGCCGATACAAGCGCTGGAAGGCTGGAGGCTGAATGAAATGGATTTCGAGCGGCTCGATGTATGGAAACTCTCTGCAAGACTTTCGGTGGATGTATATCGAGAGCTGGCTGGTTGTCGGGATTTTGGCTTCAAGGATCAGATAACCCGCTCGGCCTTGTCCGTTCCCAGCAATATTGCCGAAGGCATGACGCGAGATGGCGACAAGGAAAAACGTTACTTTCTGAGCATGGCCAAAGGGTCATGTTCGGAGTTGCGAACTCAGATTTATATAGGTGTTGAGGTCGGCTTTATTTCGACCGAGATCGGTCGGAACTGGATTGACCGCTGCAAGCGTATCGCGGCGATGCTCTCCGGTCTGCTCAGGTTGCTTCAGCGTCCATGAATTATCGGCTGGCTCGGTGTGCTTTTTCGTTCAGCCTCCAGCTTCAAGCCTTTAGCGATTAGAGAAAAACCATGTCCCATCAGTCCGATTTGATTTCCGAAGACATCCTCGCGTACCTGGCCCAGCACGAACGCAAGGAACTGCTGCGCTTCCTCACCTGTGGCAACGTCGACGACGGCAAGAGCACCCTGATCGGGCGCCTGCTGCACGACTCGAAGATGATCTACGAAGACCATCTGGAAGCCATCACCAAGGACTCCAAGAAGGTCGGCACCACCGGCGATGACGTCGACCTGGCGCTGCTGGTCGACGGCCTGCAGGCCGAGCGCGAGCAGGGCATCACCATCGACGTGGCCTATCGCTATTTCAGCACTGCCAAGCGCAAGTTCATCATCGCCGACACCCCCGGTCATGAGCAGTACACCCGCAACATGGCCA
This sequence comes from Pseudomonas fluvialis, assembly GCF_002234375.1. Lineage (GTDB taxonomy): Bacteria > Pseudomonadota > Gammaproteobacteria > Pseudomonadales > Pseudomonadaceae > Aquipseudomonas > Aquipseudomonas fluvialis. The sequence goes on from NZ_NMQV01000014.1 coordinate 37,682, forward strand.
CTGGTGCCTCGACCTGCGATCTGGCGATCATCCTCATCGATGCGCGCTACGGTGTGCAGACGCAGACCAAGCGCCACAGCTTTATCGCCAGCCTGCTGGGCATCAAGCACATCGTCGTGGCCATCAACAAGATGGACCTCAAGGGCTTCGACCAGGGCGTGTTCGAGTCGATCAAGGCCGACTACCTGGCCTTCGCCGACAAGATCAACCTCAAACCGACCACCTTGCACTTCGTGCCGATGTCGGCGCTCAAGGGCGACAACGTGGTCAACCGCAGCGAGCGTTCGCCCTGGTATGACGGCCAGTCGTTGATGGAAATCCTCGAAACCGTGGAAGTGGCGGGCGATCGCAACTTCAGCGACCTGCGCTTCCCGGTGCAGTACGTCAACCGCCCCAACCTGAACTTCCGTGGTTTCGCCGGCACCCTGGCCAGCGGCATCGTGCGCAAGGGCGACGAAGTGACTGCGCTGCCCTCGGGCAAGAGCAGCAAGGTCAAGTCCATCGTCACCTTCGAGGGCGAGCTGGAGCAGGCCGGCCCAGGCCAGGCCATTACCCTGACCCTGGAAGACGAGATCGACGTGTCGCGTGGCGACATGCTGGTGCATGCCAACAGTCGCCCGCAGGTCACCGACAGCTTCGAGGCCATGCTGGTATGGATGGGCGAGGAGCCCATGCTGCCGGGCAAGAAATACGACATCAAGCGCGCCACCAGCTACGTGCCGGGGTCGATCCCGAGCATCGTCCATCGCGTTGACGTGAACACCCTGGAACAGGGCGCGGCGAGCGAGCTGAAGCTCAATGAGATTGGCCGGGTCAAGGTGGCCCTGGATGCGCCCATCGCCCTCGATGGCTATGAGCACAACCGCACCACCGGCGCCTTTATCGTCATCGACCGCCTGACCAACGGTACCGTCGGCGCCGGCATGATCATCGCCGATCCGGTCGGCGCTGGTGGCGGTCACCACGGCCAGCTGGCGCATGTTTCCACCGAGGAGCGTGCCAGTCGTTTCGGTCAGCAGCCGGCCACCGTGCTGTTCAGCGGCCTGTCCGGCGCCGGCAAGAGCACCCTGGCCTATGCCGTGGAGCGCAAGCTGTTCGACATGGGCCGTGCCGTATACGTGCTGGACGGCCAGAACCTGCGCCATGACCTGAACAAGGGCCTGCCGCAGGATCGTGCCGGACGTGCCGAGAACTGGCGGCGTGCCGCTCAGGTGGCCAAGCAGTTCAATGAGGCCGGCCTACTGACCCTGGCCGCTTTCGTCGCCCCGGATGCCGAGGGCCGCGAACAGGCCAAGGCCATCGTCGGCGCCGAGCGCCTGCTCACGGTCTACGTACAGGCCTCGCCGGCGGTGTGCCGTGAGCGCGATCCGCAGGGCCTGTATGCCGCCGCTGGCGACAACATCCCGGGCGAGTCCTTCCCCTACGACATCCCGCTGGATGCCGATCTGCTGATCGACACCCAGGCCATGTCGGTGGAAGAGGGCGTCAAGGCGGTGCTGGAGCTGTTGCGTTCGCGCGGCGCGATCTGATCGCCGGTCAGCCACAGCCCCGCCCGGGAAACCGCGCGGGGCTTTTTTCTGGACGGCTGTTCAGGAATGCTGACGGAGGAAGTCGGCCGCCGATTGCAAGGCCCGGTCGGCGGCGTGCAGTAGCCCGGCGTGGCACTGGAATACGTGCCACAGCCCCAGGTAATGCTCAAGACGCACCCTGACGCCACTGGCGGCGGCTTTTTCGGCGAGGCGCAGGCTGTCATTACGCAGCAGCTCGTCCTCGCCCACCTGCAGCAGCAGGGGCGGCAGGCCGTGCAGGTCGGCATTGATCGGGGAAATCCACGGTTGCAGCGGATCGACGCCGGGCGGGCAATAGCAGGCATGGGCCTGTTCCAGCCAGGCGGGGTTGAGCAGCGGATCGCCGGCGGCCGGCTGGTGCAGCTGCACGCCGGAGAAGTCCACCACCGGGGCCAGGCAGAGCAGGGCGGCGGGCTGGCTGATGGCTTGTTCACGCAGGCGCAGGCAGGTAACCAGAGCCAGATTGCCGCCGGCTGAATCGCCGCCGATGAACAGCGCCCGCTCATCCTGTGCGCGCAGGCAGCGATAGGCCGCCAGCGCATCGTCGAGGGCCGCCGGGAAGGGGTGTTCGGGAGCCAGCCGGTAATCCAGCGCACAGACATCCAGCTGCGCATAGTGGGCGAGTGCCGCGCACAGTGCGCGGTGGCTGGCCGGCGCGCCGAGCATGAACGCGCCGCCATGCAGATAGAGCAGCGTGCCGTGGCTGGCGCCCTGTGGCCGATGCCACTCGCAGGGGCGTCCGGCCAGCTGTCCAGCCTGGCGTCGCACGCCTGGCTGGGTGGGATGCACTGCGGTCAGTACACGCAGCACCAGGCGCTGGCCGCTGATCGGCATGCCCGGACGGATCAGACTGCGAAACAGCAGGGTCAGCGCACCGCGCAGCGCCGCGCGCAGCAACGGCTGCTCGCTGGGCGCCGGGTAGCGGGTGATCGCGGCGTGGCCTGACATGCTGCGCAGTCAGGCCGTCTGGGCCTGGCCGACCGGCGGCTTATCGGGCTTGGCCAGCAGGGTGTAGACGCACGGCAGCACGAACAGCGTGAAGGCCGTGCCCACGGTCATCCCGGTGGCGATCACCAGGCCGATGTCGAAGCGGCTGACCGCGCCGGCGCCGCTGGCGAAAATCAGCGGCAGCATGGCGAAGACCATGGCGGCGGTGGTCATCAGTACCGGCCGCAGGCGGATGGCCGCGGCGTCTTCGATGGCCTGACGTACGCTCAGGCCGCGCTCGTGGCGTAGCTGGTTGGCAAACTCGACGATCAGGATGCCGTGCTTGCTGATCAGGCCGATCAGGGTGACCAGGCCGACCTGGGTGTAGATGTTCATGCTGGAGAAACCGAGGAAGATCGGGATCAGCGCACCGCAGATCGACAGCGGCACGGTGATCAGGATCACCAGCGGGTCGCGGAAGCTCTCGAACTGTGCCGCCAGCACCAGGAAGATGATCGCCAGCGCCAGGGCGAAAGTCAGGTACAGGGCGTTACCCTCCTGGACGAACTGCCGCGTGCTGCCCGCCTGGTCGAAACCATAGCCGCGCGGGGCTTCCTCGCGGGCAATGCGCTGCACGGTGGCCAATGCCTCGCCCATGCTGACGATTGGCACGCCTTCCAGGGTCGCGGCGTTGAGCTGCTGGAACTGCTTGAGACGACTCGGCCGGGCGCGCTCGCTGAGGCTGATCAGGGTGCCCAGCGGGACCATCTCGCCGCTGCTGCTCTTCACGTAGTAGCTGTTCAGCCAGCCCGGATTGTCGCGGTAGGCGCGCTCGACCTGGGCGATCACCTTGTAGCTGCGCCCGTCGATGGTGAAGCGGTTGATCTCGCCTTCACCGAGCAGGGTGGCCAGGGTGGTGCCCAGGTCCTGCATGGATACGCCCATTTGCGCAGCCTTCTGGCGATCGATATCGACCACGATCTCCGGCTTGTCGAAGGCCAGGTCGACGTTGAGGAAGGCGAACTGCCCGGACTGCATGGCGCGCTGCTTGATGCGCTCGGCAACCTGCAGCAGCGTTTCGTAGTCATTGGGTGTGTTGATCACGAACTGGAACGGCAGGCCATCGCCGGTACCGGGTAGCGAGGGCAGGTTGAAGCCGAAAATCTGCAGGCCGGGGATCTGGTCGAGGCGTGCCTGGACCAGCGGCAGCAGCTCCATCTGGGTGCGCTCGCGCTCGCCCCAGGGTTTGAGCAGGAAGCCGCCGATACCGGCCTGCACGCCGTCCGAGCCGTTGATCTGGAACGACGAGTAGTACTCCGGGAAGCTTTTGAAAATGTTCACGAAGTCCGCCGTATAGGCGTTCAGGTAGTTCAGGTTGCTGGGCTGTGGGGCATTGGCGATGAGGAAGACGATGCCCTGGTCTTCTTCCGGGGCCAGCTCGCTGGTACTGAAGGCGAGGAATGCCGGAATCAGCAGCATGACGATCAGGCCGAACACCAGCACCACCGGCCGCGTTTCCAGGGTGCTGTGCAGGGCGCGCTGGTAGCGGCGCTTGAGCCGCTCGAAGAGTTGATCGAGGCGATGCGCCAGGCCGCTGGGGTTCTCCTCGTGGCGCAGCAGCTTGGCGCACATCATCGGCGAGAGGGTCAGCGCGACGATGCCGGAGATGATCACCGCACCGGCCAGGGTCAGGGCGAACTCCTTGAACAGTGCGCCGGTCAGCCCTTCGAGAAAACCGATAGGGGCATACACCGCCGCCAGGGTGATGGTCATCGAGACCACAGGCACGGCGATCTCGCGGGCGCCCTCGATGGCCGCATCGAGCGGTGTCTTGCCTTCCTCGATATGCCGGTGGATGTTTTCCACCACGACGATGGCGTCGTCCACCACCAGGCCGATGGCCAGCACCATGGCCAGCAGGGTCAGCAGGTTGATCGAGTAGCCCATCAGTTGCATGAAGAACAGGACGCCGATCATCGACAGCGGAATGGTGATCACCGGGATGAGCACCGAGCGCAGCGCGCCGAGGAACAGGAAGACCACCACGATGACGATCAGCACCGCCTCGGCCAGGGTCTTCAGCACTTCGTCGATGGATGCCTGGATGAACTCCGTGGCGTCATAGGCGATGGCGACCTTGAGGTTGGGGGGTAGCTGCGCCTCCAGCTCAGGCATGGCGGCGCGCACGTGCTTAATCACGTCCAGCGGGTTGGCGCTGGGCGTGCCCTTGATGGCGATGTACACCGAAGGGATGCCGTCGAACGAACTGATCGAGTCGTAGTTGGCTGAGCCCATCTCCACCCGGGCGATATCGCCGACCAGCACGCGACTGTCGCCGACGGTCTTCACCGGGATGGCGGCAAAGGCTTCGGCGCTCTTCAGGTCAGTGCTGGCATTGATGCTGGTGACCACGTACTGACCCTTCACTTCGCCGGCGGCGGCGAGGAAGTTGTACTGGCGCACGGCGCTGCTGAAGTCATCGGCGGTTACCCCGTAGGCAGCCATCTTCACCGGGTCCAGCCACAGGCGCATGGCGAATACCTGATTGCCGAGAATTTCTGCCTCAGCCATGCCTGGCAAGGTGGCCAGCTTGGGCTGGATGACCCGCGACAGGTAGTCGGTAATCTGCGGGTTGGACAGCTGGTCGCTGTAGAAGCTGACATACATGAGCGCCGTCGAATCGGCGGCCTGCTTGGCCAGCACCGGGTCCTCGGCTTCCTGCGGCAACTGGTTCTTCACCGCGTTGGCCTTGGCCAGCAGTTCCGTGAAGAGTCGGTCGCTGTCCGCGCCGATGCGTGCGTAGATGGAAATCACCGAGAGGTTCTGCTGGCTCGACGAGGTCATGTAGTCGATGCCTTCGGCGCTGGCGAGGCTCTGCTGCAGCGGCTGGGTGATGTAGCCCTGGATGGTTTCCGCGTTGGCGCCGGGGTAGGCGGTGCTCACCGTGATCAGCGCGCTTTCCATTTGCGGGTACTGGCGGATTACCAGTTTGCTGAAGGCCTGCATGCCCAGCAGGATGATCAGCAGGCTGACCACGCTGGCCAGCACCGGACGGCGGATGAAGGGATCTGTGAAAGCCATATCGAGGTCCTTGGCGCCGAGGGATCAGGGCTGCGGGTGGGCTGCGCTGGCCTGGCCCGGCTGGGCCAGCGGGTCGTCGCCGAGCCGTACGCGGGCACCGCTGTCCAGCTTGAGCTGGCCGGCCGTGACCACCTGCTCGCCGGCCTGCAGGCCTTTACGGATTTCCACCAGACCGTCACGCCGCTCGCCGCTATCCACGTAGCGGCGTTCGACCTTGAGCAGCGGCTGACCATCGCTGTCCTTTTCTGGCTGGCCTTGCTCGTTGAGTTCGGGCAGCACCACGTAGACCGAGTTGCCATACAGGGTGTAGGTCAGCGCGGTTTCCGGAACCACCAGTACCGGGGATTGCTCAGGCAGCAGCACGTCGAGGTTGGCGAACATGCCTGGCAGCAGCTTTTGCTCGGGGTTGGGCAGGGTGGCGCGTACCTGCAGGTTGCGCGTGCTGTCCTCGACCTTGGCATTGAGGGCGCTGATCTCGCCGTTGAACAGCTCGTCGGGGTAGGCGGCTACGCGCAGGCGTACCTGCTGGCCGATGGCCAGTTGCGGCACCGCCTGCTCGGGGAGGAAGAAGTCGACATACAGGCGCGACAGGTCCTGCAGGGTAGCCAGGGTGGTGCCGGAGGAGAGGAAGTCGCCCACATCCACCTGGCGGATGCCGATGGTGCCGCTGAATGGCGCGACGATGCGTTTCTTGGCCAGTTGCGCACGTAGTTGCGCGACCGTGGCTTCGGCCTTGAGCAGTTCGGCGTTCAGGCGATCGAATTCGCTCTTGGAAATGGCCTGCTTGCCAGCCAGGTTGCGGCCGCGCTCGTACTCCACGCGGGCCAGGTTGCGGGCCGCCTCGGCGGTGGCCAGCATGGCCTGTTCGACCTCGCTGTCCAGTTGCAGCAGGGGTTGCCCGGTGTTGACCTGCTCGCCGGAGGCAAACAGTACTTCGCGTACGGTGCCGCTGGCTTCTACGGTCAGGTCGACGCCCTGATAAGCCTTGAGCGTGCCGATACCGGGCAGCAGGCGTTGCCAGGGGCGTGCTTCGACCCGGCTGGCGGCCACGCTGATGGCGGGCGGCGGGGCGGAGAACATCTGTACCTGCTGGTAGATGCTGTAGCCCTTGTAGGCGGCGAGAGCGAGAACGACCAAGGTAACGATACCCAGCATGGTCAGCATGCGGCGCAGCAACATAGTTCCGGTTCCTTGACGGCAGGAGAGTCAGGCAGCAGGTCGAATGCAGGGCGACCTGGCGGGTTCCGGGCGAGGCTGGGCGATGCTATGGCTTGGCGGTGTACGCCTGGCTGTCAGCCCCTCAGGGCCGAAGGCTCTGCGGCGGGCCCGGAACAGGTGGCGAAGGTTCGCACCAGGCGGGCCCTGGCGTCAATCGAGTTGACGCCTTGGTCAGACTGTTGCCGGTCGGCAGGCTGTTACCTAGCGTTTCAGGCCGAAGTCTTCGGCCAGCGTACCGGGGCTGTTGGCATCGCTTTTCGGCGCGTAGTCGCGCGGTACATAGCCGGCAGGTGGCTCCAGGCGCTCGTTGTGGGGCGTGCTGTCGTCCATCTGCAGGGCGGCCAGCAGGCGTTGCCGGGTGACCTCGTCGAGTGCCAGGCGCGTAGCGCCACTGGCCAGGTGCTCCTGTACGTCCTGATAGCTCTGGGTGAGTTTCTTGACCAGGCTGGCGGTGGTGTTGAAGTGGGTCACCACGTCGTTCTGGTAACTGTCGAAACGCTCCTGCAGATCATCCAGCTGGCGCTGGGTACGCCCTGGAATGGTGTTGGGCGCCAGGCGGGCGATGATGAAGCCGATGCCGACACCGGCAAGCAGGGCGAGGGCTGGCAGCAACCAGGCCGAGAGAGTCTGTTCCACGAATCCTTCCTCTGTTCATTAAGGGCGGCTTTGCTTTACGGTAGCGACTTGCCGGCGGGCTGTATAGCGCCGCGCCAATGCCATTCGAAGACGTGCAGACCCGCGTCAGGGTCACGGAGTTCCCTGTTGTTGATGCGTGAAACCCCCGTGCAGCTCAGCGGCCCCTGCGGCGCGCTTGAAGCACTTTACCAGCCACTGGAACAGCCCAAGGGGCTGTTACTGATTTGTCACCCCAACCCCACCCAGGGCGGCAGCATGCTCAACAAGGTGGTTTCCAGCGTGCAGCGCTGCGCCCGAGATGCCGGCTACATAACCTTGCGCTTCAACTACCGCGGGGTGGGCGCCAGCGAGGGCGTGCACGACATGCACAGTGGCGAGATCGACGATGCCGAGGCCGCGCTGGACTGGCTCTGCGCGCAGCATCCGCAGTTGCCGGTGAGCCTGGCGGGATTTTCCTTCGGGGGCTTTGTCGCCTGTAGCCTGGCTGCCCGCCTGGAGGCGCGCGGCATTGCCGTGCAGCGCCTGCTCATGCTGGCTCCGGCGGTGACCCGCCTGCAGGCGCAGCCGGTGCCAACAGGCGGGCAGCTGGTAGTGATCCAGCCGGAACAGGACGAAGTCATTGATCCGGCGCAGGTGTACGCCTGGTGCGAGGCCTTGCCGCGTGCCCACGAGCTGCTGAAAGTGGCAGAATGCGGCCACTTTTTCCACGGCCGGCTGGTTGAGCTGAAGACGCTCCTCCTGCCGCGCCTGTGACCATTCCGATATTCGACAAGCGATTGCCCATGACCACCCGTATTCTTACCGGCATCACCACCACCGGCACGCCCCACCTGGGCAACTATGCCGGGGCCATCCGCCCGGCGATTGTTGCCAGCCGCGACCCGCAGGCTGATTCCTTCTATTTCCTCGCCGATTACCACGCACTGATCAAGTGCGACGACCCGGCGCGCATCCAGCGTTCGCGCCTGGAGATCGCCGCCACCTGGCTGGCGTTGGGCCTGGATACCGACAAGGCGACCTTCTATCGGCAGTCCGACATCCCCGAGATCCCCGAGCTGTGCTGGTTGCTCACCTGTGTCGCCGGCAAGGGCCTGCTCAACCGTGCGCATGCCTACAAGGCCTCGGTGGACAAGAACGTTGAGGCCGGCGAAGACCCGGATGCCGGCGTGACCATGGGCCTGTTCAGCTACCCGGTACTGATGGCCGCGGACATCCTCATGTTCAACGCGCACAAGGTGCCGGTTGGTCGTGATCAGATTCAGCACGTGGAAATGGCGCGTGACATCGGTCAGCGCTTCAACCACCTGTTCGGCCAGGGCCGCGAGCTATTCACCCTGCCCGAAGCGGTGATCGAGGAAGAGGTGGCGACCCTGCCCGGTCTCGATGGCCGCAAGATGAGCAAGAGCTACGACAACACCATCCCGCTGTTCGGTACGGCCAAGCAGCTGAAGGATGCCGTTGCGCGTATCGTCACCGACTCGCGCCTGCCCGGTGAGCCCAAGGATGCCGACGGCTCGCATCTGTTTACCCTGTACCAGGCTTTTGCCAGTCAGGCGCAGCAGGCCGAGTTCCGCGCCGAGCTGGAAGGTGGTCTGGCCTGGGGCGAGGCGAAGAATCGACTGTATCAGTTGCTGGAAAATGAATTGGGCGAGGCGCGCGAGCGCTACAACACGCTGATCGCCCGGCCGGCAGACCTGGAAGACATCCTCCTGGCCGGTGCCAGCAAGGCGCGCAAGATCGCCACGCCGTTCCTCGGCGAGCTGCGCGAAGCCGTCGGTCTGCGCTCGTTCCGCGAGCAGGTGCAGGTTGCGGTCAGCGAGAAAAAGAAAGCCGCGAAAAGCGCCCGCGTGGTTAGCTTTCGCGACGACGACGGCAGCTTCCGCTTCCGTGTGCTGGACGCAGCGGGCGAGCAGTTGCTGCTGTCCGTGTCGTTTGCCGATGGCAAGGCGGCCGGCCAGGTCAGCAAGCGCTTGCAGTCCGGTGAGCCACTGGATGTACGCCAGGCCGGCGCTACCTTCAGCCTGTGGCTGGACGAGCAGTGTGTCGGACACAGCCCGCAGTTCGCCGATGAGCCGGCCTGCGCGGTGGCGCAGCAGCGTTTGCGCGAGGCGTTGACGGCGCAGGCCTAGCCTGCTGCGACCGTTGGCCACAGGTTCGATTGCCAAGCGACGGGGGCGCCGTTACATTTACGCCCCCGTTTTTCATTGCTTGGCTAACGAATATGACGCCCCTCGCACGCTACCAGGCCGATCTGCAGCGGCCGGACTTCTTCCATGATGCCGCCCAGGAAAATGCCGTGCGCCATCTGCAGCGCCTGTATGACGAGCTGGTGGCGGACTCCAAGGCATCCGGATTGCTCGGCAAACTGTTCGCCAAGAAGCGCCAGGGGCCGGTCAAGGGCCTGTATTTCTGGGGTGGAGTAGGGCGCGGCAAGACCTATCTGGTCGACACCTTCTTCGATGCGTTGCCCTTCGAGCAGAAGATGCGTACGCACTTCCATCGCTTCATGAAGCGTGTGCATGAGGAGATGAAGACCCTCAAGGGCGAGAAGAACCCCCTGACCATCATCGGCAAACGTTTTGCGGACGAGGCGCGGGTGATCTGCTTCGATGAGTTCTTCGTCAGCGACATCACCGACGCGATGATTCTGGCAACCCTGCTCGAAGAACTGTTCAAGAACGGGGTGAGCCTGGTGGCGACCTCCAACATCGTTCCTGATGGCCTGTACAAGGACGGCCTGCAGCGCGCGCGCTTCCTGCCAGCCATCGAGTTGCTCAAGCGACACACCGAGATCGTCAACGTTGACAGTGGTGTGGACTATCGCCTGCGTGCCCTGGAGCAGGCCGAGCTGTTTCACTTCCCGCTGGATGCCGAGGCCGAGACCAGCCTGGAGAAGAGCTTCCGCAGCCTACTGCCGGAGCACTGCGTGGTGGAAGAAAACAAGACGCTGATGATCGAGAATCGCCCGATCGTCGCGCGCAAGGAAGGTGACGACATCGCCTGGTTCGATTTCCGCGAGCTGTGCGACGGCCCGCGTAGCCAGAACGACTACATCGAGCTGGGCAAGATCTACCACGCGGTGATCCTCGCCAACGTCGAGCAGATGAGCGTGGCCAAGGACGACATGGCGCGTCGCTTCATCAACCTGGTCGACGAGTTCTACGACCGCAACGTCAAACTGATCATTTCCGCGGAAGTGGAGCTCAAGGATCTGTATACCGGCGGCCGGCTGAGTTTCGAGTTTCAGCGCACGCTGAGTCGCCTGCTGGAAATGCAGAGTCACGAGTTCCTCTCGCGCCCGCACCGTCCCTGAAGGCGGGCGCCTCGTTCAGCTGTCCTTTTGCTGCAGTTGGCGGCGGTACAGGTTGGGTGACAGCCCGGTGTGCTGGCGGAACAGGCGGGCAAAGAAGCTGGCGTCGTCGTAGCCGACGTCATAGCTGATGGTCTTGATGCTCTTGCGGGTGGCACTGAGCAGGCCCTTGGCGGTTTCGATGCGCAGTCGTTGCAAGTAGTGCAGCGGTTTGTCGCCAGTCGCCGCCTGGAAGCGTCGCATGAAGTTGCGGATGCTCATGCCATGCTCGCGCGCCAGGTCTTCGAAGCGAAAGCGCTCGGCATAGTGCTCCTCCAGCCATTGCTGGATGTGCAGGATGCTCAGGTCCTGATGCAGCTTCTGGCCGCCAAACCCCATGCGCCCCGGTGTGTAGCTGCGTTGTACTTCGTAGAGAATGTCACGCGCTACGCCCTGTGCCAGCTGGCTGCCGCAAAAGCGTTCGATCAGGTAGATGTACAGGTCGCAGGCCGAGGTGACGCCGCTGGCGCAGTACAGGTTATCGGCATCGGTAAGGTGCTTGTCCTGGCGCAGGTTGACCTTGGGGAAGCGCTCGGCGAAGGCCTGGAAGAAGCGCCAGTAGGTGGTTGCCTCCTTGCCGTCGAGCAGCCCGGCTTCGGCCATCCAGAACACCCCGGTGGCTTCACCGCACAGCGCGCTGCCTTGTGCGTGGCAGAGGCGTAGCCAGTCGATGATCTGTGGATGGCGCTGGCTTAGGCTGGCGAAATCTCCCCAGAACGCGGGCAGCAGGATCAGGTCGCAAGGCGCCAGAGCGCCATCCACGGGGATCTTCACGCCGCTGAAGCTGCGCACCGGATGGCCGTCCGGGCTGACCAGGCGAATGTTGAAGCTGGGGCTCAGGCCCAGCCCCTGTTGCTTGCCATGACGCAGGCTGGCCATGTGGAAATAATCCTTGGCTTGCATCAGTGTCGAAGCGAATACGCCGTCGGTGGCGAGGATGTTCACGGTATGCAGCGGGCGATGGGGGGCGGCGAGCGTCATGGCTGGGCAGTCTTGTTGTTTTGGTCTAAGGCTAAGCAGCCAGAGTGTGGCGGGATCGTCTTATTTATTGGCGTAACTGTCCAGTGCTAAGCAAGCGGTTGCTTGGTTAGAGTGCCTGAACACTCTTTTTTGTTCAGGTCTGCAGGTGCAACGATGATTCCCAGAACCCTTTTCAGCTCCGATCACGAACTGTTCCGCGACAGCGTGCGCAAGTTTCTTGAGCAGGAGGCTGTGCCGTTCCATGCGCAATGGGAAAAGACCGGGCATGTCGATCGCGCGCTGTGGAACAAGGCCGGTGAGGCCGGCTTGCTGTGCTCGCATATTCCTGAAGCCTACGGCGGCATGGGTGCTGATTTTCTCTACAGTACGGTGGTCATCGAGGAGATCGGCCGTCTCGGTCTGACCGGTATCGGCTTTTCGCTGCACTCGGACATCGTCGCGCCCTACATCCTGCACTACGGCAGTGAGGCGCAGAAACTGCACTACCTGCCCAAGCTGGTCTCGGGCGAGCTGGTCACAGCCATTGCCATGACCGAACCGGGTGCCGGCTCTGACCTGCAGGGTGTGAAAACCACGGCGGTGCTGGATGGTGATGAGTATGTGATCAATGGTTCCAAAACCTTTATCACCAATGGCTGGTTGGCCGATCTGGTGATCGTGGTCGCCAAGACCGACCCCAAGGCGGGCGCCAAGGGCACCAGCTTGTTCCTGGTCGAGGCCGGTACGCCGGGCTTTGCCAAGGGCAAGCGTCTGGAGAAGGTCGGGATGAAGGCTCAGGATACCTCCGAGCTGTTCTTCCAGGATGTGCGGGTGCCCAAGGAGAACCTGCTGGGGCAAGCCGGCATGGGCTTTGCCTACCTGATGCAGGAGCTGCCTCAGGAGCGCCTGACCGTCGGCGTGGGCGCGCTGGCCTCGGCCGAGGCCGCGTTGCAGTGGACGCTGGACTACACCCGTGAGCGCAAGGCATTCGGCAAGGCCGTGGCCGATTTCCAGAATACCCGCTTCAAGCTGGCGGAAATGGCCACGGAAATCCAGATCGGTCGGGTGTTCGTCGATCGTTGCCTGGAGTTGCACCTGGCCGGCAAGCTGGATGTGCCGACTGCGGCGATGCTCAAGTACTGGGGAACCGACCTGCAGTGCAAGGTGCTCGATGAGTGCGTGCAGCTGCATGGTGGCTATGGCTTCATGTGGGAGTATCCGGTGGCGCGGGCCTGGGCGGATGCCCGCGTGCAGCGCATCTATGCCGGTACCAACGAGATCATGAAGGAAATCATTGCCCGCGCCCTGTAAGGCCGGCTTGCAGCTTGCGGCGCGCATGGGCATAATTCGCCGGCTTTCACGACGGGAATGCCTAGCTCGTCGTGACGGAAGGTGGAGATGCCTAGTCCACCGAACCCCCCTTGCCGTAGCGGACGCACTGACCCGAGCCCCCGACAGTGTCTGTTTCCGGCCGTCTTTGACTTGTCAAAGCAAGTACTATTCAGTAAGATCCGCCGTCTTATTTTCAGGGCGGCCCCTGAGGCTATAGCGAATGAAGACTTTTACTGCAAAACCGGAAACTGTTAAGCGCGACTGGTACGTCGTCGACGCTGCCGGCCAGACCCTGGGTCGTCTGGCTACCGAGATCGCCAGCCGCCTGCGCGGTAAGCACAAGCCTGAATACACTCCGCACGTTGATACCGGTGATTACATCGTGGTCATCAATGCTGAGCAGGTGCGTGTGACCGGCGCCAAGACCAGCGACAAGATGTACTACTCGCACTCCGGTTTCCCGGGTGGCATCAAGGAAATCAGCTTCGAGAAGCTGATCGCCAAGGCTCCTGAGCGCGTCATCGAGATCGCGGTCAAGGGTATGCTGCCGAAGAACCCGCTGGGCCGCGACATGTATCGCAAGCTGAAGGTGTACAAGGGTGCCGCTCACCCGCACACCGCACAGCAGCCCCAAGAACTCAAGATTTAACGGGATAGTTGATTATGTCGGCGACTCAAAACTACGGCACTGGCCGTCGTAAGACTGCTACCGCACGCGTATTCCTGCGTCCGGGTACTGGCAAGATTTCCATCAACAACCGCACTCTGGAAAACTTCTTCGGTCGTGAGACCGCGCGCATGGTCGTGCGTCAGCCGCTCGAGCTGACCGAGACCCTGGAGAAGTTTGACCTGTACATCACCGTGCTTGGTGGTGGTGTAAGTGGCCAGGCTGGCGCTATCCGTCATGGTATCAGCCGCGCGCTGATCGCCTATGACGAAGGTCTGCGCAGCCCGCTGCGTAAGGCCGGCTACGTGACTCGCGATGCCCGCGAAGTCGAGCGTAAGAAAGTCGGTCTGCGTAAGGCGCGTAAGCGTCCGCAGTACTCGAAGCGCTAATTTCGGCGTTTCACCAAGAACGCCCATTTGCCACTGGCAAGTGGGCGTTTTTTTATGCCGGAGCGTTACTGGTGTCGCGTTGGTCGGTTGAGTGCGGCGGGCTTGAGCCAGATCAATGAAGTGGCGAGATGGTCCCGGCAAAGGCCTGAACTACCGGGGTTTTCCTGCCCCTGTGACAGCTTGTTACCTTGTCAGAATTGGGGCTTTTCTTTACCATCTGGCGAATTTTTAGCGCACCACCGTTTTCATACTAAAGGCCTGAACCACAGGCCATACAGCTGATGGGAGACGACTTAATGAGCAATGACGGCGTGAATGCAGGCCGGCGTCGCTTCCTTGTGGCAGCTACCTCTGTGGTAGGTGCGGCAGGAGCGGCGGGCGCTGCGGTCCCGTTCGTGGGGTCATGGTTCCCCAGTGCGAAGGCCAAGGCTGCGGGTGCCCCGGTCAAGGTGAATGTCAGCAAGATCGAGCCGGGTCAGCAAATCGTTGCTGAGTGGCGTGGTCAGCCGGTGTTCGTCCTCAACCGCAACGCAGAGATTCTGGCTGCGCTGGAGGCTGTCGAGGGGCAGGTCGCGGATCCGCAATCGCAAGCCTCGGAACAGCCGAGCTATGTCGATCCGAAGCACCGTTCGATCAAGCCTGAGCTGCTGGTGGTCGTCGGCCTGTGTACCCATCTGGGTTGCGCGCCGTCGTTCCGTCCGGAAGTCGCTCCGGCCGATCTGGGGCCAGACTGGAAGGGTGGCTATTTCTGCCCCTGCCACGGCTCCAAGTACGATCTGGCGGGCCGTGTTTACAAGGCCCAGCCGGCGCCGCTGAACCTGCCGGTTCCGCCGTACAGCTACGAGTCTGATGACGTCATCATCATCGGCGTGGATCAGGAGAAGGCATGATGAGCAAGTTCATGGAATGGGTTGACGCCCGCTTCCCCGCCACCAAGATGTGGGAAGACCATCTGTCCAAGTACTACGCACCGAAGAACTTCAACTTCTTCTATTTCTTCGGTTCGCTGGCCCTGCTGGTGCTGGTCAACCAGATCCTTACCGGTATCTGGCTGACCATGAGCTTCACCCCGTCGGCCGAGGAAGCCTTCGCTTCCGTCGAGTACATCATGCGCGATGTGGAGTACGGCTGGATCATCCGCTACCTGCACTCCACCGGGGCTTCCGCGTTCTTCGTGGTGGTCTATCTGCACATGTTCCGCGGTCTGCTCTACGGCTCTTATCAGAAGCCGCGCGAGCTGGTGTGGATCTTCGGCATGCTGATCTACCTTGCCCTGATGGCCGAGGCTTTCATGGGCTACCTGCTGCCCTGGGGCCAGATGTCCTACTGGGGCGCCCAGGTGATCATCTCGCTGTTCGGTGCCATCCCGGTGATTGGTGCTGACCTGACCGAGTGGATCCGTGGTGACTACCTGATCTCCGGGATTACCCTGAACCGCTTCTTTGCCCTGCACGTGATTGCCCTACCGATCGTCCTGCTTGGCCTGGTGGTTATGCACATCCTGGCGCTGCACGAAGTGGGTTCGAACAACCCCGATGGCATCGAGATCAAGAAGCTGAAGGACGAGAATGGCGTGCCGCTGGATGGCATCCCCTTCCACCCCTACTACACCGTCAAGGATATCGTTGGCGTCGTAGTGTTCCTCTTCGTGTTCTGTGCCGTGGTGTTCTTCTTCCCGGAAATGGGCGGTTACTTCCTGGAGAAACCGAACTTCGAAGCGGCCAACCCGTTCAAGACGCCTGCGCACATTGCCCCGGTGTGGTACTTCACGCCCTTCTACGCCATCCTGCGCGCCGTGCCGGACAAGCTGCTGGGTGTGATTGCCATGGGTGCAGCGATTGCCGTGCTGTTCGTGCTGCCCTGGCTGGACCGTAGCCCGGTCAAGTCCATGCGCTACAAAGGCTGGATGAGCAAACTGTGGCTGCTGGTGTTCTGCGTGTCCTTCGTGATCCTCGGTGTGCTGGGTGTGCTGGCGCCGACCGATGGTCGCACGCTGCTGGCGCGTATCTGCACCGTACTGTACTTCGCCTACTTCATCCTGATGCCGTTCTACACCCGGATGGAGAAGACTAAACCGGTTCCGGAAAGGGTGACTGGCTAATGAAAAAGCAATTTGCAGCACTTATTTTTGCGCTCCTGCCGGCTTTTGCCTCTGCCGCTGCTCTGGAAGTTCCGCTGGATAAAGTGGATATCGACCTGCGCGACAAGGCCGCCATGCAGGACGGCGCGCGTACCTTCGCCAACTACTGCATGGGCTGCCATGGCGCCAAGTACCAGCGTTACGAGCGTGTCGCGCGTGACCTGGGCATCAGCGAAGAACTGATGAAGGCCAACCTGGTATTCACTGGCGCCAAGATCGGCGACCACATGAAGAGCAGCATGCGCGAGAAAGACGGCAAGCTGTGGTTCGGTGCGGCGCCGCCCGACCTGACCCTGGTGGCTCGCGTACGTGGCAACGACTGGCTGTACACTTACCTGCGTGCCTTCTATGAAGACCCGACCCGTCCCTACGGCGTCAATAACAAGGTCTTCCCGAATGTCGGCATGCCCAACGTACTGGCTGGTCTGCAAGGCCGTCAGGTAGTAGGTTGCAAGCAGGTACAGGTAGTGGAGGGCGGCAAGAAGCAGTTCGACCCGCTGACCGGTGCGCCGATCACTCACGAAGCCTGTGACCAGCTGACCATTGTGCCGAACAGTGGCGAGCTGACACCCGAGCAGTTCGACGAGAAGGTGAAGAACCTGGTGACCTTCCTGGCCTACTCGGCCAACCCGGTCAAGCTGGAGAGCCAGCGCATCGGTACCTACGTACTGTTGTTCCTGGCGTTCTTCTTCGTGTTCGCCTACCTGCTGAAACGCGAGTACTGGAAAGACGTGCACTAAGCACTGTCTGGCCGTTCGCAGCGCGCGCCCTACGGGGCGCGCGCGTCTTTCTGCCTCCCAAAAAGTTGAACCGCGAGGAGGAGCCTCACCGCATGGCCGCCATCAACAAGCTGACGCTGTTTTCCGATCCGCTGAGCCATTACAGCCATCGGGTACGTCTGGTACTTGCCGAGAAATCCGTGCAGGCCGAACTGATCGAGGTGCAGGCCGGACAATGCCCGGCGCAACTCAGCGAGCTCAATCCTTACGGAAGCCTGCCTACCCTGGCCGATCGCGACCTGGCGCTTTACGAGACCAGTGTGGTGATGGAGTACCTGGACGAGCGCTATCCGCATCCGCCGTTGTTGCCGGTTTATCCGGTGGCGCGGGCTAACAGCCGCCTTCTGGTGCATCGTATCCAGCGCGACTGGTGCCGACAGGTCGACCAGATCCTTGATCCCCGGCAAAAGGATGCCGTACGGGTGCAGGCGCGCAAGGAGTTGCGCGAGAGCCTGATTGGTGTGTCACCACTGTTTGCCGACAAGCCTTTCTTCTTGAGCGAGGACATGAGTCTGGTAGATTGCTGCCTGTTGCCCATTCTCTGGCGCCTGCCACAGCTGGGTATTGAACTGCCCCGTGCGGCCAAACCCCTGCTTGATTATATGGAGCGTGGTTTTGCCCGACCGGCGTTCCAGGCCAGCCTGTCGGCGGCCGAACGCGATATGCGCTGAGGAGCCTGCATGAACTCCAGTCGTCCCTACCTGTTGCGTGCACTCTACGAATGGATCGTGGATAACCAATGCACGCCGCATCTGCTGGTCAATAGCGATTATCCGCAGGTGCGCGTGCCGCCCGGTTTTGCCAGCGATGGACAGATCGTTTTGAATGTTTCGCCGTCGGCGGTGCGCTACCTGGAAATGGACAACCAGGCGGTCAGTTTCGAAGGGCGCTTCGGAGGTGTGGCGCACCGTTTATACGTGCCTTGCGCGGCCGTGCTGGCGATCTATGCCCGAGAAAACGGGCAAGGCATGGTCTTCGAGCTGGAAGCCCCGGAAGCAGAAGCTGTTCTGGCTGAAGAGGAAGGTGCGACGCCTCAGGATGAACCGCCCAAGCCCGGCGGTCGGCCCAGCCTGAAGGTCGTCAAGTAAGGGGGCGGCCGTACCTTACGGGTACGGCCGAGACTGTACCGAATGGCCTGTCAGTTGGTGTATTCGAACAGGCGGACGATCTTCTGTACCCCGGAGACATCCTGCACGATGCGCGTGGCCAGGTTGGCTTCCTGACGACTGACCAGGCCCATGAGGAAGACTACGCCGTTTTCCGTAACCACCTTGATATTGCGTGCCGGCACCTTGCTGTCGGCGGTCAGGCGCGTCTTGATCGAACTGGTGATGGTCGCGTCATTGACGCGTGCCAGGCCGCTTACCGCGCTGGGCGGCATGAGCTGCAATTCGTTGTGTACCCGGCGCACTCCGGGCTCTGACTTGGTCACTCGTTCGGCCAGTTCCTTGAGGTCGGCGCGCGGCGTTTGCCCGGCCAGCAGAATTACCCCGTTATAACTGACCACCACCACGTTCGAGTTGCTCTTCAGGTCAGCGCTGGCCTGGTTGATCTTGCTGCTGATGCGTCCCGGCAGCAGCTTGTCATCGATGGACTTGCCGATGCTGCGGTTGCTGCAGCCAGCGATGGCCAGGCAGGTACTGAGACAGAGCAGAAGCAGGGCTTTGCGAGTCATTCTTCACTCCCGAACAGTTGGTTGTCGATCAGGTCGCACAGGCAGTGGATGGCCAGCAGATGGACTTCCTGGATACGTGCGGTGACCTTGGCTGGCACGCGGATCTCCACATCTTCCGGCAGCAGCAGCGAGGCCATGCCGCCGCCATCACGGCCGGTGAGCGCCACAACGGTCATTTCGCGGTCATGTGCGGCCTGGATGGCCTGGATGACATTCGCCGAATTGCCGCTGGTGGAAATGGCCAGCAGCACGTCGCCGGGCTGGCCGAGGGCGCGGATCTGCTTGGAAAACACCTCGTTGTAGCTGTAGTCGTTGGCGATCGAGGTGATGGTCGAGCTGTCGGTGGTCAATGCCATCGCCGGCAGGCTGGGGCGTTCGCGTTCGAAGCGGTTGAGCAGTTCCGAGGAGAAGTGCTGGGCATCGCCGGCCGAGCCGCCATTGCCGCAGGAGAGGATCTTGCCCTCGTTGAGCAGGGCGTTGACCATGACCTGGCTGCCTTGTTCGATCACGGGGATCAGCACGTCCATGGCCTGCTGCTTGGTGTCGATGCTGGCCTGGAACATCTGGCGGATTCGGGATTGCATATCCATCGTTGAGACCTTCGAGTGCGCGGCTTGCGCCGGTGAACTATTGCCTGCGCGGTGAGCGGGCGCCATGGCGTGGTTTTTTACCCGACCGGAGGTTATCGGTCGAGCAGAATTGCTTGATAGACCCGATTCAGCCGGTAAATGCTCCCTGCAGCCAGTCTGGCGGTTGCTCGCCGTCCAGGGCGACGACATCGAAGCGGCAGGCCAGGCGTGCGAGGGCTGGGTGTTGCTGGAGAAACTGCTCGGCGGCACGAATCAGTCGTGCCTGTTTGCGCGCATCGACGCTGGCCGCCGCGCCGCCCCAGGCGGCATGGCTACGATAGCGTACCTCGACGAACACCAGATGGTCGTCGTCGCGCATGATCAGGTCCAGTTCCCCCAGGCGGCAGCGCCAGTTCCGCTCGAGCAAGCGCAGTCCCTGGCGTTGCAGGAACTGACAGGCGCGTTGCTCGGCGAGCTGGCCGCTGTGCTGGCGGCTCAATAATCGTTGCCTGGCAGCGGCACGACCTGGCCGTCGCGGATCTCGGCCCAGGGCAGTTGGCGCTGTACGCGTTGTCCGGGAGCCAGGCTCAGGCGACCGGACAGGCCGTCCAGGCTCATTCCCGGTAGGCTTTGCAGTTGTTGCAGGCGCGGGGTCAGCTGATAGGCATCGGCGCCCATGGCGTACAGGCGGCCCAGACTGCCCGAGGCTTGCGGCCATTGACCGCTGGTCTGTTGCTGCAGGCTGTTGTCGGCAAACAGCAGCCAGGGGGTTTCGCAGAAGCGAATGCCGTCCATGTCGAGCAGTTGCGTGCTGTTCTGCGTGCCGCTGTAAAGGTGCGATGTGGCGTAGACCGGGATGTCGCCGGCGTACTGGAAGGCCAGCGTTGGCTTGATCTGTTGCGCTTGCTGCGGCGTGGCGGCAAGGAAGATGAAGTCGATATCGTGGCGACGCGCCGGCTGTGCATCGATGCTGCTGCCCACGGCGGCCTCCAGGCGCTGCGCGCGTGCTTCGCTTTGGCGCAGCTGCAGCAGCTCGGCAATCTGTCGTGCCAGCTCGACGGGTTGATCGATGTATTGCACGCCAAGCAGCTCCCCGCCTTGTGCTTGCCAGCTGCCCTGGAAGGCGGCCAGCACGCGGCGGCCCCATTCGCCGCTCGGCACCAGCGCTACGGCGCGGCGCATGCCGTCATCCCAGGCGCGTTGCGCGGCTGCGCGCGCCTCGTCCTCGGCAGCCAGGCCAAACTGGAAGAGCTGGGCCGGCGGTGTGCGCGTGCTGTCGCTGTAGTTGAGGGCGAGGGTGGGCAGGGGCAGTTGCTCGCGTTCGCTGAGTTGCTTGACCAGCGGTTTTTCCAGCGGGCCGACGACCAGCTGGATACCGTCCTGGCTGGCTTGCTGGTAGAAAGCGTCCAGCGAGCTGATGCTGTTGCTGTCATACAGTTGCACGCTGGGTAGCTGTGGGTTGCTGGCCAGGGCCTGGTAGTGCGCGGCCAGGAAGCCGTCACGCAGGGCGCGTGCCACCGAGGCCAGCGGGCCGTCCTGGGGCAGCAGCAGGGCAATTTTCTGCAAGGGCTGGCGAGCCAGTTGCTGGATGTCGCGCAGTGCCTGGGGCAGGTCTTGTGCCGCCGGGTGCTGCGGGTGGGCTGCCAGCCAGGCGTCGATCTGCGCGCTTTGCTGTTGTGGCGTGGCATTCTGCTTGCTGATCAGTGCCAGTTGTCGCCAAGCGTCGAACTCGCTGTCGCCCTCGCTGTGCAGTTCCTGGCGGGAAAGCTGGCTGAGCAGCTTCCAGATATGGGCATGGTTGGCCGCCTGTTGCTGGTCGGCGAGCAGGGGGGCAATGAACACGCGCTCACGGGCTGCCGCGAGCAGTTGTTTATCGGCTTCCAGGGCCTGGGCGCGTACGCTCTGGCTGCGCAGTTGCTGCTCCAGTGGCAGTTCGGCGAGGCGCTCGAAGCTGGGATGGGCGAAGGCCTTGAGCGCGCTTTTTGGGCGTTCGCGGGCCAGGTCCAGCTCAGCGCTCAGGGTGCTGGCATAGATTTGCTGGGCCGGCTTGAGCGAGTCCAGCGGCACCTGTTGCAGGATGTCTGCGGTCTGCTGCCAGTGGCCCAGGCGCAACGCCTGCTCGGCGGCGGAGAGGCGCAGTAGCGCCGCCTGTTCACCTTGGCTGCTGCTGGCTTCGCTGAGCAGTTGCTCAATGCTGGCCTTGGGGGTGCGGGGCAGTTCGCCAAGCGGGGCGCGGCCGTCGCTTGCGCAGGCGCAAAGCAGGGCGGCAAGGCTGAAGGCGAGCAGGGGGCGCAAGGTCATGGAGTCTATCCTGGTACTCGGGTCAACGAATCGGCGATTGTACCGAAGGGGCGCCATGGGTGCGAACCTGTGGCGGGAAAGCCGTTACAATCGTGCGCCTGTTCAATGTCCCGGAGTCTGCCGTGTCGTCCGCCCCTTTGAGTTCATCTGCTGTCGGTACCCTGTATGTGGTGGCTACGCCGATCGGCAATCTGGAAGACATCAGCGCGCGTGCCCTGCGGGTGTTGCGCGAGGTGGCGTTGATTGCCGCGGAGGATACCCGTCACTCGTCGCGGCTGCTGCAGCACTTCGGCATCACGACGCCGCTGGCCGCCTGTCATGAGCACAATGAGCGCGAACAGGGGGGGCGCTTTGTCGAGCGTTTGCTGGCGGGTGAGGATGTGGCACTGATTTCCGATGCCGGTACACCGCTGATTTCCGATCCAGGCTTCCATCTGGTGCGTGCCGCACGGGCGGCGGGGGTTCGTGTGTCGCCTGTGCCGGGAGCCTGTGCCCTGGTCGCAGCGCTCTCTGCCGCTGGCCTGCCCTCGGATCGTTTCATCTTCGAGGGTTTCCTGCCGGCCAAGGCGGCAGCGCGCCAGGCGCGCCTGCAGGGCGTGGCGGAGGAGTCCCGCACCTTGATCTTCTACGAGGCACCGCATCGTCTGCTGGAGTCCCTGCAGGACATGTGCGAGGCCTTTGGCGGGCAGCGTCAGGCGGTGCTTGGGCGTGAGTTGAGCAAGACTTTTGAAACCCTCAAGGGGCTGCCGCTGGATGAGTTGTGCGCCTGGGTGGCGGCTGATAGCAACCAGCAGCGCGGTGAGTGTGTGGTGTTGGTGGCGGGCTGGCAGGCGCCCGAGGGCGAGGAGGCGCTGAGTGGTGAGGCGCTGCGCGTGCTTGACCTGTTGTTGGCCGACTTGCCGCTCAAGCGTGCCGCAGCACTGGCGGCGGAGATTACCGGGGTGCGCAAGAACCTGTTGTACCAGGCAGCGCTGGCTCGTCAGTCTTAGCGTTGAGGCGGCACGGCGACGCTGGTTGTTGCGCTTTGCGCTTGCCGCCTGTGGCGGCTGCCGTTACCCTTGCCGGCGGAGAGTCGGCTGGACAGTCGCTGCCTGCCATCTGGCAGGGGGAGGAAAGTCCGGGCTCCATAGGGCGGAGTGCCAGGTAATGCCTGGGAGGCGTGAGCCTACGGAAAGTGCCACAGAAAATAACCGCCTAAGCGCGCAAGCGCCGGTAAGGGTGAAAAGGTGCGGTAAGAGCGCACCGCACGGCTGGCAACAGTCCGTGGCTAGGTAAACCCCACTCGGAGCAAGACCAAATAGGGTTCCATTGGCGTGGCCCGCGCTGGAACCGGGTAGGTTGCTAAAGCGCTGCAGTGATGTAGTGCGTAGAGGAATGGCTGTCCTCGACAGAACCCGGCTTACAGGCCGACTCTCCACCTTCCTTTCTCGCTGCTGTTACTTCTGCAGTGCTGTTTTTCCCGCCTTTTTAATGCCTAAAAAATCTTACTCTTAACAAAGTACTTTAAGTTCGAAGTTCAGTGCTTTGTGCTGGTTCGTTTTTGCCTGTTCTGGCTCCGTCAAAAAGCCCCTTCATTCCCCCTGGGGCGGCGCTAAATCGCCGTCACATAAGGATTTTTCCGCTTTGCCGTGCCTTGACGGTGGGGTTGCTGCGTTCCTATAGTGTGCCGAAGTGGCATAAAGTGGGTTGAAGTGGTTTTTATGGGCACGGATAGCTAGTTAATAAGGGGAAGCGCAGCCTTGTTCCGCGGAGCTAACGCCATCAGTCTCGACGCCAAAGGGCGCCTCGCGATGCCGAGTCGGTATCGTGATGAGCTGCTTGCGCGTTGTGCTGGCCAGCTCATCGTGACCATTGATGCGGTAGACCCCTGCCTGTGTATCTATCCGTTGTCCGAGTGGGAGCTGATCGAGGCCAAGCTGCGTGAGCTGCCGTCGTTGCGCGAAGAGACGCGCCGCCTGCAGCGCCTGCTGATCGGCAATGCAGTGGATATCGAGCTGGACGGCAACGGTCGTTTTCTCGTGCCGCCGCGCCTGCGCACCCATGCCGGCCTGGACAAGCACGCCATGCTGGTCGGGCAACTGAACAAGTTTCAGCTGTGGAACGAGGATGCCTGGAATGCCCTGGCGGAAGCGGATCTGGCTGCCATCAAACAACCCGGCGCGCTGCCGGATGACCTGCGTGATCTGATCCTGTGAGCATGACCAGCCCGTTTCGCCATATCACCGTATTGCTCGATGAAGCTATCGAGGCCCTGGCTGTGCGCGGCGATGGCTGCTATGTCGATGGCACCTTCGGGCGCGGCGGGCATAGTCGCCTGCTTCTGCAGAAGCTGGGTGCGGAGGGCTGCCTGCTGGGCTTTGACAAAGACCCGCAAGCTATTGCCACGGGGCAAGCGCTGGCGGCCGAAGACGGCCGCTTTGTCGTTGTGCAGCGCAGTTTTGCCGAGCTGGGCGATGAGTTGGCGCAGCGCCAGCTGCATGGCCGAGTGGATGGTGTATTGCTCGATCTTGGCGTGTCCTCGCCGCAGCTGGATGACGCCGAGCGAGGCTTCAGCTTTGTCAATGACGGCCCGCTGGATATGCGCATGAATCCGCATGCCGGGCTGAGTGCCGCGCAGTTCATTGCCATGGCGGACGAGGAAGAAATTGCCCGGGTCTTCAAGGAGTACGGCGAAGAGCGCTTCGCCAAGCGTATGGCGCGTGCGGTGGTGCAGCGTCGTGCGCTCAAGCCGTTCGAGCGTACTGCGGACCTGGCCCAGGTGCTTACCGATGCCAATCCCGCCTGGGAGAAGGGCAAGAACCCGGCGACCCGTGCCTTTCAGGGTCTGCGAATCCACGTCAATAATGAACTGGGTGATCTGCAGCGTGGCCTCGATGCGGCGCTCGAAGCCCTGGCCGTGGGTGGGCGCCTGGTAGTGATCAGCTTCCATTCCCTGGAAGACCGTATCGTCAAACAGTTCATGCGCCGGCATGCCAAGGGCGAAGTTGATCGCCTGCCGCGTGACTTGCCGATCATCCCCAAAGCGTTCGAGCCGCGCCTTAAGCTGCATGGCAAGCCGGTGTTTGCCAGCGAAGCGGAAGTACGTGCCAACCCGCGTTCGCGCAGTGCCGTCATGCGTATTGCGGAGAAGCTGCGGTGAGCCGCCTGTTCGCCAAGCCCCTGCCACCGGGTAGCAGCCTGCTCCTGGTGCTGTTTGTGTGCATCGTACTGTCGGCGCTGGGGGTGTCCTACTGCGCGCATTGGAGTCGCCAGTTGCTCAACGAGCTGTATGGCGAGCTCAGTGTGCGTGACAAGGCGCAGGCCGAATGGGGACGGCTGATTCTTGAGCAGAGCACCTGGACAGCGCATAACCGTATCGAGAGTCTGGCCGCCGAGCGCTTGCAGATGCGCATTCCCGAGCCGGGCGAAGTCCGCATGGTGGCGCCATGATCCGCCTGCCCGGGGTGCAGTATCCGTGGCGCTTTCGTCTGGTGCTGGTGGTGCTTGCCGTGCTGGTGGCAGCGATCGCCTGGCGGATTGTCGACCTGCAAGTGGTTGATCGGGATTTCCTGCAGTCGCATGGCGATGCCCGCAGCCTGCGGCATATCCCGATTCCCGCACACCGCGGGCTGATTACCGACCGCAATGGCGAGCCGCTGGCCGTCAGTACGCCGGTCATGACCCTGTGGGCCAACCCCAAGGAGTTGTTGCCGGCGGCTGGGCGTATCCCCGAGCTGGCCGCGTTGCTGGGCCTGGAACCGCGTGCGCTGGTGCAGCGTATCGAGCAGAACGCCCGGCGGGAATTCATCTATCTGATGCGTGGCCTGACGCCCGAGCAGGGTCAGGCGGTACTGGAATACCGGATTCCCGGGGTGTATGGCGTGGAAGAGTTCCGGCGCTTCTACCCGGCCGGTGAAGTCACGGCACATGTGGTCGGTTTTACCGATATCGATGACAAGGGGCGCGAGGGCGTCGAGCTGGCCTTCGACGAGTGGCTGGCCGGTGTGCCGGGCAAGCGCCAGGTGCTCAAGGATCGTCGCGGCAAGCTGATCAAGGATATCCAGGTCACCCAGAACGCCAAGTCGGGCAAGGCCCTGGCGTTGTCCATCGACCTGCGCCTGCAGTACCTGGCGCACCGCGAGCTGCGCAATGCCCTGCAGGAGTTCGGTGCCAAGGCTGGCAGCTTGGTGATGCTCGATGTGAAGAGCGGCGAAGTGCTGGCCATGGTCAACCAGCCGACCTACAACCCCAACAACCGGCGCAATCTCAATCCTCAGGCCATGCGCAACCGCGCGATGATCGATGTCTTCGAGCCGGGTTCCACGGTCAAGCCGTTCTCCATCGCCGCGGCACTGGGTACCGGGCGCTGGAAGCCCGAGAGCACCGTGGATACCCATCCGGGCAGCCTGCGTATCGGCCGCTACACCATTCGCGATGTGTCGCGCGGTGGCGTGCTGGATCTGACGCAGATCCTCATGAAGTCCAGTAACGTCGGCATCAGCAAGATTGCCTTCGATATCGGTGCCGAGCCGATCTATGCGGTGATGCAGCAGGCCGGCCTGGGCCAGGATACCGGCCTGGGTTTCCCTGGCGAGCGCGTGGGCAACCTGCCCAATCATCGCAAGTGGCCGCAGGCGGAAACCGCCACCCTGGCCTATGGCTACGGCCTGTCGGTGACTGCCGTGCAGTTGGCGCATGCCTATGCCGTCCTGGCCAACGAGGGTAAGAACGTGCCGCTGTCGATGGTCCGTCAGGATCGCCTGCCGCAGCCGGTACAGGTCATGGATGCTGCCGTGGCCAAGCAGGTGCTGCAGATGCTCCAGGCCGTGGTCGAAGAGCCGGGTGGCGGTGGTGCACGGGCCAAGGTGCCGGGCTATCACGTCGGCGGCAAGAGTGGTACCGCGCGCAAGGCGGCGGTTGGCAGCAAAGGCTACGTCGACAAGGCCTATCGCTCCTTCTTTGCCGGGGTCGGCCCCATGGATAACCCGCGTATCGCCACCGTGGTGATGATCGACGAACCGAGCAACGGTGCCTACTACGGTGGCCTGGTGTCCGCTCCGGTGTTCGGCAAGGTCATGGCCGGGGCGCTGCGTTTGATGAATATCGCGCCGGATAACCTGCCTGCCGAAGCGCAGCCGCAGAAGCTGGCCCAGGTCAACGGAGGGCGCTTCTGATGCCCATGCCACTCAATCAATTGTTGCCGCAGGCCGAGTCCGCGGTGCTTATTCGTGAACTGGCCCTGGACAGCCGCAAGGTTCTGCCGGGCGACTTGTTCCTGGCCGTGCCGGGTAGCCAGACGGATGGCCGGGCGCATATCGCTGATGCCATTGCCCGTGGCGCTGCAGCCGTGGCCTACGAGGCTGACGGTGCTGCGCCGATGCAGGACAGCGCGTGCGCGCTGATCGCGGTGCGTGGCCTGTCTGCCCAGTTGTCGGCGATTGCCGGGCGTTTCTATGGCGAGCCGAGCCGCGCCCTGCGCCTGATCGGCATCACTGGCACCAATGGCAAAACCAGTGTCAGCCAGTTGCTGGCCCAGGCTCTGGACCTGCTCGGCGAGCGCTGCGGAATCATCGGTACGCTGGGTAACGGTTTCCATGGCGAACTGCTGGCCGGGCGGCATACCACGCCGGATGCGCTGGGCGTGCAGGCCACCCTGGCACAGCTGAAACAGGCAGGCGCACGTGCCGTGGCCATGGAGGTTTCTTCCCATGGTCTGGAGCAGGGGCGGGTGGCTGCGCTGGATTTCGACCTCGCCGTGTTCACCAATCTTTCGCGTGACCACCTCGACTATCACGGTGACATGCAGGCCTATGGTGAAGCCAAGGCGCGCCTGTTCGCCCAGCCGGACCTGCGTGCCCGGGTGATCAACCTAGATGATGCCTTCGGTCGTGAGCTGGCCGCTCGGAGCCTGCCGTCGCGGCTGTTCAGCTACAGCCAGCAGGACAGCAAGGCCAGCCTGTACTGCAGTGAAATGCGCTTCACCGAACAGGGTGTGCAGGCGCGCCTGCATACCGCGCAGGGCGAAGGCTGGCTGCGCAGCGCGCTGCTCGGCCGTTTTAATCTCAGTAACCTGCTGGCCGTGGTGGGTAGCCTGCTGGCGCTGGGCTATCCGTTGGGCGAGATCCTTGCCCTGGTGCCGCGCCTGCAGGGGCCGTTGGGGCGCATGCAGCGCTTCGGCCAGCCGGGGCAGCCTGTGCTGGTGGTCGATTACGCGCACACCCCGGATGCTCTGGAGCAGGTGCTGTCGGCCTTGCGTCCGCATGTGCAGGGGCGGCTTTATTGCCTGTTTGGTTGTGGTGGCGACCGTGATCGCGGCAAGCGTCCGTTGATGGCCGCCGTGGCCGAGCGACTGGCTGATCAGGTCTGGGTGACCGATGACAACCCGCGCAGCGAAGCGCCCGAGCAGATCTTTGCCGATATCCGTGGCGGCTTCGTGCAGCCGGAGGCGGTGACCTTCCTGTCCGGGCGCGGCGAGGCGATTGCCCGCCTGGTTAGCCAGGCCGAGGCCGGCGATGTCGTGCTGCTGGCTGGCAAGGGGCATGAGGATTATCAGGAAATCCACGGTCAGCGCCTGCCGTTCAGCGACCTGCAACAGGCCGCCGAGGCTCTGCGTGCCTGGGAGGTGGCCCATGCTTAAGCCACTGTCCCTGGCGGAAATGGCCCTGGCCCTGAATGGTCGTCTGCTGGGCGGGGACGTGGCGTTCAGCAGCCTGTGCACGGACAGCCGGCGCCTGCAGCCGGGGCAACTGTTCGTTGCCTTGCGTGGGCCGAATTTCGACGGGCATGCCTACCTGGCGGAAGTGGCGGCCAAGGGCGCCGTGGCGGCGCTGGTCGAGCAGGCGGATGCCAGCCTGGCCCTGCCGCAGTTGCAGGTGGCTGACACACGACTGGCGCTGGGCCAGCTGGGCGCACTGAATCGTCAGGCGTTTCGTGGCCAGTTGGCGGCAGTGACCGGCTCCAGTGGCAAGACCACGGTCAAGGAAATGCTCGCGGCCATCCTGCGTGCGGCGCTGGATGGCGAAGTGCTGGCCACGCGTGGCAACCTCAATAATGACCTCGGGGTACCGCTGACCCTGCTGGAGTTGGCCGAACAGCATGTCGCGGCGGTGATCGAACTGGGCGCCAACCATGTCGGCGAGATTGCCTACACCGTGGCCCTGGCGCGTCCGCAGGTGGCCATCCTGACCAATGCCGGGAATGCCCATGTTGGCGAGTTCGGCGGTCCGGAAAAAATCGTCGAGGCCAAGGGCGAGATTATTGAGGGTTTGCCGGCTGACGGTACGGCGGTACTCAACCTGGATGATGCCGCCTTCGCCACCTGGCAGGCGCGTGCCGCCGGGCGGTCGATCCTGCGTTTTGCCCTGCAGGAAGCGCGAGCCGACTTCCATGCGGGCGAGTTGCACCGTGATGCCCGTGGCTGCCAGGGCTTTACCCTGCACAGCCCGCAGGGCCAGGCCGTGGTCCAGCTCAACCTGCTGGGCGAACACAACGTCAGCAATGCCCTGGCGGCCTGCGCGGCGGCGCATGCCCTGGGCGTCAGCCTGGCTGCTATGGTCGCCGGGTTGCAGGCCCTGCAGCCGGTGCCCGGGCGCTGCGTAGCGCAGTTGACGGCGCAGGGGGTGCGGGTCATCGATGACAGCTATAACGCCAACCCTGTGTCGATGTGCGCGGCGGTGGACATTCTGGCCGGTTTTGCCGGACGTACCCTGTTGGTAGTGGGCGACATGGGCGAGCTGGGCGAGTGGGCCGAAGAAGGCCATCGTCAGGTGGGCGCGCATGCCGCCGGCAAAGTCTCTGCACTGTATGCGGTAGGCCCGCTGATGCGCCATGCCGTGGCGGCATTCGGTGCCGGCGCCCGTCATTTTGCTGATCAGGCCAGCCTGATCAGCGCTCTGCAGGCCGAAACGGCCGGCACCACCATTCTAATAAAAGGCTCACGCAGCGCGGCGATGGACAAGGTCGTCGCGGCACTCTGTGGCCAATCCGGGGAGATTCACTGATGCTGCTGCTACTCGCCGAGTACCTGCAACAGTTCCACAAGGGCTTTGCCGTGTTCCAGTACCTGACACTGCGCGGCATTCTCGGCGTGCTGACTGCGCTCGCCCTGTCGCTGTGGCTGGGTCCGTGGATGATCCGTACCCTGCAGATCCGTCAGATCGGCCAGGCCGTGCGTAACGACGGCCCGCAATCGCACCTGTCGAAGAAAGGCACGCCGACCATGGGTGGCGCGCTGATTCTTACGGCCATCGCCATCAGCACATTGCTCTGGGCCGACCTGTCCAACCGCTACGTGTGGACGGTGCTGTCGGTGACCCTGCTGTTCGGCGCCATCGGCTGGGTGGATGACTATCGCAAGGTGATCGAGAAGAACTCGCGTGGCCTGCCGAGTCGCTGGAAGTATTTCTGGCAGTCGGTGTTCGGTCTGGCGGCGGCCATCTTCCTGTATGTCACGGCGCAGAATCCGGTGGAAACCACGCTGATCGTGCCCCTGCTCAAGGACGTGGCGTTGCCGCTGGGCGTGGGTTTCGTGGTGCTGACCTATTTCGTCATTGTCGGCACCAGCAATGCGGTGAACCTCACCGACGGCCTGGATGGCCTGGCGATCCTGCCGACCGTGATGGTGGCCGGTGCACTGGCAATTTTCTGCTACCTGTCGGGCAACATCAATTTTGCCCAGTACCTGCTGATTCCCTATCTACCAGGTGCTGGCGAATTGATTGTGTTCTGTGCCGCACTGGTGGGGGCGGGGCTGGGCTTTCTGTGGTTCAACACCTACCCCGCGCAGGTGTTCATGGGTGACGTCGGTGCGCTGGCCCTCGGTGCCGCGCTCGGCACTATCGCGGTGATCGTCCGTCAGGAGATCGTGCTGTTCATCATGGGCGGTGTGTTCGTCATGGAAACCCTCTCGGTGATGATCCAGGTGGCCAGCTTCAAGCTGACCGGCAAGCGCGTGTTCCGCATGGCGCCGATCCATCACCATTTCGAACTCAAAGGCTGGCCGGAGCCGCGGGTGATCGTGCGCTTCTGGATCATCACCGTGATTCTGGTGCTGATCGGCCTGGCCACCCTGAAGCTGCGCTGAGGACGTATCCGTGAGCCTGATCGCTTCCGACCAGTTTCGTATCGTTGTCGGCCTCGGCAAGAGTGGCATGTCCGTGGTGCGCTTCCTGGCGCGCCAGGGGTTGCCTTTCGCGGTAGCCGATACCCGCAGCAACCCACCGGAGCTGGCCACCCTGCAGCGCGATTACCCGCAGGTGGACGTGCGTTGCGGTGAGCTGGATGTCGATTTTCTGTGCCGCGCCGCGGAGCTCTATGTGAGCCCCGGCCTGGCTCTGGCCACCTCGGCGCTGCGCGAAGCCGCCGCGCGCGGCGTGAAGATGTCCGGCGACATCGACCTGTTCACCCGCTACGCCAAGGCCCCGATCGTTGCCATCACCGGTTCCAACGCCAAGAGCACCGTGACCACCCTGGTCGGCGAGATGGCGGCGGCGGCCGGCAGGAAGGTGGCGGTGGGTGGCAATATCGGTACCCCGGCGCTGGATCTGCTCAGCGACGAGGTCGAGCTGTACGTACTGGAGCTGTCCAGCTTCCAGCTGGAAACCACCGAGCGTCTGAATGCCGAGGTGGCCACCTGCCTGAACATCAGCGAAGACCACATGGATCGCTATGACGGCATGGTTCAGTACCACCTGGCCAAGCACCGCATTTTCCGCGGTGCCCGTCAGGTGGTGGTCAACCGCGATGATCCGCTGTCGCGTCCGTTGATTGCCGATCAGGTGCCGTGCTGGAGCTTTGGTCTCGACAAGTCGGATTTCAAACGTTTCGGCCTGTTGCAGCAGGACGGCCAGAGCTATCTGGCGCTGCAGTTCCAGCCGCTGCTGGCCACTACCGAACTGAAGATACGTGGCGCGCACAACTACAGCAACGCGCTGGCAGCGCTGGCCCTGGGGCATGCCGTAGGCCTGCCAATGGCAGCGATGCTGCAGGCGCTGCAAGCCTTCCCCGGCCTGGCCCATCGTTGCCAGTGGCTGCGTGAGCGCCGGGGCGTGAGCTACTACGACGACTCCAAGGCCACCAATGTTGGCGCCGCGCTGGCGGCCATCGAAGGGCTGGGCAGCGATATCGCCGGCAAACTGCTGCTGATTGCCGGCGGTGACGGCAAGGGCGCCGATTTCTCGGCGCTCAAGGCCCCCGTTACCAAATTCTGCCGCGCCGTGGTGTTGCTCGGGCGCGATGCCGAGCGGCTGGCCGATGCCTTGGGCGATGGTGTGCCACTGCTGCGCGTGAACAACCTGGAAGAGGCGGTTGCGCGCTGCACGGAGTTGGCCCAGCCAGGGGATGCGGTACTGCTGTCGCCTGCCTGCGCCAGCCTGGATATGTTCAAGAACTTCGAGGAGCGCGGCCAGCTGTTTGCCCGCGCCGTGGAGGCCCTGTGCTGAGTCGTTTGGCCGAGCTGCTCAAGCAGCCGTCGCCGCTGAACAGTGGGCGCGGCATTGACCTGGACTTCCCGCTGCTGGCGGGTTGCCTGGCACTGCTTGGCCTGGGCCTGGTGATGATTGCCTCGGCTTCCACCGAGGTGGCTGCCGCGCTGTCCGGTAACCCGCTGTATCACATGATCCGTCACCTGGTGTACCTGGCCATCGGGCTGTGTGCCGGGTTGTTTGTGTTGCTGCTGCCGTTATCGTTCTGGCAGCGTGCGGGAGCGCCACTGCTGCTGGTGTCTTTTGTGCTGCTGATTCTCGTGCTGCTGCCGGGGATCGGTCGAGAGGTCAACGGTGCCAAGCGCTGGATTGGCTTCGGCCTGTTCAACGTGCAGCCGTCCGAGCTGGCCAAGCTGTTCACCGTGGTTTTCCTGGCGGGTTATCTGGTGCGTCGCCGCGAGGAAGTGCGCAATACCTGGCGTGGCTTCTTCAAGCCGCTGGTGCTGCTGGGCATGCTGGGCTTCCTGCTGCTGGCCGAGCCCGATTTCGGGGCCACCGTGGTGCTGTTTGGCGCGGCGATTGCCATGCTGTTCCTCGGCGGGGTCAGCCTGCTGCGCTTCATCCCACTGGCCAGCGCGGTGCTCGGCGCCGGGGTGCTGGTGATGACCAGCCAAAGCTACCGTATGCAGCGCCTGCTCAACTTCGTCGATCCGTGGGCCGATCAGTTTGGTGCCGGCTACCAGCTCAGCCAGGCGCTGATTGCCTTCGGGCGTGGCGAGTGGTTCGGCGTGGGCCTGGGCAACAGCATCCAGAAGCAGTTCTATCTGCCGGAAGCGCATACCGACTTCGTGTTTTCCGTGCTGGCCGAAGAGCTGGGTATGCTGGGGGCGCTGATCAGCGTGGCGCTGTTCGTTTTCGTCAGTGTTCGCGCGCTGTACATCGGCCTGTGGGCCGAGCAGGCGCGGCAGTTCTTCGCGGCTTACCTGGCCTATGGCCTGGCGGTGCTGTGGATCGGCCAGATCCTCATCAACATCGGCGTGAACGTCGGCCTGCTGCCGACCAAGGGACTGACCTTGCCCTTCCTCAGCTATGGTGGCAGCTCGCTGGTGATCTGCTGTGTCAGCCTGGCCTTGTTGCTGCGTATCGAGTGGGAACGGCGTACGGCCTTGCTGGGCAGTGCCGACTATGAGTTCCGCGAGGAGGACTTCCTCGAACCGGCCCCTGCGCCGTTGTCGGGAGGGCTGCGCCATGGCCGCTAAGGTGCTGATCATGGCTGCCGGCACCGGCGGTCACGTATTCCCGGCGCTGGCCTGTGCCCGCGAGTTCCAGGCACGCGGCTACGAGGTGCACTGGCTGGGCACGCCGCAGGGGATCGAGAACGAACTGGTCGAAGCGGCCGGTCTGCCGCTGCAACGTATTCAGGTCAGCGGCCTGCGCGGCAAGGGCAAGCTGGCGCTGCTCAAGGCGCCCTGGCAGCTGTTGCGTGCCCTGTGGCAGGCCTGGCGTGTACTGCGCACGCTGCGTCCGGTCTGCGTGCTGGGTATGGGCGGCTATGTCACCGGCCCGGGTGGCCTGGCCGCGCGTCTGTCCGGCGTGCCGCTGGTGATTCATGAGCAAAATGCCGTTGCCGGTACGGCCAATCGTGCCCTGGCGCCGTTGGCGGCGCGCATCTGCCAGGCGTTTCCGGGCGCCTTTGCCGCATCGGCCAAGCTGCGTACCACGGGTAATCCGGTACGCGCGGAAGTTTTTCTTACGCCCTCTGTGCCGCAGTCCGCGCATCGCCCGCTGCGTCTGTTGGTGCTGGGCGGCAGCCTGGGTGCCGAACCGCTCAACCGCCTGTTGCCCGATGCGCTGGCCTTGTTGCCGGCGGAGCAGCGCCCGCAGGTCTGCCATCAGGCCGGGCGTCGTCACGCCGAACTGACGGCCGAGCGTTACCGCGCCGCCGGACTGGTTGCCGAAGTGCTGCCGTTCATCACGGACATGGCCGCCAGTTATGCCTGGGCTGACCTGGTGATCTGCCGGGCCGGGGCGCTGACCGTCAGCGAGCTGGCAGCGGCCGGCAAGGCGGCGTTCCTGGTGCCGCTGCCGCATGCCATCGACGACCACCAGACACGCAATGCCGAATTTCTGGTCAGTGAGGGCGCTGCCGTGCTCCTGGCCCAACGTACGACCGACGCGGCCCACTTGGCCGCGCAGCTTGCCGAGGTTTCCATGCACCGCGAACGTTTGACTGCGATGGCTGCCGCCGCCCGGCGCCTGGCCAAAGCCGATGCCACCAAGGTGGTGGTTGATACCTGCCTGGAGGTGGCCCATGGTTGAAAGCCGTAAAGCCATGCCGCAGCCGGAAATGCGCCGCATCCGGCATATTCATTTCGTCGGTATCGGCGGGGTCGGTATGTGTGGGATTGCCGAGGTGCTGCTCAACCTCGGTTATCAGGTATCCGGCTCGGACCTCAAGGCGTCGCCGGTGACCGAACGCCTGCAGCGCTTTGGTGCCACCCTGCATATTGGGCATGCCGCCAGTAATGCCAGTGGTGCCGATGTGCTGGTGGTGTCCAGTGCTGTCAATCCGAGCAACCCGGAAGTGGCGTATGCCCTGGAGCGACGCATTCCGGTAGTGCCGCGCGCGGAGATGCTGGCCGAGTTGATGCGCTACCGGCATGGCATTGCCGTGGCCGGTACGCATGGCAAGACCACCACTACCAGCCTGATCGCCTCGGTGTTTGCCGCCGCCAAGCTCGATCCGACCTTCGTCATCGGTGGCCGACTGAATGCCGCCGGCACCAATGCCCAGTTGGGGACCAGTCGCTACCTGGTGGCCGAGGCCGATGAAAGCGATGCCAGCTTCCTGCACCTGCAGCCGCTGGTCGCGGTGGTGACCAATATCGACGCCGACCATATGAGTACCTACGGCGGCGATTTCAACAAGCTGAAGAAGACCTTTGTCGAGTTCCTCCACAACCTGCCGTTCTACGGGCTGGCGGTGCTGTGCGTAGATGATCCGGTGGTGCGCGAGATTCTCCCGCAGGTAGCGCGGCCGATCGTTACCTACGGTTTTGCCGAAGATGCCGACGTACGGGCCATCAATGTCCGCCAGCAAGGCATGCAGACCCATTTCACCGTGTTGCGCCGTGAGCGTGAGCCGCTGCAGGTCAGCGTCAACATGCCGGGCAATCACAATGTGCTGAATGCCCTGGCGACCATTGCCATTGCCACCGACGAGGGGATCGACGATGCCGCGATCGTCCAGGGGCTGGCCGGTTTCCAGGGGGTTGGGCGGCGCTTCCAGGTGTACCCGGAGCTGTCGCTGGGCGAGGGGCGGGTAATGCTGGTCGACGACTATGGTCATCACCCTCGTGAAGTGGCGGCGGTGATCAAGGCGGTGCGCGGCGGTTGGCCGGAGCGGCGCCTGGTGATGGTCTACCAGCCGCACCGCTACAGCCGTACCCGTGACCTCTACGAGGACTTCGTGCAGGTGCTGGGTGATGCCAATGTCCTGCTGCTGATGGAGGTCTATCCGGCCGGCGAGGAGCCGATCCCCGGCGCCGACAGCCGCCAGCTGTGCCACAGCATCCGTCAGCGCGGTCAGCTGGACCCGATCTATGTCGAGCGGGGTACTGACCTGGCCCCGATTCTCAAGCCGTTGCTGCGCGACGGCGACATCCTGCTGTGCCAGGGCGCCGGGGATATCGGTGCCCTGGCT
This sequence comes from Pseudomonas fluvialis, assembly GCF_002234375.1. GTDB lineage: Bacteria > Pseudomonadota > Gammaproteobacteria > Pseudomonadales > Pseudomonadaceae > Aquipseudomonas > Aquipseudomonas fluvialis. The sequence goes on from NZ_NMQV01000014.1 coordinate 73,376, forward strand.
GGCCAATTGTGCAAGCACCCCCTGTTCGCTGGTGAGTCGAAATGAGCCTGAAGTGCACCCTTGATCCGCAGGCCTTCGGCCGCGTTGCCGTGCTGTTTGGCGGCAAGAGCGCCGAGCGCGAGGTTTCCCTTAAATCCGGTAACGCCGTACTGCAGGCTTTGCTGCAGGCCGGGGTGGATGCGGTGGGGATCGATGTCGGTGACGATATCCTGCAGCGCCTGGCTGACGCGCACGTCGACCGTGCGTTCATCGTGCTGCATGGGCGGGGCGGCGAAGATGGTGCCATGCAGGGGCTGCTCGAATGTGCCGGCATCCCCTACACGGGTAGCGGCATCCTGGCCTCGGCGCTGGCCATGGACAAACTGCGTACCAAGCAGGTCTGGCATAGCCTCGGCCTGCCGACGCCGCGGCATGCCGCGTTGGCTTCGCCGGCCGATTGCCAGGCTGCCGCGGCAGAGCTGGGCTTTCCGCTGATCGTCAAGCCAGCCCATGAAGGTTCGAGCATCGGCATGGCCAAGGTCGACAACCTCACGGCGCTTATCGAGGCCTGGCAGGAAGCCGCGCGCTATGACGCGCAGGTGCTGGTCGAACAGTGGATCGATGGCCCGGAGTTCACCGTAGCCGTGCTGCGTGGCGAAGTGCTGCCGCCGATTCGCCTGGGCACAACCCACAAGTTCTATGACTACGAGGCCAAGTACCTGGCCGACGACACCCAGTACCTGATTCCCTGCGGCCTACCGGCCGCCCAGGAACAGGCCTTGCGCGAGCTGACCGCGCGCGCCTGCGAGGCGGTTGGCGTGCAGGGTTGGGCGCGTGCCGATGTGATGCAGGATGCTGCGGGGCGTTTCTGGCTGCTCGAGGTCAACACCGTGCCGGGCATGACCGATCACAGCCTGGTGCCGATGGCCGCGCGGGCTGCCGGCCTGGATTTCACCCAGCTGGTGCTGGCGATTCTTGCCGACAGCGTCGAGGCGAGGGGCTAAGCCATGGTCATGAGCCTGCGTCATCCCACGTCAGCGCCGCTGCGCGCACCGCAGCGCGGTGGCAAGCCGGCGCCACGCGGGGCCAGTCGCATGGTGGCCAAGCAACCCGTGCGCTTGAGCCTGCCGCGCCCGGACTTCAGTCCGCTCAAGCGCCTGCTCTGGCCGCTGGCGCTGGTAGTGCTGGGGCTGGTTGTCTATGAGGGGACTCAGCGCCTGTTGCCGTATGCCGACCGGCCGATCAGCCGGATCAGTGTGCAGGGCGACCTGCGCTACATCAGCCAGCAGGCTGTGCAGGAGCGTATTGCACCGTTCGCGGCGGCGAGCTTCCTGGAAGTCGACCTGGCGGCGATGCGTGGCGAGCTGGAACAGATGAGCTGGATCGCCAGTGCCGAAGTGCGCCGTGTGTGGCCCGATCAGCTGGTAATTCGCCTGGAAGAACAGCTGCCGATTGCCCGTTGGGGGGAGCAGGCCTTGCTCAACAACCAGGGCCAGGCCTTTGCGCCCCGCGAGCTGGAGCATTATCAGCATCTGCCCCAGCTGGTCGGCCCGCAGCGTGCCAAGGAACAGGTGATGCAGCAGTATCAGGTGTTCAGCCAGCTGTTGCGTCCGTTGGGCTTCTCCATCGCCCGCCTGGAACTGCGTGAGCGTGGCAGCTGGTACCTGACGACTACGGCCAATGCCGAGGGGCACAGCCTGGAGTTGCTGCTCGGGCGTGACAACCTGGTAGAGAAACTGCGCCGTTTCATCGCCATCCATGAGGCCGAACTCAAGCCTCAGCTGGCCAATATCCAACGCGTTGACCTGCGCTACCCCAACGGCCTGGCCGTGGCCTGGCGTCAGGTAGAGCCGGCTGTCGCGCCTGCGACAGCGGTGAATTGAGGAGAAGGGAACAAGCATGGCAAACGTGCAGAGCGGCAAGATGATCGTCGGTCTCGATATCGGCACTTCCAAGGTGGTGGCGCTGGTCGGCGAGGTAACCGCCGACGGCCAGGTGGAAGTGGTTGGCATCGGCACCAGCCCGTCGCGCGGCCTGAAGAAAGGCGTGGTGGTGAATATCGAGTCCACCGTGCAGTCGATCCAGCGTGCGGTGGAGGAGGCCCAACTGATGGCCGGCTGCCGTATTCATTCGGCTTTCGTGGGGCTGGCGGGTAACCATATCCGCAGCCAGAACAGCCACGGTATCGTGGCCATTCGTGATCGTGAGGTCAGCCTGGCCGACCTCGAACGGGTGCTCGAAGCGGCCCAGGCCGTAGCCATCCCGTCCGACCAGCGAGTGCTGCACAGCCTGCCGCAGGACTATGTGATCGATAACCAGGAAGGCGTGCGCGAGCCGCTGGGCATGTCCGGCGTACGCCTGGAGGCCAAGGTGCATGTCGTGACCTGCGCGGTGAACGCGGCACAGAACGTCGAGAAGTGCGTGCGCCGCTGTGGCCTGGAAGTCGACGACATCATTCTCGAGCAATTGGCCTCGGCCTACTCGGTGCTGACCGACGATGAAAAGGACCTGGGCGTGTGCCTGGTCGACATCGGTGGTGGCACCACGGATATCGCGATTTACGCGGATGGAGCCATTCGCCACACGGCCGTCATCCCGATTGCTGGCGACCAGGTCACAAATGATATCGCAATGGCATTACGCACCCCGACTCAGTATGCCGAGGAGATCAAGATTCGGTATGCTTGCGCCCTAGCCAAACTGGCCGGTGCGGGGGAAACCATCAAGGTCCCCAGCGTGGGAGACCGGCCACCGCGCGAACTGTCCCGCCAGGCCCTGGCAGAAGTGGTTGAACCGCGTTACGACGAGCTGTTCACCCTCATCCAGGCCGAGTTGCGGCGCAGTGGCTACGAGGATCTGATTCCAGGAGGGATCGTCCTCACCGGCGGTACCTCGAAGATGGAAGGTGCTGTCGAACTGGCCGAAGAGATCTTTCACATGCCGGTACGCCTGGGCGTGCCGCACAGTGTCAAGGGAATGACCGATGTCGTGCGCAATCCAATCTACGCAACCGGGGTTGGCCTGTTGCTGTACGGCCTGCAGAAGCAGTCCGAAGGCAGTGGGTACAGCGCGGGTGGGCGTGGTGAGGAGACGGCAACGCCGGTACTGGAAAGATTGAAACGCTGGTTCCAGGGCAATTTCTAAGCGCGGTAGCAGTAGGCGATACAACTAGAAAGTAAAAAGGAGAAGGGAAATGTTCGAGCTCGTAGACAACGTTCCGCAGAGCGCCGTCATCAAGGTTATCGGTGTCGGCGGTGGTGGTGGCAATGCCGTCAACCACATGATCAAGAACAACATCGAAGGCGTTGAGTTCATCTGCGCCAATACCGATGCCCAGGCGCTGAAGAACATCGGCGCACGCACCATCCTGCAGCTGGGTACTGCAGTGACCAAGGGGCTGGGTGCCGGTACCAATCCGGACATCGGTCGCAAGGCGGCGATCGAGGATCGCGAGCGTATCGCCGAGGTGCTGGAAGGCGCCGATATGGTCTTCATCACCACCGGCATGGGTGGCGGTACCGGCACAGGTGCTGCACCGGTGATTGCCGAAGTGGCCAAGGAAATGGGCATCCTCACCGTGGCTGTGGTGACCCGTCCGTTCCCCTTCGAGGGCAAGAAGCGCATGCAGGTGGCCGACGAGGGGATTCGTTCGCTGGCCGAGTGCGTCGACTCGCTGATCACTATTCCCAACGAAAAACTGCTGACCATCCTGGGCAAGGATGCCAGCCTGCTGTCGGCGTTCTCCAAAGCCGATGACGTGCTGGCCGGTGCCGTGCGTGGTATCTCCGACATCATGCAGCGTCCGGGTCTGATGAACGTCGACTTTGCCGACGTGAAGACCGTGATGGGTGAAATGGGCATGGCCATGATGGGTACTGGCTCGGCCAGCGGCCCGAATCGTGCGCGTGAGGCGACCGAGGCGGCAATTCGCAACCCGCTGCTGGAAGACGTCAACCTGCAGGGCGCGCGTGGCATTCTGGTGAACATCACCGCCGGTCTCGACCTGTCGCTGGGCGAATACGCCGCAGTAGGTGAAATCATCGAAGCCTTTGCTTCCGAGCACGCGACCGTCAAGGTCGGCGCGGTGATCGATGCCGATATGCGCGACGAGCTGCACGTGACCGTGGTGGCTACCGGCCTCAGCTCGCGTTCCGAGAAGCCGGTCAAGGTGGTCGACAACACCCTGCAGGTGGCGAGCGCTGCTACCCTGCAAGCGCCGGCCGCCAGCGCGCCGCGCGCCGAGTCGGCATCTGTCAACTATAAGGACTACGAGCGTCCTACCGTGCAGCGTCAGAGCCACGGTAGTGCCGCCACGGCCGCACGCCTGAATACCCAGGAAGATCTGGACTACCTGGATATCCCGGCTTTCCTGCGCCGTCAGGCTGATTGATTGACTATATCGAGGGCATTGTTGTGATTGGTGTTCAGCAAAGGCCGGCTCTGTTATCATCGCCGGCCATTGTTGAAAACAGTTCGCAACTAGACGCAGTCTAAAACATGATCAAACAACGCACCCTGAAGAACATCATCCGTGCCACCGGCGTTGGCCTGCATTCCGGGGAGAAGGTGTACCTGACCCTCAAGCCGGCGCCTGTCGATAGCGGTATCGTGTTCCGTCGCGTCGATCTCGACCCCGTGGTGGAAATCCCCGCGCGCGCCGAGAACGTGGGGGAAACCACCATGTCGACCACCCTGGTCAATGGTGATGTCAAGGTGGACACCGTGGAGCACCTGCTTTCGGCCATGGCTGGCCTGGGCATCGACAACGCCTACGTCGAACTCTCCGCGCCCGAAGTGCCGATCATGGATGGCAGCGCCGGTCCCTTTGTGTTCCTCATTCAATCGGCTGGCCTGGAAGAACAGGACGCCCCGAAGAAGTTCATCCGTGTGCTGCGCGAAGTGACCGTGGAGGAGGGCGAGAAGCGCGCTACCTTCGTACCCTTCGACGGTTTCAAGGTGAGCTTCGAGATCGATTTCGATCATCCGGTGTTCCGTGGACGTACCCAGACGGCCAGTGTCGACTTTTCCAGCACCTCCTTCGTCAAGGAAGTCAGTCGCGCCCGCACCTTCGGTTTCATGCGTGATATCGAATACCTGCGTTCGCAGAACCTGGCGTTGGGTGGCAGCGTGGACAACGCCATCGTTGTCGATGAGTTCAATGTGCTCAATGAAGATGGTCTTCGTTACGAAGACGAGTTCGTCAAGCACAAGATCCTCGACGCCATTGGCGACCTCTATCTGCTGGGTAACAGCCTGATCGGCGAGTTCAAGGGCTACAAGTCCGGGCACGCGCTGAACAACCGCCTGTTGCGTACGCTGATCGAGGAAACCGATGCCTGGGAAGTCGTGATTTTCGAGGATGCCAGCAGCGCGCCCATCTCCTACATGCGTCCTGCTGCGGCAAGCTAAGCAATACCCTATCTCTTCTCTTTATTCAGGCCACCTTCGGGTGGCCTTTTTTATGTCTGCCTGTGACAGGCTGGCGCACCCTCTTGTGCGAGGCCGTGGCGCGATCGACACTCCCTGTGAAGACCTGTTGAGGGCGGAACATGAAGCGTTGGGCGGGAGTATTGGCCTTGTGGGTGGCGGGTGCCGCCTGGGGGCAGGACGTTGAGGTGCGCATGCAGGATATGCAGTTCCAGCCGGCGCAGGTGCATATCCGCGTGGGCGACAACGTGCGCTGGCTGAATACGGAGAAGCGCGGTTACCACACGGTATGGTTTCAGGACGAAGGATTGGACGAGTCCGAGCCTCTGTTTCCCGGCGAGGCCTGGCAGCGCTCCTTTGACCTGCCGGGCCGCTACGAGTACCTGTGCGGGCCGCACCCGGACATGCGTGGGGTGGTGATCGTCGAGTAGTCAGTCGTCGGGCTGGACGTGTGCAGCCAGGCGTTGCAGTGCTGCCTTGAGGCGTGGGTCGCGGATGTCCTCGGCGCTTTCCAGCAGGTTGGCACGGGCGCTGGCCGAGCGCTGTGGCGGCGCGATGCTGCAACCCAGGCTGGTACGCGTCGGTTGTACCTTGAAAAGGATGCGTTGCAGGCCGCGGAACTCGGCCAGACCTTGTAGTTGGCGGAGCAGGCGGCGCTCCTGGTAACGCAGGCGGGTGGCCCACTGGCTGTCGGTGATGATCAGCAGCAGGATACCCTCGCGCCAGGAGGCCAGCCGGCAGAACGGCCGGGCGGCCGGCTGCAGCTGGCCATCCAGCAGTTGCTGCAGGCGGTTGAGCTGCTCGGCGCTGTGCAACAGGTCGCGCAAGGGCTTGAGCTCGCGCAGCAGCAGGGCGGGTGCTTTGGCATCGAGGGGGCGAAACGACATGGCTGGACTCCGCACAGGTCGCGGCATGGTAGCAGATGTGCGTCCTGGTGCACGGCGACAGTCCGGGAAGCCCCTTTCCTCACCGACATTTCCGAGTAGAATGCCCCTTCGCTTGCGGCCATGAAGGCTGCCTGGGTGTCGCCTGCGATGCTCTTCATTCCAACGCGTGGAAGTCCTGCCGATATGTTTGCCCCCCTTTTCAAGAAACTCTTTGGAAGCAAGAACGAGCGTGAAGTCAAGCGCATGGCCAAGGTGGTGCAGGCCGTCAATGCCTTTGAAGAGCAGATGCTGGCGCTCTCCGACGAGCAGTTGCGGGGCAAGAGTGAAGCCTTCAAGGCACGCCTGGCGCAGGGCGAAAGTCTTGATCAACTGTTGCCTGAGGCCTTTGCCGTCTGCCGCGAGGCGAGCAAGCGGGTCATGGGCATGCGCCACTTCGATGTACAGCTGATCGGCGGCATGACCCTGCATGAAGGCAAGATTGCCGAGATGCGCACCGGCGAAGGCAAGACGCTGATGGCCACCCTGGCGGTGTACCTGAATGCGCTGTCCGGCAAAGGCGTGCACGTGGTAACCGTCAACGATTATCTGGCCCGCCGCGATGCCAACTGGATGCGCCCGCTGTATGAGTTCCTTGGCCTGTCGGTGGGCGTGGTCACGCCCTTCCAGGCGCCGGAAGAAAAGCGCGCCGCCTATGCCGCCGACATTACCTACGGCACCAACAACGAGTTCGGCTTCGATTACCTGCGTGACAACATGGCGTTCAGCCTGGATGAGAAATTCCAGCGTGAACTGAACTTTGCCGTGGTCGACGAGGTGGACTCCATCCTCATCGACGAAGCCCGTACCCCGCTGATCATCTCCGGCCAGGCCGAGGACAGCTCGCGCCTGTACAGCGAGATCAACAAGCTGATTCCCAAGCTGACTCGCCAGGTTGAGGCCGAGGAAGGCCAGGAGGCCCAGCCTGGCCATTACAGCATCGACGAGAAGACCCGCCAGGTCGAACTCAACGAGGCAGGCCATCAGTTCGTCGAGGAACTGCTGGTCAAGGCCGGCTTGCTGGCCGAAGGGGAGAGCCTCTATTCGGCGCACAACCTCAGCCTGCTGACTCACGTGTATTCCGGTTTGCGTGCACACACGTTGTTCCATCGCAACGTCGAGTACATCGTGCAGAACAACCAGATCATCCTCATCGACGAGCATACCGGCCGCACCATGCCGGGACGGCGTCTCTCCGAGGGCCTGCACCAGGCCATCGAAGCCAAGGAGGGGGTGCATATCCAGGCCGAGAGCCAGACCCTGGCTTCGACTACCTTCCAGAACTATTTCCGCCTGTACGGCAAGCTGTCCGGCATGACCGGCACCGCCGATACCGAAGCCTTCGAGTTCCGGCAGATCTACGGTCTCGACGTGGTGGTTATTCCTACCCATCGTCCGGTGGCGCGCAAGGACTACAACGATCTGGTGTATCTGACCCAGGCCGAGAAGTACGAAGCGGTGATTGCCGATATTCGCCAGTGCCAGCAGGCTGGCCGTCCGGTGCTGGTGGGGACGGCTTCCATCGAAAGTTCCGAATACGTTGCGCAGTTGCTGGTCAAGGCCGGCATCGAGCACAAGGTGCTCAACGCCAAATACCATGAGAAAGAAGCCGAGATCATTGCCCAGGCCGGTCGTCCGGGTGCGGTGACCATTGCCACCAACATGGCCGGTCGTGGTACCGACATCCTGCTGGGTGGTAACTGGGAAGTGGAAGTCGCGGCCCTGGAAAACCCCACTGACGAACAGGTGGCGCAGATCAAGGCCGACTGGCAGAAACGTCACCAGCAGGTCATCGAAGCGGGTGGTCTGCATGTGATTGCCTGTGAGCGTCACGAATCGCGGCGTATCGATAACCAGCTGCGCGGTCGTTCCGGTCGCCAGGGTGATCCGGGCTCCAGTCGTTTCTATCTGTCGCTGGAAGACAGCCTGATGCGTATCTTTGCCTCCGACCGGGTGAAGAACTTCATGAAGGCGCTGGGCATGCAGCAGGGCGAGGCCATCGAGCATCGCATGGTCAGCAATGCCATCGAGAAAGCGCAGCGCAAGGTCGAAGGACGCAACTTCGATATCCGCAAGCAATTGCTGGAATATGACGATGTGGCCAACGAGCAGCGCAAGGTCATCTATCACATGCGCAACAGCCTGCTGCAGGCGGATAACGTCGCCGAAACCATCGACGAGTTCCGCCGCGAAGTGCTGAGTGCCGCCATCGACGCCCATATCCCGCCGCAGTCGCTGCCCGAGCAGTGGGACATTGCCGGGCTGGAAGCGGCCCTGTACAGCGACTTCGGCCTGCGTCTGCCGGTCCAGCAGTGGCTGGACGACGACGAGAAACTCTACGAAGAGCCGCTACGCGCGAAAATCCACGATGCACTGGTTGCCGCCTACCACGAAAAGGAAGAACTGGCCGGTGCTGAAGCGCTGCGTACGTTCGAACGGCAGATGCTGCTGCGTGTACTGGACGACCTGTGGAAGGAACACCTGTCGACCATGGATCACCTGCGCCACGGTATCCACCTGCGTGGTTATGCGCAGAAGAACCCCAAGCAGGAGTACAAGCGCGAGTCGTTCAGCCTGTTCCAGGAGCTGCTCGAGTCGATCAAGCGCGATACCATCCGCGTGCTCTCGCATGTACAGGTGCGCCGTGAGGACCCGGTCGAGGAAGAGGCGCGTTTGCGCCGTGAGGCCGAGGAGCTGGCCCGCCGTATGCAGTTCCAGCATGCAGCGGCCCCCGATGTGATCGGCGATGAGCCGGCCGAGCCCGCTGCGGAAGGCGTCCAGCAACCGCAGCGCAATGAGTCGAAAATCGGCCGTAACGAGCCGTGCCCATGCGGCTCCGGGAAGAAGTACAAGCATTGCCACGGCAAGATTGACTAACAGGTTAGTGCTTGCCTGGCCTGTAAGGCCCCGCCTGCTTTACCGCTCTGGTGTGCGGCGAGGCTGATTCATCGTTAACCACGCCGCGAACGGCCAGCCTGTTCGCGGCGTTTTTTCACTGTTTCGTCCGTCACCTGTGTCGACAAGGAGCGCTTTCATGGCTGTTGGTCTTGGTCCTCTGCCTACCCTGCACCCGGTTCCCGGTTTTCAACTTGGCATTGCTTCGGCGGGCATCAAGCGTCCGGGGCGCAAGGATGTAGTGATCATGCGCCTGGCCGAAGGGGCGCAGATTGCCGGCGTGACTACCACCAACGCCTTTTGCGCGGCGCCGGTGCTGCTCACCCGTGAGCGTTTGCAGGGCGACGTGCGTTACCTGCTGACCAATACCGGCAACGCCAACGCCGGCACCGGTGCCGAGGGACTGGCCAACGCCCGCCGCACCTGTGCCGCGCTGGCCGCACTGAGCGGTGTTGACGAGTGCGCGGTATTGCCGTTCTCCACCGGGGTGATCGGCGAGCCGCTGCCGGTGGCGAAGATCGAAAGCGCGCTGCAGGCGGCGCTGGATGATCTGAACGAAGATCACTGGGCCGAAGCCGCCACCGGCATCATGACCACCGATACCCTGCCCAAGGGGGCCAGCCGGCAGTTCCAGCACGACGGTGTGACTGTCACTGTCACCGGCATCAGCAAGGGCGCGGGGATGATCCGCCCGAACATGGCCACCATGCTCGGCTACATCGCCACCGACGCCAAGGTCAGCCGCGATGTGCTGCAGGCTCTGGTACGCGATGCCGCGAACAAGTCGTTCAATCGCATTACCATCGATGGCGACACCTCGACCAACGATTGCTGCATGCTGATTGCCACCGGACAGGCGCCCCTGGCGGAAATCACCTCGGCCAGCGGCGAGCTGTTCGGCAAGCTGCGCGAAGCGGTGTTCGCGGTGTTCATGGACATTGCCCAGGCCATCGTGCGTGACGGCGAGGGGGCCACCAAGTTTGTCACCGTGCAGGTCAATGGTGGGGCTACGCACCAGGAGTGCCTGGATGTCGCCTATGCGGTGGCCCATTCGCCGCTGATCAAGACCGCACTGTTCGCCTCTGACCCGAATTGGGGGCGCATCCTTGCTGCGGTGGGCTATGCCGGCGTGCCGGACCTGGATGTGAGCAAGATCGATGTATTCCTCGGTGAAGTGTGCATCGCCAGCCAGGGCTGCCGGGCCAGCAGCTACAGCGAAGAACAGGGTGCTGCGGTGATGGCCCGTGAGGAAATTACCATCCGTATCGAGCTGGGACGTGGTACGTGCAGCGAGACCATCTGGACCACCGACCTGTCTCACGAATACGTCAAGATCAACGCGGAATACCGCACCTGAGAAGCTGCCCACCTGCTGTTCTGGCGCCTGGTGGTGCGTGGCAGTGGGTGGGCACGAGGTTGTCGCTATGCGTATCCATGTGGCTGCCGCGGTGATTCGCGATGCGCAGGGGCAGGTGCTGATTGCCCAGCGTTCGCCCGACAAGCACCAGGGGGGGCTCTGGGAGTTTCCCGGCGGCAAGGTGGAGCCTGGCGAGTCGGTAGCGCAAGCCCTGGCTCGTGAGCTCCATGAGGAGCTGGGGATCGCTGTGCAGCAGGCGCGTCCGCTGATCCAGGTCGCCCATGACTATGCCGACAAGCAGGTGTTGCTGGATGTCTGGGAGGTCAGTGCCTTTTCTGGTCAGGCACAGGGTATCGAGGGCCAACCGTTGCGTTGGGTGCCTGCCGAGACATTGCCTGATTACGCCTTCCCTGCAGCCAACCTGCCTATCGTGGCGGCTGCGCGCCTGCCAGACTGTTACCTGATTACCCCGCCCAACCTGTCCAGCGCGGCGTTGCTGCAGGGTATTCAACGGGCCTTGCAGCAGGGCACCCGGTTGATCCTGTTGCGTGCTCCGCAACTGACCGAGCAAGCCTACCGTGACCTGCTGGCACAGCTGCTGCCGCTGTGTGCAGGGCGAGCGCAGCTCATGGCCAAGGGCGAGCTGGCGCGGCTGGAGGCGTTTCCCGAGGTTGGCTGGCATCTCGATGCCCGTCAGTTGCACGCACTGGCCGGACAGGCGCGACCGCTGCCTGCGGGTCGCTGGCTGGCGGCGTCCTGTCATGATCCTCAGGAACTGGCCATGGCCGAGGCGCTGGGCGTGGACTTTCTCACCCTTTCGCCTGTGCTGCCCACCACCAGTCACCCCGGCCAGCCAGGGCTGGGCTGGGAAACCGTACGGGATTGCCTGGCGGTGTGCCGCTGTCCCGCCTACCTGTTGGGCGGGCTGGGTCGCCAGCACCTGGCGCAGGCCTGGCAGGCTGGTGCCCAGGGCGTGGCGGGCATCAGCCAGTTGTGGCCGACCTGATCACAGGCGATAGCGCTGTACGACCTTTTGCAGCTGGCTGGCCAGGCTGGCCAGTTGCGTGCTAGTGGCAACGTTCTGCCGCGAAGCATCGCTGGTTTCTTCGGCGATCTGGCTGACGCTGGTGACGTTGCGATTGATCTCTTCGGCGACCGAGCTTTGCTCTTCGGCGGCTGAGGCGATCATCGCGTTCATGTCGTTGATGGTGGCCACTGCCGCGCTGATCTGCTCGAGCATGTGACCGGCACTGGCGACCTGTTCCTTGCCGCGTTGCGCCTTGTCACAGCTGCTTTGCATGACTTCTACTGCACGGTTGGCACCTTGCTGGAGCTTCTCGATCATCGCCTGGATTTCGCTGGTCGACTGTTGGGTGCGCGAGGCCAGTGAGCGCACCTCGTCAGCCACCACGGCAAAGCCTCGGCCCTGCTCGCCGGCGCGGGCGGCCTCGATGGCCGCATTCAAGGCCAGCAGGTTGGTCTGATCGGCAATGCTGCGGATCACGTCGACCACCGAGCTGATGCTGCCACTGTTGGCCTCCAGTTCATGGATGACCGTGGCGGCATGCTCGACTTCGCTGGCCAGGCCGTCGATCGCCTCGATGGTCTGCTGCACCACGCGCTTGCCGCTTTCGGCTTGCTGGTCGGCCTGTTCAGCCGCTTGTGCGGCGCTGGCCGCATTGCCGGCAACATCCTGGACGGTGGCCGACATTTCATGCATGGCCGTGGCGACCTGATCGGTTTCCAGTTGCTGGCGACGAATGCCATCACTGGTCTGGTGGCTGACCTGGGCGGTCTGTTCGGCGGCGGCGGCCAATTGTTCCACGGCGCCCGCCAGTTCCTGCAGGCTGTGTTGTACGCGAGCCGCCATGCCGTTGAAGGCGCTGGCAATGTCGCCCAGCTCGTCATGGCCCTGGTAGTCCACGCGATGGCGCAGGTTGCCTTCGGCCAGTTGTTCGCCTCCCAGGCGCAAGGCCTGCACAGCCTGGGTGATACCCGACAGGGTGGCGGCGGCGATCAGGCTGACCAACAGCACGGCGATACCCAGCGCCAGGCTGATGCTCAACAGCAACTGGTCGAATTGCTGGTCGGCACGCTCATGGTCGGCCTTGGCCTGGGCATGCTGTTGCTCGGTAAGTTGGCGGACACTGGCATAGGTGGTCATGAAGGCGGGTTGCAGGCGGGTCAGCAGGATGCCGTTGCCGCCGACATAATCGCCCTGACGCATGGCGCTGAGTACCGGACGTACGCCATTGTTCAGGTAATCGCCGAGATGCCGTTGCAGTTCGCTGACCAGACGCTGCTGTTGCTCGCTCATCGGCAGGCGCTGATAGTCGTCGATACGCTCCTGCATGATGCGCAGGCTGTTCTCTACGGCGTCGAAGTGCTGGCTGACGGAGTGGTCGTGAGCGTTCTCGTAGACGCTGCCAGGGCGGTGTTGCAGGGCCAGTAGCAACTGGCTGCGCGCATGGTGCATGTGATTGGTCAGGTCGGCCAGTTTGTCCACCGGTAGCAGGACCTGGTTATACAAACGATCCAGCTCGGCATTGCTTTGGCGCATACCGCTGAGGCCGGCCAGGGTCAGCCCGAGCGCCAGTATGGCGAGCAGGCCGAGCAGGCCGAGTAGACGGGTTTTCAGGGAAAAGCGGGTCAGCCAGGTGCGCATGAAGTGTCCTTTGCGGCAGGTTTGATATCACTGTGCCTTTACTGTATCGGCTGCAGCCACGACGATCTTGAGCTGGATCAGTCGTCGCTAGCGTGCAGGCTCTGGCGCAGTCGGTGTAGCTTGCGCATCAGGCTGGCGCTGGTAGCCAGCAGGTTGGCCAGCGCCTGGCTGATATCCTGGCGCGCGTCTTCCCTGTGACGGCGGAGTAACTGCACGGCCAGTTCATGAAGTGCGGCGTGCTGCTTCAGCAATGCCTGGAAGTCTTCGCGTCCGGCATAGCGCTGGCGGGTTTCCGGCTTGTCCAGCCAGCGTCCGAAACGACAGCTGTCGGCGTGGGCCTGGGGCGCGTCACTCTGCTGGCCAGATAGGTACTCCTGTAGCTGGCGCAGCCAGGCCACGTGCGCCAGTTCGGCCAGCAACAGTTGTACGCCCTGCTCGTCCAGCGCCTGGCTGGCCTGCCAGCTGGCAGGGGGCTGCCAACTGGCCAGCCAGGCGGCTACGGCCTGAGCGGGCATCGGCCGCGCGATGGCGTAACCCTGGCCCAGCTCACAGCCCAGTTGCAGCATCAGCAGGCCGTGGGCTTCGCTCTCCACGCCTTCGGCAATCACCTCGCGCTCGAAGCTGCGCGCCAGGCCGACGATGCTGTCGATGATCATGGCCTGTTCAGGGTCTTCGAGGGCTTGGCGGACAAAACTCTGGTCGATCTTCAGGGTCTTGGCGCGTAGCTGTTTGAGGAAGGTCAGCGAGGAAAAGCCGGTGCCGAAGTCATCCAGGGCGAACTCGATGCCTTGGGCCTGCAGTTGATCGACCAATTGCGAGACGTGCTGCATGTCCTGCAGGGCGCCGGTCTCCAGAATCTCCAGGCGCAGTTGCTGGGGGCGTAGTTGTGGGTACTGCTGCAGGCGCTGCAGCAGTTGCTCGGCGAAGTCATCGCTGTGCAGTTGATAGCTGTCGACATTCACGCTGACGCAGGTATCGATCCCCAGGGCCTGCCATTGCGCCAGTTGCTGCAAGGCCTGGTCGATAACCCAGTTGCCGACCCGCAGGGCCAGTGGCTGGTTGCTCAGCGCCGGAATGAACAGCGCCGGTGGCAGCAGGCCGCGCTCCGGGTGCTGCCAGCGGATCAGGGCCTCGAAGGCCTTGACCTGGCCGCTGCGCATGTTGACCTTGGGCTGGAAGTACAGGCGCAGCTCCTGGTTGTCCAGTGCCTGGCGGATCTCTTCCAGGCGGATGTATTGCACACGGGTGTGCTCGTCATGAGCCGCATCGAACAGGTGGCAACGGTTTTTGCCGATCAGCTTGGCCTGGTACATGGCCTGGTCGGCCTGGCGCAGCAGTTGTTCGGCGTCTACCGGGCTGTCCTGCGGGTAGCGGGTGACGCCAATGCTGGCGGTACAACTGAATTGCCGCTCGCCCTGTTGCCAGGGTTGGCTGATGCTCTCCAGAACGCGCAGTAGCGGGGTGAGATACCTGTCCGGCGCTTGCAGGTTGCACAGGACGATGGCGAATTCATCGCCACCGGTGCGCGCCAGGTACTGGGGCTCGCGCAGGCTGCCTTGCAGGCGGCGCACGACTTCCTGCAACCATTCATCGCAGGCGTCACGGCCGAGTTGCTGGTTGAGCTGGGCGAAGTCGTCCAGGTCGATATACGCCACCGCCAGGGTGCTGTTGTCCTGCAGGGCCTGCTGCATGCAATGGTTGAGCATTTCGCCGAACAGTACACGGTTGGCCAGGCCGGTCAGGGCGTCATGGCGCTCGACATAGCTGAGTTGCTGCTGATGCTCCTTGTGCTCGGTGATGTCGATATCGATACCCACCACCAACAGTGGCTGCTGTTGCTCGTCGCGTTGCATGATGCGCCCCAGGCTGCGTCGCCATAGCCACAAGCCGTTGCGGTGCTGGATACGGTATTCGGCACTGTAGCTGTCGCGCTGACCGGCCAGGTGCTCCTGCAGGTTTTGCATCACCCGTGGCAGGTCTTCCGGATGTACGCGGTTTTCCCAGGCGGCAAAGGTGGGAGGGCCCAGCTCTTCGAGCTGGTAGCCAAGCATCTGTGCCCAGCGCGGGTTGTAGCGCACCTGGTGGCTTTGCAGGTTCCATTCCCAGGTGCCCGCCTCGGCGGCCTCCAGGGCCGTGGCCAGGTGCTGGCGTTGTACCTCCAGGGCATCCTGCTGCTGTTTCAGCGCGGTGATGTCATGGGCGATGCCGAGCACCCCGATCAGCTGTCCCTGACGGTCGTAGAGGGGGGTCTTGCGGGTTTGCACACGCTCGCTGTGGCCATCGGCAAAGGTCAGCCATTCCTCGTTGACCTGGGTGCCACCGTGCTGGATCGCTGCCAGGTCGTTGGCGCGAAATTGCTCGGCGTGCTCGCGAGGCAGCAGGTCGAAGTCGGTTTTACCCAGCACCTGGCTCTCGTGGAGACCCCACAGTGAGGCGGTGCGTGCATTGCAGCGCAGGAAACGTCCCTGGGGATCTTTCAACCAGATCAGGTCGGGCAGGGTGTCGAGCAGCGTGGCCAGTTCCTGGTTGCGCTGCTCCAGTTCGTGGGCATAGTGCTGCAGCGTGGCTTCCTGCTGTTTGCGCTGGCGTATGTCGCGAAATACCCCGACATGGTAGCTGCGTCCGTGCAGCTGGAAATGATGGCCGCTGCTGATTTCCACCTCGACCTCGTGGCCGCTGGCATGCCGGATGCGCGTTTCCAGCAAACGTACTTCATGCTGCTGGCTATCGTCCTTGTCCAGTTCGCGGGTGATCTTGGCCAGCTCGCTGAGCGGATGCAGGCTGGCAATCGGCAGGTCAAGCAACTCGTTGCAGGGGCGGCCGAAAAGCTGCTCGGCCTGCGGGCTGGCGCTGACGATGCGCTGGGTCAGGTCATCCGCCACCAGGATGGCGTCGGGGAGGCTGGCGAAGAGTGCCTGGAGTTGTGCGTTCGCTTCCAGGTAGGCGGTCACTTCATGGCCGATGGCGACGTATTGGCAATGCTTGCCATCCGGACCCATCTGGCGATGGATGGCTAACTGCAGGGCATACTGGCTGCCGTCGGCACGCTGATTCCAGATTTCTCCCTGCCAGCGTCCCTGCTGCTGGAGCGCCTGCCAGAGCGCCAGGAAAAAAGCCTGATCATGACGGTCGGAGGCCAGCAGGCGCGGTGACTGGCCAAGCACCTGTTCGGCGCTGTAGCCGGTGACGCGGGTGAAGGCCTGGTTGATGGCGGTGATGCGGTTCTGGTGATCGGTAATGAACAGCAGTTCATGGCCCAGCTGCAGAACCTGACGAGCCAGTTCGCGCTCGGAAACGTCCTGACGGGTGCCGATCAGGCGCAACACCTGGCCTTGTTCGTCACGCTGGATGACCTTGCCGCGCAACTGCATCCAGCGGCTGGCACCCTGGGCGTTGCGCAGTCGATAGTGGCATAGCAGCTGTTCCTGCTGGCCGCTGTAGAGCTCGCCGAGCGCGCGTTGCAGGGTTTGGCGGTCTTCCTCGTAGAGCTGCCACGAGTGGCTGTCATTGGCCTCGGGCAGGGTTAACTGTCCTAGTTGCTCAAACAGGTCGCCATGCTCGGCTGACCATTCCCAGAGGCCTTCGCTGGAGCCTTCCAGGAGAAATTTCCAGCGACTTTCGCTGTGCCGCAAAGCCGCTTCGGCACGTTCGCGGGCATGTTTTTCCTGCATCAGCTCGAGTGCCTGGGACGAAAGCTGCTCGTACATCTGCAGCACCGTGCTGATCAGCAGGGCGGTGGCACCACTCATTTCTTCATCGGCGCGCTGCCGGGCAGCCGCTACGTCCAGGCCATCGGCCACGGCAAACACGGCCTTGGCCATGCGCTTGTCGCTATCCAGAATATGAAAGGCCAGCCACTGGGTGAGGAAGGCAAATAGTTCACTGAGGACTTCGGTAAAGGGCCGTGCACTGTCCTGCAGTGCCTGGATGCGCTGGAAAAAGGCCGCATGGCTGTGCTGGTGCTGGTTGAACCAGGGGTCATCACCCAGCGACGCTTGCCAGATCGCTTCCTCGCTGTGGAAGTGGTAATCGGCATAGTCAGCCAGTTCGCCGAGAATGCCCTGAATTTCCTCGGCGCTAACCCCCTGCACGTGTTGCTGGGCAAGGCGATTGAGCAGTTCGACCAGTCGCGCATGCTGCTCGTCGATGAGCGCAATGCCGGTTTCCAGGTTGCTGTTCCAGGGGAAGATTTCGAACGACTGGGCGGTGCTGGGCATGAATGATGGCACTCTGCTATCTGTGTGGTCATTGTATAAGTTACTAGGCCTAGAGCCTAGCAGATTGCCAGTTATTTGCAGGAATGGCTGCTTTTTATTGGGATCGATGCTATACATAAGTTGTGCATTCTAATTTTTATGTATAGGTGTGGCCGTGACTCTTGATGAACTGACGGAACTGTCTGCGCGTGGTGCACTCGATGCGCTGCGCGTGCATTCGCTGCAGGGTGGGTACTACCTGTTGCAGGCTGTACAGGGTGGTGATCGTCGTCCCGTGCGTGACGAGCAAGGCGTGGTTCTGCTGTGGCGTTCACTGCTGCAGGTCCGGCAGTGTCTGGAGGGACGGGTGACGATGCCACTGGAACTTTGGCATGCCGAAGTGCATGAGGAGCTGTGTGGTTTGCCGGAGCAGCGCGGCGAGGCCTGCCGGTTATCCCTGGCCAACCCGTTATGAGCCGTGCCCCCCGTGTGGGCATGTTGCTCGGTGATCAGCTGTCCTGGCACTTGCCCCTGTTTGCGCAGCTGGATCCCGCGCATGACTGTCTGCTGCTGGCCGAGGTGCAGGAGGAAGCCAGCCATGTGCCGCATCACCCGTACAAGCTGATCATGCTGTTCAGTGCCATGCGTCACTTTGCCCAGGCACTGCGCGAGCGGGGTTGGCGAGTGCGTTATGTGCACCTCGACGACCCGCAGAATACCGGCAGCCTGGCTGGTGAACTGGCGCGTGCGCTGCGTGAAGAAGGTGCCGGGCAGGCGCATCTCTGCGAGACCGGTGATTGGCGGGTCGAGCAGTCCCTGCGTGAAGCCGGCTTGCCGCTGCACTGGCACGCCGATACGCGTTTTTTTTGTTCCCGTGAGCAGTTTGCTGCCTGGGCGGCCGGTAAGCGTCAGCTGCGCATGGAGTTCTTTTACCGGCAGATGCGCCGCGAGCAGGGCCTGCTGATGAATGGTGATGGCACGCCAGTGGGTGGGGCGTGGAACTTCGACAAGGACAACCGCAAACCGCTGGGCCGTCACAGCAAGCCGCCGCTGCCGCTGTATTTCAGCGCGGATGCCATCACCCTGGCTGTGCAGGCGCTGGTCGAGCAACGTTTTGCCGCACATTACGGTCGCCTGCAAGGCTTTGCCCATGCGGTCACCCATGCCCAGGCGGAGCAGCTCTGGCAGTACTTCCTGGACAACGGCTTGGCGGCATTTGGCGACTATCAGGACGCCATGGCCAGTGATGAGCCGTTTCTGTTCCATGCGCGGATCAGTGCGGCGTTGAACATCGGCCTGCTGGATGTGCGCCAGTTGTGTCGGGACGTCGAGGCAGCCTATTGGCAGGGCAGGGTGCCGTTGAATGCCGCAGAGGGTTTCATTCGCCAGTTGCTGGGCTGGCGCGAATATGTACGAGGTATCTACTGGTTGTTGATGCCGGAGTATGCGCAGCGCAATGCGCTGGGTAACCAGCGTGCCCTGCCGGCGTTCTACTGGACTGGGCAGACGCAGATGAACTGCATGCGTCAGACCATCGGCCAGACGCTGGAGCACGCCTATGCCCACCATATCCAGCGGCTGATGATCACCGGCAATTTTGCCTTGCTGGCCGGCATCCAGCCGCAGCAGCTGTGCGACTGGTACCTGGCGGTGTATATGGATGCGTTCGACTGGGTCGAGCTACCCAACACCCTGGGCATGGTGCTGCATGCCGATGGCGGTTATCTGGGTTCCAAGCCCTACTGTGCCAGCGGCCAGTACATCAAGCGCATGTCCGACTACTGTAGCGGTTGTCGTTATCAGGTCAGCCGCAGCACGGACGAGCAGGCCTGCCCGTTCAATGCCCTGTACTGGCATTTCCTGATGCGTCATCAGGCGCAACTATCGGTCAATCCGCGCCTGGCCATGCCTTATCGCAACCTGGCACGCATGGCTGAAGGCCAGCGTGAGGCGCTCTGGGCGCGTGGCGAGCAGTTGCTGGCGCGCCTGGACCGTGGCGAGATGCTATGAGGCGCAAAGCCGACTTGCCGCGCAAGACCTGCGCGTGTTGCGGACTTCCGTTTACCTGGCGCAAGAAATGGCAGCGCTGCTGGGACGCAGTGCGCTATTGCTCGCAGCGTTGCCGCCAGCAGCGTGGCCGGTCGGCGTGATCGGGGGACTGTGTTAGGCTGGCCGCCCTTTTATCTGCCTGGAGCCGGCCATGTCCGAACTCAATCTGTCCACCGATGAAGCGCGCGTCAGCTACGGTATTGGCCGCCAGCTGGGTGACCAGCTGCGTGACAACCCGCCGCCCGGCGTGGAGCTGGAGGCCATTGTCGCCGGCCTGCGTGATGCGTTTGCCAGCCAGCCCAGCCGTGTGGCGGCTGAGCAACTGAATGCCAGCTTCCGGGTTATCCGTGAGCGTATGCAGGCGGAAGCTGAGCTGAAAGCCCAGGCGGCCGCCGCAGTAGGGCGTGACTATCTGGCCAGCAATGCGCAGCGTGAAGGCGTAGTGGTGCTGCCCTCCGGCCTACAGTATGAAGTGCTGGTGACGGGCGAAGGCGCCAAGCCGGGGCGTGACGATCATGTGCGTACCCACTACCACGGTACGCTGATCGATGGCACGGTGTTCGATAGTTCCTACGAGCGCGGCCAGCCTGCCGAGTTCCCGGTGGGTGGCGTGATTGCCGGTTGGGTCGAGGCGTTGCAACTGATGAATGCCGGCAGCAAGTGGCGCCTGCATGTGCCCAGCGAGCTGGCCTATGGCGAGCAGGCGGTAGGCAGCATCCCGCCGCATAGCGTGCTGGTGTTCGACGTTGAGCTGCTCGACATTCTGTAAGGCTTGCAAACCGGCCCCCGCCCTCTGGCGGGGGCTGGCAGTTACCCGCCCAGGCTGGGGCGCAAGGCGCGGGCGTAGCAGAACAGGAAGAGATTGCGCACCAGCTCCTTGAGCGTGGCCGGTTCACAGGAGGCGAAGTCGCTGAGATCCAGCTCGCCCTGTTCGCGGAGTTCCTGTAACGCGTCCTCATGCAGCACCGCACAGATTTCGCCGGTCTCGCGATTGAGGATACGCAGGCAGGGGTGCGGGCGATCCAGCCACGCATCGATCATGTAAGTCATGTGCTCATTCCTCCTGTTGTTCACATCTATGGAATGAGAATAATTCTTATTGGCGAAATAGCAAGTGCCTATTGGCGCTTTTCTCTATGCGCGTCGCGCTCTTCGTTAAAGATGCTTGAGCCATTCGCGCAATAGCTGCTCCTGAGCCTCGCTCAGGTCGATGATCTGGAAGCCCGCCCAGGCATGGCTGCCATCGGCCCCCGGGCGTGACCACAGGCAGTCGGCGCCCAGTTGCAACTCCTGAATGCCATTGAGCGGAGTGGCCAGGCACAGGCGGATCTGCCACAGGCTGTCCACGGCAATCTGCTGCTCGCTGAACAGCATGAAGCCTGTCTCGGAGAGGTCAGCTACCCGTCCCAGGCGGACGTTGCTGTTGGCATCGAAGGCTTCCAGCTGGTGCAGGTTGGTATGGCGGGGATGCTGGCGACGTTCATCCATGACGAATCCTCATTGGCGCGGGGCGTTGCGCCCGGAAAAGCGTTGCAGGACGCGGTAGATGGCATGCAGGGCGCGATCGACCAGTGGGCTTTGCCGTTCCGGCGCGATGATGCGCGCCAGGCCTTGTTCAAGTTCGCTGGCCAGCAGGGTGACTGGCTTGATGGCTACGCGTTGTCCGCTGTGGTCGACAAACATGTAGTTGCGGGTGGTGGGACTGAACCAGGACAGTTTGAGGCGGCGCTGTTGCTGGCCATCGCTGAACTCGAACCAGGTGCCGAATTCCAGTTGCTCCAGCTCTTTGATCAGGGCCTGGGCGCGGGGCGTCAGGCCGGAACTGGGCTGTTCCTCCAGAAGCTTGGCATCCTCACCCAGCATGGCACCGAGCGGACTGTTGGGCAGCTCGGGATTGAGGCGGTCGGCCAGTTGTGGCTGCTTGGCCTGGATGGCGTGCTGGCAAGCCACCAGATCCTGCAGCAGGCGACGAATGCCTTCCTCGTGATAGCCACCCAGCAGCTCCAGGCCTTTGCGGATGTCTTCCAGCAGGGCCAGGCGTAGTTTCTGCAGGCGTTGCTGACCGTCGCTGCCCAGCGGCGTACCGCTCCAGGCGAGCTGCTCCGCCACTTCCAGTGAACGCTGCCAGGTATGGCTGTCCTGGCCGTGCCGCAGCAGGACGAAAACCAGGACATCGCTCCAGGTCAGTTCAAGAAAGTTGCGGATAATGCTGGGTAGCGCTTGGCGGGTGACGATGCGGGTGATCTGCTCAACCGCCAGCTGGCGCGCGCCAAGCAGCCGGTCACGGCCCTTGATGGCTTCTACCGCGCGCTTCTCGCGCAGTTCTACCTTGTGCTGCAGGGTGGCGACAAACTGGTTGAATTCGTTTTGCAGCTCATGGAACAGCTGCAGGTCACCGCAGAAACGTTGCATGACCTGTTCGACCGTCCACTGCAGTTTGGCCAGCAGGCCGGCTTCGTCATCATTGCCGGCGTACAGCACGCCTGCCTGGGCCATGCTGTTGAGCAGCCGGCGTGCCGGGTGCTGGTGCTGGGTAAACAGTGCCTTGTCCTGCAGGGCGATTTTCAGATACGGCGTGTGCAGGTGCGACAGAGCGGTCTTGCAACTATCCGGGAGGTTGTCGTCATCCAGGATGAAGTCAAACAGCATGCCCACCAGATCGATGACGTCGGCTTCCTGCTCGGCCAGTTTGTGTTGCTCCGGCGCCTGACTGAACGCAGCCAGTTGCTCCTGAAGTTCTCGCTTGAGGCTGGCCGTTGGCTGCGGTTGTTGCAGACGCTGGCCCAGCTCGGCAGCAGATTGGCGTTGCAGACGATCCAGCGCGGCGAGCAGTTCATCGGCGCTGTAGGTTTCCGTGGCACTGTGCGGAGCCAGGCTGGCCATGCTTGGCTGGCCGCCGGGGAGTAGCTCGCTGCCTGGCTGTGCATGACGCAGATGCAGCAGTTGGCTGACCCCGCTGAACAGAAGGTGCGGATCGCTGGGCGGGTGGCTGGCAAACATCAGTTCAGGTAGTGCGCCGCCTGCTGTGCCGGATGCGCTTGCATGACCTGCGGGCGGGTTGCCCGAGACAGGCTCGGCTGCGGGGGGGGCGGCTGAAGTCGGCTCGCTTGCCTTGCTGGACGCATGGCGTGCGGCAGCACGCTGTGGGCTGAACTTGAGATTGGGCAGGATGCCGGCATCGACCAGCAGCTGGTTGAGGTTGCTGTATAACGCATCCAGATTGGCCATGACGTGCTGGTCAAACAGCAGATAAAGAATGACCTTGATACGCAAGGGCAGGCTGGTTTGCGCCAGTGCTTCGCAAAATCCCTGAGCAACGCAGTGTGGGCCACAGGGGTTGGCATTTTCCTGCAAGGCTGCACCACCATTGAGCAGGGCCAGACGCTGTTCCAGGGTGAACAAGCTCTGCGCACAACGTGCCTTGACCCGGCTGACCATATTGGTGACTTGCAGGCTTTCCTCATATTCGTCGTTCTGGATCAGGCTGAGCTGTTCAGCATCCAGCTCTTGGGCAGGGGCTAGGTGTGCAGAATCACGTTGATCGAGGAAGGCGCTGAACTGTTGAGCAATGTACTGGTGATAGTGGCGTTCGATATGCGGACGCTGTTTGCGAATGGCCCGCATGCTGTCGAAGAACAGGCCCTGCAGCTGGTTGTTCTCGGCTTTTTCCGCGTGCTCAAACAGCGTGTCGTCAACCTGGGCGAAGACTCCGCTCAGGTGTTCGGCCAGGCAATTCATCAGTTGCTGACGACAGCGCTGCATGAGTTCGCCGTGGCGTGGCTGAATGCCGCGCTGGGCGACAATCTGCGGTGTGCCGGGTTGGTCCTGGGTGCTCATTGACTATCCTGCCTGTGGCCTGGGGGCCGGCACAGCTAAGGGTTAACAGCTGTGCACAGATATAGCAGGGCGCACAGTGACTGCAAAGTGCTGAATGCACAGCATATGCCAGGTCGCCGGGTTTGTTTTTCCGTGACAAAGCCTCATGCAAAGGGTTGACAGGGGGCTTTGCCCGGGTAAAATGGTGCGCCTCTGAAGCATGAACGCAACATTGTTCATGTCGCAGAGTTGAAGATGTACAGTTCCGCGATAGCTCAGTCGGTAGAGCAAATGACTGTTAATCATTGGGTCCCTGGTTCGAGTCCAGGTCGCGGAGCCAATCTTCAGCCGGGGTATAGCGCAGTCCGGTAGCGCGCCTGTTTTGGGAGCAGGATGTCGGGAGTTCGAATCTCTCTACCCCGACCATCTTTTTGGGTCGTTAGCTCAGTCGGTAGAGCAGTTGGCTTTTAACCAATTGGTCGTAGGTTCGAATCCTACACGACCCACCATTTCCCTTCTTTATCCTGTCGTTACATTGATCAATCGGGTTTCAGCTCAAGTTGCTGAATAGCCCGGTTTATTGCTGCGCGCTGATTTTTCTCCACGCCTTTCCCGCACATCAGATAGCGTAATTGGCCGGGTGGCATGTCAGCCAGGCTGAGTTGGCTCAGGCGCCCCAGGCTGAGGTCTGCCTCGCCGATCAGGTAAGGCAACTCGCGACTATCGACCAGTGTGTAATCGATGCGTTCGTTGAGCAGCATCATGACGATCTGTAGCGGCGGCGCGGTAATCCGCTGGCGTGCAGGTTGCTGCGCCAGGCGTTGGTCGATCGCGCCATAGCTGAAACCGTCGACCAGACCGAGGCGGAGTGGGCTGTTCAGTAGTTGCTCGATCTGGCGTACCTCGCGGAGCTGGCCTTGCAGGGTGCTGCGGGTCAGGACCTGCATGGGCTCATCGCGATGAATAGGCTGGCTGAACCAGGCCAGTTGCGCGCGCTCGGCGGTCTTGAACCAGCCTATAGAGCAGAAGCTGGCCTGCGGATCGGCGACTTCCATGAGAATTCGTTTGGCCGGCCGGCTTTCAAACTGCACCGCTATGCCCGCCGCCGCGAAAATGGCGCGACTGCGCTCCAGCAGAAAGCCCGTCGGCTCACCCTCAACACTGTGATAGTAGGGTGGCTTTTCAATGTAGAAGACCCGCAGAGCCTGCGCCGCACAGGGTGTGCCGACCAGCAGCAGAGCGAGGAATAGAAGCAGGCGCGTGGACATGACCGGCACTCCATTGCGAAAGTTCTCGCAGTATAGATAGCGGTCGTGAGTCTGCTGTCAAAGGCTGGGGCCGACGTCAAACAGCGTGGTTCTTCCCAGGTTGCTGCGCAGAAACTCCGGCGCATCGGCGTGCGCGAACAGTACCCGTGCGAAAGTCGGGCCCACCAGGGACAGGGAGCGCCAGCCCTGGCGCAGATATTCCGTAGGCGGTGGAAAAGGGCTGTTGAAGTCCGGTGTCACGCGCTTGAGGTTGACGAAGGCCAGCAAGTCGAGTTCGCCGGGGTCGATGCCGCGCTCTCGATAGTTGTGAGCCTTCTTGCGCAGCGTGGGGGCCAGGCGTGCTTGCAGTTGGCTGGCGCTGATGCGCTGTGGGCGTCGTTCACGGCGCACCAGTTGGCTGAGGCTGAAGGCATTGCGACGGCGATTGACTTCTTCTCGCCATTCTTCATTGAGTCGGCGTCCTTCATCCAGGACAAAGAAGACTTCGAAGTTGGCCTCGCGAAACTGTACATCCGGAGGTTCCTGGCCGCTGCGGAACTCGTCGAGCCGGTATGCCAGGTTGAGCGCCAATAGCAGGCGCTGACAAGCCCAGCGCTCACGCTCCCATTTGCGGGCGTTGGATAGCAGATCGTTGGCCTGTTCCGCATGGCGGGTAAGCAAGCGAAGATAGTCGCGCTCATTCATGGCGGTATATTAACCGCTGGGTGTGCCAGGCGTATGCTAGTGCACGGCGGGAGGGGGTAGCGATGATTGCCGGACATTTGCTGACAGGTGAAACGCTGACGCTGTCGGCGTTGCTCTATACGGCCGGAATTTGCTGGGCAGTGGCTCGGGCGCCCTGGCTGGAGTTGCTCAGCGATACGCGTCGTCAGCACTTGCTGGGCGGCAGTTGGCTGCTGCTGTGCGGGTTATGGCTCCTGCGTCGGGATTTTGAGTCGGGTCTGTCCTTCCACTTTATTGGCATGACGGCGCTGACTCTTTTGCTGGACTGGCCCCTGGCGATCCTGGTGGGGCTCTCTGCGCAGTTGGCGTTATGCCTGCTGGGGCGACAGGAGTGGTTGGCGCTGGGCGCGAATGGGTTGCTACTGGTGTTGCTGCCGGTGTGGCTGAGCGAGGCGTGCAGTCGTTGGGTGGAGCGTTTCCAGCCGCGCAATCTGTTTGTCTATATCTTTGCCTGTGGCTTTTCCGCTGCCGGGATAGTCGCTGTGCTCAGTTGTCTGGTTGGGTTGGGCATGCTCAGCCTGGGCGGGCAACTGACCATCGTGGAAGAGTGGGACAACCTGCTGGGTTACCTGTGGCTGGTGCTGTTTCCCGAGGCGTTCATCAACGGCACCCTGGTTACGGCCCTGGTGGTTTTTTATCCGCAGTGGATGGAAACCTTCAATCGCACACGCTATTTACAGGCGCCCTGGCGGCAGGACTAGCAGGCCGTTGCAAAACCACCTCGGCTTTGGCCTCCTGCCTCCATGCAGTGAATACTGCGTGGAAGGCGGTCTGCTAAGCCGCTTAGCAGGCCGTTGAAAAACTACCTGCGTTGGCAATACAGCGTTGAAAACAGCCTCAAAATGCTCATTTACAACACGTAAACTGCGCTTTTTCGGCCGTTTTCGCCTTGTCTTGCCTGCCTCGCCTACGTTTTTCAACGACCTGTTAGTGATGCGGTGTCTGCAGTGTTTCTGAAAACAGTTCGTCGAGCAGTGGTTCGCCGGGGATGCTGTGGCTTTCTGCTGCCCAGGCGCCCAGGTCGATCAGTTTGCAGCGTTCGCCGCAAAAGGGCCGGGTCGGATTATCGCTGCGCCACTCTACGGGCGCGGCGCAGGTTGGACAGGCTACGATCGGGTACTGGGTCATGTCTGGCCTCCGCGCAGATTCAGATAGAACGCATGTAACTGGCGCACCTGTTGGTCCAGCCAGCTCAGGTCGCGATCGTTGCAGATTACCTCATGTGCATGGCGCAGACGCTCTTCGCGTGCCGCTTGAGCCGCCATGATGGCCTGTACCTGCTCGCGTGCGGCGCCGTCGCGTTGCATGGTTCGTTCGATTTGCAGGGCTTCGGGGCTATCCACGACCAATAGGCGCTGGGTCATGCGCAGCTGACCGGATTCGACCAGCAGCGGTGACTCCAGGATCGCATAGGGTGATTGTGCCTTGGCGAGCGCCTGGCTGATCTCCGCCGCGATGAGTGGATGTAGCAGTTGCTCTAGCCATTGGCGCTGCGGCGGGTCAGCAAAGATCAGCTGGCGCAGTGCGGCGCGATCGAGCTGGCCATTGTCTTGCAGCAGATGCGTGCCGAAGCGCTCGACGATACGCTGTAGTGCTGGGCGGCCGGGTTCGACTACCCAGCGAGCCGCCTGATCGGCATCCACGCGGTGAATGCCTAGTTCGGCAAAACGACGGGCAACTGTGCTCTTGCCGCTGCCGATGCCGCCGGTAATCCCCAAAACCCAGGTAGACATAGCCATTGCGGTCAGTTGAAACCGGCCAGTTGCAGGTATGCCTGGGTGATCTGCTCGCCCCAGAGCAGTGCTATCCAGCCCGCAACGGCCAGGTAGGGGCCGAACGGAATGGGCTTGGAGGTATCGGCGTTCTGCCACTTGAGCAGGATAAGGCCCAGTACGGCACCTACCACCGATGACAGTAGGATGGTCAGTGGCAGGATTTGCCAGCCGCCCCAGGCGCCGAGCATGGCTAGCAGCTTGAAGTCGCCATAGCCCATGCCTTCCTTGCCGGTCAGCAATTTGAATGCCCAGAATACCGACCACAGGCTCAGGTAGCCGATCACTGCGCCCCATAGTGCGTCGCTGGGGGAGGCGAATAGAGCCTGTTGATTGACCAGTAGACCCAGCCAAAGCAGCGGCAAAACCAGGCTGTCCGGCAGCAGTTGGTGGTCGGCATCAATCAGGCTCATGGCCAGCAGCCCCCAGGTCAGAGGCAGCATGGCCGCGGTTTGCCAGCTGAAACCAAACTGCCAGGCTATGCCAGCGGAGAGCAGGCCGCAGGCCAGTTCGACCAGTGGGTAGCGTGTGCTGATGGGGCTGCGGCAGGCCGAGCAGCGGCCACGTAGCCATAGCCAGCTGAGCAGCGGGATATTTTCCCAGGGGCGAATCTCATGCCCGCAGTGCGGGCAGCGGGAGTTGGGATAGGCGAGGTTGAACGGTTCGTCCTGTGCCGAGGTGGCAGGTAGCTGCAGAATTTCGCGCGCCTGGCTTTGCCAGTCGCGCTGCATCATGACCGGCAGGCGGTAGACCATTACATTGGTGAAGCTGCCAACCAGCAAGCCGAGCAGGCCAATCAATAAAACAAAGGCCGGCAAGTTGCCGGCCAGAAGGTCAATGAGTTGCATGTTTAGACCACGGAGCCCAGTTGGAAGATCGGCAGGTACATGGCAATGATCAGGCCGCCGACCAGCACGCCCAGGACTGCCATGATCATCGGCTCCATCAGCGCGGTGAGGCCATCCACTGCGTTGTCAACTTCGGCTTCGTAGAAGCTGGCCACTTTGTCGAGCATTTCATCCAGGGCACCGGATTCCTCGCCGATGGCGGTCATTTGCACGGCCATGGCTGGGAAGGTGCCGGTCGTGCGCATGGAAAAATTCAGTTGCATACCGCTGGAGACATCCGCCTTGATTTTGTTGACGGCGGTCTTGAAAACGATATTGCCAGTGGCACCGGCTACTGAATCCAAGGCATCCACCAGTGGTACACCGGCGGCAAAAGTGGTTGCCAGGGTGCGTGCATAGCGAGCGACTGCGGATTTATAAAGAATGTCGCCAAAAATGGGGGCCTTGAGCACTGCGCGGTCTAGGTTGTCACGAAAGGCTTGTGAGCGGTGGTGGAACTCTCGGAGTGCAAAGCCGCTAGCCACCAAGCCAAACATAACGACCAACCACCACTCCTGCAGCAGTTCGGAGATGCCAATCACAAACAGGGTAAAGGCTGGCAGCTCCGCGCCGAAGTTGGCAAAAACATCTTGGAATTGCGGTACGACCTTGATCAGCAAAATAGCCGAAACAATGATCGCTACCGCGATCACCGCAATGGGGTAATTCATGGCCTTCTTGATTTTGGCCTTGAGTGCTTCGGTCTTTTCCTTGTAGGTGGCTACGCGGTCCAGCAGGTTTTCCAGTGCGCCAGACTGTTCGCCGGCATCCACCAGGTTGCAATACAGTTCATCGAAGTAGCGCGGGCGCTTGCGCAGGGAGGTGGCGAAGCTGTTGCCAGCGGCGACATCCTGTTTGACCTCGTCGATCAGCTTGCGCATGTTGGGGTTTTCAAAACCCTCACTGATGATGTCGAAGGACTGCAGCAGTGGCACGCCGGCCTTCATCATGGTGGCCATCTGTCGGGTAAACAGGGCGATATCCAGCGGTTTGATGGCCTTGCCCGCGCCGAACAGCGAAACGGCCTTTTTGCGCACCTTGGTGGGGTTGACGCCCTGCTTGCGCAGTTGGGCTTTGACCAATGCGATATTCTGTCCGGCGGTTTCCCCCTTGATCTTGGCACCTTTGCGATCTGTGCCTTCCCAGACAAAGGTGCTGGTTTTTTGCGCTTTTTCCGCCATGGGTTAGTCCTTGGTCACGCGGTTGACTTCCTCGAGGCTGGTAACGCCTTGCATGGCCTTGAACAGGCCCGAGGTGCGTAGGTCATTAAAGCCATCTTTGCGCATCTGTGCAGCGATATCGATGGAGTTGCCTTCTTCCATGATAATGCGTTGCAGAGCCGGCGTGATTTTAACCACTTCATAAATACCCACGCGGCCCTTGTAGCCATTTTTGCAGTTTTCGCAGCCGACCGGACCGTAGATCTTGAAGCTGCCGATCTTGTCTTCGGGGAAGCCTTCGGCCAACAGGGTGTCGCGGGGGATGTCGACGACTTTCTTGCAGCTGCTGCACAACTTGCGGGCCAGGCGCTGGGCGATGATCAGGTTGACCGAGGTGGCGATGTTGAACGAAGGCACGCCCATGTTGCGCAAGCGGGTCAGGGTTTCTGCCGCGCTGTTTGTATGCAGGGTGGACATCACCATGTGGCCGGTTTGTGCTGCCTTTACGGCAATCGACGCGGTATCCAGGTCGCGGATCTCGCCGACCATGATGATGTCCGGGTCCTGGCGCAGGAAGGCGCGCAGTGCCTGGGTAAAGTCCATGCCTTGCTTGGGGTTGACGTTGACCTGGTTGATGCCTTCCAGGTTGATTTCCACGGGGTCTTCGGCGGTGGAAATGTTTACGTCCGGGGTGTTGAGGATATTCAGGCCGGTGTACAGCGAGACGGTCTTGCCCGAGCCGGTGGGGCCGGTGACCAGGATCATGCCCTGCGGTTGCTTGAGGGCATTGAGGTACAGCTCCTTTTGTTCCTCTTCATAGCCCAGCGCGTCGATGCCCATTTGTGCGCTGCTGGCGTCGAGGATCCGCATGACGATCTTCTCGCCCCACAGGGTCGGCAGGGTATTGACACGAAAGTCGATGGACTTGCTCTTCGACAGTTTCATCTTGATGCGCCCATCCTGTGGCTTGCGACGCTCGGAGATGTCCAGGCCGGCCATGACCTTGAGACGTGCGGACAGGCGCGGCGCCAGCTGGATCGGCGGGCGGGCTACTTCATGAAGAATGCCATCGGTACGGAAGCGTACCCGATAGGCTTTTTCATAGGGCTCGAAGTGCAGGTCGGAGGAGCCGCCTTTGATGGCATCCAGGAGCATCTTGTTGACGAAACGCACCACGGGGGCGTCTTCGCTGTCGTCGCCCACGCCGGCATCTTTGTTGTCATCGTTGGTGGCTTCGACATCCAGGCCATCTAGATCCACGTCGCCGAGGTCGCCCAGTGCGCTGGTGTCACTTTCATAAAACTTGTCGATGGCATTGCCGAGCTTGTCGTCCTCCACCAGCAGAGCCTCGGTGGTCATTCCGGTGCTGAACTGCACGTCGGTGACCGCCTGGTGATTGGCCGGGTCGGACAGGGCGATGAACAGCTTGCTGCCGCGCTTGTAGAGCGGCAGTACGCGGTGCTGGCGGGCCAGTTTCTCGCTGAGCAGGTCGCGGGGCTGGCTGTCCTTGTCGATGCTGCTCAGGTCGAGCATGGCAATGCCGAACTGTTCGCAAAGCAGTTCGGCGAGGTCGCGCGCCTTGGCCAGCTTGTTCTGCACCAGGTAGGTCACCAGTGGCAACTGGTTACGCTGGGCTTGCTGCAAGGCTTGCAGCGCGGTGCGCTCTTCGAGCAGTTGCTGCATGACCAGTTGCTTGGCCAGGCCGGTCAGGGCAGGGGTGTCTGACATAGCGGATATATCCAGAGGCTATCGCAAAAGCTGCGTTATAGCTTAGAAGCATGGTGCTGCCAAACCCATCCATAGCGTGTGACATTAATTGTCAGATAGAGACGATAAGAGGTACTTGCTGATGGCGCTAATTGGTGAATGCTGGCGAAAATGCCTTTCCAGATTTTGGCACGATTCATGCTTTTACGTTTTCAGGTCGCATGGCCTTACTTAGAAACTAGGAGAATTTTATGAAGGCTCAAAAAGGCTTTACCTTGATTGAACTGATGATCGTGGTGGCGATCATTGGTATTTTGGCGGCTATTGCGCTGCCTGCTTATCAGGATTACACCAAGCGTGCGCGTGGCGCTGAGTTGATCGTAGCATCGGCTCCGTTCAAACTTGGGGTTACAGAGTGCGTGCAGTCGGGTGGCTGCCTGAGCGGTACGACTATTTCTGTTCCTGCATCGGGTTCGCGTGCCCAGCTTTCTGTGCCTGATGATGTCGCTACTGGTGCCGGTCAAGGGCAAGTTAATAGCATCGCTCTTTCTACTGCCGGTGTAATTACAGTTACGCCGAGAGCAATTAATGGTTTTGCAGCGACTGATACATATGTTCTGACCCCTTCGTTGATCACTGGTACTGGTGGTGTTAGCTGGGCTGCATCGGGAGATTGCGTTACCAAGGGTTTTTGTAAGGGTAAATAAATTGGTCTGAGTAAAAAAGAGCAGGCTTTGCCTGCTCTTTTTTTTTTTGGAGAGATTGCGTGCGCTGGTTGATTTTCCTTTTGTCAAGTGTGCCGTTTATTGTGCCTTTTCGTTGGTATCCGGATGGTGACTTTTTTTCCGATGCCCTGGCTGTTTTTTTTGTGCTTGTTTTTGTGCTGTGTAGTCGCCAAATGCGCAGTAGTCGTCTTGTTTTAATTGGGTTTTTATTTTCTGGTTTAGTGGTTTTTTGGGGTTTGCTAGGCGGGGCGCCTTATTTAGAGATATGGCTGGCACCTGCAATAATGATTTGTCTGGGGGCTCTTTTTCTTGGTTGCCTTCAAGCCCGTCAGTTCGATGAGCGGTCTCTGGATAGAAAGGCAGCGCTCTATGGCCTTGTTTTTGGTGGAGGGTGCTCTTTAATTATTGCGCTTGGGCAGATTTTTGCGTGGCGTTGGGTGGAGCCTTTAGTTTTTGATGGGGCGACAGGGATCGTTGCGAATATAGGGCAGCGTAATCAGTTTAGCCTTTATATTGCTATAGGGGTTGTGGCGTATTTGCTATTGTTGGCTCGTTCTGGCTTGCAGTTATGGCGAGGTGTTGCTCTTGTATTAATTATGGCTTTTTTGTGCTCGTTTGTGCTTGTGCATGCGGGTTCTCGTGCGGTTGTGCTGATGGTTTTTTCGGCGCTTATTATTGTTCTGCTTCGTCTGTGTTTTTGGCGTAGTGATCGGTTTGGTTATTATTTTTTAATTTTTGCAGCTGTTTTCTTCTCAGTGCAGTTGTTTTCGGTGTTGCTGCCGGATTTTTTTTATTTGTTTGAAAATAGGTCGGGTTTGGAGCGCATCCATGATGCTCATGTGGATGTTCGTTGGGGGGAGTGGGCAAAGGCTTGGGAGGGTTTTCTTGCGCATCCATTAGGTATTGGGTTTGGTAATTATGCGTCTTTTAGTTTTTCTGCAGGAGAGGGGCAGGCTTTAGTATGGTCAAATCCGCATAATTTTATATTGCATTTTTTGGTTGAAATGGGTTTTTTTGGGGCAGGCTTAATATTTTTGGCTTTGCTCTTGGTTGTCAAATATTGTTTTTATTATTTGAGATCTCGGGAAGGCGATGCAGGCGTGCCTTGTGTGCTCGCTTTTTTTATGCTGCATAATTTTTTGGAATATTCTTTTTGGTATGCGAATTTCTTTTATTTGTTTTTAATTTTTCTGGCGTTTTTGCCTTCTGGTGGTGGCATGAGACGCTTTGTTGGCGGGCGTCTGGTTGCTGGCGTTTTTCTGGGGCTTTTGAGCCTGTCGGTGTTTCAATACTCTCAGTTGCTAAGTGCGATTTGGTTGGCTGCTGATAAGTCTCCGGTCATGCGTATTGTTGTATCTGCGCAAGTGGGTTTGAACCCTTTGCTGTCGTGGCGCGCGGATAAGGTTCTTATGGATTTTGTTACTTATGATAACGGGCCTGATTGGGAGTTTAAATTTTGCAAGCTTGAGGCAATGGCGATGCGTGAACCGTTGCCGCAATATCTGGAGCGAATGGCGTTTTTGGCTATGGTGAATGATGATCATGATCTTGCGGGGGGGATTTTAAAGGCTCGCTATAGGGTTCTTGATTATGAACCTGGTGCTTATTTTGAATCATTGGTTAGACAGTATTGGCCTGTGGCTGCTGATGACGTTATTGGTGAGTTTAAAGAAAATAAAAAGGAAGGATTTAGCTCTTATGAAGAGTACGAGCTAGGTAAGTCGGGTATTTGTGGCTCTCTTTGAGCGAGATTACTTTTCAGGATTGTTGTCGTCATGTGATAACGCTCTGCTCACCCGATCCAGCAGATAGACCACGCTGTGGTAGTCGATACCGCCATGCTGGCTGAGGCCGATTTCGCAGGTGCGGCTGGTCGACAGGCCTTCGCTGCAGTGCTGTACCGCCTGCTGCAGGTTGCGCAGGGCGTGGGCGTTCAGCTGGGGGGTGGTGAAGCCTTTGTCGCCGGCAAAACCGCAGCAGTGGATGCCTTCCGGAATGATCACCTGAGTACTGCAGCGGCGGGCGATGTTCAGCAGGGCCTCCGCCTGGCCGAGGTGCTGGGTGGAGCAGGTGACATGCACGGCGACTGGCTCGGTCTGCGGGGTGATTTCCAGGCGTGGCAGCAGGTGTTGCTGGATGAAACGCACCGGCTCGTAGATATCCAGGCGCGGGTCGGGGTGGTCTTGCAGCAGGCGCAGGGTGCAGGGGCTGGTATCGCAATAGATGGGGTCCAGGCCGCCGCGGCTGGCTTGCAGCAAGGCATCCAGGAGGCGCAGGCGTTGTGCCTGGGCTTCGCTGAAGTAGCCTTTCGATTGCCAGGGCTGGCCGCAGCACAGGCTGTCGGGGCTGGCCAGGTGGATGACCTGGTAGCCGGCCTTTTCCAGCAGGGCGCGGGTTTTCTCATGCAGCGGCTGGCGCTCGCCATCGCTGGCAGAAGGCCCCATGGCCTGTGAGACGCAGGCGGCGAAGTAGACGACCCGCGGACGCGCGTCAGGCAGCGGCTGGCTATCCAGGCGCAGCGGGCTGGCCGCCTGGGGCATGGCCGGTGTCCACAGCGGCAGGCGCTGGCCGCTGGCCTGGTGCAGGCGGCGCATCAGCCGCGCCATGCGCGGTGTGCCGAGCAGGCGGCGCGTGCCATCGGCCAGGCGCAGGGCCAGGCGCGCCGCGCGCAGCAGCGCGGGCAATTGTGCGCCGAGCCGGTGGGCCAGCGCGCCATGCCGGGCGCGTTGCGCACGCAGCTTGCGTACCAGGTCGCCGGTGTTGATGCCTACCGGGCAGCGTTGCGCGCACAGCCCGGTGGCGGCGCAGGTGTCCAGCCCATGGTGCTGGTAGGCCTGGCGCAGGGCCTGGGTGTTTTCCCCGGCGCGTTCGCGGGCCTGGATATCCCGCCACACCACGATGCGCTGGCGCGGGCTGAGGGTCAGGCCATGCGAGGGGCAGACCGGTTCGCAAAAGCCGCATTCGATGCACTTGTCGACCAGTTCATCGGCGGCCGGCAGCGGCTTGAGGTGCTTGAGGTGGATCTGTGGGTCGCGGCTCAGTTGTACATCGGGGTTGAGAATGCCATGCGGGTCGAGCAGGGCTTTGATCTGCCACATCAACTGGTAGGCATCCTGGCCCCATTCCAGTTCGACAAAGGGCGCCATGTTGCGTCCGGTGCCATGCTCGGCCTTTAGTGAACCGCCAAAATCCACCGCGACCAGCTGCGCGACGTCCTGCATGAAGGCTTCATAGCGCGCCACCTGGGCGGGCTCTTCGAAGCCCTGGGTGAACACGAAGTGCAGGTTGCCTTCCAGGGCATGGCCGAAAATGATCGCCTCGTGATAGGCGTGCTTGTCGAACAGCGCCAGCAACTGGTTGACGCCCTCGGCCAGGCGCTCGATGGGGAAGGTGACGTCTTCGATGATCACCGTGGTGCCCGTGCGGCGCACTGCGCCGACGGCCGGGAAGGTGTCCTTGCGGATCTTCCATAGCAGGTTGTACACCGCCGGGTCGCTGCTGAAGGCTACCTGGCGCTCCTGGGGGAACTGGCCAAGCACGGCGTTGATCTGCGCCAGTTGCTCCTGCAACAGGCTGGCACTGGCGGCGCGAGACTCGATGAGCAGCGCACAGGCCTGCTCGCTGAGAGCGGCCACCCAGGCCGGCATGCCGGGCTTTTCCTGTACCGAGCGCAGGCTGCGGCGATCGAGCAGTTCGACGGCGGACACCGGTTGCGGTTTGAGCGCAGTGACCGCGCGGCAGCAGCTTTCCACGTCGGGGAAAACCACCAGGGCACTGGCCTTGTGCGGGTAGTCGGGCACGGTGTGGTAGGTGACGGCGCTGATGAAGCCGAGGATGCCTTCCGAGCCGACCATCAGGTGGCAGAGGATATCCAGCGGGTCGTCGAAGTCGACCAGCGCGTTGAGCGCCAGGCCGGTGGTGTTCTTCAGTCGGTATTTATGGCGGATACGTTCGGCCAGTGCCTGGTTGGCGCGGGTTTGTCTACCCAGTTCGGCCAGTTCGGCGAGCAGTCCGGCTTTTTCCTGACGAAAGCGTGCGACGCTGGCCGGGTCTTCGCTGTCCAGCAGCGTACCGTCGGCCAGCAGCAGGCGCATGCCGGCCAGGGTGTGATAGCTGTTCTGTGCGGTGCCGCAGCACATGCCGCTGGCATTGTTGGCGACGATGCCGCCGATCTTGCAGGCATTGATCGAGGCCGGGTCGGGGCCGATCTTGCGTTGATAGGGAGCCAGCGCGGCATTGGCTGCGGCGCCGATCACCCCGGGCTGCAGGCGGATTTGCGCGCCATCCTGACGAATCTCGCGGCCGTTCCAGTGGTCGCCGAGGACCAGCAGTACCGAGTCGCTGACGGCCTGCCCGGACAGGCTGGTGCCGGCGGCGCGAAAGGTCACGGCTACGTGCTGCTGGTTGGCCAGTTGCAAGAGCTGCTGCACTTCCTCTTCGCTTTCCACGCGGATGACCAACTGTGGGATCAGCCGATAGAAGCTTGCATCGGTGCCGAAGGCCAGGGTCGACAGCGGGTCATCGAAGCGGCGCTGTGGCGGAATGAGGCGGGCGACGGCAGCAAGAAAGGCAGCAGGCAGGGTCATGCGGGCTCCGGGGTGGCGCCTGGGCCACCGTTGCACGTGATGGGGCGCGGCGTGAGACGGGGCCCGCGCCGCGTTGTACCCGAAGGAATCGGGTGGCGATCCGCTTGTGGCGGCGCGCCGGTCAGGGAAGGTGACGAGGCGGCGAGGGCAATCGACGCTTCGCTGCCCTTGCAGGCAAGGGCGCCGTGGCAGGCTTGTGGCTCGACACGGATTAACGGCCTGTCAGACCGCCAGGTTGCGGATCAGCAGCTCGCTGTTGATCTCGGCAATCGATTTAGCACCGGTCAGGACCATGGCCACGCGCATTTCCTTTTCGATCAGCTCGAGCAGGTTGCTGACCCCGGCGCCACCCGCGGCGGCCAGGGCATAGACGAAGGCGCGGCCGAGCATCACGCAGTCGGCACCCAGGGCCAGCATGCGTACCACGTCGAGCCCGGTACGGATGCCGGAGTCGGCCAGCAGGGTCAGCTGACCTTTTACCGCGTCGGCAATCGCCGGCATGGCGCGGGCGCTGGACAGCACGCCGTCGAGCTGACGGCCGCCGTGGTTGGAGACGATGATGCCGTCGGCGCCGAAACGCACGGCATCCTTGGCGTCCTCGGGGTCGAGAATGCCTTTGATGACCATCGGGCCGTCCCAGAATTCACGAATCCACTCCAGGTCCTTCCAGGAAATCGACGGATCGAAGTTGTCGCCCAGCCAGCCGATGTAGTCCGCCAGACCGGTGGGGTAGCCGCGATAGGTGGAAATATTGCCCAGGTCATGCGGCTTGCCGAGCAGGCCGACATTGAGGGCCCAGGCGGGGTGGGTCATGGCTTGCAGGACGCGGCGCAAGGCGGCATGCGGGCCGCTCATGCCGGAGTGGGCGTCGCGGTAGCGGGCGCCTGGCACGGGCATGTCGACGGTGAACACCAGGGTTGTCACCCCGGCCGCCTTGGCGCGTTCCAGGGCGTTTTTCATGAATCCGCGGTCCTTCAGCACATAGAGCTGGAACCACATGGGCCGGCTGATGGCCGGGGCGACTTCCTCGATAGGGCACACCGACACCGTGGACAAGGTGAAGGGGATGCCTTTGTTTGCCGCGGCCTGGGCCGCTTGTACCTCGCCGCGTCGGGCGTACATGCCGGTCAGCCCCACCGGGGCCAGGGCCACCGGCAGGCTGAGGGTTTCGCCCAGCACCTGGCTCTGCAGGTTCAGGCTGGACATGTCGCGCAGTACACGTTGGCGTAGCTCGATGCCGGCCAGATCATCGACATTGCGCCGCAGCGTGTGCTCGGCATAGGCACCACCGTCGATGTAGTGGAAGAGGAACGGCGGCAGCTTGCGCTGCGCGGCGGCGCGATAGTCGGTAGAGGCGGAAATGATCATGGGCGTCACTCGCGGCAGATGGAAAGGCGCGCCAGCGGCGCGCCCGGTAACAGTTAACGGCTTACCAGCGGATCGCTGATGCCTAATACATAGACGGCAAACAGGGCAATCAGGCCGGTAAACAGTACGTAGTACAGGGTTGGCCAGATGGTCTTGCGCAGGATGCTGCCTTCCCGGCCGAGCAAGCCTACGGTGGCTGAGGCGGCCACCACGTTGTGGATGGCGACCATGTTGCCGGCGGCGGCGCCAATGGCTTGCACGGCCACGATCAGCGCGCTGGAAATGCCCAGGCTCTGTGCTACGCCAAACTGGAACTGGCTGAACATCATGTTGCTGACCGTGTTGGAGCCGGCGATGAAGGCGCCCAGGGCGCCGATGCTCGGCGCCAGGAGCGGGTAGATGCCGCCGACGCTGTCCGCTGCCCAGCGCGCCATGAGAATCGGCATGCTGGCCAGTTCGGCGCTATTGACCCCGGAGTTGATCAGGATGCGCACCATGGGCACGGTAAACAGTAGCACGAAGCCGGCACTGAGCAGCACGCCCGAGGATTCCTTAACCGCACTACCCAGGTCGCGCCACTTCATGCCATGCAGGAAGAAGGTGGCGATGACCACCGCTACCAGGATGCCGCCCGGCAGGTACAGCGGCTGGAAGTTGGCACTGATGCCGGTTTCGCCGAGCAGGTCGGGGAAGTTGATGACCACAGCCTTGAGTGCATTGCCCACCTCGGGAAACACCCGGCTGGCGACCAGCAGGGCGCCGACCAGCACATAGGGCAGCCAGGCGCGCAGGGTACCCATTGGCTTGGCAGTCAGTTGGTCCAGCTTCATTTCGATGGTACCCAGCCATTCGCTGGGCCACTTGTCGGCGGGGGCGAAATCCCAGGTTTGCTTGGGAACCAGAAAGCCCAGGCGGGCGGCACTGGTGACAATCGCCAGGCCGATCAGTCCGCCCAGCAACGAAGGGAACTCGGGGCCGAGGAATACCCCGGTGAGCACGTAGGGCAGGGTGAACGCCATGCCTGCGAACAGTGCGAAAGGCAGTACGTGCAGACCGGCTTTCCAGCTTTTCTCCTGGCCGAAGAAGCGTGTCAGCATCATCACCATGATCAGTGGCATGACCGTGCCAACCAGAGCATGGATGATTGCCACCTCGCTGGTGATCAGTTGCAGGAATTGCGCCCAGGACGAGCCCTGCGCCACCAGTTGTGCACCGATGCTGGCGGTATCCAGACCGGTGTTGACCCCGACGATGATGGGGGTGCCCACGGCACCAAAGGAGACCGGGGTGCTCTGCACCAGCATGCCCATCAGTACCGCGGCCATGGCCGGGAAGCCAATAGCCACCAGCAGCGGCGCGGCGATGGCTGCCGGCGTACCGAAGCCCGATGCGCCTTCGATGAAGCAGCCAAACAGCCAGGCAATGATGATCGCCTGGATGCGTCGATCCGGGCTGATGGTGCTGAATCCGGCACGAATGGCGGTGATGCCGCCGGAATGCTTGAGGGTATTGAGCAGCAGGATGGCGCCGAAGATGATCCACAGCAGCCCGAGGGTGATCAGCAGGCCTTGCAGTGTGGAGGCAAGAATGCGGTTGAAGCTCATCTCCCAGGCGAACAGCCCGACGCCGGCGGTGAGTAAGTAAACCAGGGGCATGGCGCGCTTGGCCGGCCAGCGCAGGCCGACCAGCAAGATGGCCGCCAGCAGAATGGGCGAGAAGGCCAGCAGGGCGAGGAATCCGGTAGACATGGGTGGCACTCCCTTAGCGGCACGCGCAGGCGTGCGTGGCGGATAGGCGAGGGCGGCAAATGGCGCGGAGCGAGACGGGCAGCATGGGCGGGACCTCTACAGCGTTCTTGGAATTGTAGGTGAGGTTTTCTGCTAAATTGGTAATACCAATTAACAGAAAGCACGAGAAAGGGTAAGAGTGCCCCGTGCTGGCTGTCAAACTGCTGTCCTGCGACTTTAGTCGATAATGCCTGGCTTGCCAGTGTCGTGGGTGGGCGATAGGCTGTGGCGCGGGGGCGGCAAAGGCCCGTACCGACTGGTCTAACCAAATAGGGTGAGGTGGATGGAAGTAGGGCTGGTGCAGCCGCGCCGTTTGTCGGACAGCATCGTCACGCAGCTGGAGACCTTGATTCTCGAAGGTTCCCTGAAGGCCGGTGAGCGCTTGCCGGCTGAGCGCGTACTGGCTGAGCGCTTTGGTGTCTCACGTCCCTCGCTGCGCGAGGCCATCCAGAAGCTGGTGGCGCGCGGTTTGCTGGTTAGCCGCCAGGGTGGCGGTAACTATGTCGCCGAGTCGCTGGGTTCGACCTTCAGTGATCCGCTGTTGCAGCTGTTGGAGAACAATGCCGAGGCGCAACGCGACCTGCTGGAGTTTCGCCATACGCTGGAAGGGGCTTGTGCCTACTACGCGGCGCAACGGGCCACCGACGTTGACCGGCAACGACTGGAAGAGGCGTTTGCGCGCTTGCAGGACTGCTACAGTCGGCCGGGCAAGGTCAGCCGTGCCGAGGAGGGGGCGGCGGATGCCAGTTTTCACCTGGCAATTGCCGAGGCCAGTCACAACGCCGTACTGCTGCATACCATCCGCGGGCTGTTTGACCTGCTCAAGCGCAATGTGGTGACCAACATCGGTGGCATGTATGCGCAACGCGAAGAAACCCGCGACCGTTTGATCGAGCAGCACCGCGCACTCTATGAGGCGATCATGGAGGGCCACGCGGAGGAAGCCCGAGGCCTATCCAACCGGCATATCGACTACGTGCAGGAGGTGCTGGCCGAAGTGCAGCAGCAGGCCCGGCGGGAAGAGCGCGCGCAACGCAGGCAGATCAGCCACAAACCGTGAGCAGCACGTCAAGATTGCTTTGTCTTTTACTGAGCGCTTGAGGATTGCAGCGCGTCGCTGCGCTTAGTCGTCCTTGCCTTTGCTGCGCATGGCGCGCTGCACTTCGCGGTTGGCGTCACGTTCTTTCTCGGTGTGACGCTTGTCGTAGTCCTTCTTGCCCTTGGCCAGGGCGATTTCGCACTTGATCAGGTGCTTTTTCCAGTACAGCGACAGCGCCACGCAGGTGTAGCCTTTCTGTTGCACGGCGCCGAACAGCTTGTCCAGCTCTCGACGGTTGAGCAATAGCTTGCGGGTGCGGATCGGATCGGCGATGACGTGGGTGCAGGCGGTTTTCAGCGGGGTGATGTGGCAGCCCATCAGCCAGGCTTCGTCATCCTTGAGCAGGATGTAGCTGTCAACCAGTTGTGCCTTGCCGGCGCGCAGGCTTTTCACTTCCCAGCCGGACAGGGCAATGCCTGCCTCGAACTTCTGCTCGATGAAGTAGTCGTGGAAGGCTTTCTTGTTTTGGGCAATGTTGCCCTGCGGATGTTTTCTTTGCTTGGCCATAGGGGCGGCATTATAGGCAGTCGCCGGGCAGTCGGCTATGCCCGCTTGAGGCTGCGCGGCGAATGCCGGACAATGCGCCGCGCCTGAATCTGCCCGGTGAGTGACCAATGAGTACCCGTATCCAGCGCTCGGCGCTGTTGCCTTACCCCGCGCGTGCGCTGTTCGACCTGGTCAACGATGTGGCTCGTTATCCCGAGTTTTTACCCTGGTGCGCCTCTGCGCAGGTGCTGGATGTGTCCGAGCGACATATGCTGGCCAGTCTCAACGTGGCCAAGGGTGGGTTGAGTCAGAGTTTTGTCACGCGTAATGAGTTGGTGCTCGGCGAGACGATCGAGATGCGTCTGCAGGAGGGGCCGTTCAGCGAGCTGCATGGCGTATGGCAGTTCAAGGCGCTGGGTGAGCAGGCCTGCAAGATCAGCCTGGACTTGACCTTCGATTATGCCGGGCCGCTGGTCAAGGCTACGCTCGGGCCACTGTTCACGCAGGCGGCCAACACCATGGTCGATGCTTTCTGCCAGAGGGCCAAGCAACTGTATGGATAAGCCGATGATAATGGTCGAGGTGGTGTACGCCTTGCCTGACAAGCAGCGCCTGCTGCGCCTCAATCTGCCCGCCGGCACCAACATGCGCGAGGCCGTGTTGCGTTCGGGTATCCAGCAGCACTTTCCCGGCCTGGACGTGCAGCAGGCGCCGTTGGGCATTTTTGGCAAGGCGGTGGCCAAGCCCGAAGAGCGTGTCCTGGAAGAGGGCGAGCGTGTGGAGATCTACCGTCCCTTGCTGGCTGATCCCAAAGAAGTTCGCAAGCAGCGCGCCGCCAAGGTAGCGCAGGCAAAGGCAGAGTAACTGGCGTCACCGATATACATGAAAAAGCCCAGCGGGTCTGACCGGCTGGGCTTTTTGGCGTGCTGCGCTTATTCGATATCCAGGGGTTCGGGGATCGGTACCGGTACGGCCTGTACCTCGTCGACTTCACGCTGAATGCGCTCCAGCAGCGAGCCGGGTGTCGGTGCCTGCTCTGGCTGCGCCTGCGGTTGGCCGGTGACCTGGGTGTTGCTGCCGGTGCCGAGAATGGCTTCGTCGCGGCTGACGCCGGGCATGAAGTCGCCGGCAAGGCCAACTAGTTGGTCGTTGTTGTCGAACACCAGGCTGACCCGCTCCTGCAGGCGA
Source organism: Pseudomonas fluvialis (assembly GCF_002234375.1). GTDB lineage: Bacteria > Pseudomonadota > Gammaproteobacteria > Pseudomonadales > Pseudomonadaceae > Aquipseudomonas > Aquipseudomonas fluvialis. The sequence goes on from NZ_NMQV01000014.1 coordinate 115,439, forward strand.
GTGCCGCCGGCAGGCTGAATGCTGTAGAGGTAGTCCCAGCGATTGGCGTGGAAGGTGTCGGTGAGTAGCGGGTTACCCATGATAAACCGCACTTGGCGTCGGGTCATTCCGGGGCGCAGCTGGTCTATCATGTCCTGCGTCACGACATTGCCCTGTTGAATGTCGATCTTGTAGACGCCCGGCAGCGAACATCCGGCGAGCGCGAGCAGGCCGGCGAGAGAAAAGCTGGTCAGCAGGAGCTTGGAGTTTTGCATCGGTGGGCGACTTCCACTATCTTGGCTGGGCATTAAAGGCCCGATCATACCCGTATTGAGGGAAGCTGCGAAAGCTGCAACCCGCGAGAAAGCTGACCATGGTTGAAAATAACGAACTGCGTAAAGCCGGCCTCAAAGTGACCCTGCCGCGGGTCAAGATCCTGCAAATGCTGGACTCGGCCGAACAGCGCCACATGAGCGCGGAAGATGTCTACAAGGCATTGATGGAGGCAGGCGAGGATGTCGGCCTGGCTACCGTATACCGGGTGTTGACCCAGTTTGAGGCGGCCGGCCTGGTGGAGCGGCATAACTTCGACGGTGGGCATGCGGTCTTCGAGTTGGCCGATGGCGGGCACCACGATCACATGGTGTGCGTGGATACGGGCGAGGTCATCGAGTTCTTCGATGCCGAGATCGAGAAGCGTCAGAAGGAAATCGTCCGCGAGCGTGGCTTTGAGCTGGTCGATCACAATCTGGTGCTCTACGTGCGCCAGGCTAAAAAATGATTTGCTGAGCAATGCGAAAAGGCGCCGTTAGGCGCTTTTTTCGTGTCGATAGCCCGCTCAGATGGCGAGCATTTTGCGAGCGTGTGCCAGCGATTCTTCGGTGAGGTCTACACCTCCGAGCATGCGCGCCACTTCTTCGACGCGCTGTGGGTGGTCGAGCTTGGCGACGGCGGTGCGGGTTTCTTCGCTGCCGCGCTGCTTATGAACAAACAGGTGTTGATGTCCCTGGGCGGCGACCTGTGGCAGGTGGGTGACCGTCAGCACCTGGCCGCGCTCGCCCAGGCGGCGCAGTAGTTGGCCAACTACCTCGGCAGTGGGGCCGCCAATGCCCACGTCCACCTCGTCGAACACCAGGGTGGGTACCCGTGAGGTTTGTGCGGTAATCACCTGAATTGCCAGACTGATGCGGGATAGCTCGCCGCCCGAGGCTACCTTGGCCAGCGCTTTGAGTGGTTGCCCAGGGTTGGCGCTGACCAAGAACTCGACCAGTTCCTGGCCCTGTGGCTGGGGCTCGTCGTGCGGATGGACGTGCAGGGCAATGTTGAAACGGCCGCCTGGCATGCCCAGGCGTTGCATTTCCTGCTCCACGGCCGCCGCCAGGGTGTTGGCAGCGTCCTGGCGGAGCCGGCTGAGTTCGTCGGCTTTTTCCCGGTAATGGCGTGTGTAGGCGTGCAGTTCCTGTTGCAGTCGCTCGATGGCCTGGTCATCGGCGTTCAGGCCTTCCAGTTCATGTAGCAGGCGTTGCTGGAGTTCGCCCAGCTCAAACGGTTGCACGCGGTGCTTGCGCGCCAGGCTGTAGATCGCATCGAGGCGCTCTTCGAGTTGCTGCAGGCGCTGCGGATCGGCATCGAAATGATCGAGGAAGCGATTGACTTCGCCGACGGCCTCTTCCACCTGGATTTGTGCGCTGGCCAGCAGGTTGGCCGCTTCGCCCAAGGCTCCGCCTTGCGTGTGGAAGCTGCTCAGGCGGTTGAGGCTGGCGCCGAGTGCCGAGAGCACGTTGCCGGCATCGCTTTCGCTGCACAAGTCCACGACCTGGCGGCAGGCGGCAATCAGATGCTCGGCATTGCACAACTGCTTGTGCTCCTGCTCCAGGGCCTCCAGCTCGTTGTCGCCGAGTGCCAGATTTTCCAGCTCTTCAAGCTGGTAGCTGAGCAGTTGCTGGCGTGCGCGCTGTTCTTCACTGGTTTCGCTCAGGCGTTGCAGTTCGTTGCGGGTCTGTCGCCAGCGCTGTGCGGCGAGTTGTACCTGGCGGGCCAGTTCTTCGGCGCCTGCGTAAGCGTCCAGCAGGCGGCGGTGGGTGTCGTTTTTCAACAGAGACTGGTGTTCATGCTGGCTGTGGATGTCAATGAGCAGTTCGCCAAGCGCCTTGAGATCAGCCTGGGGGCAGGGGCTGCCGTTGATGTAGGCGCGGGAGCGTCCTTCACGGGTGATAACCCGGCGCAGGATGCAGGGGCCATCCTGTTCAAGGTCGCGTTCACTCAGCCACTGGCGAGCTTCGGCGATCTGGCTGATGTCGAAGCTGGCGAGAATATCGGCCTTGTCGCTGCCTGGACGTACGACGCCGCTGTCGGCCCGGTCGCCCAGGGCCAGGCCCAGCGCGTCGAGCATGATTGACTTGCCCGCGCCGGTTTCGCCGGTGATGACGCTCATGCCGCTGTCCAGTTCGAGATCAAGATGCTCGACAATGGCGTAGTTGTGGATCGACAGATGCACCAGCATGACAAGCCTCCTGCATGATTTGGCTGGTTATTTATACAGTGCTTTGTTGGCGCGCGACAATAGCTGGTTTCTTGCGCCCTTGAATTCCTTTGGCTTGTCCCCAAATAGACGGACAGATCGGCGGGTTATGCCGCACCAGTGTTGTTTGGAGGAAGAGATGGCAGACGAACAGATCCTTGATGGCGACAATCCCGAGCAGGCAGCGACTGCCCCCGAAGACCTGCAGGGTCGCGTAGCGCAACTTGAAGAGCAGCTGGCAGCCGCTCAGGATCAGGCACTGCGCATGGCGGCGGATCTGCAGAATGTACGGCGCCGTGCTGAGCAGGATGTCGAGAAGGCGCACAAGTTTGCCCTTGAGAAATTTGCCGGTGATCTGCTGGCCGTGGTGGATAGCCTGGAGCGTGGCCTGGAGTTGTCCAGTGCCGAGAATGAGGCCATCAAACCCGTGCGTGAAGGTATGCAGCTGACCCTCAAACTGCTGACCGATACCCTCAAGCGTTATCAGGTTGAGCAAGTGGACCCGCTGGGTGAGCCGTTCAACCCGGAACATCACCAGGCCATGGCTATGGAAGAAAGCCTGCATGCCGAGCCGGGCAGTGTGCTCAAGGTGTTCCAGAAGGGCTATCTGCTCAGTGGGCGTCTGCTGCGCCCGGCGATGGTTGTGGTCAGCAAGGCACCAGCCGTGGCACAGCCTTCGATTGATGAGCAGGCTTGAAATCATCCGGGCCGGCCCCATCTGTAGCAACAAGCGAATTCATGCTTAGCGGCGAGTCAAGGCCGCAGACAAGTCACTCGTTTCAGGAGAAAGAACATGGGCAAAATTATCGGTATCGACCTGGGCACCACCAACTCCTGTGTGTCCATTCTGGAAAACGGCAACGTCAAGGTGATCGAGAACGCCGAAGGCGCTCGCACCACGCCCTCGATCATTGCGTATGCCAATGACGGTGAAATTCTCGTCGGCCAGTCGGCCAAGCGTCAGGCCGTGACCAACCCGCACAACACCCTGTACGCGGTAAAGCGTCTGATCGGTCGTCGCTTCGAAGAAGACGTGGTACAGAAAGACATTCAGATGGTGCCGTACAAAATCACCAAGGCCGACAATGGTGACGCCTGGGTGGAAGTCAACGGCCAGAAGATGGCGCCGCCGCAGATCAGCGCGGAAGTGCTGAAGAAGATGAAGAAGACCGCCGAGGACTACCTGGGCGAGCCGGTGACCGAAGCGGTGATCACCGTTCCGGCCTACTTCAACGACAGCCAGCGCCAGGCCACCAAGGACGCTGGCCGCATCGCCGGTCTCGACGTCAAGCGCATCATCAACGAGCCGACCGCGGCGGCGCTGGCCTATGGCATGGACAAGGCCAAGGGCGACCACACCGTGATCGTCTATGACCTGGGTGGCGGCACCTTCGACGTGTCGGTGATCGAGATCGCCGAAGTGGATGGCGAGCACCAGTTCGAGGTGCTGGCGACCAACGGTGACACCTTCCTCGGTGGTGAAGACTTCGACATTCGCCTGATCGATTACCTCGTCGACGAATTCAAGAAAGAAACCGGCATGAACCTCAAAGGCGACCCGCTGGCCATGCAGCGACTGAAGGAAGCCGCCGAGAAGGCCAAGATCGAGCTGTCCTCCAGTCAGCAGACTGATGTCAACCTGCCGTACATTACCGCCGATGCCAGTGGTCCGAAGCACCTTAACGTGAAGATCTCCCGTGCCAAGCTGGAGGCCCTGGTTGAGGACCTGGTGGCGCGCACCATCGAGCCGTGCCGTGTGGCGCTCAAGGATGCCGGTATCGACGTCAGCAAGATCAACGACGTGATTCTGGTCGGTGGCCAGACCCGTATGCCGCTGGTGCAGCAGAAGGTCGCCGAGTTCTTCGGCAAGGAAGCGCGCAAGGACGTCAACCCGGATGAAGCGGTGGCCATGGGTGCCGCCATTCAGGGCGCGGTGTTAGCCGGTGACGTCAAGGATGTGCTGCTGCTCGACGTCTCCCCGCTGACCCTGGGTATCGAAACCATGGGTGGCGTGATGACTGCGCTGATCGAGAAGAACACCACCATCCCGACCAAGAAGTCGCAGGTGTTCTCCACCGCCGACGACAACCAGAGCGCCGTGACCATCCACGTGCTGCAGGGTGAGCGCAAGCAGGCCGCGCAGAACAAGTCGCTGGGCAAGTTCGACCTGGCCGAGATTCCGCCGGCGCCGCGCGGTGTGCCGCAGATCGAGGTGACCTTCGACATCGATGCCAACGGTATTCTGCATGTGTCGGCCAAGGACAAGGCGACCGGCAAGTCGCAGTCCATCGTGATCAAGGCCAACTCCGGTCTGTCCGAGGACGAGATCCAGCAGATGATCCGCGACGCCGAAGCCAATGCCGAGGAAGATCGCAAGTTCGAAGAACTGGCGGCAGCGCGTAACCAGGGCGATCAGCTGGTGCATGCCACCCGCAAAATGGTCACCGAGGCCGGTGATAAAGTGACGGCCGATGAGAAGGTGGCTATCGAGAAAGCGGTCAGCGAGCTGGAAGTGGCCGTTAAGGGCGACGACAAGGCGGCTATCGAAGCCAAGATGACCGCGCTGTCGGAGGTCACTGCACCTCTGGCGCAGAAGATGTATGCCGAGCAGGCGCAGGCGGGCGAAGCCGGTGCTGCGCAGGACGATGGCAAGCCCGGCGACGACGTGGTTGATGCCGAGTTCGAAGAAGTCAAGGACAACAAGTAAGGCTTGAGTCCTGTCCCCGCGCCACCTCAGGGTGGCAGGTGATATGCCACGCGGGAGCTTGCTCCCGCGTCGGCGTATCTGGACGGTGCGAATTCACAGTGCAGGATAGTTATGGCCAAGCGTGATTATTACGAAGTGCTCGGTGTGGAGCGCGGTGCCAGCGAGGCGGAGCTGAAGAAGGCTTATCGCCGGCTGGCCATGAAGTACCACCCGGATCGCAACCCGGATGACAAAGAGGCCGAGGAGAAGTTCAAGGAGGCCAACGAGGCCTACGAAGTGCTGTCCGATGCCAGCAAGCGCAGCGCCTATGACCAGTATGGTCATGCCGGGGTTGATCCGCAGATGGGTGGTGGCGGTTTCGGCGGTGGCGGGGCAAATTTCTCGGACATCTTCGGTGATGTGTTCAGCGACTTCTTTGGTGGCGGTCGTGGCGGTCAGCGTGGCGGTCCGCAGCGGGGTGCGGATTTGCGCTACACCCTGGAGCTGGATCTGGAAGAAGCGGTGCGCGGCACTACCGTGACCATCAAGGTACCGTCGTTGGTCGAGTGCAAGACCTGTGACGGAAGCGGGGCCAAGAAAGGTACCAGCCCGGTGACCTGTACTACCTGCGGCGGGATTGGCCAGGTGCGTATGCAGCAGGGCTTTTTCTCGGTGCAGCAGACCTGTCCGCGTTGCCATGGCAGCGGCAAGATGATTACCGATCCTTGTGGCAGCTGTCATGGCCAGGGACGCGTTGAGGAAACCAAGACCCTGTCGGTCAAGGTGCCGGCCGGCGTCGATACCGGTGACCGCATTCGTCTGTCCGGTGAAGGTGAGGCGGGTGGCAAGGGTGGTCCGTCGGGCGATCTGTACGTGGTGGTCAATGTGCGTGAGCACCCGATCTTCCAGCGTGACGGCAAACATCTGTATTGCGAGGTGCCGATCGACTACGCCGATGCGGCGCTGGGGGGCGAGTTGGAAGTGCCGACCCTGGATGGTCGGGTCAAGCTGAAGATTCCCGAGGGTACGCAGACCGGCAAGCTGTTCCGCTTGCGCGGCAAGGGTGTGGCACCGGTGCGCGGTGGTGCAGCAGGTGACCTGATGTGCCGTGTTCTGGTGGAAACCCCGGTCAACCTGACCAAGCGCCAGCGAGAGTTGCTTGAAGAGTTTCGCGCCACGCTCAAAGGCGACGGCGGTCATTCGCCCAAGGCCAGCGGCTGGTTCGAGGGCGTCAAACGCTTCTTCGGTGACGTTTAAAATGAGCGTCAAGCCGCAAGCTACAAGCCGCAAGAAGGTGTTGTGCTTGGCTTGCAGCTTGAGCCTTGCAGCTGGGAGCTGATGCTATGCAACGTATCGCAGTAATGGGCGCCGCTGGGCGCATGGGCAAGAACCTTATCGAAGCGGTGCAGCAGGCGGCTGATGCGCAGCTGACGGCAGCGGTTGATCGCCCGGACAGCAGCCTGATTGGGGCTGATGCCGGTGAGCTGGCCGGTGTGGGGCGGCTGGGCGTGACGCTGGTGGGTGATCTTGCAGCAGTCGTCGATGCTTTCGATGTGCTGATCGACTTTACCCATCCTTCTGTGACCCTGAAAAACCTGCAGATCTGCCGCAGTGCCGGGAAAGCCATGGTGATTGGCACCACTGGTTTCTCCGCCGAGGAGAAGCAGCAGCTGGCGGCGGCGGCCAAAGAGATTCCGATCGTTTTTGCCGCCAACTTCAGCGTGGGCGTCAATCTGTGCCTGAAGTTGCTGGATACCGCTGCCCGTGTATTGGGTGACGAGGTGGATATCGAGATCATCGAGGCTCACCACCGGCACAAGGTTGACGCGCCTTCGGGGACTGCACTGCGCATGGGTGAGGTGGTGGCCGAGGCGCTGAGGCGTGATCTGCACAAGGTGGCCGTGTACGGCCGTGAAGGCCAGACCGGCGCGCGCGCCCGGGAAACCATTGGCTTCGCCACCGTGCGTGCTGGCGATGTGGTCGGCGATCATACCGTGCTGTTCGCCGCCGACGGCGAGCGGGTGGAAATCACCCACAAGGCCTCCAGCCGCATGACCTTCGCCAAGGGCGCGGTGCGCTCGGCGTTGTGGTTGCACAAGCGCCAGCCGGGGCTGTATGACATGCAGGATGTGTTGGAGCTGAGGTAGGCTCCAAGCTGCAAGTAGGGGCTCTTGGTCGCGCAAGGCAGCCTTTGCGCTGATTGGCTTGGAGCTTATTCAGGGTGGACCAAAAAGGGGTTTTTCTGTAAGCTTCCCGCTTTAGTGTGTCCACTAAAGTTGCGCAGAATGAATCAGACAAAAAAGCGGGATGACCTTCACACGTCATCCCGCTTTTTTACAATCTGCGTGTGCTTCAAGCCTTGATCGACGGAGGTCTTCTTGAGTAAGCCAGCCCTTAAACCTGCCATTCTGGCCCTAGCTGATGGCAGTATTTTCCGTGGCGAGGCCATCGGTGCCGATGGCCAGACCATTGGCGAGGTGGTGTTCAACACCGCCATGACCGGCTATCAGGAAATCCTGACCGACCCTTCCTATGCCCAGCAGATCGTTACCCTGACCTATCCGCACATCGGCAACACCGGCACTACGCCGGAAGACGCCGAGTCCAATCGCGTATGGGCGGCCGGCCTGATTATTCGCGACCTGCCGCTGCTGTCTTCCTGCTGGCGCGACAAGCAACCACTGGATGAGTACCTGAAGGCCAACGGTACCGTCGCCATCGCCGGTATTGATACCCGTCGCCTGACCCGCATCCTGCGCGAGAAGGGCTCGCAAAATGGCTGCATCCTGGCCGGTGCAGACGCCACTGAAGAAAAGGCCCTGGAGCTGGCGCGCAGCTTTCCGGGACTCAAGGGCATGGATCTGGCCAAAGAAGTCACCTGCGAGAAGGCTTACGAGTGGCGTTCCAGTGTGTGGACTCTTGATAGCGACAGCCATCCGGAGATTCCGGCCAGCCAGTTGCCGTACCACGTGGTCGCCTATGACTATGGCGTCAAGCTGAACATTCTGCGCATGCTGGTGGCACGTGGTTGCCGTCTGACTGTGGTGCCGGCGCAGACTCCAGCCAGTGAAGTGCTGGCACTCAACCCGGATGGCGTGTTCCTCTCCAACGGCCCCGGCGACCCCGAACCGTGCGACTACGCCATCGCCGCCATCAAGACCGTGCTGGAGACCGATATTCCGGTCTTCGGTATCTGCCTCGGCCACCAGTTGCTGGCCCTGGCTTCCGGTGCCAAGACCGTGAAGATGGGCCACGGCCACCACGGCGCCAACCACCCGGTGCAGGACCTGAAAACAGGCGTGGTGATGATTACCAGCCAGAACCACGGTTTCGCCGTGGACGAAGCCAGCCTGCCGGGCAACCTGCGCGCTACGCATAAGTCGCTGTTCGACGGTACCCTGCAGGGCATTGAGCGTACCGACAAGGTGGCCTTCAGCTTCCAGGGACACCCGGAAGCCAGCCCGGGCCCGCACGATGTGGCCCCGCTGTTCGACCGCTTCATTGCCGAGATGGCCAAGCGCCGCTAAGTCCGCCGAGCAGAGAATTCGAGAAAGACCATGCCAAAACGTACAGACATCAAAAGTATCCTGATCCTCGGCGCCGGCCCCATCGTCATCGGCCAGGCCTGCGAGTTCGATTACTCGGGCGCCCAGGCCTGCAAGGCCCTGAAGGAAGAAGGTTTTCGCGTCATCCTGGTGAACTCCAACCCGGCCACCATCATGACCGACCCGGCCATGGCCGACGCCACCTATATCGAGCCGATCAAGTGGGCTACCGTGGCCAAGATCATCGAGAAGGAGCGCCCCGACGCCCTGCTGCCGACCATGGGTGGGCAGACCGCGCTGAATTGTGCGCTGGACCTGGAAAAGCACGGTGTGCTGGCCAAGTTCGGCGTCGAGATGATCGGTGCCAATGCCGATACCATCGACAAGGCGGAAGACCGTTCGCGTTTCGACAAGGCCATGCGTGACATCGGCCTGGCCTGCCCGCGCTCCGGCATCGCGCATAGCATGGAAGAAGCCTACGGCGTGCTGGAGCAGGTTGGCTTCCCCTGCATCATTCGTCCGTCCTTCACCATGGGCGGCACCGGTGGCGGCATCGCCTACAACCGTGAAGAGTTCGAGGAAATCTGCGCCCGCGGTCTGGACTTGTCACCGACCAGCGAGCTGCTGATCGACGAGTCGCTGATCGGCTGGAAGGAATACGAGATGGAGGTGGTCCGCGACAAGAAGGACAACTGCATCATCGTCTGCTCCATCGAGAACTTCGATCCGATGGGCGTGCACACCGGCGACTCGATCACCGTGGCCCCAGCCCAGACCCTGACCGACAAGGAATACCAGATCATGCGCAACGCCTCGCTGGCGGTGCTGCGTGAGATCGGCGTGGAAACCGGCGGCTCCAACGTGCAGTTCGGCATCTGCCCGAACACCGGGCGCATGGTGGTCATCGAGATGAATCCGCGGGTATCGCGTTCCTCGGCACTGGCTTCCAAGGCTACCGGTTTCCCGATCGCCAAGATCGCTGCCAAGCTGGCCGTCGGCTACACCCTCGACGAACTGCAGAACGACATCACCGGTGGACGCACCCCGGCCTCCTTCGAGCCGGCCATCGACTATGTGGTGACCAAGATCCCGCGCTTTGCCTTCGAGAAGTTCCCCAAGGCAGACGCCCGCCTGACCACCCAGATGAAGTCCGTGGGTGAAGTCATGGCCATCGGCCGTACCTTCCAGGAGTCCATGCAGAAAGCGTTGCGTGGCCTGGAAGTGGGGGTTTCCGGCTTTGACCCGAAACTTGATCTGAACGACCCGGAAGCCGAAAGCACCCTGCGCCGTGAGCTGACCGTGCCGAGTGCCGAGCGTATCTGGTACGTGGCTGATGCTTTCCGCGCCGGCAAGACAATCGCCGAGGTGTTCGAGCTGACGCGCATTGACGAATGGTTCCTGGTACAGATCGAGGATCTGGTGAAGACCGAGGAGCAGGTCAAAACGCTTGGTCTTTCGGCCATCGACTATGACCTGATGTTCAAGCTCAAGCGCAAGGGTTTCTCCGATACGCGCCTGGCCAAGCTGCTGGGTGTGTCCGAGAAGAGCCTGCGTGCGCATCGCCACAAGCTTAAAGTGCTGCCGGTGTACAAGCGCGTAGACACCTGCGCTGCCGAATTCGCCACGGATACCGCCTACATGTACTCGACCTACGAGGAAGAGTGCGAGGCCAATCCGAGCGGCCGCGACAAGATCATGATCCTCGGTGGCGGTCCCAACCGTATCGGCCAGGGTATCGAGTTCGACTACTGCTGCGTACACGCAGCACTGGCGATGCGCGAAGATGGCTACGAGACCATCATGGTCAACTGCAACCCGGAAACCGTTTCCACCGACTACGACACTTCCGACCGCCTGTACTTCGAGCCGGTGACCTTGGAAGACGTGCTGGAAATCGTCCGCGTCGAGCAGCCGAAAGGCGTGATCGTGCAGTACGGCGGCCAGACGCCGCTGAAGCTCTGCCGCGCCCTGGAAGAAGCAGGCGTGCCAATCATTGGCACCAGCCCCGAGGCCATCGACCGCGCCGAAGACCGCGAGCGCTTCCAGCAGATGGTGCAGCGTCTCGGTCTGCGTCAGCCGGCCAACGCCACCGCGCGCAGCGAAGACGAGGCGCTGGCCCTGTCGAAGAACATTGGCTACCCGATGGTGGTGCGCCCGTCCTACGTGCTGGGCGGTCGGGCGATGGAGATCGTTTACCAGGAAGAAGAGCTCAAGCGCTACATGCGTGAAGCGGTGAAGGTGTCCAATGACAGCCCGGTGCTGCTCGATCACTTCCTCAACTGTGCCATCGAAGTCGACGTGGATGCGGTGAGCGACGGTGAGACCGTGGTGATCGGTGCGATCATGCAGCACATCGAACAGGCCGGCGTGCACTCCGGTGACTCCGCCTGCTCGCTGCCGCCGTACTCGCTGCCCAAGCACATCCAGGACGAGATCCGCGAGCAGGTCAAGAAAATGGCCCTGGAGCTGGGGGTCGTCGGTCTGATGAACGTACAGATGGCCGTGCAGGGCGAGGATATCTATGTCATCGAGGTGAACCCGCGTGCTTCGCGTACCGTGCCGTTCGTCTCCAAGTGCATCGGTGAGTCGCTGGCCAAGGTGGCCGCACGGGTCATGGCTGGCAAGACGCTGGCCGAGGTGGGCTTTACCCGGGAAATCATCCCGCCGTTCTTCAGCGTCAAGGAAGCGGTATTCCCGTTCAACAAGTTCCCCGGCGTTGACCCGATCCTCGGCCCGGAGATGAAGTCGACTGGCGAAGTCATGGGTGTTGGCGACAGCTTCGGCGAGGCCTTTGCCAAGGCGCAGCTGGGGGCCAATGAAATCCTGCCGAATGCCGGTGTGGCCTTCATCAGCGTGCGTGAGGATGACAAGCCCGAAGCCCTGCAGGTGGCCCGTGATCTGGTCGCGCTGGGCTTTGAAGTGGTCGCTACCGCGGGTACTGCCAAGATCATCGAGGCGGCCGGTTTGCCGGTGCGCCGGGTGAACAAGGTGACCGAAGGGCGTCCGCATGTCGTCGACATGATCAAGAACGACGAAGTGACCCTGATCATCAATACCACCGAGGGGCGTCAGTCCATCGCGGACTCCTACTCGATCCGTCGTAACGCCCTGCAGCACAAGATCTACTGCACCACCACCATCGCGGCGGGGCAGGCGGTCTGTGAAGCGCTCAAGTTCGGTCCGGAGAAGACCGTGCGTCGGCTGCAGGATCTGCATGCAGGAATCAAGGCATGAACAAGTACCCGATGACCGTCCAGGGCGCTCGCGCCCTGGAAGAGGAGCTGGCACACCTGACCAAGGTGCGCCGTCCCGCACTTAGCCAGGCCATTGCCGAAGCTCGCGAACTGGGGGATCTCAAGGAGAACGCCGAATACCATGCCGCTCGTGAGGAGCAGGGCATGGTCGAAGCGCGTATCCGTGATATCGAAGGCCGCTTGCAGAATGCCGTGGTCATCGATGTCACCAGCATTGAGCACACCGGCAAGGTGATCTTCGGAACCACCGTGGAGATTGCCAATGTGGAAACCGATGACAGCGTGGTCTACCAGATCGTCGGTGAGGATGAAGCGGATATCAAGCAAGGCAAGATTTCCGTGGGTTCGCCGATTGCCCGCGCGCTGGTGGGCAAGCAGGAAGGTGATGTAGTGGCGGTGCAAACGCCGAGCGGCCTGGTCGAGTACGAAATTGTCGAGGTTCGCCATCTCTGAGCCGGCGCCGTTGGGCGCCGGGTCGATCAGTTGGCTGCTGGCCCAGACATTCTGGGTCGGCGGCCTGTGGCTGCTGCATTTCGTGGTGCTGCCTGGGTTGGAGAAAATGGGCCTGGCACCCATGCTGGTCGATGAGGCTGGTGCTGCGTTGCGCCCGTTGCTGGTCGGGTTCGCCGGGTTTTGCGGCGTATTGCAGTTGGCTGTATTGCTGCAGGAAACGGGCTGGCGGCGTTTGCTGGCTGACCTGCGTGGTCAGCTGTTGCTGACGGTGCTGCTGGGGAGCCTGGTATTTTTTGCCGTGCGTGAGTTTTTACCGCAGCAGCAGCTGTTGCTGATGTTCAGCTACCTGGTATTGGCGTTCTGCGGCTTGTTGCTGATTCTGCAGCCGTTGCCGCGCGGCGGCCGTGGCCGCCAGCGGCTGGGCTGAGCTGTCTTAGAGGCCGCTGAAGCGGCTGACGTTGGACAGGTTGCGATTGACTTGCGGGTTTTTGCGATAGACCAGCGCCATCTTGCCGATCACCTGAACCAGCTCGCTGCCGCTGTTCTGGCAGAGCGCTTCGATCAGTGCGCGGCGATCTTCGCGCTCGGTAATGCGGAACTGCACCTTGATCAGTTCGTGATCATTGAGCGCACGCTCCAGTTCAGCCAGAACGCCTTCGCTAAGGCCGTTCTCGGCAACCGTCAATACGGGTTTCAGATGGTGCCCGATAGATTTGAATTGTTTCTTCCGCTCTTGTGTAAGCGCCATAATTGACCCTGCGTTTCGATCCGCGTGAAAGCGGCGTAGTGTACCCGAACCCAGCGCCGGACGCCCAGTAACGCTGCCGGGCGGAAAAGTCGCGTGGGTGTGCTTGTGATTATGCCAGCGAGCCCCCATGTGTAAGGCGTGGGTCGAATGCTTGGGCCGGGTTGTTGGCAATCGCTGCTCGCGTGCGGCTTTTACTGGGAATAGACTGGAAGCATCGGGTTACAGAGCGCAGCAGCGCGCTGCCTGGCCCTGTAGTAAGTTAAGGCCGTACACCATAGGCCGTCATACCGGGCTGTCTCCCCTGTGAGGTTGCCGCCGGAGGGTAACGAATTGAACGACATGGCAAAAAACCTGATTCTGTGGCTGATCATTGCGGCGGTCCTGGTGACCGTGATGAACAACTTCTCCAGCCCCAGTGAGGCCAACAAGCTGAACTACTCGGAGTTCCTGCAGCAGGTGCAGGATGGTCGGGTTCAGCAGGTGACCGTGGATGGCTTCATCATCAGTGGCAAGCGCCAGGATGGCAGCAGCTTCGAAACGGTGCGCCCGGCCATTCAGGACAATGGTTTGATCAAGGATTTGATCGACAACAACGTGACCATCGTCGGCAAGCAGCCTGAGCAGCAGAGCATCTGGACTCAACTGCTGGTGGCGAGCTTCCCGATCCTGGTGATCATCGCCGTATTCATGTTCTTCATGCGTCAGATGCAGGGCGGTGCTGGCGGTAAAGGCGGGCCGATGAGCTTTGGCAAGTCGAAGGCACGCCTGCTCTCCGAAGATCAGGTCAAGACCACCTTTGCCGATGTGGCTGGTTGCGACGAGGCGAAGGAAGAAGTTAGCGAGCTGGTCGAGTTCCTGCGTGATCCGGGTAAGTTCCAGCGCCTGGGGGGACGCATTCCGCGCGGTGTGCTGATGGTCGGTTCGCCTGGCACCGGCAAGACCCTGCTGGCCAAGGCGGTAGCCGGCGAAGCCAAGGTGCCGTTCTTCACCATCTCCGGGTCGGACTTCGTGGAAATGTTCGTGGGTGTCGGTGCCTCGCGGGTGCGTGACATGTTCGATCAGGCCAAGAAACACGCGCCCTGCATCATCTTTATCGACGAAATCGACGCTGTCGGTCGGCACCGTGGTGCTGGCCTGGGTGGCGGCCATGACGAGCGTGAGCAGACCCTCAACCAGTTGCTGGTAGAGATGGACGGCTTTGAGATGAACGATGGCATCATCGTGATTGCCGCGACCAACCGACCTGATGTGCTTGATCCGGCGTTGTTGCGCCCTGGACGCTTTGATCGTCAGGTGGTGGTCGGCCTGCCGGATATCCGTGGCCGTGAGCAAATTCTCAATGTGCACATGCGCAAGGTGCCGATGGGCGAAGATGTCGATCCGGCAGTTATCGCGCGCGGCACGCCAGGCTTCTCCGGTGCCGACCTGGCCAACCTGGTCAACGAGGCCTCGCTGTTTGCCGCGCGAGCCGGCAAGCGTCTGGTGGAAATGAAGGAATTCGAGTTGGCCAAGGACAAGATCATGATGGGCGCGGAGCGCAAGTCCATGGTCATGTCGGAGAAAGAACGCCTCAATACGGCCTACCACGAAGCGGGTCATGCCATTGTCGGGCGTCTGGTTCCCGAGCACGATCCGGTCTACAAGGTATCGATCATTCCGCGAGGGCGCGCCCTGGGTGTGACCATGTTCCTTCCCGAGGAAGATCGCTACAGCCTGTCCAAGCGTGCCCTGGAAAGCCAGATTTGCTCGCTGTTTGGTGGGCGTATCGCCGAGGAGATGACGCTGGGTTTTGATGGTGTGACCACCGGCGCTTCCAACGACATCATGCGGGCTACGCAGATTGCCCGGAACATGGTGACCAAGTGGGGGTTGTCGGAAAAGCTTGGCCCGCTGATGTACGCCGAGGAAGAAGGCGAGGTGTTCCTAGGGCGCAGTGCTGCCGCCCAGCACAGCAATGTTTCTGCAGAGACTGCCAAGCTGATCGATCAGGAAGTGCGTCGGATCATCGATCAGAGCTACGCAACGGCGCGGCGCCTGCTCGAAGATAACCGTGACAAGCTGGATATGATGGCTGAGGCGCTGATGAAGTTCGAGACCATCGACGCCGAGCAGATCGACGACATCATGAGCGGGCGCCCGCCGCGTGAGCCGCGTGACTGGCGGGGTGGCTCTTCCGGCAAGCCCAGTGCGCCGGCCACCCCGGATGAGCCGGTGCAGTCACCGATCGCCGGCCCGGCCAGCCAGCACTAAGGTTCATTGCAATGGCTGTGCAGCCCTTCCGGCTACCTTGTGGTAGCCGGACTCTTGATTTGTCCCGTCCGCAGGTGATGGGCATTCTTAATGTTACGCCGGACTCCTTCTCCGACGGTGGTCGTTATAACCGTATCGATGCGGCGCTGCGTCACGCTGAGCAGATGCTTGAAGCGGGTGCGACGATCATTGATGTGGGCGGGGAGTCGACTCGTCCGGGAGCGCCTCCGGTATCTGCCGAGGAAGAGTTGCAGCGTGTGGCGCCGGTGGTTGAGCAGTTGGTGTGCCGCCTGGATGCACTGGTTTCCGTGGATACCTCGAGTCCTGCGCTGATGCGCGAAGCGGCGCTGCTTGGTGCCGGGATGATCAATGATGTCCGTTCGTTGTCGCGTGATGGCGCCCTTCAGGCTGCCGCTCAGGGCAATCTGGCGGTTTGCCTCATGCATATGCAGGGCGAGCCACAGACCATGCAGGACAGCCCGCAGTATGACGATGTAACGACAGCAGTAAGGACTTTTCTGGCTGATCGCGTGGCGGCGTGTGAAGCGGCGGGAATTGCTCGCGAGCGACTGCTGATCGATCCAGGCTTTGGTTTCGCCAAAACGCTGGCGCATAATCTGTCATTGTTTCGCCATATGCAGACGTTGCATGACTTGCACTTGCCCCTGTTGGTGGGGGTTTCTCGCAAAAGCATGATTGGCAAGGTGCTCGGTCGTGAGGTGGATCAGCGTTTGGCGGGTAGCCTGGCGTTGGCCGCTTTAGCTGTTCAGCAGGGCGCGCATATCCTGCGTGTGCATGATGTCGCCGAGACGGTAGATGTGCTGCGCATGCTCGAGGCGGTAGCTGAAGCTGATTGATCGGTACTTTTATGCGGCGTGTGGTTGCGAGTGTTGCGGGTGTGGTCAGCAACCTGTGGTTCATTTTCATGATTCAGGACGATCCGCGTCGCGTGGTTCAGCGCCTTGATAGCTTAGGGATTGCAAACAATGGCACGTAAATACTTCGGCACCGATGGGGTGCGTGGTCGCGTTGGGACTTTTCCCATTACCCCGGAATTCGTCTTGCGCCTAGGCTGGGCGGCAGGGATGGCGTTTCGCCAGGAAGGGCGGCGCGGTCGCATTCTGGTGGGCAAGGATACGCGGGTATCGGGTTATATGTTCGAGTCTGCGCTTGAGGCGGGCTTGGCCTCGGCCGGTGTGGACGTGATGTTGCTGGGGCCGATGCCGACACCGGCGATCGCTTATCTCACGCGGACTTTTCAGGCTGATGCGGGCATTGTCATTAGTGCTTCGCATAACCCGTATGACGATAACGGCATCAAATTCTTTTCCGGGCAGGGCACCAAGCTGCCTGATGACATCGAACTTAAGATCGAGGCCCTGCTTGATCAGCCCATGCAGGTGGTTGAGTCGGCACAGATTGGTAAGGCTTCGCGCATCAATGATGCGGCAGGGCGCTATATCGAGTTCTGCAAGAGTAGCGTGCCGACCAGTACCAGTTTTGCTGGCCTCAAATTGGTGCTTGATTGTGCTCATGGGGCTACTTACAAGGTGGCGCCCAGCGTGTTCCGTGAGTTGGGTGCCCAGGTTCACGTGATCGCCAATCAGCCGGATGGCCTGAATATCAATGAGAACTGTGGCTCTACCCATATGCACGGTCTTCAGGCCGCAGTGTTGGAGCAGGGGGCGGATCTGGGTATTGCCTTCGATGGGGACGGTGATCGTGTGCTCATGGTGGACCATACCGGAGCTGTGGTGGATGGCGACGAGCTGCTCTACATCATCGCGCGCGACATGCAGGAACGTGGGCGTTTGAGCGGTGGTGTTGTGGGTACACAGATGAGTAACCTCGGCCTTGAGTTGGCGCTGAAGGCGCTGGATATTCCCTTCGTGCGGGCCAAGGTGGGCGATCGCTATGTAATGGCTGAACTGCTGGCACGCGGCTGGCAGCTGGGGGGTGAGAACTCGGGGCATCTGGTGTGTTGTCAGCATACGACTACGGGAGATGCGGTGATCGCCGCCCTGCAGGTTTTGCTGGCGCTGCGGCGTTGGCAGGTCAGCCTGGCTGAGGCGCGTAGCGCTTTGGCGCTGTGCCCGCAGGTGCTCATCAATGTGCGCTTTGCTGCTGGTACCAGTGACCCCTTGCAGCATCCACAATTGCAGCAGGCGTGCGTCGATGTTGAGCGAGAAATGGCCGGCGAAGGACGTGTCTTGTTGCGCAAATCGGGTACCGAGCCGTTGTTACGGGTTATGGTCGAGGGACGTGATGCGCTGCAGGTGCGCCAGCATGCAGAGCGCCTGGCGGGGCTGGTGGCGCAACTATGTACTTGATTTTGCTTGCTTGGGATTAGTCGCTTGGGTAACATCTGCGCCCACTTTGAACGACGAGGTATGGCATGCGTCGCCCCCTGGTAGCCGGTAACTGGAAAATGCACGGTACCCGCACCAGTGTTGCTGAGCTGCTGAGTGGCTTGCTTGATGCGTGTCGGAATTGTCGGGCCGAAGTGGCAGTAATGCCGTCCCTGGTTCACCTTGAGCAGGTCTTTCAGGCTCTTGAGGGTTCTGAAGTTGTCCTGGGGGCGCAGAACTGCGCGGTCGAGCCTGGCCAAGGTGCGCTGACCGGCGAGGTGAGTGCTTCGCAGTTGCTGGATTTTTCCTGCACTTATGTGTTGGTTGGGCACTCCGAGCGTCGTCAGTTGCTGGGTGAAGACGATCAGCAGGTGGTGCGCAAGTTTTCTGCTGTGCAGTCGTGTGGCATAACGCCGATACTGTGCGTAGGTGAGACGCTCGCCGAGCGAGAGTCGGATCAGACGCTGAATGTGGTGCTGGGACAGGTAAGTGCTGTTCTGGATGCGCTGGGTGTTCAGGCGTTCTCTCGGGCGGTAGTGGCTTACGAGCCTGTTTGGGCCATCGGTACGGGGTTGACTGCTACCGCTGATCAGGCGCAGCAGGTGCATGCGGCGATTCGCCAGCATGTGGCGGCATTCGATGCTGATGTGGCAGAGAAGCTGCGGATTTTGTACGGCGGAAGCGTGAAGTCGACGAATGCTGTCGAGCTTTTTGCAATGCCGGATATCGATGGGGGGCTGGTGGGTGGTGCCTCCCTGAATGCAGACGAATTCGGTGCGATCTGTCGCGCTGCGGGAAACTGACATGCTGGAAACCGTTGTTATTGTGGTGCATCTGCTGGTGGCCCTGGCTGTTGTCGGTCTTGTGCTGGTTCAGCAGGGTAAGGGTGCTGATGCGGGTGCCTCGTTCGGTTCGGGAGCCTCGGCTACGGTATTTGGTAGTCAGGGTTCGGCTACTTTTCTGAGTCGTGTTACAGCTATACTTGCTGCAACTTTTTTTATTACCAGCTTGGGTTTAGCGTATTTTGCTAAAGAAAAAGCTGATACAATGGGTCAAGTTGGATTGCCGGATCCTGCGGTAATTCAGGTTCAACAAAAAGCGCCGGCGGTTGAAGATGTGCCGGTACTGGAAGAGCAAGGTGCTGTTCAGGGGCAGGAAGATATTCCAGTAACTGAGTAGTGCAAAAGTTTGCCGAGGTGGTGGAATTGGTAGACACGCTACCTTGAGGTGGTAGTGGCCACAGGCTGTAGGGGTTCGAGTCCCCTCCTCGGTACCAAACTTGCAACGACCCGCCTTGGCGGGTCGCTGCGTTTCTGGTGTGTGCGGTTGACCCTTGAGGTGTCGAGCCGTATACTCCCGCTCCAGCTTTGACGCGGGGTGGAGCAGTCTGGTAGCTCGTCGGGCTCATAACCCGAAGGTCGTTGGTTCAAATCCAGCCCCCGCAACCAGTAGTGCCGAAGCCCCTTTTCAGGGGCTTTTTGCTAGCTGGGACATTGGCCGCAGGTGTGTGTCCTGGCGGCATGAGGTGATGGGCGTTATGCCCATTTTTTATTTGCAAAGCATGCGCGAGGAGTTCGAGTGTCGAGCAAGCTAGAACAGTTGCAGGCCTTGTTGGCTCCGGTGGTCGAAGCCCTGGGCTATGAGTGCTGGGGGGTAGAATTTCTGTCACAGGGGCGTCACTCCCTGTTGCGTGTCTACATCGATCATGCCAATGGCGTGCTGGTTGACGATTGCGAAAAGGTCAGTCGACAGATCAGTGGCGTACTGGACGTGGAGGATCCGATCAGCAGCGAGTACACCCTGGAGGTGTCGTCGCCCGGTATGGATCGTCCTCTGTTTACGCTGGAACAGTTTGCCCGGCATGCCGGCGAGCTGGTGAAAATCAAGCTGCGTTCGCCCTTTGAGGGGCGACGCAATTTCCAGGGCCTGCTGCGTGGAGCAGAGGAGCAGGATGTCGTGGTTCTTGTGGATGATCACGAATACCTGCTGCCGATCGATCTGATCGACAAGGCCAATATTATTCCCCGTTTTGATTGAGACGCGGATCCGACGGGTCCAACGGATTGCCAAAGGCGAGGCGTGCGATGAGCAAAGAAATACTGCTGGTTGTTGAGTCGGTATCCAACGAAAAGGGTGTGCCGGCGGGGGTGATTTTCGAGGCGCTGGAATTGGCGCTGGCCACGGCCACCAAGAAGCGTTACGAAGATGAAGTGGATGTGCGCGTTTGCATTAATCGGGCGAATGGCAGCTATGACACTTTCCGTCGCTGGGCTGTGGTTGAAGAAAGTGACTTCGAAGACCCGGCGCATCAGTTGACCGTCGACATGCCGCAGGCAGTGGCCGCCAATGCCAAGGTCGGTGATGTGCTTGAAGAGAAGATCGAGTCGATTGAGTTCGGGCGCATTGCTGCGCAAACCGCCAAGCAGGTCATCGTGCAGAAGGTGCGTGAAGCCGAGCGCGCTCAGGTGGTGGAAGCCTACCGTGATCGAGTCGGCGATATCATTGCCGGTACTGTCAAGAAGGTGACCCGCGACAACGTCATCGTCGACCTGGGTAACAACGCTGAAGCGTTGCTGGCACGCGAAGACATCATTCCGCGCGAGACCTTCCGGGTTGGTGCACGCGTGCGTGCCTTGCTCAAGGAGATTCGTAGCGAGAATCGTGGTCCGCAACTGATCCTGTCTCGCACAGCACCGCAGATGCTGATCGAGTTGTTCCGTATCGAAGTGCCCGAGATTGCCGAAGAGCTGATCGAGGTGATGGGCGCTGCGCGTGATCCGGGTTCGCGCGCGAAAATTGCGGTGCGCTCCAAGGACAAGCGAATCGATCCGCAAGGCGCCTGTATCGGCATGCGTGGTTCGCGTGTGCAAGCCGTTTCTGGCGAACTGGGTGGCGAGCGTGTGGATATCGTGCTGTGGGACGACAACGTTGCACAGTTCGTCATCAACGCGATGGCGCCGGCCGAAGTGGCGGCGATCATCGTTGATGAGGATGCCCACGCGATGGATATCGCGGTAGCTGAGGATAACCTGGCTCAGGCTATCGGTCGTGGTGGTCAGAACGTGCGTTTGGCTAGCCAGCTGACCGGCTGGACGCTCAACGTTATGACCGAAGCGGACATCCAGGCCAAGCAGCAAGCGGAAACCGGTGACATCCTCCAGCACTTTATCGATGAACTGGAAGTCGACGAAGAGCTGGCGCAGGTGCTGGTTGAAGAAGGCTTTACCAGCCTCGAAGAAATTGCCTACGTACCGATGGAAGAAATGCTCGGTATCGACGGCTTTGACGAAGACATCGTCAGTGAGTTGCGTGCGCGGGCCAAGGATCGCCTGTTGACCAAGGCCATCGCCACCGAAGAGAAGCTGGCCGAGGTTCATCCGGCTGAAGACCTGCTGGCGCTGGAAGGCATGGATAGCGAGCTGGCCGTAGAGCTGGCTGTGCGTGGTGTGGTCAGCCGCGAAGATCTGGCCGAGCAGTCGATTGACGACTTGCTCGACATCGACGGCATGGATGAAGAACGTGCCGGCAAGCTGATTATGGCCGCCCGCGCCCATTGGTTCGAGTAAGCGATTGCGGCCTGAGGAGAGAAGTGCATGACGCAAGTCACGGTGAAAGAACTGGCGCAGGTGGTGGATACCCCTGTCGAGCGCCTGCTGCAGCAAATGAAAGAGGCGGGTTTGCCGCACTCCAGCGCCGACCAGGTGGTAACCGACAGCGAGAAGCAGGCGCTGCTGGCGCACCTCAAGAGCAGTCACGGTGCCAAGGTGGAAGAGCCGCGCAAGATTACCCTGCAGCGCAAAACCACCAGTACCCTGCGCGTAGCGGGTAGCAAGACGGTCAGTGTCGAAGTTCGCAAGAAGAAAACCTACGTCAAGCGTAGTCCGGAAGAGATCGAGGCTGAAAAGCAGCGTGATCTGGCTGAGAAGCGTGCGGCGGAAGAGGCTGCTCGCAAGATCGCCGATGAGGAGAACAAGCGCCAGGCTGCTGAAGAGGCTCGCCGTCAGGCTGAGCAGGCCAGCAAGGCGGCTGTGCAGAACAAGCAGGCTGAGTTGGCTGCTGCAACTGTCGAAGAGCTGCCCGCTGCAGTCACCGAGGTCAAGAAAGAAGAAGCACGCCGCTTGCCCGAGCGTGCGCGTGTCGATGACGAACGTCGTGAGCGTAAGCCGGCGCATCGTCCTTCTGCCAAGGAAAAAGAGAAGGTGCCTGCACCGCGTGTGGCGCCGCGCAGCACTGATGAAGAAACCGACGGTTTCCGTCGCGGTGGGCGTGGTGGCAAGTCCAAGCTGAAGAAGCGCAATCAGCATGGCTTCCAAAGCCCGACCGGTCCGATCGTGCGTGACGTCGCCATTGGCGAAACCATCACCGTTTCCGAGCTCGCCCAGCAAATGGCGGTCAAGGGTGCGGAAGTGGTCAAGTTCATGTTCAAGCTGGGCACGCCGGTGACCATCAACCAGGTGCTCGATCAGGAAACCGCACAGCTGATTGCCGAGGAGTTCGGTCATAAGGTCAAGCTGGTCAGCGATAACGCCCTGGAAGAGCAACTGGCCGAGTCGCTGAAGTTCGAAGGTGAGTCCTTCCACCGTGCGCCGGTAGTTACCGTCATGGGTCACGTCGACCATGGTAAGACCTCGCTGCTCGACTACATTCGTCGTGCCAAGGTGGCCTCAGGGGAAGCGGGTGGTATCACCCAGCACATCGGTGCCTATCACGTGGAAACCGATCGCGGCATGATCACCTTCCTCGATACGCCCGGCCACGCCGCGTTTACCCAGATGCGTGCACGTGGTGCCAAGGCTACCGACATTGTCATCTTGGTCGTGGCGGCGGATGACGGCGTTATGCCGCAGACCCAGGAAGCGGTGCAGCACGCGAAAGCGGCTGGCGTACCGATCGTGGTCGCGGTGAACAAGATCGACAAGCCCGATGCCAACCCGGACAACATCAAGAACGGCCTGGCCGCTCTGGATGTCATTCCGGAAGAGTGGGGGGGCGACGCACCCTTCGTGCATGTGTCTGCGAAAGTAGGTACGGGCGTCGACGAACTGCTCGAGGCGGTGTTGTTGCAGGCCGAGGTGCTGGAGCTGAAGGCTACGCCGGCGGCACCGGGCCGTGGGGTGGTGGTCGAGTCGCGTCTGGACAAGGGCCGTGGTCCTGTGGCCACCGTGCTGGTTCAGGACGGTACCCTGCGTCAGGGCGACATGGTGCTGGTTGGCGTCAACTATGGTCGCGTGCGTGCCATGCTCGACGAGAATGGCAAGCCGATCAAGGAAGCCGGTCCGTCGATTCCGGTCGAGATTCTCGGCCTGGACGGTACGCCGGATGCTGGCGACGAGATGATGGTGGTGGCCGACGAGAAGAAGGCCCGCGAGGTCGCGCTGTTCCGTCAAGGCAAGTTCCGCGAGGTCAAACTGGCTCGCGCGCATGCCGGCAAGCTGGAAAACATCTTCGAAAACATGGGCCAGGAAGAGAAGAAAACCCTCAACATCGTCCTCAAGGCCGATGTGCGTGGTTCTCTGGAAGCCCTGCAAGGCTCGCTCAGTACCCTGGGCAACGACGAGGTGCAGGTGCGTGTGGTCGGTGGCGGCGTCGGTGGCATCACCGAGTCCGATGCCAACCTGGCGCTCGCCTCGAATGCGGTACTGTTCGGCTTCAACGTGCGTGCTGACGCAGGGGCGCGCAAGATCGTCGAGTCCGAAGGCCTGGACATGCGCTACTACAACGTCATTTACGACATCATCGAGGACGTCAAGAAGGCGCTCACCGGTATGCTCGGCAGTGATGTGCGGGAAAATATCCTGGGTATCGCTGAGGTACGTGACGTGTTCCGCTCGCCGAAGTTTGGCGCGGTGGCCGGTTGCATGGTGGTCGAAGGCACGGTGCACCGCAACCGTCCGATTCGCGTACTGCGTGAAGACGTGGTGATTTTCGAAGGCGAGCTGGAGTCGCTGCGCCGCTTCAAGGACGACATGTCCGAGGTGCGTGCCGGCATGGAGTGCGGTATCGCCGTGAAGAGCTACAACGACGTCAAGGTCGGCGACAAGATCGAGGTCTTCGAGAAGGTCCAGGTAGCGCGGTCGCTCTAACCAGCAGCGACATGTCTCAAACGGCAAGTTTCAAGGGGTGGCCTAGCCGACCTGTTGAGCTTGCCGTTTGGCTTTTTGGTATTTTTTAGCTTGAAGCGTAACGCTTGGAGCTTGAGGCAGCTTTTATGGCCAAAGACTACAGCCGTACCCAGCGGGTCGGCGATCAGATGCAGCGCGAACTGGCGCAGCTGATTCCGCGTGAAGTGCGCGATCCACGGCTAGGCTTCATCACCATTACGACGGTGGAAGTCAGTCGCGACCTGGGGCATGCCAAGGTCTACATCACGTTGATGGGCGAGGCCGATGCACCGCGCATCGCGCTCAACCTAGAGATTCTCAATGATGCTGCGGGTTACCTGCGTATGCTGCTGGGTAAGCTGATGAAGCTGCGCAGCGTACCGCAACTGCACTTCCACTATGACGAGAGTGTCAGTCGTGGCGTGCATCTTTCGGCGCTGATCGAGCGTGCGGTAGCCGAAGACCGCCAGCATCAGGACGATTGAGATGGCGCAGGTCAAGCGTGTAAGGCGTCAGGTCAATGGTGTGCTGGTGCTCGACAAACCGCGCGGCATGAGTTCCAACCAGGCTCTGCAAAAGGTGCGCTGGCTGCTCAATGCCGAAAAAGCCGGGCACACCGGCAGCCTCGACCCCCTGGCCACTGGCGTGCTGCCGCTGTGCTTTGGCGAGGCCACCAAGTTTTCCCAGTATCTGCTGGATGCTGACAAGGGTTATGAAACCCTCGCCCAGCTGGGCGTGACCACTACCACGGGCGATGCCGAGGGCGAAGTGCTGGAGCGTCGTCCCGTTGCATTGACTGCGGAACAGATCGAAGCGGCTCTACAGGGGTTTCGTGGGCCCATTCAGCAGATTCCCCCCATGTATTCGGCGCTCAAGAAAGACGGCCAGCCACTCTACAAGCTGGCTCGCGCGGGGGAAGTAGTGGAGCGCGAGGCGCGTTCTGTTACTATTGCCCGGCTTGAGTTGCTGGCCTGGCAAGGCGAGCAATTGCGTTTGGCTGTGGACTGTAGCAAGGGTACCTATATTCGTACCCTGGTCGAAGACCTCGGTCAGCAGCTTGGTTGTGGTGCGCATGTTGCAGAGTTGCGGCGCACCCAGGCCGGTCCCTTCAGTCTGGCCCAGGCCGTGAGCCTGGAGGCCCTGGAGGCGGCTCATGCCGAGTCGGGTAGCGAGGCGCTGGATGCCTTCCTCCTGCCGGTAGAAAGCGGCCTGCAACATTGGCCTCTGGTGGAGTTGAGTGCCCATTCGGCGTACTACTGGTTGCATGGTCAGCCGGTACGTGCTCCCGGAACACCGACATTCGGTTTGCTGCGGGTGGTTGATGAGCAGGGGCGGTTTATCGGAATTGGTGAAGTTAGTGATGACGGGCGTCTGGCGCCGCGTCGACTGATTCGGTCAGAATGACCGGACTCCAGTCGGGAAACCGGCTGGATGACGAGGGTGGCTGTCAACAGGCACGGTCATGCCTCTTTTTAAAACACGGGAGCAGTCCCGGCCTGTTCACTCTAGGAGCCCATTACCATGGCACTGAGCGTTGAAGAAAAAGCCCAGATCGTAAACGAGTACAAGCAAGCTGAAGGCGATACCGGTTCTCCGGAAGTGCAGGTAGCCCTGCTGACCGCCAACATCAACAAGCTGCAAGGTCACTTCAAGGCCAACGGCAAAGACCACCACAGCCGTCGTGGTCTGATCCGCATGGTTAACCAGCGTCGTAAGCTGCTGGACTACCTGAAGGGCAAGGACACCACTCGTTACAGCGCCCTGATTGGTCGCCTGGGTCTGCGTCGCTAAGACGTAGCTCGCGTGAAGCCGGAAGCTGGAAGCGGGAAGTTGCATATCGGGTATCACCCGCTTGCAGCTTCTGGCTTCCAGCTTTCGGCTTTCTTGCAGGATGCTTCGGGCCGATTCCCGGGCCTTCTGCGGATTTCCCCCAAGGCAACACAGAGAAGGAAAATACCGTGAACCCGGTTATCAAGAAGTTCCAGTTCGGTCAGTCGACCGTTACCCTCGAAACAGGGCGTATTGCCCGCCAAGCCTCCGGCGCCGTACTGGTTACCGTCGATAACGACGTGACCGTGCTGGTGACCGTGGTAGGCGCCAAGAGTGCCGATCCGAGCAAGGGATTCTTCCCGCTGTCGGTGCACTACCAGGAAAAAAACTACGCGGCCGGCAAGATTCCCGGTGGCTTCTTCAAGCGTGAAGCGCGTCCTTCCGAGAAAGAGACCCTGACCTCGCGCCTGATCGACCGCCCGATCCGCCCGCTGTTCCCGGAAGGTTTCCAGAACGAAGTGCAGGTTATCTGCACCGTGGTGTCCACCAGCAAGAAGACCGATCCGGATATCGCTGCGATGATCGGTACCTCGGCAGCTCTGGCTATCTCGGGCATTCCCTTCGACGGCCCGATCGGCGCCGCCCGTGTAGCCTTCCACCCGGAAACCGGCTACCTGCTGAACCCGACCTACGAGCAGCTCAAGGCGTCCAGCCTGGACATGGTGGTGGCCGGTACCAAGGACGCCGTGCTGATGGTCGAGTCGGAAGCCAAGGAGCTGACCGAAGACCAGATGCTCGGTGCGGTGCTGTTTGCCCATGAAGAGTTCCAGGCGGTGATCAAGGCGGTTGAAGAACTCGCCGCCGAAGCCGGCAAGCCGCGCTGGGACTGGACTGCTCCGCAGGCCAATACCGCGCTGCTCGACGCCATCCGCAGCGAATTCGGTGCGGCCATCTCCGAGGCCTACACCATCACCATCAAGCAGGACCGCTATGCGCGTCTGGGCGAGCTGAAAGATCAGGTAGTCGCCAAGTTCTCCGGTGAGGAAGGTCAGCCTTCCGCCGCAGAAGTTAAGGATGCCTTCGGCGAGATCGAATACCGCACCGTGCGTGAGAACATCGTCAACGGCAAGCCGCGCATCGATGGTCGCGACACGCGCACCGTGCGTGGCCTGAACATCGAAGTCGGCGTGCTCGACAAGACCCACGGTTCGGCGCTGTTCACCCGTGGCGAAACCCAGGCCCTGGTGGTTGCCACCCTCGGTACCGCGCGTGACGCACAGCTGCTCGATACCCTGGAAGGCGAGAAGAAAGACCCCTTCATGCTGCACTACAACTTCCCGCCCTACTCGGTCGGTGAGTGTGGTCGCATGGGCGCCACCGGTCGTCGCGAGATCGGCCACGGCCGCCTGGCCCGTCGTGGCGTGGCCGCCATGCTGCCGAGCGCCGATGAGTTCCCGTACACCATCCGCGTGGTTTCGGAGATCACCGAATCCAACGGTTCGTCTTCCATGGCCTCGGTGTGCGGTGCCTCGCTGGCCCTAATGGACGCCGGTGTACCGATGAAGGCTCCGGTAGCCGGTATCGCCATGGGTCTGGTCAAGGAAGGCGAGAAGTTCGCCGTGCTGACCGACATCCTCGGTGACGAAGACCACCTGGGCGACATGGACTTCAAGGTAGCCGGTACCGCCAAGGGCGTCACCGCGCTGCAGATGGACATCAAGATCCAGGGCATCACCGAAGAGATCATGGAGATCGCCCTGAACCAGGCGCTGGAAGCGCGTCTGAACATTCTCGGTCAGATGAACCAGGTGATCAGCGAGTCGCGCAGCGAGCTGTCGGCCAATGCGCCGACCATGCTGGCGATGAAGATCGACCAGGACAAGATCCGCGACGTGATCGGCAAGGGCGGCGCCACCATCCGTGCCATCTGCGAAGAGACCAAGGCGTCGATCGACATCGAAGACGACGGTTCGATCAAGATCTTCGGCGAAACCAAGGAAGCGGCGGAAGCGGCCAAGCAACGCGTACTGTCGATCACTGCCGAGGCGGAAATCGGCAAGATCTACGTCGGCAAGGTCGAGCGCATCGTCGACTTCGGCGCCTTCGTCAACATCCTGCCCGGCAAGGACGGTCTGGTACACATCTCCATGCTCAGCGATGCCCGCGTGGAGAAGGTGACCGACGTACTGAAGGAAGGCCAGGAAGTTGAAGTGCTGGTGCTGGATGTCGACAACCGTGGCCGTATCAAACTGTCCATCAAGGACGTGGCGGCGGCCAAGGCGTCGGGCGTGTAAGCGTCCAGCCGGTAAAAAAGAGCCCTGCGGGGCTCTTTTTTTATGGGCGGAAATCATGCGGTGACTGTTTGCCTGGCTTAGCGTTGTTCTGCTGTGGGCTGTGTCGCGTCATCGCTGCTGGCCGGCATAGGCTGCAGGGGCTGGTTGCGCCATTGCAGGGCGATCAGCAGCAGGGTCGGGATACCCAGCAGCGCGGTGGTGACGAAGAACTGCTCATAGCCCAGCTTCTCCACCAGGCTGCCGGAGTAGCCGCCGATCAGGCGCGGCAGGAGGAGCATGATTGAGCTGAGCAAGGCGTATTGCGTGGCGGAGAACTTCAGGTTGGTCAGGCTCGACAAGTAGGCGACAAAGGCCGCAGTGGCCAGGCCGGAGCTGAAGTTGTCCATGCTGATGGTGAAGATCAGCATGTCGCGGTCGGCACCCATCCCGGCCAGTACGGCAAACAGCAGGTTGGTCGCTGCCGAGCTCAGGCCGCCGATGAACAGGATCGGCAGAATGCCGAAACGCACGATCAGCAAGCCGCCGGCTCCGGCCCCGATCAGGGTCATGGCCAGGCCGAACAGCTTGCTGATGCTGGCGATCTGTTCCTTGGTAAAGCCCATGTCGATGTAGAACACGTTGGCCATCACGCCCATCACCGTATCGGAGAGGCGGTAGGTGGCGATCAGTCCGAGCATCAGCAGGGCCTGCCAACGATAGCGGCGAATGAAGTCGTTGACCGGGGTAAGCACCGGCGTGAGGCTGCGCCGGCCGAGGCTGGACAGGCAGAGTGCGGTGAGGATGGCGTAGAGGATGGCGCGCAGGAAAGCACGATCCTCGGTGACCAGGCTCAGTGGGTCGCCGCCTTCGAGGGCGGCATTGAAACCGGTGTTGTACAGCTGGGTGAACAGTGCCGGCACGGAGATCAGCAGGACAATCAGTACCAGTACCGAGAGCAACTGGCTGAGCAGGCTGTGGCCGTTGCCTCGGCTGATGTCGGCGGCGCGTTGTGGCTCGCGCATCAGCAGGCTGGTGAACAGTGCTGGCAGCATCAGCAGGGCGAACAGCAGGTAGGTACTGGACCAGGCGCTGTAATGGTAGAGACCGTCGTTGGCACCAAACCAGTCGGCAAAGTACAGCGCGCCGGCGGTGGCCAGCAGGGCCGAGACACGATAACCGGCCATGTAGCTGGCAGCCAGCGCAGCCTGGCGGCTGTCATCGGCGACCTCCAGGCGATAGGCATCGATGGCGATGTCCTGGGTGGCCGAGGCGAAGGCCACCACCACGGCGATGCCGATCAACAGGCCGAGGTTGTGTTGTGGGTCGCACAGGGCCATGCCGGCCAGCCCCGCTGCCACCAGGGCCTGTGACAGCACCAGCCAGGAGCGACGTCGCCCAAGATGACCGATCCATGGCAGGCGCCATTGGTCGAGCATGGGTGACCAGACCCATTTGAACGCGTAGGCCAGGCCGATCAGGCTGGCATAGCCGATGGTCTGGTGGGTGACACCGGCTTCGCGCAACCACACCGACAGGGTGGAGAACACCAGCATGTAGGGCAGGCCGGCGGCAAAGCCCAGCAGCAGCAGCACCAGGGTCGCCGGGCTGGCATAGGCGGCCAGGGCGGCGCGCCAGGTATTTTCGGTCATCGACTGACAGGCCTTGTAGCAGACAGGCGGAATAAAGCGGGCACTCTACCCCCTGGGAGGCTGGGCATGCCAGCCATAGCGTCGCAAATCGACACGTGCGCCGAGCACGGGTACACCTTCCGCGGCCAGTCTGGCGCGCTGTTCTTGCCCGGCCAGGCTGTCCGCCGGCAGGCTCAGACGACCACCTGCCGCAACGACGCGGTGCCAGGGCAACTGGCTGTCATCCGGCAACAGGGCCAGCTCCCGGCCTACCCAGCGTGCCGCACGGCCCAGGCCGGCCAGTTCGGCGAGCTGTCCGTAGCTCAGCAAATAGCCTTGGGGTATGCCTGCCAGCACGGCATAGAGTGCCGCGCGCCGCTCACTGGCGCTTGTTGCAGAGGCTGGCCTGCAGGCATCCTGTGCAACTTCTGACTCACGGTGATGAATTGATTCCATGTGGCGTGTGCTTTTCCTCTGCATGCTGGCCTGGCCAGCCCTGGCCGATACGGTGTGGCTGAACAATGGTGACCGCCTGAGTGGCACCATCATACTGATGGATGGCGGCAAACTGGTGCTGGATACCACTTATGCCGGGCGAGTGGTCATCGATTGGAAGAATATCCAGACCTTAAGTTCCGAAACGGCCCTGTTGCTGCGCGGTGAAGGGGTGACGGCTGAACGAGCACAACGCCTGCAGGCCGCGGAGCCTGGGCAGGTTCGGCTGCTTGGAGAGACTCCGCGGACCCTGGCTCTGCGTGATATCAATCGTGCTGTGCCGCCACGGCAACTGGTCGATGACCTGGTCTGGGAAGGCAATCTCGACTTAAAGCTGGATATCGAGCGCGAAGCGGACGACACCGATGAGCTGAAGATCAAGGGTGATACGCGTATTGAACATGGCCCGTGGCGACATCTGCTCAAGGGTGAGTTGGAAGACAAGCGTAAGAATGATGCGCAGACCAAGGATAACTGGGAGCTGGAGTACGACCTCGATCGCTTCTTCGCTGAGCAGTTGTACTGGCGAAGCAGCCTGGACTGGCAGGAGGATGCCATGGAAGCCCTGCGCCGCCAGCGTAGCATCGGCATGGGGCCCGGCTATCTGTTCTGGGACGATGAACTGGGGCGCTTCGACATGACCCTGATGCGCAATCGCTTTCGTCTGGAAGGTGAGCAGCGTGCATTGACCTTTGATACCTGGTCGCTGGAGACGGATTACCAACGCCTGCTGTGGGGCACGCGTGTCGAGCTCTACGGCAATGCCAAGCTACAGATGCCGGACATCCAGCAGATCGACTATGTGCTGGATGGCGAAATGGGCTTGCGCTATCGCCTCAACAGCTGGGCTCGCCTGAGCTTGTTGTACGAGCTGGACCAGGTGCGCGGCCTGGGTGTGACCCAGTCGCAGCGGCGCTACCTGATTGGCCTGGGGGTCGGCTGGTAGAGCCGGCGGAGAGGCACGGTGCCTGCCAGGCAGGCACCGTGAAAGGTCTTACAGCAGCTCGATGGCGACTGCGGTGGCCTCGCCGCCACCAATGCACAACGAAGCTACACCACGCTTGCCGCCTTTGCGTTGCAGCGCATTGATCAGCGTGAGGATGATCCGCGAGCCGGTGGAACCCACCGGATGCCCCTGGGCGCAGGCGCCGCCGTAGACGTTGACCTTAGCGTGATCCAGGCCATGCTCGCGCATGGCCAGCATGGTGACCATGGCGAAGGCTTCGTTGATCTCGAACAGGTCGACGTCGTCCTTGCTCCAGCCGGTCTTCTTGAACAGGTTGCTCATGGCGCCGATCGGCGCAAGGGTGAACTCGCTCGGGTCCTGGCTTTGCGTGGCATGGGCGACGATCTTCGCCAGCGGCTTGAGGCCACGCTGGGCGGCTTCCTCGGCGGTCATCAGCAGCAGGGCGCTGGCACCGTCGGAGATCGAGCTGGCGTTGGCTGCGGTGATCGTGCCGTCTTTCTTGAAGGCCGGCTTGAGGGTCGGAATTTTGTCCAGGTTGGCGGTCAGCGGTTGTTCGTCATCCTTCACCAGCACCTCGCCCTTGCGGCTGGTGACGGTGACCGGGACGATCTCGCTGGCCAGTTCGCCGTTCTGGATGGCGGCCTGGGCGCGCTTCAGCGACTCGATGGCGTAGGCGTCCATGTCCTCACGGGTGATCCCGTACTGGTCCGCGGTTTCCTGAGCGAAGGAGCCCATCAGGCGGCCGCTGCGGGCATCCTCCAGGCCGTCGAAGAACATGTGGTCCTTGATCTCGCCATGGCCCATGCGCAGCCCGGTACGGGCCTTCTCGATGATGTAGGGCGCGTTGGACATGCTCTCCATGCCGCCGGCGATCATCACGCGGTTGCTGCCAGCCTTGAGCAGGTCATGGGCCAGCATCACGGCCTTCATGCCCGAGCCGCACAACTTGTTGATGGTGGTGCAGCCGGTGGCGGCCGGCAGTCCGGCATTCAGGGCCGCCTGGCGCGCCGGGCCCTGCTTGAGGCCGGCGGGCAGTACGCAGCCCATGATCACTTCCTCGACGTCGCTGGCGGCGATGCCGGCGCGGGCTACCGCTTCACGAATGGCCAGCGCGCCCAGTTCGACGGCCGGCACACTGGCCAGGCTGCCTTGGAAACCACCCATGGGGGTGCGTGCACCGCTGACGATGACGATATCGGACATCTGTATAACCTCTCGTTGAGTCAGGGCCGTGGTGGGCCGATGGGCGATTTTAGCCTGTGACCGAAAAGCGCCATAGAGTCATTTTGTTCGACGAGTGTCGCATGGCCGTTTTAGTGATGAACTGGCAGGTGGTGATCAGTTTTTCGCGCCTTATTCGGCCCAGGGCGAACGGCTAGCGTAAAATCGCAGCGCATTGATTCTGCGCCCGGCAGCCTTCGGCCGATTTTGTCGCGAGACTGCTCCTGTGCTTGCCGAATATTGCGCGTGAATCGTCATTGCACAACTTTCCTGCGCCGAACGCGCACGAACTACTTTGCTCTGCATGGCGAATCTTCAAAGTGATCACCAAGAGGCGAAGGCCTGGGGCTATATCGACAAGCGTGATCGGGCATGCGATGCCGGCATCTGGATTGGTGTCGAGCCCTGTTACAGCGAAGAGCAAGGCAAGGCCCGGGCTGCTGAGCTAGAACAAGCTGATCCCAGCCATGAATACACGGCTGAACCTTTTTTGGAACCGCCGACATGGATCAGCCGCAAGGCATGCTCTCCAGATGTCTGATGGCCAAGGTCGGGCAGTTTTTGACGCCAGACGGCGGTTGAC
Organism: Pseudomonas fluvialis; assembly: GCF_002234375.1. Taxonomy (GTDB): domain Bacteria; phylum Pseudomonadota; class Gammaproteobacteria; order Pseudomonadales; family Pseudomonadaceae; genus Aquipseudomonas; species Aquipseudomonas fluvialis. The sequence goes on from NZ_NMQV01000014.1 coordinate 148,261, forward strand.
GCAATGGCGTAGCTGCCTACAATCGTCAGCAACACGGCCCCTGTCGGTTGATGCGCTCCGGCGCTGAGATTGCTCAGGGGTTTTTTATTGCCTGCGATTTATGATCGTTCCCACGCTGAGGCAGTCGAACTGCCCACGCCCTGCTTGGGAGCTATTAACTACGGCAGGCGCAAACCAAGCGCCTGCCGTACCCACGGCGTTACTTCGATTTAGCCGGCGGGTAATTACCGCGACCACCGCCTGACTTGTTGCCCGTGGTGCTTGGCAAGTTAGGCACTACCGGGCGTGGGGCAGGCTGAGGGGCAGGGCGGCTTGGGCTTTGCGGTTGTTTGCTCATGGTCATGCTTCCTGAATAAGTGAATGGGTTTACTTGCAAGCGCCTTCGACGCGGCAGGCGCAGCTGGTCGGAACGTGGCACGGGTGATCTTTGCAGCGCATGGCCTGCGCCTCGCTGCCACCGCCCGGATAGGCACCAAAGTGCTTTTCATACAGCGCGACTGTTTGAGCAAAAGCGCTCTTCAGCTCCTGGTAATCGTCCTGACCGTAGATGCCGAAGTAGGGGTAGTGGTCGATAAAACGGCCGAACACTTGCTGGCAGTCTTCGCGGTAGGCACGGGTGTCCAGAATGTGTGCATGCCAGATCGCATCCACTGTCTTGCTGGGTACCAATGCCACGGATGGATAGAAGCGCTTGAGGGTCAGAAAGCGGCGGTATTCCAGCTCGGCCATATCCCACTCAGTTGCCGACATTTCAGCTTCCGAAGACTCGGTGTACTTATACTTCAGGCGTTTGAAGTCCAGGCGGCTGACGTTCATCTCCAGGCCGTTGGCCGCCAGCAGCGGCTGATTGAGCGATACAAGTGCAGTCATGGATGTTTCTCCTGTGATTGAAGGTTGCAGGCCTTGATAGGCCGCCTTCGCTTCAGCTCACGTTCGAAACACTGACGACTGACCAGGGCGCACGGTGCGTAGCCAGTGGCGGTTATCTGATAGAGCAAGCGCCAGTCGCTGCCAAGCTTGAAGCGCAGTAGCCCCTCGCGGCAGCGCACGCGCTTGCCGCCCAATGCGGTAAAGGGCGTGCCAGTGTGCAAGGCTTGGTCAATGCGCTGGGCTTTAGCCTGGTGGCAGCTGCTGACCTGATGCGGACAGCGGGCGAGAATGGATTGAATGGTGTGCATGACAGGCTCCGTTGTGATGACGGAGCCAGTGTTGATTTGTGGATTCCACAAGCCGCCTAGTTTTTTCGAAGTAAATCGAGCAGGTCGTCGAAGTCCTTGGCTTCTTCGTATTCACGGATGATCAGCTCGCGGTATTGCAGCAGCAGTTCATTCTGCGTGTGTACCTCGCGGGCTTTCTCATAAGCCTGCTGCAGATCCCCGCTGAGGTAATGCGCCATCATGCTGTCGCCCAAAGAGAGCGCTGCTGTCTGCGCTGCCAGAGCTTTCAGCAGGTTGCCTTGCAGATGGCCGAGGCCCATTTGTGGGAGTGTATCGGCAAATGGATTGGGCAAGGCTTCTTCATTGAGCTTGGCAAGCGGAAGGCGTTCAAGAAAAACCAACAACTCCTGCCTGAGCAAACCAAGTCCTGCAAGTGACTGACGCTCCAGGAAAAGATGCCTGGCCCAATCGACCAGAGGCTGACGCTTTGCGTTTGGTTTGACCAGCTCAAGGACGACCCTCGGCTCACCAAATACTCCCTGGAGCAAAATGGCATTCCACAACAGGATGATGTGCTCAGGATTGATACGCACACGGTTGCGGCCTTCCTTGCCGCCCACGATGGGCGTCCAGTCCAGATGGATCGCCCGGTATTTGCTGCGGTCAGGACGGCGATCGACCTCGTCCTTTTCTTTGATGGAGGGGCTGAGGGCATTCACTAACGTATTGAGGCTGTTGAGCAGTTTGCCATGCTGGCTTAGAGGGCTTTGTAAGCCAATTCTTTTGCACAGTAGGTCATCGTATACCTGTGCCAGCTCGGGCCAATGGCGTGGGTCAGATTTCACAGGAGTGCTCCAGCAGTGCCCTCACTGACGTGCGCTTGGCAAAAGACACAGGCATTTCTGCCACCCTGCTGGCCTGGCTAAACCAGTCACGCCTGGCGCAATGATTTTGGCGTCGGTACTCATCCACTACCCCCATGCAGTAACCGGCGCGCAGCGCTTCGGACAAACTGGTCGATATGCCGGCCAGCAAATTCTGCTGATCGCGCTTGGCATAAATGCCGACCAACTCCTTGCAACTCTCAATTAAGTACTCTGGGTCATTGTTGGCCTGCGCTAAAGGGCTTAGCAGGCTGGTTAGCAGGCAGCAGATGCTCAGTGCTTTCAGGTTCACAGGCTGGCCTCCTTGGCCAAGGGGGTAATCTCGGGTTCGACGCGCGTTTGCACGCTCGCAGGCACTGGGGCTTGAGTTGCCGGAGTACGCGGAACACCAAGAAAGATCGCCAGTAATACCGCACCGAAGGTTACGATCTTGTCGATGGGGTGCTCTTGGGGTATCAGCCGCAAGAGTTCTTCAGGGTGCTTGTCAAGTTGAAGCACTGCTGCGATTGCACCGAGTACTACAAGACCTAAAACGAACATCACGCCTTGTGCGATCAGCAGGCGGTGCAAGCCGTGCCAGAAGCCCAAAGCAAAGTGCGAGGCGTAATGGATGTGTCGCCACAGCAAGAGCGCCAACAGCAGCATAAACAGCCATTCCAGGGGGGCAAGATCAGCCAGGCCTTCGCCGTATTCAAAAATAGTCCAGGGCAGCGATGCCAGCATAAACAGGCCGATCAGCCATAAGCTGACGGTTTTCGACCAGCCCAATAGCCAGCACAGACCTTTGCTAAGGCCGATATCCAGTTTGCCAGCCAGAGAGAGTTCGGGGTGTTGCATAGGTGCTCCTTGCATGTGTTGTGTGTAACCACCCTTACCGGTGGCGGCTGAGTGTGATGCGTACCCGCACCGATGGCTTGTCGGTGCAGGTGCAACGGTCGTCTGAATTAACGTAACGTGACTTGAAATTGTGCCCGGCAGCACCTACTGTTCGCACCAGCTCATCTACCAGCCTTCGGGTGTCAGCGTAGAAGGAGTAACGGCCCCGTCCTCCTGCGGAGGGCGCGGCCAGCCTAATTCCCCTCGCTATACCGCTCCCAACGCTTCTCCAGTTTTCTCTGCTGATGCTCCCGCTCAACCGGGTAGGCCGTCCAGGGCAGGATGTAGTCCTTGCGCTCGTCCAGTACCACCAGGTATTCGGCTTCGGCAAACCAGATCAGCACGCGATGACCTGAACCGTTTGGCTCGCGCCAGACCTTGAGCGCGGCGTCTTCAGTATTTTCGATAATCGGCCTGGGCCAGCGGATGCGCTCACAACGTCTCAAGTCGGGCAGACGTTCTGCTTCGTCGTTGCCTTCGGAAATCATGTGCCAGAAGGTGGCTTCCCTACCCTGGATGATCGGGTGGCGTTTCAAGCTCAAGCGCTTACCGGCAAACACAGGTTTCGAAACAACGAAGTCGGCACAGAAGATCTGGTAGATGGCGTCCAGGTAACGAGCAAAATCGCCCCCGTAAGCCTTCAGCTCCTCCAGTGGTGGCAGCCACCCCGGCAGGCTCATACCCCAGCGCTCCCGTTCCAGAGGAACAGGTTGAACTTGGACTCACGCAGCAGCGTGTTCTGCTTGAGGTTGTAGTGGCTGCGCTCGCGGATACGTTCGATCAGGCGCTGCTTGGCTTCACTGCCGGCAAGCCCGCGATGCAGATAGGACAGCGCGCCGATGAGCAAGTCAGCCAGCTGCAGTTGCTCCGCCTCATGGGAGTGGATGCGTTGCACCCGGCGAATCACCCTGCGCGAGAAGTCATAGGCGTTGTTGGCCAACACCTCATGCAGCTTGGCGACCTTCTCATGCCCTAGGGTGTCCTTGATGTCGATGTAAACGTGATAACCGGCATCTGGCTCGAAGATGGTCTTGAGCATCGAGAAGTACATCTTGTAGTACCAGTCATCATGGCTCTGCCGGTACTGCTGATGATTGAGGCGCGCCTTGTCGGCCACGATCAGGGCGCGGAAATGCAGGTCATCGTCATCGAAGAAATAGTCGATGCAGTCCAGGTAGAACTGCAGCTTGGTCGCACCGACCTTGGTCCACTTGATCTCGAAATCCGCCGGCAGCTTGTGCCTGACCTTGATTTCACGCAGACGTTGGGCAATCTCCAGACGCTTGGCCTCCGGGCACCAGACGGCCCCCAGCACCATGGCCTTCTGACCATCGTTCTCCAGATGGCAGGATTCATCGCAGTAGATATTGAAGGTTTCACTCATCACGCCACCGCCTGCTCGACCAGGGTGCTGGCCAGTTGTTCGTTGAGTTGGCGGGCCTGGGTCAGGCGGGTTTTCAGTTGGTCGCAGAGGGCCATGAGTTGGTCGACTTTGGCGACGATTCGGTGTTGTTCTGCGAGGGGCGGAAGAGCAATTGGATAGTCATTCATTGCTTTGAGACCAAGATTCTTGATTGTGGTCCCAGTCGCACTCTTCAAGGCATATTCCATAAAGCCAGGCGCTTCAATCAACAATCTAACAAAGTGCTTGGATATCCCGCCAGCAAGATTGAAGTAGCAGGCGCTTTTCCCTAGGACGACTTTTTCAGAATTGTAAAATGCAACATTGCCGATAGTGCCGTTGATTGAAACTAAAATGCTTTGTTCATCTAAGGGTTTCTTATGTTTTGAATACTCACTCTCACTAACAGTCTTGGTTTCCGGTTTGATGACTATCTTGCCATCCTTTAAGTTGTTGCCATTCACAAAATGGTATGCGCCGTCTTGGCTGTAAATCGGCGTGCCGTGCAGGCCATCACCTAGCTGCCTAGTTATCTGCGAAAGCCTCAACCACCTCCAACCTTGAGGCGATTCAAATCCTGCTTCTTCTGTAGAGACAGGACTTACAGGCTTTGGCTTTCTAATTTTTCCCTCTGAATGAAGCTGCGCAATCTCTTTAGCAATTTTCCCGACTAACTCATCGGCCGGCTCATCGTTGGAATCTTGCGGCACCAGTTTGCCCATTACGGCCAGTTGCAGCAGGGTTTGCTTGAGGGCGTCGATGCTGGATTCGGTGGTGAACAGCGTGTGGAAGTGTTCGGCCAGGCGTTGCCAGCTCTGGGCAAAGTCTTCGGCGTCGCTGGCCTGGGTCAAACTGTCGAGCAGTGCCTGCACCAGTTGGGCGTGGGCGCTTTCGGCGTCGGCCTGCTGGGCTTCCAGGCGGTCGCACAAGGCCATCAGTTCATCGACTTTGGCGACGATGCGGTGTTGTTCGGCGAGTGGAGGCAAGACGAGAGTAAGTGCCTCTAGCTTGCCTTTCGTCACATGCTGAAGTCCTACTCCGCCGTGAGCTTTAGCAATCAGCTCTTCTAAGCGAGTATTAATTGCCAGTTTTAGAAACTTATCGAAAAATGCGTCGCCTACCTGAAAGCAAGAAAAAATATGCTGGTTTAAAGCCGCTTTTCCTCGTTCCCAAATGAATGCCCCGAATGAAGTTCCAGGTGTGCCTGACCAGCTGATGAGTATTGTCCCTGTGTCGATGACATGGCGATCATCGACAGTATCTGGGTCGCAATAGTTAAACGGCGCATCTGGTTTATTCAGGTTTTGGATTCTGACAATAGGAAGGCCCGCAGCTATCCATTCTGTTGGCTTGAATGCGCGCCCATTGATCATCTCAAGACAACTCCCAAGTCGCACCCAGCTCCAGCTCTGAGGCACGGAGAATGGTTGCTCCTTGTCATTAATCTCAGCCTGCTGCTTGCCCTTTTTACCTGCGACAACTAACCGTGCCTTTTCCTCAGCAATCCGCTTTAGCAACTCACTGGCCGGTTCATCACTCGGATCTTGCGACACCAACTTGCCACGCACCGCCAATTCCAGAATCAGCTCACGCAGCTTTTTGATGCCATTCGGTGCGCCGGCCAGCAACGGCAGGTTGTCGGTGAGCAGCGCCGTCATACCTGGCGCTCCAGGGCCTCGGCCAGTACCGCCTTGAGCTGGTCGCGCAGGTCGCTGATTTCGTCCTGCAGGCTGGCGTAGTTACGCAGCAGTTCGTCCGGGTCGTGGCTGATCTGCTCGCCCACATGCGGGTTCTTGCAGTCGAGGTTCCAGTTGCGCGCCTTGAGTTCTTCAAGGCTGACCTTCCAGGCGAATTCGTTTTCTTCCCGTGCGGCAAAGCCATCGGCCTCGCTGCCCCACCAGGCTTCCTCCACCGCAAACTCCTCAATGCGCATGGGCTTTGTCTTGGAGTAGCTCTTGTAGCCGGCCGGGTACTGGTGCTCGTAGAACCACACCTCTTTGGTCGGCGTGCCCTTGGTGAAGAACAGCAGGTTGGTCTTGATGCCGGTGTAGGGGTTGAACACGCCATTGGGCAGGCGAACGATGGTGTGCAAGTTGCACTCGGTCAGCAGCTTTTCCTTGATTCGGCTCTTGATGCCTTCGCCGAACAGAAAACCATCGGGCAGCACCACGGCGGCGCGGCCGCCGTCCTTGAGCAGGTGCATGATCAGCACCAGGAACAGGTCAGCGGTCTCGCGGGTGCGGAAGGCGGCGGGGAAGTTGGTTTCGATGCCATCTTCTTCCATCCCACCGAACGGCGGGTTGGCGACGATGCAGTCGACCCGCTCGCCCGGCCCCCAGCTGATCAGCGGGCGGCTCAGGGTATTGTCGTGCTTGATCTGGCTGGGCACCTCGATGCCGTGCAGGATCATATTGGTTGTGGCCAGCAGGTGCGGCAGCGGCTTTTTCTCCACGCCGAAGATGCTGGCTTGCAGCACGCGCTCGTCCTCGGCGGTATTCACGTAGCGCTTGCGCTTGTGCTCGATCGTGCAGGTAAGGAAGCCGCCAGTGCCGCAGGCCGGGTCCATGACCTTCTCGTCCAGCTTGGGATCGACCATGCGCACCATAAATTCGGTGACCGGGCGCGGCGTGTAGAACTCACCGGCGTTGCCGGCACTCTGCAGGTCGCGCAGCAACTGCTCGTACATGTCGCCGAAGGCATGACGCTCTTGCGCCTTGTTGAAGTCCACACCCTCCTGGATCTTGTTGATCACCTGGCGGATAAGCTGGCCGGACTTCATGTAGTTGTAGGCATCCTCGAATACGCCACGCACCACGTAGGCGGCTGGAGTGATGCTGTATTCGTGGAGGTTCTGCAGCTGCGGGAACAGGTTGTTGTCGATGAAGTTCTTCAGCTCGTCACCAGTAATGCCTTCCGGGTCGGCAGCCCAGGTGCGCCAGCGGCAGCTTTCTGGAATCGGCGAGCGATAGGCGTCATCCAGCAGTTCCCACTCCTGCTCGCGGTCATCGAAGATCTTGAGGAACAGCATCCACACGAGCTGGCCAATGCGCTGAGCGTCGCCGTCGACGCCGACGTCCTTGCGCATGATGTCCTGGATGGATTTGATGGTACTGGAGATAGACATAGTGGCTTACACAGTTAATTCAGGTGAATGGCGACCTTCACGGGCCGGCAATGTGAGGCGGGACGTATCGAAGCTCAGCGGCACGCTGGTATTGGCTACATCTTCGAGAAAGTCCGGGTAACGGTAGTCACGTGCGAAGTAGGAAAAAGACTTCAGCTGGTAATAGTGCTCGGCATCCATGTAGCGCTGGCTGATTTCACGGGAAACTGCCAGCGCCCGCGCATGACTCATCTGTGGGCTGAGATTCAGGTGGTTTACGCCGAAACAAGGCGAGTGGCTGAGGGATGCACCAAAGGCTGAAAGCTCATTCAAATAACTTTCGCTCTCTTGCGGCCAGCCATAGACGATAACCGGCCCGACCGATACGCCGTGGAACTGATCCTTGCGTGCATCCAGCCAATTGAGCGTTTCAGCCAGGCTATCGTCAGTTTCGCCGGCAAACATCAGCAGGTTCACTTTGACCTTGATGCCATTGACGGCACAGGCCTCCAGCAGGCGGGAGGCTCTGTCCAGGTAACCTTGTGGTTTCTTGCTTTTCTGCATCCTCTGTAACTGCTGTAGGCTGGCGCTCTCCAGCCCCAGATCAAGTACTGTGAGGCCGGTTGCGGCAAGGTCGGCCATCAGTTCCGGGCGAATGTTGTCGACGCGGCCTTCACTGCGCCAGCGCAGCTCCAGCTCGGCCTCTGACAAGGCCTCGGCAAAATCGGCGACCCAGCCCTTGGTCGGCACAAACATCGAGGCCTCAAAATACGGTGTCATTTCAATCAGGTTGTCTCGCAGCAATGTCGCCCCCAGCTCCTCGACAACCTGACTGGCAGGCTTTAGCGGTTGCAGGCGCTCGCTGCGCTCCTGACAGAAGCTGCAGCCCATGCCGCAGCCGCGTGAAACTTCAATGCTGGGCTGGTAGAGCTCACGCTGATGTAGCAGCCGGTAATCCAGTATCGAACTCTGTGATGCCGGGCTGCCCAGCAATAACCCGGTGGCATTTCGCGTCCCCCCCAGCAACTCGACAATTTGCCACTCCGCCAGACCGGCGATCACCCGATCTGCCAAGGGCAGCAGAGCCTTGAGGCGCTCCGGGTTATCCCCCACTACCCAGCGACCACCGACAATAAAGCGCAGCGAAGGGTACAGCGCTTTTGCCTGGCGCATGAACAGATCCGCCCACTCCACGGCATAGAAGCTGGGCAGGGAAATAAGGACAGGTAAGGACTTATCCAGCCCCAGATTTTCTGCTTTCAGTAACAGTGATTCCGGACGATCGAAGTGACCGTGGAGCACTACAGGATCAAACCCGTGGCGCTGCAGCACCGTGGCCAGCGAGAGCAGGCCGTAGTTCAAGTATTGGTGGCGACGGTTGATTGGGGTATCGGCCTTTTTAACTTGTAGCTGCCCCGCGCTGATGCAAATCACCCGGCTCATTGGGCATGCTCATAGATGGCTTGCTCAAGATCGCGTACTGCCGCCGTAAAGGAAGGCCTCCCGCCAAACGCCTTGACCAGCTCGATGGGCGCACCGATCTGGCTGAAGGGGTCGAGCTGGAGGATCTTGATGTCCTCGATGTGCTCGATGCCGGTGTCGGCGTACTTATCCAGCAGCGCTTCCAGCACCTGGCGGGCTGCACCGGAATATTTGGCGAAGTAGTTGCGCTTCTTGACCTGCTCGGCGCGCTCCTTGCGCGACAGCGGCGGCTGGTCGAAGGCGACGTGGCAGATCAGATCGAACGGATCGAGCGGCTTGCCCTGCTTCTTTTCCACTTCTTCGGCCAGGGCCTCCCACATCACGCCCTGGGCAGCCATTTCGTCGATGATGGCCTTCTTCTGCTCGGCATCACTCCAGCGGCGCAGGAAGTCATCCAGCGAGGCGAACTGCTTGTGCACGCAGGCACGGGTGTAGTCGTGCAGCGACTCGGTGATCAGCTTGCCGTCCGGCCCGTAGTACTGCACGCGTTCGGCGATGACGTAGATCGGCAGGTTGTCGATGACGTACTTGATGCGCTTCTTGCCGTCTTGCTCGCCGGTGAACTCAACATCTGTGGGCTGATCGGGCATGCCTGCAGTGATGCCGTCTTCATCGGCCAGCGGGCTGTCCGGTGGCACGGGGGACTCATCGCCCTCGGGGGCGTAGATCACCACCGGGTCACCGTCGAAGGCCGGGTCGGCAAACAGCTCGGTGGCCTTCTTGAAGTCCATGATGGTGAACCAGTACTTGCCGAAGTCTTCGTTGATGCGGGTGCCGCGACCGATGATCTGCTTGAACTCGGTCATCGACTTGATGTGCTGGTCGAGGACGATCAGCTTGCAGGTCTGGGCATCGACGCCGGTGGTCATCAGCTTGCTGGTGGTGGCGATGACCGGGTAGCGCTCTTCCGGGTTGATGAAGTTGTCCAGCTCGGCCTTGCCTTCCTGATCGTCGCCGGTGATGCGCATGACGTACTTGCGGTTCTCGGCCACCCGCTCGGGGTTGAGGTTGACCAAGGCCTGGCGCATGCGCTCGGCATGGTTGATGTCGTCGCAAAAAACAATGGTTTTCTGGAACGGATCGGTGGCCTTGAGGAACTCGGTGACCTTCTGCGCGACCAGCTGGGTACGCGCCTCGATGACCAGGGTGCGGTCCATGTCCTTGAGGTTGTAGATGCGGTCTTCGATCAGCTCGCCGTTCTTGTCGAGCATGCCCTTGGGCGGCCGCCAGCCTTGCAGGTCTTTGTCGAAGTCGATGCGCACCACTTTGTAAGGGGCAAGAAAGCCGTCTTCGATGCCCTGCTTGAGGGTGTAGCTGTACACCGGCTCACCGAAGTAGGTGATGCTGGAAACGTCCTTGGTTTCCTTCGGCGTGGCGGTGAGGCCGACGTGGGTGGCGCTGGAGAAGTAGTCGAGAATCTCGCGCCAGGCGGAATCCTCAGCGGCGCTGCCGCGGTGGCATTCATCGATGACGATCAGGTCGAAGAAGTCGCGGGAGAACTGCTTGTAGACGTTCATCTCCTCTTCAGCGCCGGTAACGGCCTGATAGAGCGACAGGTAGATCTCGTAGGAGGTGTCGATCTGGCGTTTGGCGATCTTGGTCATCGCCTGGCCGAAGGGTTTGAAGTCGTTGTTCTTGGTCTGGTCGACCAGGATGTTGCGGTCGGCGAGGAAGAGGATGCGTTTCTTCTGCCCGGACTTCCACAGCCGCCAGATGATCTGGAAGGCGGTGTAGGTCTTGCCGGTACCGGTGGCCATGACCAGCAGCACGCGGTCCTGCCCACGCGCCACGGCTTCAACCGTGCGGTTGATGGCGTTCATCTGGTAGTAGCGCGGCATGCGCCCGGAGCCGTCGTCGTAGTAAGGCGCGGCGACCTTGTGCCGGGCCTGGTCGTCCAGCCCCTTCCACTGGCAGTAGCGTTGCCAGAGCTCATCGGGGCTGGGGAACTCGGCGAGGCTCAGCTCGCTTTCGACCTGAGCGCCAGTGCCGCTGCGGTCATGGAACAGAAAGCCATCGCCGTTGCTGGAGAACACGAAGGGCACATCCAACGCCTCGGCATAGCCCAGCGCCTGCTGCATGCCGGAGCCAATCGAGTGCTTGTTGTCCTTCGCTTCGATGATGGCGATGGGCAGGTTGGCCTGGTGGTAGAGGATGAAGTCGGCGCGGCGCGATTCGCCCCGGCTGTGGAGCTTGCCGCGGACGATGATGCGGCCCTTGGTAAAGCTGACTTCCTCGCGCACCTGCTTGTGCATATCCCAGCCGGCTTGCTGAATGGCCGGAGCGATGTATTTGCTGCAGATGTCCCGTTCGGAAAGCGACTTTTTGTCCATAACCCCAATTCCCTTTCAAGCCGGCCTGGTCGCTCCATTCCGGTACTGCTGATTGTGCTCGATTGGCGTAAATGTACCTTGTTTGGCGTTGATTGGGGCTGGCGGGGCGGTCATTTTAGCGGCTTACGCTACGACTTCTTTTCTGAGTGCTCATAGCAGTTTTTTAGCTAAATCTTCCGTCCTCGGGTGGTAATAGCGCATCAGCATCCGTGTGTCTTGGTGTCCGGTGATTTTGGTCAACTCATGCAGCGGGAAAATTTCGGCCAGGCGCGAGGTGGCTTCGTGGCGCAGGTCATGAAAGCGCAAATCCATCAGAAACGGATCGTCGCTGATGTGTTTGTCGATCTTGGCCTGAGAAAGCTTTTTCTGTTTGAGGTGAAGGCTTAGCCCTTCTGCGTAGGCGCTGCGTGCATCGACGATGGCGTCCGCGAAAGCCTTGGTGATTGAGTCCGGCCGGCTTTTAAAACAGCGGCCATCGTCGCGTTTGGTGAGACTTTCCAGTATCTCCACCGCCTTGCTGGATAGGGGGACGCCACGGGCGGTTCCGTTCTTGGTCATGGGCAGTAGGGCAACCCGCTTGGCCAGGTTTACGTTGCTGCGCAGCAGGCCGGCTATCTCGCTTCGGCGCATCGCCGTTTCCACGGCGAAGGCGACGATCTTCGGCAGCTCGGCCGAGCGCGAGTAGCGGTAAATCATTTCCAGCTCATCGAGGTGCTCGCAAATCAGTACGCCGTCGCGCAGTGTCCAAACGTCTGCGCTCAAGATGCGTCTATCTCTGGCGTCATCAACACTGGGCTGGCGAATCAGCTCCACGGGGTTGCTCAAGGACTCCATACGCCACTCTTTGCGAGCGATGGTGAAGACATGAGAAATCAAAGCAAGCTCGCGACGGACTGTGGCCGCTGCCAGCCCCTCTGCGAGGCGTTGATCGCGGTAGCTGGCCATGTCGGCGCCACGGATACTGGCGAGTGATCGTAGGGCCAGCGGATGGCGTTGCAGAGCCTGGATGCGGGATAGCTCGGAGTCGCTACTGCGCTTCTTGCTAGTAACCTGCTCGGCGTACATCTCCAGGGCTTTGGCGAAGGAGGTTGATTCCGCTTCGTTACGGCTGACGAAGACGCCGGCGTCCATTTCGCGCTCGATCATCGTTGCCCAAGCTTTCGCTTCAGCCTGGGTGTTGAAAGTGCGGGTCTGTTGGGGCCACCCTTTACGCCTGATTTGGGCGTGCCACTGGTATGGACCTTTCTTCCTGATCGTCGCCATCGTCAATCGCACTGTGCCAAAAATGTGCCATTTATCCTACAGGAATACCCATGGAACCCGCAAAAGCCGCGCTAATACGCGAAACCTTCCCCGTTGGCCCTTTGCAGTGCAACTGCACGATCATCGGCGACCCTGTGACCAAGAAGGCCGTAGTGGTAGATCCGGGCGGCAATCCTGAGCTGATCATGGCGCGTCTGGAGGCTCATGGGCTGAAGGTGGTGAGCATCATCCACACCCACGCCCATCTCGATCATTTTCTCGCTTCGGGGCAGATGAAGGAGAAGACCGGCGCGACGCTGCACCTGCACAAGGAAGACCAGTTCCTCTGGGACAACCTGGAAATGCAGTGCCGCATGTTTGGTGTGCCTTACACGCCGGTGCCGGCACCGGATCAGTGGCTCAGTGATGACGAGGAGCTGGCCTGCGGCTGTGGTGTGGCGTTGCACACGCCGGGTCATACGCCGGGCTCGATGAGCTTCTGGTTTGCCGATGCCAAGTTGCTGATTGCCGGTGACACGCTGTTCAAACGCGGTATTGGTCGCACGGATTTGTGGGGTGGCGATTACTCGACCATCGAGCGCTCGATTCGCCAGCGCCTGTATTGCCTGGACGAGGATGCCACCGTGGTCACCGGGCATGGCCCGGATACCCGGCTGGGCGACGAAATGCGTGACAACCCCTTCGTGCGTGCCTGAGCACGGAATCTTTTCCGCCCGGCGTGCTCCAATTCGGCAAGGCACTTGGCCTGGCTGTTGAATACGGGAGATTCACCATGATGTTCAGACCTTCGCGAATGCTCTTGCTGGCCACTGCCGTGGCATTGGGGGCTGGTTGTGCGGTGCAGAACCCTTATGTGCGCGATGACGGACAGATGCGCAAGTCGACCACCTACGGCACTGTCGGGGCGATTGCCGGTGCGGCGGTGGGGGCGGCGACATCCAGCAAGAAGGACCGTACCAAAGGTGCGCTGATTGGCGCGGCCGTAGGTGCGGCGGCGGGTGGTGGCTACGGCTACTATGCCGACAAACAGGAAGCCGAGCTGCGCCGCAGCATGCAGGGAACCGGGGTCGAGGTGCAGCGCCAGGGAGACAATATCCAGCTGATCATGCCGGGCAACATCACTTTTGCCACCAACTCTGCCGATATCGCCGGCAACTTCTATGCGCCGTTGAACAACCTGGCCAACTCCTTCCGCCTGTACGACCAGAACAGCATCGAGATTGTCGGGCATACCGACAATGTGGGCGCTCACGCCTACAACCTGAATCTCTCGCAGCGTCGTGCGCAGAGTGTGGCCAGTTACCTGATGGCGCAGGGCGTTAACGGCATGCGTATTACCACGCGCGGCATGGGGCCTGACCAGCCGGTGGCCAGCAATGCCACAGAATCCGGACGGGCGCAAAACCGCCGTGTCGAGATCAATCTGCGGCCGTTGCCCAACGCGCAGTATTAACGTGTGTCGCTAGCAAAACGCCCCGCATCAGCGGGGCGTTTTCTTAATCAGCGGAGCGTTAGGGATCAGCGGCGAATGACCGGATAGCGCTGGTGCAGGTCCTGCAGTTGGCGATCCTTGGCTTGCCATAGCTGGTTGACCCACTGCTGGAACTGCAGACGGTACTGTTCATCGCTGTCGTAGCTTTTGCCCAGGAACTCGGCGGGAATTTCCAGGGTTTCCACGCGCATCACCACGCTGTGTACCTGGCCACTGAGCAGGCTCCAGAAGCTCGGATTGCCGTCGGGATAGTGGAGGGTGACGTTGACCAGTGCGCTGAGCTGCTCGCCCATGGCGTCGAGGACGAAGGCGATACCGCCGGCCTTGGGCTTGAGCAGGTACTGGAAGGGTGACTGCTGCTGGCTGTGCTTGGCCGGGGTAAGACGGGTGCCTTCGAGAAAATTGAACACCGATACCGGATTGGTCTTGTAGCGCTCGCAGGCCTTGCGGGTGGTTTCCAGGTCCTTGCCCTGCTTTTCCGGGTATTTGGCCAGGTAGGCCTTGCTGTAGCGTTTCATGAAGGGGAATTCCAGCGCCCACCAGCACAGGCCGATCACCGGTACCCAGATCAGCTCCTGCTTGAGGAAGAACTTGAGCAGCGGAATGCGTCGGTTGCACTGGTATTGCAGCACCAGGATGTCCACCCAGCTCTGGTGGTTGCTGGTCACCAGGTAGGAGTGCTGCTTGTCCAGGCCCTGCAGGCCCTGCACGTCCCAGCGAATGGGTTGTACCAGGTCCATCCACAGGCTGTTGATGGCAATCCAGGTTTCCGCGATCCAGTGCATGACAAAGCGCAGTTGGCGCTGGATGAACGGGATGGGGATGAGCAGCTTGAGCAGGGCCAGGGCGAACAGCGGCCAGCACCAGAACAGGGTGTTGGCTGCCAGGATCAGGCTGGCTATCAGGCCGCGCAGGGGGGCGGGAAGAAATCGCAGCATGGTGGGCTCTTTGCAGTTGAAAGTATCAACATGGTTAACGCTTGTTCACTGACCTGCAAGCCTCATGGCTGACCAGTCGGTCTTGGCTTCAGTCGATACCCAGCTTTTTCAGGCGGTAGCGCATGGAGCGAAAGCTCATGCCCAGGCGCTCGGCCGCGGCCGTGCGGTTCCAGCGGGTTTCTTCCAGCGCCTGCATGATCAGCTTGCGCTCGATGGCTTCCAGGTAGTCTTCCAGATTGTCGACCTGGGCCAGGCTGGTTTCGCCGCCGTCGCTGGGCAGGCTGCTATCAGCCAGGCGCAGATCGCGCGCCTCGATCCGCTCGTGCTCGCACAGGGTGTAAGCGCGCTCCAGCATGTTCTCCAGCTCTCGCACGTTGCCGGGGAAGCGGTAGCTCTGCAGCTTGGTGATGGCATCCTCGCTCAGTTGCACGTTGTTATGGCTGCACTGGTTGAGGCGTTGCAGCAGGACGCTGGCGAGCAACGGGATGTCCTCGCGGCGCTCGCGCAGCGGCGGTACGCGTAGCTCGATGACGTTCAGCCGGTAGAACAGGTCCTGGCGGAAGCGCCCGGCAGCCACCTCGGCAGCCAGGTCCTTGTGCGTGGCGCAGAGGATGCGCACATCCACCAGCATTTCCTGTTGTCCGCCGACCGCCCGCACGGCTTTTTCCTGAATGGCGCGCAGCAGCTTGACCTGCATGCCCAGCGGCAGGTCGGCCACTTCGTCAAGAAACAGCGTGCCGCCCTGAGCCGCCTGGAACAGGCCCTGCTTGTCTTCGATGGCTCCGGTGAAACTGCCTTTCTTGTGGCCGAAGAATTCGCTTTCCATCAGCTCGGAAGGGATGGCCCCGCAGTTGACCGGCACGAACGGTTTGTCGGCGCGCGGGCCCTGTTCATGGATCAGGCGGGCGACCAGTTCCTTGCCACTGCCGGACTCGCCACTGATGTAGACCGGTGCCTGGCTGCGCGCCAGCTTGCCGATCTGGCTACGCAGCTGCTGCATGGGTGGCGAGTTGCCGAGCAGCCGCTCGTCGCTGGGGGCATCGCCGGCCTGCTGCTCCTGCAGGCGCAAGGCGCTGTTGACCAGTTCGCGCAGGCGCGCCAGGTCCACCGGTTTGGTAACGAAGTCGAAGGCGCCGGCCTTGAGCGCGCCAATCGCGGTGTCCAGGCTGCCATAGGCGGTGATCATCGCCACCGGGGTTTGCGGGTAGCGCTGCTGGATGAACTGCACCAGTTCCAGACCGGTGCCATCGGGCAGGCGCATGTCGGTCAGGCACAGATCGAACGGCTCGCGGGCCAGCCAGTCGCGTGCCTCGCGGACATTGCGGGCGCTGCGCGTATCGAGCTTCATGCGACCCAGGGTGATTTCCAGCAGTTCGCGAATGTCGGGCTCGTCGTCGACGATCAGGGCTCTCTGGCGGGTCATGCTCAGCTCAGTTTGCGTGGGTGGGCGAAGGTGATGCGGAAGCAGCTGCCGCCGCCTTCGCGGGGTTCATAGTCGAGGCGGGCCTGGTTGCTCTCGCACAGCTCGCGAGAAATATACAGGCCCAGGCCGGTCCCTTTGTTCTCGGTGGTAAAGAAGGGTTCGAAAATGTGCTGCAGTTGTTCCGGCTGCACGCCAGGGCCGTCGTCCAGCACTTCCAGTACTGGCAGATCACTGTCGCTGTCACGGAACAGTTTGAGCCAGACCTGGCCGTGCTTGTGGCGCTGGGCACTATAACGCAGGCCGTTCTGTACCAGGTTGCTGATTACCTGGGTCAGCTGGTGCGGGTCCATGCGCGTCTGCAGGCTGCCGCTGCTGGTTTCCAGGTGCAGGCTGTACTTGTCGCTGGCGTGGTTGCTGCGGAAGTCGCTGGCGAAGCGATGTAGCCAGTATTTCAGATCGAGTAGCTGGGGTTCGGCCTGGCGTCGGCGTGACAGTTGCAGGACATTCTCGATCACCAGGTTCATGCGCCGCGAATGGTCCTGGATGATCTGCGCCAGGCGCTGGTCGGCGGGGTCCAGTGCCTCGGACTCCTGCAACAGTTGCGCGGCATGGCTGATGGCCCCCAGTGGGTTGCGGATTTCGTGGGCGATGCCGGCGGTCAGGCGTCCCAGTGACGCCAGCTTGAGTTGCTGGGCCTGCTGGGCGACCTGCGACAGGTCGTCGAGAAAGACCAGGGTGTGTGTCTGCCCGTTACGCTGCAGGGGAACAAAGCTGGGTTGCAGCAGTGGGCCCGTCGGCGAGGTCTGCAGACCTTCCGAACGCAGCGTCGGATTGATCAGCCATTGCTGCAGGCGGCGGATCAGCTCCGGGGCGAAGGGGTCGAGGATTTTTCCCACCAGCTTGTTCTTGCCGATCAGGCTCAGGGCGCCCTGGTTGGCCTGTAGAACCCGGTGCTGGCTATCCAGCACGAGAATGCCGGTGCGCATGCGCTGGATGATCAGCTCGTTGAGTTCTTCCAGGTTGGCCAGCTCGGCGGCGCGCTGCTCGGCCAGGCTCTCGCTCTGTTGCAGGCGCTTGGTCAGTCCCTGGACAAACAGGGCCACGGCAAAACATAGCGCGCCCAGACCGCCAGCCTGCAGGAACTGCCCGGCTGCCCCAGGATGGGCCAGGCTCAGATAAAAGGTCAGGTAGATGATGCCACTGGCCGCTGCCGCCGCGATCAGCAGGCCGATGCGTCCATGCAGCAGGATATTGGCGATCGCCACGGAGATGACCATCAGATGGCCGATACCGCTGGGGGTGCCGCCGGCAGCGTAGAACAGGGCGCCAAGCAGCAGGATATCGCCGAGCGCCAGGCTGAAGACCTGTAACAGGTGGCGTGGGCGATTGACCAGCAGGCTCACCAGCAGGTTGAACCCCAGGTAGAACCAGCTGCCGTAGCGGAACAGCTGGGCGTGGGCCATGTTTAGCAACTGGTCGTCGAGGCTGCTGGCGATCAGCACCAGCAGCGCCAGGCCGATGCTCAGCCGGTAAAGATGGTACAGGCGCAGCAGGCGTCGTGCGGGGGCGCCGCTGAAAGCCAGGTCCTGCGGGCTCACGAACGATCCTGCGGGAGATGCTCGGGGCAGCAGTACCATTGCTGCTGGAAGGCAATCGCGCGCTGTTGCGGGACAAAGGCGGCACAGTGGGCGCAGCGCACCATCGGCTGACTGTCGCGTGGTGGCTGCCCGGCACTGCGTCGCAGGCGTCGCCACAGCCACAGGGCGGCCAGTATCAGGGCCAGCAGAATAACAAGACGGACAATACCCATGGCAGGCTCGCAGGAAGATTGGGCTTGCAGTTTAGGGTGTCTGGCCGCGTTGCGGCAAACGCCTGGGCGCGTTGTCGGGGGCCAGGCAATGCGGGACAATGGCCGTCTTTGGCGGCCGCTGGGCCGTGTTTTTCTGGAGAGCGGCAATGACCCCGGCCTTGCGAGTCGTGATGGCCCAGCTCAACCTGCGGGTGGGCGATATCGATGGCAACGTGCAACGCATCATCGAGGTGGCGGCACAGGCCCGCCAGCAGCAGGCTGACCTGCTGGTGTTGCCGGAGTTGAGCCTGTGTGGCTATCCGCCCGAGGACCTGCTGCTGCGTGCGAGCATGCAGCGACGTATCGAGGCGGCTTTGCAGCGTCTCTGTCAGGACGTGCAGGGCATCAGTCTGCTGCTCGGTTTGCCCTGGCGTGAGGGTGAGCATTGCTACAACTGCGCCGTGTTGCTGGCCGACGGTCAGGTGCAGGCGCGCTATGCCAAGCAGCGCCTGCCCAACTACAAGGTATTCGATGAAAAGCGCTATTTCACGGCAGGGCAGCAGCCCTGTGTGGTCGAGGTCAAGGGGGTACGCCTGGGGCTGACCATCTGCGAGGATATCTGGCACGCCGAGCCCGCAGCGCAGGCCCTGGCAGCCGGCGCCGAGCTGTTGGTCAGCCTGAATGCCTCACCCTTTCATCTGGACAAGCAGGCCGAGCGCGAGCGCATGCTGGCGCAGCGGGCGAGTGAAGTGGCGCTGCCGATTCTGTATGTCAACCAGGTCGGCGGCCAAGACGAACTGGTATTCGATGGCGGTAGCTGCGTGATGGCCGCCGATGGCCGTGTGCTGCAGCGTGCACTGGCGTTTACGGAAAGCCTGGAGCAGGTGGACTGTTATCGCGAAGCCGGTACCCTGCGCGTGCAGGCGGGTGCTTGCGCGCCTTTGCCCGAGCTGGAGGCCAGTGTCTACCAGGCGCTGGTGCTTGGTGTGCGCGACTATGTGCGGAAAAATGGCTTCAAGGGGGTATTGCTGGGGCTGTCCGGCGGCATCGATTCGGCCCTGACCCTGGCGATCGCCGTTGACGCGCTGGGCGCCGAGCGGGTGGACGCAGTGATGATGCCGTATCACTACACGGCGCAGATCAGTCTGGAGGATGCCGAAGCCGAGGCCCGTACGCTGGGCGTGAACTATCGGGTGTTACCGATTGCACCGATGGTCGAGGCCTTCATGAATACCCTGGAGCCGGTGTTTGCCGGTCGCCAGCGCGATACCACGGAAGAAAACCTGCAGGCGCGTTGCCGTGGCACCTTGTTGATGGCCATGTCCAACAAGCTGGGGTATCTGGTGCTGACCACCGGCAACAAAAGCGAGATGGCCGTGGGTTATGCCACCCTGTATGGCGACATGGCGGGTGGTTTCGATGTGCTCAAGGATGTGCCAAAGACCCTGGTGTTCCGCCTCTGTGAATACCGCAACAGCCTGGCCGGAGAGGTCATTCCGCAGCGGGTCATCGACCGTCCGCCTTCCGCCGAACTGGCGCCCGACCAGAAAGACGAGGACTCACTGCCACCTTACCCCGTACTCGATGAAATCCTTCGCCGCTACGTCGAGGAAGATCAGTCCGCACAGGCCATCATTGCCGCCGGTTTTGCCGCCGACACGGTGCAGCGTGTACTGCGCCTGGTGGATATCAATGAGTACAAGCGCCGTCAGGCGGCCATTGGGCCGCGTGTTACCCAGCGTGGCTTCGGGCGTGACAGGCGTTACCCGATCAGTAACGGCTGGCGCATCGGCGATTAGTCTGTGGTCTGCCGGTAGCCGTTGATGTGGCGCGCTACCGGTCTGGCAAATCATTCCTTTGACTGATGAATCAGCATTGCCTGGCTGACTAGAGTGCGGCAAGCGTCGGCGTTATCCCGCCGGCGATGGCTTCTTCTACAACAACAAGTCCAAGGTAATGCCATGCTGCAGACCCGTATTCTCCCCGCGGCGGACAACGCCTACGCCTATCCCTTGCTGATCAAGCGCCTGTTGCTGTCGGGCGCGCGCTACGAAAAGACCCGTGAAATCGTCTATCGCGACCAGTTGCGCTACAGCTATGCCACCTTCAACGAGCGTGTGGCGCGTCTGGCCAATGTGCTCAGTGCTGCGGGTGTAAAGGCTGGCGATACGGTCGCGGTGATGGACTGGGACAGCCATCGCTACCTGGAATGCATGTTCGCCATCCCGATGATCGGTGCGGTGCTGCATACCATCAACATTCGTCTGTCGCCCGAGCAGATTCTCTACACCATGAATCATGCCGAGGACAAACTGGTACTGGTCAACAGTGAGTTTGTCGGCTTGTACCAGGGGATCGCCGGGCAGTTGACCACGGTGCAGAGCACCCTGCTGCTGAGCGATGCGGGTGAACAGAACGCCGCGCTACCGAACCTGCTGGGCGAGTATGAGAGCCTGCTGGCCGGGGCCTCCAGCCACTACGATTTCCCGGACTTCGACGAGAACTCGCTGGCGACTACCTTCTACACCACCGGCACCACAGGCAACCCTAAAGGGGTGTACTTCACCCACCGGCAACTGGTGCTGCATACCCTGTCGATGGCCAGTGTGCTCGGCAGCCTCGACAGTATCCGCCTGATGGGCAGCGATGATGTGTACATGCCGATCACCCCGATGTTCCATGTGCATGCCTGGGGTGTGCCTTACGTGGCGACCATGCTGGGGGTCAAACAGGTTTATCCCGGGCGTTACGATCCGGAACTGCTGGTGCGCCTGTGGCGTGACGAGCAGGTGACGTTCTCTCACTGCGTGCCAACCATTCTGCAGATGGTCATGCATGCCAAGGCGGCTGAGGGCGTCGACTTTGCCGGCTGGAAGCTGATCATCGGTGGCAGCGCGCTGAATACCTCGTTGTACCGTGCCGCCAAGGCCAAAGGGATCCAGCTGACAGCCGCCTACGGCATGTCGGAAACCTGTCCGCTGATTTCCTGTGCGCACATCAATGATGAATTGCGCGCAGCGGGTGACGACGAACAGGTCACTTACCGGGTCAAGGCCGGTATCCCGGTGCCCCTGGTGGACGCCGCACTGATGGATGCTGAGGGTCGTTTTCTGGCGCATGACGGGGAAAGCCAGGGCGAGCTGGTCTTGCGCGCGCCCTGGCTGACCCAGGGATACTTCCGCGAGCCGCAGAAGGGCGCCGAACTGTGGGAGCACGGCTGGATGCATACCGGCGATGTCGCCTGCATCGACAGCATGGGCTACATCGATATTCGTGACCGCATCAAGGATGTCATCAAGACCGGGGGAGAGTGGGTGTCCTCGCTGGAGCTGGAAGACCTGATCAGCCAGCACGCTGCGGTGCGCGAAGTGGCGGTGGTCGGTGTGCCCGATCCGCAGTGGGGGGAGCGGCCGTTTGCCTTGCTGGTGTTGCGCGATGGTCAGGCACTGGATGCGCGGCAGCTCAAGGAACACCTGAAACCCTTTGTCGAGCAGGGGCATATCAACAAGTGGGCAATCCCGACTCAGGTGGCAATTGTTACCGAAATTCCCAAGACCAGCGTTGGCAAGCTGGATAAGAAACGTATTCGCCTGGATATCCAGCAATGGCAGGCCGCCGGTAGCCCGTTCCTGTCTACCCTGTAGCCTGCGCGGGTGCTGGGCTACAAAATGACTGCTGGGTCAAGCGAGCGTTTGGCCCGCAATTTGCTGTCTATTAGCGATTCTGTGCGCTTGCCCCGTGCCAGAG
Source organism: Pseudomonas fluvialis (assembly GCF_002234375.1). Lineage (GTDB taxonomy): Bacteria > Pseudomonadota > Gammaproteobacteria > Pseudomonadales > Pseudomonadaceae > Aquipseudomonas > Aquipseudomonas fluvialis. Next base: position 170,147 of record NZ_NMQV01000014.1, read on the forward strand.
CAGTTCGGGGCGGTTTAGCAGAGGCATCCGGGGGGATCGCAAATCACTCTTTCGAGGGATCAGGCGGCACCGCTCGCAAGCGATATAGTTCGTACATCCATAACAAAAACACATGGAGTAGCGTCGATGACTAAAACCAAGCAAACCTGGCGCCTGGCAAAACTGCCGCTGGCCGTCAGCCTCGCATCCACCCTTGCTGCCCCCGCCTTTGGCGTTACCTTCAACATTGGGGAAATTGAAGGCCAGTTGGACTCCTCGCTGTCGGTTGGTGCCAGTTGGTCGACGTCCAAGGCGGATAAAGACCTGATTGGCGCGAACAATGGTGGCAAGGGCTTGTCGCAGACTTCTGATGACTCGCGTCAGAACTTCAAGCGTGGTGAAACTTTCTCGAAGATTTTCAAGGGCATTCATGACCTTGAACTTCGTTATGGTGACTCAGGTGCGTTTGTCCGTGGCAAATACTGGTATGACTTTGAGCTGAAAGACGAGTCGCGTCTCTTCAAAGATATCAGCGATAGCAACCGCAAAGAGGGCGCTCAATCCTCCGGCGGCGAAATTCTCGATGCCTTTGTCTATCACAACTACTCCGTGATGGACCAACCAGGTTCGGTGCGTTTGGGTAAACAGGTAATTAACTGGGGTGAGAGTACCTTTATCCAGAACAGCATCAACTCGATCAACCCTATTGACGTGGCTGCTTTCCGCCGTCCGGGTGCCGAAATCAAGGAAGGTCTGATTCCGGTCAATATGTTCTATGTTTCGCAGAGTCTGACCGACAACCTGTCCGCTGAAGCCTTCTATCAGATCGAGTGGGATCAGACCGTAGTGGATAACTGCGGCACCTTCTTCGCCCAGCCAGATGTGGTGGCTGATGGCTGTACTGACAACCATCGTTTGCTCAATAGTTCCCGAACCCTCTCTGCCGGTGCTCAGGGTTTGCTGGCAGCAAATGGGGTTAACTTTAATGAGGAGGGTGTCTTGGTCCCGCGCGGAGCAGACCGAGATGCTCGTGATAGTGGACAGTGGGGTACGGCTTTCCGTTATTTTGCAGAACCGCTGGACACCGAGTTCGGTGCGTACTTCATGAATTATCATAGCCGTGCGCCGATTTACAGCGCGACAGGCGCCCCTCTTTCAGCATATGGTGCCCTTGGTCCAGGTGGCGCTCTGACGCCTCTCCGTGTAGCGGGGCAATCCCAGTACTTCATGGAGTACCCAGAGGATATTCAGCTTTATGGCCTGAGTTTTTCCACCACGCTGCCTACCGGTACCGCTTGGAGCGGTGAGGTCAGCTACCGTCCGAATGCTCCTGTGCAGCTAAATACCACCGATATTCTGTATTCCGGTCTGACTCCGCTGCCGGGTCGGCAAAACGTATCCTTGCTCCAGGGAACTCCCGGCCAAGATCAGCATGGTTATCGCCGCAAGGAGATCACCCAGTTCCAGACCACCTTCACCCATTTCTTTGATCAGGTAATGGGCGCATCTCGTATGACGCTGGTGGGTGAGCTGGGTGTTACTCATGTTGGTGGCCTTGAGAATAGCAGTGAGCTGCGCTATGGCCGTGATCCCGTCTTCGGTCCTGGCCCGCTCCCAGGGAATTTGGGCAACACTGCGGGTCCAGTATTTGGTGCTGGGTTGAGTTCGACTTGCGTAGCTCTTAACAAAGGCACCTTGAATGGTGCAGGTGCTGGTACTTCTCCGGAGAATGTCAGCAAGTACTGCGAAGACGATGGTTTCGTCACCAGCACCTCTTGGGGCTACCGTGCACGTGCCATCTGGGACTACAACGACGTCTTTGCCGGTGTGAACCTGAAGCCGAGCGTGTCCTGGTCGCATGACGTTGATGGCTATGGCCCCAACGGCCTGTTCACTGAAGGTGCCAAGGCAGTCAGCCTGGGGCTGGAAGCGGAATACCAGAACGCCTACACCGCCAACCTGGCAGTTACCGAGTTCTTCGGTGGCAAGTACAACACCTCGGTTGACCGTGACTTCGTCTCGCTCAGCTTTGGTATGAACTTCTAATTTGTGCATATCATCAGAATAAGGACGAAAGATACGATGAAAGCCAAGAAACTCCTGCTGCAAACCGGTGTGCTGGGCCTGTCCCTGCTGGCGAGCAGCGTGATGGCAGCGGTTTCTGCCGATGAAGCCGCCAAGCTGGGCACTACCCTGACTCCGCTGGGTGCGGAAATGGCTGGCAATGCCGACGGCACCATCCCGGCCTGGACCGGTGGTCTGCCGAAGAACGCCGGCACTGTAGATGCACGTGGTTTCCTGCAGGATCCGTTTGCCAGCGAGAAGCCGCTGTTCGTCATCACTGCCGAGAACGTCGAGCAGTACAAGGACAAGCTGACCCCCGGTCAGCTGGCCATGTTCAAGCGTTATCCGCAAAGCTACCGCATGCCGGTTTACCCGACTCACCGTAGCGCCAGCGTACCGGATAGCGTGATCGAAGCGACCAAGCGCAACGCCACCAATACCGTGATGGTGCAGAACGGCAACGGCCTGGCCAACTTCGATACCGCCAACCCGTTCCCGATCCCGCAGAACGGTCTGGAAGTTATCTGGAACCACATCACCCGTTACCGGGGTGGTAGCGTCAAGCGTTTCGTGACCCAGGCCACCCCGCAGGCCAACGGTTCCTACTCGCTGGTCTACTTCGTTGACGAGTTCACCTTCCGTGGTGCGCTGGCCGACGTGGACAAGAGCAAGGAAAGCAACGTGCTGTTCTACTTCAAACAGCGCGTAACTGCTCCGTCGCGTCTGGCCGGTAACGTACTGCTGGTTCACGAGACCCTCGACCAGGTCAAGGAACCGCGTCTGGCCTGGCTGTACAACGCCGGTCAGCGTCGTGTACGCCGTGCTCCGCAGGTGTCCTATGACGGTCCGGGTACCGCCGCCGACGGCCTGCGTACTTCCGACAACTTCGACATGTACAACGGTGCTCCGGATCGCTACGAGTGGAAGCTCAACGGCAAGAAGGAAATCTACATTCCCTACAACACCTACAAGCTGGACTCGCCGGACCTGAAGTACGCCGACGTGATCAAGGCTGGCCACATCAACCAGGACCTGAGCCGTTACGAGTTGCACCGCGTATGGCACGTGACCGCTACCCTGAAGCAGGGTGAGCGTCACATCTATGCCAAGCGTGACTTCTTCATCGACGAAGATACCTGGCAAGCCAGTGCCATCGACCACTACGACGGCCGTGGCACCCTGTGGCGTGTTGCCGAAGCGCACAACCAGTACTACTACAACCATCAGGTACCGTGGTACACCGTGGAAACCCTGTATGACCTGCTGTCCGGTCGTTACCTTGCCCTGGGCATGAAGAACGAAGAGAAGCAGGCCTACGAGTTTGGCTTCCCGGCCAAGGAAAGCGACTACACCCCGGCGGCCCTGCGCCAGGCGGGCGTGCGCTAAGCCTCGCTGTATGAAGAACCGGCCCCTGGTGGGCCGGTTTTTTTATGCCTATGGAAAACCCCGCTTTGCCCACGCGAGGGCTCAAGGTAAGGTGTGCGGCACGTGGGATAGCAGGGATTTGCGCAATGAATGACGGCTTGGCAGGCAGTTCGGTGATGATTGAGGCGGCCAGCTCTTTCTATCGCCCCCCCTTGCCACCGGGCTACCTGTCGCGTCCGCAGTTGTGCCAGCGTCTGCACGCGGGGCTGACTGGACGGCTGCTGCTGATCAGCGCTCCGGCGGGCTTCGGCAAGAGCTCGCTGGCCATCGAGTGCTGTGAAACCTTGCCAGCCCCCTGGCATTCCCTGTGGCTTGGGCTCAGTGCGCGCGATGCCGATCCCGGGCGTTTCCTTGAGCGACTGTTGCTTGGCTTGCGTGAACAGCGCGCGGGCTTTGGCGAGGAAGCACTGGTTCAGTTGCGCTTGCGCCAGCGTCACCAGCCCTTCGCCTTCGAACAGTGGCTGGGCGAGCTACTCGATGAGTGGCAAGCACTCCCGCAGGCGTCGGCTCCGTTGTTGTTGGTGCTGGACGACTACCATCTGGCGCAGGGTGAGGTGCTGGATCGTTGCCTGCAGTTTCTGCTCAACCACCTGCCCCAGGGGTTGGTGCTGCTGGTGACCAGTCGTCAGCGCCCTGACTGGCACCTGGCGCGCCTGCGCCTGGCCCGGCAACTGCTGGAGCTGCAGGAACAGGACCTGCGGCTGAGTGATGCCGAGATGCTCGAGCTGGCGCGTGCGCAGGGGGCTGGCCTGCCCGCTGAGCTGCTGAGTGCGCTGCTGGCTCGCAGTGAAGGCTGGGTGGCGGGCTTGCGCCTGTGGCTGCTGGCGGCGCAGGAGTCCGCCGAACCGGCGCTGCTGGAGCGTGGCCTGCAGGGTGACCAGGGACTGATCCGTGACTACCTGCTGGAAGAGGTGATCGAGCGGCAGAGCGCGGAGGTGCAGGGGTTTTTATTGCGCACCGCTTTTCTTGAGCGCTTCTGCGCAGAGCTCTGCGATGCACTGCGCGATGCGCATGACAGCCAGCCGATCATTGCCCAGTTGCAGGCCAACCAGGTATTTCTCGTGCCGCTCGACGAGCAGGGCCGCTGGTTTCGTTATCACCACCTGTTCTCCGACCTGTTGCGCAACCGTCTTGAGCAGGCTGGCGAGCCGCTGGTCGGCCTGCATCTGCGCGCCTGTCGCTGGTTCAGTGGCCAGGGGCTGCTGGATGAAGCGATTGACCAGGCATTGCGTGCCGGTCACCCAGAGGTGGCGGCCAGCCTGGTGCAGAATCTTTCCGAAGAGCAACTGTTGGCGGAACAGAATGTCGGGCAACTCTTGCGCTGGAAGATGGACCTCCCCGACAGCCTGCTGGCCAGCACGCCGCGCCTGATCATCCTCTACGGCTGGGCGCTGGCGCTGGCCTGCCAGCTGGATGCGGCTGAAGAGCTCAGCGACTGTCTGGCGCGCTTTCTGCCGGCACGTGACGGCGCGAGCCAGCAGGGCTTGCTGCAACAGTGGCTGGCACTCAGCGGCTTCATTGCCCGCGGGCGCGGTGATACCCGACGTGCCGAAGCCTATTGCAGCGAGGCGCTGGCCAGTGGCGGGCATGAACAAGCCGGGCAGCGCCTGCTCTGTTTGTCGACCCTGGCCAACCTGGCCGTGGCGCGTGGCGACCTGTGGCGGGCGCGCGGCCTCAATCGCGATGCCCTGGAGCTGGCCCAGCGCATGGGCAATCCGTTGTTCGAGGCGCTGGCCTACTATGACCGCGCGCGCGTGTTGCAGGCGCGTGGCGAAGTGCGCCGCGCCTTGGCTGAGATCCATGCCGGGCAGGCACTGCTCGCCGACCTGCCGGCCCAGCGGCATTACGCGATTCGTGCACGCCTGGCCCTGTACCAGGGTTACCTGCTGACCCTGCAAGGTGACTGGCAAACCGGCGAAGCCTGCTTTGCCGCCGGTATCCACGAGGCGCGGCAGTGTCGTGATATCAGTCTGCTGCTGGGCTATTGTGTGCTGGCGCGGAGTGCTGGCTGGCGTCAGGATTTCAATGCGGCTTTCGCCCAGCTGGCTGAGGCGGAACGGCTCATGCACAGCTGGGATGTTCCGCCGGTGTACTACCTGGCGATGATTACCCTGGTCAAATGTGAGCTGTGGCTGGCCCAGGGGCAGCTGGAGATGGCTGCTGCCTGGCTGGCTCGTCTGGCTCTGACCTACAGTGGCGAAGAAGCGGCGGCAGCGCCGGAATTCCACCCGCAACTGCCCCTGCATATCCAGCTCTATCAGGCTCGCCTGGCTCACCTGCAAGGGGATGATGCGCAGGCTGAGCGGCGTCTGCGCGGGCTGATCGGGCAGGCACAGAGTCAGGGCGGCCAGCTGCTGGCACTGATTGCGCAGACCCGGCTGTTCAGCCTGCTGCAGGGCGCCGGGCGCTCGGTCGAGGCGCAGCAGGTGCTGGGCGACGCCTTGCAGGTGGCCGAGGGTGGGGCACTGATGCCACTGCTGGAGTTGTTGCAGCGACAACCGGAAACCTGGCGTGGCGCCTTGCAAGCCTGCGCGCCTGGCCCGCTACGCGACCAGTTGCTCGGTTACCTGCCAGTGCTTTCCAGTCCACTGCCGGTCACCTCAGGCAACCTGGCCGAACCGCTGTCTGGTCGAGAGAGCGATGTATTGCGTCTGATCGCCCAGGGCTACTCGAATCAGCAGATCAGCGAGCGGCTGTTCATCTCGTTGCATACGGTGAAAACCCACGCCCGGCATATCAACAGCAAGCTCGGCGTGGAGCGGCGTACCCAGGCCGTGGCGCGGGCCAAGGAACTGGGCCTGCTGTAAAGAAGAAATTACCTGGCAGCGGTGCAACTTGCTCAGGGCGGTGCAGGTCATATCAGGCAACCGCAGCGCCAGTCGGCGCGCGGTATTTCCTGTCCCCTGAGGAGATTCGCCATGTTGCGTCATCTGCCCCCTGTCGCTGTGTTGTCAGTCGGTTTGCTGCTGGCGGGTCATACCCAGGCCGGCGAACGGGAAGCCTGGATCATCGGAACCGTGGCGGGCGTGGCACTTGGCTCGGTGCTCGCCGGGCAGCGCCATGAGGCACCGCGCCAGCAGGGTTACGCGCCGCAGTCCGGCTACTACGGACGAGCGCATGGCCAGCCCCAGGGGTTTGCCCGCTGGGAGCAGCGGCGCGAGCAGCCGTCCCACTACCATCGTCCGCACAAGCCGCGGCAGGCCTATCGGCAGGGTTACCAGCAGGGTTATCAGCAGGGCCTGCGTGATGCTGGCCGGCACAGCTATTACTACGCACCACCGCGTTGGTAGGCCTGTCAAGCGATAGCCACTATTGGCAAAAGTGATTTCAAGTCGTGCATGCGGCTCCCTAGCATCTGCCCCGTACTCACCGCCAGCGACCAGCCCGGCCCTGGCGGGATTCTGTTATCAGCACGAGGTTACGACAGATGCACTATGCCTTTACCGTCCTGCTGGCCCTTGGCCTGCTCGGCACCGCTCACGCTTCGGATACGCCTATCGAGGATTACCACTACGGCCAGGCTCTGGACATTGCCCAGGTACTGCGTGTGGAAACCGACACCAGCAAGCACTGTGGTCCCGTGGAGGCGCGTATGACCTACCGCGACTCCAAGGGTGCCGAGCGCGTATTGCGCTACCGCACCCTGGCCGATGCCTGCAGCACGCAGAACTGATCGGACGCTTGTGGCACCGGCGCCAGGAGGCGTCGGATGCCGAACGGACTACTGGCGAGATACTGTGCCTGCCCGCGTGACTTGGCTAAGCTTCCCTGTACGGACAGCATGTGGGGGCAAGGTATGTCGCAGCTTCACCAATGGCAGGAGCAGGGGCCGCTACAGCACAAGCTGCAACAGCTCCTGCACACCCTGCAACAGAAGTATCCCGAAGTGCAGCGCCTGGCTGTGGCGCTGTATGACCATGGCAGCGATTGGGTAAAAACCTTCGTCGCCGTAGAAAACGGCGCCAATGCCTTGCCCTTCTATCATGCGCGCCTGCATGACACGACCTGGCTGCAGACGGTGGCGGCGAGCCAGACGCCGCGGGTGATCAACGACTTCAGCGTGCTGGAAGACAGCCACAAACAGCATGTTCAAGCCCTGCTGGAAGCCGGCTACCGGGCCAGTTACACCCTGCCGATGTGCGTGAACGGCTATTTCTTCGGCTTTGTGTTCTTCAATGCCCGGCAAGCCGGAACCTTTCAGGGGGCGCTGCTCAGCGAGCTGGATGTGCTTGGCCACCTGGCCAGCCTGATGGTCTACAACGAACGCTCCAGCGTGCGTACGCTGCTCGCCACACTCAAGTCGGCGATGAACCTGACCCACGCGCGTGACCCGGAAACCGGCAACCACCTGGAGCGCATGTCGCGCTATGCGCGGCTGATCGCCCAGGGTATCGCCCCGGCCAAGGGGCTGGATGACAGCTTTGTCGAGCACATCTACCTGTTCGCGCCGCTGCATGACCTGGGCAAGATCACCGTCCCCGACCGCGTACTGCTCAAGCCCGGCCGCTTGGACGACGAAGAACAGCGCATCATGCGTGAGCATGCCCGCGCCGGCCTGCAGCTGATCGACCAGTTGCTGGACAACTTCGGCCTGGCCAGCGTCAGCCAGGTGCCGATGTTGCGCAATATCGTCATGCACCACCATGAGCTCTATGACGGCACGGGCTATCCCTGTGGCCTGGTAGGCGAGGGGATTCCCCTGGAGGCGCGGATCGTCACGGTGGCTGATGTGTTCGATGCGTTGACCAGCGAGCGCCCCTACAAGCAGGCCTGGAGCAATACCGAGGCGTTTGCCTGGATGGCCGCGCGTGCCGGGCAGATGTTCGACCCGGCCTGCCTGCAGGCATTGCAGGCGCGCGCCGAGGAAGTGGCGCATATCCAGCAGTGTTTCCGTGAGAACGTGTTCGGCTGAAGGCGCGCCTGTGGGGTGAATAGCGCTGTACTTCTCAGCATTACGATACCTACGAAAATTCGCACGGCATGAGAAAGGGCCAGTCCTGCGACCAGCCCTGTGTGCCGCTTAACCGTTACTCGGGAAAGCGAACTGCGCCGCTTCGTGGCTGGCGCGCTGCGGCCAGCGCTGGGTGATGGTCTTGCGCTTGGTGTAGAAGCGCACGCCGTCCGGGCCGTAGGCATGCAGGTCGCCAAACAGCGAGCGCTTCCAGCCGCCGAAGCTGTGGTAGCTCACCGGCACCGGCAGCGGCACGTTGACGCCGACCATGCCCACCTCGATCTCGTCGCAGAACAGCCGGGCGGCTTCGCCGTCGCGGGTGAACAGGCAGGTGCCATTGCCGTACTCGTGGTCGTTGATCAGTTGCATGGCCTGCTCAAGGCTGGCGGCGCGCACCACGCAGAGCACCGGGCCGAAGATTTCCTCCTGGTAGATGCTCATCTGCGGGGTCACCTGGTCGAACAGCGTACCGCCGACGAAGTAGCCGTCCTCGCAGCCCGGCACCACCAGTTGCCGGCCGTCGACCACCAGCTTGGCGCCTTGTGCCACGCCGGCATCGATATAGCCCTTGACCTTGTCACGCGCCGCGGCGCTGACCAGCGGGCCCATGTCCAGGCCGCAAGCGGTGCCGGCGCCGATCTTCAGCGCCTGAATCTTCGGCACCAGGCGCTCGATCAGTGCGTCGGCGACCTGATCACCGACCGCTACCACCACCGAGATGGCCATGCAGCGTTCGCCACAGGAGCCGTAGGCCGCACCCATCAGCGCATTCACGGCGTTGTCCAGGTCGGCATCCGGCAGCACCACGGCGTGGTTCTTCGCGCCACCGAGGGCCTGCACGCGCTTGCCGTGTTTGTTGGCTTCGCGGTAGATGTACTCGGCGATCGGCGTGGAGCCGACGAAGCTGATGGCCTTGACCTCGGGGGCTTCGATCAGGGCGTCCACGGCGGCCTTGTCGCCATTCACCACGTTGAGCACGCCCTTGGGCAGGCCGGCTTCATGCAGCAGTTCGGCAATCAGCAGGGTCGAGCTGGGATCGCGCTCGGACGGCTTGAGGATGAAGCAGTTGCCGCAGACGATGGCCAGCGGGTACATCCACAGCGGCACCATGGCCGGGAAGTTGAACGGGGTGATGCCGGCGACTACACCGAGCGGCTGGAAGTCGCTCCAGCTGTCGATGGCCGGGCCAACGTTGCGGTTGTATTCGCCCTTCAGCAGCTCCGGTGCGCCACAGGCGTACTCGACGTTCTCGATGCCGCGCTGCAGTTCGCCCAGCGCATCTTCCAGGGTCTTGCCGTGCTCTTCGCTGATCAGCGCGGCGATCTTGTCCTTGTTGGCCTCCAGCAACTGCTTGAAGCGGAACATCACCTGCGCGCGTTTGGCCGGCGGTGTATTGCGCCAGGCGGGAAAAGCCGCCTGGGCGGCCTCGATGGCCTGTTGGACGGTGCTCGCGTCGGCCAGTTCGACCTGACGGATGGCGGCGCCCAGCGCCGGGTTGTAGACCGCAGTCGTGCGGCCGCTGCGGAAGACGATTTCGCCGTTGATCAGGTGGGCGATGGTGCTCATGGCATGGCTCTCGTAGGGGGTATGCGGAACACCCCTCGCCCGTGGCGGGCGAGGGGCAGGGCGTATCAGTCGAGGCTGTTCAGGACATCGCCGACGGCATTGAACAGGCTGTCCAGTTGCTCCGGACGGGTGTTGAAGGTCGGGCCGAACTGCAGGCAATCGCCGCCAAAGCGCACGTAGAAGCCGGCTTGCCACAGCTTGAGGCCGGCTTCGTAGGGGCGGATCACGGCGTCGCCATCGCGTGGCGCCAGTTGCAGGGCGCCGGCCAGGCCGCAATTGCGGATGTCCAGCAGGTGTCGGCTGCCCTTGAGGCCATGCAGCTTGTCGGCGAACTGCGGGGCCAGTTCGGCGGCCTGCTGTACCAGCTGTTCCTGCTGCATCAGTTGCAGGGTGGCCAGGCCGGCGGCGCAGGCGACCGGGTGGGCGGAGTAGGTATAACCGTGGCTGAACTCGATCATGTGCGGCGCGGCCGGCTGCTGCATGAAGGTCTGGTAGATCTCCCGTGAGGCGATCACCGCGCCGAGCGGCACTGCGCCGTTGGTGATCTGCTTGGCGGTGTTCATGATGTCCGGGGTAACGCCGAAGTACTCCGCGCCGCTCCAGGTGCCCAGGCGGCCGAAGGCGGTGATCACTTCGTCGAAGATCAGCAGGATATTGTGCTGCGTGCAGATCTCGCGCAGGCGCTGCAGGTAGCCCTTGGGCGGCACGATCACCCCGGCCGAACCGGACATCGGCTCGACGATCACCGCGGCGATGTTCGAGGCGTCGTGCAGTTCGATCAACTTGAGCAGCTCATTGGCCAGCTCCACGCCGCCGGTTTCGGCCATGCCGCGGGTGTACGCCAGATGCGGTTGCAGGGTGTGCGGCAGGTGGTCGGCGTCCATCATCTGGCCGAACATCTTGCGGTTGCCGCCGATGCCGCCGAGGCTGGTGCCGGCGATGTTCACGCCGTGGTAACCGCGGGCGCGGCCGATGAACTTGCTCTTGCTCGGCTGGCCTTTCAAGCGCCAGTAAGCTCGGGCCATCTTCACCGCCGTGTCGGCGCACTCGGAGCCGGAGCCGGTGAAGAACACATGGTCGAGGTCGCCGGGCATCAGCGCGGCAATCTGTTCGGCCAGGCGAAACGACAGCGGGTGGCCGTACTGGAAGCCCGGCGAGTAGTCCAGGCTGCCCAGTTGCTGGGCCACCGCCTGCTGGATTTCGCTGCGGCAGTGGCCGGCGCCGCAGGTCCACAGGCCGGACAGGCTGTCGAACACCTGGCGACCCTGGTCATCGATCAGGGTGTTGCCGTGGGCGCCGACAATGATGCGCGGATCGCGCTGGAAGGCGCGGTTGGCGGTAAAGGGCATCCAGTGGGCGTCCAGCTTGAGCTGGCTGGCGACGACGGGGTCGGCGCGGTGCGGCAGGTTCATGGCAGGTCTCGCAGGCGGCGGGAAGGGTTGCCGGCAGCGTGCCATGGGCATAAAGTCAGTAAAACATGGCTTTTATGATGTTCAGTTAAGGTTCTGCTAAACAATGCCTGCAGCACGCCCGCATACCCTGGCCCAGGTCAGCGATTTCGATGTACGCCTGCTCAAGCTGTTCCGCAGCGTGGTGGAGTGCGGTGGCTTCGCGGCGGCGGAAGGTGCGTTGGGCATTGGCCGCTCGGCGATCAGCCAGCAGATGGCCGATCTTGAACAGCGCCTGGGCTTGCGTCTCTGCCAGCGCGGGCGCGCCGGCTTTGCGCTCACCGAGGAGGGCCGCGAGGTATACCAGGCCACTTTGCAACTGCTCGCGGCGCTGGAGAGTTTCCGCACCGAGGTCAACGGCCTGCATCAGCAGCTGCGTGGCGAACTGAACATTGGCCTGACCGACAATCTGGTGACGGTGCCGCACATGCGTATCACCCATGCGTTGGCGCGGCTTAAAGAGCTGGGCCCGCAAGTGCCGATCAACATCCGCATGACCACTCCGGGCGAGGTGGAGCAGGGCGTGCTTGATGGCAGCCTGCAAGTGGGCGTGGTGCCGCAGGTGGGCGCGTTGTCCGGGCTGGACTATCGCCCGTTGTATGACGAGCGTGCCTTGCTGTACTGCGCGGTGGGCCACCCGCTGTTCCTTATCGAGGACGCCCAGCTGGAGGATGCGCGACTGGACAGCCAGGATGCCATCGCCCCGACCTTCCGCCTGCCTGCCGAAGTGCAGGGCCATTACCAGCGGCTGAACTGTACGGCCAGCGCCTCGGACCGCGAAGGCATGGCCTTCCTGATCCTCACCGGGCGTTATATCGGCTACCTGCCGGACCACTACGCGGCGGCCTGGGTGCAGCAGGGTCGCCTGCGCGCACTGAAAGCCGAGACGCGCAGCTACGCCATCACCCTGGCCGCAGTGACGCGCCGCGAGCGTCGCCCGCATCGCGTGCTGGAGGCGTTTTTACGGGCCCTGGAGGAAACGGCCTGAGCAAGCGCCTTGCCGCTGGCCGGCAGTTTTGCTACAAAGCAGCCCCTGGCCGGTGTAGCTCAGTCGGTAGAGCAGCTCATTCGTAATGAGAAGGTCGCAGGTTCGATTCCTGTCTCCGGCACCATGGACACAAAAAAGCCCCGCAGTGATGCGGGCTTTTTCGTTGCTGGCCGGGTTACAGGCGGAAGCGGCTGACCATGCTGTTCAGCTCCACGGCCAGGCGTGACAGCTCCTGGCTGGAGGCGCTGGTCTGGTTGGCGCCGGCCGAGGTTTGCAGGGACAGGTCGCGGATATTCACCAGGTTGCGGTCCACTTCGCGGGCCACCGAGGCCTGCTCTTCGGAGGCGCTGGCGATCAGCAGGTTGCGCTCGTTGATCTCGGTGATCGAGCGGGCGATCAGGTCGAGTGCCTCGCCGGCGGCGCGGGCGACGTCGAGGGTGGTGCGGGCGCGTTCATTGCTATGGCGCATGGCATTCACGGCCTGGTCGGTACCTTGCTGGATACCGCCGATCATCTGCTCGATTTCCTGGGTGGACTGCTGGGTGCGTTGTGCCAGCAGGCGCACTTCGTCAGCCACCACGGCAAAGCCGCGGCCCTGCTCGCCGGCGCGTGCGGCTTCGATGGCGGCGTTGAGTGCCAGCAGGTTGGTCTGTTCGGCAATCGCACGGATCACGTCGAGCACCTTGCTGATGTCGCGCACCTTGTCGGCCAGTTGCTCCACCTGGCCGGCAGTCTGGGTGACGTCTTCGGCCAGGCTGTCGATGGAGTCGACGGTACGCAGCACCTGGTCGCGGCCCTGCTCGGCGGTCTTGCTCGAGGCTTGCGAGGCTTGCGAGGTGCTGACGGCGTTACGCGCGACTTCATCGACCGCTGCGGTCATTTCATTGACCGCGGTGGCTGCCTGCTCCAGTTCGTTGTTCTGCTGGTGCATGCCCCGCGTGGAGTCTTCGGTGACCGCGTGCAGCTCCTCGGAGGCCGAGGCCAGTTGGGTCGAGGAATCGGCAATCTGCTGGATGGTGCTGCGCAGGCTTTGCTGCATGTCCTGCAGGGCGCGCATCAGGCTGGTCAGTTCGTCGTTGCCTTCCAGCTGGATGCTTTGCGAGAGGTCGCCCTTGGCCACGACTTGCGCGACGCCGACGGCCTTGCGCAGCGGTTGCACGATACTGTTGGTGAGCAGTACGGCGAGCAGGATGGTCAGGGCGATGGCGGCGACGATGATCGCCACTACCAGGTTGAAGGCGCTCTGATAAATCGCCTCGCTTTGTTTTTGCGCCGCCGCCGCGTTGTCATTGTTGAACTGGGTCAGCTCATTCAGTGCGCGGAATAGATCATCAGCATGCTGGTTGAGCGGGCCGTTGGCTACGGCCAGTGCTTCATCATGACGCCCCTGCGGTACCAGTTCGACGATGCGCTGTTGCTCACTCATGTACGCGCGCTGGGCGTTCATCAGTCGTTGAAACATGGCGCGCTCGTTGTCGGCTTCCAGCAAGCTTTCATATTTGCGCTCGCTGTCGTGCAAATGACCTTTCAATTCATCCAGAGTGCGGATTGCTTGTTGTTGTTGGCTAGGATCGCGCTGGATCATCAATCGCAAGGTGAGCGCGCGAACCCTCAAAATATCCGTGCTGATGGTATTGATAGATGCCAGGCTGGGCATCACGGTCTGGTTAATGTATTCCCCTTGGCTATGCAGCTTGCCCATCTGCATGAGAGAAAAACTGCCAACCAGCAGAACCAGCAGGGCAAGCAGGGCAAAACCAACACCGGCACGCGTAGCCACGCGGACATCGCGAATGGACATATTCACCTCGGAGCAAGGAAAGGCAGTGTGAGTTTGTATCGTCGTTATCGGGTGGAACTTGAGTACGCACAAGTGGTTGCTTTAGGGGCACTGTATTGTTCGGAAAAATGCCTAAAGAACCTATACCCAGTATAGGTGATGATGCGTTGCTTGATTGAGCGGAATGCTCGGCTTGGCCGCGTTGCACGGCCAAGCCGACTAGGCAGGCAGGGGGTTAGTGGTGTTCGCGGGTGGCGCGGAATTTCACGTCCGGCCAGCGCTCTTCCATCAGGCTCAGGTTGACCCGGGTCGGCGCCAGGTAGGTGAGGTGGCCACCGCCATCCACCGCCAGGTTCTCGAAGGCCTTGTCCTTGAACTCCTTGAGCTTCTTCTCGTCACTGCATTCGATCCAGCGTGCCGACCAGACGTTGATCGCCTCGTAGGCGCACTCGACCTTGTATTCCTCCTTGAGGCGGCTGGCGACCACATCGAACTGCAGCACGCCGACGGCGCCGAGGATGATGTCGTTGTTGCGCTCGGGGAAGAACACCTGGGTCGCGCCTTCCTCGGCCAGCTCCTGCAGGCCCTGGCGTAGCTGCTTGGATTTCAGCGGGTCCTTCAGGCGCACACGGCGGAACAGTTCCGGGGCGAAGTGCGGGATGCCGGTGAAGCCCAGTACTTCACCCTCGGTGAAGGTGTCGCCGATCTGGATGGTGCCGTGGTTGTGCAGGCCGATGATGTCGCCGGCATAGGCTTCTTCCAGCTGCTCGCGTTCGCTGGAGAAGAAGGTCAGGGCGTCGGCGATCTTCAGGTCCTTCTTGATGCGCACATGGCGCATCTTCATGCCCTTCTCGTACTTGCCGGAGCAGATGCGCATAAAGGCGATGCGGTCGCGGTGCTTGGGGTCCATGTTCGCCTGGATCTTGAACACGAAGCCGCTGAACTTCTCTTCCACCGGCTCGACCACGCGCTCGTGGGCGGCGCGCGACAGCGGCTGCGGCGCCCAGTCGACGATGCAGTCGAGCACCTGATCGACGCCGAAGTTGCCCAGCGCGGTGCCGAAGAACACCGGGGTCATCTCGCCCTTGAGGAAGGCGTCCTGGTCGAACGCGTGGCAGGCGCCCTGGACCAGTTCCAGTTGTTCGACGAAATCATCGTACATGTCGCCCAGGTGGGCGCGGGCTTCGTCGGAGTCCAGCTTGTTGATCACCTTTTGCTCGGTGCGCTCATGGCCGTGGCCCGGCACGTAGACGATGATCTTGTCCTCGTGCAGGTGATACACGCCCTTGAAGTCGCGGTAGCAGCCAATCGGCCAGGTGATCGGCGCGGCCTTGATCTTCAACACCGCCTCGATCTCGTCGAGCAGCTCAATCGGGTCGCGGATATCGCGGTCGAGCTTGTTGATAAAGCTGACAATCGGCGTGTCGCGCAGGCGGCAGACTTCCATCAGGGCGATGGTGCGCGGTTCCACGCCCTTACCGCCGTCGAGCACCATCAGCGCGCTGTCTACCGCCGTCAGGGTGCGGTAGGTGTCTTCCGAGAAGTCTTCGTGGCCGGGGGTGTCGAGCAGGTTGACCATGTGCTCGCGGTAGGGGAACTGCATCACCGAGGTGGTGATGGAGATGCCGCGCTGCTTTTCCATCTCCATCCAGTCGGAGGTGGCATGGCGGTCGGACTTGCGCGACTTCACCGTACCGGCAACCTCGATGGCCTTGCCCATCAGCAGCAGCTTCTCGGTAATGGTGGTCTTACCGGCGTCGGGGTGGGAAATGATGGCGAAGGTACGGCGCTTCGCCACTTCGGCGGCCTGGATGCTCATGCTGGGAAACCTGTCGACGCAGTCGTCGTATTGTCAAAAAAGGCGGCGATTATAGCGGCAAATGGCGGCACGCCGCGCAGTCGATGCAAGCCGCGTGGAGTCTGGCTTGTAAAGCATTCCAGAGCGTTTTGTTTGGAATCTGGAACAGTCAACCAGCAGGGCGACAACAGGCTGCAAATTAGCGGCATTTTTTGATTGATCTCACCGGGGCATGGTCTTAAAGTCCGCGCCGAACGTCCATGCTGGAAACGATCCATCCGGCTCAAGTACTGACGACGAGACAGCAAGGTCAACCTGCAGGTGGGACTGCCCCCAGGTTGGCCTTTTTGCTTTCGGCGACATGCCTTGGGAAGTAGGCGAACCAAAGTGGGGAAACGGATTAGGCGTTCAGTGTCACCCCTATACACCTTTTGTTTGTCTACCTGGAGCCTTCCATGCCGATCAAGATCGAAGACTACTACGCCCGCGACACCTTCCAGAAAATGAAGGCGTTTGCCGACCAGCAGGAAACCCCTTTCGTGGTCATCGACAAGCAGACCATCGCCGATTCCTATGATCAGCTGGTCAGCTGCTTCCCGTTTGCCAAGATCTATTACGCGGTCAAGGCCAATCCGGCCATCGAGATCACCGAGCTGCTGCGCGACAAGGGCAGCAACTTCGACATCGCCTCCATCTACGAGCTGGACAAGGTGATGAGCGCTGGCGTAGCTGCCGAGCGCATCAGCTATGGCAATACCATCAAGAAGGCCCGCGATATTCGCTACTTCTATGAGAAGGGCGTGCGCCTGTTCGCCACCGACTCGGAAGCCGACCTGCGCAACATTGCCAAGGCGGCGCCGGGGGCAAAGATTTATGTGCGTATCCTCACCGAAGGTTCCAACAGCGCCGACTGGCCGCTGTCGCGCAAGTTCGGCTGCAACCCGGACATGGCCCTGGACCTGCTGATCCTCGCCAAGCAGCTGGGCCTGGTGCCGTACGGCATCTCTTTCCACGTTGGCAGCCAGCAACGCGACATCGACGTGTGGGACGCGGCCATCGCCAAGGTCAAGGTGATCTTCGAGCGCCTCAAGGAAGAGGACGGTATCACCCTGCAGATGATCAACATGGGTGGCGGTTTCCCGGCCAACTACATTGCCCGCACCAACAGCCTGGAGACTTACGCCGAGGAAATCATCCGCTTCCTCAAGGAAGACTTCGGCGACGAACTGCCGGAGATCATCCTTGAGCCGGGCCGCTCGCTGATTGCCAACGCCGGTATCCTGGTCAGCGAAGTGGTACTGGTGGCACGCAAGTCGCGTACCGCCGTGGAGCGTTGGGTGTACACCGACGTGGGCAAGTTCAGCGGCCTGATCGAAACCATGGACGAGTCGATCAAGTTCCCCATCTGGACCGAGAAGAAGGGCGAGATGGAAGAAGTCATCATCGCCGGGCCGACCTGTGACAGCGCCGATATCATGTACGAGAACTACAAGTACGGCCTGCCGCTTAACCTGGCCAGCGGTGACCGCCTGTACTGGTTCTCCACCGGTGCTTACACCACCAGCTACAGTGCGGTGGAATTCAATGGCTTCCCGCCGCTGAAGGCCTTCTATATCTAAGCCCTGTACGCTCCCCAGAACCCCGGCCATGCGCCGGGGTTTTGCGTTCAGCGGGCAAGGTAGCGTTTGCGCGCGCCTGGCAGTGCACCGCGAATGGCAACGGCGCTGGGGTCAGCGGGGCAAACGTGACAGCGTTGTTACAAAATAGTTCCTGTAAATTGAACGTAAGGATTGAATGAGATCAAATCTTAATTAAGATGCGTCGCAATCTTAAGCAGGAGTGATTCTCATGAGTGAGTGCAATAGCCTTTATTTCTTGTCGCCCGCTGCGCGCGCGTTCAGGTACACCCCGCTGGCCGCTGCCTTGCTGTTGGCGCTGGCGCCCGCGGCTTTTGCGGAGCGTGCGGCAAACGTCAAGGAGCTGCCGGCGGTCAGCATCCTCGGCAATCCGGAAGACCCGCAGAGCTCCACGGGGTCGGCCTATGTGCTGACCGAGCGAGAACTGCAGAAGTTTTCCTCCAGCAATGCCAATGATGTCCTGCGTAGCGTGCCGGGGGTGTATACCCGTGAAGAAAATGGCCTGGGCGTGTTTCCGCGTATCAGCATTCGTGCCGCCTCTACCGGGCGTAGCGATCGCATTTCGGTACTTGAGGATGGCATTCCGGCCGCCATGGCACCCTATGCCAATACCTCGGCCTACTACTTTCCCAACATGGGGCGGATGAGCAGTGTCGAAGTGCTGAAGGGGCCGGAGATCCTCATGCACGGGCCGCATACCACATCGGGGGCGGTCAACCTGATCTCCACGCCGATTCCCGAGCAGGCCGGCGGTAAGCTGAATGCCGAATATGGCTCTTTTGGTGCGCTCAAATTGCATGCGCACTATGGGGCGACGGAAGGCCAGTGGGGCTTCCTGGTCGAGACGTACCAGGCGCAGGGTGACGGTTTCCATGATATCGATCGCTCCGATCGTTCTGCCGGGCACGATATCGAGGAGTACATGGGTAAGCTGCGCTGGACCAGCGATGCCAACGCCACCTATGCGCAGGAAGTGGAGCTGAAGCTGCTATATGGCGTGGAAGTGGCCAATGTCAGCTACCTGGGCCTGACCGATGCCGACTTCAAACATGATCCCAATCGTCGCTATGGCTTGAGTGAGCTGGAGCAGATGGACCGCGGTCGCAAGTCGGCAAGCCTGCGCCATGTGTTTGGCTTTACCGACAACACCAAGCTGACTACTACGACCTATTGGAACGATACCTATCGCTATTACGACCGGATCAACCAGATCAATGGGGTGAATCTGGGCGGTGTGACGTCCATCGTCAACAACGGTCTCGCCAATGCCGATCTGATCCAGGACATTCTGGACGGCACGGCCGACACCACCCATGCCAACGGCGTGCGTTACCAGCATGGTGATCAGGAATACATCAGCAAGGGCGTGCAAACGCAGCTGGATCACTGGTTCGTCACCGGTGCGTTGGAGCACGAGTTGATGGTCGGTGTGCGTTGGCACGAAGACACCACGAAAAACCAGGTCAAGGGCCGTTCTGCGAGCATCTACCGCCAGGTCAATGGTCGCCTGGTGTATGACCGTACCGTGCTGGGCGCCCCTCAGCAGGGAGAGAGCGAAGCCTGGTCTGGCTGGATTGCTGATCGTATCCGTGTCGGCAAGTGGACCTGGCTGCCGATCGTGCGTTATGAGGACATCGAGTCCAAGGCCAACCTGGCCAAGGATGCCACGCCTGCGCAGCGGGCGGCGCGCAATACCAATAGCCTGACCAGCACCACCGCTGGCCTGGGCGTCAACTACGCGCTGACCGAGCAATGGACCCTGCTGGCCGGTGTGCATGAAGGCTTCGCCCCGCCCGGCAATGGTGCGGCGCGTGGTACCGAGGGCGAGGAGAGCACCAACTATGAAGGTGGGGTGCGTTTTCGCCAGGGTAGCTTTGGTGTCGATGCGATTGGTTTCCTGACGGACTACCAGAACGCGACACGTAGCTGCCTGGTAGCCAACCCCTGCCCGGGGGGGATCGTCGAGGGAACCCAGCAGGATGGCGCCAAGGAAGTCTATGGCCTGGAGTTCGGGCTGTTCGCCGACCTCTATCAGGGTGCTGGCTTCACCGTGCCGCTGCGCGTGGCCTACACCTACACCGATGGGGAATACACCAAGGCTGCGGACAATGGCTCGGTCCTCAAGGGCGACGTGATCGACTACACGCCCAAGCATATTGGTCAGGTGCAGATTGGCCTGGAGGCTGACAGCGGCTGGCGTGCCTATGCGGCCGTCAACTATGCGGCCGAAGCCTATACCTCGCCCAGCGCGGGCCGTTCGGGCGTGGATGATCGCTTCCTGAAAACCGACAGCCTGACCACGCTGAATCTGGTGGCCAGCTACCCGGTCACTGAGCAGGCCGAAGTGTATGCACGGCTGGATAACGTGTTTGATGAGCAGGCTATTACCCATCGGGGTGCTGACGGTGCCCGTGGTAATGCGCCACGTACCGCAGCAGTGGGCTTGCGTCTGAGTTTCTAAGCACGCCTCGCGTTGCGTAACAACAAGCGCCCCGGTATGCCGGGGCGTTTTTATTGGCGCCTCTGTTAACGCTTACCTGTTGCGGGCCTGCGCTGCGCGACGGTGTGCAGAGATGCTGGTTTCAATACAGATCCCGGCGGTAGCGTCCGGCCAGGCGCAGGGCTTGTACCTGCTGATCACCGAGCAGACCGTGGAGCAGGGCTTCGATCTCTTCGCCCATGCCCTGCAGGCTGCCGCAGACCAGCAGGCTGGCACCGCGTTGCAGCCAGAGGCGCAGATCATCGGCGGCTTCGCGCAGCCGGTGCTGAACATACACGGGGCTGTCCTGGTCGCGGGAAAACGCCAGGTCAAGGCGGGCCAGGTGGCCGCTGCGCTGCCAGGCTTGCAGCTGCTCGGCATAGAACAGGTCATGGGCCGCCTGGCGCTCGCCAAACAGCAGCCAGTGGCCTGCCTGGCCCCGTTGTTCGCGTTCGCGCAGGTGGGCGAGTAGGCCGGCCAGGCCGGTGCCGTTGCCAATCAGGATTAGCGGGCCACTGTCCGGTGGCAGCTGAAAGCCCGGATTGGCGCGCAGCCGTACGTCGAGCAGGCTACCCACCTCGGCATGCCGGCACAGCCAGCCCGATGCGCAGCCCAGCTTGCCATCGCCGTACCGATGCAGGCGCACCAGCAGTTCCAGGCAGCCATCGGCAGGCAGCGAGGCCAGCGAGTAGTCGCGGTGGGCCAGGCGTGGCAGGGCCATGAGGTCGGCGGGGCTGCGGCAGTCGGCCAGTTGCTCCGGCGCGGGTAGCTGCCTGCGTGACAGATGCCAGTGCAGGCTGTGCCCGTCGGCCTGCGCTTGCCCGCCATCGAGGCCGAGCTGGCGCAGCAGGGCGTCGATCTGCGCCGGGGCATGACAGGGGCCGACTTCGAGAATGTCGCCGGCCTGCCAATGGCTGCCGGGAGGGATTTGCAGGCGCAGCTGAAAGGCCGGGCTGGCGCTGCTGCCGGGGTTCAGACAGTGGCGTTGCAGCAGCTGCACAGGCTGGTAGTCCGGCGCCTGCCAGTCGCTGAACGGCGCATGGCCGGCCAGGCGCGAGAGCAGTTGCTGCCATTGGCGCAGTACGGCGGGATCGCCACGATCGAGGTCGAGGCAGGCCTGCAAGGGTTGCGCGCCCAGCTGCTGCAGGCGCTGGTCGAGACGCCGGCCAAAGGCGCAGAAGTGCTGGTAGCGGCGGTCACCCAGCGCGAGTACGGCGTACTCAAGGCCTGGCAGTGACAGCGACTGGCGATCCAGCTGCTGGGCAAAGCGCTGGGCGGTATCTGGTGCTTCGCCTTCGCCATAGGTGCTGGCCAGCAGCAATAACTGTCGGGCCTGGCTCAGCTGTTGCGGGCGCAGGCGATCAAGACTGACCAGTACCGCGCGGCATCCCCCCGCCTGTAACTGAGCCAGGCTGCGTTCGGCCAGCTGACGCGCCTGGCCACCCTGGCTGGCATAGGCCAGCCATATGGCATCGCTGGGGAGTGCCGGGCAGCGCTGGCGCTGCCGGTAGTGCTGCCAGGCCGGTATGCACAGTACCAGCCACGCGGCGCAGGCCAGTGCTGCGCACAGCTCGCGGGGTGCCGAGCAGGCGCTCAGCAACAGGCAGAGCAGTACGCTGCCGAGCAGCCAGTAGCGAAAGAAACGGGACATGGCAGCAATCTGGGCGGCGTACGGGGATACGCCGCCCAACAGGCTCAGGGAGCCAGCACTTCGAGGGTTGCGCTGTAGCTGGCGCGGCGCTCGCTGGCCGGCGCTGCAACGCCTTCTGTGCTGCTGTATTCGGCTTCCAGCCAGTACATGCCGGCGGCCGGCCAGGTGATGCTGAGCTGGCCCTGGGCATCGGTGCGCGCCTTGATTTCGCCGAGGTCGTCACGATAACGATTGCCGCCGGGAATCACGCTGACCTCGACATCGGCGGCCGGCTTGCCGTCGATCAGGAACATCAGTTGTGCGGCTTCGCCGGCGAACAGATCGTTGGGGTGGGTAATCGGCTTGAGTTCCAGGCCGCTGTTGCTCGGGGCCAGCGCAGCGTCGCTGGGCGCGCCGGAGGTGATGAAGGTTTCCATGCGGTTGCTGTTCTGCACCACGCGTAGAGCCTGAGCCTTGGCGGGCACCTGCTTGGCGAAGTCTTCGGCCTTGCCCATCCAGCGGCGGGTTTCGCCGTTTTCTTCCCAGCTGGCAAACAGGCCCTGGCTGGCTACGGCCAGTTTGTAGGTGCCCTTGGCCGACAGTTGCAGGTCGAAGGTGCTGCGCAGGCGGCCGGTATGACCGAACTGCGCGTGCAGCGGGCTGCCGTCCGGGGTGGTGATCTGCAAGCGGTTGGCCGGGCGCCGCATGGGGGCCGGGGCAGCTTGTCCGGCGGCTGGCTGGGCGGCTGCGGGGCCGCGGGCCGGCATGGCCAGCGGTTGGCCAATGCCTTCCAGTTGCAGGGGGAAGTGCTCGAAGTAGAACAGGTCGTTGGAGACCGCGGCATCCACGGTGATCCAGGGGGCATCACCGGACAGTACGGTGGCGGAGGGCAGCAGCCAGGCGCGATGGGCGTGTGCCGAGAGCGGCAGGCTGATGGCCAGGGTCAGGGCGGTCCATTTGATGATCGGGTGCATGACGGCGTTCCTCAGGGGGTAATGTCGAGAGACAGGGTGCCCAGCTCCAGGTTGCCCTGGGCCGTGACATGGCTGGCCGCCTGCGGCGGCCAGGTGAAGGCCAGGCGCTGTAGTTCACGCCCGCCGACTTCGCGGGCGGCCTCGACCACCACGCGGTATTCGCCGGCTGGCAAGGTCTTGAAGGCCGCATCCTGGCTGTTGAAGCGCAGGCTGTGGGTGCCCACCGCACGGGTTGCCGCACTCACCCCATCCACTGGCATCTGCAGGCTGCGACCGCTGCGCCGCCACCATTGGCGCAGGTCCTTGAGCCACTTCTCGCCTTCACGGTTCTGCATCTTCAGGTCGTACCACACGGCCAGGTTGGCCACATGGCTCTGGTCGGGTTTCTCCAGCCAGATGGCGACATAGGGACGGTGGTATTCGGCCACGTCGAGGCGGGGAATCTCGACGTCCAGCTTGAACTCGGCCGCCAGCAAAGGCGTGGCCAGCAGAGCCAGGGGAAGCAGCAGGGCGTGACGCATGGAAAAGGTCCTTCAGTGAATGAACAGCAAGGCGAGGAGCAGCGGTAGCAGCAGCCCCAGGGCGGTAAGTGGCCAGGTCAGTGGGCGGTTGCCGGCATGTCGCTGCAGCAGGAGCAGTCCGCTCAGGCTGAACACCACGCAGAGGCCGGCGAACAGGTCGATGAAGGCGCTCCACAGACTGCCGGTATGCCGGCCCTTGTGCAGGTCGTTGAAATAGGCGACCCAGCCGCGATCGGTACGCTCGTATTCCAGCGTGCCGCTGTCCAGGTCGAGGCTCAGCCAGGCATCGCCGCCAGGGCGTGGCAGGGCGATGTACAGCTCGTTGTCGGACCATTCGGCCGCACGGCCATCCAGGCGAATCGCCAGGGTTTGCTCCAGCCATTGGCGCAGTGCCAGAGGCAGGCCCTGGCTGGGCGGTTGCTGGCGCAGTTGGGCGTGCAATGCGGCGGGCAGTTCGGCGAACTGTTGGCTGACCTGTGGGCGCGCCTCGATCTGTCCGGCATGGTTGAGGGTGATGCCAGTGATGGCGAACAGCAGCATACCGGCCAGGCATAGCGCCGAGCTGATCCAGTGCCATTGGCGCAGCGTGCCGAGCCAGAGGGGTCGCATCATGGGAGGTGTGAGTCGGGTTTATGGGGATGCGGATTGTAGAGGGCGGCTGCACTTATATGAGAAAGATTTACCGTCACTATACATTCGCAAGTGCGCCTGGCCGCCGCAGGGCGGCCAGGAACCAGGCCAGGCTTAGAAGTCGTAGGTGGCGGACAGCCACAGGCGACGACGCTCCTGGTTGTTGTTGTACTCGTTGCCGTATTCGAACGTGGTGCCGGCGGCATTGCTGGCATAGCGCTCGTAGCTGACGAAGTCCTTGTCGAACAGGTTGTAGACGGTGGCGCTCAGGCTGAGGTTCTCGCTGGCCTGGTAGCTGCCGCCCAGGTGGAACAGGGTGTAGGCCTTGTAGTCGCCAAAGGCGTTATAGGCATAGTTGATGGCCGGGCTGGTACGCCGGAAACGTTCGCTGCGGTATTCACCCTTCAGCCAGGTGCTCAGGCGATCGCTGGTCTGCCAGTTGAGCGTGGCATTCAGCTGGTGCTTTGGGGTGTCGTTGAGCGGCCAGCCATCGTTGGGGCCACCTTCCTGCTCGGTCTTGGTGTAGGTGTAGTTGGCAGCCAGGTTCCACTGCGGGGTGAAGTGGTAGCGGCCGGCGACTTCCACGCCGTTGGTGATGGCTTCGTCGACGTTGATGGGTTTGCTGAACGTCTGGTTGCGTCCCGGACGGCCGCGGTTCAGCCAGGGACCGCCAGGTACGGTGATGCAGCCGGCGACGTTCTGGTATTCGCAGTTGACGACGACTTCCGAGCCGATCTTGTCCTTGAACTTGTTGTGGAACAGGGTGACGTTGCCGTTGAAGTCGTCGAGGTTGTCGAAGTACACGCCAAATTCGCTGCTGGTACTGGTTTCTGGCTGCAGATCGGGGTTGCCGAGCAGGGGGATTTTGCCCTGGCCGCCAAAGCCATTGATGCCACCGACCAGTTGCTGCAGGTCCGGCGCCTTGAAGCCTTCGCTGACACCGCCCTTGAGGGTCCAGTTCTCGGTGGTGTTCCACACCAGGTAAGCGCGCGGGCTGGTCTGTCCGCCAAATTCGCTGTGGTCATCGCGGCGCAGGCCGAGGGTCAGGGCGAGATCGTCGCGCAGCCGCCACTCATCCTCGATGAACAGGCCGACCATCTTGTGTTCGAGCTGGTCGTCGATCAGTCCCTCGGTCATCTGCGCCTTCCACCACTGGCCGCCCACGCTCAGGTTGTGACTGCCCAGTGCGCTGACCAGCTTGAGGTCGAAGATGTCGTTCTGTGCATCCAGCGTGCGCTTGTCGCCCGCTACCCGGTTGGGGGTGCCATCGGGAATCAGGCGGCCAAGGGTTTCCGTCTCGTTGCGCGTGTAACTGCTGTCCAGGGTGCCGAAGGCAAAGCGACCGGTATGGGCCAGCTGGTATTGCTCGCGGTTGTAGCGTTGGTCGCGCTCGTAGCCACCGCTGGCGCCCAGCTCACCCAGCTGACCCTTGCTGTTGTCGTAACGCTGCTTGCTCTGGTCCAGGTCCAGGCTCAGGTCATGGTCGGCATTGGGGGTGAAGGTCAGGCGCCCGCCGGCGGTGTACAGATCCGACTCCACCGGGTTCCAGCCCATGCGCGAGCTGATGTCGCTGCCCGTGACGTCCTGGTAGCTGATTGCCGAGCTGTCACGCTCCTGGTATTTGCCGCGCAGTTGCAGGCCCAGGGTGTCGGCGACCAGCGGGCCGCTGAGGTACAGCTGGGTGGAGCGGGTGTCGCCGTATTCGCGCTGCTCCTGCAGCGTCGTGTCGACGCTGGCCGAGCCAGCCCACTCGCTACCGACCTTCTTGGTGATGATGTTGATCACCCCACCCATGGCGTCGGAGCCATACAGGGTAGACATCGGGCCGCGAATGACCTCGATGCGCTCGATAGCCGAAACCGGCGGCAGGAAGCTGAAGCGGGTTTCCCCAAAACCGTTGGGGGTGACATTGCCAGCCGGGTTCTGGCGCTTGCCGTCGACCAGCACCAGGGTATACGCATCGCCCATGCCGCGAATGCTCACGTTGAGGCCGCCGGTCTTGCCGGCATTGCCCGACACATCGACGCCTTCGACATCGTTGAGGGCTTCGGCGATGTTGCTGACGCGCTTCTTCTTCAGTTCTTCGCCGGTGATCACGCTGATACTGGCCGGGGCATCGGTGATCTTCTGTTCGAAGCCGGCGGCACTGACCACCATCTGATCCAGTTGCAGGGTGTTGTCGTTGGCCAGGGCAGCCTGGCTGCTGGCCAGGGCGATGGCGCTGGCCAGGGCGGTGCGGGTAAGCGTGGCGCGCATGGGGAAACTCTCTGAATGAGTGGCAGAAGAAAACGGCGCAAATAATAATGATTCTTACAAAAGAATCATTCTATTTACGATATTTTTACAACTGCAACAAATTCTCAGTGGAGTCTGATTCCCCGACGCAAGGCTTCAGGGCAGGCGAACTTCGATGATGCCGTCTGCGCTGACACTGACCTTGCTGCTGCCCGCCTCGATGTCCGGGGTCGGTGCAGCCTCGGCCATGGCCATGGCTTTCATCGCCCCCATGCGCGGCATGGGTGCCTGATAGCCGCTGTTCAGGTTGAGGCTGACCAGCCGGTAGTCGCTGCCGCCCAGCGCCTGAGTGACCAGTGTGGCGCGCGCCTTGAACGCTGCCACGGCGGCCTTGAGTTGGGCGTCCTCGCTGTGCTGGTGGGTGCTGTCGGCCATGCTGAAGTGCATACCGCCCATTTGCAGGCTGCCCAGCAGCTCACCGCTGAGTGCCGACAGGCTGGCGAAGTCGCTGCTCTCCAGGCGCAGTTCGGCACGCTCGCGCCAGGCCCGGATACGCTGGCCCTTGTCGTCATAGACCGGATAGCTGTGCCGGCTGCCCAGTTCGACCTTGACGCCCTTGGCTTGACGCGCCCGCTGGATGGCGCTGTTCAGGGTCTGGGTGATCTGGCTGGCCAGTTGTGCGGGATCGCTGTGCTGGGCCTCGCTGTACAGGGTTACCTGCATCAGGTCGTGGGCCACTTCCTGGCTGACTTCGGCGCGCAGCGCCACCTGGTTGTAGCGTGGTTCGTCGGCCTGGGCAGCCTGGCTGAGTAGCGTGGCGGGCAGGGTCAGCGCGAAGGCGAGTGAAGCAATACGTTGCATGGTGATTCCTTGGCGGGGCCGGTGGTGGTCTGTGTGACTGTCGGGACGGGGTGTTGGTTCCCCCGGCGCATCTTGCTGCAAGTCAAGGAGTGCTGTATCAGGCGCTGGCTATACTCGCTCGCCTACAAGGAGAGGCTATGAATACCCCCGTGCAGTTGCTGTCCGCCAGCCGGCAGAACCTCTGGCGCCTGAACCTGATCCGCATGCTGGTGCTCAGCGCTCAGGCCGGTTCGGTAGGACTCGTGTGGCTGCTGGATTTTCTGCCGTTGCCCTGGCAGTCGCTGCTGGTCACCCTGGGCATGTCCTTGCTGCTATGCCTGCTGACTACCCTGCGCTTGCGCGGGCCGTGGCCGGTGACCGAGCAGGAGTATGCCGTGCAGTTGGGCTGTGACCTGATGATCCACAGCTTGCTGCTGTATTTTTCCGGCGGTTCGACCAACCCCTTCGTGTCCTACTACCTGGTGCCGCTGACCATTGCCGCAGCAACCTTGCCGTGGGTTTATTCCATGCTCCTCAGCGCGCTGGCGCTGACCGGCTACACGGTACTGCTGATCTGGTATCACCCGTTGCGCCTGCAGCATGTGCAGCACGAAGAGTTCCTCATCAGCCTGCATCTGTTCGGCATGTGGCTGAATTTTGCCCTGTCGGCGGCGTTCATCACTTTCTTCGTGGTCAAGATGGCCGGTGCGCTGCGTCGCCAGGATCAGTTGCAGGCCGAGCGCCGCGAGGCGAGCCTGCGTGATCAGCAGTTGCTGGCCGTGGCGACCCAGGCGGCGGGAGCGGCGCATGAGCTGGGTACGCCGTTATCGACCATGAGCGTACTGCTCAAGGATTTGCGTCATGATCATCGCAATGACCCGGCCATGCAGGAAGACCTGGCCCTGCTGCAGGATCAGGTCATGCTGTGCAAACAGACCCTTCAGCAACTGGTGCGTGCGGCCGAGGCTGACCGGCGCCAGGCTACCAGCGAGCTGAGTGTGGTCGAGTGGCTGCAGCGTGGGCTCAATCGCTGGCACCTGATGCGTCCGGAGGCCAGCTATCGCTACCACTGCCTTGGTCAGGGTGAACCGCCATGCCTGCTGCCGCCGGCTGATCTGACCCAGGCCCTGCTCAATGTATTGAACAATGCGGCCGATGCCTGCCCTGACCAACTGGAGATTCGCCTCGATTGGGATGAGCAGTGGATGCTGATCAGCATCCGTGATCACGGTCCTGGTGTACCGCTGGCGATTGCCGAACAATTGGGCCGGCCCTTTTTTACCACCAAGGGCAAGGGATTCGGTTTGGGCCTTTTCTTGACTCAAGCCAGTGTGGCGCGCGCCGGTGGCACGGTAAAACTGTACAACCATGAGCAGGGCGGCACGCTGACTGAGCTGAAATTGCCGCGCACTCTGGATCTGCCCTGATGAGCAAGAGGATTGAAGATGACTGAAGTACTGCCTGTCGAAGGCGAGGAGCAACCTCACCTGTTGCTGGTGGACGATGACACCACCTTCACCCGGGTCATGGCACGTGCCATGGATCGGCGTGGCTTGCGCGTCAGCGTGGCCAACTCGGCGGAAGAAGGGCTGGCCATTGCGCGCCAGGATCTGCCGGATTACGCGGTGCTTGACCTGAAAATGGCCGGGGATTCGGGGCTGGTCATGCTGCCCAAGCTGCTCGAGCTGGACAGTGAGATGCGTGTGCTGATCCTTACCGGTTACTCAAGCATCGCCACGGCGGTCGAGGCTATCAAGCGCGGTGCCTGCAATTACCTGTGCAAGCCGGCGGACGCCGATGATGTGCTGGCGGCGCTGCTGTCCGAACACGCCGACCTGGATTCGCTGGTACCGGATAACCCCATGTCGGTGGATCGTCTGCAATGGGAGCACATCCAGCGCGTGCTGACCGAGCATGACGGCAATATCTCCGCTACGGCGCGTGCGCTGGGTATGCATCGGCGTACTTTGCAACGCAAGTTGCAGAAACGCCCGGTACGACGCTAGTGGTTGAACGCCTGGCGCCGCAAGGCGCCAGGCGTTTGTCGTCAGTGTTGCGCCGGCGGGTGGCGATGCCAGGTGCCGGCACCGGGCAGGATCAGGTTGAGGCCGATGGCGACAATGCCGCACAGGGAGATGCCCTTGAGGCCCATGCCGCTGTCACCGATGACCATGCCGCCAATGCCGAAGACCAGGGTGACGGCGACGATGACCAGGTTGCGCGGCTCGCCCAGATCGACCTGGTGACGGATCAGGGTATTCAGGCCGACCACGGCGATCGAACCGAACAGCAGGCAGAGGATGCCGCCCATCACCGGCACCGGGATGCTTTGCAGCGCAGCCCCGAACTTGCCGATGAAGGCCAGCACGATGGCGATGATGGCCGCCCAGATCATAACCTTGGGGTTGAAGTTGCGGGTCAGCATCACCGCACCGGTCACTTCGGAGTAGGTGGTGTTGGGCGGGCCGCCGAGCAGGCCGGCTGCCGAAGTGGCCAGGCCGTCGCCGAGCAGGGTGCGGTGTAGCCCAGGCTTCTTGATGTAGTGCTTGCCGGTTACGTTGCTGATCGCCAGTACGTCACCGATGTGCTCGATGGCTGGGGCAATGGCCACCGGCAACATGAACAGGATGGCACCCCAGTGCAGTTCGGGCGCGACGAACTGCGGCATGGCCAGCCAAGGGGCGGCAGCGATACCGGAACCATCGACCACGCCGAAGAACAGCGCCAGGGCGTAGCCGACGGCCACGCCAAAGAGGATGGGCACCAGGCGCAGGATGCCGCGTCCCAGTACGGCGACCAGCAGGGTCGTGGCCAGTGCGGGCAGGGAAATCATCAGTGCGGTGCTATAGGGCACCAGTTGCGCGCTGCCGTCCCCCGCCTTGCCCATGGCCATGTTGGCCGCCACGGGGGCTAGCCCCAGGCCGATGGCCATGATCACCGGGCCGATGACCACCGGCGGCAGCAGGCGATCGATGAAGTGGGTGCCACGCAGTTTGACCAGCCCGGAGAGCAGTACGTAGACCAGGCCGGCGGCTACCAGGCCGCCCAAGGTGGCTGGCAGACCGAACTCGCCCTTGGCGGCCAGGATCGGTGCGATGAAGGCAAAGCTGGAGGCCAGGAAGACCGGCACTTGTCCGCCGGTGACGATATGGAAGATCAGCGTGCCGAGGCCTGCGGTGAACAGTGCCACGTTGGGGTCCATGCCGGTGATCAGCGGCATCAGCACCAGGGCGCCGAAGGCTACGAAAAGCATCTGCGAGCCGGCCAGGGCCTGTCGCCAGACAGGGTCTTGAGTATGGTCGTGCATGGCTCAGTTGTCCTTCTGCTTGGTGCCGAAGATCTTGTCCCCGGCGTCACCGAGTCCGGGGATGATGTAGCCGTGTTCATTAAGCCGCTGGTCGATGGAGGCGGTAAAGATCACCACGTCCGGGTGTGCCTCGTGAACCGCCTGGATGCCCTCGGGGGCGGCGACCAGCACCATGGCACGGATTTCTTTGCAACCGGCTTTTTTCAGCAAGTCGATGGTGGCGACCAGCGAGCCGCCTGTGGCGAGCATCGGGTCGATGATCAGCGCCAGACGTTCGTCGATCTCCGGGGCCAGCTTTTCCAGATAGGTATGTGCCTGCAGGGTTTCCTCGTTACGGGCCACGCCCACCGCGCTGACCTTGGCGCCGGGAATCAGGCTGAGCACGCCTTCGAGCATGCCAATGCCGGCCCGCAGGATGGGCACTACGGTAATTTTCTTGCCAGCGATTTTCTCCACTTGCACGCTGCCCGCCCAGCCCTGGATCTCGTAGTGTTCCAGCGGCAGGTCATTGGTGGCCTCGTAGGTGAGCAGGGCGCCGACTTCCTGGGCCAGTTCGCGGAAGTTCTTCGTGGAAATGTCGGCGCGGCGCATCAGGCCGATTTTGTGGCGGATCAGCGGGTGGCGGATCTCTTTGACGGGCATGGAAAGTCTCCGGCGGGCGGCGAAGGTTGGATAAACTGTGCTTGAGTTAAGCACCGGCTGGGACGCCGGGAGCAAAAAACGGCCTATTTTAGCCGCAGACCTGGGCAGTTGGTCAGAAAAATGCTGCAGATCTTGCCCCGGGTCAGGGACATGAGTACCTTTGCCGGCCTTTAATTCCTGTCCGTCGGGTCAGGCTTTTGCCTTGAGCGGCAGGGCCCGGGCCAATCCGGGCATTTCTTTCCCTTATTTCCGGAGAAACCGCGATGTCCGCTGATCTTGCCCATATCCGCCAAGTGATGGCCGAGGCTGACTGTCTGTACACCGAGGCACAGATCGAAGCGGCCATCAGTGAGGTGGCCCAGCGCATCAATGCCGAGTTGGCCGAACGCAACCCGGTGGTGTTCTGCGTGATGAATGGCGGGTTGATCTTCGCCGGCAAGTTGCTCACCCAGTTGAACTTCCCGCTGGAGCAGTCCTACCTGCACGCCACCCGCTATCGCAATGAAACCAGTGGTGGCGAACTGTTCTGGAAGGCCAAGCCCGAAGTGTCGTTCATCGACCGTGACGTACTGATCATCGACGACATCCTTGATGAAGGGCATACCCTGGCGGCGATCATCGATTTCTGCCGGCATGCGGGCGCCAGCGCCGTGCACACGGCGGTACTGATCGACAAACAGCATGAGCGCAAGGCCCGTCCCGAGTTCAAGGCCAGCTTCGTCGGATTGCCCTGCGAAGACCGCTACATCTTCGGTTATGGCATGGACTACAAGGGCTACTGGCGCAATGCCAATGGCATCTTCGCGGTCAAGGGGTTGTAAGCGCCGGACTTTCCTCCAGCCAGTGCAGGGCCTTGGCGTGTGCGCGAGGCAGGTCGGCCACGTAGGCCAGGCGTGACTGTCGCCGGTGAATGCCGGCGCGGCGCAGCTTGAGGCGCACGTTGGCGCTGGCGCCGCACAGAATCAGGCCGATGCCCTGCTGGCGATAGTCGCGCAGTACGTTGTCCAGCGCGGCCAGGGCCGTCATGTCCAGCAGCGGCACGCCGCTCAGGTCGATGATCACCACGCGCACCTGCGGGTTGAAGCGGCGCAGCACGTTGAGCGCCTTTTCCGCGGCGGCGAAGAACAGCGGCCCGCGAATCGCATAGGCTGCCACGCTGTCGGGCAGCTCCTTGAGCAACTGGTCGAAGCCGCTGGCGAGCGGGGTGGTGGCGGTCAGTTCGCTCATACGCTTGATGAACAGTGCGGCGGCCAATAGCAGGCCCAGGGTGACGGCCAGCACCATATCGAACAGCACGGTGAGCAGCAGGCAGGTGAGCAGCACCAGCACGTCATGGCGTGGCGCGATGCGCAGGGTGTGCAACACATGTGGCGCTTCGCTCATGTTCCAGGCGACCATCAGCAGCAGGGCGGCGAGGGCAGCCATGGGCAGGTAGCTGAACAGCGGCGCCAGCAACAGCATGGCCAATAGCACGACCCCGGCATGGATGATCGCCGCCAGCGGGGAAAAAGCTCCGGCACGGATGCTCGCGGCGCTGCGGGCAATCGCCGCCGTTGCGGTGATGCCAGCGAACAGCGGAGCGATCAGGTTGCCCAGCCCCTGGCCGAGTAGTTCGGCGTTGGGGTCGTGGCGGCTGCCGGTCATGCCGTCGGCAATCACCGCGCAGAGCAGGGACTCGATGGCGCCGAGCATGGCGATGGCAAAGGCTGGTGCCAATAACTGGCGCAGCAATTCGAAGCTCAGTTGCAGCGGTTGGCCATCGGCACCTGGCTGTTGCCAGGGCCAGGCAAAATGCGGCAGGAAAGGCGGGATGCCGGGTTGCTCAATGCCCTGGCTGAAGTAACTGAAACGCTCGCCCAGTGTGGCGATTGGCAGTCCCAGGCGTTCCAGGCCGATCGCCAGCAGCGTGCCGAGTAGCAGCGCCACCAGGTGGCCGGGCACCTGCGGCACCAGGCGCGGCCAGCCGATCAGCACCAGCAGACAGGCCAGCGCGACCAGGCTGTCACCGATCTGTATGCCCGGCAGCGCCTGGGCGAGTAGTTGCACATGCTCAACGATGTTTTGTGGGCTGTGGGCCAGCTGTAGACCGAGCAGATCCTTGACTTGTAATAGAGCGATGACGATACCGATGCCGGCGGTGAAGCCCAGGGTTACCGGGTAGGGCACGAAACTGATCAGCCGCCCCAGGCGCAGGAGTCCCATGGCCAGGAGAATCAGTCCGGCCAGCAGCGTGCAGAGCAGCAGACCGCCGAGGCCGTGTTGCTGGGTGATGGGCAGGAGGATGACGATGAAGGCGGCGGTCGGACCGGAAATGTTGAAGCGCGAGCCACCGCACAGGGCAATCAGCGGCGCGGCAATCAGCACGGTATACAAACCATGCTGCGGCGGCACGCCCACTGCGATAGCCAGGGCCATGGCCAGCGGAATGGCAATGATGCCCACCGTTATGCCGGCCAGTAGGTCGCCGCGCAGGGCGTTACGGCTGTAGCCTGCCTGCAGGCTTTGAATCACCGCACTAAACAGCGGAATGCCACTGGGCATAAGGCTCTCCTTAGGCTCGTTGCAGTATAGGTGGCTGCTCCGCTGGGCGGATAGCGGCGAAGGTGTAATGGGCGCTTCGAGTGCAGCGTGATAAAGTGCGCGGCGTTTTGACTCGGGGTTTTGACTCATGTCCTTGCGTGCTTTGTGTGTCTCCCTGCTACTGTTCGCGCTGGCCAGCCCGGTCTTGGCTGACCTGCTGCATGGCCAGTTCCTGCCGCCCGATGATGCCGGGTTGCGCGAAGGTGCGTTGCACATGCAGCAACTGATCCAGATCACCGAGTACAGCCTGGTGCTGGGTAGCCAGCGGCACTCCAACCAACAGCCGATTCCCATCACCAGCCCCAGTCTGTTGCGCCTCAAGGGCAAACCCTTGAGCAAGGGCGCCAATGTCAGCTACGTGCTGGTGTACTTCGACAGCGACGGCAAGTCACTCAAGAAGCCCAGCTACGATACCCAGCAACGCGTGCTTACCCTGCATTACCCGGCCAGCCAACTGCCGGTGATTCTGCAGGTACTGCGTGAGCAAACCCTCTACTGCCAGTTTCTCAGCTATGCCAACGGGCATGTCTGGGCGGACCTGCATACCGGGGCGATAAGAACGCGTTGAGTCGTGAATGACGCGCGAGTAAACTGCGCGCGCGAAAAATGACCCCCTCCGGAGAATCAGTCTGATGCGCAAAGACAAGAAGCAGGTGATAGGTGAAGAAATCAGCGATGAGGCGATCAAGCTGTTTCTCGATCTGCAACCTGCCGATGATACGCCGCCTGCGCTGCACAAGCTGATCAAGGCTTACCGGGGGCTGCGTATCGATGACTTCGAGCGTTTTCTCGGCTTTTTCAAGGCTGCCGGGTTGGATCTGAATGCCCAGGATGCCCAGGGGCGTGATCTGGTGGCGCTGATCGCCGACCAGCGTCAGGCCGAGCCTTATATCGAGGCGTTGCAGGCCGCACGCGGCTGATTGCAGATGAACGTAGGTCGACACGGGTGTCGGCCGGAAATGGTCGGGCAAAACAGGCCTGATCAGTGTGTACGTTGTGCCAGTGCTGCTGCAGGACGGCAGGTGCTGAGCGGCGTGCCAGGCTTTCAGGCCGGGTTTCACCACCCCGTAGCTCGGCCGTTGGAAAATCGACAGCGTAGCCATGAGCTGCGTGTGTCCAGCGTTTCTGCGGTTTAGGCAACTCTTGGAGTGCAACAAATGACGCAACATGAAAACCCCACCGTCGATGTGTTGCTCGTAGGGGCAGGCATCATGAGCGCCACGCTCGGCGTGCTGCTCAAAGAGCTCGATGCAGGCCTGCGTATCGAGCTGGTTGAGCAGATGGAGGGCGGGGCAGCGGAGAGCTCCAACCCCTGGAACAATGCCGGTACCGGGCATGCCGGGTTGTGCGAGCTCAACTACACGCCGGAAAAGGCCGATGGCAGCATTGATACGCAAAAGGCCATCACCATCAACACCCAGTTCGAAGTCTCCAAGCAGTTCTGGAGCCATCTGGTTGAGAATGGCACCTTCGGTTCGGCGCAGAGTTTTGTCAGTTCGGTGCCGCACCTGAGCTTTGTGCACGGCGAAAGCGGCGTTAACTACCTGCGCAAGCGTTATGCCGCGTTGCGTGATCACCACTGCTTTGCGCAGATGGACTACAGCGAGGAGCGCGCCACGCTGCAACAGTGGATGCCGCTGATGATGCGCGAGCGTGACAACACGGAAGCGCTGGCGGCCACCCGTGTAGCCTTGGGTACCGACGTCAACTTTGGCGCTCTGACCCTGCAGTTGCTCGATTACCTGAGCCGCCAGAGCGACTGCCGGGTGTCTTACAGCAGCAAGGTGGTCGGCCTGACGCGTGTGGCTGAAGGTTGGCGCGTACGCGTACGTAGCGCCGGGCAGGGCACCCGTGAAGTGCTGGCCAAACGGGTCTTCCTCGGTGCCGGTGGTGGCGCCTTGCCGTTGTTGCAGATGTCCGGTATCCCGGAAGGCAAAGGCTATGGCGGTTTCCCGGTGAGTGGCCAGTGGCTGCGTTGCGATAACCCCGAGGTGGTGGCGCAACACCAGGCCAAGGTTTACAGCCTGGCCGAAGTGGGTTCGCCACCCATGTCGGTGCCGCATCTGGATACCCGTGTCGTGGATGGCAAGAAATCCTTGCTGTTCGGACCCTATGCCGGCTTCACCACCAAATTCCTCAAGAATGGCTCGTTCCTTGACCTGCCGTTGTCGGTACGTCCGGGCAACCTCTGGCCGATGCTGGCCGTGGCGCGTGACAACATGGACCTGACTCGCTACCTGATCAAGGAAGTCATGCAGTCTGCCGAACAGCGCCTGGATGCCCTGCGCAAGTTCTATCCGAGCTTGCGTCCGGAAGACTGGCGTCTGGAAATTGCCGGTCAGCGTGTCCAGATCATCAAGAAAGATCCTGCCACGGGCGGCAAGCTGGAGTTCGGTACCGAGATCGTTGCCTCGGCCGATGGCAGCATGTCTGCTCTGCTGGGCGCTTCGCCGGGTGCTTCGGTGGCTGTATCGGCCATGCTGACCCTGCTCAAACGCTGCTTCCCGGCAGAACTGGCTTCTCAGGAATGGCAGGCACGCCTGGGGCAGATCTTCAAGGCCGATGCGCAACAGCTTGCTGCTGATGCGGCGCTCTATCAGAGCGTGCAGGCCCACTCCAACGACGTACTAGGCCTCGCCTGAGGTGCCGTTTGGCGGGCCGCTTCCGGTAGGGGGCGGCCCAGCCAGCTGGGGCAACTGTAGCTGACAGGTTGCCAGCCTTGTCCCGATGGCTGCGCACGGCTTTGTCGTAGTGCCCGACAAATACCTTGCTGATCGATCCAGGCGTAATGGTTCAGTGTGGCGCGCGCTGGGCGCCAGTTGAGCAGTGAGCGCATCCGGGCCAACTCCTTGTGAGTGTCTGGCCTTCTTTATCGCAGTGGATCATGACCGGCGTATGACGTCCGGGGAACTGCAGCGCGCGCGCTAGGCTCCAAGCTAACCGTGCGTACCGGTAGCGCGCTGGTATACTGCCGCCCTGTCTTTTCAGACCCGTTGGAGAACCTTGCCATGTCCAAGTCCGTCCTGATTGGCCTGCTGGCCGCCGGCAGCCTGCTGCTGGGTGGCTGTGCCCTAAGCCCGCAACAACTTAATCCGCAACCTCGCCTACAGGGCAGCCTGGTGGCGGTTGGTCAGGGGCAGCCTGTACAGGTCCGAGTGGTCGATGGACGCCCTTCGCCGGTACTGGGTACGCGCGGCGGCCTCTACCCGGAAACCAGCACCATCAGCGTTGATGGTCAGCGGATGTTGCCGCGTCTACAGGCCGAAGCCGATGCCGCCGTACGTCTGCTGGGCTTTGTACCGGGCGGCAGTGGCTACAACGTTCCGCAGCTGACCCTGACCCTGGCTGAACTGAAGTACCAGTCGCCCAAGGAAGGCAGCTATGTAACCGAGGCGAATATCACCGCGAGTTTCCGTGTCGATGTGCAAAACAGCAATCGTCGCTACAGCGGTCGCTATGGCGCGACCCTCAACCAGCGTTTTGGTTATGCGCCCAATGCGGAAACCAACAGTCAACTGGTCAGTGATGTGCTCAGTGATGCGTTGACGCGCGCCTTCAAGGACCCGACCATCGGCCAGCTTCTTTCCGGGCAGTAAGACTGTCGGCGCAAAAAAGCCGCCATCCCGTGGGGGAATGGCGGCTTTTTTGTTTATCTCGGTGGCGGTTACAGCGGCAGGCCGGCGCGGATACGGTACTGGTTCTGTATCGGGCGTGCGTACTGCAGGATCAGGTAGGGGCGTTGTTCGGCCGGACAGGCGGCCATGCGCTGTTGCCAGTACTGTTCGGCGTTGCGTAGCTCGCTCGCGCTGAACAGGCTGGCGGCTTCGGGTACGGCCAGCGTGGTGTCGCGCGCCTGCCATTGCGCATAGGCCAGATAGTGCACGGGGAACAGCCGGTAACCGCCGATGATCTGCTGATCCAGCAGGGCGGCCAGTTGGCGGGCATCCTCGAAACCCTGCTCGATCGCCGCACCGAAGTGCACATGCACGCGTCCCTTGTAGCCGGTGATGCCCTGGGCGATGCTCAGGTCGTCTTCCCCGGGCGCCTTGTCATAGCTGCCGGTGCTGGCGCGAATTTGCAGCTCACGCGCCTTGGCCAGGTCGCAGGGGTCGTATTCGTAGCTGATCGATACCGGGGTCAGGCGCAGCGAGCGGATCACCTCGGCGAAGGGCTCGTCCTTGCGACTCATGTGGAACATCTTGAGGATCGCCGAGTCGGTACGGTCGTCGCCGTCCTTGGCACGGCCCTCGGCCTGGGCGATCCACACCGACTCGCCATCGCTGCGGATCGAGTGGTTGATGTAGGCAGACAGCAACTGGAAGGCGGCCAGCTTTTCCCGTCGCCCGCTCAGCGAGCGGTGTACGGTGAAGCTCTTGTTCAGGCGCATCAGGTCACTGACGAAGGGCTTTTGCAGCAGGTTGTCGCCAATCGCAATGCGTGGCGTGGCCAGGCCGGCATGGTACATGGCGTAGTTCACATAGGCCGGGTCCATGACAATGTCACGATGGTTGGCAATCAGCAGGTGGGGCTCGCCAGGGCGTAGATGCTCGGTACCGCTGAAGGTCACGCCATCGGTGCCGCGGACGATGCTGCGATCGACATAGGGCTCGATCTTGCTTTGCAGGGCGGCCACGGTATCGACCCCGGCCAGTTCGCGGCGCAGGTAGAACGCCAGAATCGGCCGTAACAGCCAACCCAGCGGCTTGGCCAGGCGGGGGAAGCGGTAACGTGCCAGGATGTCCTGAAAAGCGGGGTCGGCTAGCAGGCGCTGCAGAACGGCAGCGACCTCGGCATCGGAATAGGGGCGAATGGCGTCGAAAGCGGCCATTGGAGTCTCGTGTCAGGTAGTGCGAAAGCGCGGGCGCCATTATACGCCGGGCGTCGTGGCCTGCGTACAATGGCGGGTTCTTGGAACGTGCCGGTGGAGCTGTGCATGAGTGGACGTTTTGCCCTGTTTCGCTGGTCGGC
Source organism: Pseudomonas fluvialis (assembly GCF_002234375.1). Classification (GTDB taxonomy): domain Bacteria; phylum Pseudomonadota; class Gammaproteobacteria; order Pseudomonadales; family Pseudomonadaceae; genus Aquipseudomonas; species Aquipseudomonas fluvialis. Next base: position 208,589 of record NZ_NMQV01000014.1, read on the forward strand.
GCAGTTGGCGGGCTTGCCGGGTTTTCCTGGCGACCTGGCGCCGCACTGGAACCTGGCGCCTGGCGCGCAGGTGCTGTTGCTGCGCGAAGAGCAGGGCCAGCGCCGGGTTGATCTGGCACGCTGGGGGCTGACTCCGGCCTGGCTGACCGATCTGTCGAAAACCCCCGCCCATGCGCGCAGCGAAAGCCTGGCCAGTCAGCCGATGTTCCGTGAGGCTTTTCGTTGTCGTCGCGGGCTGTTGCCGGCCAATGGTTTCTTTGAGTGGCGTGGTGTGCGGCGGCGTCCCTATTGGCTGGGCAGCGAGCAGGGCCTGCTGTTCATGGCGGCGCTGTGGGAAGCCTACCCGGTGGGGGAACGGATCTATCTGAGCGTGGCCATGGTGACCCGCGAGCAGGCTGGACAGCGCCGCCCGTTATTGCTTGACGAGGCGGGCTGTGTGGCCTGGCTGGATGGGCAAAGCACACCTGACACCCTGCAGACCTTGCTGCAGGCCCGTGGTCCCGTGTTGCGCGAGCGCGCCTTGAGCAATCTGGTCAACAATCCGGCGCTGGATGCGCCGGAATGTCTGACGTCGGCCTGATTAGACGCGGAACTGGTTGATCAGGCGGCGCTGCTGCTCGGCCAGCTTGGTCAGTTCGGCGCTTGCTGCTGAGGCCTCATCGGCGCCGCCGGCAACCTCATGGGCAACATTGCCGATGTTGGTGACATTGCGATTGATATCCTCGGCCACGGCACTCTGCTGTTCTGCGGCACTGGCGATCTGTGTGTTCATGTCATTGATCACCGAGACGGCCTGGGTAATGGAGACCAGCGCCTCGGCGGCTTCGTTGGCATGGCGAACGCTGTCGTCGGTTTTTTCCTGGCTGTCCTGCATCACCCGCACCACTTCACGGGTGCCGTGCTGCAGTTGCTGGATCATGCTCTGGATTTCCTCGGTGGCCTGTTGGGTTTTCTGCGCCAGGTTGCGCACTTCATCGGCGACTACTGCAAAACCACGGCCTTGTTCACCCGCGCGTGCCGCCTCAATGGCGGCGTTGAGCGCCAGCAGGTTGGTTTGCTCGGCGATGCCGCGAATGGCTACCAGAATGGCGTTGATGTTCTCGCTGTCCTTGGCCAGGTTCTGTACCACGCCCACGGCGCGGCCGATTTCTTCTGCCAGGGTGCTGATGGCGCGTGATGTGCTGTGGACGATTTCGCGCCCCTGGTTGGCCGCGCTGTCGGCATGGTTGGCGGCTTCCGCTGCGTGGGTGGCATTGCGTGCCACATCCTGGGCAGTGGCGGTCATTTCATGCACGGCGGTGGCGACCAGTTCGATTTCCGCGAGCTGCTTCTGCACGCCCTGATTGGTGCGGATGGCAATGTCGGCGGTGTGTTCCGAGGAATCGCTGACCTTCTGCACCGAGCCGACTACCTGGCTGATCATGCTTTGCAGTTTGCTCAGGAAGGTGTTGAAGCCCTTGGCGATGGCGCCCAGTTCATCGACTCGGTCGACATCCAGGCGGCGGGTCAAGTCGCCTTCGCCCTGGGCGATGTCGTCCAGCATGGCAACCATTTCGCGCAGTGGCTTGGCGATGCCATAGCCGGTCAGCCACACGGCCAGCAAGCCACCTGCGGCAATCAGCAGGCCAACCAGCGTCATGTTCAGCGCGTCGCTGCGCTGTTGCTCATCGAGGGCGTTGCGCAGGGTGTCCAGTTCGGCCATTACGGTGGCCAAGGGCATTTGCAGGAGTAGCGTCCATTGGCTGGCGGTATCACCGATGGTGAAGCTCAGCAGCAGCTCGATATGGCTGTCAGCCGGATTGGCCTGGTGGTCGATGTCGTATTTGATGCTGCCGGGCTGCAGGTTACGCAGGTTTTCCAGTTCGTTGCTGTCGAGCAGGTCGCTGGCCGGATTGCCCAGTTTATCGCTAGCCCGGGTAGAGGCGACCAGGCGCTGGTTGTTGGCGATCAGGATCATCTCGCCGGCACCCTCGTAGAGCTGCTGGTCGGCCTGGCGTAGCAGATCCTGGATGAAGTCCACTGCCAGATCGGCACCGGCGATGCCCATGAATTGGCCGTTGACCAGGATCGGTGTGGTGAAGGAGGCCAGCATGGTGGTCTTGCCGCCTACCTCGTAGGGCGCCGGGTCGATCACGCAGGAGCGCTTGCGCTCTTTCGCGCACAGGTAGTATTCACCTTCGCGCACGCCGGTCGGCAGCAAGGTCTCGCTTTCCATGGTGCCTAGGGCGTCCACACCCAGGCTGCCGTCGGCATTGCGATACCACCAGGGCAGGAAACGACCGCTGCCGTCATAACCGTTGCCGGTCTCTCCGGCATACAGGTCGTCGCTGGCATCGAAGGCATTGGCTTCCCAGCCGATGTAGGTGCCCAGCAGCTTGGGGTTCTGTTCGGTCGTGGCGCGAACCAGCGCGGACAGCTCCTCGCGGCTGATTGACAGCAGCGGGCTGCCGTTGGCGTCCTGCAGGCCTAATTGTGCGTTGAGCCGCGCCAGATCAGCGGTTATCTGCAGCGGGGTTTCCAGTTCGCGCTGAATTTGCAGGACCTGAGCCTTGGCCATGGCGGCCAGGCGTTGCTCTATCGCCTGCTCAAGCAGCGCCTGGGTGCGCTGGGCGACCAGCTCTTCACTGCGCTGGCTGGCATGTACGGCATACAGCACCAGGGCAGCGACTACCGCGAGAATGCTCGCACCGGCCATGGCGGCCACGGAAAACTGAATGGATTTGAATTTCATGGCGGCTCCGCGTGTCTCAAGGTTGGCCTGTGCATGGCTTATCGGCCGGCCTTCGCTAAAGCGTAGTCGTTTTTTGCAGCTTGTTCAGCGCGGCGGGAATGTGGCGCTTTGCATCGCCAGGCCGCACCACTAGCATAGAGGGCAGATTCATGAAGGAGAGTGCAGCATGACCCAGCTGTTCAAACTGGCCACCCTTGGCCTGTCGCTGGCCCTGGCGGGATGCCAGGCAGTCAATACCACCAGTGGCGGCGCCCTGGGCGTCGAACGCAAGCAATACATGTTCAGCATGCTGTCGACCGATGAGGTCAACCAGATGTATGCGCAGTCTTATCAGGATCTGGTGGGCAAGGCGCAGCAGCAGGGCAAGCTCGACACCAGTAGTGCAGATGCCAAGCGCTTGCAGCAGATTGCCAAACGGCTGATTGCCCAGGCTCCGCTGTTTCGCGCGGATGCTGCGCAGTGGGACTGGCAGGTCAGCCTGATCAAGAGTGATGACCTCAATGCCAACTGTGGTCCAGGTGGCAAGATCATGTTTTTTAGCGGGCTGATTACCCAGTTGCAGCTGACCGATGACGAGATTGCCGCGGTGATGGGCCATGAAATTGCCCATGCCTTGCGTGAGCATGGCCGTGAGGCGATGTCTCGGGCGTATGGCGTGCAGATGGCTACCCAGCTGGGGTCGGCATTTGGCGTGGATGCCGGCAGCCTGCAGATGGCCAGCATGGGTGTCGAGTACCTGATGACGCTGCCCAATAGCCGCGGTAATGAGAATGAGGCCGACCTGATTGGTCTGGAGCTGGCGGCACGGGCGGGCTACAACCCGCAGGCGGCCATCAGCCTGTGGCAAAAGATGAGCAAGGCCGGAGGGGGCGCACCGCCGGAGTTCATGAGCACCCACCCGTCGTCGCAATCGCGGATTGCTTCGCTGCAAGCGGCGATCCCCAAGGTCATGCCGTTCTACCAGCAGGCCAGCGGTCGCCGCTGAGTTCACCGACGACGGCCGGTACACGCCGGTCGTCGTCAGGGCAGGGCTTTTTCCGCGTAGGGCCGACTGTTCAGGCCGAGCTGGGCGCGGAAGCTTTCCATGTCGAACATGGTGCAGATTTCCTCGATCTCGCCGAGGCTGTTGAATGACCAGAAGGCCATGGCTGAGATGCTGATGATGCGGTCGCTCACCGGATAGCCCAGGGTCGGGCGGTCGATGCTGCCGATCAGTGTGCTCCAGGTCACCACCTTGCGGCCTTCGCCGATGCATTCCTCGACGATGACCTCCAGGCCGGGCATGCCTTCGCGGATGCGCGCGATCAGCTCGCAATAGCCTCGACTGTCCAGCGGATGGCCGACGAATGAGCTTTTGTAGAGAAAGTCGCGACTCTGTAGTTGCTCGGCAAGGGCCAGGCGCCCACGATTCCAGGTGAGGTCGATGTGCTGGCGCACACGACGTTTCAGATCATCCACTGACATGGCACTGCATCCTTTGCGGGAAAACCGCCGCTACTTTACCAGCAGCGGCGCTCTCGCCAATCCTGTCACGCTACGCCTGTGATCTGCATCAACCCAGTTGCCAGGCCTGCCAGCCGGCGTACATTGCCAGCCCGGCGAAGGCGCAGGCAGCCAGGCGGCGAATCAGCGCCAGGGGCAGGCGTTCGGCCGCAAAGTTGCCGGCCAGCACTACCGGTACGTTGGCCAACAGCATGCCGAGTGTCGTGCCCAGTACCACCAGGACGAAGTGCGGGTACTGGGCAGCCAGCATCACCGTGGCGACCTGGGTCTTGTCGCCCATTTCGGCGAGGAAGAACGCCACCAGCGTGGTCAGGAACGGGCCGTAGCGGTTGAGTGCCGGGCTGTCCTCGTCATCCAGTTTGTCCGGGATCAGTGTCCACAGCGCCACGGCGGCGAAGCAGGCAGCCAGCACCCAGGCCAGGGTGGCGGCACTGAACAGGCTGGCTACCCAGTTGCCCAGGGCGCCGGCGGCAAAGTGGTTGGCCAGGGTGGCGACCACGATGCCCCAGATGATCGGCCAGGGCTGGCGAAAGCGCGCGGCGAGCAGCAGGGCCAGCAACTGGGTCTTGTCGCCGATTTCCGCGAGGGCAACGATGGCAGTGGGGATCAACAGGGATTCGAGCATGGGATTTTCCAGGGGCGGGTGACAATCGGCTATGACACGTCGCATCCGCCCGCCCCGGGCCGGATGTGCGTGTCATAGGTCTTGTCAAACCCGTGCGGGCCATTGCGGCACGGTGTCGCCTGCGCCATGGCCGGTTGGCCAAGTATGTTGACGCAGGCCCTGCAGCGGGCACGTGTGCCGTGCTGCGGGAGACTACTCCCCTAGGACGGCGGCGATTGTGCCGCAGTGCGGGCAGTCAGGCAAGTTCAAGGCCGACAGGCGCGGTAGATGCGGAAGCCGTCGGCCTCGGCGAGCGTCTGGCAGGGCCCCAGGTGGCTCTCGATCAGCGGCGGATAGCGCAGGAAGCTGTTGGCCACCAGGCGTAGCTCGCCGCCAGGCCGCAAGTGCTGGCGGGCTTCGCGGAGCAGCGTCTCACTGGCCTGGTAATGGGTGTGCACGCCGAGGTGAAAGGGCGGATTGCTGATGATGGCGGCCAGCTCGCGTGGCGCGGCATGAATGCCGTCGCCGGCAATCAGTTCGGCCTGCAGGTTGTTGGCCGCCAGGGTCAGCCGGCTGCTGGCCAGGGCAAAGGCGTCGACGTCGAGCAGCGTCACCCGGCTGTCGGGATAGCGCCGTTTCAGAAAGGCGCCGAGAATCCCCGCGCCACAGCCGAAGTCCAGCAGATGTCCAGCGGGCAGCAGGTGCAGGTGCTCCAGCAGCAGAGCCGTACCACGGTCCAGACGCCCGTGACTGAACACACCGGGCAGGCTGATCACCTGCAGCGGTGCGCCGTCGATATCCAGGGTAAACGGCTCGGCCAGGTCGTCGAGTACTGGCATGGCGGGTGCTTGGGTAATCTCGGCCAGCCACAACTGGCAGTGCCGGGCACTGTCCAGCTTGCGCGGTTGGCCGTAGGCAAGCAGACGCTTGCCGATGCGCTCGATACCGCCGCGCTTTTCGCCGACGACCAGCAGTTGCCCGCCATGTGGCAGGCTGGCCGCCAGGCAGTCGAGCAGGTAGTCGGCCAGGTCGCGCGCCTTGGGCAGGAACAGGACTGCGCTCTGCCAGGTCATGGCCGGAGGCGTGGTGGCGAAGCTGCAGCGGCCTGGGTAGTGCTGCTCCAGCCACTGCTGTTGTCCGGCATGCCAGCTCCAGCCGTGGGCCTGCGCGAGTTGCCCGAGCAGTTCGTCGGCAGGCAGCCCGGCCAGCAGCAGCGGGCCTTGCAGGTAGTCAACCTGGCGCAGCAGTACTTCACTTCGCGGATCCATGGGGCCTCCTGAAAAGCCGCGCAGTTTATCAGTTGATCAGCCGGCAAGGCTGACCCTGCTGCCAGGCCAGGGCATTTTCCTGCAGCTGGGTGACGATGCGCTGGCGTGCCTCACGGCTGCCCCAGGCATTGTGCGGGGTGATGATCAGCCGCGGGATATCACCGGCCAGCAGTGGGTTGCCCTGGCGGGGCGGTTCCTCGCTGAGCACGTCGCAAGCGGCGCCGCCGAGATGACCGCGGCGCAGCGCGTCGGCCAGCGCCTGTTCGTCGATCAGTCCGCCGCGGGCGGTGTTGATCAGCAGAGCCCCCGGCTTGAGGCGGGCCAGTTCGGCCGCACCGAGCAGATGGCGGGTCTGGGCGGTCAGCGGGCAATGCAGGCTCAGCGCGTCGACCTGCGGCAGCAGCCGTTCCAGCGGCAGGTGGCGGGGGCTGGCCGGACGACCGGGCAACTGCCCAAGCAGTACGCGCATGCCCAGCGCCTCGGCCAGGCGCGCCATGGCCTGGCCCAGTTCGCCGTAGCCGAGGATGCCCAGGGTCTTGCCGGCCAGTTCGACCATGGGGTAATCGAGCAGGCAGAACTGTTCGGCGCGCTGCCAGGCGCCGTCGGCCACCGCACGCTGGTAGTCGGGCAGGCGTGCCGCCAGGGCAAGCAGCAGCATCAGGCTGTGCTGGGCCACCGAGGCGGTGCCGTAGCCCTGGCAATTGCACACGGCAATGCCGCGTGCCCGTGCGGCGGCCAGGTCGACATTGTTGCTGCCGGTGGCCGCCAGGAGGATCAGACGCAGCTGCGGGCAGGCCGCCATGATGGCCTCATCCACCACCACCTTGTTGATGATGGCCACCTGGGCACCCTGCAGGCGGGTAATGACCTGTGCCGGGCTGCTCTGCGGATACAGGTCGAGACGCTGAAAGGCCTGCTGCAGCGGCGTGATATCGAGATCGCCGCGATCCAGCGAAGCGTGGTCGAGAAAGACCGCCTGCAGGCTGTTTTGCATGGACTGTACCTTTGCGCATCGGATAGGAGGGCATACAGTAGCCGCTCATTGTGTGGCGGGTCAGGAGTCGGATGCATGTATTGGACAGAATTTGCCACCGTGGCCTTGGTGCATCTGCTGGCGGTGGCCAGTCCCGGGCCGGATTTTGCGGTGGTGGTGCGTGAAAGCGTGGCTCACGGGCGGCGCGCCGGAACCCTGTGCGCGCTGGGCGTGGGTTGCGGCATCTTCGTGCATGTTGGCTATTCGCTGTTGGGGATTGGTCTGCTGGTCGCCCAGTCGGTGTGGCTGTTCAATGTGCTCAAGTGGCTGGCGGCCGGCTATCTGATCTATATCGGCTACAAGGCGCTGCGCGCCCGTCCGGCGGCCTTGCCGGAGATGCCCCAGTCCGCCGGGCGTTCCGCGCGTGGGGCGTTTGTCGCCGGGCTGGTGACCAATGGTCTGAACCCCAAGGCCACGTTGTTTTTTCTCTCGCTGTTCACGGTGGTGATCAACCCGCAGACGCCGCTGTCGGTGCAGGCTGGCTATGGGCTGTACCTGGCGTTGGCCACGGCCTTGTGGTTCTGTCTGGTGGCGGGCCTGTTTGGCCAGGCTCGGGTGCGCGCCGGTTTTGCCCGGCTGGGGCACTGGTTCGACCGGCTGATGGGCGGCGTGCTGATTGCCCTGGGGCTGCGCCTGGCGGTCAGTGAACTGCGCTGAGTGCTGGCCTTAATGCACAAGCCCGCCGGATCGGCGGGCTTGTGTTGGCGGGGCAGGGCGCTGTTACAGGCGCAGGCCGCCATCCAGTTCCAGTACGCGACCGGTGTAGTAGTCGTTTTCCAGAATGTAGGCCACCGAGTGGGCGATCTCGGCCGGCTTGCCCATGCGGCGCAGCGGGATGCCAGCGGTCATTTTTTCCAGGGCTTCCGGCTTCATGCTGCCGGTCATCTCGGTTTCGATGAAGCCCGGAGCCACACCGGCGACGCGGATACCGTAGCGTGCCAGCTCCTTGGCCCAGACCACGGTGTCGGCCGCTACGCCGGCCTTGGCCGCGGAGTAGTTGGCCTGGCCCATGTTGCCGGCGCGGGAGATCGAGGAAATGTTGATGATCGCGCCGGTGTTCTTCAGTTCGATCATCTTCGCCGCCACTTCGCGGGTGCAGAGGAACACGCCGGTCAGGTTGACGTCGATCACCGACTGCCACTGGGCCAGGCTCATCTTGCTGATTTCACCGTCCTTGACCTTGATGGTCAGGCCGTCGCGCAGGATACCGGCGTTGTTGACCAGGCCGTGGATGGCACCGAAGTCGGCAGCGACCTGGGCAACCATGTGGGTCACCTGCTCTTCGTTGGCCACGTTGCACAGGTAGGCGCGGGCGTCACCACCGGCGGCCTTGCAGGCAGCCACGGCTTCGTCCAGCTTCTCCTGGTTGAGGTCGACCAGCGCCAGTTTGGCACCCTTGGCCGCCAGGTATTCCCCCATGGCGCGCCCCAGACCCTGGCAGCCGCCGGTGATGATGATGACTTTATCTTGCAGTTGCATGTGGTAATCCCCCGAGTACAGCATTGGTTTCAGCCTTGTCGGTGTCCGCTGGAGCGGCTTCTGGGCAAGGCACGGGCTAGGTGAGCGTCAGGTGCGCAAGCATGCCCGAGAAATGCCCCTGACGGAATCCCGCAGTGTTCCTGCGGTTGTTGGTGCCGCGTGATGCCGGCTGTCGCTTGCTTGCTTGATATTGGCCAGTCGCGCCCTCATGTAATGCGCAGACCACAAGGGAACATTCTCGATGCGAAGTGCGCTGTTCATGTTGTTGCTGCTGCCGGTGCTGGAACTGGCGCTGTTGATTCAGGTGGGCAGTGCCATTGGCGTATTGCCGACCCTCGGTTTGATTATCCTCAGCGCCGTGCTGGGCATCCTGTTGTTGCGGGTAGCCGGTCTGGCCACGGCCTGGCGTGCCCGTGAGCGTCTGGCACGTGGTGAGTTGCCGGAGCGGGAAATGTTCGATGGCCTGTTGCTGGCGCTGGGCGGACTGCTCCTGCTGTTGCCGGGTTTCATCAGTGACCTCTTCGGGCTGCTCTGCGTGCTGCCATTTAGCCGCCATCTGCTACTGGGCCGCTTGCAGCGTCAGCAACAGGAACAGGCGGCCCGGCAGCGTGCCTTCGCCGATGACCTGGCCGGCGCGCGGGATGCTTCGGCGCAGCGTCCGCAGGTCATCGAGGGCGAATACCAGCGCCGCGATTCGTGATTTTTTTCTGCCGGGCCCTTGAAATGTATTTCCCCGCCCGCATCTAGCTGTCACCGCCAGGTGGCTGATCACCTGGCAAGGTTGATTCCGGCGATGGGTGTAGCCCGTCGCCACCGGCAGCGCCGGTATTTACTAACCCGCCGATGCACGCATCGGCCGTAGCAACAACCTCCAAGGAGAGATCGACAATGAAGCTTCGTCCTCTGCATGACCGCGTCGTAATCCGTCGCAGCGAAGAAGAGACCAAAACCGCTGGCGGCATCGTGCTGCCGGGCTCGGCTGCCGAGAAGCCGAACCAGGGTGAAGTCGTCGCCGTCGGTACCGGCAAAGTCCTGGACAACGGCGAAGTCCGCCCGCTGGCCGTGAAGGTCGGTGACAAAGTGGTGTTCGGCCCGTACAGCGGCAGCAACACCATCAAGGTTGATGGCGAAGACCTGCTGGTCATGGGCGAGAGCGAGATCCTCGCTGTCCTGGAAGCCTAAGCGCCTTCCCACTCCGTTTGCTGATTTAACGAATTCCACAGAGGTTCAAGAACATGGCTGCTAAAGAAGTCAAATTCGGCGATTCCGCTCGCAAGAAAATGCTGGTTGGCGTGAACATCCTGGCTGACGCCGTGAAAGCCACCCTCGGCCCGAAAGGCCGTAACGTGGTACTGGACAAGAGCTTCGGTGCTCCGACCATCACCAAGGACGGCGTGTCCGTAGCCAAGGAAATCGAACTGAAAGACAAGTTCGAGAACATGGGCGCCCAGTTGGTGAAAGACGTTGCCTCCAAGGCCAACGACGCCGCCGGTGACGGCACCACCACCGCCACCGTACTGGCCCAGGCCATCGTCAACGAAGGCCTGAAGTCGGTCGCTGCCGGCATGAACCCGATGGACCTGAAGCGCGGCATCGACAAGGCCACCGCGGCCATCGTCGCGCAGATCAAGGAACTGGCCAAGCCGTGCGCCGACACCAAGGCCATCGCCCAGGTTGGTACCATTTCTGCCAACTCCGACGAATCCATCGGCAACATCATTGCCGAAGCCATGGAGAAGGTTGGCAAGGAAGGCGTGATCACCGTTGAAGAAGGCTCGGGCCTGGAAAACGAACTGTCCGTCGTCGAAGGCATGCAGTTCGACCGTGGCTACCTGTCGCCGTACTTCATCAACAAGCCGGACACCATGGTGGCCGAGCTGGAAGGCCCGCTGCTGCTGCTGGTCGACAAGAAGATCTCCAACATCCGCGAACTGCTGCCGGTGCTGGAAGCTGTTGCCAAGTCTGGCCGTCCGCTGCTGATCGTCGCTGAAGACGTGGAAGGCGAAGCGCTGGCTACCCTGGTGGTCAACAACATGCGCGGCATCGTCAAGGTCGCTGCCGTCAAGGCACCGGGCTTCGGCGACCGTCGCAAGGCCATGCTGCAGGACATCGCCATCCTCACCGGCGGTACCGTGATCTCCGAAGAAGTCGGCCTGTCGCTGGAAAGCGCCACCCTGGAGCACCTGGGTAACGCCAAGCGCGTCGTGCTGAACAAGGACAACACCACCATCATCGACGGTGCCGGCGCTCAGGCTGACATCGAAGCCCGCGTTGCACAGATCCGTAAGCAGGTTGAAGAAACCACTTCGGATTACGACAAGGAAAAACTGCAAGAGCGTCTGGCCAAGCTGGCCGGTGGTGTTGCGGTGATCAAGGTCGGCGCTGCCACAGAAGTCGAGATGAAAGAGAAGAAAGCCCGCGTTGAAGACGCCCTGCACGCTACCCGCGCAGCCGTCGAAGAAGGCGTGGTGCCTGGCGGTGGTGTGGCCCTGGTGCGCGCCCTGCAGGCTATCGAAGGCCTGAAAGGCGACAACGAAGACCAGAACGTCGGTATCGCGCTGCTGCGTCGTGCCGTCGAGGCCCCGCTGCGCCAGATCGTCTCCAACGCCGGCGGCGAGCCGAGCGTAGTGGTCGACAAGGTCAAGCAGGGTTCGGGTAACTACGGCTTCAACGCCGCCACCGATACCTATGGCGACATGATCGAGATGGGCATCCTCGACCCGGCCAAGGTCACCCGTACTGCGCTGCAGGCGGCGGCTTCCATCGGTTCGCTGATGATCACCACCGAAGCCATGGTTGCCGACATTCCGGAAGACAAGGCCGCTCCGGCCATGCCGGACATGGGCGGCATGGGTGGCATGGGCGGCATGATGTAGTGCGACGAGAGTCGCTATAGGTAGAAGCGACCTAGCGGGCTGCATCCTTGGTAACTACCGGTTGAACCGGTAGTTACTTTCCCGCAGAAACAGCTTTAAAAACCCGAAATCCGGGCGACAACCGCCCGGATTTCCGGCATCCAAATGGATGCTAAGAATTCGCGCTTAGTCGCTTAAATATCGCGGTCTTCCTCCGTGAGGATCGATAACCGGTATTTCGTACTGAGCCTGTTCGCTGGTAATGGGGCAGGGGAGGTATGGGAAATCGCGTCCAGAAGCTGGCCGGCTCCTACCTGTAGGACGCAAGCCGTGACTGTCATTGTCTCAACCGGAAGCCGCAAGGCCGACGGCAACGAGACCTTTTGTTCAGCCAAAAGTAGCCTAGGGGTAGTGCATCGCTGGTAACGGCGTTGTGCGAAGCACCCTGACAATGTAGTCCCACGCTGTTTGTGGTGTGCAGTCGCCGTGAGGCACTGTGCAGACCCTGCGAGCAACACGCGGGTGAGACGCTAGGCTGGTTGGTATGGCCAACGTAAGTGAACTGCTGATAAACACCGTCAACCGCATGGAGCCTAAGTTGCTGACAGGCTTCGACCAAAATGGTGCGTGACTGGTTGTCCCTTTTACATCTGGGGGCACGCTGACATTGAGTCACCGGTGAACAGGCAGGGCCTAACCCATCCTTGTGACAGTTATGGAACTCGGTAAGCCCGTATCTTCGCCCCTGGTCTGTATGACAGTGGTAGGCCGACCGCAAGGAACGCTGTTGAAGGTGCGGGTAAAGGATGTCGGAAAAAGCGAATGCCGCCCTGTAATGGGGCTGGATAGGGGCCGTTGCCCCGACCCGAAAGGGTGCCCACTTCCGACTGGTCTTTGATCGCAAAAAGGCTTGTAAAGCCATCAAGAACCGACGCCACCGGCAAGACCGGAGCGTCCATATAGAAATCCCTTGCGGGGTAGTGAACTCACTCCCCCGCAAGGGCGACGTGCGTCCGCTGCTCCTTCAGGGAAATCTTCTTTGGAGGAAAGCAAGATGAGTACGTCTGGAAAGGAAGTACCTGCATCCTCCCTCCCGGCCAGCAACTGGCACACGATCGACTGGGGAACCAGTCATCGACGGGTGAGAGGGCTACAGGTACGAATTGCGAAGGCAGCCAAGAACCAGCAGTGGCGGCAGGTGAAAACCTTGCAGCGCATGCTGGTTCGCTCGTTTGCCGCCAAGGCATTGGCCGTCAAGCGAGTCACTGAAAACCGGGGTCGCAGGACTCCGGGCGTCGATGGGGAAACCTGGAGCACGCCTGAAAGCAAATGGAAGGCAGTCTTCCGGTTACAGCGCACGGGCTACAAGCCCAAGCCGTTGCGGCGGGTGTACATACCCAAAGCCAACGGCCAGCGCCGACCGCTGGGGATACCGACGATGCTGGACCGAGCCATGCAGGCGTTATACCTGCTGGCGCTCGAGCCGGTGTCCGAAACCACAGCCGACCGGAATTCCTACGGCTTTCGTTCCCACCGTTCCACGGCGGATGCGATTGAGCAGTTGTTCGTCAACCTCAGCCGCAAGAACTCCGCGCAGTGGGTCATGGAAGGAGACATCAAAGGCTGTTTCGACAACATCAGTCATGACTGGCTGATCGCCAACGTCCCGATGGACAAGGCGATCCTGCGCAAATGGCTGAAGGCGGGATACATGGAATCCGGCCGATTGAACCCAACCGAGGCGGGAACTCCGCAAGGAGGCATCATCTCCCCGGTGTTGGCCAACCTGGCGCTTGATGGTCTGGAAAAGGTACTCGAAGCCCGGTTCGGGCAGCGGGACACCAAAGCCAGCTACAAGACCAAGGTCAACTATGTGCGTTATGCGGATGATTTCGTCATTAGCGGCATCTCGAAAGAGTTGCTGATGAACGAGGTAAGGCCTGTCGTCGAAGCCTTCATGGCTGAGCGGGGGCTGACCCTTGCGGCGGAAAAGACGCTGTTCACGCACATATCGGAGGGGTTCGATTTCCTTGGCCAGAATGTTCGCAAGTACGGGGGCAAGCTGCTGATCAAGCCGGCCCACAAGAACCTGAAAGCATTCCTGGTCAAGGTCAAGGCAGTGATTGAAGGGAACAAGACGGCGCCGGCCAGTCTGTTGATAGACAAGCTCAACCCGGTCATACGGGGCTGGGCCAACTATCATCGGTCGGTGGTCGCCAAGCAGACATTCAATTACGTGGATTACCGGATATGGAAGCTGTTGTGGCGGTGGTGCAGGCGGCGACATGGAAATCGCTGCAAACGCTGGATCAAGGCGAAATACTTCAAGCGCATCGGTAAGCGCAATTGGGTATTCGCCGGGCTGTATCCCAGCGGCAAACTGGCCACATTGTTATACGCCAACGACACGACCATACAGCGGCACAAGAAGATCAAGGCGCAAGCCAATCCGTATGACCCGCAGGACGAGCTGTACTTCGAGGAAAGGCTGGAATACGCCTGGCGAAGATCGGACGAGGGGAAACGGAGGACGCTGAAGCTCTGGTTGGCGCAGAACAAGCGTTGCCCGATGTGCAAGCAAGTGATCACGTTCGAGACGGGGTGGAACATCCACCACATCATCGAGCGGCACAAGGGCGGCGGCGATGAACTGAGCAATCTGGTGTTGCTGCATCCCAACTGTCATCGACAGATACACAGTGAGGCACCGGCTTCTGCGATTGTGCAGAGGCTTACAAAGGCTTGAGCTGTATGCGGGGAAACTCGCACGTACAGTTCTTAGGGGAGGGGCGGCCAGCAATGGTCGCTCCTTACCCGACATTCGCCCCACCCGTACCGGGCCGTACAGGCCCGGTAACGCAATACCCGACACCCCGCGCAGGTTGCCTGCGCGGGGTGTTTTCATTGCGGCTCATGTGTTGCAACAACGCATGGCTGTGCGTCAGCTAGCAGCAGGCGTTAAGGTACCTCAGGGCTGTCGTGGAGGAGCGCATGTTGACCCTCAATCTCGGGCCGTTGGTGTTGGGCCTGGCTCATCTGTGTCTGTTGGCCAGCCTGCTGCTGGCGAGTCTGGTCGGTGCGTGGCTGGGGCGCAAACGGGGTGGCAATCCCGAGGCGCAGCTTTTCCTGCTATTTCTCTTGGCGCTGCTGGGCGCCCGTCTGGCCTTTGTCCTGGAGTACGCGAGCCTGTACGCGGCGCAGCCCTGGAAAATCATCGACCTGCGTGATGGTGGGTTTACTGCCTGGGCAGGTATCGGCCTGGCCCTGCCTGTGGCAGGGCTACTGGCTTGGCGCACCCCACGCCTGCGTGTGGCCTTGCTGGCCGGACTGGGCGTGGGGCTGCTGAGTTGGGCTGCTGGGCACTGGCTATTGGATAGGCAGGCTGCTGCTCAGTCCTTGCCTGCGCTGACCCTGCAGGACCTGCATGGTAAGCCGCAGAGACTTGCCGACTACCGGGGGCAGCCCCTGGTGGTCAACCTGTGGGCCAGTTGGTGCCCGCCCTGCCGGCGCGAGATGCCGGTGCTGCAACAGGCGCATATCACGGCGTCGCAGGTGCGTTTTGTGCTGGTCAACCAGGGTGAGTTGCCTGAGGTGGTCAGACGTTTTATCGAGGAGGCCGGCTTGCAGTCACTGCCCGTGCTGTTGGATCCGGCTGGACAGCTGGGTGGGCAGGTCGGTTCGCGGATGCTGCCGACCACCCTGTTCTACGATAGGCACGGCCAACTACGCGCCAGCCACCTGGGCGAGCTGTCTGCGGCTAGCTTGTCGCACTGGCTGGAGCAGATCGAGGCGTCACCTTGATATCAGGAAACACTTGGCTGTGCTCAGACAGGTCTTCGGCATTGAAGTCACGCACCTGGAAACTGCTAACTTCGACGCCGCGCTGCTGCAGCCAGTGTGTGGCGCGCTGCAGCAGGATATGGCTGCGTGACTTCAGGCTCGGGCTGCCGCCCAGGGATACGACCAGCCTCTTCAGTCCTCAGTGGTTGGGTTGCGGGGTCAGGCGCAGGTAGGGTTTGACGGCGCGATAGCCTTTGGGGAAGCGCTGCTTGATCTCCTCTTCATCGTTGAGCGACGGCACGATCACCACCTCATCACCGTCCTGCCAGTTGGCCGGGGTGGCGACCTTGTGGCTGTCGGTCAGCTGCAGCGAATCGATCACCCGCAGGATCTCGTGGAAATTGCGTCCGGTGCTGGCCGGGTAGGTAATGATCAGGCGTACTTTCTTGTGTGGGTCGATGATGAACAGCGAGCGCACTGTGAGGGTGTCACTGGCGTTCGGGTGGATCAGGTCGTACAGGCCGGAAACCTTGCGGTCGGCATCGGCGAGGATCGGGAAGTTGACCTGGGTCTGCTGGGTTTCGTTGATGTCGTCGATCCAGCGCAGGTGTGAATCCACCGGATCAACCGACAGGGCAATGGCCTTGACGCCGCGCTCGGCGAATTGCTCGTGCAGCTTGGCGGTAAAGCCCAGTTCGGTGGTGCATACCAGGGTGAAGTGGGCCGGGTGGGAGAACAGCACTCCCCAGCTATGGCCCAGCCATTCGTGGAAGCGAATGCGACCGGCAGTGGAGTCCTGTTCAAAGTCGGGGGCGATGTCGCCGAGGCGGATGGTCATGCGTGTGCTCCTTGAGTGAGTTGTGCTCTGCTGACGGATAACGCGGTTCTGTCAGAGCAGCGGCAGGCTGTAGCTGACGATCAGGCGGTTCTGGTCGGTATCGCTGGTGGCTTCGCTGCGCAGGCTGGCGTTGCGCCAGGAGAAACCAAGGCCCTTGAGGGCACCTTGCTGCAGGGTGTAGTCCAGCCGGAAGTCGCGCTCCCATTCCTGTTGATCCGCGCCGGCATTCTGGATGTTGTCGCTGTTCAGGTAGGTGACTGTGGCTTTCAGACCGGGCAGGCCGGCGCTGGCGAAGTCATAGCCGTATTCGGCCAGCCAGGTACGTTGGCCGGCGCGGGCGAAGTTGCTGATCTGCCGGTCGGTGATCAGGTAGGCGGTGGCCCCATCACCCTGGTTGAGGAAGGGGAAGGCGCTGTCGCCGGATACTTGCTGATAACCGGCGCTGAGGGCATGGCCGCTCAGGCTGTAGGTGAACAGCGCACTCCAGGTGCGGTTATCCACTTCACCGGTATGGCTGTCGCCGGCTTTCCAGAAACCGCTGCTGCGGTAGCCTTCGGCGCGACCGGCGGCACTGGCGTTCTTGCCGTCGGCGGCGCTGCTGAAATAGCGCAGGTCGCTTTTCAGTGCGCCTACCGGCAGGGCCCAGTTGTGGGTCAGGCCGAGGAAGTGCTGTTTGTAGAAGTCATCCAGATTGCCGTAGTAATACTGCGCGGTGAGGTCCTTGGTCAGCTTGTAGTCGCCGCCGGCAAAGTAGAAGGCGTTGCTGTCCGCCTGTTGGCCGTTGACCAGCGTCGCGCCGGCGATGCGCAGGCCGATGTCGTCGCTGGAACTCCGCGTCTTGGTGCTTTCCAGCTGGCCGGCGATCAGGGTCAGGCCGTCAATTTCGTTGGAGGTGATCTGCCCACCCTGGAAGGTCTGCGGCAACAGGCGACCGTCGTTGAAGGTGACCACAGGCAGTTTGGGCTGCAGGGTCCCTAGGCGGGCCTCGGTCTTGGACAGGCGGACCTTGCCGGTCACCCCGCCCTTGGCGTAGTTGTCTACCGCGCTGCCATCGCTGTCACGGGGGAACAGGGCGCCCGGTGTACGGTCGCTGCCGGCCTTGCCGTTGCCGCCGGAGTCCAGCTGGACGCCGACCAGCGCGATGGCATCCAGGCCAA
The DNA here is from genome assembly GCF_002234375.1 of Pseudomonas fluvialis. Classification (GTDB taxonomy): domain Bacteria; phylum Pseudomonadota; class Gammaproteobacteria; order Pseudomonadales; family Pseudomonadaceae; genus Aquipseudomonas; species Aquipseudomonas fluvialis. The sequence goes on from NZ_NMQV01000014.1 coordinate 225,837, forward strand.
AGCCCACGGTGCCCTGGGTGAAGCCGGAGCTGTAGTTGAGCTGGAAAGCCTGGCCCCATTCTTCCTGCTGGCCGTTACGCGCGGCATTGCGGCCGACCTCGTCCTGGCTCTCGCGGTTGTCGTTGCTGAAGTAGAAGTTGCGCAGGCTCAGGGTGGCGGTGCTGTCTTCGATAAAGCCGGCAGCGCTGGCCTGGTAGGACAGGGTGGTGAGGCTGATGGCCAGAGCCAGGGTGGACTTGTTCATGCTCGATGCTCCAAATGCAGGTCTGTGCGGTGATATGCACTGCAAAGGGGCTCGAGCCGGTGGCGCGGGGGGCGCCAGCTTCAGCGGTAACAAGGAGCCCCTGTTATGGGCCCGATGCGGTGGTCCGCTGTCGGCTTGAGGGACACTCTAAGTAGTTTTCATAGAGCATAAAAAGAATTTATTTTCACTTTTAAATAACTATTTAGCATATGAGTGAGCAGCCCAGCGCCTCAGCGGCGTTTGCTGATGGCGGTTTTGGCGGGGTGTCTGGCAGGCTGCCTGAGCGGGCCGTGGCTGGCGACTATCCGTGACGGGAGGTGCCGGGCGCGGTGCGTGAACGGCCTGCGCGACAGTCGTCGCGCGGGCTGTCCCGGCAAGCCCGGCTGAGCGGCGAGGGTGCTTGTGAGCGCGGGCTGCGCGCCGCAGGGGCTTCAGCTCTCGATGGGCAGTTCGCCGGGATGCTCGGCAGAATCTATCCGCGGAGCTTCGGCTGGTTGCGCATCCTGCTGCTCAGCGGGCTTGCCCAGCCACTCCTGGGTCGATTGTTGAACCTCGTCGACCTGCTTGTTGAGTTCCTTGAGGGTTTCATCGACGGTTTCGCGGGCTACCTCGCGCACGGCTTGCTCGGCCTGTTCAGCCAGTTTTTGCGCCGATTGCTCGGCGACATCGCAACCCGCCAGACCGGCCAGGAGCAGGCCGAGTAGCGCCATGTGCACAGACTTGCGCATAAGGTTCTCCACTGTCGAAGTGAGCGGCCCCTGTGTGGGATGCCGCCTGAATGCTTGCCGCTGCGCTGTTCGGTTCAGCCCTGCGCTGCAGGCGCCAATCTAGGCGCGGGTGCATGCCGACTCAATGGCGGAGAGTTTGCAAGCTGTTGCAGCACGGCCGTGCCGCGCTGTGGTCGGCGCAGCGGCGCTAGCCCGCAGGGCAGGATGCCGTGTGCGGTGGCTGGAGGCGCTGCTGCAGCCAGTCCTGCAGCGCCAGCAGGTGCGCCTGACTGGACTGCTCCAGGTGGTAGAGCAGGCTGGGCAGATGGCTGATGGGCGCGCTCAGCTTGAGGTGCGCCGGCAGGATGTACTCGCCCTGGCTGACCAGCAGGGCAAAGTGAATGATATTTTCCAGCTCGCGGGTATTGCCGGGCCAGTAGTAGGCCTCCAGGTGCTGCTGGGCACTTTCGCTGATCAGTGGCAGCGGCAGTTTGAGGCGCTGCGCGTAGAGGCCGAGGAAGTACTCGGCCATTGGCAGGATATCGCCAACCCGCTCGCGCAGTGGCGGCAGGGGCAGGCGCGCCTTGCTCAGGTAGTGGTAGAGGGACTCGTTGAACTTGCCGGCGGCTACCGCCTGAGTCAGATCAATGCTGGTGGCGGCCAGTAAACGCAGCTGCACGCGGGTTGGCTGATGGGCGCCCACCCGGGTGATTTCCCCGCTCTGCAGGGCGGCCAGCAGATCGGCCTGCAAGGGCAGAGGCAAATCGCCGATTTCATCCAGATAGAGCGTGCCGCCGTTGGCCGAACCAAACCAGCCGGCACGGCTACCGAGGCTGCCAGGATAGGCTCCGGCGGCATAGCCGAACAGTTCGGCGCGGGCATGTTGCGAGCTCAGGCCGCTGCAGTTGAGGGTAACAAACAGCCCGTTGCGCTCGCTGAGCCGGTGGATATGCCGGGCCAGCAGCTCCTTGCCGGTGCCGGTTTCCCCTTCGATGAGGATCGGCCCGCAGTCGCCGGCCAGTTGTTCGACCTGCTCGCGCAGTTGCCGTGAGCGCGGATCAATGAACACCAGTGCCTTGGCACGAATGCTCAATGGGCTTTTTAGGGGCTGCCATCCATGGCGCCCCCCCTGCGGGCCGTCGCTGTGCGACGTTAAAAATGATTCCTGATCATTTTTTTCCGCCTCGGGAAAACTCAGCAGGGCAGGGGCAGGGGCAGGGG
>NZ_NMQV01000015.1 GCF_002234375.1 Pseudomonas fluvialis
AGGTGGTCGTACCGTTGGTGCTGGCGTGGTTGCCAAAGTCATCGAGTAATCGTTGATATTGGTTCGTCAGGTCGGCATAATGGTCGGCCTGACTTATCTAGGCCAGTAGCTCAATTGGCAGAGCGGCGGTCTCCAAAACCGCAGGTTGGGGGTTCGATTCCCTCCTGGCCTGCCAAATTCCAAAATGCGAATTTGGCGTTTCTTGCAGCAGGATTTTCTTAGATGACGAGTAAAGTTGAAGGCAGCGAAAATCGCCTTGATGCCCTTAAGTGGCTGGCTGTGGCGCTCTTGGTTGCTGTTGGCGTGGTCGGGAATCAGTATTTTTCCGCTGAGCCGATTCTTTATCGTGTCCTGGTGCTGCTGGTGCTTGCTGCTGCAGCGGGCTTTCTGGCGTTTCAGACGGCGAAAGGCAAGGCCTTTGCTGTTTTGTTGAAAGAGGCGCGCGTTGAAATTCGCAAGGTGGTCTGGCCGACGCGCCAGGAAACTACCCAAACCACCATGATTGTTGTTCTGGTGATTCTTCTTATGGCGCTGATGTTGTGGGGGCTTGACTCCCTGCTCGGCTGGCTTGTTTCTCTGATTGTTGGTTGATAGGTGCGCCGTGGCTAAGCGTTGGTACGTTGTGCATGCTTATTCGGGTTACGAAAAGCATGTCATGCGCTCGCTAATCGAGCGTGTCAAGTTAGCTGGCATGGAAGAGCAGTTCGGCGAGATTCTGGTTCCCACTGAAGAAGTGGTTGAGATGCGTAACGGCCAGAAACGCAAGAGCGAGCGCAAGTTCTTCCCGGGCTATGTTCTTGTGCAGATGGAGATGAACGAGGGTACTTGGCACTTGATCAAGGATACGCCTCGTGTCATGGGTTTTATTGGTGGTACGGCTGATAAGCCTGCGCCGATTACCGAGAAGGAGGCTGAGGCCATCCTTCGTCGTGTGGCGGATAGCGGTGATAAGCCTAAACCCAAAACGCTGTTTGAGCCGGGTGAGACGGTTCGAGTGGTTGATGGTCCCTTCGCTGATTTCAATGGCGTTGTTGAGGAAGTCAACTATGAGAAAAGCCGTATTCATGTGGCTGTGATTATTTTTGGTCGCTCCACGCCGGTTGAGCTGGAGTTCAGTCAGGTCGAAAAGGTCTGACCATGTAATCCCGCGCCCCGCAGTCTTCTGGCTGCGGGGCTTTGTTGTCACTGGGATAAACCCAAAAAAGAGAGTGGGGAGCCTTTGGGCGCTTGAACCCATAATTGGAGTGTTAAATGGCTAAGAAAATCCAAGCTTACATCAAGCTTCAGGTTAAGGCCGGTCAGGCCAATCCGTCGCCGCCCGTTGGCCCTGCGCTGGGTCAGCATGGCGTGAATATCATGGAGTTCTGCAAGGCCTTCAATGCCCGTACTCAGGGTATGGAAGCCGGTCTGCCGACCCCGGTAATCATCACTGTATACAGTGATCGTAGCTTCACTTTCGAAACCAAGAGCACTCCGGCAGCTGTATTGCTGAAGAAAGCCGCTGGTATCGCCAGTGGTTCTGCGCGCCCGAACACCCAGAAAGTGGGTACCGTTACCCGTGCTCAGCTGGAAGAGATTGCCAAGATCAAGCAGGCTGATCTGACTTCTGCTGACCTCGATGCAGCTGTGCGTACTATCGCCGGTTCTGCTCGCAGCATGGGCCTGAACGTGGAGGGTGTGTAATGGCTAAGTTGACCAAGCGCCAAAAGGCTATCGCTGAGAAAGTGGTGGCTGGCAAGCAATACGCTTTTGTCGAGGCCGCCGCTCTGCTGGCTGAGCTGTCGACCATCAAGTTCAAAGAGTCGGTAGATATTGCCTTCAACCTCGGCGTTGATCCGCGCAAGTCTGACCAGGTCGTTCGCGGCGCCACCGTGCTGCCCAATGGTACTGGCAAGACTGTTCGTGTTGCCGTGTTTACTCAGGGCCCGGGCGTTGAAGCTGCTCTGGCTGCTGGTGCAGACAAGGTTGGTATGGATGATCTGGCTGCCGAAATGAAGGCCGGTGATCTGAACTATGACGTGGTCATTGCTTCTCCGGATGCCATGCGTGTAGTCGGTCAGTTGGGTCAGGTTCTTGGTCCGCGTGGTCTGATGCCGAACCCGAAAGTAGGCACTGTGACTCCTGACGTCGCTACTGCGGTCAAGAATGCTAAGGCTGGTCAGGTACGCTTCCGTACCGACAAGAACGGTATCGTGCACGCCTCCGTAGGCAAGGTTGATTTCGAGCCGACCAAGCTGAAGGAAAACGTCGAAGCACTGTTGGCTGATCTGAAGCGCCTGAAGCCGTCCACCTCCAAAGGTGTGTATGTCAAGCGTATTACCCTGAGCACCACCATGGGTCCGGGTCTGCAGATCGATCAGGCTTCTCTGGAAGCCTAAGTGATAAGGGGTGAAGGCTAGCCTTCACCCCAACTATTGGGGTCCCTGCCTGGCGGGGGCTATCCAAGACCGTAGGTGACGTAAGTCTTAAACCACTGCCTACGCAGATGGTGCTCCCGATTCCTTACCGAATCAGACACCAAAACGACGCCAAGCCTGGCTTGGCGAAACGGTAACATCCAGGAGTAAACCCGTGGCAATTAAACTCGAAGACAAGAAGGCCATCGTCGCTGAAGTCAACGAGGCTGCCAAAGCTGCCCTGTCCGCTGTCGTGGCTGATGCCCGTGGCGTGACCGTAGGTGCTATGACCGGACTCCGTAAAGAGGCCCGCGAAGCTGGTGTGTACGTAAAAGTCGTACGTAACACCCTGCTCAAACGCGCCGTTGAAGGCACTGATTTTGAAGTGCTCAACGACGTGTTCAAAGGCCCGACCCTGGTTGCCTTCTCCAACGAACATCCGGGCGCTGCTGCCCGTATTTTCAAGGAGTTTGCCAAGGGTCAGGACAAGTTCGAGATCAAGGCAGCTGCGTTTGAAGGCAAGTTCATTGCAGCCAATCAGATCGACGTACTGGCAACTCTGCCGACCTACGACGAAGCCGTTGCACAGCTGATGAGCGTGATTCAAGGCGCTACCAGCAAGCTGGCTCGTACTCTGGCGGCTATTCGCGACCAGAAAGAAGGCGCTGCTGCCTGATTCAGGCATTTCACCTCTTTCAACGTTATTTGTTTAATTTGATGGCCGCGAAGGCTGTCACCCCAATACAGGAATTAGAGTCATGGCTCTGACCAACGAAGACATCATCAACGCCGTATCCGAAATGTCCGTCATGCAGATCGTTGAACTGATCAAGGCGATGGAAGAGAAGTTCGGCGTTACCGCCGCTGCTGCTGTTGCAGCTGGCCCGGCTGTTGCCGCTGCCGCTGTTGAAGAGCAGACCGAGTTCACCATCTTCCTGGCTGACGCTGGCGACAAGAAAGTGAACGTGATCAAGGCAGTTCGCGAACTGACTGGTCTGGGTCTGAAAGAAGCCAAGGCAGTTGTCGATGGCGCCCCGGGTGTTGTCAAAGAAGGCGTTTCGAAAGAAGAAGCCGAAGCTGCCAAGAAGGCCCTGGAAGAAGCAGGCGCCAAAGTCGAGCTCAAGTAAGCGACGACCTTGCGTCTACAGCCCGCGCGTTAAGCAACAGGCTGACGGCTGGTGGCAATTGCCACCGGCCTTTTTCCGTTCTAGGCCGTACCTGGCTGTAAACGGAATACCCACCGGAAAGGTGGCGCAGGCCGTAGGGCTTGCACGATTTTCTGGTAGCCGCCGCCGGCGGCTGCCAAACAAGCAGGTGACCAAGCTGGGGAACGCTGATGGCTTACTCATATACTGAGAAAAAACGTATCCGCAAGGACTTTAGCAAGTTGCCGGACGTTATGGATGTGCCTTACCTCCTGGCCATCCAACTGGATTCGTACCGTGAATTCTTGCAGCAAGGCGTGAGCAAGGAGCAGATCCGCGACATCGGCCTGCATGCGGCCTTCAAGTCCGTATTCCCGATCATCAGCTACTCCGGTAACGCTGCCCTGGAATATGTCGGCTACCGTCTGGGCGAGCCGGCCTTCGACGTCAAGGAATGCGTGTTGCGCGGCGTGACCTTTGCGGTGCCGCTGCGAGTCAAGGTGCGCCTGATCATTTTCGACAAAGAGTCGTCGAACAAAGCGATCAAGGACATCAAAGAGCAAGAAGTTTACATGGGCGAAATTCCGCTCATGACCGAGAACGGTACCTTCGTCATCAATGGTACCGAGCGGGTGATCGTTTCCCAGCTGCACCGTTCTCCGGGTGTGTTCTTCGACCACGACCGTGGCAAGACCCATAGCTCGGGCAAGCTGCTGTATTCCGCGCGCATCATTCCCTATCGTGGTTCCTGGCTGGACTTTGAGTTTGATGCCAAGGACTGCGTTTTCGTGCGTATCGACCGTCGTCGCAAACTGCCTGCCTCGGTTTTGTTGCGCGCGCTTAACTATGGCACCGAAGAGATTCTCACGAATTTCTACGATACCAACGTATTCCATGTCGAAGGTGAGCGCCTCAAGCTGGAGCTGGTTCCCCAGCGCCTGCGCGGTGAAATTGCGGCCTTTGATATTCAGGATGAAAAGGGCAAGGTCATTGTCGAACAGGGCCGTCGTATCACGGCGCGTCATATCAACCAGATCGACAAGGCCGGCATCAAGGAGCTGGAAGTCCCGCTGGAATACGTGCTCGGCCGTACTATTGCCAAGGCGATTGTGCATCCGGCAACTGGCGAGATCATTGCCGACTGCAATGCTGAACTGACCACGGATCTGCTGGCCAAGATTGTCAAAGCCCAGGTCGTGCGCATCGAGACGCTGTACACCAACGATATCGATTGTGGTCCGTTCATCTCCGACACACTGAAGATCGACTCCACCAGCAACCAGCTGGAAGCGTTGGTCGAAATCTATCGCATGATGCGTCCTGGTGAGCCGCCGACCAAGGATGCCGCCGAGACCCTGTTCAACAACCTGTTCTTCAGTGCCGAGCGTTACGACCTGTCGGCTGTTGGCCGCATGAAGTTCAACCGTCGTATCGGTCGCACCGAGATCGAAGGTTCGGGCGTGCTGAGCAAGGAAGACATCGTCGACGTTTTGAAGACTCTGGTAGCCATCCGTAACGGTAAAGGCATTGTCGATGACATCGACCACCTGGGTAACCGTCGCGTACGTTGTGTCGGCGAAATGGCCGAGAACCAGTTCCGTGTCGGCCTGGTGCGTGTCGAACGCGCGGTCAAGGAACGTCTGTCGATGGCCGAAAGCGAAGGCCTGATGCCGCAGGACCTGATCAACGCCAAGCCGGTTGCCGCGGCGGTGAAGGAGTTCTTCGGTTCCAGCCAGCTTTCGCAGTTCATGGACCAGAACAACCCGCTCTCCGAGATCACCCACAAGCGTCGTGTTTCCGCGCTTGGCCCAGGTGGTCTGACCCGTGAGCGTGCCGGCTTCGAAGTCCGTGACGTACACCCGACCCACTACGGTCGCGTGTGCCCGATTGAGACCCCTGAAGGTCCGAACATCGGTCTGATCAACTCGCTGGCCGCCTACGCCCGCACCAACCAGTATGGCTTCCTGGAAAGTCCGTACCGTGTGGTCAAGGAAGGCAAGGTCACTGACGAAATCGTCTTCCTGTCTGCTATCGAAGAAGCCGATCACGTGATCGCTCAGGCCTCCGCGACCCTGAACGACAAAGGTGAGCTGGTCGACGAGCTGGTGGCAGTACGTCACCTCAACGAATTTACCGTGAAGGCACCGGAAGACGTCACCCTGATGGACGTCTCGCCCAAGCAGGTTGTCTCGGTTGCTGCCTCGCTGATTCCGTTCCTCGAGCACGACGACGCCAACCGCGCCCTCATGGGTTCGAACATGCAGCGTCAGGCTGTGCCGACCCTGCGTGCCGACAAGCCGCTGGTGGGTACCGGCATGGAGCGCAACGTTGCTCGTGACTCCGGCGTTTGCGTCGTGGCCCGTCGTGGTGGTGTGATCGACTCCGTCGACGCTAGCCGCATCGTGGTGCGTGTCAACGATGACGAAGTCGAAACAGGCGAAGCCGGTGTCGATATCTACAACCTGACCAAGTACACCCGCTCCAACCAGAACACCTGCATCAACCAGCGTCCGCTGGTACAGAAGGGTGATCAGGTGGCGCGCGGCGACATCATGGCTGACGGCCCGTCCACCGACATGGGTGAGCTGGCGCTGGGTCAGAACATGCGCGTCGCGTTCATGCCGTGGAACGGCTTCAACTTCGAAGACTCCATCTGCCTGTCCGAGCGCGTGGTTCAGGAAGATCGTTTCACCACCATCCATATCCAGGAGCTGACCTGTGTCGCCCGGGATACCAAGCTGGGTGCTGAAGAGATCACCGCGGACATTCCCAACGTGGGTGAAGCTGCGCTGAACAAGCTCGACGAAGCAGGCATTGTCTATGTCGGTGCCGAGGTTGGTCCGGGCGATATCCTAGTTGGTAAGGTCACCCCGAAAGGCGAAACCCAGCTGACCCCGGAAGAGAAGCTGCTGCGTGCGATCTTCGGTGAGAAGGCGTCTGATGTGAAGGACACCTCCCTGCGTGTGCCGACCGGCACCAAGGGTACTGTGATTGATGTGCAGGTGTTCACCCGTGACGGCGTTGAGCGTGACAGCCGCGCGCTGTCCATCGAAAAGCAGCAGCTTGACGAGATCCGCAAGGACCTCAACGAAGAGTTCCGCATTGTTGAAGGTGCCACCTTCGAGCGTCTGCGTTCAGCGCTGGTTGGTGCCAAGGCAGAAGGCGGTGCCGGTCTGAAGAAAGGCGCGGTCATCACCGATGAGTTCCTCGACGGCCTTGAGCGTGGTCAGTGGTTCAAGCTGCGTATGGCCGACGATGCGCTCAACGAGCAGTTGGAGAAGGCGCAGGCCTACATCTCCGACCGCCGTCAGTTGCTCGACGACAAGTTCGAAGACAAGAAACGCAAGCTGCAGCAGGGCGACGATCTGGCGCCGGGCGTACTGAAGATCGTCAAGGTCTACCTGGCTATCAAGCGTCGTATCCAGCCGGGCGACAAGATGGCCGGTCGTCACGGTAACAAGGGTGTGGTCTCGGTGATCATGCCGGTCGAAGACATGCCGCATGATGCCAATGGCACACCGGTCGACATCGTCCTCAACCCGCTGGGCGTACCCTCGCGTATGAACGTCGGACAGATCCTCGAAACCCACCTGGGCCTGGCGGCCAAGGGCCTGGGCGAGAAGATCAACCGTATGCTTGAAGAGCAGCGCAAGGTCGCTGAACTGCGCAAGTTCCTCACCGAGATCTACAACGAGATCGGTGGCCGCCAGGAAAACCTCGAGTCCTTCTCCGATAACGAGATCCTCGAACTGGCGAAGAACCTCAAGGGCGGTGTGCCGATGGCTACTCCGGTCTTCGACGGTGCCAAGGAGAGCGAGATCAAGGCCATGTTGAAGCTGGCCGATCTGCCGGAAAGCGGCCAGATGCGCCTGTTCGACGGCCGTACCGGTAATCAGTTTGAGCGTCCGACCACCGTCGGCTACATGTACATGCTCAAGCTGAACCACCTGGTCGACGACAAGATGCACGCCCGTTCCACCGGTTCCTACAGCCTGGTTACCCAGCAGCCGCTGGGTGGTAAGGCGCAGTTCGGTGGTCAGCGCTTCGGGGAGATGGAGGTCTGGGCGCTGGAAGCCTATGGCGCCGCCTACACCCTGCAGGAAATGCTGACCGTGAAGTCGGACGACGTGAACGGCCGGACCAAGATGTACAAGAACATCGTGGACGGCGATCACCGCATGGAGGCCGGCATGCCCGAGTCCTTCAACGTGCTGATCAAAGAGATCCGCTCGCTCGGTATCGACATCGAACTGGAAACCGAATAACACGTTCTGCTGCGGCCGCGCTGACGGCCGCAGCAGGTCCGTGAGGAGGAAAGGCCTTGAAAGACTTGCTTAATCTGTTGAAAAACCAGGGTCAAATCGAAGAGTTCGATGCTATTCGTATCGGTCTGGCTTCGCCCGAGATGATTCGTTCCTGGTCCTTCGGCGAAGTGAAAAAGCCGGAAACCATCAACTACCGTACCTTCAAGCCGGAGCGCGATGGCCTGTTCTGCGCCAAGATCTTTGGCCCGGTGAAGGACTATGAGTGCCTGTGCGGCAAGTACAAACGCCTCAAGCACCGCGGCGTGATCTGTGAGAAGTGCGGCGTGGAAGTAGCGCTGGCCAAGGTGCGTCGCGAGCGCATGGGCCACATCGAGCTGGCTTCGCCGGTCGCCCACATCTGGTTCCTCAAGTCGCTGCCGTCGCGTATCGGCCTGCTGCTGGACATGACCCTGCGTGACATCGAACGCGTGCTCTATTTCGAGAGCTACGTGGTGATCGATCCGGGCATGACCACCCTGGAGAAGGGCCAGCTGCTCAACGACGAACAGTACTTTGAAGCCCTTGAAGAGTTCGGTGACGACTTCGACGCGCGCATGGGTGCTGAAGCGGTACGCGAGCTGCTGCTGGCGATCGACCTGGATCACGAGATTTCCCGTCTGCGCGAGGAAATCCCGCAGACCAATTCGGAAACCAAGATCAAGAAGCTTTCCAAGCGCCTGAAGCTGATGGAAGCCTTCAAGGACTCCGGCAACCATCCGGAGTGGATGGTCCTGACTGTCCTGCCGGTGCTGCCGCCGGACCTGCGTCCGCTGGTTCCGCTGGATGGTGGCCGCTTCGCGACTTCGGATCTGAACGATCTGTATCGCCGCGTGATCAACCGTAACAACCGTCTGAAGCGCCTGCTCGATCTGTCGGCGCCGGATATCATCGTGCGCAACGAAAAGCGCATGCTGCAGGAAGCGGTCGACGCCCTGCTCGACAACGGCCGTCGTGGTCGCGCCATCACCGGCTCGAACAAGCGTCCGCTGAAGTCGCTGGCCGACATGATCAAAGGTAAGCAGGGTCGCTTCCGTCAGAACCTGCTCGGTAAGCGCGTGGATTACTCCGGCCGTTCGGTAATTACCGTGGGTCCGACCCTGCGTCTGCACCAGTGCGGCCTGCCGAAGAAGATGGCCCTCGAGCTGTTCAAACCGTTCATTTTCGGCAAGCTGGAAATGCGCGGTATGGCCACCACCATCAAGGCGGCCAAGAAGATGGTCGAGCGCGAGCTGCCCGAGGTGTGGGACGTTCTCGCTGAAGTGATTCGCGAACATCCCGTACTGCTCAATCGCGCACCGACCCTGCACCGTCTGGGCATCCAGGCGTTCGAGCCGGTGCTGATCGAAGGTAAAGCGATCCAGCTGCACCCGTTGGTTTGTGCCGCGTACAACGCCGACTTCGACGGTGACCAGATGGCCGTACACGTGCCGCTGACCCTGGAAGCTCAGCTGGAAGCGCGCGCGCTGATGATGTCGACCAACAACGTGCTGTCGCCTGCCAACGGCGAGCCGATCATCGTGCCGTCGCAGGACGTGGTACTGGGTCTGTACTACATGACCCGTGAAGCGGTGAACGCCAAGGGTGAAGGTCGCGTGTTTGCCGACCTGCAGGAAGTCGACCGGGTGTTCCGCGCCGGTGAGGCTTCGCTGCACGCCAAGGTCAAGGTGCGCATCAACGAGACCGTCAAGCAGAAGGACGGCAGCCTGGTCAAGAACACCCGTATCGTCGACACCACCGTCGGCCGTGCGCTGTTGTTCCAGATCGTCCCGGCCGGCCTGTCGTTCGACGTGGTCAACCAGTCGATGAAGAAGAAGGCGATTTCCAAGCTGATCAACCAGTGCTACCGCACGGTGGGTCTGAAGGACACCGTGATCTTCGCCGACCAGCTGATGTACACCGGTTTCGCCTACTCGACCATCTCCGGTGTGTCGATCGGCGTGAACGACTTCGTCATCCCGGATGAGAAGGCGCGCATCATCGACGCCGCCACTGAGGAAGTGAAGGAAATCGAATCGCAGTACGCCTCCGGCCTGGTTACCCAGGGCGAGAAGTACAACAAGGTGATCGACCTGTGGTCGAAAGCCAACGACGAAGTGTCCAAGGCGATGATGGCCAACCTCTCGAAAGAGAAGGTAGTCGACCGCGAGGGCAAGACCGTCGAACAGGAGTCCTTCAACTCCATGTACATGATGGCCGACTCGGGGGCGCGTGGTAGTGCTGCGCAGATCCGTCAGCTGGCCGGTATGCGTGGCCTGATGGCCAAGCCGGACGGTTCGATCATCGAGACGCCGATCACCGCGAACTTCCGTGAAGGTCTGAACGTACTGCAGTACTTCATCTCCACGCACGGTGCGCGTAAAGGTCTGGCGGATACCGCACTGAAGACCGCCAACTCCGGTTACCTGACCCGTCGTCTGGTCGACGTGGCGCAGGATCTGGTGGTGACCGAGATCGATTGCGGCACCGAGCACGGCCTGCTGATGGCTCCGCATATCGAAGGCGGCGATGTGGTCGAGCCGCTCGGTGAGCGCGTGCTGGGCCGTGTTATCGCCAAGGATGTGTTCAAGCCGGGCAGCGATGAAGTCATCGTGCCGGCCGGTACTCTGGTTGACGAGAAGTGGGTCGAGTTCATCGAGCGCAACAGTATCGATGAGGTGGTCGTGCGTTCGCCGATCACCTGTGAAACCCGCTTTGGTATCTGTGCCAAGTGCTACGGTCGCGATCTGGCACGTGGTCATCAGGTCAACATCGGTGAAGCGGTCGGCGTCATTGCTGCCCAGTCCATCGGTGAGCCGGGCACCCAGCTGACCATGCGTACCTTCCACATTGGTGGTGCCGCCAGCCGTACCTCGGCTGCCGATAGCGTCCAAGTGAAGAATGGCGGAGCGATCCGTCTGCACAACCTCAAGCACGTCGAGCGCGTGGACGGCAACCTGGTCGCGGTTTCCCGCTCTGGTGAGCTGGCGGTGGCCGATGAGTTTGGCCGTGAGCGTGAACGCTACAAGCTGCCTTACGGTGCCGTTATTTCCGTGAAGGAAGGCGACAAGGTCGACGCCGGTGCCATCGTGGCCAAGTGGGATCCGCACACCCACCCGATCGTCAGTGAGATGAAAGGTACAGTGACCTTCGTTGGCATGGAGGAAGGCATCACCATCAAGCGTCAGACCGACGAACTGACCGGTCTGACCAACATCGAAGTGCTTGATCCGAAGGATCGTCCGGCGGCTGGCAAGGATATTCGTCCTGCCCTGAAGCTGGTCGATGCCAATGGCAAGGAATTGCTGTTGCCAGGTACCGACGTACCGGCCCAGTACTTCCTGCCGGCAAACGCCCTGGTTGGCGTGGCTGACGGTGCACAAATCGGTGTCGGTGACGTCATCGCGCGTATCCCGCAGGAAACTTCGAAGACCCGCGACATCACCGGTGGTCTGCCGCGTGTTGCCGACCTGTTCGAGGCGCGTCGCCCGAAAGAGGCGTCGATCCTCGCGGAAATCAGCGGCACCATCAGCTTCGGCAAAGAGACCAAGGGCAAGCGCCGTCTGGTCATCACGCCGACCGATGGTAGCGATCCGTACGAGGAGCTGATTCCGAAGTGGCGTCACCTCAACGTCTTCGAAGGCGAACAGGTGAACAAGGGTGAAGTGATTTCCGACGGTCCGAGCGACCCGCACGACATCCTGCGTCTGCTGGGTGTGAGTGCGCTGGCCAAGTACATCGTCAACGAGATCCAGGACGTTTACCGCCTGCAGGGCGTGAAGATCAACGACAAGCACATCGAAACCATCCTGCGTCAGATGCTGCGCAAGGTTGAGGTGAGCGAGTCGGGCGATTCCAGCTTCATCAAGGGTGATCAGGTCGAGCTGACTTCTGTATTGGGCGAAAACGAGCGCTTGGCTGCGGAAGACAAGTTCATCGCCAAGTACACCCGTGTGCTGCTGGGTATCACCAAGGCTTCGCTGTCCACCGAGTCGTTCATCTCCGCGGCGTCCTTCCAGGAGACCACTCGCGTACTCACCGAGGCGGCTGTCACTGGCAAGCGCGATTACCTGCGTGGTCTGAAGGAAAACGTGGTGGTAGGTCGTCTGATTCCTGCCGGTACCGGTCTGGCCTATCATGCCGAGCGCAAGCGTAAGCGTGATGCCGACAAACCTGTGCGTGTCAGCGCCAGTGAGGTGGAAGCCGCACTGACCGAAGCGCTGAACTCTGGGGATAATTGAGTGCATGGCCCGGGTGAGCGATCGCCCGGGCTTTGCCTTGACGGGGGCGGGTAGTCTCTTTAGACTCATGCACCCCTAAATTTGGCAGGGCATGTTGCTCTGCCATTTTGCTTTACCCGTAAAGCAATAGCGTCGAAAGACAACAGTGGAGCTTATAGATGGCAACGATTAACCAGCTGGTGCGTCAGCCGCGCAAGCGCATCGTCGAAAAATCCGACGTGCCTGCGCTGCAGAACTGCCCGCAGCGTCGTGGCGTGTGCACTCGCGTATACACCACTACGCCGAAAAAACCCAACTCGGCACTGCGTAAGGTCTGCCGTGTGCGCCTGACCAATGGTTACGAAGTTTCTTCGTACATCGGCGGTGAAGGCCACAACCTGCAGGAACACAGCGTCGTGCTGATCCGTGGCGGTCGTGTAAAAGACCTTCCGGGTGTGCGTTATCACACCGTGCGTGGTTCGCTGGATACCACCGGCGTTAAAGACCGTAAGCAGGGTCGTTCCAAGTACGGTACCAAGCGTCCGAAGTAATTCGCGCGCAACCGTTTTTTCTTTTTATTGAGTCGATAAGAGTAAGGTCGGGCACAGTCCCGGGCTAACCTGAAGACCGTTTGAGGGCTTATCAATGCCAAGACGTCGTGTAGCAGCCAAGCGTGAGATTCTGGACGATCCGAAGTACGGAAGTCAGCTTCTCGCCAAATTCATGAACCACGTGATGGAAAGCGGCAAGAAGGCCGTTGCCGAGCGCATCGTTTACGGTGCTCTGGAAACCGTCAAAGCACGCAAGAACAGCGATCCCCTGGAGATCTTCGAGAAAGCTCTCGACGCCATCGCTCCGCTGGTCGAAGTAAAGTCCCGCCGTGTCGGCGGTGCTACCTACCAGGTTCCGGTCGAAGTTCGTCCGTCCCGTCGTAACGCCCTGGCTATGCGCTGGCTGGTGGACTACGCGCGCAAGCGCGGTGAGAAGTCCATGGCTCTGCGCCTCGCTGGCGAGCTGCTGGATGCCGCTGAAGGCAAAGGCGCCGCGGTGAAGAAGCGTGAAGACGTGCACCGTATGGCCGAGGCCAACAAGGCCTTCTCGCACTACCGCTTCTAATTTCAGCGTCATTAACTTCGCGAGGGCTTTATGGCTCGTACTACCCCAATCAATCGCTACCGGAACATCGGTATCTGTGCCCACGTTGACGCGGGCAAGACCACCACGACCGAGCGTGTACTGTTTTATACCGGCGTAAACCACAAGCTGGGTGAAGTGCATGATGGCGCGGCTACTACCGACTGGATGGTGCAGGAGCAGGAGCGTGGTATTACCATCACTTCCGCTGCTGTAACCACTTTCTGGCAGGGCTCGCGCAGTCAGTTCCCGGACAAGTACCGTGTCAACGTAATCGATACCCCCGGTCACGTGGACTTCACCATCGAAGTAGAACGTTCGCTGCGTGTACTCGATGGTGCCGTCGTGGTGTTCTGTGGTACCTCCGGTGTGGAGCCGCAGTCGGAAACCGTATGGCGCCAAGCCAACAAGTACGGTGTGCCGCGTATCGTCTACGTCAACAAAATGGACCGTCAGGGCGCCAACTTCCTGCGTGTGGTTGAGCAGATCAAGAAGCGTCTGGGGCATACCCCGGTTCCGGTTCAGTTGGCCATTGGCGCAGAAGAAAACTTCGCCGGGCAGATCGATCTGCTGAAGATGAAGGCGATCTACTGGAACGACGAAGACAAGGGCATGACCTACCGCGAGGAAGAGATTCCCGCGGAGCTCCAGGACCTGGCCGAAGAGTATCGCTCCAACATGGTCGAGGCTGCAGCCGAAGCCAATGAGGAGCTGATGAACAAGTATCTCGAAGAGGGCGATCTGTCCGTCGAAGAGATCAAGGCTGGTCTGCGTCAGCGTACCCTGGCCTGTGAAATCGTTCCGGCAGTTTGTGGTTCTTCGTTCAAGAACAAGGGTGTTCCTCTGGTTCTCGATGCCGTAATCGACTACTTGCCTGCGCCTGACGAAGTCGAAGCCATCAAGGGTGTGCACCCGGATGATGACGAGAAGGTCGACAGCCGCAAGTCCAGTGACGATGAGCCGTTCGCGGCGCTGGCGTTCAAGATCGCTACCGACCCCTTCGTTGGTACGCTGACCTTCGTTCGCGTGTATTCCGGTGTGCTGGCTTCTGGCGACTCGGTGATCAACTCGGTCAAGGGCAAGAAAGAGCGCGTTGGTCGTATGGTGCAGATGCACGCCAACCAGCGTGAAGAAATCAAGGAAGTGCGCGCGGGCGATATTGCTGCCCTGATCGGCATGAAGGATGTCACCACCGGTGACACCTTGTGTGATCTGGACAAGCAGATCGTTCTCGAGCGCATGGACTTCCCGGAGCCCGTGATTCACGTGGCTGTCGAGCCGAAGACCAAGGCTGACCAGGAGAAAATGGGTATCGCTCTGGGCAAGCTGGCTCAGGAAGACCCGTCGTTCCGCGTCAAGACCGACGAAGAGTCCGGCCAGACCATCATTGGTGGTATGGGCGAGCTGCACCTGGACATCATTGTCGACCGCATGAAGCGTGAATTCGGCGTAGATGCCAACATCGGTAAGCCGCAGGTGGCCTACCGTGAAACCATCTCCAAGGACAATGTCGAGATCGAAGGCAAGTTCGTTCGTCAGTCCGGTGGTCGTGGTCAGTTCGGTCATTGCTGGATTCGCTTCTCGACTCCGGATGTGGACGACAAGGGCAATATCACCGAAGGTCTGGTGTTCACCAACGAAGTCGTGGGCGGTGTGGTTCCGAAGGAATACATTCCGGCCATTCAGAAGGGTATCGAAGAGCAGATGAAGAACGGCGTCGTGGCCGGTTATCCGCTGATCGGCCTGAAGGCTTCGGTGTTCGATGGTTCCTACCACGATGTGGACTCCAACGAAATGGCGTTCAAGATCGCTGCTTCCATGGCGACCAAGCAACTGGCCCAGAAGGGCGGTGGTAAGCTGCTTGAGCCGATCATGAAGGTAGAAGTAGTGACCCCCGAGGACTACATGGGCGACGTGATGGGTGACCTGAACCGTCGTCGCGGTCTGATCCAGGGTATGGAAGACTCGGTGTCCGGCAAGGTTATCCGTGCCGAAGTACCGCTGGGCGAGATGTTTGGTTACGCTACCGACGTTCGCTCCATGTCCCAGGGTCGCGCGAGCTACTCCATGGAGTTCTCCAAGTACGCAGAAGCTCCGTCGAACATCGTCGAAGCACTGGTTAAAAAACAAGGCTAATTCCGCCCTTTAAGTAAGAGGTTTACTGTCGTGGCTAAGGAAAAATTTGAACGTAACAAACCGCACGTCAACGTTGGC
>NZ_NMQV01000016.1 GCF_002234375.1 Pseudomonas fluvialis
CGGCTAAACCCCGCCTGCGGAGGCTGAGGCAAACTTCCACCAGCAACAAGCAGGTCAGGCCATGGCGGCCTGACTTAAACGAAACGGCCTCCACGAAACCCGGGGCGATTCAGTCGCGTTTCTTGGGGGCAGCCGAGCCGAGGGCATCCGCAGGTAGAACGGCTATCGCGACTCATTGAAGTGGACTGGAGGGAATTGCTGGTGGTCATCCCAATACGACCTCGAGGATGCAGGCGACTCAATCGACTGTTCATGCGGGACTAGCCCACAGGACATCTTTAACGAAGCCAAAGCTCAAGCGCTGACTAGTGCTAGTTGCGGTAAAGATGCGAGCCGCAGTGATTGCAGATAAAAACACGATCATCGTCATTCGCGTTCGTCAGCCCCCAGTTCTTAATGCTGCTGGAGTTACAAGCTGCGCACTTGATCCCTCGAGGCGTCCTGCAATGAGGATGTACTGCAAGGTACTCGTTTACTCGGGGAAGAGACCGCCACTGGAAGTATTTCATCATGCTTGTGATGAACGGCATCGCTAAGGCTAAGCTTATGAGAGCAACAACCCCCCAGAACCAACTGAATGCAGGCATGGAAAACCTCAAAATACTAGCTAATGAGCAGCGATTATATCTGAACAACCACCGCTCGACATCCCTGAAGATAAGACTCCAGTCCTTAGCTATCGAAGACCATGGTGCGGCTTGCAAACAAGCCGATATCTCGAAGGCCCTGCAGTGGCTAGATCGCGCAAATAACAGTATTCCCCGCCTGTATGATCGAAGGCAATCCCGGCCAGAAGGCTCTCCAAGCTACAAAGCCCGATGCTAACTAGTAACTCAGCAATATAGGGGGATAAGCATTGCTGCTTCTCAGTATGTCCGCCATGGTGCACGCAAATTTTTTCAAGGAAACACCTGTCTCGCACCGGCTTGCAATTCTTAGAAAAGCTGCAAACTAGAAATTCCAGACCACTCTGGTGCCCAATTAGTTTTAGCATTCTAGTCGTGGAGCAAGTTATGCTTAAATATCTGCTAAACAAGCTGGCTAATAATATATTTCGTCAGAAACACCATGCTCGATGCCAGGCTAGGGCGTATCCAGCGCTAGGCGAAATCGTCGTTATTCACGACGCACTAGACTTTGACTCCGTCGCAACAGTCATTCAGGTACAGCAGATCAACGACATCTGGCTAAGTGATGAAAAGTCAGAGGTATTTAGAGCTTGTGGCGATTGGTGTGCCAATGAGTTCGAATTGAGTTCGATGCCGATCATCAATCCGGCAAATGGCTTTTCGATGATTAACGGAGTTATAGATATAGAGGGAGGTTTCTATGGGCTGAACGGCTGTGGTGATACTTTTAATTCTGATTTTATCTAGAGGCAAATGTATTATGCATTAATAAAAAATCAATCAAAGGTCCCGGGTTTTTATGTCGTGATCACCAGGAGCGTATATGAGGGGCGTGAGTCGAATATCTGGAGTATCAAGTCACGATTACTCCGCGGCTAGTAGTAATGCGATTTTAGCATCAGTGAGAGGCATAGCCATGCTCATGCGTCGGGGTTTGCAGTCTAGCCAACTGAAGGTTCAGTGTCATCTCTTTCAGTAGTCACACTGAACCTTTGTGCATGAATTGCGCTTGCAGTATTTAAAAGTCATGCTTAACTAGTTGCTCCCAATTAACGGAGGGTTCAATGAAAATCACCAGTCCCGAACAAGTCTCCTCTGCAATTTGGAGAACCCTGTTTATCTGCAGTCTCGCAGTATTGGCTATCACTGCAATTGTGGTCGTTAGATTGACTTCTCTTTACGTAAACCCTATGCCCGCCAGTGAACAGATTGTAGAGATGGCATATTGGCGAATTAGCCTGCTCTTAGCATTTCAATCAGCACCTTTGGTGTGGATGCATTTCATCTATAAGGGGTATAAGAATGAGCTCATCTGTATTCCGCTATACCAGACTATGACGCTGCTGAAAGTTCCGCTAGCTACTTGGGTGGGAGGATGTTTTATCGCAGTGATTTTTTTATGGCCAATGTTAAAGGTGTAAGCAGAATGATGCTATTTCTCAATCCAGTCGATTTCATGGGAAAAGGTTCCAAGTTTCATCTCCAGAATTTACAGCTTGGTCGGATTGGCAATTATTTGCCAATCATTTGCGAGTGCTGGCAACCGATTTTCCGCATGTGTCATGATTATGTCGAGATGCTTGCCCGGTTGGTTTCAGGGGTGGGGTATACTTGATTTTTTAAGCTATATGATATTGATAAAAATACTGGATTATCTTCATGATAAAATTTTCTTCGAGAATTGGTTTGGTTGTGCTTTTCGCTGGGGGTCTTTACGGCTGTGCTTTTATTCCGACACCCCCGATGCCGGGTGAGGTTCGGGTTGAGCATCGTGGCCTGGGGTATTCGTACATCGAGCCAAACGGCGGTACCTTCAAGGTGGCTAATGCAAAGCCACAAGATCTCTCTGGGCTGCTTACAGACACTGATAAGGCCCTTAGTGTTTTTGGCTTCCCAAGCATGAAGATTTACCCCCCCAATAGCTTCACGTTCGACATGGCCCGTTTTGCGTACACCGCGGACGATGTAGCGCCGTACCAAACGCGCCATAATGATGCGTTAAAGGCTGATAAGGGTATTGGTGCTGCCGATACCGCAATAACTGCCGGCTTGGCAGGCGATATGTCGCCTGCAGCTGCAATTGGTTTAGCGGTTGTTCTGGGTGGGGGCAGTGTCAGGACGGAAGACCCCCGAATCATTATGTCGAACCTGCTGTGCTTCAAACCTGTAGGCAAAATGGACGCAAAAGAGGCATTGCGGTCTTGCTGGGATGATTTCAACGCAAACGTTTCATCAGCTTTCGATACTTGGGAGCCGACGAGTACAGCCATATGGAGGCATACACATTCGATCCGCATCGGAAATACGGGTCGAGCGCGTATCAGTATGAACCGAAAGCTGGCTGACTACGGCAAGGGTTTTGCACCTGTAGAACGTGGCGGCTACTCAGCTCATATCTTCAAGTTCGCCGTAAGAATCAATCCGATGTTGGATTCGCCGTACAAGGTTGATGATCTGGCGGCGATGCTTGATAAAACAAAGGCCGACAGCCTCGTTTATCTGATTTCTGCGAAGGCTGATCCGCGAGAGCAGGTAGGGTTAGAGCCAATCGGTCTTTACTAACAAAAAGCCCCGCATTGCGGTAATGCTGTTCACTTAAG
>NZ_NMQV01000017.1 GCF_002234375.1 Pseudomonas fluvialis
CGTCGGGGTAGGGGGCACGCGCGAAGGGGCTATCCGGCAGGCGGCTATGCAGCACATGTGCTGTGCGCAGGGTATGCAACGTGGCGGGATGCAGGTCGGGAGACAGGGTTGGCGCGCTGAACAGCAGTACGCAGTATCCGCATTTCTCCCAGGCTTCCGGCATGTTCGCCGGTGCGCCATCGTGTTGCTCGCCACAGGCCAGCTCGTTCAGCCAGCCCGGAAGGGCAGCCGCTTCCGTGAGCAGGCCCTGGGACAGCCAGGGGCCGCTCAGCAGCAGGCACATGGCCAAGATGGCCAGCCAGTTGCCAGGACGGAGACGAGCAGGTTTGGACAAGTGCCAAATTCCTTGCGAGGAAACGGGGGTACGCCTGCATGCTAGGAGGCGGGTTGTCATGAGCATAGTGACAAGTTGTCGCAGATGCCAGGGGAGGCGGCAGCCTGTGGCGGCCTGGGTTAAGCTGCCTGGTAGAGAGGGGAGGACGTGATGCTGAGCTTGGCGGATATCTTCGTACTGCTGCTGTTGAGCAGCCTGGCGGCCTGGTGGTGGCGTGGGCGTGGCATCGGCGAGTGTGCCCTGCATTATGCGCGACAGCATTGTCAGCGGCTGGATATCGAGCTGCTGGACGGCAATGTCGCCTTGCAGGGGCTCAGCTGGCAGCGCGACAGCCAGGGGCGCTGGCGCCTGGCGCGGCGCTATGCCTTCGAGTTCACGGTGACCGGCGAGCAGCGGCTGCACGGTCGACTGACACTCTATGGTCGCCAACTGGCGCGTATCGAACTGGATGCGCATCCCTTCAATCCAGCCAGCGAGACGGGCGGCAAGGTCATCCAGATGGATGACTGGCGGCGCAGCCACCCGCGTATCGATCAGCGCAAGGCCGACTGATCAGCGAGCGTCCAGCAGGAAAGCGCGCACGCGTGCCGCGCTGTCCTCGGGAAACTCCTGCATGAAGCAATGCCCACCGGCCACTACCTGGGCGCTGACATGCGCATTGCCGGCGCACCAGCGGGCAACCGAGCGGGCCACGAAGGGATAGCTGTGTTGGCCATAGAGCACCTGGGTGGGCGTAGTGACTTTGCTCAGCGACGGCCACAGGCGCTTGGGGAAGGAGCTGAAGATATCCGCTTCGCGGCTGGGTCGGCACTTCAGCTCGACGCCTTGCGCAGTGTCTTTCAGGGCATGTTGTATGTAGGCGTCGAAGGCCGCTTCGTCCCAGCCACGGAACATGCCCCGACCATGCAATGCGGCGTGGGCGGCGGCGCGATCCGGCCAGCTACTGCGGCGTTTCAGCGCTTTGCTGGCCAGGCTGGTACGACGGCTCAGGCCGACCACGTCGGACAAGGCCATCACGCCGATCATCGCCGGGCTGAACAGTACCGGGTCGAGCAGCACGGCGCGCCTGAACAACTGCGGCTGCTGGGCCAGCATCAGGCTGGTCAGCACGCCGCCGAAGCTGTGGCCGAGGGCGAAACGCGGTGCGTCGGCGAAGTCGTCAGTGCCGGCGGCAAAGGCTTCCAGAGCCAGTTCGGCGCTACGGTTCCAGCCATGGAAGCGGCCGCCATGATCGCTATCGCCGTGCCCCTGAACATCGCACAGCCACAGGTCGAAGTCTTCGCAAAGTGCATTGAGCAGCGGGCTGTACACCCGGCCGCAATAACCATTGCCGTGCAGAAAATGCAGCAGTGGCTTGCCGGAGGGCGGGGTGTGCCAGCCACGCAGGGTGAAACCGGCTGAAGTGGGGTGCGACCAAGGCAGCAAGTGCATGGCGGGTCTCGTCGTTGAACTGGCTTGGGAGTGTAAAGCGCGGGCCGTCGTCATGCATTCCCGCGATGGGTGCGATAGAAGAATTTGTACAACATGAGCTGACTTGTCCACCTAATCTTAGTGGGCGTGCCCTTGTTTTCTGGGTTGTTCAAGGCGTTGTGATGTTCCGCCTAGCTCATGGTTGGACAATTATTGTTTTCTTATACAACTTTGTAATTGTTTTGTATAAGTCTGTTCTGCTTGATCTTCTGTCTTTTGGTTCGCAGCACGTTGTCGCAGCCTGAATGGCTCGAGGAGCGCATTGAATGCCCGTACAACTGACTATCGCCCAACGCCTGAGCCTTGGTTTCGGCCTGATTCTTTCGCTGATGCTGCTGATTACGCTGATCCGGAAAGATCATCGAGGTGATTACCTCGATCGCCGAACAGACCAACCTGCTGGCGCTGAATGCCGCCATCGAAGCAGCACGGGCTGGCGAACATGGTCGTGGCTTTGCCGTGGTGGCCGATGAAGTCCGCTCCCTGGCCAACCGTACCCAGGATTCCACGCGGGAAATCCGCGGCATGATCGGCAAGCTGCAGGAGGGCGCCGGCAAGGCGGCCGAGGTGATGCGCAGCAGCCGTGAGCTGGCCCAGCAGACCGTGCAGCAAACCGGGCAGGCCGAGCAGGCGCTGAACCAGATTCGCAGTGAGGTTACGGCGATCAACAGCATGAATGCGCAGATTGCCGGTGCCTCCGAAGAGCAGAGTGCGGTGGCCGAAGAGGTGAACCAGAACATCAATCGCATTCATCGTGCGACCCTGGAAACCGCGGCGGGCTCCGAGCAGGTGGCGGTAGCCAGCCGCGAGCTGACGACCCTGGCCAACCGGCTCACTGAACGGGTCAGTTTCTTCAGGCTCTAAGCACCCCGCCAGCGCCTTGCTAAGCTAGTGCTTTCTTGGCAAGGGAGTGAGCGAATGTCAGCGTGGAGCAGGGTGTGTTGTCTGCTGGTGGTGTGCTGTCTGGCCTGTGGCCAGGCGTGGGCGGCGTCGCGTTGCAGCGAACGCAAGCCTTCGCTGTTGCTGATGGGCAAGATCAGTTGCAGCTACCAGAGTCGCTGGATTGATTCCGGGCTGGTCGGCCAGCGCAAGGTAATCTACCAGCTGCCGCTGGGCGTACCGCCGGCACAAGGCTGGCCGGTGGTGCTGGTTTACCAGGGGTCGTTCTTCCCGCTCAATGATTTCACCTATTACAGCGTGATGCCCTTTGGCGGTTACCACGAAGGACAGTTGATCAAGCGTCTGCTGGATAACGGCTTTGCCGTGGTGGCACCCAGCGCGCCAGCCGATCTGTTCTGGCAAACCAATCTCCCCGGACTGGCCCAGCACTACACGCACAGCACGGACTATCACTTCCTCGGCAATGTGTTTGCGGCCATCGCCGCAGGCGAATTTGGTCCGTTGGACAGTCAGCGCAAATACGCCACGGGAATTTCCAGCGGCGGTTACAACAGCAGTCGTATGGCCGTGTCCTTTGCCGGGGAGTTTCGTGCGCTGGCCATCCAGTCGGCTTCTTATGCGACCTGCAGCGGGCCGTTGTGCACTGTGCCGCAGGTGTTGCCCGCGGATCATCCGCCGACGCTGTTCCTGCATGGTTTCGTCGACATGACGGTGCCCTGGTGGAGCATGAATCTGTACTACCAGCGCCTGCAGGAGCAGGGCATCAGCAGTGCCCGGCATACCGACTGGCTGGCCGGGCACGAATGGCTGGAACAGGCGCCGGAGCTGATTCTCGACTGGTTCCGGCGTTACCCCTGAGGGCTCTCCAGCCGGCAGGCGGCCAGGCCCTCCTGCAGCGCGGCAAGCGCCTGGGCCTCGTGGAAAATCAGCTCGATACGCGAGTCGCGGCGCCACTCGCTGGCCTGCCAGTGCAATGGCTGTCCGGCCAGCGCGTTGGCCGACAGCCAGCCGGCATTGCTGTGGACCAGCAGTTTGGCACGCCGCCAGGGCAGGGCCTGTAGCCAGTGTTGCAGGTGTGCTAGCTCGAAGCGCTGGCTGGGGTGCCAGCGCCAGCCGATACTCCAGCCCGCCTCCTGTTGCTGGTACTGGCAGAGGGGGTGATGCGGGTCACGCCAGAGCAATCCGGGGCTACTCGGCGGGCTGTCGGGTAGGCAGGCATCGGCCGCTTCGCCCGCCCGCGCCTGATGTCCTGGCAGGGCGCTGAAGGGCAACTGGCCCTGGCTGGTCCAGTGCAGCGGATAGGCGGCGAAGCGTTGCTGCAGGGCGGCGCGTTGAGGCGCATCGAGTTGTTCCTGTTTATTGAGCAGCACCAGGCCGGCCAGCGGCAGGCTATCTGCCTGGCTGTCGGCGAGTGTCTCGCCGTGTGCCAGTGCGGCGGCGTCGAGCACCAGGACCGGCGGCTGCAGAGCGAGCACCTGCTGCCAGGGACTGTCGCGCAGTTGCTCAAGCAGCTGCGCCGGATGGCCAAGCCCGGAGGGTTCGATCAGCAGGCGATCAGGGCGGGCCTGGCGTAGCAGGCGCGCCAGGGCGACCTGGAAGGGCGCACCGTTGACGCAGCACAGGCAGCCGCCGGGGACTTCGCTGAGGCTGATGCCATCGCGGCTGCCACCCAGCAGGGCGGCATCCAGTCCGATCTGCCCGAACTCGTTGATCAGGATGGCCCAGCGTTCGTCGGCCGGTTTGTCGGCCAGCAGCTGGCGGATCAGGCTGGTCTTGCCGGCGCCCAGTGGACCGGCGATCAGGTGTGTGGGGATGTGTGCGAGCATGGCGTGGGTCCGCAACGGGGATGTGCGCATGCTAGTGGCTGATTGGCTTAATGCAACGGGCGCGTTGACCATGGCTTGCGCCGGCGGGGGCGCAGCCCCTAGAGTCGCGGTTTTCTGCTGGGGTGGCGAGTATGCGTGTCTGGCTGTTGTGGGGGTTGCTGCTGGGATCGGCCGAGGTGCTGGCGCAGGCCTGCGTGGTCGAGAGCCAGGGCGCCGGGGTGCAGGTCAAGGTCTGCCAGCAGAACCGCAGCATTCCTGCCACGATGTTCCGCGAAGGTTTCTGCGCACCGCAACTCAAGGGGCAGCAGGTCACCGTGAGTTTTGTCGAGCAGTGCCCGATCGGTGCCTTCGGCATCTGTCGTGACGCCCAGGTGGCCGGCACGCTGTATCGCCAGGATGTGCACTACTACGGGGTAGCCAGTGATGCCCGCCTGCTCAAGCCGGCCTGCGAGCGACAGTATCGCGGTGTCTGGACAGCCTATTGAGGGGCATGCTCGTCCATCAGCTGCAGTTCGCCGCTGTCGCCGATCTGGCCGTGGCCGAGGCGAATCTTCAGGGTCAGGTCGGTGCGTGAGTCAGCGTGGCGAATGGCTTCCTCGACGCTGATGCGGCCACTGCTGTAGAGCTGGTAGAGGTGTTGGTCGAAGGTCTGCATGCCTTGGGTGGTCGAGCGGGACACCGCTTCGCGCAGGTCTTCCAGCAGACCACGCTGGATCAGGTCACGGATGTGCGAGCTGGCCAGCATCAACTCCACGGCGGCGACCCGCTTGCCATCCAGGGTCGGCACCAGGCGCTGGCCGACTACGGCGGCCAGGTTGAGCGCCAGGTCGGCGAGAATCTGCTGGCGAGCCTCTTCGGGGAAGAAACGCACCACGCGCTCCAGGGCATGGGTACTGCTGGTGGCATGCAGGGTGGCGATGCACAGGTGGCCGGTTTCCGCGTAGTGCAAGGCGTGCTGCATGCTGTCGAGGTCGCGGATTTCCCCGAGCATGATCACATCCGGTGCCTCGCGCAGTACGTTGCGCAAGGCGGCGGCAAAGCTGTGGGTATCCAGGCCGACTTCCCGCTGGTCGATCACCGATTTCTGGTGCTGGTGGAGGAACTCGATCGGGTCTTCGATGCAGATGATGTGTCCGGCCTTGCTGCGGTTGCGCAGGTCGAGCAGGGCCGCCAGGGTCGTTGACTTGCCGGAGCCGGCGGCGCCGGTAACGAGGATCAGCCCGCGGTCGAGCAACGCGAGTTTTTCCAGCGGAGCGGGCAGGCCGAGTTGGCGAATGCTGGGAATCTGGCTCTTGATCAGTCGCGCGACCATCGAGGCTTCGCCGCGCTGGTAGTACAGGTTGATGCGGAAGCGCCCGGAGTTGCTGACACTCACCGCCAGGTTCATTTCCAGATCGCGTTCGAACTCGGCGGCCTGTTTTTCGTTCATCAACTGGTAGGCCATCTGCCGTACTTCACCGGCCTTCAGCGCGGGCAGCGGCAGGGCATGCATGTGTCCTTCGATCTTCACCTGAGGGGGCGTGCCGACGCTGAAGAACATGTCCGAGCCACCCAGCTCGAACAGCTTGAGCAGTAGGGGATAGACGTCGATCTTGCTGTCGCCGTTGAACAGAGGGTCCATGTCATGCTCCATGTGCCGAGAGGGGCTGGCAGCGCGTGCCTGCCTGGCCTGCTGTGGGCAGACTAGGCAAGCGTGGGCATTGTCGCAAGACGTGGTGAGGATCAGGGCTGAGTGTGTGCCAGCGGTTGCTGAGCCGCTTGCTGGGCTGCCAGTTGTGCCTGCAGGGTAGCCAATTGACTGTCCTTGAGCTGCAGCAGGCGCTGCAGCTTGTCCAGTTGCGACTGCAGGTCGGCAATCCGGCTGTGCAGTTCGGCGTTTTCGCGGCGTGCCAGGTCCAGGCCTTCCTCGGCCTTGGCCAGCTGCTCGCTGAGTTGTGTGTTTTCGCTACCTTGTTCGCCGCGCCCCTGCTGGCTACCCGGACTGCCGGCCAGGCGCAGGGTATCGCCGCTGTTGCTGTGCGCGGGCGCGGTCGCGGCCTGCTGACGGGGACGCGCATCGAGCTGGCGCTGGCTGCTCTGCCAGGCCTGCTGCTGTTGCTGGCTGAGTTGCAGGGCCTGGCCGGCGGCCATGGCCTGCATCTGCTCGGCGCTGGGCAGTTGCAGGGTCTGGTCGCGCTTGAGGCGATTGATATTGCCGTCGATGAACGCTTGTGGGTTGAGCTGCTGGATCGCCAGCATCGCCTGGTGCGGGGTGGCTGCGCCGCGCACCGCCTGGGCAATGTCCCACAGACGGTCATTGGCCTGGGTACGGTACTGGCCGCCGGGCTGTGCGGCGTGCTGTGTAGCCGGGCGGGTGGACGACTGCACAGGCGCCTTGCTGAGCGCTGCGCGCGGGCTGGCCGGTTGGGCGAGCAGGGTGCCGGCTGGCAGCTGCGGCTGATAATGCGGTGGGTCGAGCAGCAGGCTGTATTCCCGGACCTGCTGGCCGCCCGGCCAGACCACTTCCAGGAGCAGGCCCAGGTACGGCTCGTGAATGGCTTGCGGGGTGCTCAGGCGGGCCTGGAACTGGCCGCCCTGGCGCTGCACGGCGACGCGCAGGCCAAGCAATTGATCGGGGCGCGACAGGCCGGCCCGTGCATAGGCTTCAGGCGACGCCAGGCGCACGATGATTTCTTCGGCAGTCAGGTCGCGGCTGTCCAGCAGCGGGATGTCTGCGCGCAGAGGCTGGCCCAGCGCCGAGTGCAGGTTGGCTTCGCCCAGGCCGAGGGCCAGGGCCGAAGGCGACAGGGCGATACTGGAAGCTGCGGCCATGGCCAGCAGCAGGCGGTGAGCCGGAAACATGGAAACCTCGTCGGCAGGGGGAAGGCACGGGCTGCGAGTATTTCCCAGTGGCCGGCCTGTCGACAGCGGCGCACCGCCAGAGCCGGCAACGGTTCACACTCGAATACGCAAAACTGCCGAGTGGTCGGCACTTGCCCTGTGCGCCGAATTAGGTTGCAGAGCCTGGGGCGACATTGTTTTTTGGTAGGCATTGCTGGAATGAGTTATCAATAATAATTATCATCCTCGACCAGTAATGCCAATTGGCTGATCGGAGCTTGTTGTGCCCGCCACTGATCTTGATCTATCTGCAGACCTTGACACGCTCTACCGCCAGCACCACGGCTGGCTGGAAGGCTGGTTGCGGCGCAAGCTGAACGACACCTTTGCGGCTGCAGACTTGGCTCAGGACACCTTCGTCAGCATCATTCACTCCGGTCAGGCCAGTGGAATTCGCGAACCCCGGCCCTTTCTGGCGACCATTGCGCGCCGACTGATTGCCCATCGTCATCGCCGCCAGCGCCTGGAAGACGCCTACCTTGAAGTGCTCGCCAGCCTGCCGGAAGCGGTTTACCCCTCGCCGGAAGAACAGCTGCAGGCACTGGAAACCCTGCGCCAGATCGACAGCGCCCTCGACGGTCTGCCGGCCCAGGTCAAGGAAGCCTTCTTGCTCGCCCACCTGGAAGAGCTCAGCTATGCCGAAATCGCCGAACGCCTGGGCGTGTCCAGCAGCTCGGTGAAGCAGTACCTGATGCGCGCCAATCGCCAATACCTGTTCGCCCTGGCCAGCTGACATGAACGGACAGCACAACGCGGTTTACCCCAACACACCCGCCAGGCTCTTGGCCGAGGGCCAGCCGATCAGCGCAGCCGTGGCCGACCAGGCGGTGGAATGGCTGACCCTGCTGATGTCAGGCGCAACCAGCGCCCAGGAGCAGCTGGCCTGGCAAGCCTGGCGCGCCGCCAGCCCCGAGCACGAGCGCGCCTGGCGGCATATTGAGGCCATGACCGGACGGCTCAAGGCATTGCCGGCCAAGAGTGCCTACCAGACGCTCTCGCCCTATGCCCGACAGACCACGCAGGCCAGCCGCCGCACGCTGCTGCGTTCGCTGTTCTGGGGTGGCCTGCTGGCCGGCTCCGGGCTGCTGGCCAGCCGCACCAGCACCTGGCAGGAACAGCTGGCCGAACACCGTACCGGCACAGGTGAGCAACGCCGCGTGACCCTCAGCGATGGCACCCACGTGACGCTCAACACCGCCACGGCGCTCGATCTGCAATTCGATGCGCAGACCCGCCTGCTGCACCTGCGCGCGGGCGAGATCATGATCGTCACCGCAGCGGCCCAGGGCCTGCAGCCTGTCGACCCACGTCCGCTGGAGGTGCAGACCGCGCAAGGGCGCATTCGCGCGCTGGGCACGCGTTTCAGCGTGCGCCAGGACGACGGCCATACCCAGGTGGCCGTGCAGGAAAGCGCCGTACAGATCCACCCGACCCGCAGTGACCGCGTGCAAGTGCTACTGGCCGGGCAACGCACCGGCTTCAGCCGCACCCATATCGACCCACTGCGACCGCTGCATGAGGCTGATCTGGCCTGGACCCGTGGGCAGATCATTGCCGACGACATGCCCCTGGGCGCATTTATCGCCGAGCTTGATCGCTACCGCCCCGGTGTGCTGCGCTGCGATCCGCACGTGGCCGGGTTGCGCCTGTCCGGGGTATTCCCGGTGCACGACAGCGATCGCATTCTCGCCACGCTGCCCAGCGTGCTGCCAGTGCAAGTGCGCACGCGCAGCCGCTACTGGGTGCTGATCGAACAGGCCGGCTAAGCCGCGTTGCAGCGAATAGTCGAGCGCGACGAAAAATAATTCAGCCACGCACTGCCCGATTGCCATTCTCGCGGCACCTACACAGTAAGAACCTTATTCGCTTTCTGTGCCAGGAGCCCCCATGCACCGTGCCAATCGCCCCGTGACGCCGCCGCGTCACACCGCGCACAACTTCCAACTGCGACCGAGTGGCCGCCTGCTCTTGGCCCTGGCCTGCAGCCTGGCCCTCCAGCAACTGCCGGGCGTGGCCCTGGCCGCAGACAGCACGCCCACCCAGCAGCAGGCGCAACAAGCCTACACGATTGCCGCCGGGCCTTTGGCGCCGGCGCTGCGTAGCCTTTCGAGCAGCGCCAACCTGCTGCTCAGCTTTACCGCCGAACAGACGGCCGACAAGGTGACTGCGGGCATTCAGGGCAACTTCACCGTACCCGAAGCACTGACCGCACTGCTGACCGGCACCGGCTTGCAAGCGCTACAGGTAGAGGATGGAGGCTATGTACTGCGACCTGCACCAGTGAACAGTGGCCGGGCTGCAGCACATACCGAACTGCCCGCCATGACCATTTCCGGCAAGGTCAGCCGTTATCAGAGCAGTGTGCCGGTAAGCAGCGCCACCCGCACCAATGCCGATTCACTGGATGTGCCACAGACGGTCGATGCGGTGCCGGCCGCGGTGCTGCGTGATCGTGGCGCGCGCTCCATCAAGGAAGCTCTGGCCTACACCCCAGGCGTGACCAGCAGCACCGGCGAGGGCATTCGCGAACAGTTCATTATCCGTGGCTTCTCAGCTATTTCGGATACCTATGTAGACGGTATGCGCGATGGCGGTAATACCTTCCGCGACACCTTCAACCTAGAGCAGGTCGAAGTGGTCAAAGGCCCCAGCGGCGTGCTCTATGGCCGGGGCTCGGCCGGTGGCTTGATCAACCTGGTGAGCAAGCGCCCGCACCAGCAAGCGCAGACGGACCTAGCGGCCAGTCTGGGTTCCTACGATGCCCGGCGCCTGACACTCGACGTCAACCAGCCGATCAGCGAAGCGGTGCAGGTGCGCATCAATGCCATGACCGACGAGGGCGACTCGTACCGCGACCAGGTCTGGTACAAGAAGCACGGCCTGGCGCTGGCTTCGACCCTGCGCTTCAACGATGACGTGACCCTCGATCTGCGCGCCCAGCACCTGGCGGATGAACGGGTATTCGACGCCGGTATTCCCGGGATCAACGGCAAGCCGGCGGATGTCTCGCGCTCGACCTATTACGGCTCGGCCAACCCTGGTGACAACGACAGCGGCACCAGCGCTGACAGCACCCTCCAGGCCGACCTCAAGGTGGATCTGAGCGACAGCCTGCAACTGCGCAACACACTGAGCTACCGCACCCTGGACCTTGAGCGTAACCAGACCACCATCAACCGCCTGCTGCTCAACACCGCCACGCCCACCGTGCGCCGGTCGCGCAGCAACTTCGACAGCCAACAGACCGACCTGGCCAACAAGCTGGAGCTGAGCAAGCAGGTCGAGTGGCTGGGCATCCAGCACGAGCTGATGGTCGGCGCCGAGTACGCCATCGAGGAACGCGACACCCTGTCACGCGGCGGCGACCTGCCGGCCGCCTACAACATGTCGGTGTACAACCCGGTGCTCAAGACCGTGCCCTACAGCGCTGCCTCCGTGCGCCGCGATGGCATCTACGAAACCCACACCGCCGGTTATTACATCCAGGACCTGATGCGCTTCAACGAGCACTGGGTGATGCTGCTGGGCCTACGCGAAGATCAGCTGGAACGCGACTTCGACAACCGCGTGGGCAGTGATTACAGCCGCGATGATGATTACCGCAGCCCGCGCGCCGGCCTGGTCTATCAGCCCAATGACTGGTCGTCCTACTACCTGTCCGCCTCGCGCTCCTACCAGCCTGGCAGCGCCACCGGGGTGATCGATCCGGGCAACGCGATTCAGCCGCCGGAGATCACCACCAGCTATGAGCTGGGCAGCAAGCTGCGCCTGAACGACGGTGCCTTGGAGCTGGGCCTGAGCCTGTTCCAGATAGTCAAGGAAAACGTGCCGACCCGTGACCCCAGTAACCCCAGTGGTCCGGCATTGTATGTCGGTGAAATCACTGCCGAAGGCGTCGAGCTGTCGGCCCTCGGCGACCTCGGCCACGGCCTGAGCCTGCAGGGCGGGATCACCTACTTGGATGCACGGGTGACCCAATCAAATAACACCACCGCCCCGGCGATCACTCCGACGCAACCGGCCACCCCCCTGGAAGGCAAACGGGCGGCTAACGCACCACGTTTTAGCGCCACGCTGTGGGGCGTCAAAGAGCTGGGTAGCGGCTGGCGCGTCGGCCTCGGCGTCCGCCACCAGACGGATTCCTTCGCCTCGACCACCAACGCTGTCACTCTGCCGGCCTACACCGTATTGGATGCCGGGCTATTCCATGAGCGCGGCCCCTGGGCGTTTGCCCTTAACGCCCGCAACCTGGGCGATAAGCCCTATTACGAGTCGGCCACCAATGACCTCGGCATCCTGCCGGGCGAACCGCGTTCGCTGCAATTCAGCACCAGCTACCGCTTTGAGTGAGGCCGTCATGCACCTGCGCGATGTTATCCAACCGGCCACGACGGCTACCCACGTTGTCGGCCTGTGTGCGCTGGCCTATTTCGCCAGCGCACAACTGGTTGGCCTGAGCGGCATGCTGACCTGGTGGGCCGGCATGAGCCAAGGCGATGCGGTGATGCTGGCGCTCATGCTCGGCTTCATTTACCTGTTGCTGTTACTGCTCTGGGGCTTTTCCCGCGAGCGCCGGCGTAACGCCTGGCTGTTGCTCGGCGGCCTGAGCCTGCTCGCCTGGGGCACGCCCCTGCTGCTGCAGGTGCAAGCATGAAAACAGGATTCAGAAGCCGTATGGGCGAGTTGCACACCTGGGCCGGCGTGTTGCTCGGCGTCTTGCTGTTCGCCGTATTCTGGACCGGCAGCCTGTCGGTGTTCGACAAGGAAATCGACCGCTGGATGATGCCCAGCACCCGCCTGCACTGGGATGACAGCATGCAGCGGCCGTCGCTGGACCGTGACATTCGCCCACTGCTGGAACAACGCGCTGCCAACGCGCCTGTCTGGACCATCATCCTGCCCCTGGAACGCACACCGTTTCTGACCCTCACTTACGGCAGCGAAGAGTCGCGCAAGAGCAGCCGCGACCTGTTCCACCCGATTACCCTAGAGCCGCTGGCCAAGCCGTTGACCCTGGGGGCCAGTGGCTTTATCTACCCCTTCCACCACAACCTGACGCTGCGCTACAAAAACATCGGTGCCTGGCTGGTGGGCATCGCCGGCATGGCCATGCTCTGCCTGCTGGTGTCCGGCGTGGTCATCCACCGCAAGCTGTTCAGCGAGTTCTTCACCCTGCGTCTGCACCGCGCCTTTGGCCGCAGCACCCTGGATGTGCATAACGTCGCCGGCGTGGCGCTGCTGCCGTTCCACCTGCTGATCACCCTGTCCGGGCTGATTGTCGCGTTCGCCATCTACTACCCGGATGCGCCGCAACACACCTACCGCGAACAGGTGCAAAGCGGTGTCAGCGCCGAACGCGCCTTCCTCGGCGAAGCACTCGGGCGTATCCGCCTGCGGGCCGCCAAAGAGCCGGGCGAACTGGCACCGTTGGAGCCCATGGTGGCCAAGGCTGAGCAGCACTGGGGGCCGGGCTCGGTGTACCTGCTGCGGGTCAACAATCCCAAGGATGCCAACGGCAATGTGCTGCTGCGCCGCACCAGCCACAGCAGCGTGACCAAGGACATCGACAACTTCCGCTTTGCCAATGTCAGCGGTGAGGTCATGGGCCGCTTTCAGGCCTCAGCCATGGTGAACACCTGGAACTTCATCGCCGGCCTGCACTACATCCAGTTCCGCCACGACGCCCTGCGCTGGCTGTACTTCCTCGGCGGGCTGGGCGGCTGTGTGGTGATCGCTACCGGGCTGTTCTTCTGGACCCAGGCCCGGCGCAAGAAGCAGCAGCGCCACGGCCATCTCGGTGTCTCGCTGCTGGATGCCCTGAGCATTGCCGGTGTGTGCGGGGTGATTCTCGCCACCCTGGCGTTTCTGCTCGCCAACCGCTGCCTGCCCATGCAGGAGCAGCTGTTTGGCCTGGGCCGCGCCCGCGTCGAAATCCTGAGTTTCTATGCCCTGTGGCTCGTGGCGAGCGCCCATGCCGTTTGGCGCGTGATGCGGGACCAACGCCTCGGTTACCTGCACGCCTGGCGTGAGCAGTGCACGGCGATTGCGCTGCTGGCCGTGCTGGCCGTTCTGGCCAACTGGCTGACCACCGGCGATCACCTGCTGGCCACCCTGCGCAGCGGTAACGGCCCGGTGGCCGGCACCGACCTGTGCCTGCTCGCTGCAGCCGCACTCGCCCTGTTGGCCGCGCACAAGCTGCGCCGCCGCGTGCCACAGGAAGAAACGCTGGAGGTCGCCCATGTCTGACGCCGCTCTGTACTCACTGTTGGCCCTGCTGCTGGCAGTGCTGGGCTTTGCCTGGCTCGCCCTGGCCTTGCCCAACCATTGGCGTCAGGTACACGGCAGCCTGCCACTGACTGCGCCGCGGCAAGCCATCCTGCGCAGCGGCGCCAGCCTGATGCTCGGGCTGTCATTGCTGTGTAGCCTGGCGGGCGATTCGCCGGCCATGGCTATTCTGCTGTGGCTGATGCTGCTATCAAGCGCGATTGTCGTAGTGGCCTGCCTACTCGCTTGCCAGCCGCGCTGGCTTCATACGATTACTCTGCTGACATTACTAGCTTTTGCTGGGCTGATCATCGCCGGGGTGGTGGGGCTGAAGATGGCCGGTTGAGGATGACCTACAGGCTGCTGTGGGTGATGCCGAACGGGTCTGGCCAGTGCTGCCAGGCGGCCTCGCCGGCGGCCATTTCCGTGTCGTCGAGCAGGCAGGCATCCAGTTCGGCGTGCAGCCGGGCAAAGTCGATGTGCTGGCCGATAAACACCAGTTCCTGGCGGCAGTCGCCGCTCTCGGCCTGCCACTCGCGCTGGATGGCCCGCAGCGAGTCGTCATCGGTTGGCCAGTCTTCGCGCGGCGTGTAGCGCCACCAGCGACCGGCGTAGCCATGGCGCAACAGGCCGCCGGCCTGCGACCAGCTGCATACTTCCTCGGCTCGGTTGGCCAGCCAGAAGTAGCCCTTGGAGCGCAGCAGGCGGCCGTTGTCCCATTCGCGGGCGACGAAGTCATGGAAGCGTTGTGGATGGAACGGGCGGCGGGCGCGGTAGGCTTGCGAGCGGATGGCGTAGGTCTGGCTTTCCGGGATATGTTCGCCGCGCAGTTCCTTGAGCCAGCCGGGGGCCTGGGCAGCGCGCGCGAAGTCGAAGCGCCCGGTGTTGAGCAGGCGTGACAAGGGTACCTGGCCCATGACCATCGGGTAGATCTCGGCGTGTGGGTTGAGGCCGGCGAGAATCGCCTGCAACTCCTCGCGTTCGGCCTTGGAAATCAGGTCGCACTTGCTGATCAGGATGACGTCGGCAAATTCCACCTGGTCGATCAGCAGATCGGTCACGGCACGCTCCTCTTCGGCATCGTGCGCGCCCAGGCGGCTGGGCAGGTCTTCAGCGGCCTGGTAGTCGCGCAGGAAGTTCACGCCATCGACCACCGTGACCAGGGTATCCAGGCGCGCCAGGTCGGCCAGGCTGTGGCCTTGCTGGTCGCGGAAGGTGAAGGTTTCCGCCACCGGCAGCGGCTCGGAAATTCCGCTGGACTCGATCAGCAGGTAGTCGAAGCGCCCTTCGCGGGCCAACTGGCTGACCTGCTCCAGCAGGTCTTCGCGCAGGGTGCAGCAGATACAGCCGTTACTCAGCTCGACCAGGCGTTCCTCGCCGTGTTGCAGGCTCACGCCCTGGCGCAGGTCGCTGGCATCGATATTCACTTCGTTCATGTCGTTGACGATCACCGCGACCCGCAGGTTTTCACGGTTGCGCAACAGGTGGCCAAGCAGGGTGCTTTTGCCGGCGCCAAGAAAGCCGGAGAGCAGGGTGACAGGAAGACGCGGGTGCATGGGGGCCTCGTGAGGGGAGCAGGATCGCCGGGAAGGTTTTCTATGTTATAACATAACACTTTACCTGTCCGGGCTCGATAACCACGCATGACCACCCTGAAACTTCCCGATATTGCCGCGCAAGGTGCCACGCTCCAGCAGACCCTGAGCTGGGTTGGCATGCGCGAGATTGCCATTCCCCTGCTGCTGGACGACCAGCGCCTGGCAGCGCGCGCGCATGCCGGGGTCAGCCTGGACCAGGCGGATGCGCGCGGCATCCATATGTCGCGCCTGTACCTGGCGTTGCAGGTGCTTGAGCATGAGCCGCTTACCCCGGCTGTGCTGCAACGGCTGCTGCAACAGTTCCTGAGCAGTCATCAGGGGTTGTCGCAACGCGCCTACCTGGAGCTGGAGATTGACTGGCTGCTGCGCCGGCCGGCGTTGCTCAGCCCGCTGCAGGGCTGGAAGCACTACCCCCTGCAGGTGCGTGCGCAGCGTGATGAACAGGGGTTCCACGTGGAACTGCAGGTGCAGATTGCCTATTCCTCGACCTGCCCCTGCTCGGCCGCCCTGGCCCGCCAGCTGATTCAGGAGCAGTTTGCCGCAGACTTTGCCGAGCAGCCCTTGCAGGCCGAGGCCGTACGCCAGTGGCTGGGCAGCAGCCAGGGCATCCTGGCTACCCCGCACAGCCAACGCAGCCAGGCACAGGTTGCGGTGCAGCTACAGATGCCGCAGGACGAACTGCCGGCGCGCCGTCTGCTGGAGGCTTGCGAAGCCGCGCTGGGCACCGCCGTGCAGACCGCGGTCAAGCGCGCCGACGAACAGGCCTTTGCCCTGGCCAACGGGCAGAATCTGATGTTCTGCGAAGACGCCGCGCGGCGCCTGCATGGTTGCCTGCTCGATCAGCCGGGCCTGAGCGGCTTCCAGGTGCGCGTGGTGCATGCCGAGAGCCTGCATGCCCACGACGCGGTGGCGTGCAGCCGGCATAACTGGCAGGTACGCGATTAATCCTTGAGCCCCAGGCGCTGGGCCAGGCGATGCAGGTTGGCGCGGTCGACGCGCAGCTCGCGGGCCACCGCCGCCCAGTTGCCCTGCTGGCGTTGCAGGGCGCCGGAAAGTAGCTGGCGCTGGTAGTCATCCACCGCCTGGCGCAGGTCGCGGATTGGCGCGGCCGGCATCGGCGGATCGGCGGGGCAGGGCTGGCAGGGCCGGGTATGTGGCAGGTCGAGGTCGCTGGCCTCGATGCTGAGGATATCCGGGCGCTCGCCGCGCTGCCGGCCTAGCGCCTTGAGCGCGGCGCGGCCGATCAGGTGTTCCAGCTCGCGCACATTGCCCGGCCAGTGGTAGGCCAGCAGGGCGCTGTGTGCCGGCAGGCTGAGGCACAGCCCGCGCAGATGCAGGCGCGGGCGATTCTGCTCGAGGAAAAAACCGGCCAGCAGCAACACGTCGCGGCCGCGCTCGCGGAGCGGCGGTACGTGCAGCGGGTAGGCGCTGAGGCGGTGGTAGAGATCGGCGCGCAGGCGCCCGGCCTGTACTTCTTCGGGCAGATTGCGGTTGCTGGCTGCCAGTACACGCACATCCACCTGGTGCTCGCGGTCCGAGCCGACCCGCTGCAGCTGGCCGCTCTGCAGCACTCGCAGCAGCTTGGCCTGTACGCTGAGTGGCAGCTCGCCGACTTCATCGAGGAACAGCGTGCCGCCGTGGGCCAGCTCGAACTTGCCGCGCCGCTCGCTGTGTGCCCCGGAGAACGCGCCGCGCACATGGCCGAACAATTCGCTTTCCACCAGGGTTTCCGGCAGTGCGGCGCAGTTGATGCTGATCAGCGGCTTGCTGGCGCGCGGCGAGCTGCGCTGGATGGCCAGTGCCACCAGTTCCTTGCCTACCCCGGTTTCCCCGCTGATCAGCACCGGCAGCTCACTCTTGCCGAGCAGGTTGATTTCTTCCTGCAGGCGCTGCATCGCCGAACTGTTGCCGATCAGTTCGCGTGGCGCGACCTGTCCGGCGACCTGGCGATAGCTCTCCGCCAGGCGATGCTGGTCGTCGGCACGCTGCTGCAGGCTGCTCAGGCGTTCGCCGGCTTTCACCGTGGCGGCGGCCAGGCGGGCCACGGCATCCAGCTGGTCGAGGGCGATGCGCCCGAAGCAGCGCGCATCCAGGGCGTCCAGGGTCAGCAGGCCCCACGGCCGTTCGTCGATATACAGCGGGCAACCCAGGCAGTCATGCACGGCCAGCTGCGGATGAGGGCCTTCGACCAGGCCATCGTAGGGATCGGGCAGCGTGCAGTCGGCAGCGAAGCGCATGGCCCGGCCATTGTCGAGCAGCGCCGCCAGGCGCGGGTGCTCGTCGAGGCGAAAACGCCGGCCCAGGGCATCGGCCGACAGGCCGCGCACCGCCAGCGGCACCAGTTGCTCGTCCTCCAGGCGCAACAGGGCGATCGCGTCGCAAGGCATGAGCTGTTGCAGGGCCTGCAGCAGGCGGCTGTAGCGCTCGTCCTGGGGCATGTCGCGGGCCAGGTCATCGAGCAGGGGCAGCAGAACCGGAATCAAGGGACTGGGGGTCATATCGACAACCTGTTGTGCGTTTAACAGCAAAACCGTGTTGTTCCCTTAACACATGCATCAGCAAACTACTGATTTGGCAAGCCCTGCGCCTTGGCACGAATCATGGACTGGAAAAAAACAGCGGCCGGATATCCCGGCCAACCCCTGGAGTAGTGCCATGAAAGCAATCCGTACCCTGGTTCTGACTATCACCCTGGCCGGCAGCGGCGCGCTGCAGGCTGACCAGATCGTTGCCGAAGTACCGGACAACACCGGCGGCGCCGTGGCGGGCAGCCTCACCGGCCTGTTGCTGGGCGGCGCGGCAGGCGGCCCGATCGGCGCACTGGTCGGCGCCGGCGCCGGATTCTTTGCCGGCGGCAGCGTGCAACAGAGCGCCGGGCTGAGCGGCAACGGCTACCTGGTGCAGGGCGACGACGGCGCCCAGTACCAGGTGCGCTCGCCGGCTGCCGAGTTCAGCGTAGGCCAGCAGGTTGAGCGCGATGGCATCCGCGTGCGTGCGGTCGAGGGCGCGGTGCTCGCCGACGGACGCTGACAGCCGGCACCCCAGCCTGCGCCATTCGGCGCAAGGCTGGGGTCGGATCAAGAAAATCCCCTGCACAAGACGGTATCCTTGCAGCCAGCGCGGCACGTGTTGCCGCTACGACATGGCCCGGTGCAGCAGCCTGCTGCCCGGTCGTTGCCCGCCGTGACGGGCCGCCCCATTCGATGTTCGAGGTTGCCGATGGACTCAACGCTGACTTTCAACCGCGCGCTGGTGGAGAAATATGACCGCCCCGGGCCGCGCTACACCTCCTACCCGACAGCGCCGCAGTTCCACCAGGCCTTCGCCGAGGATGACTACAAGCGTGCCGCCGCGCTGAGCAACCAGGCGCCGGCCAAGCCGTTGTCGATCTATATCCATATCCCGTTCTGCAAGAGCCTCTGCTACTACTGTGCCTGCAACAAGATCATCACCCAGAAGACCCACCGCGCGGTCGAGTACCTCGACTACCTGAAGCGCGAGATTGCCCTGCAGGCGGCGCTGTTCGACAGGTCGCGCAAGCTGACCCAGCTGCACCTGGGTGGCGGCACGCCGACCTACCTGACCAGCGAGCAGCTCAGCGAGCTGATGAGCTGCCTGCGCGAGCACTTCAACCTCGATGAGAGCGACAACCACGAGTTTTCCATCGAGGTCGACCCGCGCACCATCGATACCGCGCGTATCGCCGAGCTACGCAGCCAGGGCTTCAACCGGCTGAGCTTCGGCGTGCAGGATTTCGACGAGAAGGTGCAGGCGGCGGTCAATCGCCTGCAGAGCGAGCAGCAGGTCTACGACCTGGTCGCCGCTGCCCGTGCGGCGAAGTTCAAGTCGGTGTCGGTCGACCTGATCTACGGCCTGCCGCTGCAGACCGTGGCGAGCTTCGACACCACCCTGAGCAAGATCATCGCCCTGCGCCCGGACCGCATCGCCGCCTACAGCTATGCGCACCTGCCGGAGCTGGTGCGTGCGCAGCGGCTGATCCGCCGCGAGGACATGCCGCCGCCGGAGCGCAAGCTGGAACTGCTCGAGCTGACCATCGCCCGGCTCACCGCCGCCGGCTATGTGTACATCGGCATGGACCACTTCGCCCTGCCTGACGACGAGCTGGTCATTGCCCGCGAAAAAGGCACCCTGCAGCGCAACTTCCAGGGTTATTCGACCCATGCGCAGTGCGACCTGATCGGCCTCGGCGTGTCGTCGATCGGCATGGTCGCCGACAGCTACAGCCAGAGCGTCAAGGAGCTGTCGCAGTACTACGCGCGTATCGACCAGGGCCTGCTGCCGGTGCACCGCGGTTACCGCCTGAATGACGATGACCGGCTGCGCCGCGAAGTGATCGTCGACCTGATGTGCCACGGGCGTATCGACTTCGCCAAGATCGAGGCCAACCACGCCATCGTCTTCCGCGAGTACTTCGCCGAGGCGCTGGAAAAACTCGCCGAGCCGGTGGCCGACGGCCTGGTGCAGATCACCGACACGGCAGTCATCCTGCTGCCGCAGGGCCAGCTGATGATGCGCAACGTGGCGATGGCCTTCGACGCCTACCTGGGCGGCGAGCAGAAAGGCCGCTTCTCGCGCACCGTGTAAAAAACAAAGCCCCCGCCGCTGTCGCGACGGGGGCGCGGGGCGCCACTCAGTGCGAGGTGCCTTCGGCGTACTCGATCTTGTTGCCGACGTTGTACTTGCCCGACGGTTTGTTCATGGGGATGCGCTTGACCTCCTTGAGGGTCTGCGCGTCGATGACGATCAGCGCGCCATCGCTATCCCATACGCTGAGCAGCAGGTGCTTACCATCGCGGGTGAACTCGACGTGCGCGGCGTTCTTGCCGGGCATCGGCCGCAGGGTGTGGGCGACTTCCAGCTTCTGCTTGTCGATCACGTGCACCGCTTCCTGGTTGGGGCCGAAGAACACGTCGGTCCATGCATAGGGCGAGTTGGCGTGGCTGCGCATGAAGAAGCCCGGCCCTTCGGTGGGGATCTCCTTGATCAGCTTCCAGGTCTGCAGGTCGATCACCGAGATCAGCCCCTTGCTGACGTTGGGCGTGGCGAACACCCAGCGCCCATCGACCTTCCAGTAGATTCCCGAACCCAGGTGCGGCATGCCCGGCAGCTCGATGTCGGCGACCGGCTTGCCGGCGTCGAGGTCGATCACCTGCCCGCCATGCGCCTTGCGTGAGGTGGCCAGCAGATGGCGGTAGTCCGGGGTGAAGGAGAAGTCATCGAGGAAGTCGCGGGCGACGATGCGCCGCGGCTGGAAGTCCGGCTCGCCGGCGTAGGACAGCTCCCAGACTTCCTGCACATCCTTCAGGGCGACCACGAAGCTGTCGCGCGGCGGTGCGGTATACACCGCGCTGACCCTCGACGGTGTGCCGTCCTGGCCGCGTGCATCGATGATCTTGACCAGTGACAGGTCGCGCGCATCGAGCAGCACCAGGTTGCCGGGCAGGTAGTTGCCGACCAGCACCCAGCGCCCGTCGTTGCTCACTGCCAGGTTACGGGTGTTCAGCCCGGCGCGGGTTTCCGCGACCATGGTCAGGTTGTGCAGGTCATACACGCTGACCCAGCCATCGCGCGAGGCGAAGTAGACGAAGCGGCCATCGGGGGAAAACT
Source organism: Pseudomonas fluvialis (assembly GCF_002234375.1). Taxonomy (GTDB): domain Bacteria; phylum Pseudomonadota; class Gammaproteobacteria; order Pseudomonadales; family Pseudomonadaceae; genus Aquipseudomonas; species Aquipseudomonas fluvialis. The sequence goes on from NZ_NMQV01000017.1 coordinate 20,901, forward strand.
TCGGCCCGCCGTGCAGGGCAAAGTGCGAGGGGAAACGCGCCAGTTCCTCGAAACGGTCGCCATCGAGGATGCGCACATGATGGTTGCCGGCCTCGACCACGACGAACAGGTTGAGCGGATCGGCGCCGTGTTGCGGGGTGTCCTTGAGGGTCTGCGGGTCGACCAGCAGGCGCTGGCTGGCGCGGATATCCGCCGCTTGCCAGGTCGGTGGCTGGGCGGCTGGCTGGTACAGGTAGTCGACTAGCCCGGCGATCTGCGTTTCGTCGAGCAGCGCGCCATAGGCGGCCATCTGGCTGGCCGGGCGGCCGTCGCGGATTACCTGGTGGGCCTCGGCTGGCTTCAGCCGGCTGAGGCTTTCCGGCAGGAGGGCTGGCCCGGCGCCACCCAGTCGCTCCAGGCCATGGCAGCTCTGGCAGTGTTGCTGGTACAGCGCGGCGCTGTCGGCCGTGGCCGGCGCAGTGGCGGCCTGCAGGCTGCTGGCCACCAGCAGCAGGGCGAAGGGAATCAGGCGCATGGGGCCTCCTTGGATAATGAGTTACTTGCAGCAGACCAGTGCCGGGCTGTCGGTGCTCTGCTCGGCGGCCCGCTGCGCCAGGTAGCGCGCCGGAAATTGCAGGTCCTGCCCGGCAAACAGCCCGACCACCTGGCCGATCACGGTCAGTGTCGGCGTGGCCAACTGGTTGGCCTGGGCCAGTTCGGCCAGGCCCCCGAGGTGCCCGCGCACCACCTGCTGGTCGGCCCGCGCGCCCTTGCCGATCAGTGCGGCGGGGGTGTCGGCAGGCAGCCCGGCGGCGATCAGTTGCCGGGAAATCACCCCCAGGCTGGCCAGGCCCATGTAGAACACCAGGGTTTTGCCCGGGTCGGCCAGGCTGCTCCAAGGCAGTTGCAGTTCGCCATCCTGTTGCAGATGGCCGGTGATGAACTGGCAGGAGTGGGCCAGGTCACGGTGGGTCAGCGGGATGCCGGCATAGGCGGTGCAGCCGGCGGCGGCGGTGATGCCGGGGACTACCTGGCAGTCGATGCCGTGGGCGAGGAGGAACTCCAGCTCCTCGGCACCGCGGCCGAAGATGAACGGGTCGCCGCCTTTCAGACGCACCACGCGCAGGCCCTGGCGAGCCAGGTCGACGAGCAACTGGTTGGTCTGTTCCTGCGGCAGGCTGTGATAGCCGCTGGCCTTGCCGACGTAGTGGCGGGTCAGCTGCTCGGGCAGCAGGGCCATCAGCTCGCTGCTCACCAGGCGGTCGTAGACCACCGTGTCGGCCTGTTGCAGCAGGCTCCAGGCGCGCAGGGTGAGCAGGCTGGGGTCGCCGGGGCCGGCACCGACCAGGGCGACTTCACCGGGCTGCAGGCTGGCCTGCAGGGCGGCGGGCAGATGAATTGAACGGTCCATGCGAGCTCCTCGCTTCTCATCGGTGGCTGGCCCGTCTGTGGCAGGCCTGGCTGTTCGGGTGGGCCGTGGTGTTCAGGACACCGCGCGGCAGGGAATCTGGGTGGCCGTGGGCAGGCCGATTTCCGCATCGCTGAGGTAGCAACCGGGGTCTTCCGCCCACAGGTCGCCGGCCGCCCAGGCGCGGGTCCGCGTGTTGCCGTTGCAGATCGCCAGCCAGCGGCATTCGCCACAACGGCCACCGACGGCGCGGGGGTGCTGGCGCAATTGCTGGAGCAGGGGCTGCGGGTTATCCAGCCAGATGTCGCGGAAGCGCTGGCGGCGCACGTTGCCGACCGTGTGTTGCCACCAGTAGGTGTCCGGGTGGACATCGCCAATATTGTCGATGTTGGCAATCCCGGCCCCCGAGGCATTGCCGCCCCAGGCGCGCAGCATGTCTTCCAGCGCGGCGAGCTGCGCGGCAGTGAGGCGCTCGGCGGCCCACTGCAGGAGGAGGATGGCGTCGGCATCGTTGTTGCCGCTGACGAAGTCCGTGTCACGGCCGGCCTCGACGTCCTGCCAGGCACGCTCGAAGATCTGCCACATGGCGTCGCGGGTCATCTGCGCGTGCGCGTCGGCGCTGCGGCTGCGTTTGCCACGGCCGCTGTAGTTGAGGTGCGAGAGGTAGAACTTCTGCACGTCATGCGCGCGCATCAGTTCCAGCAGTGCCGGCAGTTGCGGGTAGTTGTGCTGGGTCAGGGTGGTACGCAGACCGACGCGGATGCCACGCGCGCGGCACAGGTCGATGGCATGCATCGACGCGGCGAAGCTGCCCTTGAGCTGGCGCCATTCGTCATGCACCGCTTCCAGGCCGTCGATGCTGATGCCGACATAGTCGAAGTCGGCGGCGGCAATGCGCTCGATGTTCTGTTCGTCGATCAGCGTGCCGTTGGTCGACAGGGCCACGTAGAAACCCTTGTCGCGGGCGTAGTCGGCCAGCTGGAAGATGTCGTCGCGCAGCAGGGGCTCGCCACCGGAGAGGATCAGCACACGAACCCCGGCCTCGTGCAGCTGGTCGATGACCCCCAGCGCCTCGGTGGTGTCCAGTTCGTTGCGAAACTCGCTGTCGGCCGAGGTGGCGTAGCAGTGCTTGCAGGTCAGGTTGCAGCGGCGCAACAGGTTCCAGATCACCACCGGCGCGCGTGTGCTGCCGGGCTTGGCCACGCGCGGGGCGGGGCTGTGGCCGGCAACGGCGCGGAGGTATTGGCTGATTCTCAACATGGCGCGCTCCTTCAGGGCAGTCGGCCAGCAACAGGGGTTGTTGGCGTTCAGGATTGCCCAGGGGCGGCAGGCGCTCCTTGACCAAAAACAACTTAAACGGTGGGTGTATCTCCCGCTGTGCGGCTGGCTACGCGCAACCCGGTTTTCTTGAGGATGCGGCTGCTCACCAGCATGTCGTCGGCACGGCAGGCGTTGCCGAGCAGCTCACGGATGCGCTGGCGGTAGTCGTCGATTTCCTCGGCCGTGCGGCCATGCACCATGGCGAACAGGTTGTAGTGCCAGTCTTCGCGGCGCGGTCGGCGGTAGCAGTGACTGACGAAGGGCTGGCTGCCGACCAGCGGGCCGAGGCGGGCCATTTCCTCGTCGCTGACGTCCCATACGGTCATGCCGTTGTGCCGATAGCCCAGCCGGTAGTGGTTGGGCACCGCGGCAATGCGCCGGATGGCACCTTCGCCCTGCAGGCGCTGGAGCAGCGCCAGGCAGTCATCGAGCGACAACTGGAGGCGTTCGGCGAGCCAGGCCCAGGGGTCGTCGACCAGCGGCAGGCCGGCTTCGCTGAGTGCCAGCAGTTGCTGGCGCAGCGCCTGTTCAGAGGGGGAAATGCAGGCCGACATGATAGGTCTCCTCCTTGGGCAGGTTGAGTACCGGCAGGCCGGTCAGGGCTTCGATGCGCGCCACGCACGCGTCGATGCCTTGCGGGGTGGCGCAGGCCAGCACGAACCACATGTTCCAGGCGTGTTCGCGGCGGTAGTTGTGTGCCACTTCGGGCAGGGCGGCGAGCTGCTCGGCGACGGCGTCGAAGCGCGCTTCCGGCACCGAGAGGGCGGCCAGGGTGAAGGCACCGCCGAAATGCTCGATGTCGAACATCGGCCCGAAGCGGGTCAGCGTGCCGTCATCGAGCAGCTCCTGCACACGCTGGCGCAGTTGTTGCGCGCTGCTCTGCAGTTCCTCGGCCAGCACCTGCCAGGGGTTGGCAAGCAGCGGCAGGCCGTGCTGCAGGCGGTTGATCAGGCGGCGGTCGAAGTCATCCACAGGCACGCTCCGGCTGTTGCGGGGCGTAGCGGCCGCCGCATTGCTTGTAGGCCTTGCTGCTGAACAGCAGGCGGTGCGGGTAGTCCTGCAGGCCGTGCGCGGCGAGGATCGCGGCGATACGCGCCTCGACCTGGGCGCGCTCGCGGCCATGCACCATGCAGAACAGGTTGTACGACCAGTGCGGCAGGCGCCGCGGCCGCTGGTAGCAGAGGTTGATGCCGGCCGTCTGCCCGAGCTGTTCGCCGACCCGTTCGACAAGCGCGTCGGGAATGTCCAGCACCAGCATGGCGTTGGCCCGGAAACCCAGGGCGCGGTGCTTGAGGATCAGGCCGAAGCGGCGGAACAGGCCCTGCGCCTGCCAGTCCTGCACCTGCTCCAGCACCTGTTGCTGGGTGGCGCCGATACGCTCGCCGAGCACGGCAAAGGGTTGGCTGTGCAACGGCAGGCCGACTTCCAGGAGGCTGCGCAGGTGCAGTTGCTGGGCGGTGTCGAGGCTTGGGCTCATGGGGTGTCTCCTAGGGGGAAACCCAGGTCGATGCGGTAGGCGCGCTGCATCGGCAGGTCCAGGGGGGCCAGGCCGGTTTCGGCGGCGATCTGTGCCAGCACCTGGTCGATCTGCGCGCGGTGCGGCGCGGTAAGGACGAACCACAGGTTGTAGCGATGTTCACGCAGGTAGTTGTGGTTGACCTCGGGGTGTTGGTTGACCTGCGCCGCCACCTGCTCCAGACGTTCCTCCGGAACGGCCAGGGCCACCAGGGTGCTGGCCCCGGCGCGGCTGTGTTCAAACACCGGGCCGACCCGTGACAGCGCATCGGCCTGTTGCAGCAGGGCCAGCGCGTCGAGTACCGCCGCTTCGCTGCAGTCCAGTTCACGGGCCATCGCCGCGTAGGGCTCGGCGCAGAGTGGCAGGCCGTGCTGGAAACGGTCGATCAGGCGGCGGCTGAGGTCGTCGAGGTGCATGTCAGAGCCCCGTCTTGTGCGCGCGGCTGGTGAAGAAGATGCCGCTCGGGCTGTCGGCCGGCAGGCGCTTGATCAGCTCCAGGCGATAGGGGTCCCAGACCTGGATTTCGTTGGCATCGCGCACCGACAGCCAGAGCTGTTCGCCGCGTGGGGTGAATTCCATGTGCAGCACGCCGGGGCCGGGTTCCAGGTCGGCGAGGATTTCGTAGGTCTCGCTGTCCAGCACCTGCACGCGATGGTTGTCCGGGTAGGCGAAGTTGACCCAGATTTGCCGGGCGTCCGGGCGGGCCATGACGAATACCGGCTGGCCGGCAACCTCGATGGCGTGTTGCTGCTGCCAGCGCTCGGTGTCCATGACCAGTACGCGGTGCTGACCGATGGCCGGCACGAAGGCCTTGTTGCCGGCGATGGCCCAGCCTTCCAGGTGCGGCATCTTGTACACCGGCAGGGCCTGCTGGCCACGCCCGTAGCCATCGAGGATGCGCTGTACGCCGCGCTCGGGGTACCACAGGTCGAGCAGGGCCATGCCGTCCTCGCCGAACAGGCCGGCGATGTAGTAGCGGCCCTCCGGGGTCAGCAGGTCGTCATAGGGCTGCTTGCCGATCTGCTCGAAACGGGTGATCTGCGGGGTATCACCCTGGCTGAAGTCGGCGATCCAGATTTCCGCGGTATCGAACAGGGCGAACAGGAAGCGCTGGCCGGGAGCGTCGATCACCCCGACCACGCGCGAGTTGCGGCTGCCATCGGGCAGCGCGGTGCTGGGGATGTCGGCAACCAGCTCCAGGCTCTGCGCATCGAAGACCTTGACGCCGCCCGGTTCGTAGTTGCCCACGGCGATCAGCCGGCCGTCCTGGCTGATGGCGCCGCCAATGCTGTTGCCGCCCTGGATCACCCGCTTGTCGATGCGCTGCTCGAGCAGGTCGATCTTGGTCAGCCCGCCGTCGCGGCCGAACACGTAGGCGTAGCGTTCGTCGCGGGAAAACACCACCGAGGCATGCGACAGGTCGCCGAGGCCTTCGATGCGCGCCAGGCTGCTTTGCCCGGTGCTTTCGATCAGCTGCACGCTGCCGCTGGCGCGTTCGATGACCAGGCCGAGGTCACCGGTGGCGCGGGGCGCGGGGCCGGGCTGGCTGATGCAGGCACTGAGCAGCAGGCTGCCGGCTGCCAGGGCCAGCAGGCGGGTCAACAGGGGACGCTTCATGGCTTGGGATATCCTTGCAGCAGGGTGTCGACCAGCCAGGCGATCTCCTGCTCATTGAGCAGGGCGCTCCAGGCGGGCATGGCGGTGCCGGGCCGCCCGTGGGTCACGGTGGCGATCAGGCTGTCACGGGGTTTGTGGCCGATGGCGTCGAGGGTCAGCGCCGGGCCGAGGCCGCCGGTCATGCGCAGGCCATGGCATGAGCCACAGTCCTGGACCAGCAGGTGTTCCAGCCGGGCCTGTTGCGCCGTCGACAGCGCCTCGGCCTGGCTGGAGGGAACCAGCAGGAGCGACGCCGTAACCAGGCCCAGGGCGCGAACTGCGTTGCGTAGGGCGTGCATGGCGTGCTCCTTATGGCTTATTTCAGGCTAAGCACCCACTCGGCCAGAGTGAGCGCTTCTTCTTCGGTAACCGGGTTTGGCGGCATCGGGATCGGACCCCAGACACCCGAGATACCATTCTTGATGTGACCGGCGAGCAGCGCGGCAGCGCCTTCCTGACCGGCGTACTTGGCGGCGACGTCCTTCAGGGCCGGGCCGACCATTTTCATGTCGACGTTGTGGCAGGCCGCGCACGGCTTGCTCTTGAACAGTGCTTCGCCATCAGCGGCCATGGCCGGCTGGAAGGCCAGGGCGGCACCGGCGGCAAACAGCGGAATCAGCAGTTTTTTCATGAACGGTTTCCTCAAGGCTTATGGGCACAAGGCGTGGCCGCGTGCCGGTTTGTTCGGCACAGGCTGTACCGGGTGTGTGCACAAGGCAGCACGGTAGTGGCTCGACACGGCTTCCCTGATCAGTCGACAGAGCATCCTGCTCGAAACTTGATCATATCCGCCTAACGGTCAGTGTCACCAGCACCACGATGTTGCCGTACAACATGGCTACAGGATGCCGGCGGGTAGGCGGGGAGTCCTTGACTCCAGTCAAGCCGCTGGCATCTGCCCGGCCGGCCATGGCCGCAGGGCCGAGGAAAACCAGGCCGACCGGGTAGGTCGGCCTGGGCGCTGCGGGGCCGCTTGTCGAGGCCCGACAACGCCACGGTTTACTGCTTGCTGGCCGTGATGTCGGCCTCGGCGTCGATACCCAGCTTGTAGCCGAGCGAGACGTGGTGATAACGCCCGGTGGCGCTGTCATCGTGGATGGCGAAGCCGAAGTTGTAGACCTTGCCGGAGGCCAGGCTCACGTCACCTTCACCGCCAGTGAACTTGCGGGTGAATACCACGCTCCAGGTGTCGCCATTCTGGCTGCCTTCCGCGCCGACCAGGGCGGTGCCGCCTTCCATGACCCGTGCCTCGGCGATATGCCCGTCGTAGGCCTTGTTCTCGCCGCTGCGCCACTGGTTGAGGTCGTAGTACACGCCGTTGGCCAGCGAGCCATCCTTGACGTACTTGGTCTTCTGTTCGTCGCCGCCGGGCATGGTGCGTACACCGCCGTGGCAGCTGCCCCAGCAGCCGCCCTGTTCGGCCAGCTCAACCTTGCCGCCGTCTTCCAGCAGGTAGGCGATCTTCACCGGGTTGTCGGCATCCATGGGCGCTGCCCCGGAGGCTTTCGGCTGTTGCCAGGTGAAGCGCAGGTAGAGCTGCTCGCCGTCATGCGCGGCCTGCACCTTGGCATTGATGAAGCCGGCCTTGCCGGCGATCGGGCTGGGCTCGTTCTTCTCGCCGCTGACGATCAGGTTGCCGACATCGGCGGCTTCCTCGGAGTGGCAGTCGGCGCAGGTCTCGCCTTTTCTCAGGGCGCGTGCGCCGCCGTGCTCGGTGCCCTTGGTGATCCATTCCATCGCCGAGGTGCCGGGATAGAACAGGGTGATTTCCTTGGCCTGGATGCCACTCCAGTCGGCCGGTGCAGCGGCCAGGGCGGTGCCGGCGGCCAGGCTCAGGGCGGCGCTAACCGCGGTAGCCATCAGGGTCTTGTGCATAGCGTGTTCCTCATTCGGTACGTTGGGCCAATCCACATGTGCGGCGACGCTTATTCTTCGTCTTCGTCGGTCATGCCTTCGGGCTTGTGGTGGGCAATACCCTTGTGGCAATCGATGCAGGTCAGGTTGTCTTCGCGGGCCATTTCATGCTGCTTGCGCGCGCGCTGCTTCTGCTTTTCGCTGGCCATGCTTTCCAGGCTGTGGCAGTTGCGGCACTCACGCGAGTCGTTGGCCTTCATGCGCTTCCACTCGCGGCGAGCCAGCTCCAGGCGCTTGGCTTCGAACTTCTCGCGGGTGTCGATGGTGCCAACCAGCTTGCCCCAGACTTCCTTGGAGGCTTCGATCTTGCGGATCATCTTGTACGTCCACTCTTTGGGGACGTGGCAATCGGAACAGACCGCACGGACGCCGGTGCGGTTTGTGTAGTGAATGGTTTCCTTGTATTCCGGGTAGACGTTGTCACGCATCTCGTGACAGGAAATGCAGAACTGCTCGGTGTTGGTCATCTCCATGGCCGTGTTGAAACCGCCCCAGAAGATGATCCCGCTGACGAAGCCAACCAGCAGCAGTACGCCCAGCGAGTAGCGAACGCTCGGCTGCTTGAGTTTGCCCCACAGGCTGTCTTTGCCTTTGAAAAGTTTCATGGTGATGTCCTTAACCATCCCACGCACAGGGCGTGGGATGGTCTTTCAGGCGCCAGTGGACTGGTTAGTACACGTCGTGCATGGTGTTGAACACGTTGAACTTGCCAGTCGGCGTGACGATGGCCGGATCGGTGATCACCTTCTTCAGCTTTAGGGTCTTGTCATCGTAGATCACGATGGCCGACTGGTCGGTCTTGCCGCCCCACAGGGAGATCCACACTTCGTCACCCGCCTCGTTGTACTCGGGGTGAGTGGCGCGACGGATCGCCTTGCTTTCCGGCAGGCCGGAGTCCTTGGCTACGTCCAGGCGCTTGGGTGCCTTGCTCAGGTCGTTGAGGTCATAGACGTAGACGGATTCGGCGACTTCCCGCTCAGGGTTCATCGGCGCGTCAGCCCAGAGGTTCTTCGACTTCGGATGGGTCTTCACGAACAGGTTGCCGGCGCCCGGCATCTTCAGCTCCTGTACCACCTTCCAGTTGTGATCCTTGTACTTGGCGAACTTCGGATCATCGGAAGCGGTGGAGATCAGCGAAACCACGTCATCACCCAGGTGACCGGTGGTCCATACCGGGCCGAACTGCGGGTGGATGAAGTTGGCGCCGCGACCCGGGTGCGGGATCTTCGCGGTGTCGACCAGCGCGGCCAGCTTGCCGGTCTTGGTGTCCACCGCCGCGACCTTGTTGGAAGCGTTGGCAGCAACCATGAAGTAGCGCTTGGAGATGTCCCAGCCGCCGTCGTGGAGGAACTTGGCCGACTCGATGGTGGTGGTCTTGAGGTTCTTCAGGTCGGTGTAGTCAACCAGGATGATCTGCCCGGTTTCCTTCACGTTGACCACCCACTCCGGCTTGATGTGCGAGGCGACGATGGACGCCACGCGCGGCTCGGGGTGGTATTCGCCGTCGACCGTCTGGCCACGGGTGGAAACGACCTTGATCGGCTCCAGGGTCTCGCCGTCCATGATCGAGTACTGCGGCGGCCAGTAGGTACCACCGATCAGGTACTTGTCTTCGTAGCCCTTGAACTTGGAGGTGTCTACCGAGCGGGCGTCGGAACCGAGGCGTACGGTGGCCACGGTGGTCGGCTCTTCGTACCACATGTCGATGATGGTGGTCAGGCCGTCGCGGCCCACGGTGTAGACGTAGCGGCCGGAAGCCGACAGGCGCGAGATGTGTACCGCGTAGCCGGTGTCGAGGATCTTCCAGATCTTGTGCGTATCGCCGTCGACCAGGGCCAGCTTGCCGGCGTCACGCAGGGTGATGGCGAAGACGTTTTTCAGGTTGATCTTGTTCAGCTGCTTCTTCGGACGCTGGTCAACCGGAACGATGAGTTTCCAGCTGTCCTTCATGTCCTGCAGGGAGAACTCCGGCGGTACATCCGGGGTGTTCTGGATGTAGCGCGCCATCAGGTTGATTTCTTCCTTGGTGAGGATGTCGTCATAGTTGACCATCCCGCCCTCGGTGCCATAGGCAATGATGTTTTCCAGGCGCTTGGTGCCCAGCTTGAGGGTGCCGCCCTCGGTTTTCTTGCCGTCGGCGTCGGTCTTGCTCCAGTGCGGCTCAAGGTTCTTGCCGGTGGCGCCTTTACGCAGTACGCCGTGGCAACCGGCGCAACGTTCGAAATAAATCTGTTTGGCGGCTTCCTTCTCGGCATCGGTCATCGCCGGCGCGGTGTTCGCCTGGGCAATGGACAGGCCGAGCAGGGAAAAGCCGGCGACAACGCCAGCCAAGATGGGTTTTCCTGCAATGCTCATGGTCTTTCTCCTGTGGAGCCGTAGGCGACTCCGGCTAAGTGACGGCTTTCTTGCTGTTTCCCGGGTAAATGCTTGGTGCGCGTTGCCATCCTATTCAGCGCCGCGTAAATGCTCGCTTGATTGCAATCAAGAGAATCTGCTATGGGCCTTGAGCGTGACGCCTTGTCGCAGCTACCGTGCAGCCGTCTTTCAGCTATTGCGAGGTGCCCCCAGTGAGCACTGCAACGCCGTTCTATCAGTCCCTGGGTAACGAAGAAGCCCTGTTCGAGCAGGCCTGGAAACATGGCATGCCGGTCCTCATCAAGGGACCTACCGGCTGCGGCAAGACCCGTTTCGTGCAGTACATGGCGCACCGCCTGGGCCTGCCGCTGTACACCGTGGCCTGCCATGACGACCTGTCCGCCGCCGACCTGGTGGGGCGCCACCTGATCGGCGCGCAGGGCACCTGGTGGCAGGATGGTCCGCTGACCCGCGCGGTGCGCGAAGGCGGCATCTGCTACCTCGACGAAGTGGTCGAGGCGCGCCAGGACACCGCCGTGGTCCTCCACCCGCTGGCCGATAACCGCCGCGAGCTGTTCCTCGAACGCACCGGGGAAACCCTGCAGGCGCCGCCCGGTTTCATGCTGGTGGTGTCCTATAACCCCGGTTACCAGAACCTGCTCAAGGGCATGAAGCCGAGTACCCGGCAGCGCTTTGTCGCCTTGCGTTTCGACTACCCGCCGGCGGCGGAGGAAGAGCGCATCGTCGCCAACGAGGCACAGGTGGATGCCGCGCTAGCCGCGCAGGTGGTCAAGCTCGGTCAGGCACTCCGCCGTCTGGAACAGCATGATCTGGAAGAAGTGGCTTCGACCCGCCTGCTGATCTTCGCCGCGCGCATGATCAAGGCCGGCATGGCACCGCGCGAGGCTTGCCTGGCCTGCCTGGCCGAACCGCTGTCGGATGATCCGCAGACCGTGGCGGCGCTGATGGACGTGGTCGATGTCCACTTCACCTGAGGCGCTGCAGGGCTCCGATCTGCAGCGTCCCGGCCTGTTCGCCAGCCTGCCTGGTGACTTGGCGATGTGGTTCTTCATCCTCGCCGAGCTGACGGTGTTCGGTATCTGCATTGTTGCCTTTGCGGTCACCCAGGCGCTGCGCCTGGAGTTGTTCCAGGCCAGCCGGGCGCTGCTGGATACCTCCACCGGCCTGGCCCTGACCCTCAGCCTGCTGACCTCCGGGTTGTTTGCCGCGCTGGCCGTGGAACAGGTGCGTGCCGCCCGTTCGCGGCAGGCGGCGGGCTGGCTGCTGGCCGCGCTGGGCAGCGCCTGCGTGTACGTGTGGCTGAAGCTGCAGGAGTACGCGCACCTGCTGCAGGCCGGGCTGGACATGGAGCACAACACCTTCTTCACCCTGTACTGGATTCTCACCGCCTTCCACTTCCTGCATGTGCTGCTGGGCATGCTGATCCTCGCCTTCATGGCCTGGCGCTGCTGGCGCCTGGCCTATGCGCCGCAGCAGTGCAGTGGCCTGGTGTCCGGGGTGCTGTACTGGCACATGGTCGACCTGGTGTGGGTGGTGCTGTTCCCGCTGGTCTACGTACTCAACTGAGGTAACGCATGGCTTCCTGGAAATACCTGCTGCTGTGCTGGCTGGGCCTGCTGCTGCTGTCCCTGCTCACCGTCGAGCTGGGCGCCGCCGGGGCCACGCCGTTGCTGGCCGGCGGGGTGCTGCTGGTGGCGCTGGGCAAGGCCTGGCTGATCATCGACGGCTTCATGGAGATGCGCCACGCCAACTGGTTCTGGCGTGGCCTGATGCTCGGCTGGCCGCTCAGCCTGGGCCTGACCATCTGGCTCAGCATCGCCCTGCGCTGAGCCGGTGCGTGGCGCGCCAGCGCCTGTAGGACGGCTAATCCGAGTAATTCGATCAAGGACTTCTTGATTCCCATCAAGCGGATTGGCGACCCCCCCTCCCTACAATGGAATCGCACAGCCACTAGGAGGACAATCATGTCCGAGACCTTCACCAAGGGTATGGCCCGGAATATCTACTTCGGGGGAAGCGTGTTCTTCTTCCTGTTATTCCTGGCCTTGACCTATCACACCGAGCAGACCTTTCCAGAACGAACCAATGAATCGGAAATGAACGAATCAGTGGTTCGCGGCAAATTGGTCTGGGAACAAAACAACTGCGTGGGCTGCCACTCGCTGCTGGGTGAAGGTGCGTACTTCGCACCCGAGCTGGGCAACGTGTTCGTCCGTCGCGGCGGCGATGCGGCCTTCGTGCCCTTCCTGCACGCGTGGATGAAGGCGCAGCCGCTGGGCGTACCCGGTCGTCGGGCGATGCCGCAGTTCAACCTGAGCGAGCAGGAAGTGGACGATCTGGCCGAGTTCCTCAAGTGGACCTCGAAGATCGATACCAACAACTGGCCGCCGAACAAGGAGGGCTGAGAGATGACCGTCATGAATCCGCATCTCAAATTCCAATCGCAGGCCGTGGCCAAGCCCTACTTCGTGTTTGCCATGATGCTGTTTGTCGGGCAGGTACTGTTCGGCCTGATCATGGGTCTGCAATACGTGATCGGTGACTTCCTGTTCCCGCTCATTCCGTTCAACGTAGCGCGCATGGTGCACACCAACCTGCTGATCGTCTGGTTGCTGTTCGGCTTCATGGGCGCGGCCTACTACCTCATTCCCGAGGAAGCCGACCGCGAACTGCATAGCCCGAAACTGGCGCTGATCCTCTTCTGGGTGTTTGCCGGCGCTGGCGTGCTGACCATCCTTGGCTATCTGCTGGTGCCCTATGCCGGCCTGGCCAAGATGACCGGCAACGAGCTGCTGCCAACCATGGGCCGGGAGTTCCTTGAACAGCCGACCATTACCAAGATCGGTATTGTCGTGGTGGCCCTGGGCTTCCTCTACAACATCGGCATGACCCTGCTGAAAGGTCGCAAGACCACCGTCAGCGTGGTGATGATGACCGGTCTGATCGGCCTGGCGGTGTTCTTCCTGTTCTCCTTCTACAACCCGGAGAACCTGGCGCGCGACAAATACTACTGGTGGTGGGTCGTACACCTGTGGGTAGAAGGCGTGTGGGAACTGATCATGGGTTCGATGCTGGCCTTCGTGCTGATCAAGGTCACCGGCGTTGACCGCGAAGTGGTCGAGAAGTGGCTGTACGTCATCATTGCCATGGCGCTGATCACCGGCATCATCGGTACCGGCCACCACTACTTCTTCATCGGTGCGCCGCCCGTGTGGCTGTGGCTGGGTTCGATCTTCTCGGCCCTGGAACCGCTGCCGTTCTTCGCCATGGTGCTGTTCGCCTTCAACATGGTTAACCGTCGCCGTCGCGAACACCCGAACAAGGTGGCTTCGCTGTGGGCCATGGGCACCACGGTCACTGCCTTCCTCGGCGCGGGCGTGTGGGGCTTCATGCACACCCTGGCTCCGGTCAACTACTACACCCACGGTTCGCAGCTGACCGCCGCACACGGCCACCTGGCCTTCTACGGCGCCTACGCGATGATCGTCATGACCATGATCAGCTACGCCATGCCGCGCCTGCGTGGCCTCGGTGAAGCACCGGGTCCGAAGGCACAGCGCGTAGAGGTCTGGGGCTTCTGGCTGATGACCATCTCGATGGTGCTGATCACCCTGTTCCTGACTGCCGCTGGCGTGGTGCAGGTATGGCTGCAGCGTATCCCGGCTGACGGGGCGGCCATGTCCTTCATGAACACGGCTGACCAGCTGGCGCTGTTCTTCTGGCTGCGCCTGGTTGCCGGGGTGTTCTTCCTGGTAGGCCTGATCTGCTACCTGATGAGCTTCCGTCAGCGTCGTGAAGGTGGTGTAGTGGCCAGCGCCTGACCCCTTGGGTAGCTAGCCACGGATTACGGCCCGGCTGGTACAGCGGGCCGTAGTCGTCTGTAACGGAGCGTTCCCTGCGGGGAACGCCACAACTGGCCGGGGGGTGCCCCGACTGTGCAGGTGAATCATGGCCTTTACCGTCGAATTGGAAGAATGGGTCGGCAGTGCCTGGCACCGCTTCATCACCCGCCGCGCCAGCCCCGATTTCCCCGAGGCCCGGGTCGAGCTGCAGAGCATGCAGCGTTCCCTGGCCTTGCTATTTAGAGCCCTCGGCGGTGCCGCCGGGGTCAGTGTCGATGCCGCCAGCGCCCGCGAACTGCTGGTGCGCCGCAACCTGGTGCAACAGGTCGCCGGCACCTGCCAGCAACTGCCGGTGGCCTGGTGCGACAGCAACAACCTGCGCCTGCCGGCCAGCCTGGCGGTGTACCCGCAGGTGGCGCTGAACCAGGAGCTGTACCGCTGGCTGGCGCTGCTCGCCGCGCAGTCCGGGCCGATGCGCCACTGGGCACGCGACAACCAGCGCTGGACCCAGCAACTGCTGGAACAATTCCCCGCGCTGCGGCCGCGCTACCAGCGCCTGGTCGAAGCGCACCTGCCCCTGCGCCCGGACCCCGCGCAGCTGCCGCGCGAGGAAGCCGCGCTGGAGCGCGCCCTACAGCAGGCGCTGCGTGAGCCGGGCAGTGTCAGCCAGTTCCCGCGCAGCGAGCGGGCGCCCTGGCCGCTGCCGATGTGGTTGTACCCGGCGGAAAACCTCGGCGCGCCGCAAAGCAGCGAGCTGAGCGAAGACAACGGCGAAGAGCAGGGCGGCCAGCCGCCGCGCCAGGACAGCAAGCTGCGCAAGCGCGGCAAGCGTATTGAGGAGCAGAGCGGCAAGGACGGCCTGCTGCTGTTCCGCCTGGAAAACCTGTTCAGCTGGTCCGAGCACGTCGAGCTGGACCGCTGCGAAGACGACAGCGAAGACCTCGATGCCAGCCGGGTTGCCGAAGACCTCGACGAACTGGCCCTGTCGCGCAAGCGCATGCGCAAGGGCGGCGGGCTGAAGCTCGACCTCGACCTGCCGGCCGCGGATTTCGACGACCTGCCGCTGGGCCCGGGCATCAAGCTGCCGGAGTGGGACTACCGCAAGCAGCAGCTCAAGGACGACTTCGTCAACCTGCAACTGATGCTGCCGCGTGGCAGCGAGCCCAAGGGCCTGCCTGCGCACCTCGCGCCGCTGGCCCGGCGCCTGCGCCGGCAATTCGAGAACCTGCGGCATACCCGCCAGTGGCTGCGCGGCCAGCCGCAGGGCAGCGAGCTGGACCTGCAGGCCTGGCTGGACTTCCACGTCGAGCGCCAGCACGGCCAGTGTGCCGAGCGCGGCCTGTTCATGGAGCAGCGCAACACCCGGCGCGACCTGGCCTGCCTGCTGCTGGCCGACCTGTCGATGTCCACCGATGCGCACCTCAACAACCACAGCCGGGTGATCGACGTGATCGTCGACAGCCTGCTGCTGTTCGGCGAAGCCCTGTCGGCGGTCGGTGATGCCTTCGCGCTGTACGGCTTTTCCTCGCTGCGCCGCCAGCAGGTGCGTCTGCAGGAGCTGAAAAGCTTTCAGCAGCGCTACAACGACGACACCCGCGGGCGCATCCAGGCGCTCAAGCCCGGCTACTACACGCGCATGGGCGCGGCGATCCGCCAGGCCACCCGGCAACTGGAAGGCTGCCCGCAACGGCGCAAGCTGCTGCTGCTGGTCACCGACGGCAAGCCCAACGACATCGACCTCTACGAAGGCCGCTACGGTGTCGAGGACACCCGCCAGGCGGTGCTCGAAGCGCGCAGCAAGGGCCTGCTGCCGTTCTGCATCACCATCGACCGCGAGGCCGGTGCCTACCTGCCGTTCATGTTCGGCGCCAATGGCTACACGCTGATCCACCAGCCTGAGCAACTGCCGACCCGCCTGCCGCAGCTGTATCGCCAGCTGACCCGCGACTGAAACGACAACGCCCCGCCAGCAGGACTGGCGGGGCGTTGTGCAAGGTGCGGAACACTCAGCTGATGGTGCGCGGGAACCACACGATGATCACCGCGCAAAACACCGTCAGGCCGATGCAGAACCACAGGAAGCGCCGCTGCTTGCGCTCGGCGGCCTGTTCGGCCAGGCGCGGCAGCGGCATCCCGCAGTTCTCGCATTCATCCGCCGTGGCGGGGTTATCCTGCTGACAATACAAACACTTGGCCATGCT
Source organism: Pseudomonas fluvialis (assembly GCF_002234375.1). Lineage (GTDB taxonomy): Bacteria > Pseudomonadota > Gammaproteobacteria > Pseudomonadales > Pseudomonadaceae > Aquipseudomonas > Aquipseudomonas fluvialis. Next base: position 37,113 of record NZ_NMQV01000017.1, read on the forward strand.
GCCCTCCTGTGTCGCTACAGTGCCAGCCGGCCAGGGCGAGCGTGCATGACGGCGATCAAGGCTTACTCGAACTGCTCCAGGCGCACGCGGTCGAGCACGGTGATCTGCCGGCCATCGAGGTCGATGATGCCCTCGTCACTCAGGCGGCGGATGATCCGCGAAAAGGTTTCCGGCTGGATCGACAGGTGCCCGGCCACCAGCTGCTTGGTCACCGGCAGCTCGATGCGTGTCTCGCCGTCCGGCAACTGCGCCAGCTGGGCGAGGAAGTAGCGCACCACGCGGTGAGTGGCGTTCTTCAGCGACAGGGTTTCGATCTCGTTAAGGCGCTGGTGCAGGCGGATGCACAGCTTGCCGATCAGCGCGAAGGTCAGCCGCTGGTTGGCCTGCAGCAGGCGCATGTAGGCGGCGTTGGAGAAACGGAACAGCTGGCTGGGGCCCACCGCCTGCGCCGAGGCTACATAGTTGGGGGTGTCCATCAGCATCATCGCCTCGGCGAAGGTCTGCCGGTCGCCGATCACCTCGAAGATCTTTTCCTGGCCATCCGGGGTCAGGCGGTAGATTTTCACGCAGCCGGAAATGATGAAGTAGAAGGACTGCGCCTTCTCGCCCTGGATGAACAGCGTGTCGCCTTTCTCCAGGTTGAGCAGTTGGCTGGACTCCAGCAGTTCGTCGAGCTGTTCTTCACTGAGCGGTTCGAACAGGTGGTGGCTGCGCAAGATCTGCTGGTGTACGCGATGTGGCCCCATGCGTTGGCATCCTGAATGAAAGCGTTGGGCAAGGTCGGGCCTTGCTCTGGGAGTCGGTCGGCACCCGCTGCGGTTGGCGTGAGCCGGGAAGCGGCGCTCATGATACGCCAACCCCGACAAAGGAACAGTGTAGCGCAGGCGCGCAGACGGGCCGCGCCCTGCGGCATGTTGCCCCTACCAGCCGCCGCCACCGCCACCGCCGCTGCCACCCCCGGAAGAGCCGCCGCCGGAGCTGCCGCTGCTCGACGAACTGCTTGCCGGCGGTGTGCTGGCGCTGCTGCTGGCCAGTGCCAGGCTGCTGCCCAGGCTGGCGGTGAGGGCCGCAGGCGAGCTGATCGGCCGCCGCGAGTCGTACCAGCGTGGCTGGTAGCCCTGCTCGCCGGGTTCGATCAGCCCGGTGGCGATGGCCTGGCTGAAACGCGCGGTCCAGCGTGCCTCCACGCCCAGGGCCATGGCATAGGGTAGGTGTTGCTCGTAGAGAGCAATGCTCATCGCCGGGGCATCGCCAGCACGGGCCAGGCTGTCGCTTTCCGCCAGGCTCAGGTACTCACGGTAGCCGGCCAGCTCATCGAGCAGTTGCTGGCCCAGCGCACTGGGCGCTTCCAGCCAGAAATAGAAGCCAATGAGCAGCGCCAGGTAGCCGGCCAGCAGCAGCCAGACCGGCAGGCTGGTGGCAGACAGCAAAAAGGCCAGGCCCAGGCAGGCAGCCAGCACGAACATCCCGCCGAAGAACAGCAGCATCAGCCGCCCGCTCCACTCGTTATCGCTGAGCCCAACGCGCACCACCAGCGCGCCCGGCAGGCCGAAACCGACGCTGAACAGCATGCCGGCGATGGCCATGCCCAGCTCGTCTCCCGGCTCGACACTGAGTACCACGCTGAGCAACATGCCGGGCAGTGCCAGCAACAGGCCATAGGCCCAGTCGCGGCGATTGCGCGCGTACCACGCCTTGGCGCGGCTTTGCAGGTGCTCCTGCAGCGCATCCTGGAGTGCCGCCAGGCGCTTTTCATAGCGCGTGCCGAGGGTCAGCGCCGTACTCTGCCGGCCCTGCGGGAACAGCTCGCGGAGCAGCGCCTGTTCGGCGGGTTGCTGCTCGGCGCTGTCGAGCTTGCCGGGTTGCAGCACGAAGCCTTCGGCGCGGGGCCGGTCCTTGAGCAACAGCAGGCCGCGAATCGCCCAGTCGGTGAAGCTCAGGCTGAGCGCCTCGGCCTCGCTCTGCCGGCCACGCCGCCACAGGTAGCCGACCTCTGCGGGCAGCAGCCCGTGTGGCCCCTGGAAACGCGGAATCACCAGGCCGGCCTGCGGATCGCGGCCCACGCGGCGCCACTGGTGCAGGTAATAGCCCAGGCTGACCAGCAGCAGGAGCAGGCCGAGGCTGCTGCCGGGGTTGTCGAACAACAGGCGCAGGCTGCGCTGGGCCAGGTCGGGGCGCACGATCACCCCGCGCGGCCAGTCCACCGCCACGGTCAGCCCCTGCTGCACCGCGAGAGGCGCGCGGGTGCGCAGGCGCAGGCTGTTGGTGCCCTGTTGCAGCACGGCAAAGGATTCGCCCTGCTCACCCCGGCTGCCGGTATAGGCGGCCACCTGGGCGATCTGCGCGCCATCCGGCAACTGCAAGAACAGCGAGGCACGCAGGATCGGGAACTGCCAGTCGTTGCCGGTGACGTTCCAGTACAGCTCGTCACGCTCGGCATGGGCGATCAGCTGGGCATCGACCCGGTAATTCAACTGATAGGTGTAGCGCCCCGGCTTCAGCAGCTCATAGGGCGAGCCGAGGTAGAAGCGCTCGTAGGAGCCCTGGCGCTCGCGGTGCACGCTTTCCGGGCGGCCATCGCGGCTGGCGCTGAACTGCTCGATCGGGGTCTGCCGCCACAAACCGCCCGGCAGGCGGTAGCGCACCGGCAGGTCGCGGTAGATGCCGCGGCGGATCTGCTGGCCGGTGGCATGCACGGTGATGCGCTCGCTGACCTGCAGCATGCCCTGTGTATCCAGGCGCAGGGTCACCGCAAAGTCTTCGATGCGCTCCTGTTCCTCGGCGTGCAGGACGGCGGCCAGCAGACACAGGCCCAGGCCGAGCAGCAGGCGGCTCCAGTAATGGCGCATCTCAGAACTCCAGACGGGGGGACTCGCCCTGGCTGGCGTCGTCCAGGGTGAAATAGGCCGCCACCTGGAAGCCGCACAGGCGCGCCACCAGGTTGCTCGGCAAGGATTCGACCAGCACGTTGAGCGCCCGAACCGCCCCGTTGTAATAGCGGCGGGCCATCTGGATATGCTGCTCGCAGTCGCTGATCGCCTGTTGCAGCTCCAGGTAGTGACGGTCGGCCTGCAACTGCGGATAACTTTCCAGGCGCACGCAGAGCTGGCGCAGGCTCTGCCCCAGGCGGCTTTCCGCCTGGCTGCGCGCCGCACTGGCCGCACCCTGCAGGGCCTCGGCCTGTTCGCGCAGACGGGTTACTTGCAGCAGGGTGTCCTGCTCATGCTGCTGGTACTGGCGCACGCACTCGACCAGCGGCGGAATCAGGCTGGAACGGCGCTTGAGCTGCACCTCGATACCACTCCAGGCCTCGGCCACCCGCTGCCGGTTGAACACCAGGCGGTTGTAAATCCAGATGGCGGCGAGCAGCAGAAGCAGTGGCAGGGTATAGAACAGCCAGGTCATGGAGGGGCATCCTTGTCGATGCGGCATGGTAGTCGCGGCCCGCCAGCGAAGCACTAGCCAGCCGCCGGCAGACACGCGAAACAGGCACAACTCCGCATTTTTCCCGTGTGCCGGGCGGCGGGGGCGCAGCGCCAGCCCCGGCAACACAACGCAAGCGGCCAAGCCATGCTGACCCCGCCACCCGGCGACGTTACGCGCTCGCGGTATTTGGCACAGGCCAGGCATAAAACAGACGTCGCGCGAATACGTTAAGCGGCGGGATGGGGCGGGTAAGGTATTGATTTGTTTTGGTTTTGTGGTGGGTGGAGTGGCGTAGGCTGCGCAGTTAGATGGAAGTCGCTACTATCGCGTTAGTAAAGAATTCCGTCTAATCACTGTTAGAGCCAATCATGAAAACTCCGCCCCACCTTATTCCTGTGATGAACAACACGAAGTGGGATGAATTGCGCTTGGCTATGTATGAACTTGAACCAGCACCCGCGTGGCGCACAAAGTGCTGGGAAAACGGATTCGTCACCCCGTGGGATCGTGAGTGGTACTACCACTTTCGAGAAGGAGGGTACGAACTTACCGAATGGGTTGAAATTCTTACCGAATCAAATGAACAAAGGCATAGCGTGCTCTCTGTGCTCGACAGAGTCCATGTACCAACAGAAGAAATCTCAGATGGGTTTCGTGTGTATGGCTATATCCAACCAGGCCAGCAAATTGAGTATGCAAAGCTCTAACCCTACGCTCAAGTTCGCTCCCTTTGGTCGCTGGGACGCGCCTTCGGCGCGCCCCTTAGCTACACGTTATGCATTAAGGGCTGCCTGATGTTTCGCATTGATCTCACTGAAAAACAAATAGCTCTTGAAAAAATTCGAGATTTACTACGAGGTCATGAGCGCTCAGACCAGACACCTTCGAAAGCATTCCTACTAGAGCTCCACAAGTGCTTATCCAGCCTAAATGAGAACTATCCAGAAACCAAAGCTAGCCCCCTTTCAATAAAGGCCAAAAATCTTCTTAAAGATTTCAATCTAAAAAGTATTGGCGCGTTAGAAAAGAAAATTCGGCGCAAAGAAAATAGACGAAAAAGAAAAAAACCGACGCCAGAAATATTACCCACCTCCGAGCCAGTCAGAGAAAAAAGTGAAGACCTGCTCGACTCACGACTACTTTATAAGGGCAGTTTTGGGGCAGGAAAAAGAAGGTAGCAGTGAAACCGCGAGCATAACAATTGTATATGGACTCTCCCCGCAAGTAGTGAGCAAAGCGTTGCTTTTGCACCTGCCGTCAGCGCGGTTGCATTCGACTATCCGGCCTGTTGTGGACTTCTTGCCCTGGCCATTCTGTAGTTCGCGTAGCGGGGCCAAGCGCTCAATCGATCACAGGTCAAAATGAGGGAGCAGACCACGTTCCGCTCTGCTGAAATCGTGGTCTGCCGCCTATCGCATACGCCTTTGGCTAGCCCTCGTCCGGCACCGCTTGGTTGGCCGGGCGGCGCTCGAAGCGTGCGCCGAGTACCAGCAGGCAGGGGGTCAGCAGCAGGGTCAGCAGGGTGGCGAAGGCCAGGCCTCCGGCTATTGCGCTGGATAGCTGGGTCCACCATTGGGTTGAGGGTGCGCCGAAGCCCAGGCTGGGGCTGAGCAGGTCGACATTCACGCCCAGTACCATCGGCACCAGGCCGAGGATGGTGGTGACCGCCGTGAGCAGGACCGGGCGCAGGCGCAGGCAGCCGGTTTCCAGCGCCGCCTGTGCGGCAGGCAGGCCCTGGCGGCGCAGCAGGTTGTAGGTGTCGATAAGGATGATGTTGTTGTTGACCACGATACCCGCCAGGGCAATCAGCCCCATGCCGACCATGACGATGCCGAACGACTGGCCGTTGACCAGCAGGCCGAGCAGCACCCCGGCGGTGGACAGCACGATGGCCGACAGCACCAGGCCGGCCTGGTAGAGGCTGTTGAACTGGGTGACGAGGATGATGGCCATGAGGAAGATCGCCACCACGAAGGCGGTCATCAGGAAGGTGGCTGCCTCGCGCTGGTCGGCATCCTCGCCGGCAAACTGCACCTGCACTGTGGCCGGCAGGCTGTCGAGGCTGGCACGCAGTGCGCGCAGGCGTTCGTCCAGGCGCGCACCTTCGGCCAGGTCGGCCTGCAGGGTGATGGTGCGGTTACCGTCGACACGGCGCAGCGTGCCGACCTTGGGCGCCGGCTGCAGGTCGACGAAGTGGCTGAGCGGCACCTGGCCGGCGCTGGTATTCAGGGTCAGGCGGCCCAACTGGTCGAGCGAGCGCCAGCTGCCGGGCAGGCGCACGCGGATATCCACCTCGTCGGTGGCGTCCTCGGGGCGGTAGGTGGCCAGCTTCAGGCCGTTGGTGAGCATTTGCACGGCGTTGCCCACGCTCAGTACGTCGGCGCCGAAGCGCGCAGCGGCTTCGCGGTCGACCTGCAGGCGCCATTCGATGCCGGGCAGTGCGCGGTCATCCTCGATATCCGTGAAGCCGCCGAGGCGGGCCATTTCCTCACGGATACGCGTGACCCACTGCTCGCCGAGCGCCGGGTCCTGCGCGCTGATCTGCAACTTCACCGGCTTGCCGTCGCTGGGGCCCTGTTCCTGCTTGCGAAATTCCAGCACTACCCCGGGTATGCCGGCGGTACGCTGGCTCATGTCAGCGAGGATTGCCTTGGCCGGGCGGCGCTGGTGCCAGTCGACAAACTGGAACTGCAGCACGCCGACCACATCGGCGCCCAGCTGGCCATCCGCCTGGGCCAGCGAGCGGGCGTACAGTGCCTTGACCTCGCGCATGCCCAGCACGCGGCTTTCCACCTGACGCAGTAGCGCATCCTTTTCCTGCACCGACAGGTCGCCGCGCGCACGCAGCCAGATCTGTGCGCTTTCCGGCTCGACATCGGGGAAGAATTCCACACCATGGTTGTACCGGCCGTAGCCGACATAGATCAGCGCAATCAGCCCGAGCATTCCCAGCAGAGTCAGGCCGGGGCGGCGCAGCAGGCTTGCCAGCACGCGCCGGTAGGCCTGCCCGGCGCGGCTGGCGTGCGGCGCCTGGGGGGCGGCCTGGCCGCCGCTCAGCGCACCGAGCACCGGCAGGAACACCAGGGCCATGGCCAGCGAGGCGAGCAGGCAGAGGATGACCGTGGCCGGCAGGTACTTCATGAACTGGCCGACCACGCCCGGCCAGAACAGCAGCGGCAGGAACACCACCAGGGTGGTGGCGGTCGAGGCGATCACCGGCCAGGCCATCCGCGATGCGGCATTCAGCCAGGCCTGGTGTGGGCTCTGGCCCTCGTGCAGGTGCCGGTCGGCCTGCTCGGACACCACGATGGCGCCATCCACCAGCATGCCGGCGACCAGGATCAGGCTGAACAGCACGACGATATTCAGGGTGAAGCCGAGCATCCAGATCAGCAGGATGCCGGCCAGGAAGGCTCCCGGAATGGTCAGCCCGACCAGTAGCGCCGAGCGCAGACCCATGCTCGCCACCACCAGGATCAGCACCAGGACGATGGCGGTCAGCACGTTGTTGAGCAGGTCGCTGAGCATGCTCTGCACTTCCTGCGACTGGTCCATGATGTAGCTGACCTGCAGGTCGGCCGGCAGCTGCGGGGCGGCCTCGGCGAACAGTGCCTTGACCTGTTCGATGGTGGCGATGATGTTGGCGCCGCTGCGCTTGGATACCTCCAGGACGATGGCCGGCTGGCCATTGATGCGCGCGAAGCCGGTGGGGTCCTTGAAGGTGCGGTGGATGGTCGCCACGTCGCCGAAGGTCACCACGCTGTCACCCACCACCTTGACTGGCAGGCTCAGCACGTCGTCGAGGTTTTCGATGACCCCCGGCACCTTCATGCTCAGTCGCCCGGCGCCGTTATCCAGGCTGCCGGCGGCAACCAGCCGGTTGTTGCGGCTGACCAGGGTGAACAGCGTGTTGTAGTCGATGCCGTAGCTGTCCAATACCTGCGGGTCGACGACGATCTCCAGCAGGTCTTCGCGGTCGCCGCCGATCTCCACCGAGAGCACCTCGGGGATGCCCTCGATGCGCTCCTTCAGGCGCCGGGCGATGTACACCAGCTCGGTTTCCGCGATGGGCCCGGAGAGGCCCACCGAGAGCACCGGGAACAACGCCACGTTGACCTCGTTGACCGTCGGTTCGTCGGCTTCCTCGGGCAGCTTGCTGCGCGCCGTGTCGACCTTCTCGCGGACATCGGCGAGGGCCTGCTTGGCGTCGAAGCCGGCATCGAACTCCAGGGTCACCGAGGCATGCCCCTCGCTGGCCATGGCGCGCATTTCCTTGACCCCCTCCAGGCTGCGCAGCTCCTGCTCCAGCGGCCGTACCAGCAGGCGCTCGGCATCTTCCGGGCTGATGCCTTCCAGGCTCACCGAGACATAGATGATGGGGATCGCCACGTCCGGGTTGGATTCCTTGGGCATGGCGATATAGGCGGCCAGGCCGCCGAGCATGAGAAACGCCAGTAGCAGCAGGCTGGTGCGGCTACGGTCCAGGGCGGCGGCGATCAGGCCATGCATCTCAGTGGGCCTCGCGTGGTTGGCTGTCGACCTGCTGGCCCGGCTCGACAAAGCCCTGGCCGAGGGTGATCAGCGCCAGGCGCTGCGGCAGCCCGCTTACCCAGGCCCCCTGGCTGTCGACACTGAGCAGTTCGACCGGGCTGAACACTACGCGCTGCTGCTCATCCACCCACTTCACTCCCTGGCGGCCGGCGGCATCCAGGCTGAGCAGCGCCGGCGACAGGCGATGTGCCGGCACCTCGCCGGTGCGGATATGCAGGGTGGCGCTGGCTCCGGCCAGGCGCAGGCCCTGGGGATTGGCCACTTTCACCTCGATACGGAAGCTGCGCGAACCGGGGTCGGCGGCGGCGGCAATGAAGTGCAACTCGCCGCTCAGCGCGCGGCCATCCAGCAGCACCACGCGCACCGTCTGGCCGAGCTGCAACTGGCCGACCTGCTGCTGGGCAATCTGCGCGCTGACCTTGAGCTGGTCGATATCCACCAGGGTCAGCAGGGCCTGTCCCGGCTGCACGAAATCGCCCAGCTCGACCATGCGCTGGTCATAGATGCCGGCAAAGGGCGCGCGCACGGCGGTGTACTGCATTTGCAGGCGCGCACTGTCCAGCTCGGCGCGGGCCTTGGCCAGCTCGCTCTGCAGGCGCAGCAGTTCGTTGGCAGAGATCAGGCTGCGCTGGCGCAATTGCTCGGCGGCGCGCACATCGCTGGCGCGTTGGCGTACCTCGGCCTCGCTGCGCGCCAGTTGCGCAGGACGCTCATCGGGCGACAGGCTGAGCAGCAACTGGCCTTCGGCCACGCGCTGGCCCTTGTCCTGGTCCAGGCGTTGCACGCGGGCGCTGACCTGGGCGCGCAGCTCGACCCGCCGCCAGGCCTCGATCTGCCCTTGCACCACCTGCTCGCGCTGCATCGGCTGGGCTTCCAGCCACTCCACCGCAACCCGCGCCAGCCCGGCGGGCGGCGCGCTGGAGGGGCTGTCTGGCGCCGCGTCGTCACGCGCGACCAGGCGTTCGCCACTCAACAGCCAGGCCAGCAACAGCAGGGCAATCAGCAGCGCGATAATCCAGGGACGTTGACGCAACAAGGCGAACATGGCGATTACTCGTGAGGGATGGGCGCGCGGTGCTGCGCAGCCGCCTGGCCATGCAGGCCGGCGATGATGAAGTCGGTGACTCGGGCGAAATACGCCTCCAGCTCGATCGGCTCGGCCCAGTGGGCAAAGCCCCCGGAGGCAATCCGCGCGATCACCCCGTTGAAGCAGGCCTCGATGCCCCACAGCAGCGTCTGGCCAGCCTCGGGGGTCAGCGCCAGATCGGCAAAGCTGTCTTGCAGCAGCTCGCTGAACAGCGCCAGGTACTGCCCTTCCAGGGTGATGAACTGCGCCCGGCAATCCTCCTCAAGGCGCGCCTGAAAGGCTGGTCGGTCGCACAACTGGCACAACTGCGCCTGCAGGGGGTCGGCGAGCAACTGGGCAAAGGCGCGCTGGATCACCTGGCGCATGGCCTGCCCGGCCGGGGCCTGGCGCGCTACCTCGCGCAGCTCCTGCAGGTGCTGTTGCGAGCGGTCCAGCACCAGCCGCGCATACAGTGCCTCCTTGCTGGGAAAGTGCTTGTACACCGTACCCTTGCCGATCCCCGCCTGCTGGGCCAGCTCGGCAATGGTCACGCGGTCCCAGGGCTGTGCCTGGAACAACTGGCGCGCGGCGGCCAGCAAGAGCCCTTCACGTTGTTGAAAGAGGTGTTCCTGATAACGCATGAGGCCGGCCTGAATGATCGTGACTGCTGGTCATGCTATGACTGCTGGTCACAATCCGACAAGCCGCCAGTTGTAACAGGGCGCTAAAGAGGGCGTGGCCGGGGGCTGGGCAAATCCGCGATACTGCGTGGCTCCATCCTCCGGTAACGCCTGCGCACTCCAGTAGAGCGCGGCCACCTTTTATGCAAGGGACTGCAGCATGAAAAAACTCCTCGTACTGATATTGCTGGCCGCAGCGGGCTGGCACTTCTACCCCGGGCATAGTGCTAGCCCGGTGATTACCAATATCGCGGCAGACGGCTCAACCCTGGGCAGCCCGGTGGTTATTCAGCCAGCCCTGTCCTGGCTGTCAGTGGACAGGCTGTTTGCCTGGCTAACCCCGGAAAGCTCGCCCGCCAGCACCACTCCATCCCGCCTGGCGCCCCAGCAGGCCAGCGCCAGCCGTTATCGTTGCGATGGGCGCACGCACTGCTCACAAATGACCTCGTGCGAAGAAGCCCGCTTTTTCCTGCACAACTGCCCCGCAACAAAAATGGATGGCAACCGCGACGGCGTACCCTGCGAACAGCAATGGTGCCGCTGAAGCAAACAGCGGTTCGTGCCAGTAATCAAATCGTATAGAAAGGTTGCGCGCGAATAGTGGGAAGTGGTTCGAGTGAAGGGTAACGCTTTGATTTATTATGATTTTCTTGAAGTAGGTGGCGTTGGTTGTGGGGTTATGAAGAGTTCCATTTGGCTGCGCTTATATAAAGTCTGAAATAGCTCTGGTTCATAAGGAAATACCGATATGAAAGTTGTCTGGATGGTTCTCATGGCTTCACTCTTGCTGGGTTGTGCCAAGCAGGACGCCAATGTCGATCTGGTCAAGCAGTTTTGGCAGGCCATGGCGGCCGGTGATGCGGAAGCCCTGAAGCCGCTGCTGAGTGACCCGCGGCAGGCTGAATTCCTGGCCAATATCAGCCTGGCCATTGAAAGCTATGAAGTCCTCGATGCCACCCAGGATGGGGTCAACGTTAAATTTTTCCGGCACTGTTACCCTGAGGTAATTGTGCCGACCATTGTTGTCCAGAAAGATGGCGTGCCCAAGGTTAATTTCATGGCAACGCTGCAAGCCCAGATGAAGCAGATGGCGGGAGTAGAACCCACCCAGCAGTATTGTTATGAGTTTAAAGATCAGCCCATGCAGGGCGTGATCAACGGCCAGCCTTGGCAGGCCCGGCATGTGCATCGCCAAGTGGTGGATTTCGGCAATAGAACGGAAGAGAAAATCGCTATCTATGCCGACGCGTGCCCGCAAGATAACTGCTTCATGGTGGCTACACCGAGCATCCTGATAAGCAAGCTGGATTTTTCCGGGGCGGGCGGGAATCTTGATAACAAGAAAAACGTCACGCTTTATACGCCGCCAGGCAACAATGTCATGGTTACTCAGGGTAGTTACCGACTGTCCAAGTCTGCCGAGGGTAAAACCAGGCTGGAAATCAGTTTTAACCATGATGCTGAAAACGCAATGAATGGTTATATCGAGTACGAATAGGGCTAAAAAGAGACATAGAGGGCAGGTCACGTTTTCGCTCTGCTTAAATCGTGGCCTGTTCCCTGTTGCGCAGATCAGATAGCGAAGTACCTAACAACTAATTAAATTTGCTCACTGGGACGGCTTTAAGCGCGTCCCTTGGCCAAATATTAAGGACGGCCAATGCATACTCCGGTCATACAGGAAGAAACCAGCGGGTGCGGCATTGCTGCGGTTGCCAATATTCTTGGCAAGACCTATGCGGAGATGCAGGCTATCGCTAACGGCATGGGCATTTATGCGTCGGATGAAGCCTTGTGGTCCGATACCCAGTATGTTCGCCGGCTGCTGGCACAGGCCGGGGTGCAAACTTCGACGAGCGAAATTCCTTTTGTAGCCTGGGAGACCTTGCCGGATTTGGCGTTGTTGTCCATCAAGCATCATCAGGAACAGGGTATTCATTTCTGGCACTGGGTTGTGTTCAGGCGTATGGATAACAAGCCGTGTGTGTTGGACTCGGCGAGCTACCTGCCTGCCAATATTCGTTATGACTTTGACGCCATGCAGCCCAAGTGGTTTATCGAAGTGCTGCGTGCATAACACCGCGCATCAGCAGCTACAGCACAGCGCACATTGCACGATAGGCAAGGACAACAGGGGCAGGCCTCGCGTGTCCGGTGTTTGGCGATCGGATTAAAAACGCTGCGCTCACGGCAGCGTGTTTGTGGCGCCCCCGCTACATAGAACAGGCAGGCCCGCAAAGACGGCGGGGACGCGAGCCGCTTGGCTGGCGTCCCCGCAGAGCGTGGTGAGGCGCTGCTTATTCCACGGTCACCGACTTGGCCAGGTTGCGCGGCTGGTCGACGTCGGTGCCCTTGAGCACGGCGACGTGGTAGGACAGCAGCTGTAGCGGCACGGTGTAGAGGATGGGCGCGAGCAGTGCGTGGCTGTGCGGCATGTTGATGACGCGGGTGCCTTCGCCGTTTTCCAGCTGGGCGTCGCGGTCGGCGAAGACGATCAGCTGGCCGCCGCGCGCGCGCACTTCCTGCAGGTTGGACTTGAGCTTTTCCAGCAGCTCGTTGTTGGGCGCCACGGTGACTACCGGCATGTCGCTGTCGACCAGCGCCAGCGGGCCATGCTTGAGCTCGCCGGCCGGGTAGGCTTCGGCGTGGATGTAGGAGATCTCCTTGAGCTTGAGCGCACCTTCCATGGCCACCGGGTACTGCTCGCCACGCCCGAGGAATAGGCTGTGGTGCTTCTCGGCGAAGGCTTCGGCGACTTTCTCGATCTGCCCGTCCATGTCCAGCGCCTGCTTGAGCAGGCCTGGCAGGCCGCGCAGGGCCTGCACCGCATCGGCTTCGACGGCGGCCGGCAGGCTGCCACGGGCGCGCCCGATGGCCAGGGTGAGCAGCAGCAGGCCGACCAGCTGGGTGGTGAAGGCCTTGGTCGAGGCGACGCCGATTTCCGGGCCGGCGCGGGTCAGCAGGGTCAGGTCGGATTCGCGTACCAGCGAGCTGGTGCCGACGTTGCAGATGGCCAGGCTGGCCAGGTAGCCGGCATCTTTGGCATTGCGCAGGGCGGCCAGGGTGTCGGCGGTTTCCCCGGACTGCGAGATGGTCACGAACAGCGCGTCGGGCTGGACGGCCACCTGGCGGTAGCGGAACTCGCTGGCCACTTCCACCTGGCAGGGCACGCCGGTCAGCGCCTCCAGCCAGTAACGGGCGACCAGACCGGCGTGGTAGCTGGTGCCGCAGGCGACGATCTGCACGTTGCGCACGCGGCCGAACAGTTCGCCGGCCTGCGGGCCGAAGGCCTGGGTCAGCACGTGGTCGGCGGCCAGGCGGTCTTCCAGGGTGCGCTGTACCACCTTGGGCTGCTCGTGGATTTCCTTGAGCATGTAGTGACGGTATTCGCCCTTGTCGGCGGCTTCCGCCTGTTCGTGGTACTGCACCATGTCACGCAGTACGGCCTGGCCCTGGGCGTCCCAGATCTGCAGGCTGTCGCGGCGGATTTCCGCGATGTCGCCTTCTTCCAGGTAGATGAAGCGGTCGGTGACCTGGCGCAGGGCCAGCGGGTCGGAGGCGAGGAAGTTTTCCCCCAGGCCCAGGCCAATCACCAGCGGGCTGCCGCTGCGCGCGGCGAGCAGGCGGTCTGGCTGGGCGGCGCTGATTACCGCCAGGCCATAGGCGCCATGCAGTTGGCGGACCGCGGCCTTGAGCGCATCGGCCAGATCGGCGTGGCTTTTCAGCAGGTGGTGCAGCAGGTGGACGATGGTTTCCGTGTCGGTCTGCGAGCTGAACACATAGCCCAGCGCCTGCAGTTCGCCGCGCAGGCTTTCGTGGTTCTCGATGATGCCGTTGTGCACCACGGCCAGGTCAGTGCTGGAGAAGTGCGGGTGGGCGTTGGCTTCGCTCGGCGCGCCGTGGGTGGCCCAGCGGGTGTGCGCGATGCCCAGGCGGCCGACCAGCGGCTCGGCCTGCAGGGCCTGTTCCAGCTCGACGACCTTGCCGGTGCGCCGGCAGCGCTGCAGCTGCCCGGCGTCGGTGTATACCGCTACCCCGGCGCTGTCGTAGCCACGGTATTCGAGGCGCTTGAGGCCTTCGACCAGAATCGCGCTAACCTGCCGCTCGGCAATGGCGCCAACGATGCCACACATAGGCAATGCTCCTTGTCAGTGAGGAAGGGGCGCCAGCAGTACACGAATACCGCGCGCCTCCAGTTCGCGACGCGCCGCACCGGGCAGGCGCTCGTCGCTGATCAGGGTATGAATGCTGCCCCAGGGCAACTCCAGGTTGGGCATCTTGCGCCCGAGTTTGTCGCTTTCCGCCAGGACGATCACTTCGCGGGCCACTTCGGCCATGACCCGCGACAGCCCGAGCAGTTCATTGAAGGTGGTGGTGCCGCGGGCCAGGTCGAGGCCGGCGGCGCCGATGAACAGCTGGTCGAAGTCGTAGGAGCGCAGCACCTGTTCGGCAACCTGGCCCTGGAACGACTCGGAATGCGGGTCCCAGGTACCGCCGGTCATCAGCAGCACCGGCTCGTGCTCCAGCTCGCGCAGTGCATTGGCCACGTTCAGCGAGTTGGTCATCACCACCAGGCCGGGCTGATGACCAAGCTGGGGGATCATCGCCGCGGTGGTGCTGCCGCTGTCGATGATGATGCGTGCGTGCTCGCGGATCAGCCCCACGGCCAGGCCGGCGATGGCCTGCTTGCCGGCGGATACCGGCTGCGCCGGCTCGCCGATCAGTTCCTGCGGCATGGTCACCGCGCCACCGTAGCGGCGCAGCAGCAGGCCGTTCTTCTCCAGTTCGGCGAGGTCCTTGCGAATGGTCACTTCCGAGGTGGCGAAGGCCCGCGCCAGGGCGTCCACGCTGACTTCACCCTGCTCGTTGAGCAGGGCCAGAATGGCGTGGCGACGTTGCGGCGTGTTGCGTTTCGACATGCGAAAGTTTCGGTTCGTAAGAAAAAGTGCGCGAATCAAAACATGCGCACCGGGGAGCCGGCAAGTCTCATTCGTCGTCTGCACAGACGCCTGCGGGGCGGGCTGCTAAGGTGGCGGGCATGCAAAGGCTGGAGGAATTCAATGATGCAGGCGGGCTGGCTGTGGACGATGGCGGGGCTGTTGCTGGGCGTGTTGCTGCTGCTCGGCATCTGGGGCTGGCGGGAGTTGCAGCGCATTCGCCAGTTGGAGGCCAAGGTGGAGCGGCAGGCGGCGTTGCTGGCGCAGATCGACCAGGTGCTGGACAACCCGACGCTGGATGCCGCCGAACAGCGCCGCCAGAGCGAGGCGCTGATGGCCCATGTGCTGGCCCTGCGTGAGGGTCGCTGAGCGCGGCGTTCAGTGCGTTGCGTGGGCCAGTTGCGCATGGCGCGGGCAGTCCAGGGTGTGGTCCATGACCATCCCGGCGGCCTGCATGAAGGCGTAGCAGATAGTCGGGCCGACGAAGCTGAAACCGGCCTTGCGCAGTGCCTTGCTCATGGCCTCGGCAGCCGGGGTCACGCTGGGCACTTCGGCGAGGCTGGCGTAGTGGTTGATCTGCGGTGTGTCGGCGACGAACGACCAGAGCAGCGCCACCGGGTCATCCAGGCGCAGCCAGGCCTGGGCATTCTGCCGGGCGGCGCGCAGCTTGAGGCGGTTGCGGATGATCCCCGGATCCTGCAGGCGTTCCTCGATCTCCGCGTCGCTCATCCGTGCCAGGCGTTCGGCTGAGAAATGCCACAGCACCGCGCGGTAGCGTTCGCGTTTCTTCAGTACAGTGATCCATGACAGGCCGGCCTGGAAGCCCTCCAGCAACAGCAGCTCGAACAGCCGTTGCGGGTCGCGCAGTGGTACGCCCCACTCTTCGTCGTGGTAGGCGATGTACAGGGGGTCTTGGCTACACCAGGAGCAGCGGGGCATCGGCCTGTCCATGCGTTGCGGGCGGGGTTGATCGGGTATACTCGCCGGTTTTACGCCCAAGCATCCAAACCGGTGATATTCGTGAGCCAGACTACGCCCGACGTGAGCACCTTCCAAGGCCTGATCCTTGCCCTGCAGAGTTACTGGGCCGAGCAGGGCTGCGTGATCCTGCAACCCTACGACATGGAAATGGGCGCGGGTACGTTCCACACCGCCACCTTCCTGCGCGCCATCGGCCCGGAAACCTGGAACGCTGCCTATGTGCAGCCCTCGCGCCGCCCGGCCGACGGCCGCTACGGCGAGAATCCCAACCGCCTGCAGCATTACTACCAGTTCCAGGTGGTTCTCAAGCCGAACCCGGAGAACATCCAGGATCTGTATCTGGAGTCGCTGCGCCGCATCGGCGTGGATACCCGCGTGCATGACATCCGCTTCGTCGAGGACAACTGGGAGTCGCCGACCCTCGGCGCCTGGGGCCTGGGCTGGGAAGTCTGGCTGAACGGCATGGAAGTCACCCAGTTCACCTACTTCCAGCAGGTCGGCGGCGTCGAGTGCTACCCGGTCACTGGCGAGATCACCTATGGCCTGGAGCGCCTGGCCATGTACCTGCAGGGCGTCGACTCGGTGTATGACCTGGTCTACTCCGACGGCCCGTTCGGCAAGGTCACCTACGGCGACGTGTTCCACCAGAACGAGGTGGAGCAGTCCACCTTCAACTTCGAACACGCCAACGTCGACAAGCTGTTCGAGCTGTTCGATTTCTACGAGTCGGAAGCCAACCGCCTGATGGAGCTGCAGCTGCCGCTGCCGGCCTACGAAATGGTCATCAAGGCCAGCCACAGCTTCAACCTGCTGGATGCCCGCCGCGCCATCTCGGTGACCGCGCGTCAGCAGTACATCCTGCGTGTACGTACCCTGGCGCGGAACATCGCGCAGAGCTACCTGCTGGCCCGCGCCAAGCTCGGCTTCCCGTTGGCCACCCCCGAACTGCGTGATGAAGTGCTGGCCAAGCTGAAGGAGGCCGAATAATGAGCGCCCAAGATTTTCTGGTTGAACTGGGCACCGAAGAGCTGCCCCCGAAAGCCCTGAAGAGCCTCGGCGAGGCTTTCCTGGCCGGCGTCGAGAAAGGCCTCAAGAGTGCCGGTCTGGACTACCTGCAGGCCCGCTACTACGCCGCGCCGCGCCGTCTGGCCGTGCTTGTCGAGCGCCTGCAGGCGCAGCAGCCGGATCGCACGCTGAACCTCGACGGCCCGCCCGTGCAGGCGGCCTTCGACAAGGACGGCAACCCCACCCAGGCCGCGCTGGGCTTTGCCAAGAAGTGCGGTGTCGACCTGGCGGAAATCGACCGCTCGGGCGCCAAGCTCAAGTTCAGCCAGTGCATTGCCGGGCAAGCGGCAGTCAGCCTGCTGCCGGGGATTGTCGAGGCCTCGCTGGCCGACCTGCCGATTCCCAAGCGCATGCGCTGGGCGGCGCGCAAGGAAGAGTTCGTGCGCCCGACCCAGTGGCTGGTGATGCTGTTCGGTGATGCCGTGGTGGATTGCCAGATCCTCGCCCAGCAGGCCGGGCGCACGTCGCGCGGGCACCGTTTCCATGCCAACCACGAAGTGCGTATCAGCAGCCCGGCCAGCTATGCCGAGGACCTGCGCAGCGCCTATGTGCTGGCTGACTTCGCCGAACGCCGCGCGCAGATCGCCGCGCGCGTCGAGCAACTGGCCCAGGCCGAGAACGGCAGTGCCATCGTGCCGCCGGCGCTGCTCGATGAAGTGACCGCGCTGGTCGAATGGCCGGTACCGCTGGTCTGCTCCTTCGAGGAACGTTTCCTGGAAGTGCCGCAGGAAGCGCTGATCACCACCATGCAGGACAACCAGAAGTACTTCTGCCTGCTGGATGGCAACGGCAAGCTGCTGCCGCGCTTCATCACCGTGGCCAACATCGAGTCGAAAGACCCGGCACAGATCGTTTCCGGCAACGAGAAGGTGGTGCGCCCGCGCCTCACCGACGCCGAGTTCTTCTTCAAGCAGGACAAGCGCCAGCCGCTGGAAAAACGCAACGAGCGCCTGGCCAACGTGGTGTTCCAGGCCCAGCTGGGCAGCGTGTTCGACAAGGCCAAGCGGGTGTCCGCGCTGGCCGGCTTTATCGCCCGGCAGATCGGTGCTGACCCGGCGCGCGCCGAGCGTGCCGGCCTGCTCTCCAAGTGCGACCTGGCCAGCGAGATGGTCGGCGAGTTCCCGGAAATGCAGGGCATTGCCGGCTACTACTACGCGCTGCATGACGGCGAGCCGGAGGACGTGGCCAAGGCGCTCAACGAGCAGTACATGCCGCGCGGCGCCGGCGCCGAGCTGCCGCAGACCCTGACCGGCGCGGCCGTGGCGGTGGCCGACAAGCTCGACACCTTGGTCGGCATCTTCGGCATTGGCATGCTGCCCACCGGCTCCAAGGACCCCTACGCGCTGCGCCGCGCCGCGCTGGGCGTGCTGCGCATCCTCATCGAGAAGCAGCTGGACCTCGACCTGGTGCAGGCGGTGGCCTTTGCCATCGAACAGTACGGCGAGCGCGTCAAGGCCGCCGGCCTGGCCGCACAGGTGCTCGACTTCATCTTCGACCGCCTGCGTGCGCGCTACGAGGACGAAGGCGTAGACGTTGCCGTCTACCAGGCGGTGCGTGCGGTCAACCCGGCGTCGCCGCTGGACTTCGACCAGCGCGTGCAGGCCGTGCAGGCCTTCCGTCAGCTGCCGGAAGCCGCTGCCCTGGCGGCCGCCAACAAGCGCGTGTCGAACATCCTGGCCAAGGCCGAAGGCCAGCTGCCGGCCTCGGCGTCGGCGCATTTCTTCGACAATCCCTGCGAGTTCACCCTCAATGCGGCCATTCACCATGCCCGCGATGCGGTGCAGCCGCTGGCCGTGCAGCGCCAGTACCACCTGGCCCTGAGCCAGCTGGCCAGCCTGCGTGAGCCGGTGGATGGCTTCTTCGAAGCGGTGCTGGTGAACGCCGAGGATGCCAACGTACGCGCCAACCGTTATGCCCTGCTGGCCGAGCTGCGTGGCCTGTTCCTCGGCGTGGCGGATATTTCACTGCTGGGCTGACCCCGGCAGCGGCACGCGCCAGGCGGGCGGCGGCAGGTTGTGCGCCGTGGCCTGGCGTGTATCGCTGGGAGCGTGTGGTTATGAAGCTGCTGATTCTCGACCGCGACGGGGTCATCAATGAAGACTCCGACGCCTATATCAAGTCGCTCGACGAGTGGATTCCCATCCCCGGTGCGATCGACGCCATCGCGCGCCTGAGCAAGGCCGGCTGGACCGTGGCGGTGGCCACCAACCAGTCGGGGCTGGCCCGCGGCTACTACGATGCAGCCACCCTGGAGTCGATGCACGCCCGCCTGCGCCAGCTGGTGGCGGAGCAGGGCGGCGAGGTCGGGCTGATCGTGCATTGCCCGCATGGCCCCGATGACGGCTGCGGTTGCCGCAAGCCGCTGCCCGGCATGCTCGAGCAGATCGCTGCGCACTATGGCTGCGCGCTGCCCGGAGTGTGGTTTGTCGGCGACAGTATCGGTGACCTGCAGGCGGCGAGCGCCGTCCATTGCCAGCCTGTGTTGGTGAAAACCGGCAAAGGCCTGCGCACCCTGGGCAAGTCCTTGCCAGCCGGGACGCTGGTGTTCGAAGATCTGGCGGCGATCGCTGACCAGTTGCTCTTATAAAGGATCATGAGAATGTCGACAGTGCAGGCCGCAAGAACCGTTGTCTTCTACCTGCTGCTGGCGACCAGTGCCTGCATCTGGGGCACCCTCAGTGTACTGATCGGCCCCTTCTTGCCGTTTGCCCAGCGCGCGCGCTTCATCACCCAGGCCTGGTGCCGGCTGGCGGTGTGGCTGTGCAAATGGGTGGCGGGTATCGACTACCGCGAGCAGGGTGCCGAGCATATTCCCCAGCAACCCTGCGTGATCCTCGCCAAGCACCAGAGCACCTGGGAAACCTTCTTTCTCTCCGCCCGCGTGGCGCCGCTGACCCAGGTACTCAAGCGCGAGCTGCTCTATGTGCCGTTCTTCGGCTGGGCGATGGCCATGGTCAAGCCGATTGCCATCGACCGCAGCAACCCCAAGGCGGCACTCAAGCAACTGGCCCGGCGCGGTGACGAGTGCCTGCGCGCCGGTGCCTGGGTGCTGATCTTCCCGGAAGGCACGCGGGTGCCGGTGGGGCAGATGGGCAAGTTCTCGCGCGGTGGCGCGGCGCTGGCCGCGCATGCCGGCCTGCCAGTGCTGCCGGTGGCGCATAACGCCGGACGTTTCTGGCCCAAGCAGGGCTGGAGCAAGACCCCCGGCTGCATCGATGTGATCTACGGGCCGCCCCTGTATGCGGCGGGTGCCGACTCGCGCTCGATTGCCGAGTTGAACCAGCGCGCCGAGGCGTGGATTGCCGAGCAGATGGCGCGCATCGATCCGCCAGCCAGCCAGCCGGCCACGCTCGGCGAGCAGTCACTGGCCCGCTGAGGCCAGTTCCTTCTGTAACCACTGTGCCAGGCGCAGCGCGCGTGGGTCGGCCTGGCGTGCCGGCAGCCACAGGCTGAGCTGGGCGCAGGTGGTGACAAACCCCCAGGGTGCGGCGAGGCGCCCGGCGGCCAGGTCGTCGGCGACCAGGGTTTGCGGGGCGATGGCCACGCCCAGTCCGGCGGCGGCCGCTTCCAGCAGGTAATAGAGATGCTCGAAAGCCTGGCCCCGTTGCAGCTGTCCGGCGTCCAGGCCCTGCGCCTGCGCCCATTGTGGCCAGGCCTGCGGACGCGAGGTGGTGTGCAGCAGCGGCTCACCGAGCAGCACCGTCGGTGCGGCAGCGGCCAGGCGGGCAAAGCCGGCATAGCGCGGGCTGAGTACCGGGCCGATGCGTTCTTCGGCCAGTGCCAGCACCTGCATGTCGGCCGGCCAGGGCGCTTCGGCAAAGCACAGCGTGGCATCCACGCCGGGGCGTCGCGGGTCCAGTTCACCCTCGCTGGCCGACAGCTGCAGGCGCAGCTCCGGCAGCTCGCGCTGCAGGCGGTCGAGGCGCGGGATGAACCAGCGGGCCAGCAGGCTGCCGGGGCAGCCGAGGACGAAGGGCGCATCGGCCTGCTGTTGCTGCAATTCGCCCCAACAGTCGCGCAGGCGGGTGAAGGCCTCGCTGCTGGCGTCGCGCAGGCGACGTCCTGCATCGGTGAGTTTTATGCCGCGACCCTCCTTGCCCAGCAGGGCGATCCCCAACTGGCTTTCGAGGGCACTCAGGTGCCGGCTGACTGCCCCGTGGGTCACGTTCAGCTCCTCAGCCGCCTTGCTGACGCTGAGCAGGCGGGCGGTGGCTTCAAAGGCGCGCAGGGCATTCAGCGGAGGCAGGTCGCGGCTCATGGTATCTGTGAGATTTCCTGACGGTTTGTGGCAATCTAATCGCTTTTCCAGTGGCTCGCCAGGGGTAGAATGGCCGGCATGTACTTCTCTTTGCGAGAAGCTGGCTGTGGTGTGTGGCGGGGATTTGCCGTGGCGCACCGACCTTTACCCCAGGCCCGCCGCCCTGTGTCGGCGGGTAAGCGCAGGAGCACTGCCATGAGTTCATTACGCACCGGCCCGGATAACAAGGGCCTGTTCGGTCGCTTCGGTGGCCAGTTCGTCGCCGAAACCCTGATGCCGCTGATCAACGACCTGGCCGCCGAGTACGAGAAGGCCAAGGTCGATCCGGCCTTCCTCGAAGAGCTGGCCTACTTCCACCGCGACTACATCGGCCGCGCCAGCCCGCTGTACTACGCCGAGCGCCTGAGCGAGCACTTCGGCGGGGCGAAGATCTACCTCAAGCGCGAAGACCTCAACCACACCGGCGCGCACAAGATCAACAACTGCATCGGCCAGATCCTCCTGGCCAAGCGCATGGGCAAGCAGCGCATCATCGCCGAGACCGGCGCCGGCATGCACGGCGTGGCCACCGCCACCGTGGCGGCGCGCTTCGGCATGCAGTGCGTGGTGTACATGGGTACCACCGACATCGACCGCCAGCAGGCCAACGTGTTCCGCATGAAGCTGCTCGGCGCCGAGGTGATTCCGGTCACCGCCGGCACCGGCACGCTCAAGGATGCGATGAACGAAGCGCTGCGCGACTGGGTGACCAACGTCCACAACACCTTCTACCTGATCGGCACCGCCGCCGGCCCGCACCCGTACCCGGCCATGGTGCGCGATTTCCAGGCGGTGATCGGCAACGAAGTGCGCGAGCAGATCCTCGAGAAGGAAGGCCGCCTGCCCGACTCGCTGGTCGCCTGCATCGGTGGTGGCTCCAACGCCATCGGCCTGTTCCACCCGTTCCTCGATGACCAAGGCGTGCAGATCGTCGGCGTCGAAGCGGCCGGGCATGGCGTGGACACCGGCAAGCATGCGGCGAGCATGGCCGGCGGCGCGCCGGGTGTGCTGCACGGCAACCGCACCTTCCTGCTGCAGGACGCCGACGGCCAGATCACCGACGCGCACTCGATTTCCGCCGGCCTCGACTACCCCGGCGTCGGCCCCGAGCACGCCTGGTTGCACCAGATCAAGCGCGTCGAGTATGTGCCGATCAGCGACGACGAAGCCCTCGAAGCCTTCCACCAGTGCTGCCGCCTGGAAGGCATCATCCCGGCGCTGGAGTCCGCCCACGCCCTGGCCGAAGCCTTCAAGCGCGCGGCCAAGCTGCCCAAGGAGCACCTGATGGTGGTCAACCTGTCCGGCCGCGGCGACAAGGACATGCAGACCGTGATGCACCATATGAGCGAACAGGAGAAGCACGCATGAGCCGCCTGCAGAGCCGCTTTGCCGAGCTGAAAGAACAAAACCGCGCCGCCCTGGTGACCTTCGTCACCGGCGGCGACCCGGACTACGCCAGCTCGCTGGCCATCCTCAAGGGCCTGCCGGCCGCCGGCGCCGACGTGATCGAGCTGGGCATGCCGTTCACCGACCCGATGGCCGATGGCCCGGCGATCCAGCTGGCCAACATCCGTGCGCTGGGCAATGGCCAGAACCTGCTCAAGACCCTGCAGATGGTCCGCGAATTCCGCCAGGACGACCGCCAGACGCCGCTGGTGCTGATGGGCTACTACAACCCGATCTTCGCCTATGGCGTGGAGCGCTTCGTCGCCGACGCCCAGGCCGCCGGGGTGGATGGTTTGATCATCGTCGACCTGCCGCCGGAGCATAACGACGAGCTGTGCGAGCCGGCGCAGGCCGCTGGCATCGACTTCATCCGCCTGACCACGCCGACCACCGACGATGCGCGCCTGCCGGTGGTGCTCAACGGCAGCTCCGGCTTCGTCTACTACGTCTCGGTGGCCGGCGTGACCGGTGCCGGCGCGGCGAGCATGGAGCAGGTCGAGGAAGCCGTGGCGCGCCTGCGCCGGCATACCGATTTGCCGCTGTGCATCGGCTTCGGCATCCGCACCCCGGCGCACGCCGCCGAGGTGGCGCGGCGCGCCGAGGGCGTGGTGGTGGGCTCGGCGCTGGTCGACCAGATCGCCACGGCGGCCACGCCGCAGCAGGCCATCGACGGGGTGCTGGGGCTGTGCCGGCAACTCGCCGAGGGTGTACGGGCTGCGCGTCGCTGACTCAGAACTTTTCCGGGCGCAGCACCTGCACCTCGGCGAGGTAGCAGACCATGGCGTAGTTGGCGTAGTAGCGCGCCTGCAGGTGACTGGCGATGCGTTCGGCAAGTTCGCGTGAGCCGATCACCTCCAGGCGGATATTGCCCTCGGTATCCCAGCCGGCGCTGCGCACGCCGCGCGAGCCGCGGCCGCGCGCATCGGACAGCGTCCAGCCCGGGGCGCCGAGGTTTTCCAGGTCGGCCAGCAGTTTCTTTTCCAGCGCTGCCTCACAAATCACAGTGAGCAGCGTGCGGGTATGGGCGGTCATCTCACAATCCCCAGGCGATCAGTTGTTCGGCCAGCCAGCAGTAGAGCGGGATACCGACCAGGATGTTGAAGGGGAAGGTGATCCCCAGCGAGGCGGTCAAGGATAGCGACGGATTGGCCTCCGGCAAGGCCAGGCGCATGGCCGCCGGCACGGCGATGTACGACGCCGAGGCGGCCAGGGTGGCGAGCATCGCCGTACCGCCCAGGCTGAGACCCATGGCCCGGGCCAGCAGGGCGCCGAGCAGGGCGCCGAGCAGCGGCATGAGCAGGGCGAAGGCGGCCAGGCGCAGGCCGAAACGACGCAGGGTGCCGAGCTGGCCGGAGGCGATCAGGCCCATTTCCAGCAGGAAGAACGCCAGCACCGGCTTGAACATGCTGGTGTATAGCGGCTCCAGCGGCTTGATGGCTTCCTTGCCGGCCACCGCGCCGATCAGCAGGCCGCCGAGCAGCAGCATGATGCTCTTGCCGAGGAAGATTTCCCGGCCCAGCTCCTTCCACTGGGTATCCCGCGAGACGCCCTTGGCCAGCAGGATGCCGACGAGGATCGCCGGAATCTCCAGGATGGCCACGAACAGCGGCATGTAGCTTTCGAAGAAGATTTCCCGCGCCGCCAGGTAGGCCACCACCACGGCGAAGGTCCCGGCGCTCACCGAGCCATAGTGGGCTGCCACCGCCGCCGCGTTGATGCGGTCGAAGCGCAGCCCGCGCAGCAGGGCGAAGGCCAGCAGCGGCAGGACGATGCCTAGGCCGAGGACCAGTGCCGACTGGCCGAGCAGCGCCAGGCTGGCCTGTTCGGCCAGCTCCACGCCGCCGTGCAGGCCGATGGCCAGCAGCAGCACGATGGACAGGGTGTCATACAGCGCCGGTGGCAGTTTCAGCTCGCTTTTCAGCAGCCCGGCCGCCAGGCCGAAGACAAAGAACAGTACGACGGGATCAAGACCCATGACGCGCTCCGCAGGTAACAGGCGGGTGGTAGTTTACGGGGCAATCTCCAGCAATAGCTCGCCCGGATTGACCCGGTCGCCCTTGGCGACATGCACGGCCTGCACGATACCGTCGATCGGCGCCTGGATCTCGCTTTCCATCTTCATCGCCTCGCTGATCAGCAGTGCCTGGCCGGCCTTGACCGGGTCACCGACCTTGACCAGCACCTCGACGATATTGCCCGGCATGCTGGTGCTGACATCCCCGGCGGCGCTGGCCTGCTGGCGCTTGCTGCCGCCGGCGCTGACGAACTGGTTGAGCGGCTCGAACACCACTTCTTCCGGCATGCCGTCGATGGACAGGTAGAAGTGGCGCTTGCCGTCGGTTTTCACGCCGACCCCGGTGATATCGATGCGGTAGCTTTCGCCGTGCACGTCAACGACGAACTCGGTGGGCACGCCGTCACCTCCGGGCGTTGCCGGAGCGCCGGCCTGCGGCAGCGGCAGCAGGGCTTCCGGCTTGAGGGTACCGGCGGCGCGTTCCTCAAGGAACTTGCGGCCGATGTCGGGGAACATGGCGTAGGTCAGCACATCCTCCTCGCTGCGCGCCAGGCTGCCGATTTCCTCGCGCAGGCGGGCCAGCTCCGGCTTGAGCAGGTCGGCCGGGCGCACCTCGATGACGTCCTCGTGACCGATGGCCTGGGCGCGCAGCTGTTCGTTGACCGGGCCGGGCGCCTGGCCATAGCGGCCCTGCAGGTAGAGTTTCACCTCGTTGGTGATGGTCTTGTAGCGCTCGCCGGCCAGCACGTTAAACACCGCCTGGGTGCCGACGATCTGCGAGGTGGGCGTGACCAGCGGCGGGAAGCCAAGGTCTTCGCGGACCCGCGGGATTTCCGCGAAGACCTCGTCGATGCGTCCCAGGGCACCCTGTTCCTTCAGTTGGTTGGCCAGGTTGGACATCATCCCGCCCGGTACCTGGTTGACCTGCACGCGGGTATCCACGCCGGTGAAGGGGCTTTCGAACTGGTGGTACTTGAGGCGGATCTGCTGGAAGTACTGGCTGATCTCCTGCAGCAGGGCCAGGTCCAGCCCGGTGTCCCAGGGTGTGTCGCGCAGCGCGGCGACCATCGACTCGGTGGCCGGGTGGCTGGTGCCCCAGGCCATGGCACCGATGGCGGTATCGATGTGGTCGGCACCGGCCTCGATGGCCTTGA
Organism: Pseudomonas fluvialis; assembly: GCF_002234375.1. Lineage (GTDB taxonomy): Bacteria > Pseudomonadota > Gammaproteobacteria > Pseudomonadales > Pseudomonadaceae > Aquipseudomonas > Aquipseudomonas fluvialis. The sequence continues at coordinate 62,730 of NZ_NMQV01000017.1, forward strand.
GTTGCACCATCGCGCCCATGCCGGCGGTGTCGTGGCTGTGGATGAACACCGGCAGGCTGACCCGCTCCTTGAGCGCACGCACCAGCTCGAAGGTGGCGTAGGGGGTGAGCAGGCCGGCCATGTCCTTGATGGCCAGCGAATCCACGCCCAGCGCCGCCATGGCTTCGGCCTGGCGGACAAAGGCCGCGGTGTCGTGCACCGGGCTGGTGGTGTAGGCGAGGGTGCCCTGGGCATGTTTACCGGCGGCCTTCACCGCCTCGATGGCAGTGCGCAGGTTACGCACATCGTTCATCGCATCGAAAATGCGGAACACCTCGATGCCGTTGACCGCCGCCTTGGCGACGAAAGCGCGCACCACGTCATCGCTGTAGTGGCGATAGCCGAGCAGGTTCTGCCCGCGCAGGAGCATCTGCAGGCGGGTATTGGGCAGTGCCGCCTTGAGCTGGCGCAGGCGCTCCCAGGGGTCTTCCTTGAGAAAGCGTACGCAGGCATCGAAGGTGGCGCCGCCCCACACCTCCAGCGACCAGTAGCCGACCTGATCGAGCTTGGCGCAGATCGGCAGCATGTCGTCCAGGCGCAGGCGCGTGGCGATCAGCGACTGGTGGGCATCGCGCAGGATGGTATCGGTGACGGTGATCTTTTTGATGCTCATGTGTTTTTCTCCTCGCTGAAGGCTAGAGGCTGAAAGCTGGACGGAGAACGAGTCCATCGTTCAGCCTCTAGTCTCAGGCGGCTTTTTCTTAAAGGCCGGCGTGGGCGGCGATGGCGGTGGCGATGGCGATGGCCAGGTGCGACGGGTTGCGCTTGATCGAGTAATCCAGCAGCTCCGGGTGGCTGTCGACGAAGCTGGTGTTGAACTGGCCGCTGCGGAACTCCGGGTTGCGCAGGATTTCCTGGTAGTAGGGCGCGGTGGTCTTTACGCCCTGTACGCGCATGTCGTCGAGGGCGCGCAGGCCGCGATCCAGGGCTTCTTCCCAGGTCAGCGCCCAGACGATCAGCTTCAGGCACATGGAGTCGTAGTGCGGCGGAATGCTGTAGCCGGTGTAGATCGCCGTGTCGGTGCGTACGCCGGGGCCGCCGGGGGCGTAGTAGCGGGTGATCTTGCCGAAGCTGGGCAGGAAGTTGTTCTTCGGGTCTTCGGCATTGATGCGGAACTGCAAGGCATAGCCACGGTGGATGATGTCGCTCTGCTGTACCGACAGCGGCAGGCCGCTGGCGATGCGGATCTGCTCGCGGACGATGTCCAGCCCGGTGATTTCCTCGGTGATGGTGTGTTCCACCTGCACCCGGGTATTCATCTCCATGAAGTACACCTCGCCGTCGGCGAGCAGGAACTCCACGGTACCGGCATTCTCGTAGCCCACCGCCTGCGCGGCACGTACCGCCAGGTCACCGATGTAGGCGCGCTGCTCGGGGGTGAGCTGCGGGCTGGGGGCGATCTCGATGAGCTTCTGGTTGCGCCGCTGGATCGAACAGTCGCGCTCGAACAGGTGCACGGTGTTGCCGAAACGATCGGCGAGCACCTGCGCCTCGATGTGCTTGGGATTGACGATGCACTTCTCGAGGAACACCTCGGCGCTGCCGAAGGCCTTGGTGGCCTCGGAGATCACCCGCGGATAGGCCGCTTCCAGCTCGCTGCGCGAGTTGCAGCGGCGGATGCCACGGCCGCCGCCGCCACTGGTGGCTTTGAGCATCACCGGGTAGCCGATGCGCTCGGCCTCGCGTAGCGCCTCGCGGAGGTCGGCGACGTTGCCTTCGGTGCCCGGGGTGACCGGCACGCCGGCCTTGATCATGCTGCGTCGCGCCTCGGTCTTGTCGCCCATGCGACGGATCACCTCGGCGCTGGGGCCGATGAACTTGATCCCGCGTTCGGCACAGATTTCCGCCAGTTCGGCGTTTTCCGAGAGAAAGCCATAGCCGGGATGCAGCGCATCACAGCCGGTTTCCACGGCCAGGTTGACCAGCTTGCGTGGGTTCAGGTAGCCGGCCAGCGGGTCGTCACCCAGGCAGTGGGCTTCGTCGGCGCGCTTGACGTGCAGGGCATGGCGGTCGGCTTCGGCATAGACGGCAACCGAGCGGATACCCATCTCGGCACAGGCACGCACGATGCGCACGGCAATCTCGCCACGGTTGGCAATGAGGACTTTCTTCAGCAAGGGGCAGGCTCCTTTGGCTGCGGGGCCGCTCAGGCGGTTGTCCGACAGGCTAGTCGCCGGCTTTGATAAATAAAAATCACAATTTATTAGGCAGTGTATAAGTTAAAACTTATATTTTCTGGAAGACACGCCGGAGAAGCCCATGCGCAAAGCCCTTAGTCGCCTGACCCTGCGCCAGTTGCAGGTGTTTCGCGCGGTATGCGAGAGCCGCTCCTACAGCCGTGCGGCCGAGGAAATGGCGCTGAGCCAACCGGCGGTCAGCCTGCAGATGCGCCAGCTGGAAGAGCTCCTCGGTCAGCCGCTGTTCGACTACCAGGGCCGCCAGCTGCACCTGACCGCCGCCGCGGAAGCCCTGCAGGCGGCCAGCCGCGACCTGTTTGCCCGCCTTGAGGTGCTCGACATGCAGCTCTCCGACCTGGCCGGCAGCCTGCAGGGCCAGCTCAACCTGGCGCTGGAATCGAGCGCCAAGTACATGCTGCCGCACCTGTTCGCGGCCTTTCGCCGGGCGTATCCGGAAGTCGGCTTGCAACTGGCCGTGGTCAACCATGCGCAGGCGGTGCGCCGCCTGGGGCAGAGCCGCGATGACCTGTTGATCATGACCCAGGTGCCGACGGACATGGCCCTGGATTTCTACCCCTTCCTGAGCAACCCGATCATTGCCGTGGCTGCCGCCGGGCATCCGCTCTGCGCGGCGTCGAGCTTGTCGCTAGCCGATCTCAGCGGTTATCCGCTGCTGGTCCGTGAGGTGGGTTCCGGTACCCGCCGGGCGTGTGAGGAATATTGCCAGCAGAAGCGCGTGCGTTTTGCCCAGCAACTGGAAATCGGCTCCAGCGAGGCGCAATGCGAAGGCGTACTGGCCGGCCTGGGTCTGGCCCTGCTGCCGCGGCATGCCGTGCAGCGCGAGCTGGCCAGTGGGCTGCTGTGCCAGTTGCCGGTGCAGGAGTTGCCCTTGCAACGCAGCTGGTGCCTGGTCAGTCAGCGTGGCCGGCAGTTGTCGCCGGTGGCCCGCGCCTTTGCCGATTTCATCCAGCAGCGCCGCGATGTGCTGGCGGCGCTGGAGCAACGCTTCAACGCCTAGCAGGCTGTTGAAAAACTACCTACGTTGCCATTGCTGCGTTAAAAACAGGCTCAAAATGCTCATTTACAGCTCGTAAACTCCGCTTTTTCGCCTGTTTTTGCCTTGCATTGGCTGCCTCGCCCACGTTTTTCAACGGCCTGCTAGCGGCGGATCGTGATCCGCTGCGGGCCACTAGGGCAGCAGGACCAGCGAGCCACTGCTCTGCCCGCTCTGCAGCAGGCGATGCGCCTGTGCCGCATCGCGCAGGGCCAGGCGCTGGCTGGCCTGCAGCTGTAGCTGGCCGCTGGCCACCAGGCCGAACAGTTCATCGGCCATCTGTTGCAGCGCGGTCGGGCTGTTGGCGTAGTGGAACAGGCTGGGGCGGGTGACGTACAGCGAGCCTTTCTGTGCCAGCAGGCCCAGGTTGACGCCCTCCACCGGGCCCGAGGCGTTACCGAAGCTGACCAGTAGGCCGCGCGGCTGCAGGCAGTCCAGCGAGGTGCTCCAGCTGGCCTGGCCCACCGAGTCGTAGACCACCGGGCACTTCTGGCCGTCGGTCAGCTCCAGCACGCGCTCGCGGACATCCTCGCAGCTGCGGTCGATCACCGCCCAGGCGCCGTGCTGCAGGGCCAGCGCCGCCTTGGCCGGCGAGCTGACCACGCCGATCAGCCGGGCACCCAGGGCACGCGCCCACTGGCAGGCAAGCAGGCCGACGCCGCCGGCGGCGGCATGCCACAGCAGGTGCTGGCCGGCCTGCACCGGGTAGGTCTGGCGCAGCAGGTACTGCACGGTGAGCCCCTTGAGCAGGCCGGCGGCGGCCTGCTCGCAGCTGATCTGTTCCGGCAGGCGCAGCAGGCAGCCCGGCGGCACATCCTGGTACTCGGCATAGGCACCCAGCGGCGCCGTGGCATAGGCCACCCGTTCACCCACCTGCCAGCCCTGCACGGCGCTGCCGACCGCCTCGATCACCCCGGCGCCCTCGCTGCCCAGGCCGCTGGGCAGGCTGGCTACCGGGTACAGGCCGCTGCGGTAGTAGCAGTCGATGAAATTCACGCCGATCGCCTGCAGGCGCACGCGCACGGCATCGGCGGCCAGCGGCGTGTCGGGCTGCTCCTGCCATTGCAGGACTTCGGCAGTGCCGTGCTGGGAAAACTGGATACGCCAGGACATGAGCGGACTCCTCGACAGGGCTACACAGGGCCGTCATGCAAACGCCTGGCGCGGCTGGCGTCAAGCCGGTGCTGCCCAGTGCTATGCTGCGCGCCTGAATTGGCCCGGAGTACCCCGCGTGAGCGAGATCATCGACAACGTCAAAACCTACCTGCTGGACCTGCAGACGCGCATCTGCACGGCGCTGGAGGCCGAAGATGGCCAGGCGTGTTTCATCGAGGACGCCTGGCAGCGCCCCGGCGGTGGCGGTGGACGGACGCGGGTGCTGGAAAATGGCGCGCTGATCGAGAAGGGCGGGGTCAACTTCTCGCATGTCTTTGGTGACAGCCTGCCGCCCTCGGCCAGCGCCCATCGCCCGGAGCTGGCCGGGCGGGGCTTCCAGGCGCTCGGCGTATCGCTGGTGATGCACCCGGAGAATCCCTATGTGCCGACCTCGCATGCCAACGTGCGCTTCTTCAGCGCCGAGAAGCCCGGCGAGGAGCCAGTCTGGTGGTTCGGTGGCGGTTTCGACCTGACCCCCTACTACGCCTTCGAGGAAGACTGCGTGCACTGGCACAGCGTGGCGCGTGCCGCTTGCGCGCCGTTCGGTGCCGAGGTGTATCCGAAGTTCAAGGCGTGGTGCGACCGCTATTTCCACCTCAAGCACCGGGGCGAGCCGCGCGGCATCGGCGGGTTGTTCTTCGATGACCTCAACCAGTGGGACTTCGCGACCTGCTTCGCCTTCATGCGTGCCATTGGCGATGCCTACCTGGAGGCCTACCTGCCGATCGTGCAGCGCCGCAAGCTGACTCCCTACGGTGAGCGCGAGCGCGAATTCCAGGCGTTCCGCCGCGGGCGCTATGTGGAGTTCAACCTGGTATTCGACCGTGGCACGCTGTTTGGCCTGCAGTCCGGCGGGCGAACCGAGTCGATCCTCATGTCGCTACCGCCGCGCGTGCGCTGGGGCTACGACTGGAAGGCCGCGCCGGGTAGCGAGGAAGCGCGCCTGAGCGAATACTTCCTGCAGGATCGCGACTGGTTGGCCAATCCGTCCTGAGCGCTGCGGCGTTCGGCCAGGCGGCGTTGAACGCGGGCTCGGCGGGCGGCTGTACCCCCCGTAAGCGCCGCTGCCTCGCGCACTTTCGCCGTGCCTGAACTTCATTCGCGAGGCGTTCAGCACACATTTGATGCAGAGGTTTTTGATGGACCGTTATTGCGTGTTCGGCAACCCGATTAGCCACAGCAAATCGCCGCTGATTCATCGTCTGTTCGCCGCGCAGACCGACCAGCAGCTCAGCTATGAGGCGCTGCTCGCGCCGCTGGATGACTTTGCCGGCAGCCTGCGGGCCTTCTTCCGCGAGGGCGCGGGGGCGAATGTCACCGTGCCGTTCAAGGAACAGGCGTTTGCCCTGGCCGACCAGCTCAGTGCGCGGGCCCAGCGCGCCGGTGCGGTGAACACCCTGATGAAGCTGGCCGATGGCCGCCTGCTCGGCGACAACACCGACGGTGCCGGCCTGGTGCGTGACCTGCGCGAGAATGCCGGGCTGCGCCTGGCCGGCCAGCGCATCCTGCTGCTTGGTGCCGGCGGGGCGGTGCGCGGCGTGCTGGCGCCGCTGCTCGCCGAGCAGCCGGCCGAGCTGGTGCTGGCCAATCGCACCCTGGCCCGCGCCGAGCAGCTGGCCGTGGACTTCGCCGACCTCGGTGCGCTGCGCGCCAGCAGTTTTGCCGCGCTCAGTGAGCCGTTCGATCTGATCATCAACGGCACGTCGGCGAGCCTTGCCGGCGAGCTGCCGGCGCTCCCCGACGGGCTGATCGTCGCCGGACACAGCCAGTGCTACGACATGATGTATGGCGCCGCGCCGACCGCCTTCAACCAGTGGGCGGCCGCCCAGGGCGCGGCGCGTACCCTGGATGGCCTGGGCATGCTCGTCGAGCAGGCCGCCGAGGCCTTTGCCCTATGGCGTGGCGTGCGCCCGCAGACGGCAGCGGTGCAGGCCGAGTTGCGCGCCTTGCTGCGGTAACGACGGGCCGGGCTGATCTGCGTCTATACCTGTGAGCATCGCTCACGCGAAACTGTATGGCCGAGGCACACGACAAGGACTACCCCATGACCGACAAGCAGACCCCGCCCGCCCCCTCTGTCCGCGAAGCCAGCCCGCGTCGTCCGCGGCGGGTGAGTGCCGGGGACACGTCGCCTTCGTTGAGTGCTGCCGGCCTGGAACGCTACAGTGTCGACCAGGCTGTCGCGGCCGCCCAGCTGAGCAAGGACGCTGCCGTGCAGGACATCCTCGGGCAGATCGCTCCCGGCGATATCGACAGCCTGCTGCAGACCCTGGGGGCGCTGATGCAGGGACTGTCTGCCGATGATGCGGTGGCCCTGCGCCATGCCCTGCTCAGTCACGACAACGCCGCGCCCTTCACCCTGCAACCGCTGCACCCGGACGATGAGCTGGCCAGCGACTGGCGCAAGGGCGGCTACCCCTACAAGAACCTCATGTCGCGGCGCAATTACGAGCGCGAGAAGTACCACCTGCAGGTCGAGCTGCTCAAGCTGCAGGCCTGGGTCAAGGAAACCGGGCAGAAGGTGGTGATTCTCTTCGAGGGCCGCGATGCCGCCGGCAAGGGGGGGTCGATCAAGCGCTTCATGGAGCACCTCAACCCGCGTGGTGCACGCATCGTCGCCCTGGAGAAACCCAGCGAAATCGAGCGCGGCCAGTGGTATTTCCAGCGCTATGTGCAGCACTTGCCCACGGCGGGGGAAATCGTCATGTTCGACCGCAGCTGGTACAACCGCGCCGGGGTCGAGCGGGTCATGGGCTTCTGTTCGGACGAGGAATATCTGGAGTTCATGCGCCAGGCACCGGAGTTCGAGCGCATGCTGGTGCGCAACAACGTTCACCTCATCAAGTTCTGGTTCTCGGTCAGCCGCGAGGAGCAGCGCCGGCGTTTCAAGGAGCGCGAGAAACACCCGCTCAAGCAGTGGAAGCTCAGCCCCATCGACCTGGCCTCGCTGGACAAGTGGGATGACTACACCAAAGCCAAGGAAGCCATGTTCTTCTATACCGACACCGCCGATGCGCCGTGGACGGTGATCAAGTCCAACTGCAAGAAGCGCGCGCGCCTCAACGCCATGCGCTACGTGCTGCACAAGCTGCCGTACAAGGGCAAGGACCTGCAGGCCATCGGTGCCCTCGACCCGCTGGTGGTCGGCCGCGCCAACGTGGTTTACGAACGTGGCGAGCACACTGCCGCCCAGCCGTTGTTGTAAACGTGCGTCGATTGCCCGGGGCGCGCCCGCTATACTGGCGCGCCCTTTTTTCTTGCAGTCGAGTTGTCTGTGACGATCCGTAGAACTTTGCTGGGCCTGCTTCTGGCAGGCGCCTGTACGCTGGCCTGGGCCGGCAAACCGCAACAGGAACTGGCTTCCGGTAGCGCCCTGCTGGTCGACCTGCAGAGCAACCAGGTGTTGTATGCCAGCAACCCGCAGATGGTCGTGCCGATTGCCTCGGTGACCAAGCTGATGACTGCGCTGGTGGTGCTGGAGGCGGCGCAACCGCTGGATGAGCGGCTCAGCGTACGCATCGACCAGGTGGCGGAAATGCGCGGGGTCTATTCGCGGGTGCGCCTGGGTAGCCAGTTGAGCCGCCGCGATCTGCTGCTAATTACCCTGATGTCCTCGGAGAATCGCGCCGCCGCCACCCTGGCGCATTACTACCCGGGCGGCGTGGCGGGCTTTGTCGCCGCGATGAATGCCAAGGCCCAGGCGCTGGGCATGACGCAGACGCGCTTTGCCGAGCCGACCGGGCTGTCCGAGGACAACCTGTCGAACGCCGAGGACCTGGTCCGGCTGATCCGCGCCACTCAGCGCTATCCACTGATCGGCCAGTTCAGCAGCACCCGCGAGCAGACCGTGGCCTTCAGCAAGCCGAACTACACCCTGGGCTTTCGCAACACCAATCACCTGGTGCACAAGCCGAATTGGGACATCCAACTGACCAAGACCGGCTTCACCAACGCCGCCGGGCGTTGCCTGGTGATGCAGACCGAGATTGCCGGCAAGCCGGTGGCCTTCGTGGTGCTGGATGCCTTCGGCAAACTGACCCATATGGCCGATGCCAATCGTCTCAAGCGCTGGATCGAGACAGGCCAGGTGACCCCGGTGGCACCTGCGGCGCTGGCCTACAAGCAGCAGCGCCTGGCCGAGCGGGCGGCGCCCTGAGCGGGCTGTGATGGCTGTCGCGCCACGCCGTGCACAGGCTTGTGCACGGCCGGCGGGGCTAGTCCAATACGCTGCAGAGCGTCCTGCCGGATACCCCGTATGTGGCTCATCTCCAGGCTGCGTGCGCTTCACTTACCTTGTTGCGGAGTTATCATGCGTTACCTGCCAACTGCTCTTCTTGTTGCCAGCCTGGGCCTGGCCTGCACCGCCCAGGCGCAAACCCTGGTGGCCACCAGCAATATCCTGGTGCGTGCGCTGGACCGCAGCCTGGACTTCAGCTCGGACACCACCACCTCGCTGCGCGACATGAAAGTCGTCCTGGCGGCACGTGAAGAAGCGGCCAGCTTCGTGGCCAGCGCCGGCGAACTACGCGGCGTGCAGCTGGAGGCGGCGCTGCGCAGCCTGCGTGAGCAGTTGCCGGAGGCCCGCGAGGCCAGCGATATGCAACTGGCCGAGGCGATTCTCGCCCTGTAGGTCGTTGTGCGGCGCGCGCTTCAGCGCGTCGCCTCGAACATCACATAGACCTTGCGGCAACGCTCCAGTACTTCCCAGGTGCCGACGAAACCGGCGGGAATGACGAAGCGGTCACCGGCACGCAGGGTCTTGCTCTGCCCCTGTTCGTCGCGCAGTACCGAGACGCCTTCGAGGATCTCGCAGTATTCGTGCTCGCTGTAGTTGACCCGCCATAACCCCGGCTCGCCCTGCCAGGTGCCGGCATGGAATTGCTGGCAGGGGCTGCTGTAATGGTTGCAGACCTGCTGCTGCGGGTCGCCGGCGAGGATTTTTTCCGCGGCCGGACGATAGTGTTCGCTAGGGCTGCTGGTGGTGGCGAAGTCGACGATCTGCGCAATATTCATGGTGGCTCCAGGCGGGTTGGGATACGTGGCCTGGACGCAGTCTATGTTTGATAAAACGCACAAAACAAGCGGTCGATACCGCGATATGTCTATTCTCTGCTGTGCCTGTCAAAAATATTGAAACCTTACCGGCCCTGGTTTAGGGTGGCATCTTGTCGCGGCCGCCGGCCGTCGCCGGCTTGCATAATAAGAGGACCATGCCATGACCACCCTGACCCGTGCCGATTGGGAAGCGCGTGCCCAGCAGTTGCAGATCGAAGGCCGCGCGCTGATCGACGGCCAGCTGTGCGACGCCCTGAGTGGCGAGCGTTTCGCCTGCATCAGCCCGGTGGATGGCCGGGTATTGGGCGAGGTGGCCAGCTGTGCACAGGCCGATGCCGATCGCGCGGTGGCCGTGGCGCGGGCGCGCTTCGAGTCGGGCGTGTGGTCGCGCATGAAGCCGGTCGAGCGCAAGAAGATCATGATTCGCTTCGCCGACCTGCTCGACGCCCACGCCGAGGAACTGGCCCTGCTGGAAACCCTCGACATGGGCAAGCCGATCGCCTTCTCCCTGAGCGTCGACGTGGCCGGTGCCTCGCGTGCCATCCGCTGGAGCGGCGAAGCGATCGACAAGATTTATGACGAGGTGGCCGCCACCCCGTATGACGAACTGGGCCTGGTGACCCGCGAGCCGGTCGGCGTGGTCGCGGCCATCGTGCCGTGGAACTTCCCGATGATCATGACCGCTTGGAAGCTCGGCCCGGCCCTGGCCACCGGCAACTCGGTGATCGTCAAACCGTCGGAGAAATCCCCGCTGACCGCCATCCGCATGGCCCAGCTGGCACTGCAGGCCGGCATTCCGGCGGGTGTGCTCAACGTCCTGCCCGGCTATGGGCATACCGTGGGCAAGGCCCTGGCCCTGCACATGGACGTCGACACGCTGGTGTTCACCGGTTCGACCAAGATCGCCAAGCAGCTGATGATCTACGCCGGCGAATCGAACATGAAGCGCGTCTGGCTGGAAGCCGGCGGCAAGAGCGCCAACATCGTCTTCGAGGACGCGCCGAGCCTGCAGGACGCCGCCGAGGCCGCCGCCATGGCCATCTGCTTCAACCAGGGCGAGATGTGCACCGCCGGTTCGCGCCTGCTGGTGCAGCGCTCGATCAAGGATCAGTTCATGCCCATGCTGGTCGAGGCCCTCAAGGGCTGGAAGGTCGGCCATGCACTGGACCCGCAGACCCAGGTCGGCGCGCTGGTTGACCAGGGCCACCTGAATACCGTGCTGTCCTACATCGAAGCCGGTCATGCCGAGCAGGCCAAGCTGCTCTGCGGCGGCCAGCAGACCCTGGCCGAGACCGGCGGCGTGTATGTCGAGCCGACCATCTTCGATGAGGCGCACAACCAGATGCGCATCGCCCAGGAAGAGATCTTCGGCCCGGTACTGACGGTGATCCCGTTCGACACCACCGAGCAAGCCATCGCCATTGCCAACGACAGCATCTATGGCCTGGCGGCAGCGATCTGGACCAGCAACCTGTCCAAGGCGCACCTGTGTGCCAAGGCGCTGCGCGTCGGCAGCATGTGGGTCAACCAGTACGACGGCGGCGACATGACCGCGCCGTTCGGTGGCTACAAGCAGTCGGGCAACGGCCGTGACAAGTCGCTGCATGCCTTCGACAAGTACACGGAAATCAAGGCGACCTGGATCAAGCTGTAGTGAACCTGGAAAGCAAGTGGCTGGATGACTTCGTAGCCCTGGCCGCCGCCGGCAGTTTCTCCAAGGCGGCGGAAAAGCGCTTCGTCACCCAGCCAGCCTTCAGTCGGCGTATCCGCAGCCTGGAGGCGGCCGTAGGGCTGACTCTGGTAGACCGCACACGTACGCCGGTGGAGCTGACCGAGGCGGGCAAGCTGTTTCTACTCACGGCGCGCAATGTCAGCGAACAGCTGGCGGAGAGCCTGCGCCAGTTGCACAACCTGGAGGGCCAGCAGGGCGAGGTGCTGCAGATCGCCGCGGCGCATTCGCTGACCCTGGGGTTTTTCCCCGAATGGATTGCCCGGCTGCGCCGGGATGGCCTGCCGCTGCAGGCGCGTCTGGTGGCCAGTAACGTCGGCGAGGCGGTGCATGCGTTGCGTGAAGGGGCCTGCGACCTGATTCTTGCCTACTACGACCCGGAGGCCGCGTTGCAGCTGCCGCCGGATATCTTCCCCTCTCTGCACTTGGGCAGCACCCACATGCTGCCGGTCTGTGCCCCCGATGCGCAGGGCCAGCCGCTGTTCAGCCTGGAGGGCGGGCAAACCGTGCCCTTGCTGGCCTACAGCGCTGGCGCACTGCTCGGACGCTCGGTGCACGCCTTGTTACGCCAGCGTGGTCTGCGTAGTAGCACGGTGTATGAAACGGCGATGGCCGACAGTCTGAAGAGCATGGCCCTGCAGGGCCTGGGGGTGGCCTGGGTACCGCAGCTCTCGGTGCGTGGTGAGCTGGCCCGTGGCGAGCTGCTGGTGTGCGGCGGCGAACAGTGGCAGGTGCCACTGGAGATTCGCCTGTACCGCTGCGCCCTGTTGCGCAAGGCCAGCGTACGCCTGTTGTGGCGCAAGCTGGAAAGCGGTGTGGGCGCGACGGCAGAGCGCTAACCTGGCGTCGCCTGCCGTGGCCCCGCCCGGTCGGGGAGGCCACGGCGGTACCTTAGAAGAAGTAGTTCAACTGAGCGCCCAGGCCGTGAGCGCTGTTCTTGTAGACGGCGCTGTAGCTGCCCTTGCGCGGTTTTTCCAAGTGGATGTCGGTATCTTCTTCACGCAGGTAGGAGTAGGCCAGGTCCAGGCTCATCTGCTCGCTGAGCGTCCAGCCGAGGCCGAAGCTGATGGCTACCCGGTCGCCACTGGGAATACGCGGCGAGCGTTCGTGGTTGTTGGTCGGGCTTTGGTCGAAGGCAATGCCACTACGCAGGGTCAGCTCCTTGCTCAGTGCATAGCTGACACCGGTGGCGTAGGACCAGCTGTTGTTCCAGTGCTGCTTTTCTTCCAGAGCCACAGGGAAGGCGCTGACCGGCTTGATGGTTTGCAGGCGGCTCCAGCGCGTCCAGGCGGCACCGGCATATACGGTCCAGCGGTCGTTCAGCTGGTGAGTGATCGAGCTGTCGATCATTTCTGGCGTGCGCAGGTCCAGAGTGGTCTGGTAGTCGCCATTCACCGGGGCGGGGATGCCTGAAACACTGGTCTTGCCTTCCAGGCGATAGTCGACCATCGAGTGATAGGTCACGCCCAGGCGGGTGCGCTCGCTCAGCTCCAGCAGCAGGCCGGCATTGAAGCCCACGGCAGTGTCGTCACCCTCGATAACGATGCGCCCGTTATCGACCAGTGCGGCGGTTTCCAGACGGCCTTCGACCCGGTTGAAGGTCGGCCCGAAACCCAGCGACAGGTAGTCATTGACCCGGTAGCTGAGGGTCGGCTGCAGGGTCACCACGTTGACCTCGCTGTAGTCGCCGAAGAAGCGGCCCTGGAAGCCTTTTTCGTACTCGGTGATCATGCCGTAGGGCACATAGAAGCCCAGGCCGAAGGTCCATTGCTCGTTCAGCGGATTGACGTAGAAACCCATGGGCACGCCGGTGAAGGGCACCATATCGCCATCATTGCTACCCGCCAGTGCACCGCCCATGGGTGCGGTGGCACTGGTGTCGTCAATGCGGGTCTTGGCCAGGATCACTGCCGCGCCCACGCTGGCTTGCTCGCCTTTGAGCAGGGCCATACCGGCCGGGTTGCCATACACCGTGGTGGCGTCGTTGGCCGAGGAGGAACGACCGGCAAAGGACGTGCCCATGGCGCTGACACTCTGTTCGTTGAGGGCAAAACCGGCAGCCAGCAGTGAGCCGGATGCACTAGCCACGGCCACGGCGAGGAGGCTGTTGACGACTTTCTTCATGGGTTCACAACTCCAGTTCGGACGGCCCTACAACACCCCGATTCGGGCCGCCAACAAGGCGCAAAACAGCGCGCTAGACGGGTTGGGGCGCGGCATGATGCCACGCATGAGGCTGTCGAACAAAGGGAGGAAGATGACTGGTTGGTCAACTGCTGGCGTAATTGCCATGTGGTCGGGTGGGCTGCCTACCTGCCGCTCGTCGGTCTGGGCGCTGCGTTTCACGGCACGCTTTGCGGTATACTGCGTGGCCCACCGGGCCTGGAGCTGTGGTTGGGACTGACATGCCAAGCCACGCCTTCTGCGTGGCTTGTTGGTTTTTGTCGCGCCGTGAGGCGCCCGCACATGAGGCAAGACGATGAGCGCACTGGTTGGCGTGATCATGGGTTCCAAATCCGACTGGAGCACCCTCTGCCACACCGTCGAAATGCTCGACAAGCTGGGCATTCCCAATGAGGTCAAGGTGGTTTCCGCCCACCGTACTCCGGACCTGCTCTTCCAGTACGCCGAACAGGCCGAAGCCCGTGGTATCCAGGTGATCATCGCCGGTGCCGGCGGTGCCGCCCACCTGCCGGGCATGTGCGCGGCCAAGACCCACCTGCCGGTACTCGGCGTGCCGGTACAGTCGGCCGTGCTCTCGGGTGTCGATTCGCTGCTGTCCATCGTGCAGATGCCGGCCGGCATCCCGGTCGCCACCCTGGCCATCGGCAAGGCCGGTGCGGTCAACGCCGCGCTGCTGGCCGCCAGCATCCTCGGCCATCAGCACCCGCAGTTCCACGCCGCGCTCAAGCAGTTCCGCACCGAGCAGACCGAAACGGTGCTGGAAAACCCGGATCCGCGTTCCTGACAGGGGCCTGAACTATGAAGATCGGTGTCATTGGTGGCGGCCAGCTGGGCCGCATGCTGGCTCTGGCGGGTACCCCGCTGGGCATGAGTTTCGCCTTCCTCGACCCGGCGCCGGATGCCTGTTCTCAGGCGTTGGGCGAGCACCTGCGCGGTGACTACAACGACCACGAGCACCTGCGCCGCCTGGCCGATGATGTCGATCTGGTGACCTTCGAGTTCGAAAGCGTGCCGGCCGAGACCGTGGCCTTCCTCTCCCAGTTCGTCCCGGTCTATCCGAGCGCAGAAGCGCTGCGCATCGCCCGTGACCGCTGGTTCGAGAAGTCGATGTTCAAGGACCTCGGCATCCCCACCCCGGACTTTGCCGACATCCAGTCGCAGGCTGATCTCGACGCCGCTGTCGCCGCCATCGGCCTGCCGGCCGTGATGAAGACCCGTACCCTGGGTTACGACGGCAAGGGTCAGAAGGTGCTGCGCAAGGCTGAAGACGTGGTGGGCGCCTTTGCCGAACTGGGCAGCGTGCCGTGCATCCTCGAAGGCTTCGTGCCGTTCACCGGCGAAGTGTCGCTGGTGGCCGTGCGTGCCCGCGATGGTGAAACCCGTTTCTACCCGCTGGTGCACAACCGCCACGACAGCGGTGTGCTGGCGCTGTCCATCGCCAGCACCGAGCACCCGCTGCAGGCGCTGGCCGAGGACTATGTCGGCCGCGTGCTCAAACAGCTGGATTACGTTGGCGTGCTGGCCTTCGAGTTCTTCGAAGTCGACGGCGGCCTGAAGGCCAACGAGATCGCCCCGCGCGTGCATAACTCCGGGCACTGGACCATCGAAGGCGCCGAGTGCAGCCAGTTCGAGAACCACCTGCGCGCCGTTGCCGGTCTGCCGCTGGGCTCGACCGCCAAGGTCGGTGAAAGCGCCATGCTCAACTTCCTCGGCGAAGTGCCGGCGGTGGAGAAGGTGACGGCGATTGCCGATTGCCACCTGCACCACTACGGCAAGGCCTTCAAGGTCGGGCGCAAGGTTGGTCATGCCACCCTGCGCTGCAAGGACATGGCAACGCTCAAGGCGCGTATTGCCGAGGTCGAGGCGCTGATCAAAGGCTGATCCATGCCGGCGTATTGCGCCGCTGCGAGGTGTTGATGCGTAGCCGAATGCTTGCCGCCTTGTTGTTGGTATTGCTCTATGGGGCGTTACCGGCGCACGCCGAGCTGGCGGAAACCGACTGGCTGGACTTGTTGCCGCCGGAGGATCTCCAGGCCCTTGAGCAGATGCCGGACATCGAGCACTGGGGCGCGGAGACAGAGGGTCGTTTCGGCGAGGTGGATGGCCTGCGGCAGCAACCCGGCCTGCCCGAGGTGATGTATTCGACGCGCACTGTAGCCGCGCTGGATGGTCGGCAGATCCGCCTGGGCGGTTATCCGGTGCCGCTGCAGCATGATGCTGCAGGGCGCGTTGTCGAGCTGTTCCTGGTGCCTTATCCCGGAGCCTGCATCCACGTCCCGCCGCCGCCACCGAATCAGATCGTACTGGTGCACTACGCGCCTGGCCTGGCTATCGAGGATATCTACCAGCCGCTGTGGGTCGAGGGCCGGCTGCGCATCGAGTCATCCAGCAACGCCCTGGCCGACGCGGCCTACAGTCTGCAGGCCAGCCAGCTGCGCCTGGTTGAAGAAGACGATCTCTAGCGCCTGCTGGTGCCTGACTCAGCCATACAACTGGGCCGGGAGCCAGGTAATCAGTGCGGGCCACTGATAGGCAATCACCAGCATCAACAGCTGGATGATGATGAACGGCAGCACCCCCTTGTACATCACGCGGGTTGGCACACTGCGCGGTGTTACACCTCTCAGGTAGAACAGCGAGAAGCCGAAGGGCGGCGTCAGGAACGAGGTCTGCAGGTTGAGGGCGATCATCACCCCCAGCCACACCGGGTCCAGGCCCATGGCCAGCAGCACCGGGCCGACGATCGGCACGACCACGAAGGTAATCTCAATGAAGTCGAGGATGAAGCCGAGCAGGAAGATCACCAGCATCACGACGAAGAACGCGCCCAGTACGCCGCCGGGTAGCTGTGCGAAGACGTCCTCGATCAGCGCTTCGCCGCCAAAGCCACGAAATACCAGGGAAAACAGCGAGGCGCCGATGAGAATCATGAACACCATGGCGCTGATCGCCGTGGTGCTATTGGCCACTTCACGCAGGCGTGTCAGGTTTAGCTGGCCCTTGCCCAGCGCCAGCAGCAGGGCGCCCAGCGCACCCACCGCGGCCGCTTCGGTAGGGGTGGCGTAGCCCGCGAGAATCGAGCCCAGCACGGCGGCAATCAACAGCAGCGGTGGCAACAGGGCACGCGCCAGGCGTCCCCATTCGATGGCGCCTAGCTCGGCTTGTGGCAGGGCCGGCAGTTTCTTCGGTTGCAGCAGGGCCACGCCGATCAGATAGAGAATGTACAACGCGACGAGCAGCAGGCCGGGTAGCAATGCGCCGACGAACAGATCGCCCACCGACACGGTTTTGGGCGAGAAGATGCCCAGTTTCAGCTGGGCCTGCTGGTAGGCGCTGGACATCACGTCGCCCAGCAGCACGAGGATGATCGACGGTGGAATGATCTGCCCCAGCGTGCCGGTTGCCGCCAGGGTGCCGGTGGCAATCGCCGGGTCATAGCCGCGTCGCAGCATGGTGGGCAGGGCAAGCAGGCCCATGGTCACTACCGTAGCCCCGACAATCCCGGTGCTGGCTGCCAGCAGGGCACCGACTACGCACACCGAGATGGCCAGGCCACCGCGCAGGCCGCCGAACAGGCGTGACATGGACTCCAGCAGGTCTTCGGCAACCCGGCTCTTTTCCAGCATCACGCCCATGAATACGAACAGCGGCACAGCCAGCAGCGTCTGGTTGTTCATGATGCCGAACAGGCGATTGGGTAATGCCGACAGGTAGCCACCATCGAAGGTGCCGGTCAGCACGCCGAGGCCGGCAAACAGCAGGGACATACCGCCCAGGGTGAAGGCCACGGGGAAACCGCCCATCAGTGCCAGGCAGATACTCAGAAACAGCAGGACGGCCATCAGCTCAGCCATGTTGCACCTCATCGTGCGGCAGTTGGCCGCCCAGGGTCAGGCCAAAGCGGATCAGCTCGGCCAGGCTCTGCAAGGTGAGGCTGGCCACCAGCAGCAGGATGATGCTTTTTTGCAGGTAGACCAGCGGCAGGCCGCTGGCTTCATTGGATTTTTCCAGCGTCGACCAGGAGGCTGTCACGTAGTCCCAGCTGTTCCAGCCGAGAAACAGACAAAAGGGAAGGAGAAACAGCAGGTTGCCGAGTATCTCGACCAGCGCTTTGCGGCGTGCGGAAAACTGCTGGTAGAAAATGTCCACGCGCACATGTTCGCCGCGTTGCAGCGCCCAGGCTGCAGCGCCCATGAAAATCAGCGCGTGGGCATACATCACGGTCTCCTGCAGGGCGGTGGCGCCAATACCGAAGCCATAACGCAACACCACGATCAGCGTGGTGGCCAGAACCAGGAACAGTGTCAGCCAGGCACAGGCCTGACCAAGGTGGGCATTGCCACGGTTTATCAGGCGCATCAGCGTGAGCAGGGGCGGGGCGAGGCTGGACATCGGCGGTCCTTATTGTTGTGCTGGCATGGCGCAGGATTCTCGCAGGCCAGTGGCGTATTGGGCAATCGCAGGGCTTGTCCCCCTGCGGCGGAAAGCGTATCAACTAGCCGTGCAATGTTGTGCTCACCAACAATAACAAGGAGCCTCATATGAAACGACGTACATTGGTCGCTGCGGCAGGCGCAACCCTGGCTGCCGGTGCCTTGAGTGGCTGCAAGCCACAAGCGAGCAGCGACTGCGTGGCCAGCGCGCAGCAACAGTTCAACTGGAAGATGGTGACCTCCTGGCCGAAGAACTTTCCCGGCGTGGGTGTGGGTGCCGAACGCTTTGCCCGCGTGGTCGAGGAAATGAGCGGTGGGCGGCTGAAGATCAAGGTGTATGCCGCCGGTGAGCTGGTGCCAGCGCTGGAGGTCTTCGATGCGGTTTCGCGTGGTACGGTGGAAATGGGCCACGGCGCACCCTACTACTGGAAAGGCAAGGTCCCTGCCGCACAGTTCTTCTGCGCCCTGCCGTTCGGCCCGAATGCGGCCGAGATGAACGCCTGGCTGTTCAAGGGCGGCGGCATGCAGCTATGGGAGGAAACCTACCAGCCCTTCGGCGTGCTGCCGCTGTTGTGCGGCTCCACCGGCGTGCAGACCTTTGGCTGGTTCAACAAGGAGATCACGCGGGTCGAAGACCTCCAGGGCCTGAAGATGCGCACGCCCGGCCTGGGTGGCGAAGTGCTCAGCAAGCTGGGCGGCACGGTGGTCAACCTGCCGGCCGGAGAAATTTTCACCGCACTGCAGACCGGAGCCATCGATGCTGCCGAATGGATCGGTCCGTACAACGACCTGGCGTTGGGCTTGCACAAGGCGGCCAGGTACTACTACACCCCGGGCTGGCAGGAGCCCAACGTGACCTTCGAGCTGGACATCAACCTCAAGGCCTGGGAAACCTTGCCGGCGGATCTGCAGGCCATCGTGCGTGCGGCAGCCCGCGAGGTGAACGGCGATATGCTCGACGACTACAACGCGAAGAACATGGAAGCCCTGGAAACCCTGCGCGGCGAGGGTGTGGAGGTTCGTCGCCTGCCTGACGAAGTGCTGGCCAGCCTGCGCCAGGCGGCTGCCGAGGTGGTCGAGGCGAGTGCTGCCGCGGATCCGCAGGCGGCCAAGGTCTGGGCTGCGCAAATGGCCTACTTCAAGCGTCTGTGGGCTTACGCCGAAGTGGCCGAGCGTGATATCTACCGTATCCGCGAGTGAGTTTTAACGCGTATTGCGGACACAAAAAACCCGGCGCCAGGCCGGGTTTTTTGTCGGTCAGGCGTGTTACTCGACCGCCTTGACCATGTCTTCGATGACCTTCTTCGCGTCGCCGAACACCATCATGGTCTTGTCCATGTAGAACAGTTCGTTGTCCAGGCCGGCGTAGCCGCTGGCCATGGAGCGCTTGTTGACGATGATGGTCTTGGCTTTGTAGGCCTCGAGGATCGGCATGCCGGCGATCGGCGACTTCGGATCGTTCTTCGCCGCCGGGTTGACCACGTCGTTGGCGCCGAGCACCAGCACCACGTCGGTCTGGCCGAACTCGGAGTTGATGTCCTCCATCTCGAACACCTGCTCGTAGGGCACTTCGGCCTCGGCCAGCAGGACGTTCATGTGCCCCGGCATACGGCCGGCTACCGGGTGGATCGCGTACTTCACGGTCACGCCGCGGTGGGTCAGCTTCTCGGCCAGTTCCATCAGCGCGTGCTGGGCACGGGCTACCGCCAGGCCGTAGCCAGGGACGATGACCACGGTGTCGGCGTTGGTCAGCAGGAAGGCGGCGTCGTCGGAGGAGCCCGACTTCACGTTGCGTTCCTGTTGTGCGCCAGCGGCGCTGCCTGCGTCAGCATCGGCACCGAAGCCACCGAGGATGACGTTGAAGAACGAGCGGTTCATCGCCTTGCACATGATGTACGAGAGGATGGCGCCCGAGGAGCCCACCAGCGAACCGGCGACGATCAGCATCGAGTTGTTCAGCGAGAAGCCGATACCGGCGGCTGCCCAGCCCGAGTAACTGTTGAGCATCGACACCACCACCGGCATGTCGGCACCGCCGATCGGGATGATGATCAGCACGCCGATCACGAAGGCCAGGGCCACCAGGATGGCGAAGGCAGTGATGTTGCCAGTGAAGGTGAAGTACAGGCCCAGGGCCAGGATGGTCAGGCCGAAGGCCAGGTTGACCATGTGCTGGCCCTTGAACACCACCGGGGCGCCCTGGAACAGACGGAACTTGTACTTGCCCGACAGCTTGCCGAAGGCGATCACCGAACCGGAGAAGGTGATGGCACCGATGGCAGCACCGAGGAACAGTTCCAGACGGTTACCGGCCGGAATCGCATCGCCCAGGTGCGCAACGATACCCAGCGACTGTGGTTCAACCACGGCAGCGATGGCGATGAATACCGCGGCCAGGCCGATCATGCTGTGCATGAAGGCGACCAGTTCCGGCATCTTGGTCATCTCGACGCGCTTGGCCATGATGGTACCGGCAGTGCCACCGATCAGCAGGCCCACCAGCACGTAACCGAGGCCCGCGGCTGCGCCGCCCTCGGCCATTTCCGCGCCCAGCTTGAACACCAGGAAAATCGTCGTGACTACGGCGATGGCCATGCCGGCCATGCCGAAGGCATTGCCCTGGCGCGAGGTGGTCGGGTGGGAGAGGCCTTTCAGGGCCTGGATGAAGCAGACAGACGCAACCAGGTACAGCAGGGTAATCAGGTTCATGCTCATCTTACTTGCCCTCCGCCTTGGCCTTGGGTGCCTTCTTCTTGAACATTTCCAGCATGCGCCGGGTGACCAGGAAGCCGCCGAACACGTTGACCGCGGCCAGGGCCACGGCTGCGGTGCCCATGACCTTGCCCAGCGGGGTTACGGTCAGTGCGGCGGCCAGCATGGCGCCGACGATGACAATCGCGGAAATCGCGTTGGTCACCGCCATCAGCGGGGTGTGCAGGGCCGGGGTGACGTTCCACACCACGTGGTAGCCCACGTAGATGGCCAGCACGAAGATGATCAGGTTGTAGATGCTCGGGGAGATCAGTTCCATGTCGCTAACTCCTCTTAGCCGTTAGTGCGAACGACATTGCCGCCTTCGCACATCAGGCAGGCTTTGACGATGTCGTCTTCGAGGTTGAGGTGGAACTGGCCTTCCTTGTCGATGACGAGCTTGAGGAAGTCCAGCAGGTTGCGGGCGTACAGGGCGGAGGCATCCGCCGGCACCAGCGCGGCCAGGTTGGTGTGGCCGACGAGGGTGACGCCGTGCTTGACCACCACCTGGTCGGCTTCGGTCAACGGGCAGTTGCCCCCCTGGGCAGCGGCCAGGTCGATGACCACCGAGCCCGGCTTCATTTCGGCGACGGTCGCTTCATGCAGCAGGGTCGGCGCCTTGCGGCCGGGGATCAGTGCGGTGGTGATGACGATGTCGGCCTGCTTAGCACGCTCGTGCACGGCCTTGGCCTGACGCTCCATCCACGACTGCGGCATCGGACGGGCATAACCGCCCACGCCCTGGGCGCACTCACGCTCTTCATCAGTCTCGAACGGCACGTCGACGAACTTGGCGCCGAGCGATTCGATCTGCTCCTTCACCGCCGGACGCACGTCGGAGGCTTCGATCACCGCACCCAGACGCTTGGCGGTGGCGATGGCCTGCAGACCGGCGACGCCGGCACCGAGGATCAGCACGCGGGCCGCCTTCACGGTACCGGCGGCGGTCATCAGCATCGGCATGAAGCGCGGGTAGTGATTGGCGGCGAGCATCACCGCCTTGTAGCCGGCGATGTTGGCTTGCGAGGAGAGCACATCCAGACTCTGCGCGCGGGAGGTACGCGGTGCGGCCTCCAGGGCGAAGGCAGTGATGCCGCGGGCATTCATGCGCGCGATGGTCTCGTTGCAGAACGGGTTGAGCATGCCGACCAGCACCGCGCCGGACTTCATGTGGGCCAGTTCGGCTTCGGTCGGGGCAACCACTTTCAGTACCAGGTCGGCACCCAAGGCGGCGGCATCATTGCCAATGGTGGCACCCACGGCGGTATAGGCACTGTCCGGGATGCTGGCACTGACACCGGCGCCAGCCTGCACGGTCACCTGATGGCCCTGGCCGATCAGCTTCTTGATGGTTTCCGGCGTCGCAGCGACGCGCGTTTCACCAGCGTGGGTTTCGAGAGGAACACCGATGTGCACTTCAAGTCTCCTGCGTGTGATCTCTTTGATGAACCGACCTACTACGTTGGCGGGCCGGGTAGCTGATCAGCAGCAACAACCGCGCGATACAGGCTGTGCATCGTGACGGGCGCGGCATTTTGCACAGAGGCTTGATGGGCATCAAGAAATTCTGTAGTCCGACGAATCGTTAACTACCAGTCACTCTGCGACCAAGATTTTGCACAGGGCGCTGAGCGCCAGAGCTGGCGCGGCTTTCGTTCAAACAAGTGTTTCAATCGAGCGTCTGAGACATGTTTAAACTGAATAACCGTTCATCAGGTCGGCTGGGCGCAGGCGTGACTAGTCTGGGCACTCGCCGAGGGTGAGCAATTCTTCCAGGGGTACTCCGCTGGCGACGAAGCGCTGGCAGCTGGGGTGTAGCGTAGGTCGCCCGCTGCCAGCCGCGAGGGGCTGGCTATGCGGAGTGGTCGCGCTATGCCTGGAGCTGTCCTGCAGGCGCAGTACGGCCTGTTGCTGGCCGCGCCGCAACACCAAGCGATCAGTCAGTACGGCCTCTACCCACAGTCCGTCGCCCAGGGCCTGGCCTTGGCTGACCAGCAGGGTGCGGCCATCGGCCAACTGCAAGAGGGCGCTGCCGCGGCCCCGGCCGCGACTGAACAGACCTTGCAGGCGCACGCCGGCTGGCAGGTGCAGCGTGGCGGCGGCCGGTATGTGGAGCTGCGCCGGTCGCAGCAGCTCCACGGGAAGCAGCACGGCGGCGGCCGGTGAAGCCGCGAGTAGGGTCAGCACGGCCAGCCGGATGCGCCAGGCGCTACCTGGCATGCTCAGGGCGTGGCGCCCCGGCTGGCGCTGTAGTCGAGCAGCAGGGCGGCATGTCGATTGGCGACCAGCGGCAGTAGCGGGTTGTCGTTGAGCGACAGGCCGTACCATTTCTGGTTGGCCCCACCGGTGCAGCCGTACATGATCAGTTTGCCGCGCCCGTTGCTGAGGAAACCGCCGGAAAGATCGGCGCAGCGACCGGCATATTTCAGCTGGGGTAGTGCGGAGAAGTCCCAGGACTGGCTGTCCTGCAGGCTGTTGCAGGTGCTCAGACTGATGTCGTTGCTGGCGGTCAGGCACAGTTCCGGACGCAGCGCACTGCGCAGGCGACCACTGGCATCGGTCAGCCAGAGCTCGGCACGCGACCCCGTGCATTGGGCCTTGTCCGCGACATAGGGCCGCCATTGACCATCGACCTGCTCGACCTGCACACAGTGGCCGCTGCCCAGGGTGAAACTTTGTGCGGCGGGCAGTAGCGGGGTGCTGGCCAGTTGCAGGCGCTGCAGCAACGCTTCCAGGGCTTCGCGTGCGGCCGGGCTGTCGGCCAGGCGGGCGCCGTAGGCATCCAGCCAGCGATTCAGGCGCAGGGCATGCTGGCGCTGTGTCTCGATGCGCTGGACAACCTGCTGGGCCAGTACAGACAACTCCTGGCGGTGCTCCACATAGCTGTCATAGAGCAGGCGGGCCTCACCATGCAGGTTGGGCGCGCTCTGCTTGGCCAGCGCTTCCAGGGCGGCCTGCAGACGGGGCAGCTCTTCCCGACGCAGAGCGCTGTAGCCCTGTTCCTGGCCAACGATGATTGGTGCCGGCATGGCCGGCAAGCCTTGCGGAAAGTCCACTTCGGCCAGTTGCTGGGCTGGGCTGGCGGGATTGTCCTGACAGTGCAGCGTGGCGCGCAGGGGGTGCTCGTCCTGAGCCAGGTTGATGTGCAGCTTGTTGGCGTTGCTGCCCAGACGTAGTGGTGCCACGGCGATCTGCTGGCTGCGCCCACCGGCAAAACCAACCTCCAGCCAGCACTGTTTGCCGCTGGCATGGGCGGCTACGCCGGGCAGGTCGAACACATGGCCCCAGTTGCCGCGCAGTGGTGGATAGAGCACCGCGCTATTGGCAACCGGGTCGTAGCCGCCAAGCAGGGTGAATACGGCAACGCCCTGGCGGCGTGGGGCCAGGTACTTGCCATCGGCACGGTTGTACCAGATGCGTGTTGAGTTGGGCACGCGGGCGTCGAAGACTTCCATGCGCCGGGTGGTCTCGTCCCACTTGCGATAGCCGGTTGGCGAGTCGGCAGAGGCTACCGCCTTGTTCAGGCTCGGCTGGATTTTGAGTTGGGTGCTGTAGCCGGTGTAGTGGGTGTAGCTCGACAGGCTGCTGGCATAGTGCCCGCCCGACATGGCATCGCTGCCGAAGCTGTAGGCATCGGCATAGACCGGCATTCCGGCCAGACCAGCGTTCTTGGCGCGCGTCCAGTGCAGGTTCGCACGCATGCGTTTGCGATGGCCGATATAGCCCCAGCCACTGTCGTGATGGTGGCCGGCCCAGAAGTAATTATCGCCCTGCTGGCCGGGGTAATGGCCCAGGCCATAGTGGTGGCCGATCTCGTGGCTGAACTCGTTACCCACCGAGCTATACAGCGTGAGGATGCCGTTACCGCCGCTCAGGCCATGACTGACCACGCCGTTGCTGTAGACGCCACGGGCGTGGTGTATCACCGCCGCCTGGGTCAGGTGCGGGTTTTCCTGGCTGGCCATGCCGGCGCTGGTCACGCCGAGGTTAGCCAGGTTGATGCCGGTGCTGAAGGTCGACTTGGCGGTGTTTTCACGCATGTCGCCGCTGTACACATCGCCGGTTCCGGCGCTTGTCGTGTCGTAGATGACACCACTGGCGACCATCACGCGTGACAGCTGGACGTCCTCATACTGGCTGGCAATCAGGCGGGCAATCGGCACGGTCTGGAAATAGTCGGTGGCGGCCTTGGCCGGCTGGTTGAGAAACCAGTGGCCGTTTTCCGCCAGCGGAGGGGTCAGCATGCCCAGGCGAATGGCCTGCACTACCAGTTGTGCGGGCGCTGCGAAATCAAAGGCCTCGGCCCCCCTTGCCCCACGCCGGCCCTGGTCATCGCGCAGTTGCAGGGTCATGCCGGGCACCACCCAGTCCCAGGGCAGCAGCACCGACCAGGCGCGTCGTGAATAGACCACATCGGGCCGATTGTCAGTACCGCTGCGGTCGGCCCAGGGCAACTGCTCCGGCGGGTTGAGCGTCAGCTCGCCTTTGGCCTGGCCGTCGACCAGCACCTGTACCTGTAGCTGGCGCGGCGCGGGTTGCAGAGCGTTGTCCGGGGTGACCAGCAGCAGGGCTTCGCGCTCGCTGGTCAGGCGCGGCATCTTGCGTGCTTCGTTACCCTGCGGGTCTAGCGAATGGCTCTGTACGAACTGCAGCATGGCCGGCAGGTTGCCGTCCAGGTCGTTACGCAGCGGGCGCTCCTGGCCATCGGCGGTCTGGTCGTAGAAGCCCAGCGCGTTGATTTCATCGATCACCGCGGCTTGCGGCTCGGGAAAACCGTCTGCCGGCGGCGGGACGCTGGGTGGCTCGACCGGCGGGGTTGGCTGCTCGGGCTCGGCTTCCGGCTCGCTTGGCGGAGTCAGCGGCGGCTCGGGAGTGGGCGGGGGTTCCGGGGTGAGCGGCGGCTCGGGCGGTTGTGGCGGAGGCAGCGGTGGTTGCGGCTCGCTGACCGGCGGGTTTCGCGGAGGCGCGTCGCTACCCCCGCCGCCACCACCGAGATCCAGACAGCCGGCCAGGTTAAGCAGGCCTATGAGCAGCAGAGCTTGACGCCACATCTGTTGTTTTCCTTAGTAATGTGCAGGTGGTTACAGCGGCCAGAGCCGGCTGCGTTGTGCCGGCAGGCTGGCCGGCAGGTTTTGCTGGGCCAGGCGGGCTAACTCGGCACTGGGGTAGTTGCCGTAGAACAGCTGGAACCAGTCCTGGCCGTCGCGCTGCAGGCGCTGTAGGCGCAAGGGCTCCTTGGGGTGACGGCTCAGCATGGCGCGCATGAACGCCTCGCCGCGCCCTTCCACAAGCAGGATGCTGTGGCGGCGCTGCGTTTGCGCCGGGGCCTCGTCACCGCCCTGGCCGTGCCCCGGGTCCTGCACCTGGGCGGGCTGCAGCGGCGTTGACGGCGGAGCGGCAAAAGGCTGTGGCGGGTTGGCCGGGGCGTCGTCGGAGCGGCGCAGGTCGACTGCCGGGGAGCTGTCCGTGTCGCGTTCGAACAACTGGCCAAGTTGCGCCGGCAGGGGGCGCTGGCTGTCCTGCTGCTGGGTGTACAGCTGGATGTCGCGGTACTTGTCCCGGCTCAATGCGGCCAGGCCCGCGCCATCACGTACCACGCTGGGGCGCAGGAACACCATGAGGTTGCGCTTGACCTGCAGGTCGCGGCTGGAGCGGAACAACCCACCGAGCAGTGGCAGGTCGCCGAGCAGTGGCACCTTGCTGACGCTGCGGGTGACGTCGTCTTGAATCAGTCCGCCGAGTACGATCACCTGGCCATGATCGGCCAGTACCGTGCTCTTGATCAGGCGCTTGTTGGTCACCAGGTCGACCGCCTGGGCCGCTACGCCGGCGCTGGGGGCCAGCGAGGAAATTTCCTGCTCAATGACCAGACGCAGGGTGCCGCCTTCGTTGATATGCGGGGTCACCTTCAAGGTGACGCCGACATCCTTGCGCTCGATAGTGGTGAAGGGGTTGTTGGCACCTGCCGCGTCGGTGGTGTACGAGCCGGTCTGGAACGGTACGTTCTGCCCGACGAGGATTTCCGCGGGCTGGTTGTCCAGGGTCAGCAGGCTGGGGGTGGACAGCAGGTTGCTGTTGCCGTTGGCCGACAGCGCGGTGATCAGCGCGCCGAAGTTGTTGCTGCCGATGCCAACGATGGCGCCATCCGGCAGGTTGATCGGTTGCTCGCGCTCCAGTGCGCCGAGCAGGGTGCCTACCGACAAGCCGCTGTTGCTGAAGTTGCTACCGCCCAGTGCGCTGTTCCCGGAGCGATCGGCGACGGCCCATTGCACGCCGAGCGCCTGGCTGACGTCGCCAGACATCTCGACGATGGCTGCCTCGACCAGCACCTGGGCACGTGGCACATCGAGCTGGCGCACGATGCTTTCCAGTTGCGCGACGATGTCCGGCTCGGCCATCAGGATCAGCGCATTGAGGCCCTGGTCGGCGCGGATCATCAGCGGTGCACGGCGACTGCCGTCAGCAGCCTCCTGGCGCAGGGGTTCGGCCAGCTCGCCGAGGGTTTCCGCCAGTTGCTTGGCATCGCCATGGCGCAGGCGGATAACCCGCGTGTTGGCCGCCTGCAGCGGTGCTACATCAAGCTGCTGGGCGAGCTTGAGCAGGCGCTGACGCGCTTCCGGCGGGCCGAGCAGCAGCAGGCGATTGCTGCGGGTGTCGGCAATCACCTGCAGGCTGCCGGTTTCACTGCCAGGCTGGCGCTGCAGGCTTTCCAGCAACACCCCGGCGACGTCCTTGGCCCAGGCATGGCGCAGGTCATAGAAGCTGCTGTCATCGCTGCTGGCGCGGTCGACTTGATTGATCAGCGCCAGCAAGCGCTCGATGTTGGCGCGGCGGTCGCTGACGATCAGCGCATTGCTCGAGGGAATCGCCGCCAGGTGGCCCTGCTGCGGTACCAGGGGGCGAATCAGCGGCAGCAGTTCGCTGACCGACGCGTGCTGTACCTGCAGCAGGCGGGTCTCCAGGCTGTCTGCGTCCTGTTGGGCTGCACTGGCCTAGGTGCGCGCCTCGCTGTCGGGGATGATGCGTGCCTGGCCATCCTGATTGACCACGGCATAGCCATGGGTGCTGAGCACCGAGAGAAACAGCTGGTAGACCTCGCTGAGGCGCAGCGGGGTTTGTGACACCACGGAAACCTTGCCCTTGACCCGAGGATCAAGCACCAGGGTTTGTCCGCTGATGCTGGCGACCTGCTCGGTGAAGTCGCGAATGTCCACATCGCGCATGTTGATGGTCCAGCGTCCCTGTTCATCCGCGGTCGCTGCCGCGCTATGCCCGCTCAGCGGGGCGAGCAGCAGTAGTCCCAGTAGCCAGTACTTCATGGCTGCACCCCGTCAAGGCGGGTTGGCTGCAGTGCCAGCTGGATCACCCGGCCGTGGCCTGCCAGTTCGACATGCCGTGGGGCAATCAGGCGGACGTGCAGACCGTGGTCCAGCGCGTCACCTTCGGCAACGCGGCGGGTTTGCCCGGCCATGCGGATCAGCGCACGAGACTGGCGACTGTCGCTCTGTGTGAAGCTGGCCTGCAACTGCCAGTCCAGGTGCGCCGGCGCGTAGGCTGGAGCCTTGCGTAGCGGCGTGCCGAACAGCTCGAGCAGCGGCTCGATAGCGGGCTGCGCAGTCGCCTGGTGCGGGCGTTCAGGCGCGGCACTGGGCATCTCCAGCCGGCTACGCCAGTCGGCGGCCTGCAGCGCCAGGCTGCACGCCATGCCCAGTAACAGCAGGGCGGCCAGTGCGCCGGGCAGCGCAGAAAGGTTGAGCGGGGGGAACGGCATGAATGGGCTCGGGCAGCGTGCGGGCATCCATGCGTGGGCGGAAACGATGCTCATGCCTGAGCCCGTTGGCGTGACGGCGGCGGAGCATAAGAAAAAGCTGTGAGCCTGATCAGCTTTGCTCGATGCAATTGCGCGAACTGTCACAGAACGGCAGAGAAAAGTACGCTGTGCCATCGGTTTGACGACGGTTTTCAGGCATCCTGCCGCCCGCCAGACTGTTCCCATCCCGGTCTGCCCGCGTAGTATCCTCGCCACGCTCCCGGCAGCGCGGTGCCCTGTGGCAGCCGCTGTAGCGCTGCGAGCGTCAGCGCGTTTTCCAGCATCCGCATACAAGGCATAACAACAATATGCAGAGCCCGACCGTGCCCCAGTTGCCCTTCGTGTTTGCCAAGCGGCATGGCGTGTTGCTGCAGGGTGAAGGCCATGATGCCTGCCTGCAGCTGCGTGATGACGCCAGCCTGTTCGCCGTGCAGGAAGCCCAGCGCGCCCTAGGCCTGCGCCTGCCCTGGCGCTGGCTGAGTGGCGGCGAATTCGAACAGGCGTTGAGTCAGGCCTACCAGCGTGACTCCGCGCAGGTGCGCGAAATGGCTGAAGGCCTGGGGGCGGACATGGACCTGGCCAGTCTGGCCGAGCAGGTCGACCGTACCGAAGACCTGCTCGAGCAGGAAGACGATGCGCCGATCATTCGCCTGATCAACGCGATTCTGACCGAGGCAGTGCGCGAGAACGCCTCGGACATCCATATCGAAACCTTCGAGACCCGCCTGCTGATCCGTTTCCGCATTGATGGCCTGCTGCGCGAGATGGCCCGGCCCCGCCGTGAGCTGGCTACCCTGCTGGTGTCGCGGATCAAGGTGATGGCGCGCCTGGATATTGCCGAGAAGCGCGTGCCGCAGGATGGGCGCATTTCCCTCAAGGTGGGCGGCCGTGAGGTGGATGTGCGGGTTTCCACGCTGCCTTCGGCCAACGGCGAACGGGTGGTGCTGCGCCTGCTCGACAAGCAGGCCGGCCGTCTGACCCTGCAGCACTTGGGCATGAACCCGCGCGATCGCCAGTTGCTGGAAGGCAACCTCAACAAGCCGCATGGCATCCTGCTAGTCACCGGCCCCACCGGCTCGGGCAAGACCACTACCCTGTACGCCAGCCTGGTGACCCTCAACACCGGCACGCGCAACATCCTCACGGTGGAAGACCCCATCGAGTACAACCTCGAAGGCATTGGCCAGACCCAGGTCAATACCAAGGTCGACATGACCTTTGCCCGCGGCCTGCGCGCCATCCTGCGCCAGGACCCGGACGTGGTGATGGTCGGCGAGATCCGCGACCGTGAAACCGCCGAGATTGCCGTGCAGGCCTCGCTGACCGGCCACCTAGTGCTGTCGACCCTGCACACCAACAGTGCGATTGGTGCGGTCACCCGTTTGGTGGATATGGGCATCGAGCCGTTTCTGCTTTCATCCTCGCTGCTGGGCGTACTCGCCCAGCGCCTGGTGCGTGTGCTCTGCCCGAGCTGCAAGCAGGCGTACCAGGCCGATGCCGCCGAGTGCGCGCTGCTCGGTGTCGACGCCGCGCAAGCGCCGACGCTCTACCATGCCACCGGTTGTGAAGCCTGCCGACAGCTCGGCTATCGCGGACGTACCGGCATCTACGAGCTGGTGGTATTCGACGAGACGCTGCGCACGCTGATCCACAATGCCGCCAGCGAGCAGGACATGTTGCGTCACGCACGCCAGCTGGGCCCGAGCATCCGTGATGACGGCATGCGCAAGGTGCTGGAAGGCGTGACCACCCTGGAAGAAGTACTACGAGTCACCCGCGAGGACGCATGAGCCACCGCCCCCTATCGCCGTCCCGCAAGGGCGAGGCCTGAGCCATGGCCGCCTATGCCTACCTGGCGCTGGATGCCCAGGGTCGTCAGCACAAGGGCTTGCTGGAAGCCGACAGCCCCCGCCAGGCGCGTGCCCTGCTGCGCGAGCGACAGCTGTCGCCGCTGCAGGTCAACGCGGCGCGGGCCCGCGAGGACGAGCAGCCGCGTCACGGCCTGCGCCTGAGCCGCGGCTTGTCGGCCGCCGAGCTGGCCTTGCTGACCCGCCAGCTGGCGACGCTGATCCAGGCCGCCCTGCCGATCGAGGAGGCCTTGCGTGCTGCCGCCGCGCAGGCTGCTTCGGCGCGGGTCAAGGGTATGCTGCTGGCGGTGCGCAGTGGCGTGCTCGAAGGGCAGAGCCTGGCCCAGTCGCTGGCGGCGTTCCCGGCAGCCTTCCCCGAGCTGTATCGCGCCACCGTGGCGGCGGGTGAGCATGCCGGGCATCTCGGTCTGGTGCTCGAACAGCTGGCCGACTACACCGAGCAGCGCCAGCAGTCGCGGCAGAAAATCCAGCTGGCGCTGCTCTACCCACTGATTCTGATGATTGCCTCGCTGACCATCGTCGGCTTCCTGTTGGGCTACGTGGTGCCGGATGTGGTCAAGGTGTTCGTCAATACCGGGCAGAGCCTGCCGACGCTGACCCGTGGTCTGATCGCCGTCAGCGCCCTGGTCAAGCACTGGGGCTGGTTGATCCTCCTGTTGCTGGCGGGAGGCCTGGTGCTGCTGCGCCTGTGGCTGCGTCCGCCCGCGCGGCGCCAGCGCTGGCATGCCCTGCAACTGCGCCTGCCGCTGTTCGGTCGGCTGCTGCGTGCAACCCAGACGGCGCGTTTCGCCTCGACCCTGGCGATCCTCTGCCGCAGTGGCGTACCGCTGGTCGAAGCCCTGGCAATTGCCGCCGCGGTGATTGGCAACCTGCATATTCGCCATAAGGTGATGCTCGCCGCGCAGCAGGTCCGTGAAGGCAGCAGCCTGACTCGCGCCCTGCAGGCCAGCGAGGAGTTTCCGCCGATGATGCTGCACATGATTGCCAGCGGCGAAAAATCCGGGGAGCTGGAGCAGATGCTGGCGCGCACCGCACGCAACCAGGAGAACGACCTGGCGGCCCAGGTGGCTCTGCTGGTCGGCCTGTTCGAGCCCTTCATGCTGGTGTTCATGGGCGGCGTGGTGCTGCTCATCGTGCTGGCCATTCTCTTACCCATTCTTTCGCTCAACCAACTGGTGGGATAAACCATGCAACAACGACAGCAAGGCTTCACCCTGATTGAAATCATGGTGGTGGTGGTGATCCTCGGCATCCTCGCCGCCCTGGTGGTGCCGCAGGTGATGAGCCGCCCGGACCAGGCCAAGGTCACCGTGGCGCAGGGTGACATCAAGGCGATTGCCGCGGCGCTGGACATGTACCGCCTGGACAACCATGTCTACCCGAGTACCCAGCAGGGCCTTGAGGCGCTGGTGAAAAAACCCTCCGGCATGCCGGCGGCGAAGAACTGGAACAAGGACGGCTACCTCAAGCGCCTGCCGGTCGACCCCTGGGGCAATCCCTACCAGTACCTGGCGCCGGGTAGCCAGGGGCCCTTCGACCTCTACTCGCTGGGCGCGGACGGCAAGGAAGGCGGCAGCGAGAATGCCGCCGATATCGGCAACTGGGATCTCTGAGCAGCCTGATGGTGTCGCTCAGCCGGCCCCGTGCGAGCAGCCGCGGCTTCACCCTGGTCGAGCTGCTGGTGGTGCTGGTCATCCTGGGCAGCCTGGTCGGCCTGGCCGTGCTCGGTGTCAGCGATCCGCGCGGCCGGCAGCTGCGTGACGAAGCCGAGCGTCTGAGCGGCCTTCTGGCGCTGCTCAGCGAGGCGGCGCTGCTGGACAACCGCGAGTACGGCTTGCTGGTGAACGACCAGGGCTATCGTGTGCAGTGGTATGACGAAGCCAGTGCTGCCTGGCAGGACAGTCGTGAATACCGTCAGCACCGCCTGCCGGCCAGCCTGCGCCTGCAACTGCAGGTGGAGGGCCAGGCGTTGCAACTGGCCAGCGCGGTAACCGAGGAGGCGCCGGACAACCCGCTGCCGGCACCCCAGCTGTTGTTGTTGTCGAGTGGCGAGCTGAGCAGCTTCAGCCTGCAGTTGCAGGGCCGCGAACCCGGCGTAGCCGCCTGGGAGCTGCGCAGCGACGGTTTCCAGCTGCCTATCGCGCAGCGTCTGGAGCAGCGCTGATGGGGCGTGCACGGGGCTTCACCCTGCTGGAAGTGCTGGTGGCGCTGGCCATCTTCGCGCTGGTGGCCGCCAGCCTGCTCACCGCTAGTGCGCGCAGCCTGAACAATGCGGCCCGCCTGGAGGACAAGACCCTCACCGGCTGGCTGGCCGACAACCAGCTCAGTCTGCTGCAGCTGCAGGAAGCCGCCCCCGCGGTGGGGCGTGAGGTGCGCAGCCTGGAATACGCCGGGCGGCGTTGGTGGCTGTTGCAGGAGATCAGCAGCACCAGCGATCCCGGCCTGTTGCGGGTGACCTTGTGGCTGGCGCCGGGTGCCGGACCGGGCCGCGCAGCGGAGATCGAGACGGCGGCCGTGCAGCGCCTGGTCGGTTTTCTCGGGGTGGCCCGCTGATGCGCTATCGCCAGGCCGCCGCCTTCACCCTGCTGGAATTGCTGATCGCCATCGCCATCTTTGCCCTGCTTGGCCTGGCCAGCTACCGCATGCTCAGCACGGTGCTGGCCAGCGACGAGGCGCTGCGTCGCCAGGAACAGCAATTGCGCGAACTGGTGCGCGGTATGGCCGCGCTGGAGCGCGATCTGGCTCAGGCGGGTGCCCGTCCGGTGCGCGATGGCTATGGTGAGCCGCAAGCGGCGCTGCGTGGGGATAATGAGCAGGGCATGCTGGAGTTTACCCGTCT
Organism: Pseudomonas fluvialis; assembly: GCF_002234375.1. Lineage (GTDB taxonomy): Bacteria > Pseudomonadota > Gammaproteobacteria > Pseudomonadales > Pseudomonadaceae > Aquipseudomonas > Aquipseudomonas fluvialis. The sequence goes on from NZ_NMQV01000017.1 coordinate 95,824, forward strand.
GGGCTGGCGCAACCCGACCGGACAGCCACGCAGCCAGTGGCAACGGGTGCGTTGGCAATATCGCGACGGTCAGCTGCAGCGCGTGTACTGGAATGTGCTGGACCGCGCCCAGGACAGCCCGCCACAGCAGCAGGTGGTGTTGCCGGCGCTGGATGGCCTGCGCCTGGCCTTTCTCGATGATAACCAGCAATGGCTGGACAGCTGGCCGGCTGACGACTCCGCCCGGCAGCGCGCCCGCCTGCCGCGCGCGGTGCGCCTGGTGCTGCAGCATCCGCGCTATGGCGAACTGGAGCGCGTCCTGCGTTTGCCCGACAACCCGGCGCAAAGCCCGCTGGGCAACCCGGAGGAGGCGCCATGAAGCGCCAGCGCGGCGTTGCGCTGATTACCGTGCTGCTGGTGGTGGCGCTGGCCAGTCTGGTCACTGCCGGGCTGGTGCTGCGTCAGCAGTTGAGCATTCGCAGCAGCACTAACCAGTTGCTGGCGCGCCAGGCCTGGCACTTTGCCCTGGGTGGCGAGGCGCTGGCGCAGGCCATTCTGTGGCGCGACCAGCAGGCTGCTACGGATCCGGCGCGCAGCACCGACCACCTCGGCGAGGCCTGGGCGCGCGCCCAGCCACCCTTTGCCCTGGAGCAGGGTGAACTGCTGTTGCGCATCGATGACCTGGCCGGGCGCTTCAATCTGAACAGCCTGCTGCGCGATGGCCAGGCCAATCCGCAGGCCGTGCAGCGCCTGCGCCGCTTGTTACTGCGCCTGCAAATCGACACACCCTATGCCGAACGCCTGCTCGACTGGATTGACGAGGACCAGCAGGCCAGTGGCGGCTACGGCGCCGAAGACAATCAGTACCTGTTGCTGCAGCCGCCCTACCGGGCCGGCAATCGCTGGCTGGGCGATGTCTCCGAACTGCGTCTGCTGCTGGATATGAGTGAGCGTGATTACCAGCTGTTGTTGCCGCATGTCAGTGCGCTGCCGGCCGAGGTTGGCCTTAACGTCAATACGGCCAGTGCCCTGTTGCTCAGCTGTCTGGCCGACGACCTCGACCTGGCCAGTGCGCAAAGCCTGGTCGAGGCACGAGGCGAACAGGGCTTTGCCGACCTGCAAGCCTTTCTCGCCCAGCCGGCGCTGGTCGGGCGCACGGTGGACAACGATGGTCTGGCGGTGACCAGCCAGTATTTCCGGGTGCGCAGCGAAGTGCGTCTGGGTGAGCGTCGTCAGTTGTTGTGGAGTACCTTGCAGCGTCAGGCCGATGGCCCGCCGCGGGTACTGCAGCGTGATCTTGGCCAGTCGCTGCAAAGCCTGCAGCCGGCCCCCGTAGAGGAACAACCATGAGAGATTGTCTGTTTCTGCCAGCCGATACGCCGCCCGGGCTGAGTGCAGACAGCCTGCTGTACTGGCAGGCGGTGGATGGCCAGGGACGTAGCTTGCGTCTTGCCGAGTGTGCCAGCGTGCTGGGCACGCGCGAGCTGGCGCTGGTACTGCCCATGGAGCAGGCCAGCGCCTGCCTGGTCAGCCTGCCCACGCAAAAAGCCCGCTGGTTACGCCAGGCATTGGCCTACGCGGTGGAAGAGGCGCTGGCCGAGGATGTCGAAGCCCTGCACCTGGCCTTGGGTTCTGTGCAGGAGGATGGGCGCCACCCCGTGCGGATTATCCGGCGCAGCCTGTTGCAGGGCTGGCTGGCCAGCCTGGCAGAGGCCGGTTTGCGTATCGGCGCCATCTATCTGGATGCCGACCTGTTGTGGGCTTCCGGTAGTGAGCTGCTGGTTGATGAGTCGCGCGTCCTACTGGCCAGTGACGATGGCCTGCGCCTGGCGCTGCGCCGGGATGACTGGCCGGCCTTGCAGGCGCGCCTGCCCGCGCTGCGCCCGTGCACCGAGGCGGCACCCTGGGCGCAGTTGCTCAATGCGCAGTCACAGGCCATCGACCTGGCCCAGGGTGAGCTGGCCCTGGCCCAGCCTGCCTCGTCGCGCGCCTGGCGTCCGGTTGCTGCGGTACTGGTCAGCTGGCTGTGCCTGCAGTGGCTGTTTGACCTGGGGCAGGGCCTGTACCTGCAGTACCAGGGTGACCAATATGCCCAGGCCAGCGAGCAGCTATACCGTGAACTGTTCCCCGAGGACCGGCGCATCGTGCGCCTGCGTGCGCAGTTTGATCAGCACCTGGCGGCGGCCGGTGCGCAGCAGCAGGAGCAGTTGCTGAGCCGCCTGCAGCCGTTGATTGAGCCTCTGCAGGCTGCCAGCGGGGTGCAGGTGCAGCAGCTGGACTATCAGGCCGCCGAGGGCAGCCTGGCGCTGCAGGTACAGGCCAGTGATTTTGCCGGCCTGGAGTTGCTGCGTGAGCGGCTCCAGGCACAGGGGCTGCAAGTCGAAATGGGCTCGGCGGGCCGCGACGAACAGGGTGTCAGTGCCCGTCTGCTGATCGGAGGTGACGCATGAGCCTGTGGCAGGATGTGCAGCGTCGTGGCCAGGCATCGCCACTCCTGCAGCGCTGGCAACAACTGGCTGACCGGGATCGCCAGGCATTGCGCCTGCTTGGCCTGGCCCTGCTGCTGGCGCTGCTCTATGTAATGCTCTGGCAGCCGGTGCAGCGCCAGCTGCAGGAAAGCCGGACCTGGCACGCCCAGCAACAGGAGCTCTGGCACTACCTGCAAGCCAATGCCGAGCAGGCCCGTCAGCGCCCGGCACAGGCTGTTGTGCCGGTTGAGGCCAGCCAGCTGCAAGGCCTGGTAACGCGCACGGCACAGCAGGCCGGATTGCGTCTGGAGCGCTTCGACAGCGACAGCCAGGGTGTACAGGTCAGCCTGGTCGAGGCCGACTTCGCCAGCCTGCTGCGCTGGTTGCAGCAGCTGCAGGGGCAGGGCGTTATCTGCCGCGAGGCCAGCCTGACGCGCTTGGGTAACGGTCGCGTACAGGCGCGTCTGCTGTTGGCGGCGGGCTAAGCGGACAGCTCCGCGTTGGCCTGCGCCTGGCGATAGGCGGCGGCTTCGGCCAGCAGCCATTCACGGAGCCGCTGCAGAGCCGGGGCTTCACGGCGTCGTTCGGGAATGATCAGGTAATAGGCCTTGTCGCTGCTGGCGCTAGCGGCCAGCGGGCAGACCAGTCGGCCATCGGCCAGCTCGCGCTCAATCAGAAAGGGTGGGATCAGCGCCATGCCCATACCCAGACTGGCTGCCTGGGCCAGCATGGAAAACAGCTCCAGGCGCGGCCCGCTCATGTCCTGGGCAACCTGCAGACCCTGGCTGGCAAACCACTGGCGCCAGGCATAGGGACGGGTGCTTTGTTGCAGCAGCGGCAGACGTGCCAGGCTGCCGGCGTCCAGCAGGGGCAGCCCGGCGATCAGCTGCGGACTGCAGACGGGTTGGGCGTTTTCCGCCATCAGGAAATCGGCCTGGGTACCGGGCCAGTCGGCGTCGCCGTAATAGATGGCGGCATCGAAGTCGCTATCGGCAAACAGGAAAGGCCGGGTGCGACTGGTCAGGTTCACCGTGACATGGGGCTGCTGGCGCTGGAAGTCCACCAGGCGTGGCAGTAGCCATTGCGTGCCGAAACTGGGTACCACCGCCAACTCCAGGCTTTGTTGGCCTTGCTGGCCCATCACCGCCAGCGTGTCGCGCTCCACTGCATCCAGTTGCAGGGCTACCCGGCGGCTGTAGGCCTGCCCTGCATCGGTCAGCTTCACACCGCGCCGCGAACGGCGAAACAGCTCGACGCCAAGAAAGCTCTCCAGGCTGCCAATCTGCCGGCACACCGCGCTTTGTGTGAGTGCCAGCTCGTCGGCGGCCTTGGTGAAGCTCTGGTGGCGGGCGGCCGACTCAAAGGCGATCAACGCGCTGGTGCTGGGTATCTTGCGACGCATAAGTGCGATCTGCTCAAGTGATTAAAGATTTTTGTCCGATTAAAGCTATTACGAAGTGCAATTTATGCACAAGTGCGTGCGAATTAGTCGTTTGCCCGCCGCCGCCGGCTGACCTAGTCTGCAAGGCAGATCGACCTAGCACGCAGGTGAGGAGCGTTTCATGACTGGCAAGGCCACGTTCAACTGGCAGGATCCGCTATTGCTTGATCAGCAGCTCAGTGAAGAAGAGCGCATGGTGCGCGACAGCGCCCAGCAATTTGCCGAGGCCAAGCTTGCGCCGCGCGTCCTGCAGGCTTTCCGCCATGAGCAGACGGATCCGCTGATCTTTCGTGAAATGGGCGAGACCGGCCTGCTCGGGGCAACCATTCCCGAAGCCTACGGCGGTAGCGGCCTCAACTATGTGTGCTATGGGTTGATCGCCCGCGAAGTGGAGCGCATCGACTCCGGCTACCGCTCGATGATGAGCGTGCAATCTTCCTTGGTGATGGTGCCGATCTTTGAATTTGGTAACGAAGCCACCCGGCAGAAGTACCTGCCCAGGCTGGCCTCTGGCGAGTTCATTGGCTGCTTCGGCCTGACCGAGCCGAACCACGGTTCGGACCCGGGCAGCATGATCACCCGGGCCCGGAAGGTCGATGGCGGCTATCGCCTGAGCGGCGCCAAGATGTGGATCACCAACAGCCCGATTGCCGACGTGTTTGTGGTCTGGGCCAAGGATGATGCCGGCGAGATTCGCGGCTTTGTCCTGGAAAAAGGCTGGCAAGGCCTGTCCACCCCGGCGATCCACGGCAAGGTCGGTCTGCGCGCTTCGATCACCGGCGAGATCGTCATGGACAACGTGTTCTGTCCGGAAGAAAACGCCTTCCCCGAGGTGCGCGGTTTGAAGGGGCCCTTCACCTGCCTGAACTCCGCACGCTATGGCATCAGCTGGGGGGCGCTGGGCGCTGCGGAGGCCTGCTGGCACACCGCGCGTCAGTATGTGCTGGATCGTCAGCAGTTCGGTCGCCCGCTGGCCGCCAACCAGTTGATCCAGAAGAAACTGGCGGATATGCAGACCGAGATCACCCTGGCCCTGCAGGGCTGTCTACGCCTCGGCCGCATGAAGGATGAAGGCAGTGCCGCGGTGGAAATCACCTCGATCATGAAGCGCAACAGCTGCGGCAAGGCGCTGGATATTGCACGTATGGCGCGCGACATGCTCGGCGGCAACGGCATTTCCGACGAGTTCGGTGTGGCCCGTCATCTGGTCAACCTGGAGGTCGTGAATACCTACGAGGGCACCCATGATGTGCATGCGCTGATTCTCGGGCGAGCGCAGACGGGTATCCAGGCGTTCTTCTAACAGGCCGCGGCAGGTCATACGCTTTAAGCGGCAAGGTAATGCCGCTCAAGCGGTTGATTTGCACAGCACCTATTCCCGCCGGCGCAAGGAGACGTTGTCGTTCAGGGCAGCGCCACTTGCCGCTTGAGGCTTGCAGCGTGAGGCTCCACTTATGTCCGCCCTGTCGCATATCCGCGTGCTCGACTTGTCCCGCGTCCTTGCTGGTCCGTGGGCGGGACAACTGCTGGGTGATCTGGGCGCGGAGGTGATCAAGGTTGAACGGCCGGGCTCGGGAGACGACACCCGGCACTGGGGGCCTCCCTATATAAAGGATGCGCAGGGTAACGACTCCGCCGAAGCGGCCTATTTCCAGAGTGCCAATCGCAACAAGCAGTCGCTGACAGTGGACTTCACCCAGCCGGAAGGTCAGCGCCTGGTGCGTGAGCTGGTCGCGCAGTGCGATGTCCTGCTGGAGAACTTCAAGGTCGGTGGCCTGGCGGCCTATGGCCTGGATTACCCATCGCTCAAGGCCATCAATCCGCGGCTGATCTATTGCTCGATCACCGGCTTCGGGCAGAGCGGTCCCTATGCTAGGCGGGCGGGTTATGACTTCATGATCCAGGGGCTGGGCGGCCTGATGAGCCTGACTGGTATCGCAGAAGGTGAAGAGGGCGCCGGGCCGATAAAGGTGGGGGTGGCGCTGACCGATATCCTCACCGGGCTTTACGCCACGGTAGGTGTTCTGGCCGCACTGAATCAGCGAGAGCAATCCGGTATCGGCCAGCATATCGATGTGGCGCTGCTGGACGTGCAGGTGGCCTGCCTGGCCAATCAGGCGATGAACTACCTGGTGACGGGTGTAGCGCCCAAGCGTCTGGGTAATGCACACCCGAACATCGTGCCTTACCAGGACTTTCCCTCGGCTGACGGCAACTTCATCCTGGCGGTGGGCAATGACGGGCAGTTCCGTAAGTTCTGTGAGGTCGCCGGCATCCCCGAGCTGGCAGATGATCCACGCTTTGCCAGCAATCAGGCGCGGGTGGCGAATCGTGGCGAACTTATTCCGCAGCTGCGCCAGGCTACGGTATTCAAAAGCACGGCGCAGTGGATTGAGCTGCTGGAAGCGGCGGGCGTGCCCTGCGGGCCGATCAATGACCTGCACCAGGTGTTTGCCGATCCGCAGGTGCAGTCGCGAGGCTTGCGCTTCGAGCTGGCCAACGCGCTGGGTAGCCATACCCCGCAAGTCGCCAGTCCGCTGCGGCTTTCCGCTACGCCGGTGACCTACCGTCTGGCGCCACCCCTGCTTGGGCAGCACACTGAGGCCCTGCTTCAGTCCCGGCTGGGAATGAGTCTGGCGCAGATCATGGCGCTGCGTGCAGCGGGGGTTATTTGAGCCCCTGCTGAGCGCCGCGGCTGTTTATCTGGGCGCTTTGTGCAGGTTTTTCTCCATCAGGGGTTTACAGCCTGCTGTGCTCATGTAGAATGCGCGCCTCGCTAAGACGAACCGAAGGTTTGGCTAAGCGATAAGTTGTTGAAATGGAAAGAAAATTTCCTGAAAAACAGCTTGACTGAGCAAGGCGGCGCTGTAGAATGCGCGCCACACCGAAGCGAAAGAAATTAAGCCAAGGTTGCTCTAAGCGGTTGAGAAGAAACG
>NZ_NMQV01000018.1 GCF_002234375.1 Pseudomonas fluvialis
TCTTCTTTGTGCGCGGGAAAAGAGCATGTCTGAGTCCCCCCTGATTGGCGCTAGTCATCTGCACTTGCCGGCCGGCCCTTGGCGTTCGCTACTCGACGGCTTGTGTGACGTGCTGCCTGGGGTGGATCGCGCCACCTGGCTGGCTCGTCTGCAGCAAGGCAAGGTGCTTTTTCAGGGGCAGCCACTGGCTGTGGATAGCCCCTATCGCGAAGGCATGCGCGTTGAGTATTTCCGCGAAGTAGTCAATGAGCGGGAGATTCCCTTTGCGGTGGAGATCCTGCACCACGACGAGCACTTGCTGGTGGTCGACAAGCCGCATTTCCTGGCGGTGGCACCGGCCGGCCAGTGGGTCGAGCAGACCGTGCTGCGTCGCTTGCAGAGGCAACTGCAGCTGCCCGAGCTGGTGCCGCTGCATCGTCTGGATCGCTTGACCGCAGGCGTCATGCTGCTGTCCTGCCAACGAAGCAGCCGAGATGCCTACCTGTCGCTGTTTCGTCAGCAACGTATGCACAAGGTCTATGAAGCCGTTGCCGGCCCTTTGCCAGGGCTGGCCTGGCCTTATCAGGCGGCGCATTGCCTGCAGCCGGGCGAGCCGTTCTTTCGTATGCAGGCGGTCAGTGGGCCGGCCAATGCCTGGACAACGCTGCAGGTACTGGAGCGGGGTAGCGCCTACTGGCGTTATCGACTGCAGCCGCAAACCGGCCGCAAACACCAGCTACGCGTGCAGATGGCGGCGCTTGGCGCACCCTTGCGCCATGATCCGCTGTACCCGCAGTTGCAGGCACACGACGCAGATGACTTCACCCAGCCGTTGCAGTTGCTGGCCCGCAGCCTGCATTTCGACGATCCGCTCAGCGGGCTACCCCGGCATTTCCTCAGCCAGCGGCAATTGTTGCCGCTGTAGCCTGGCGCAGTGCGTCGAGCAGGCCACTGTGGCGTTGTACGCGGCGCTGGATGGCCTGCTCGAAGACTGCCGGATGGCTCTCGATCAGCGTGAAGTGCTCACGGGCACGGGTGATCCCGGTATAGATCAGCTCGCGGGTCAGTACCGGGTTGAGCGTGTCGGGCAGCAGCAGGGCGCAGTGGGCGAACTCGGAGCCCTGGGATTTATGCACGGTCATCGCATATACGGTTTCCACGGCACTCAGCCGGCTGGGCAGGACAATGCGCAGTCCCTGCTGGCCGTCGTTGCGTGGAAACACTACGCGCAACACCTGGCGTGACGGGGTTGTGCTGTCCGGCATACACAGGGCGATACCGATGTCGCCATTCATCAGCCCGAGGTTGTAGTCATTGCGCGTAACCATGACCGGCCGCCCCTCGTACCAACCCTGGTCGCTGTCCAGCAGGCCGCGCTGCAGCAGCGCAGCGGCAATCTGCGTGTTCAGACCTTCCACGCCCCACGGGCCCTGGCGCAGTGCGCAGAGCAACTGGAACTGCTCGAAGGCCGCCAGCACCTGGCGTGCCCAGTGCAGCCAGGCGGAGGGCTGGTCAGCTGTCTCGACAGACGGACGCTGCTGCTGCATGACCTGCAGGTAATGGGCATAGCCAAGCGCCGCGCCATGGCCATCCAGCAACAGCTGTGCGAGTGCCTGCTGCTGGCTGCCGTGCAGGCGCAACACCTGCAGGTCTGCGGCTGGGCTGGCGAGGATCTGCCGTGCGTCTGCAGCATTGCCCTGATTGACGGCGCGCGCCAACTGGCCAATGCCGGAGTGGCCGGCAAAGCGCCGTGAGTGACGCAGCATCAGGGTGTGCTGGGCCAGCGGTTGGGCCTGGGCGCTGCCAGGGCGCAGTTGCGGATCGTCCAGTCGTTCGCCACTGACCTGCTCCAGCCAGTGCTGCAGGTCGGCGGCGTAGTAGCCGTGTTCGGCATCGCGACACAGGTCGCCGAGCAGTGCGCCGGCTTCCACGGATGCCAGCTGGTCCTTGTCTCCGAGCAGGATCAGGCGGGCAGTGGCGGGCAGGGCATCGAGCAGGCAGGCCATCATTTCCAGGTCGATCATCGAGGCTTCATCGACGACCAGGACATCCAGCGCCAGCGGATTGCCAGCGTGATGACGGAAATGCCGAGTGTCCGGCAAGCTGCCGAGCAGGCGATGCAGGGTGGTGACCACGCGCGGGATCAGTTCGCGCACCGCCTCGCTGACCGGCAAGGCGGCGACCTGGGCGCCGATAGATTCGCTGAGACGCGCCGCGGCTTTGCCGGTCGGTGCGGCCAGCTGGATGCGCAATGGCTGGCCGGCTTGCAGGGCGGCTTCCTGGAGCAGGGCCAGCAGGCGCACCACGCTGGTGGTCTTGCCGGTACCCGGCCCACCAGTGATCAGGCTGAAGGCACTGCGTGCCGCCAGCGCGCAGGCCACTTTCTGCCAGTCGCAGAGGCGTTTGCCGTGTTGCTCGGGCGGGCTGCTGAACAGCTCCTGCAGACGCATGGAGAAGGTTGCGGGGAGGGCCTGCTGGCGGGGCAGGCGGGCGGCGATCTGCTCGGCCACAGTCTGCTCGTAGTTCCAGTAGCGGCGCAGGTAGAGGCGCTGGCCATCCAGTACCAGCGGGCTGTTGCCGGCCTCTGCCGTACCGGCCAGGGGGCTCTGCTGCAGGCTGCTCAGCCAGTCGTCGAGGCTGATCTGTTGCAGCAGGCGGGCCGGCGGCAGTGTGCTGGCGGAGGGATTGACCGACAGCCCGAGGCCCGGTTCGGCCAGGCAGGCGGCCAGGTCCAGGCAGACATGGCCGTGACCGAGTTGCAGGCTGCTCAGCGCCGCACCGAGCAACAGCAGTGGCGGGCTGTGCGGGTCCAGTTCCACACAGAAACGCGCCAGCGCGACGTCCAGTACACGCAGCCAGCCCTCGCCCTGCCAGCTGCCGAGCAGCGCCAGCATGGCCTGGCGGTCGTGCAGTGCCGGGTCATGGGCAGACAGCAGGGACAGTTGTTGACTCATCGGCTGCGCTCCTTGTGCTGGCCACGAAACAGCTCATCCAGGGCATCGAGCAGGGCTTGCGGCGGTCGGTCGAGAAACAGCCCCTGGCTTGGCGCTGCCTGGCCACGCAGGAACAGATAGAGCGCGCCCCCCATGTGCTGCGCGTACTGGTAGTCGGGCAGGCGCAGCTGCAACTGGCGGTGCAGGGCCAGCAGGTAGAGCGCGTATTGCAGGTCGTAGCGCTGTTCGAGGATGCACGCCTGCATGGCTTGCGGGCTATAGGCGCTGTCGTCCTCGCCCAGCCAGTTGGATTTGTAGTCGGCCAGGTAATAGCGTCCCTGGTGTTCGAACACCAGGTCGATGAAGCCCTTGAACAGGCCGTTGAGGCGCTCGCGGCTGAGCGCCGGGCGTGGTTCGCCGGGCAGGATGTACTGGCGCACCAGGGTATCCAGTTGCTGCACCTCGACCTGCTGCACGGCCAGCCAGAACTCCAGCTCGGCCTGGTAGTGTTGCAGTTGGCAGAGTGCGACCTGCGCGCCGCCGGGCAATGCCTGTGGACGCTGCAGCAGGGCCAGCAGCCAGTCGCTGAGCGGGTCGATCCAGGCTTGCAGGTCACGCAGCTGGCAGCGCCGGGCGATCAGTTCGCGCAACTGCCCGGGTTGCCCGGCGAGCTGGGCAAAGCCTTCCTCGGCCGCCATCTCCAGCAGGCCATGGAGGAAGGTGCCGGGGTTGGGGCCGCGCGGGAAGGCATGCAGGCTACCCGCGCGGCCGCCCGGCTGTGCAGGACTGGCCGGCTGGTGCAGATCACGGGCCTTTTCCTCGCGTGCGCTGTCGGCGGCCAGCGCACTGCCGGGTGTTTCCTCGTGGTAGTGCAGGGCACTGTAGGAGGCAATCCACCAGTGTTCGGCCGCCGCGCGCGGCGGTACGCGCCAGTGCAGGTCGGGCAGCGTCGCGCCGTGCTGTTGCAGCGGACGGTCATTGGGCGGCGGGGCGTTCTGCAGGTCGCAATACGGCAGGGCCTGCTGCGCCTGCAGCCAGTCGAGCAACTGGCTGCTGTTGTCCAGGCGGGCTCCACCGCCCAGCAGGTAGCCGAGCGCCGAGCGTTCCAGGCGCGAGCCCCTGGCGTTGCCCTGGGTGATGTCGGCAATGCCCAGCCAGCAACTGTGCCGAGCGCGGGTCAGGGCGACGTAGAGCAGGCGCAGGTCTTCGGCGAGGCGTTGCTGATCGGCTTCTTGCAACACCTCATCATTCACGTCCAGTTGCAGACGGCGCTGTTCGCCATCGTGCAGGTACACCGGCTGGCGGGCGTCGACGGCGCGGAAGCTGCAGATGAACGGCAGAAATACCAGCGGGTATTCCAGACCCTTGGACTTGTGGATGGTCACCACGCGTACCAGCGCTTCGTCGCTTTCCAGGCGCAGCACCTGTTCATCGGCGTTGCCAGCCTGGCCGGCCAGCAGCTCCTGCAGGTGGCGCAGCAAGGCCTGTTCGCCATCCAGTTCGCGGGCGGCACGCTGCAGCAGCTCGGCCAGGTGCAGCAGGTTGGTCAATACCCGTTCGCCGTCACTGCGGCGCATCAGTTGTTGTGGCAGGGCGAAGTCATGCAGCAACTGGCGCAACATCGGCAGCACGCCCTGGCGTTGCCAGCGCTGGCGATAGTCGCGGAACTGCATGACGCGCGCTTCCCACTGCTGCTCATCCTGATTGAGTTGCTCCAGGTTGCTCAGCGACAGGCCGAGGGTGCGGCTGGCCAGCGCGGCGCGCAGCAGGCGCTCCTGGTCCGGCTCGGCGCAGGCGCGCAGCCACAGCAGCAGGTCGCCGGCTTCCGGGCTGGCGAACACCGAGTCCTTGTCCGACAGGTAGACACTGCGTACCTGACGGGCGGCCAGGGCGCGGCGAATGGCCTGGGCTTCCTTGAGGTCGCGTACCAGCACGGCAATGTCGCTGGGCTGCAGGGCGTGCAGCTGCCCGTCGCGGAGAAAGCCGGCCTGCCCCTGGCGTGCCAGGTTGAGCAGCCGGGTGATTTCGCTGGCGGCACTCTCGGCCAGCGCCTGGCGGTACTTACCGGCACTCAGTGGCTGCTCGCTGGGCCACAGGCGCAGTTGCAGCGCGGCTGGGGTCTGCCCCTCGACCTGCCAGATTTCGCGGCGACCCTCGGCCTTGACCGGCTGGAAGGGCAGCGGGTTGTCGGCGCCGTTGCGGAACAGGAAGGCGCCCCGGCTGTCCGGGCGCTGTTCGGCGGCGAGAAACAGCCGGTTGACCGCCTCGACCATGGCCTCGCTGGAGCGGTAGTTGGTATCCAGGTGGTAATGCCGGCCTGTGGTGGCAGCCCGTGCGCGCAGGTAGGTGTGGATGTCCGCACCGCGGAAGGCGTAGATCGCCTGCTTGGGATCACCGATCAGCAACAGGCCGCGCTCGGCCTGTGTGTCGTGCAGCGGGTAGACGCGGGCGAACAGGCGATATTGCAGCGGGTCGGTGTCCTGGAATTCGTCGATCAGCGCCACCGGAAACTGCCGGCCGATCAGCTCGGCCAGGCGCTGGCCGTTGTCGCCGTGCAAAGCCTGGTCGAGGCGGCTGAGCATGTCGTCGAAGCCCATTTCCGCCCGCTGCCGCTTGGCTTCGGCAAAGCCTGCGCACACCCAGGCCGCCGCGTGCTGCAGGGCCTGGCGGTGCGGGCCGGCCAGCGCCTGCAGGCGTGCCGGCAGGTGGCTCAGCGCATCCAGCGCCGGGTGCGCCGGTGGCTCGCCCTGTTTCCACACCTCGGCCAGGCCCTGCGGGGTGAGGCGCTTGAAGCCGGTATCCAGGCGCAGTTCGCGCGCCTCACCCTGCGCCCAGTCGCGCAGGCGATCCAGCCAGGGCTGGTAGTACTGGGCACGCAGCTTGCGGGCATCGACCTGCTTGTCGGCCACCGCCTGGTCGAGCAGTTGCTGCAGCTCATCGACCCACTGCGACCAGGGCGCCTTGAGCTCGGCAAGGGCCTGCTGCTGCTCGCTCAGGGTGGCCTCCAGCAGGCTGTGCAGCGACTGCTGCGGCGCCGCGCCGGCCTCGTCGAGCAGCGCCTGCAGCGCCGCCCGCAAGCCATCCGGGCTGCCCCAGGCCTGCATCACCCACTGCAAGGTCTGGCCGTGCAACGGGTAGCAGTGCAGGCGCCAGTAGTCGCGCACCACCTCGGCGAGCAGCTCGCTGTGGTCGGTCTGCAACTGCTGGGTGAACAGGCTGCCGCTGTCGAAGGCATGCTCGCGCAGCATGCGCTGGCACCAACTGTGAATGGTCGAGATGGCCGCCTCGTCCATCCACTGGGCGGCGCTGTCCAGGCGTTGCGCGCAGTCGGCCCAGGCCTCGCGTGGATAATCGGCGCGCAGCAGACGCAGCAGCGGGTCGCCGGCCTGCTCGTCGCGGAAGGCCTGCGCCGCCTCCACCAGGCGGTTGCGGATACGTTCACGCAGCTCGCGGGTGGCGGCGTCGGTGAAGGTCACCACGAGGATTTCCGGGGGCAGCAGCGGCCGGGCGAACGCCTGCGCGCCGCCATGCCCGAGCACCAGGCGCAGGTACAGGGCGGAGATGGTGTAAGTCTTGCCGGTGCCGGCGCTGGCTTCGATGAGCCGGCTGCCATACAGCGGAAAATCCAGGGCGAGGGGACGGGCGGCGCTCATGGGTGCTCCTCGCGGTGCTCGTCGATAACCCGGAAGGCGCTGCCCAGCCGCTGGTAGAGGCTCGTCGCCAGCCCGGCAAACTCACCGCTGGCGGTCAGCGCGGCGAAGTCCGGGTAGTGGCGTGCCAGGCAGGCGCTCTGCTGGCACTCGCCGGTCAGCTGGTAGCCGCCTTCGTAGGCTTGTTGCGCGGCCGCCTGCGCCTTGTCCGGCGCATCGGCCTGCAGCCAGGCTATGGCGCTGTTGATGGCCACCGGCAGGGGTTGCTGCAGGCCCTGTTGCCAGGCCTGCAGCCAGTCGTGCAGTTGCGCGCGGGCCGCGTCGCTCGGCAGCGGCTCGGCGAGCAGGCTGACATCCTCGGCGACCAGCAGGCTGTGCAGGGGCAGGCCCTGCGCGCAGGCCAGCACATGCGTGACCCAGGGGCGCAGCAGGCGATGCCATTTCCATTGCTTGCCGCGTGCCAGACCGCCGGCCTGCAGTTCGATGCGCGCCAGTTGCGCATCGTCGCTGCGTCCGCGCAGGCCGCTCAGCCAGCCCTGCAGGCTGAGCGGGGGAACGTCCAGGTGCAGCGGGCGGGCACTGTCCTCACGCTGTGGCCAGGCCTGGCAGAGCGCCTGGTAACGGGCCAGTTGCTCGGGCAGGCGGGCCTGCAGCTGTTCGCGCAATTGCTCGCCAAAACCGGCCAGCGGCAGCAGGCCGCTGCGTTGCAGAACGGCGGCCTGCTCGGCGAGCGCCTGCTGTACGGCCTGCGGCCCCTGTTCCAGTGCCTGGCTGGCGACCTGCAGGAGGTGGCTGTGCAGCTGGTGTTGCTGCAGACCGTCGAGCAGGAAGGGCTCGTCGTCGCTGAGGTCCTGGCGTTGCTCGTCGAGGAACACCTTGAGCCGCTGGTTGAAGAAATACTTCACCGGATCGCGCAGGAATGCCTGCAGCTGCTCGGGACTCAGGGTGTCCTGCTCGCTCGGCGGCAGTGCGTCGTCGGTGACTGCGCTGGCCGGCTGGTAGAGCGCCGCCCACTCGTGGGCATGGCTGAACAGGCCGGCGTCGCTGCCATTGAAATAGCGCCGGCTGAAGGGTTGCAGCGGATGCTCCTGGGTCAGCGCGTCGAGCAACTCGCCGCTGCCGTCAAGCCGCCAGGCATTCTGCAGGTGGTCGCGCAGCTGGCCGATCAGCACCGACGGCGGGCGTTCGCTGTTGTCGCGAATGCTCCGTCCGACCCAGCTGATGTACAGCTGCTCACGGGCCGCCAGCAGGGCTTCGAGGAGCAGGTAGCGGTCGTCTTCGCGGCGCGAGCGGTCGCCTGGGCGGTAGTCGCCGGCCATCAGATCAAAGTCCAGGCGCAGGGTGCTGCGCGGGTAGTCGCCATCGTTCATGCCGAGCAGGCAGACCACCCGGAAGGGGATGGCGCGCATGGGCATCAGCGTGCAGAAATTCACGGCGCCGCTGAGGAAGCGCTGGCCGAGCTTGCCCTGCTCGAGCAGGCCCAGCCAGGCCTCGCGGACCACGGCCAGCGGCAGCGGCTCGTCCAGCTGCACTGCCGTGGTCAGCTCCAGCCAGTCTTCGAGGGCCTGGCGCAGCTTGAGCAGCAAGCCCTGGTCGTGCTCGTCCTGGGCGCTGAAGCAGTTATCCAGCAGCTGGCCGAGGCACTGCCCCCAGGCGCTGGCGGGCTGCGCCTGGGCCAGTTGCTGGTGCAGCTGGTCGAGGGTGTCGAGCAGTTGCAGCAGCGGGCCGATCAGCACGGCGTCCAGCCCGCCGATCTCGTCGTAGGGCTCGATCTCGCCATACGCCTGGCCCTGGCCCACGGCATAGCCGAGGAGCATGCGGCGCAGGCCGAAGCGCCAGGTGTTCTGCTCCAGCCCTTCGGGCAGGCCGCGCTCGGCACGTCGCCGGGCGTCCAGGCCCCAGCGGATGCCGGCGCCGCGAATCCAGCGCTGCAGGGTCGCCAGGTCAGCCTCGGCGATGGCGAAGCGGGCGCGCAGCGCCGGCACGTCGAGCAGGTCGAGCACTTCGCTGACCCCCAGGCGACTGTCGGGCAGGCGCAGCAGGTGTTCCAGGGCGATCAGCAGCGGCTCCTGGCCGCGCGCCTGCTGGTCGGCCAGGGTGAAGGGAATGTAGCGCGGGTCGTGGCGCTCGTACTGGCCGAACACCGCCTGGATCGACGCGGCGTAGCTGTCGATGTCCGGCAGCATGACGATGATGTCGCGCGGGCGCAGGCTGGGGTCGGCGGCAAAGCGGGCGAGCAGCTGGTCGTGGAGGATTTCCACTTCGCGCTGGGCGCTGTGCGCCAGGTGAAAGCGCAGCGAATGGTCAGTGTCCGGGCAGACCGCCGGCCACTGCGCGCGGCTTTCGGCAAGGCTGCGCAGGTTGAGGATGTCGTCCTGCAACTGGCCGAGCAGATGGCTGCAGTCACCGGCACTGAACAGGTCGATGCGCTGCCCGCAGGCGCTGAAGTGCGCGCGGTAGGCGTCCGGCTCGTCATAGCGGTCGAGCAGGTTGATGTAGTCACGGCCCTGCTTGCCCCAGGCGGCGAGCAGAGGGTGGCCGACCCCGCTGGCCGGGCGTTGCAGCTGGCGGCGGTAGGCGTGGCGCAGCAGGTCCTTGTCGGCAACGATGTCGCCCCAGTAGTGCTGGCAGGGGTTGTGGACGCACAGCAGCACCTGGCTGAAGCGCGACAGCGCGGCCAGCGCCTCGACCATCTGTGCCGGCAGCGAAGAGATGCCGAATACCAGCACACGGCGCGGCAAGCCCGCCGGGCGCTCCTGCAGGTCGGCTAGCTGGGCGATGAAGCGTGGATGGACACCGGCGCGGCTGGCCGCCAGCTCGGCGCTGCCGACATCGGCGAGCAGGGCCCGCCAGAGTGCCGCCTGCCAGCGTGAATCGGCATCCAGCGGGCGGATGCCCTGGCGCGAGGTATGCAGCTGGTCGCGCCCGGCAGCCCAGTCCTGCAGCCAGTCGGCGCGATACACCTGGTACTGGTCGAACAGGTCGGCCAGCCGCTCGGCCAGCTGGTGGCGCTTGCGCAGGTCCTGGTCATCGGCGAGAAAGCGTCGCAGCGGGGCGAAACACGGCTCATCCAGCAGGCCGGGCAGCAGGCGCATCAGCCGCCAGGTCAGCGGCGCCTTGTCCAGCGGCGACTGGCGGGCAATGCTCGCGCTGCCCAGCACGTTGCGGTAGGTCTGCCAGAGAAAGCGTGCCGGCAGCTCGACCTGCACGGCGGCGGCAATGCCGGCGCGGTCTTCGGCGAGGGCCTGCTTGAGCCACTGGGCAATGCCGTTGCTCTGCACCAGCAGCACTTCGTTTTCCAGGGGATGCAAGGGGTAGCGGCGCATCCAGGTCAGCGCCAGTTCGCGCAATGCTTCCAGGTGGTTGCCATGGATCACCATGAAACCGGGCGTGAGTGCCTCGTCGTCGTGCATCTTGGATTCCTTGCCGGTCGCCGCCGGCACAGCATACGTCATCCCTGTGCCGCGGGGGCCTGGAACACCATGGCCTTCAGCGCGCACTGCGGGTCGCGGTCAGCGAACTCCGGCGGATTGTCCAGGCGCTGCACGAACTGCAGGCTGGGCGCGGCCTCGGCCATGCTGTGCAGGAGAAACTCAGTGCCGACTTCCGGGGCGTTCACGCAGGCCAGCACCAGGCCCTGCGGGGCGAGCAGTTCGGGCAGCCGGCGCAGTACGCGGGGGTAGTCCTGGCTGAGTACGAAGCTGCCTTTCTGCAGGCTCGGCGGGTCGATGATGATCAGGTCGTAGGGGCCGAGCTTGCGCAGCTTGCCCCAGGAGCGGAACAGCTCATGGCCGAGAAAACTCACCCGCTCCAGAGGCTGGCCGTTCAGCCGGTGGTTGTCGCGGCCCCGGCTGAGCGCGGCGCGGGCCATGTCCAGGTTGACCACCTGCTGCGCGCCGCCGGCCAGCGCCGCCACGGAAAAGCCACAGGTGTAGGCGAACAGGTTGAGTACCCGGCGTCCGGCGGCCTGCTCGCGCACCCACTGGCGGCCCAGGCGCATATCGAGGAACAGGCCGTTGTTCTGCTTGCTGCCCAGGTCGAGCAGATAGTGCAGGCCCTGCTCGCTGACCTGGCACTGTTGCACGGGCGTGCCGTGCAGCCACAGCGCCGGGCTGTCGGCCAGGTAGCGCAACTGCAGGAGCAGGCGCTCGGCGCCGCTGCTGGCCCACTGTGGCTGGCGGGTCAGCGCGTGCAGGCTGTCCTGCAGCGCGGCCAGTGCCGCCGCGCCGGGGTCGCGGTACAGGCAGACCAGCAGCGTGCCCTGCAGCCAGTCCACGGTTAGCTGTTCCAGCCCCGGCCAGCAGCGCCCGCGGCCGTGCAGCAGGCGGCGCACCTCGCTGGGCGGCGAGGCGAGGCACTGCAACAGGTGCTGCTGCAAGGTGGCGAGAACGTCTGGAGTCATGTGCTGGGCCTGCTGAGTGGGGCGGGCATTTTACGCGCTGCTGGCGCGCCGTGCTCAGGGGGCGGCCGGCTCTAGCAGCAACAGGCCGCGACTGTGCTGGCGGATGGCCTGCGGGCTGCTGTGCATGGGTTGGTAGCGCCCCTCCAGGTAGTCGCTGGCCTGGTCGCGGTAATGCCGGTCGAAGCGCACGCCAGTTTGTCCGAGCGGGTTAATGCCGAGTGCCGTATGGCTGTCGGCCAGGTCGATCAGGCGCCGCGTGGATGGCCCGTAGACCACCGGCCAGGGCGCCGGGCCGAGCTTGTGCGAGAGGTTGTTGGGGGTTTCGTGACCGCCGGGGGCAGGGAACGGGCCGACATTGAACAGCCAGCTCAAGGGGGCCTTGACCCCCAGCGGGTGCGGGTGGCTGAGGCGATGGGCCTGCCCCCACTGCCAGTCGCTGCGCGGGCCGAGCTGCGCATCGAGATGCGCCAGGCTGGCGCGCCAGGCCCGGACGATGATCTCCGGCGGCGTCTCGCGGCTTGCCGTGTCGCGGCGGTCCCACCAGGGGCTGAGCGGGTCGGCCAGCAGGCGCGGCAGGGCGCTGTCGATCACCCGGGTCTGCAGCAGGTTGTCGAAGAAGGCGTCGCCCAGCTCGTCATGGAGGATTTCCCGGGTCAGCTGGTAGAGCAGCTGGTTGAACAGCACTGCGGCGCGCGAGTCGAGCGTATGGCTGCCGTCCCAGCGGGCCAGTTCCTCGACCAGGGCCTGTTCATCGGCGCTGGCTGTCGCACGCAGGGTGTCGAGCAGGCTGGCCAGCACCCGCTGCGGGTAGCCGCTGGCGCTGTCCAGTTGCAGCGCCTGGCTGTTCTGCAGGTCCCAGCGCACGCCGGGCTGGCGCAGCTGGCGGTCGAGCTGCGCGGCGCGGTCGGCGAGGTTGTAGTAGCCGGGCACGGCTACATCCTGCGGCGCCTGGTTGGCCGACAGCACATAGCCGCGTGGCGGGTTGACCTCCTGGGGATTGGCGCTGAACGGCAGGAAACCGTCCTTGCGGGCCTCGCCACGGCTGGCATCGAGGATGAACGCCGGGTCGACGCCGGCCGGGCGGCGCGGCAGGTGCGCCGCCGCCCACCAAGCGATATCGCCGTCGGCACTGGCCCACACCAGGTTCAGCCCCGGTGCACCGATCAGCGCAGCAGCGGCTTCGGCGCGCGGCAGGCTGTCGGCGCGGTTGAGCTGGTAGAAAGCGTCGAGCAGCGGGTTGTCGCTTTCCAGAAAGGCCCACCACATGGCCAGCGGCGTGTCGCCCTGGGGGTTGGGCAGCGCCGCGTTGATCAGCGGGCCGTTGGGCGAACGGTACAGGGTGAGGCGGTGTGGCGCGGCGTCCTTGACCAGGATGGTCTCCTGCTCGACCTGCAGGTCCACCCAGCGCCCTGCATGCCAGACCTGCAGCGGGTTGTCCGGGTTGCGCCGCTCGGCGATCAGGTCGAGGTCATCGTTCTGGAACATGGTGATGCTCCAGGCGAAGCGCTGGTTGAACCCCAGCAGGGCGTGCGGGTTGAGCGCCTGGAAGTGGCCATAGAGTTCCAGGCCCGGGCTGCTCAGGTGCGCTTCGTACCACACCGCCGGCGCGGCAAAGCGAATGTGCGGGTCACCGGCCAGCAGCGGCTTGCCGCTGGCCGTATGGGTGCCGGCGATGGCCCAGGCGTTGCTGCCCTCGAACTGCGGCAGGCCGCTTTGCGCCAGGCTGTTCAGGCTCAGGCTGGCCAGTTGCTGCAGGTCGTGCCAGTCGCCTTCTGTCAGCGGCAGGGCGGCGCTGCTCGCGGTGTTTTCCATGAATGGCGCCAGGTAAGCGGCGCCCAGCTGGTCGCGGATATGCGTGAGCAACGGCTCGCTGCGCAGCGCGGCGGCGAAGCTGTAGGCCATGTAGCCGGCGATGGCCAGGCTGTCCTCGGCGCTGAACGGGCGCGGCTCCAGGCCGAGCAGGTCGAACTCCAGCGGTGCCGGGCGGCTCGCCTGGTAGTGGTTGACCCCCTCCAGATAGGCCTGCAACGCCAGGAAGGCCGGGCTCTGCTGGTCGCTGCGCGCCACGTACTGGCGGGCGTGCTGGCGCAGGCGCAGGGTGCGGAACAGCCGGTCGGTATCCAGCAGTGCCGCGCCGAACACCTCGGCCAGCTCGCCATTGGCCAGGCGGCGCAGCATCTCCATCTGGAACAGGCGGTCCTGGGCATGCACGAAGCCCAGCGCCCGGTACAGGTCGGCGTCGTTCTGCGCACGGATATGCGGCACCCCGCGCTCGTCGTAGCGCACCTCTACCGTCGCCTGCAGGCCAGGCATGCGCAACCGTCCGTCGCGCAGCGGCTGCTTGTCGGCCAGGTAATAAGCTGCCAGCCCGAGCAGGGCGACGAGCAACAGCAGGGCAGACAGCAACAGGCGTTTCATCGGTGCTTTTCCTGGGCAACAAAACAGCGATTGTGCCGCTGCGGGTAGCCGCTGCCCAGTGCTCGCGGCTGCTAGACTGACTATTGCAAAGCACCTCGCCGCCCATAGGAAAAAGCCATTGGCCGTGTGTGGACAAGGCTGCTTTCATGCCGCCCCACGATACCCCCTGGAGTTGCCTTGATGGGCGATGATGTACGCAACGACCGCCTCAAGGTCGACACCAGCCAGTTGCAGATCGGCATGTTCGTGGTCGAGCTGGATCGCCCCTGGACGCATACCAACTTCCTTTACCAGGGCTTCCGTATCCGCCAGGCCGAGGAAATCCGCCTGCTCCAGGAAGCCTGCGCCTATGTGTGGGTGGATGCCCGCCGTACGCAAAGCAGTAGCGAGCAGGCGCTGGAAAATGCCGCGCAACAGGCGCCGCTTCAGGCGCAGATCGCCAAGGTCGAGTTCAACCAGGCGGTCGACCAGGCTGCGCCGGTCTGGCATGCCGCCCGCGAGGAATCGTTGCGCATCCTGCAGGCGGTCAAGCTGGGCCAGGAGCTCGACGTGGCGGCCGTCAAGACGGTGGTCAAGGCGTGTGTCGACAGCATCCTCAGCAACCCGTCGGCCATGCTCTGGCTGGCGCGCATCAAGAACAGCGACGACTACACCGCCGAACACTCGCTGCGCGTGGCCATCCTCTCCATTGCCCTGGGGCGCGAGCTGGGCCTGCCGGCCTACCAGCTGGAACAGCTTGGGGTTTGCGGCATGTTGCATGACGTGGGCAAGATCAAGGTGCCCAGCGCCATTCTCAACAAGCCCGGAGCACTGACCAGCGAAGAGCTGCGCATCATGCAAAGCCACGCCAGCGAGGGGCGCAAACTGCTGATGAGCAACCAGCAGGTCACCGCCGCCACGGTCGACGTGGCCTACACCCATCACGAGCGCCTGGATGGCCGCGGTTACCCGCGCGGGCTGGATGCCAGCCGCATTCCCTATTTCGCCAAGCTGGTGGCGGTGGTCGACAGCTACGACGCGATCAACAGCGACCGCATCTACAGCAAGGGGCGCTCCAGCCTGGAATCCCTGCGCATCCTGCTGGATGCCGCCAACACCCACTTCGACGAAGAACTGGTAGGCCATTTCATCCGCATGATCGGCATCTACCCGCCCGGCGAGATTGCCGAATTCAGCAATGGCGAAGTCGGCATCGTCATCGGCTGCGACCCACAGAGCAAACTCAAGCCGCGCGTGCTGGTCGTGCTGGACGCCCAGCAGCAGCACTGCCGCGAGCGGATTGTCGACCTGGCGCGTGGCGACCGCGACCCGGCCGGCCGCGCCTACCGTATCCGCGAAATCCATGGCAGCGGCGCCTTCGGCATCGACATCGAAGCCTACCGGCGCAAGGGCCTGGTCATTCCTCCGGGTCTTTAGCCGGCGGCGTCTCCACGCCCCAGGCCTCGGCCCAGTCCGCGCCGAAGGTTTCCGCTGGGTGCTGGGTGCGGTCCGTACCATTGCCACAGGCCAGCGCATCGGCCGGACAATAGCGATCACAGCCCCAGCAGATACGCTCGGGATGGGGCGGGTTGACAGGAAATTTCTTGGCCATGACAGCACTCCCGTAACAGGCGCTGAACGTCGCGCCACGGTCTGTGGACAACTGCAATGGCGCGGATGTCACAGTCTGGGCTGTTTAGGCGACGTACGGGGGTGAGTGGCGGAGAAGCAGCCATTCAGGGGAGAACAGTAGGGTTAACTGCTAAGGCGTGAGTATTGACTCGCACTTTCGCCATTCTGCAGGCGTCTGTCCTACGTGGGTTTTGAACAGTCGCACGAAGAAACTTGCGTTTTCATAGCCCACTTCATAAGCAATGGCCTTGACCGACAGATTGCTCGCCAGAAGCAGCTTCTTGGCTTTGTCGATTCGCACTTTTTGCACATAGAGGTTGGGGGAAAGCCGAGTGGCCTGCTGGAAGCGGCGTTTCAGTGTGCGCTCAGCCAGCCCCACTTCATGCCCCATGCGCTCGATGGTGATGGCTTCGGCATGATGCGATTCGATCCAGTCCTGCAGCCTGAGAATCGCTTCGTCACAGTGATTGCGATGGCCGGGAAGAATGGGGTTGAGACGTTCGGGCGCCGAGACCAGCAGATGAGTGGCGCACAATTGTGCAAACTGATCACCACGCTCCTGGGCCAGGATCTCCAGCAGGGCATCGAAACCACCGTTCAGTGTCCCCGTGCTCCAGATATCGCCAGCCTGCAGGAAGGACTGCTGGGGGATAAATTGGCAGGCGGGGTAGCACTTCTTCAGCTGCCGTACATAAGCCCAGTGCGTAGCCAGCAGCCGATTTTCGGCAAGACCTGCCGCTGCCACAAAGCAAACTCCGGTGGTCATTGCCAGCAGGCGGGCTCCGCCCCGTTGGCGAGCGGTAAGCCAGGCCAGCACATTAGGCTCGGGAGTAAAGCCCGCAGCAAGGCGTACCCCCTCAACCGGGGGAATGATCAGCAGATCGTAGTCGTCCGCATCGCTTATGGCGGCATCGGGCTGGATCATGTGGCCACTGGCCGCACAAACCTCCGCACCGTCCGAGGAAAGCACTTTGACCGCATAGGTTTGTGCCAGGCCCAGATGCTGCTCAAGCAAGGCGACGATGCGGAAAAAATCCGTTGCAGAGAATACCCCCATGCCCCAACAGCCTTCGTAGGACAGAATTGCAACCTTCTTCATGAGCGATATGGCCTGATCAGACTATCGATAATCCCTTTAGAACCCTGCTTTCGTTCTAACTCAAGAATACGCTGACTGACGTTCTTTTACAGATACCGCCAGGCGGTGGGAGGCAAGATGCAAGCAGGTAGTACTGGCGCTCCGGATCACTTTGCCGAGCTTCTCGGGATCGAGTCGTTGCACAGCAGCTTCGAGCAGTCGGCGTGTCGGCTGCACATCGGAGAACAGCATCGCAATGCACTGGGCGGTATCCACGGCGGGCTGATCTTCTCCTTGGCTGATATCGCCTTTGCTGCGGCCTGCAATGCTGGTGCTGCGGTGTATATCGGTCTGCAGGCCGAGGTTCGCTATATGAGTAGAGCAGAGGGGGATGTACTGACCGCCACCGCTACCCTGATGGGAGGCTCAAGAAAAATCGCCCATTACCAAGTATTGGTGACGGACAGTCGGAGCACCCGTATTGCCCTGTTCAGCGCCTCGGCATATCGCCTTAGCGAGTAGTGGAGCGCTATTCCATGCAGCATATATCCACCTGCCAGCACTGGATCGACACTGAGCACGGACAGCTCTTTGCCCAAAGCTGGACTCCATCTGAGGCGTGTGGCGCTCCTATCGTGCTGTTGCACGACTCGCTGGGCTGCGTGGCCTTGTGGCGGGACTTCCCTGCTCGCCTGGCGCAGGCCAGTGGGCGCCGTGTGATCGCTTACGACCGCCTGGGCTTTGGACGCTCTACCGCCTACTCGGGCAAGCTGCCGCCAAGCTTTATCGAGGATGAGGCTCATGGCAGTTTTCGCGCCCTTTGCCAACAACTTGGCCTGAGCCGGTTCGTGTTGCTCGGTCATAGCGTCGGTGGCGGCATGGCAGTTAGCTGTGCGGCTGCTTATGCAGAGGCCTGCCGGGGACTAATCACCGAATCTGCGCAAGCCTTCGTGGACACCGCGACGCTGGATGGGATTCGTATCGCAGAGCGGCAATTCGCAATGCCTGGGCAGTTGGAGCGATTACAGCGCTATCACGCCGAAAAAGCAGAGTGGGTGCTGCACGCCTGGATCGACACCTGGTTGTCGGACGCCTTTCGCCAGTGGAGCCTGGACGAGCAACTGGCCAAGGTCGAGTGCCCACTGCTTGCCCTGCATGGCGATCATGACGAGTACGGTTCGCGGCTCCATCCCGAGCGCATCTGTGCTTTGGCATCTGGCCCCAGTGACCTGCAGATTCTGCTGGATTGCGGGCACGTGCCCCACCGCGAACACCCAGAAACAGTGCTGGCAGCCATCACTAGATTTCTCGCTCAATTAGATAATGCGGCGTTCACTTGAGCCTTACACATCGATTCGATGTAAATTTAAATAACCAGCCGCTAGCAAAGCGGCTGGCCGGCCAGCTGCTTAGCCAAGCTTTACGTTCATGGTGATGCGCGCGGTAAAAACCTTCACGCCAGCCTCATCGAAAATCTCGACCGGAACCACCTTATCGCCCGCCGACTCCCAGTCGACGTCACTGCCGTCCGCGATTGCATGAACGGAGGTCTTGGCTTTAGCCAGATACTCGACGGTCATGCCTTTCGGAATCCATTTTGCGCCGCCAGGGATGGATACCTCGGTCATCATGCCGCCGGCGAGTTCAGCCGCGTTGCACAGTGCGATAGCGTGGACGGAGGCGAGATGGTTGGTGATTTCTTTGCGGAAAGGCACTTTCACTTCAGCGCGACCGGGAGTCAGCACGGAAATTTCCGGGGTAATGGTGGCGAAGTAAGGGGCCATTTGGCAGGCCATGTTGCTGAAAGCGGAAGCGCCAACGCTTTGGTACATGCCGAGAGTCTGGCTCATGAAGGGTGACCTCTGATCTGGTGAACGGTAGGGTAAAAAAACAGAACCGAATTCTGTTCTAGAACAATATTCTTGTTTCGGGGCGCCGTCAACGACTCGTACGGGCTCTCCGTTTCACTTACCATCGCGTTTTTCTAGCCGGACTGAAGAATGGAACCTGCTGATCTCCTTGAGCGCTGCTACCCCGGGCGTCGTGCCGAGTCCAAGCGGCAGATTCTTCGTTGCGCCTTGCGGCTGTTCAACGAGTACGGAATCGATGCAACCACCATCGATATCATCCGCGCTGAGAGCGAGACGAGTGTCGGATCGATCTATCACCATTTTGGAAACAAGGAAGGCGTGATAGCGGCGCTCTACATGGCGGCGCTGGACGACCAAGCACGCCTGCGAGACGGCTACGTAAGCGGCGTAAGTTCGACCCGAGAGTGGGTCTGTGCGTTGGTCTTTAGCTATGTGGATTGGGTCGTTGGCCAGCCAGACTGGGCGCGCTTTCAATACCAGGCCCGCTACGCAGTCGCGCAAAGTGCCTTCAGTGATCAGCTCAAGGAAGCCAATCGCGTCAGGAATGCTCAGATGAGAGATTGGTTCAGCGACCCAGCCCACCAGCGTGACCTGAAGGATCTGCCGCGCGAGCTCATACCCTCGCTGATTATCGGGCCGGCTGAGAGTTACTGCCGTGCATGGTTCTCCGGTCGTGTCAAGCAAAGCCCAGATATCCACAGACAATTGCTCGCAGAGTCTGCGTGGCTGAATGTTGGGAATGGCGATTGAGCGCGCGCTCCGCTTACGCCGGTAAACAGCCTCATCTCGTTTAGCAGCGTCTGGTTCTTGCTGGTTGAAGCCGCCCCGCTATCACCCAACCCAAATCGAGTACAGCGTTGTTCGGACGCCGGCAGACGTTTGTGGGAGTTTTTCGGGGAATCATCGATTCAGGGGGCGAATCGTTCAGCCTGGAGAAGGCGGGTAATGCAGAGAAAGATGGCGCATCCGGCGGGATTCGAACCCACGACCCCTGCCTTCGGAGGGCAGTACTCTATCCAGCTGAGCTACGGATGCGTTGCGCGGGCGAATCATACGCATCTTGCCGGGGCGCGTCCATGCCGGGTGGGCAGGTGGTTTCGTTGCGGCAGGGCCTGCAGTAGAGTGCCGGCCCCCGGCCGTGGGGCCGTTTGTGCTGAGGAGCTGATGATGCAGTGGCGTGTAGTGGCAGGTCTGGCGTTGACCCTGGTAGTGGCAACGGTGCAGGCCGGGCCTTCGCCGCAGGGACGCTGGCAGACCATCGATGACGAGACCGGCAAGGCCAAGTCGGTGGTGGAGTTGCAGGTTTCCGGCGAAGGTCAGCTGAGCGGGCGGGTGGTGGAACTGCTCAATCATTCGGGACAGGACAATCCGTTGTGCGAGGCCTGTGAGGGTGAGCGCCATGCCCAGCCGATCAAGGGCATGACCATCCTCTGGGGGCTGCGTGCCGACGAGGATGGCCGCTGGGTGGGCGGCCAGGTGCTCGACCCGGCCAAGGGCGAGGTCTACAAGGCCAAGGTCAGCCTGGATGAGGATGGCCAGCAGTTGCACCTGCGTGGTTTCATCGGTATCGAGGCGCTTGGGCGTACGCAAACCTGGCGTCGTTTGGCACCGTGAGCGAAGGGAGGTGGGCGATGCAGGACAGTTTCAGACTCTGGGATTGGCCGCTGCGGCTGTTTCACTGGTTGCTGGCCGGCAGTGTCACGGCGGCGTTGCTGACTGGCTGGCTGGGCGGCAGCCTGATGCCCTGGCATGCCCGCCTGGGTTCGCTGGTGCTCGGTTTGCTGGTGTTCCGTCTGGTCTGGGGGCTGTGTGGCTCCACCTATGCGCGCTGGGGCTACATCCTGCGTAGCCTGGCGGGTCTCCCGCGCTACCTGCGTGGCCAGTGGCAGGCGGCCGGGCATAATCCGCTGGGCGTGTTGTCGGTGCTGGCGATGCTCGGGCTGTTGTTCGCGCAGGTGCTGAGCGGGTTACTGGCGACGGACGACATTGCCACCCACGGGCCCTTGCAGCCGTTGGTCAGCGCGGCGACCAGTGACTGGCTGAGTGGCCTGCATCGCCAGGGCAAGTGGTGGTTGCTGGCGCTGATCGGCCTGCATGTGACGGCGATTGGCTTTTACGCGTTGCGCGGCAAGCCGCTATGGCGGGCCATGCTTAGTGGTCGGGCGCGGCGCGAGCATGCGCAGCAAGCGGATGCGCGGGGCGGCCGGTGGCCTGTGGCATTGCTGGCGCTGCTACTGGCCGTCGCGGTGGTTTGGGCGGTAGAGCGTCTGCCGGCGCACTTCATGCCAGCGCCGGCCGCTGCAGCACCGGCGCTGGCCTGGTAGCGTGCAGGCGGCCGGGCAGGCCGCCTGCAGGGGGCTTAGTCGGCGCGGAACTTGTCGTGGCAGGACTTGCAGGAGCCGCCCACGTCGCCAAAGGCTTTCTTGATCGCCGCCTGGTCGTTGCCGGCGGCTACGCTGGCCAGTTGGTTGGCATGCTTGACGAACTCACCGCCGATGCGCCCGGCTTCTTCGAGGTTGTCGAAGAATTCCGGCTTAAGGCGGGTCTGCTTGCCCAGTTGCGCGCTGGTGGTGTCTGGGCTGTACAGCGCGCCCATGCCGGAGTTGGCAATGGCGGCGATGGCATTGGCGGCGGCGGCGACCTTGGCCTGGTCGTAGGGTTCCTTGCCGTCGATGACCTGGGCCTTGATCTTGCCCATGTTCCAGGCCATGAACTGGTAGCCAGCCTGGCGGATTTCCACCTGTTCTTCGGGCTTGAGCTGGGCCTGGGCTGCGGTGCTGGCCAGCACCGCGCCGGCGAGGGCGCTGATCATCATTGCTTTCACGGTATGACTCCTTCATTTGAATAGCGGCGGCTTGTGGCCGCGGGCAAGACTATACCCTGCCGGGTACGTGTTTGCCGCACATGTGTGTCAAGGCATTGCCGGGTGTGTGTGCGGGAATCGCCTAACAATTCGTTGTTTTTTTCGAACAGCCTCTTGCCCTTGGGCGGAGTCAGTCCTAGGATGCGTTTGACATTTCAAACGGCCTGCTGGCCCATAAGAACAACAGCGTCACGACCGCCACGGGCGGCTCCGAGGAGATCCCATGCACCTGAACAACCCGCAGCTGTTCCGCCAGCAGGCCTATATCGATGGGCAGTGGCTGGACGCCGACAGTGGCCAGAGCATCGCCGTGAACAACCCGGCGACCGGCGAAATCCTCGGCAGTGTGCCGAAGATGGGCCGCGCCGAGACCCGCCGTGCCATCGAAGCCGCCGAGCGCGCCTTGCCGGCCTGGCGTGCGCTGACCGCCAAGGAGCGTGCCGGCAAGCTGCGCAAGTGGTTCGAGCTGATCATGGCCAATCAGGACGACCTGGGCCGCCTGATGACCCTGGAGCAGGGCAAGCCGCTGGCCGAGGCCAAGGGCGAGATCGCCTACGCCGCCTCCTTCATCGAGTGGTTTGCCGAGGAAGCCAAGCGCATCTACGGCGACACCATCCCCGGTCATCAACCGGACAAGCGCATCATCGTGATCAAGCAGCCGATCGGCGTGACCGCGGCGATTACCCCGTGGAATTTTCCGGCGGCGATGATCACCCGCAAGGCCGGCCCGGCGCTGGCTGCCGGCTGCACCATGGTGCTCAAGCCCGCTTCGCAGACGCCGTTTTCCGCGCTGGCGCTGGCCGAGTTGGCCGCCCAGGCGGGTATTCCGGCTGGGGTGTTCAGCGTGGTCACCGGTAGTGCCGGCGAAGTCGGTGGCGAGCTGACCAGCAATCCGATCGTGCGCAAGCTGAGCTTCACCGGCTCCACCGAGATCGGCCGCCAGCTGATGGCCGAATGCGCCCACGACATCAAGAAGGTGTCCCTGGAGCTGGGCGGCAACGCGCCGTTCATCGTCTTCGATGACGCCGACCTGGATGCCGCCGTGGAAGGCGCGCTGATCTCCAAATACCGCAACAACGGGCAGACCTGCGTGTGTGCCAACCGCCTGTACGTACAGGACGGCGTGTACGAGGCCTTCGTCGACAAGCTGAAGGCCGCCGTGGCCAAGCTGAAGATCGGCAACGGCCTGGAAGACGGCACCACCACCGGCCCGCTGATCGACAGCAAGGCGGTGGCCAAGGTCGAGGAGCATATCGCCGACGCCCTGGGCAAGGGCGCCAAGCTGGCCCTCGGTGGCCAGCCGCACGCCCTGGGTGGCAGCTTCTTCGAGCCGACCATCCTGGTCGACGTGCCGCACAATGCGGCGGTAGCCAGGGAAGAAACCTTCGGCCCGCTGGCGCCGGTGTTCCGTTTCAAGGACGAGGCCGAGGTGATCCGCCTGTCCAACGACACCGAGTTCGGCCTGGCCTCGTACTTCTATGCTCGCGACCTGGGCCGCGTGTTCCGCGTCGCCGAGGCGCTGGAGTACGGCATGGTCGGCATCAACACCGGACTGATTTCCACCGAAGTGGCACCGTTTGGCGGGGTAAAAGCCTCCGGGCTGGGCCGCGAGGGCTCCAAGTACGGCATCGAGGACTATCTCGAAATCAAATACCTGTGCCTGGGCGGCGTGTGAAACCGATCCATGGCCTGCTGCGCGTAGGCCAGCCTGCGTTGGAGGCGGCCTCGGGATGCTCATTTACAGCTCGTAAACTGCGCTCCCTCGGCCACCTCCGCCTTGCCTGGCTCTAGCTCGCGAGGCTATGAATCAGTTTCAAGCTTTCCAGTTATGAATCCGTGGGTGTCGGGTGGCAGGCAGGAGCTGTAGTCACCCGGCGTCGGCGTTTCCGGTGGTGGCACCGGCTAACCCAGCCGACGGCCAGCGGGCAGGCGACAGTTCGATCATCGTTAGCTGTCTGCTCTGCCCAGCCCCGTCATCATCCTTGGACCGAGCCGTCCGTTACGGCTTATGAGGACACCATGAGCAAGAACGAATCTCTCCTGCAGCGTCGCCAGGCCGCCGTGGCCCGTGGCGTCAGCCAGATCCACCCGATCGTCGCCGAGCGCGCCGAGAACGCCACCGTGTGGGACGTCGACGGCCGCGAGTACATCGACTTCGCCGGCGGTATCGCCGTGCTGAACACCGGCCACCTGCATCCAAAGGTGATCGCCGCCGTGCAGGAGCAGCTGAGCAAGCTGACCCACACCTGCTTCCAGGTGCTGGCCTACGAGCCCTACATCGCCCTCTGTGAAGCCATCGCCAAGCGCGTACCGGGTGATTTCGCCAAGAAAACCCTGCTGGTCACCTCCGGCTCGGAAGCAGTGGAGAACGCCGTGAAGATCGCCCGCGCCGCCACCGGCCGCGCCGGGGTGATCGCCTTCACCGGCGCCTACCACGGCCGCACGATGATGACCCTGAGCCTGACTGGCAAGGTCGTGCCGTACTCCGCCGGTATGGGCCTGATGCCCGGCGGCGTGTTCCGCGCCCTGGCGCCGTGCCCGCTGCACGGCATCAGCGAGGATGACGCGATTGCCAGCATCGAGCGCATCTTCAAGAACGATGCGCAGCCGCGCGACATCGCCGCGATCATCATCGAGCCGGTGCAGGGCGAGGGCGGCTTCTACGTCAACTCGCCGGCCTTCATGCAGCGCCTGCGCGCGCTGTGCGACGAGCACGGCATCCTGTTGATCGCCGACGAAGTACAGACCGGCGCCGGGCGTACCGGCACCTTCTTCGCCTGCGAGCAGCTGGGCATCGTCCCGGACCTGACTACCTTTGCCAAATCGGTGGGCGGCGGCTTCCCGATCTCCGGCGTGTGCGGCAAAGCCGAGATCATGGACGTGATCGCCCCTGGCGGCCTGGGCGGCACCTACGCCGGCAGCCCGATCGCCTGCGCCGCGGCGCTGGCCGTGATGGAAGTGTTCGAGGAAGAGAAGCTGCTGGAGCGCTCGCAGGCGGTGGGCGAGAAGCTCAAGGCCGACCTGAATGCCATCGCCGCCAAGCACAAGGTGATCGGTGACGTGCGTGGCCTGGGTTCGATGGTGGCCATCGAGCTGTTCGAGGGAGGCGACCACAGCAAACCGGCCGCCGAGCTGGTGGGCAAGATCGTCGCGCGTGCCCGTGACAAGGGGCTGCTCCTGCTGTCCTGCGGCACCTACTACAACGTCATCCGTTTCCTCATGCCGCTGACCATTCCCGACGCGCAGCTGGAGCGGGGCCTGGCCATCGTCGCCGAGTGCTTCGACGAACTGGCCTGAGGCGCGCTGTACTGTGCAGAGAACCCGCCATCCGGCGGGTTCTTGCTGTCAGCCCCTGGGGTCGGGTTAGCGGCTCAGCTGGCGGACACCCTGGCGGGTGCCGAGCAGCAGCAGGTCGGCGCGGCGCGCGGCGAACAGGCCGTTGCAGACCACCCCGACAATTGCGTTGATGTCGGCTTCCAGGCGCTGCGGGTCGACGATGGACAGGTTGTGCACGTCGAGGATCACGTTGCCGTTATCGGTCACCACGCCCTCGCGGTAGACCGGGTCGCCGCCCAGCCGCACCAGTTGCCGGGCCACATGGCTGCGCGCCATGGGGATCACCTCGACCGGCAGCGGAAACTGGCCGAGTACCGGCACCAGCTTGCTCTCGTCGGCAATGCAGATGAAGGTGCGCGCCACGGCGGCGACGATCTTCTCGCGGGTCAGTGCGGCGCCGCCGCCCTTGATTAGGTTGAGGCGCTCATCGCTTTCATCGGCGCCGTCGACATAGAACTCCAGCTCGCTGACGCTGTTCAGGTCATACACCGGGATGCCGTGTGCCTTGAGGCGGCTGGCGGTGGCTTCGGAGCTGGCGACCGCGCCGTCGAAGTCGAACTTGTGGCGGGCCAGGGCGTCGATGAAAAAGTTTGCCGTGGAGCCGGTGCCGACGCCGATCACGCTGTGCTTTTCCAGACGCGGGCGAATGTAGTCCATGGCCGCTTCGGCCACGGCTTGCTTGAGTTGATCCTGGGTCATGCGGCACCGTCGGGAATGAAGGAAACAGGCCGGCGATTATAGCTGCTGCACGGCGGAAAACCCCTGTTTCTCTGTGGTCGCGCGGTAAAACAGTGGGGTAGACTCGCCGGTTCACACGCCAGCCAAAGACCTGCCGCAATGCTTGAACAGTACGTGAAACACATCCTCACCTCGCGCGTCTACGATGTCGCGGTGGAAACCCCGCTGCAAGCGGCCCGCCAGCTCAGCGAGCGGCTGGGTAACCAGATTCTCCTCAAGCGCGAGGATCTGCAGCCGGTGTACTCGTTTAAGATTCGCGGCGCCTACAACAAGCTGGCCCAGCTCAGCGAAACCGAGCGGGCGCGTGGCGTGGTCACTGCCTCGGCCGGCAACCATGCCCAGGGCCTGGCGCTGGCCGCCAAGCACCTGGGCGTGAAGGCAACCATCGTCATGCCGCGTACCACGCCGGAACTCAAGGTACAGGGCGTGCGGGCGCGTGGCGGCAAGGTGGTGCTGCATGGCGATGCCTTCCCCGAGGCGCTGGCCCATTCGCTCAAGCTGGTCGAGGAGAAGGGCTACACCTACATCCACCCCTATGACGACCCGCTGGTGATCGCCGGCCAGGGCACCGTGGCCATGGAAATCCTCCGCCAGCAGCCGGGTCAGCTCGACGCCATTTTCGTGCCGGTGGGCGGCGGCGGGCTGATCGCCGGTATTGCTGCCTACGTCAAATACCTGCGCCCGGAGATCCGCGTGATCGGTGTCGAACCGGATGACTCCAACTGCCTGCAGGCCGCCATGGCCGCTGGCGAGCGCGTGGTGCTGCCGAGCGTCGGGCTGTTTGCCGACGGCGTGGCGGTGGCGCAGATTGGCCAGCACACCTTCGACGTCTGCAAACACTATGTGGATGAAGTGATCACCGTCAGCACCGACGAAATCTGCGCGGCGATCAAGGACATCTACGACGACACCCGCTCGATCACCGAGCCGGCCGGCGCGCTGTCGGTGGCCGGGATCAAGAAATATGTCGAAGAGCGCGGCGCGCATGGCCAGGTACTGGTAGGCATCGACTCGGGCGCCAACATCAACTTCGACCGCCTGCGCCATGTTGCCGAGCGCGCCGAACTGGGCGAGAAGCGCGAGGCGATCATCGCCGTGACCATTCCCGAGCAGCCGGGCAGCTTCAAGACGTTCTGCGAGGCGATCGGCAAGCGGCAGATCACCGAGTTCAACTACCGTTACCACACCGACGGCGAGGCGCACATCTTCGTCGGCGTACAGACCCACCCGGAAAACGACCCGCGTGCCGCGCTGGTGCAAGGGCTGCGTGACAAGGGCTTCCCGGTGCTCGACCTGACCGACAACGAACTGGCCAAGCTGCATATCCGTCACATGGTCGGCGGCCATGCGGCGGCGGTGCCTGATGAATGCGTGTTCCGCTTCGAGTTCCCCGAGCGGCCGGGCGCGCTGTTCAACTTCCTCAACAAGCTCGGCGGTCGCTGGAACATCTCGATGTTCCACTACCGCAACCACGGTGCCGCCGATGGCCGCGTGCTGGCGGCCCTGCAGGTGCCGCACGAGGAGCGCCAGCTGATTCCGGCGGCCCTGGATGCCATCGGCTACCCCTATTGGGATGAAAGCGACAACCCTGCCTATTCACTGTTCCTGGGATAACCATATGAATGCCTACCTGCTGCTGAAAATCAGCCACAGCCTGCCTGCCGTACTCCTGCTGCTTGGCGTGCTGGCGCATACCTTCATGCTGTTCAAGGCGCAGCGCAGCGGCGACGTCGCCGTGCTGCAACGCAAGCTGCGGGTGACCCGCCGCTACAGCCTGCCGGCGCTGTTCGTGCTGGCGCTGAGCTTGCCGGTGAGCGGCTGGCTGCTGGTTGACTACGCGGGCTGGCCGCTGAGCCAGCTGTGGCTGCTGCTGAGTACCGCGCTGTATGGCCTGCTGCTGCTGTTCGGGCTGTTGCTGGCCGGTCGCCTGGCCGCCTGGCAGAACCTGTCGGGCAGCCCGGCGGCGGATCGCCCGCGCCTGCTCTGTACGCTGTACGCGCTGGGCAGCCTGCTGCTGTTGCTGGCGATTTCCGCGCTGATGGGCGCCAAGCCGATGTAAGCAGGCGCCGGGCGGGTGTTCAGCGCAGGCTGAGCACCGGCCAGCCGCGCGCCTCGGCGGTGGCGCGCAGCACCTCGTCGGGGTCGACGGCTACCGGATGGCTGACCGCCTCGAGCAGCGGCAGGTCGTTGCGCGAGTCGCTGTAGAAGTAACTGTCCTCCAGGCTGTGCCCGGTTTCCGCCAGCCACTGCTGCAGGCGCAGCACCTTGCCGTGCTGGTAGCAGGGCGTGCCGGTGATCTGTCCGCTATAGCGGCCGTCCTGCATGCCGCACTCGGTGGCAATCAGCGTATCCACGCCGAGCCGTGCGGCGATCGGCGCGGTGACGAAACGGTTGGTCGCGGTGATGATCACCAGCAGGTCGCCGGCGGCGCGGTGCTGCGCCAGCAGGGCCTCGCCCTTGGGCAGAATCAGCGGTTCGATGACTTCCTGCATGAACTCGGCATGCCATTGCGCCAGCTGCGCCAGGCTGCTGCGGCCGAGAATCTCCTGGCTGAAATTCTGGTAGGCCACTACATCCAGTTGGCCGGCGCAGTAGTCGGCGTAGAAGGCATTGTTGCGTGCCTCGTAGGCCTGGGCGTCGACCAGGCCGCGACGGCAGACGAATTCGCCCCAGCTGTGGTCGCTGTCACCGGCCAGCAGGGTGTTGTCGAGATCGAAGAGGGCCAGACGGGGCATGTCGTGCGGTTTCCAGGTGGTCGTGGGCGCGCCAGAATAGCCGCTTTGCCTGGGCTTTCCCAGCCGCGCCAAGGCTGCGTTGCCGCTGTTGCCGGCTTTGTGGAACAATGCCGGCACATGCGTTTGCGAGGTGGTTCAAGTGATCGATTCCGATGGTTTTCGCCCCAATGTCGGCATCATCCTCGCCAATGATGTTGGCCAGGTGCTGTGGGCGCGGCGTATCAACCAGGATGCCTGGCAATTTCCCCAGGGCGGTATCAACGCCCAGGAGTGTCCGGAGCAGGCGCTGTTCCGCGAGCTCAACGAAGAAGTCGGCCTGACTCCTCAGGATGTGAAGATCCTCGCCTGTACGCGCGGCTGGCTGCGTTATCGTCTGCCCCAGCGCATGGTGCGTACGAACAGCCAGCCGCTGTGTATCGGCCAGAAACAGAAATGGTTTTTGCTGCGTCTGACCGGCGACGAGCAACGGGTGCGCATGGATGCCTCGGGCAAGCCCGAGTTCGATGGCTGGCGCTGGGTCAGCTATTGGTACCCGCTCAACCAGGTCGTCAATTTCAAGCGTGAGGTCTATCGGCGCGCCTTGAAGGAGTTGGCCCCGCGTCTGCTGGCGCGGGACTGAACACACAGGATATTCGGCATGCTCAATACGCTGCGCAAGATCGTCCAGGAAGTGAACGCCGCCAAGGATCTCAAGGCGGCCTTGACGATCATCGTGCAGCGCGTCAAGGAGACCATGGGCAGCCAGGTCTGCTCGGTCTACCTGCTTGACCCGGAGAGCAACCGCTTCGTGCTGATGGCCACCGACGGCCTCAACAAGCGGGCGATCGGCAAGGTCAGCATGAGCCCCAACGAGGGCCTGGTCGGCCTGGTCGGCAGCCGTGAAGAGCCGCTCAATCTGGAGCATGCCTCGGAACACCCCCGTTATCGCTACTTCGCCGAGACCGGCGAGGAGCGCTATGCCTCCTTCCTCGGCGCACCGATCATCCACCACCGTCGGGTGATGGGCGTGCTGGTGGTGCAGCAGAAGGAGCGACGCCAGTTCGACGAGGGCGAAGAAGCCTTCCTGGTGACCATGAGCGCACAGCTGGCCGGGGTTATCGCGCATGCCGAGGCGACCGGCACCATTCAGGGCCTGGGCAAGCAGGGCAAGGGTATTCAGGAGGCCAAGTTCGTTGGCGTGCCCGGTTCGCCCGGTGTGGCGGTGGGCCCGGCGCTGGTCATGCTGCCGCCGGCTGACCTCGACGTGGTGCCGGACAAGCGCATCGAGGATATCGAGGCCGAGCTGGCCAATTTCACCCAGGCCCTTGAAGCGGTCCGCGAGGACATGCGCACGCTGTCGGCCAAGCTGGCCACCCAGCTGCGCCCCGAGGAGCGCGCGCTGTTCGATGTGTACCTGATGATGCTCGACGATGCGGCCATCGGCCAGGAAGTCAGCCAGATCATCCGCCAGGGGCAGTGGGCACAAGGTGCGCTGCGCCAGGTGGTGGCCGAGCACGTCAAGGGCTTCGAGCTGATGGATGATGCCTACCTGCGCGAGCGGGCGTCGGACGTCAAGGACCTCGGCCGCCGGCTGCTCGCCTACCTGCAGCAGGCGCACAAGGAAAAACTCACCTACCCGGACAACACCATTCTGGTCAGCGAGGAGCTGACCCCGGCGATGCTCGGTGAAGTGCCGGAAGGCAAGCTGGCCGGCCTGGTCTCGGTGCTCGGCTCGGGCAACTCGCACGTGGCGATTCTCGCCCGCGCCATGGGTATTCCCACGGTCATGGGGGTGGTCGACCTGCCCTACGCCAAGGTCGACGGCATCCAGCTGATCGTCGATGGCTACCATGGCGAGGTGTTCACCAACCCGTCCGCCGAGCTGCGTCGTCAGTACGACGAGGTGGTCGAGGAAGAGCGCCAGCTGAACAAGGGCCTGGATGCCCTGCGCGAGCTGCCCTGCGAGACGCTGGATGGCCAGCGCATGCCGTTGTGGGTCAATACCGGGCTGCTCGCCGACATCACCCGTGCCCAGGAGCGCGGCGCCGAGGGCGTCGGCCTGTATCGCACGGAAGTGCCGTTCATGGCGCGTGAGCGTTTCCCCAGCGAGAAGGAGCAGCTGGCGATCTACCGCGAGCAGCTGCAGGCCTTCCACCCGCTGCCGGTGACCATGCGTACCCTGGATATCGGTGGCGACAAGGCGCTGCCGTATTTTCCGATCAAGGAAAGCAACCCCTTCCTCGGCTGGCGCGGCATCCGTATTACCCTCGACCACCCGGAAATCTTCCTGGTGCAGGTGCGCGCCATGCTCAAGGCCAGTGAGGGCCTGAACAACCTGCGCATCCTCTTGCCGATGATTTCCGGCGTGCAGGAGCTGGAAGAAGCTCTGCACCTGATTCACCGTGCCTGGGGCGAAGTGCGTGACGAGGGACTGGACGTGGTCATGCCGCCGGTCGGGGTGATGATCGAAGTGCCGGCGGCGGTCTATCAGATCCGCGATCTGGCGCGGCAGGCCGACTTCATCTCGGTGGGTTCCAACGACCTGACCCAGTACCTGCTGGCGGTTGACCGCAACAATGCACGGGTGGCCGATCTCTACGACTTCCTGCACCCGGCGGTGCTGCATGCGCTCAAGCTGGTGGTCGAAGGCAGCCATGCCGAAGGCAAGCCGGTGAGCATTTGCGGCGAAATGGCCGGCGACCCGGCGGCGGCCATGCTGCTGATGGCCATGGGTTTCGATTCACTGTCGATGAACGCCACCAACCTGCCCAAGGTCAAGTGGCTGCTGCGCCAGATCAGCCTGGGCAAGGCCCGCGAGCTGCTCGCCCAGGTGCTGCAGATCGACAACCCGCAGGTCATCCACAGCGCCCTGCACCTGGCCCTGCGCAACCTGGGCCTGGGCCGCATGATCAACCCGGCGGCCAACGTCCAGGCCTGAGTGGCGCTCAGGCGCTGCTCAGCAGTGCCTGACAGAGCAGCCGGTAATCCTCGATGGCGATGAACTCCTCGCTGGGCTTGGCGCCCAGGCGGCTGTCTGGATGGCTGATCGCGCGCAGGTGGGCGATGCCATAGCGCTGCGCGCTGCGCAGGATCGGCAGGCTGTCATCGATGAACAGGGTGCGTGCCGGGCTGAACGCGAAATCCTGCTGCAGGGCGAACCAGAACTGCTGGTCTTCCTTGGGGAAGCCGTAGTCGTGGGCGCTGATCAGCCGCTCGAACCAGGGTGCCAGCTCGACTTTCTCCAGCTTCAGCGACAGCGAGTCACGGTGGGCGTTGGTGATCAGCGCAACGCGCTTGCCAGCCTGGCGCAGTGCGGCGAGAAACGCCTGGGCGTGTGGGCGCAGCTGGATCAGGTGGGCGACTTCGCGCTTGAGCAGGGCCACGTCCAGGCCCAGTTCGGCGCTCCAGAAGTCCAGGCAATACCAGGTCAGCTGGCCGGCGTGCGCCTCGAACAGCGGCAGCAGCTCGGCCCGCGCCTGGGCCAGGCTGCACTGGTGATGCTCGGCATAGCGCTGCGGCAGGTGTTGCAGCCAGAAGTGGTTGTCGAAGTGCAGGTCGAGCAGGGTGCCGTCCATATCCAGCAGCACGGTGTCGATGGCGTTCCAGGGCAGGGTGTCGGACATGATGATTTCGTCGCGCAGGTGGGTCCGGGGGCACAGACAGGCTGGCCGGGCAGGGTATGATAACCGCCTGCCACAAGGAGTGCCGTGATGCGTGAGAAACCCACCGTGCTGGCCCGTGAGATCGTTGCCAGCAGCCGCCTGTTTCGTGTCGAAGAGCTGCAGCTGCGCTTCAGCAACGGCGTCGAGCGCACCTATGAGCGCCTGGCCAGCCGCGGCACCGGTTATAGCGCGGTGATGGTGGTGGCGATGCGCGACGACTGTCATGCGTTGCTGGTCGAGGAATATTGCGGCGGCACCGATGATTACCAGCTGTCCCTGCCCAAGGGGCTGGTGGAGCCCGGCGAAGATGTGCTGGCGGCGGCCAACCGCGAGCTCAAGGAAGAGGCCGGCTACGGCGCCCGCGAGCTGGAGTGGCTGGCCGAGTTGAGCCTGTCGCCGGGCTACATGAGCCAGAAGATCCAGGTGGTGCTGGCCCGTGACCTGTATGCCGAGCGCCTGCCGGGTGACGAGCCGGAGCCCATGCGGGTGGACCAGGTGCACCTGGGCGAGCTGGCACAACTTATCCACGATCCGCTGTTCAGCGAAGGGCGCGCCCTGGCGGCGCTGTATCTGGCGCGTGATCTGCTCATCCAGCGAGGCCTGTTCCGCCCATGAACGAGTTACCCCTGCAGGCGCTGATCGAACTGGTCCGTGCGGCCGGCCAGGCCATCCTGCCGTACTGGCGGCAACCGCTGGAAGTCAGCGAAAAAAGCGACAGCTCGCCGGTCACCGCCGCCGACCTGGCTGCACATGCCTGCCTGCGTGATGGTTTGCAGGCGCTGGGCCTGGGCATTCCGCTGCTCTCCGAGGAAGACGCGGAAATCCCCCTGGCCGAGCGCCTTGGCTGGTCACGCTGGTGGCTGGTCGATCCGCTCGACGGCACCAAGGAGTTCATTGCCGGCAGCGATGAGTTCACCGTCAACCTGGCGCTGATCGAAGGCGGCCAGGTGCACTTCGGCCTGGTGGGGATTCCAGCCAGTGGGCGTGTCTACTACGGCGGTGCCGGTTTCGGCGCCTGGCGCGTCGATCCCGGCCAGGCGGCCGAGCCGCTGGCGGTGCGCGATACCCCGGAGGAGGCCTTCGTGCTGGTGGCCAGTCGCCGGCACAGCAGCCCGGCGCAGGAGCGTCTGCTGGCCGGGCTGGGCCAGTGGTTCGCTGACCTGCAGCTGACCAGCGTGGGCAGTTCCCTGAAGTTCTGCCTGCTCGCCGAAGGCGCCGCCGACTGCTATCCGCGTCTGGCCCCCACCTCGCAGTGGGATACCGCGGCCGCGCAGGCGGTGCTGGAAGGGGCGGGTGGGCTGGTCCTCGACCTGCACGGCGAACCGTTGCGCTATCCGCCGCGTGCCGATTTCCTCAATCCGCACTTTCTCGCCCTGCCGCAGGCCGCGCCCTGGCGTAGCCAGCTGTTGCAGCTGGCGCGCAGCCTGGACTGAGCGGCTGCGCAGCGGCATCTAGCGCGTTTCGCGCAGGTCCGCATAGCGACAGGGGGCATAGCGGATCGGTTGGGCGAAGCCGGGGACGCGGATGCCCTGGCGGTCGATCTGCAGCTGCTGCTCGTCGATCAGCTGGTGGCCGAACTGGTAGAGGATATCCAGCTGGCCGTGCAGCGCGTGCTGCTCATAGGCCTGGGCGACGGCGCGGGTCTGCTCGCGCTGCCGGCGCCAGCTGGCCAGGCGTGCCGCGCCGTGCCGGCGGCTGAGCAGCTGCTCGGTCAGCGCCGGTGCCAGCACCACGGCACTGGCATTGTTGCCGCCAAAGCCCTTGGAGTTGAGGAAGCACAGCTGGGCCTGCTGCTCGCGGTCGGCGGTGAGGATGTCCAGCTGGCTTCGCTGCACGTCGTCGGCCACTGCGGAGATGGTCTTGATGCCCGGCAGCAGACCATGCTGGAAACTGCCCAGCGCGGCGATCAACTGGTCGGCACTGGCCGCGGCCAGGCTGTGGCCCAGGTAGGCCTTGATCGCACAGACCGGCCACTGGCTGATGCCGAAGGCTTGCGCCACGCGGTCGAGGAGTACCGACTCGGTCACTCGGTTGGCCGGGGTGCTGGAGCCGTGGGCATGCACGAAGCTGTGGCGACGCACGCAGTCTTCGCCGAGCAGGTCGATGGCGCTGGCCACCGCCTTGGCCATGGTCAGGTAGTTGCCCGGGCCGGGCGCGGAAATGGATTTCTTGAAGCCGTCGGCATTGATGAATACCTCGGGCACCGCGCCATGGATGTCGGCGCCCAGCTGCAGGGCCAGCTCGTCATCCATGAGCAGCACGTACTGGCTCGACTCGGCCAGGGTGAACCCGCAGTTGTCGCCGAAGGGCCGGCTGGCGCGGCGCCAGTCGATGCTCGCGCTGCCTTCGCCGTTGCGCTCCTGAACCTGACGCAGGCCTTCCTCGCTGGCCAGCGCGCCCATGGCGGCGTAGCCCTCGATGCACTCGGCGGTCAGCGGCGCTTCGCTGTTGCCGACCAGCACCACCCGCGCGCTGCCGTTGTGGATGCAGTCGATGGCCTTCTGCAGGTTATAGAGGAAGGTCGCGCAGGCCCCGGTGACGCTGCCGGTGCTGCCCACGCTGCCCAGGACATAGGCATTGATGAAGTCGGCGGGCATGGTGTTGAGGCCCAGCGGCAGCATCTTGGCGCTGACCCGCTGACCTTTCAGGCGCGACTGCAGCAGGCCGCCATAGCCGGCATCGTCGAGCTGGCTCATCACGCTGCCGGAAAACACCGCGATCTGGTCCGGCGCCACCTGGCTGCACAGGTACTCCCAGCTCAGCCCGCTGGCGCGCAGGGCGTCGGTGGCGCCGACAATCGCCAGCTGCAGGCCGCGCGGGTGAAAGTGCGAGTGGTAGAGCGCTGCCGGCTCGAAGCCGCTGGGCAGCTGGCCGGCGGATTTCACTGGCAGTTCGCGCAGGCTGTCGACCTTGACGTCGCAGCCTTCGTAGACGGTGACCTGCACTTCGCTGGCATTGAGTGCTTCGACCACCCAGTCGCTGGGCAGCGGCTCGGGTAGCTGCTTGCGCTGGGTGATGAAGACCAGCGGCTTGCCGGCGGTGCCGGTGATGCTCAGGTTCTTCTGCCAGGGTGCCGCGTCGACATCCAGGCAGCGCGCCTCGATGCGCCGGATCAGCGTGCCGTCGCGGACCGCCTGGGCATGGTCCTGCTCGATCTGCGCCAGGCTCAACGGCTCCCCGGCGAGGCTCTGGTACTGGCCATGCTGGCTGCTGATCAGGCCCATCATCTGTGCCAGGCCAGCGAGGGTTTCCTGGCGGGCCTGGGTGGGCAGGCTGTCCAGCACGCAACGACGGAAGGCATGGTGGAACGAGCTGCGCCCGGCA
The DNA here is from genome assembly GCF_002234375.1 of Pseudomonas fluvialis. GTDB lineage: Bacteria > Pseudomonadota > Gammaproteobacteria > Pseudomonadales > Pseudomonadaceae > Aquipseudomonas > Aquipseudomonas fluvialis. Next base: position 34,580 of record NZ_NMQV01000018.1, read on the forward strand.
GGGCTATAACCGCCGAAACCGACGATGACAGGTAAACGTGACATGCCTGGAACTCCTTGGGCAGCACTGAAGGCGTGGGCGCGACCGGGGGTCGCAGCCAGGGGTGCCTATGCTGACGCGGAGTGTGACTGTCAGGTCACGTTGTGCCGGCTCAGGCGAATCCCTGCTGGCGCCAGGCTTCGTAGACCACCACGGCCACCGCATTGGACAGATTGAGGCTGCGGCACGCCGGGCGCATGGGGATCTTCAGCAACTGCTCGGCTGGCAGGCTGTCGCGAATCTCCGCGGGCAGGCCACGACTTTCCGGGCCAAAGAGGAATATGTCACCGGGCAGATAGTGCATTTCGGCATAGCTGTGGCTAGCCTTGGTGGTGAGCGCCAGAATCCTGCCGCCGCCGATAGCTGTGATACAGTCGACCAGGCTGTGATGGCGTTTCAATGTCGCGTATTCGTGATAGTCCAGCCCGGCGCGGCGCAGGCGCTTGTCATCCAGCTCGAAACCCAGTGGCTCGATCAGGTGCAGCTGGCTGCCGGTGTTGGCACACAGGCGGATGATGTTGCCGGTATTGGGCGGAATTTCCGGCTGGAACAGCACGACATGAAACATAACAAGAGGCCTGGATACAGGTTGAGGCAGGGAGCTGGCGCGCTGTGCGCCGGCACGAGCAAAGCATTCTACAGCCTGGCACCGGGTTTGCCCGAAGTGCGTTGCAGGCTGTTCTGGGGGCGCAGGTTTGCGTTGGTTGAAGACTAGGAAGGTGCGGGTCGCTGCAGGCCTGATCGGCATCGAGTGTGGGCCGCAAGGCATCGCCCTGGCGCAGGTGGAGCGCCGCGAGGATGGCAGCCCGTTGCTGCAGCGCTGCGAGTTCCGCGCTGTGCCGCCCGCCGAGCAGGAGGCCGCACTCAAGGCACTGGTGCAGGAACATGGCCTGCAGGACATGCCGGTCAACCTGCTGCTGCACCCGGCCGACTATCAGGCTCACCTGCTGGATGCCCCCGAAGTGGCTGCCGACGAGCTGCGTGACGCGCTGCGCTGGAAAGTCCGCGAACTGGTCGGCAACAGCCTCACCGACTACGTGGTGGATGGCTTCAATCTGCCCGAGGACGCCTACCGCGGACGCGCCCGGCGCAGTTTCTGCGCGGTGCTCGACAAGGCGCGCATGCAGGCGGGCGAACGCCTGGTGCGACATGCCGGCCTGCGTCTGCAGAGTATCGATATCACCGAGATGGCGTTTCGCAACCTGGGGCTGCTGGCGGGTGCCGAGGGCATCAACCTGGGGCTGTTGCGCCTGCGTTCCAGCGAAGGGCTGATCTGCATCCAGAACGGCAGCGAACTGTACATGAGTCGGCGCATCGAACAGGGCCTCGACCAGGCCGGCGAGGATTTCGCTAACGTGATCCTCGAAGTGCAGCGCTCGCTGGATTACTACGAAGGCCAACTGGGCAAGGGCTATATCGCCCGCCTCCTGCTGCTACCGATGAAGCGCCTGGGCGAGCCGACCCTGGCGGCGCTGAGCAGCGGGCTGGCCGTGCATGTACTGCCCCTGCGCCTGGCCGAGCTGTTTCCCGGTCAGCCGGCGGCGGAGCTGGATGATGCCGCGCAGGCCTTTTGCATCGGTGCGGTGGGCGCAGCATTGCGTCAGGAGGCCGGCTGATGCAGAACCTCAACCTGTTCCAGCAGGAGCGCCGGCGCCGTAGTGGCCCCAGCGTGCGCCTGATGCTTGCCGGTCAGGCGCTGCTCTGGCTGCTGTTGCTGGGCCACGGCCTGTGGCTGCATGGTCAGGTGCGCCAGGCTGAGAGCGCACAACAGCGCCTGCAACAGGCCGCCGAGTCATTGACCGCCAGCCTGGCGCAACAGCGCGAAAGCTTCCGTGAGCCCGAACTGGATGCCCGCCTGCCCGAGCAGCTGCTGGCCAGCCAGCAGCGTGCAGCGCGTCTGCAGGCACTGCTCGATCACCTGCAGACGCTGAGCCTGCAGGGCGAGGGCTTCGTCGCGCCGCTGCAGGCGCTGTCCAGCCAGCATCCCCCGCAGGGCCTGTGGCTGCGCCACATCCTCTTGCAGGACGGCGGGCGGCAGATGCAGCTGAGCGGGCGCAGCAATAACCAGGAGCTGCTGCCGCTGTACCTGCGCAGTCTGGGACAGAGCCCGGTGTTTGCCGGGCGCGAGTTCGCCGACCTGCAATTGCAGCGTGGCGAGGATGGGCTGTTCGAGTTCCGCCTGCGCAGTGCGGGTGTTGAGGAGACGGCAGATGAATGAACTCTGGCAACGCTGGCGGCTGCTGGCGCCGCGCGAGCAATGGCTGATCTACGCCACCGGACTGGTGGTCGTGCTGATGGCCTATGTGCTGCTGTGGGCTGACCCGCAGGGCTTGCGTTTGCAGCACAGCCGGCAGGCCCAGCAGGCCGACGTGCAGCGCATCGAACAGGCTGAGGCGGAGCTGGCCGCCCTGCAGGCGCGTGCTGCTGCCGATCCCAACCTGGCCTACCGCCAGGCGTTGCAGCAGAGCGAGGCGCAGGCCGGCGAGCTGCAGGCGCGCATTGCCAGCGATACCGCGGGCCTGGCCAGTCCGGCACAGATGCAGCAGGTTCTGCGCGAGCTGTTGCAGGCGCGTCCGCAACTGCGTGTGCTGGCCCTGCAAAGCTTCAGCGAACCGCTGGACTTGCCCCAGGACAATACGCTGCCTGCCGCCGACGCGGCACAATCGCCGGCCGCACTGCCCTTGCAGTTGTACCGGCATGGGGTGCGCCTGACCCTGGAGGGGGGCTATTTCGAGCTGCTTGGTTATTTGCAGGCGGTGCGCGGCAGTCAGGTGCGGCTGTACTGGCAAAGCCTCGACTACCAGGTACAGGAAACGGGCGGCGCGCGGATTGTCTTGCTGCTGTATACCTTGAGTCGTGAACAGGGGTGGCTGGGTGTCTGACAAGCAATTCAAGCCTCGTGCAGCACGGCTGGCCCTGCTGGCCCTGCTGGCATTTCCGGCCTGGGCGGCCACGCCGACTGCGCTGGACCCTACCCAGGCACCGCGCAGTGCCTCGCCCTCGGCCAGCCCGGCAGCCGCCGAAGCGCCCCTGCGCCTGCAGGCCATCGTGCTGGCCGGTGCACAGCGTTACGCGGTGATCGACGGCCAGCAACGCCGTGTGGGCGACTGGCTGGGCGAGGCGCGCATCCTGGCGATCGACAGCCAGGCGGTCAAACTGCAACGCCATGACCAGGTGCAATGGCTGCGCCTGGCTCCTTCCATTGTGCAACCGAGTCGATGATGAGCATGATCAGCAAACACTTGCCACTGCTCGCCGTACTGGCCCTGTTGGGGGCCTGCCAGAGCTTCGAGGATGGCGACCGCCAGTTGGCCCGGCAGGGTCAGCAACTGCTCGACGAGAGCCTCCAGCAGGCGCTGGCCAGCCCGCCGCCAGCCGCAGTGCAGGCCGCCCTGCTGCCGCCGTTGCGCCTGGACCTGCCAAACAGTGCCGGCCCGCGCTTCGATGTGGCGGTCAGCGAGATGCCGGCGCGCGAGTTCTTCCTCAGCCTGATGCAGGGTGCCGGGCAGAACCTCGTGGTACATCCGCAGGTGGATGGCCTGGTGACTTTCAGCCTGCGCAACGTAACCCTCGAAGAGGCGCTCAGCGCGGTACGTGACAGCTACGGCTACGACTTCCGGCGCACCAGTTACGGCTACCAGATCCTGCCCAATCAGCCGATCACTCGCAGCTATGACATCAACTACCTCAACCTGCTGCGCGAAGGCAGTACCGACACGCGGATCAGTTCCGGCCAGGTGACCACCGACAACAACGTCAGCAGCGGTGCTGGCGGTACCACTACCAGCAGTACCTCGTCGACCGTCAATGCCAGCCAGTTGCTGACCACCAGCCGAGTCGATCTGTGGCAGGAACTGCAGGATGTGGTGAACATGATCATCGGCAGCGAGCCGGGCAACAACGTGGTGATCAACCCGCAGGCCGGCCTGCTGGTGGTCAAGGCCAGCACCGCCGATCAGCAAAATGTTCAGGCCTTCCTGCGCCAGGCGCAACGCAATCTGCAGCGCCAGGTGATCCTGGAAAGCAAGATTCTCGAAGTCGAGTTGTCCGATGGCTTCCAGGCTGGGATCAACTGGACCCAGCTGGGCAAGGAAGGCAACAGCACCTTCGGCCTCAGCCTGAGTGGCGAAGCACTCAGCGGCAGCCAGGGCGTGGGAGGGGTGTTCACCGGCTCGCTCAGCGTAGGCGACTTCACCGGCGTGGTGCAGCTGCTGGAAACCCAGGGCAACGTGCGCGTGCTGTCCAGCCCGCGGGTGTCCACGCTGAATAACCAGAAGGCGGTGATCAAGGTCGGCACCGACGAGTTCTTCGTCACCGATGTTTCCACCACCACCACCAGCCTGTCCGGTGGCGGCACCGCGCCGGACCTGGACATTACCCTGACGCCGTTCTTCTCCGGGATTTCCCTGGACGTGACGCCGCAGATCGACGAGCACGACCAGGTCACCCTGCATGTGCGGCCGACCGTCAGCCGCGTACAGGACCAGAACAAGAGCATTACCCTGGGTAACGACGACAATGTCTTCAACCTGCCGCTGGCGCTGTCCACCACGCGCCAGTCGGACTCCATCGTGCGTGCCCGCAGCGGCCAGGTGGTGGTGATCGGCGGCCTGCTGCAGAACGCCAACCAGAACGAAGACGCCAACCTGCCCTGGGCCTCGCGCCTGCCGATCATCGGTCCGCTGTTCCAGCAGCAGCGCAAGAGTCTGCGGCAAAGTGAGCTGGTGATTCTCATGCGTCCCCAGGTGGTTGGCGAAGACACCTGGCGCGAGGAGCTGCGCAGGAGTGCGGAAAGCTTCCAGGAACTGAGGTAGGCCATGTACGAAGCGTTCTTCGGCCTGCGTGAGAAGCCCTTTGCGCTGACTCCGAATACCGAGTTCCTGGTGCAGTTGGCGCCCTATCAGGGCTGCCTGAATCTGCTGCGCCTGGCCCTGGCCGAGGGCGAAGGCTTCATCAAGGTGATCGGTGAGGTGGGTACCGGCAAGACCCTGCTGTGCCGTACCGTGCTCAACCTGCTGGACAAGCGGCGCTTCCAGGCGGCCTACCTGCCCAATCCCTGTCTTACCCCGCTGGCCCTGCGCCAGGCGCTGGCTCATGAGCTGCACCTGCAGGACACCGCGGAGCTGGACGAACACAGTTTGCTGCAGCGCATCAACCAGCGGCTGATCGAGCTGGCGGCGGCCGGCAAGAGTACCGTGCTGCTGATCGACGAAGCCCAGGCGCTACCGCCGCGCACCCTGGAGTCGCTGCGCCTGCTGACCAACCTGGAGGGCGAACGCAGCAAGCTGCTGCAGGTGGTGCTGTTCGCCCAGCCGGAGCTGGACACCACCCTGCAACAGGAGGCCTTTCGTCAGTTGCGCCAGCGCATCACCTTTTCCTACAGCCTGCGGCCCCTGGACCTGGTGGATATCCGCCGTTACCTGCAGGAGCGCCTGGCTGTGGCCGGCTACCGTGGCGAGCCGCTGTTCAGCGAAGCGGCATTGCGCCGCCTGGCGCGCGGCAGTGGCGGCATTCCCCGGCTGCTCAATATTCTCGCCAACAAGGCGCTGATGGCGGCCTTTGGCGAAGGTTGCCGGCAGATCGGCGCAGTGCATGTGCAGCGGGCGATTGCCGATACCGAAGGCGCGGTGCGTGGCGGCGCCCTGCGCCCCGGACTGCGAGGCCTGTTGCTATGCCTGGCGGCGCTGTTGGCGTTGCTGGCCGGCAGCTGGCTGGCGCTGCGCGGCTGGCCGAATGTAGCGGAGTGGCTGCCATGAGCCTGGTCAACGACATGCTCCGTGACCTGGAGAAACGCCGCGCCGCGCCGGGTGACAGCCCGCTGGCCGATGACCTGTATGCGGTCGACGAGGCTGCTGCGGCGCGCCGCGACCGCAGCCTGCGCCTGCGTCGCGGCTTGTTGTGGTTTGCCGCGGTGATGCTTGGTGCGTTCCTCATCGGCAACCTGCTCGGCCGGGTGGTCAAGGGCGTGCCGGCGATCCCGCCGCCGCGCGAGGCGCAGGTCCAAGAGCCGGCTGCCGTGACGCCGGTGCAGCTGCTCGAAGTGCTGCCGCAGCATCAGCCACGTCGCTTTGTCCTGCAATTGTTGCTGGACCGCACGCTGAGCTATCAGCGCCTCGACGAGAGTGGTGCGGTCAGCCTGGTGTTGCCCGGCACGCTGCTGCCCGGCGAGCCGCGCCATGGTCGTCTGCAACAGCAGGGGCGCAGCCTGTCCTGGCGGGTCGAGCAACAGGGCGATGCGGTGCATGTGCTGCTGGTCGGCCTGGGCGGTGAATTGCAGGTCGAAGACCGTCTGGAAGCCTTGGGCACGCGCTGGCAGCTTTGGCTGCAGGTGGATCTGCAGCGCAACGACGAAGAGCGTGTGCAGGAAGCACCGCTCGACCTGCCGGTGGCCGAGGTTGTGGCGGAGCCGGCGAGCGAGTCGCCCCCGGACGTGCCGCCAGGCTTTGGCCAGGTGCGCGAGGAGCCGGCGCCGATTGCCTGGCCACAACCGCCGGCAACCCAGCGCGCGCCGGCTCGGCCTGCGCCGGCCAAGGCCGCGCGTGGCAGCAGCGCGGTATGCCTGCACGGCGACAGTTGCTGGCCGGTGAGCAGTCCGCAGGCCGCGCCGCAGGTCCATATCCAGGGGCTGCCTGACCCCTTGCAGCGGGCCCGCGAGGCGCTGGCCGCGCAGCGCTATGCCGAGGCGATCAGCGAGCTGCAGGCGCTGCACCAGCGCCAGCCGGGCGATCGCCAGGTGACCCGCTGGCTGGCGCGTGCCTACCTGGCGGCCGGCCAGCTGGAGCCTCTGTTGGCCTGGTTGCCGGGCCAGTTGCAGGCGCAGCCAGGCGACACTGAACTGCGCCTGTTGCTGGCCCGTGCCCAGTTGCAACAGGGCCAGCCGGCGGTGGCACTGGCCACTTTGCAAGAGCAGGCGCCCAGCCTGGACAGCGACCCGGCTTACCACGCGCTGCTGGCTGCGGCCCAGCAGCAGGCCGGGCAGTGGGCGCAAAGCGCGGCCACCTATCAGGCGCTGCTGGCCCGGCGTGGCAGCCAGGGTGCCTGGCACCTCGGCCTGGCTCTGGCCCTGGAGCGCCTGCAACAGGCCGAGCAGGCGCGCCTCCACTACCAGCGCGCCCTGCAGGACAGCGCGCTGGAGCCGGCCACCCGCGACTATATCGCTGCGCGCCTGCGCGCCCTGGGAGGACAGTAAATGGCCGAGAACGACGTACGTCAGCGCAAGGTGCGCCTGGGTGACCTGCTGGTACAGGCCGGGCTGATCAATGACGAACAGCTGCAACAGGCCCTGCAGAGCCAGAAGATCAGCGGTGCCAAGCTGGGCCGGGCGGTGGTCGACCTGGGTTTTGTCAGCGAGGTGCAGCTGCTCACCGCGCTGTCCGAACAGCTGCGCATTCCCTTTATCGAACTCAAGCATTTCAAACTCGATGCCCAACTGGTGCAGAGCCTGCCGGAAGCCATGGCGCGGCGTTTCCGGGCCATCGTGCTGTCCCGCGAGGGTGGTGGCCTGCTGGTCGGCATGAGTGATCCGCTCGACCTGTTCGCCCTCGACGAGCTGGAGCGTGTCCTGAAAACCCGCGTGCAGCCGGCAGTGGTCCGGGAAAGCGAGCTGCTTTCCAGCCTGGATGGCCTGTACCGGCGCACCAGCGAAATCGCCTCGCTGGCTGGCGAACTGGAAGGTTCGCTGCAGGAAAGCGATTTCGACCTGAGCAAACTGGGCGCGGAAAGCACCTCGGATGCGCCGGTGGTGCGCCTGCTGCAAACGCTGTTCGAAGATGCCGTGCAGATGAAGGCCTCGGACATCCACATCGAACCGGACGAAGGCGTGGTGCGTATCCGCCAGCGTATCGATGGCGTGCTCAATGAACAGGTGATGAACGAACACCGCGTGGCATCGGCCCTGGTGATGCGCCTGAAGATCATGTCCGGGCTGGATATTTCCGAGAAACGTCTGCCGCAGGACGGTCGTTTCAACATCCGCGTACGCAACCGCAGCATCGACGTGCGGGTATCCACCATGCCGGTGCAGCATGGCGAGTCGGTGGTCATGCGTCTGCTCGACCAGAGTGGCGGGCTGTTCAACCTCGATCACACCGGCATGCCGGCAGACATGCTGGCGCGTTTCCGCCGTCTGCTGCAGCGGCCCTTTGGCATGGTGCTGGTCACCGGCCCGACCGGCTCCGGCAAGACCACCACCCTGTATGCCGGCCTGGCCGAGCTGAACAGCCCGGAGAAAAAGATCATCACCGTGGAAGACCCGGTGGAATACCGCCTGCCTCGCGTCAATCAGGTGCAGGTCAACCCGAAGATCGAGTTGACCTTCGGTCGCGTACTGCGCGCCGCCCTGCGCCAGGACCCGGACATCGTGCTGGTGGGCGAGATGCGTGACCAGGAAACCGCCGAAATCGGCCTGCGCGCCGCGCTGACCGGCCACCTGGTGCTGTCCACCCTGCACACCAACGATGCGCAGACTTCGGCCATGCGCCTGGTGGACATGGGGGCCGAGCCCTTCCTGGTGGCTACCGCGCTCAATGCGGTGCTGGCGCAGCGCCTGGTGCGCCGGGTCTGCGAGAACTGCATGCAGGAACAGCAGGCCGACCCGCAGCAACTGGCCTGGCTGGAGCGTCTGCACGGCGGCAGCCTGGCCGGCAAGGTATTCCGTCACGGCGCGGGTTGCCACCAGTGTCACAACACCGGCTATAACGGCCGGGTGGGGGTCTACGAGCTGCTGGAAATGGACGAGCCGATGATCGCCGCGTTGCGCCGCAACGATCCGCAGGCCTTTGCCGAGGCGGCCAGGGCCAACCCGCACTACCGGCCGCTGGCGGCCTGCGCGCTGGACTATGCACTGGCCGGGGTGACCAGCATCGACGAGGTGCTCAAGGTGTGCGCGACCCTGACCGACGTGGATAGCCTGTAATGGCGCAGTTTCGCTACAGCGGACGCAATGCCCAGGGCGCACGGGTCAGCGGGCTGGTCGAGGCGACTAGCCTGGACCAGGCGGCCAACGAGCTGTTGGCGCAGCAGATCACCCCGCTGCAGATCGATGCCCAGCAGGCCGACAAGGGCGCCGATGTACTCCAGCAACTGCTTGAGCGCCTGCGCCGGCGACGTGTCGAGCTGGATGAGCTGATCATCTTCTGCCGGCAGATGTACAGCCTGAGCAAGGCCGGCGTGCCGATCATCCGTGCCATCGGCGGGCTGGCCGAATCGACCCGCAACCTCTACCTGCGCGAGGTGCTGCAGGCGGTGCGTAGTGACCTGGAGCGCGGCCTGGGCCTGGCGGTGGCGATGAATGCGCATCCCCGGGTGTTCAATACCCTGTTCATCAGCATGGTCAGCGTGGGGGAGAACACCGGCCAGCTGGACGGGGCCTTCCGCCAGCTGTCCAGCTACCTGGAGCTGGAGCGGGAAACCCGCAAGCGCCTCAAGCAGGCCACCCGCTACCCGTTGTTCGTGCTCAGCGCCATGGGCGTGGCCCTGGCGGTGATCAACCTGTTCGTGATCCCGGCCTTTGCCAAGGTCTTCGAGCAGTTCAAGGCCGAGCTGCCCTGGGCGACGCGCGTACTGATCGGCACCTCGCAGTTCTTCCAGGACTACTGGTGGCTGCTGCTGATCCTGCTGGCCGGCGGGCTGTATGGCTTTCTGCGCTGGACGAAAACCGAGCAGGGCGCCTTGCATTGGGACCGCCTCAAGCTGCGCCTGCCCATCGTCGGCGGGATCTTCGAGCGTATCGCCCTGGCGCGCTTCACGCGCACCTTCGCCATGATGTACCGCGCCGGTGTACCCCTGTTGCAGACCCTGTCGATCAACAGTGCCAGCGTTGGCAACCGACACATCGGCCAGGCCGTACTGGCCATGCGCGAAGGCATCGAGCGGGGCGAGGCACTGACGCGTACCGCGGCAGCCAGCGGATTGTTTACCCCACTGGTGCTGCAGATGATGGCGGTGGGCGAGGAAACCGGCGCGCTGGATGACCTGTTTGTCGAGGTGGCGGATTTCTACGAGCAGGAAGTGGACTACGACCTCAAGCAGCTGGCCGATGCCATCGAGCCGATCCTCATCGTGGCGATGGGCGTGCTGGTGCTGATCCTGGCGCTGGGCGTGTTCCTGCCCATGTGGGAACTCGGCTCGGCGGCACAGGGGCGCTGATGCGTGAAGCGCTGACGGCCTGGACCCTGCGCCGACGCTGGCAGCGCCTGGGCCTGTGGCTGGTGCTGTTGATGGCGATTGGCCTGCTCTGGCTATTGACCTGGCGCATCCTCGGTGTGCTGGAGATGCGTAACATGCAGGCCATGCACGGCGTGCTGGCGCGTGGCCTGAGTGACCTGGCCGCCGAGCGCCTGGCAGCTGGGCAGCCCTTGCCGGAGGCCTGGCTACGGGGCAACCCGTTCCAGCTGCTGCGCTGGCAGCCGGACGACTACTGCGGCAGCCTGCCGCCAGCGGGGCAGCGTCAGTCAGGCTGTTGGTATTACGCCGCCGAGCGCGGCTGGCTGGCCTATCAGGCACGTTATGCCGACCGGCGTGCACCAGCAGCAGACGGGTTGTACCTGTGGCAATTGCGCAGGCTTCCCGAAAAAATGCAAACTGCATCACAACGTGACGACGGATTGGCTTTTGAATTGCAGTCTGTCAGGAACGACGGATTTCCGTCACCCGCCCGCTGACGGGCGACCGACCAGGAGTGTTACTCATGCAGCGACCACAACGTGGCTTTACCCTGATTGAACTGGTGGTGGTGATTGCCATCCTCGGTATTCTCGCCGCAGTGGCCCTGCCGCGTTTCATCAACGCCACCAAGGATGCCCACGAAGCAGCCCTGAAAGGCACCGCCGGCGCCCTGGCGTCTGCGGTATTGCTGGTGCGCTCGCAATGGGAACTCAACCGCAACGGCGGCAGCAACGGCTGCGCGGCTGGCAACTGCCAGATCGATGTGCAGGGCTTTGGCGACAACACGGTGGACGTGAATGCCAATGGCTGGCCGATCGGTACCGGGCGCGCCGGCAACCCGGCCGCCACGACCGTCATGAGTGTGACGACCTGCACCCAGGTGTTTACCAGCATCCTGCAGGGCTCGGCGCCCACCGTCGGCGCGGCGGCCAGCAACGACTATGTGCCCAGCGCCGCAGGCACGCTGTGCACCTTCACCTACCAGCGTGATGGCGCTAACGACAGTATCCAGTACAACGCCAACACCGGCGCTGTGACCTATACCTTCCAGTAAGACTTTCCACCCGGAGTGCTACCCATGAAGAAACAACAAGGCGGCTTTACCCTGATTGAACTGATCATGGTCATCGTGATCCTCGGCATCCTGGCGGCCTTTGCCCTGCCGCGTTTCGTTAACCTTGGTGGTGATGCCCGCGCCGCGACCGTGCAGGGCGCTTATGGCTCGGTCAAGTCGGCCTCGGCTCTGACGCATGCTAGTTGGCTGGCGAAAAATGATGCCACTGAAACCAGCATCACCGTGGAAGGCGGCACGGTAACCATGATTGCCACTAGTGGCTATCCGGCAGCGGCTTCGATCGCCAATGCTGCAGGGGTAACCGCAGCCGATTTCTCTATCAACACGACTGGTACAACCACCACCATGAGCGCTAATGGCGCGACCACCCCGGCTAACTGCCAGGTCAGCTACACGGAGCCTGCCGCTACTGCCGGCGCTGTGCCGACCATCACGGTGGATGTGAGCGGCTGCTAAGCCATATGCGCGGCTTCACCCTGGTCGAGTTGCTGATGGTCATGGTGATCATTGGCATCCTGGCTGCCGTGGTGGGGCCGCGTTTCTTTGAGCGGCAGGTGTTCGACGAGCGGCTGTTCCATGAGCAGCTGGCCAGTGCCGTGCGTTATGCACAGAAACACGCCCTGGCCAGCGGCTGCCGGGTACAGGCGCAGCTGGACAACAGCGGGCTGCGCCTGCGTCGTGCCGAAAACTGTGAAAGCGGCAGCTACAGTGCCAGCCTGCTGGCCGCCGACGGCCCTTATGCGGATATTCCCCTGCCGGCGGGCGTCAGCCTGTCGGGCAACAGTTTTCCGGTCACCTTCAACGCCCTCGGCCAGGCCGACCGCAGTGTGGCGGTCAACCTCGGTGGGCACAGCCTGCGCGTGCATGCTCCCGCCGGCTGGGTGGAGACCGGGCCATGAAGCGCCAGCGTGGCATGACCCTGGTCGAGCTGGTGATAGCCATCGTGATCATCGGTATCGCCGCCGCCGCGCTGTATTCGGCGATGGCCAGCCTGGCCGGGCGCAGTGCTGATCCCATGCTGCGCCAGCAGAGCCTGTTGCTGGCTGAAGCCTACCTGGAGGAAATCCTCGCCCAGGCCTATGCCGACCCCGGTGCTGCCGCCTGCAGCCAGCGGGCCTGTTTTGACGATGTGCTCGACTACCACAACCTCGATGAGCAGCCACCGCAGGATGCGCGCGGTGCTGTGCTCAACCAGTTGGCCGGCTATCGCGTACAGGTTAGCGTCAGCGACAGCAGCCTGGCGGCGGGGGCGGCCAGCGTGGCGGCGCGTTATGTCGAAGTGCGGGTGACCGACCCCAAGGGCGATGAGCTGCGCCTGGGTGGCTATCGGAGCAACTACTGATGCGTCGCCAGGCCGCCTTTACCCTGGTCGAACTGGTCATGGTCATTGCCTTGGCCGGTGTGGTCGCGGTGATGATCAGCACAGTCCTGGTGCGCCCGATGCAGGGCCTGGTCGACCAGAGCCGGCGTGCCGAGCTGGTCGATCAGGCGGGTCTGGCGCTGAGTCGCATGGCCCGCGACATCCGCCTGGCGGTGCCCAACTCGGTGCGCGTGCAGGGCAGTGACCTGGAGCTGTTGCGTATCCAGGCGGCGGGTCGCTACCTGCCCAACCGGCTGGGTGGCGATGGCCTGCGTTTTGCTCCCGGCACTGCCGCCGAGTGCACGGCGACGGGCAATGACTGCCAGGCCTTCCAGGTGCTCGACCCGGCCCTGGCGGTGGCCGGCGCGCGCTGGCTGGTGCTGTACAACGTAGGGGCGCAGAGTGGTGGTGTAGCGGTGCCCGGCAGTAACCTGTGGGCGGCCGCTGACGCCGATGGCCGGCATGTGATCAGCCCCAGCGGCAGTACGCTGAGTTTTGCCAGCCAGGCCGGGCAGGGCGTGCTGCGCCTGCAACCGCCCGGCGGCAGTTTTGCCTTCAGCTTTGCCTCGCCGCAGCGCCGCTTTTACCTGGCGGATGAAGTGGTGGGACTGCGCTGTGATCTGGCCAACCGCCGCCTGCTGCGCTACACCCGCAGCAGCCTGGCGCCGGCTTTCAGCGCCGAGCAGAGCGAGGTATTGGCCAGCGATGTCAGCCGCTGTGCCTTCAGCTATCAACCCGGCAGCCAGCAGCGCGCCGGCCTGGTCAGCCTGACCCTGGGCTTGAGCCGCGACAATGAAGCGGTCGAGCTGTTGCAGCAAGTGCAGGTGGACAATGCGCCCTGAGTCCTCACAACGCGGCTTCGCCCTGGTCGCGGCGATGTTCCTGATCATCGTGGTGGCCTTGCTGGTGGCAGCGATGAGCCGCCTGGCCAGTGACCAGCATGGCGGCAACAGCCTGGCCATCCAGCAGGCGCGGGCCTACCAGGCCGCGCGTGCCGGCCTGGAGTGGGGCATCGCGCGTAGCCTGGGCAGTGCGGCCTGTGCGGCGGGCAGCCCTGCCTTGGCCGGCGGCAACCTGGCCGAGTTCACGGTAACGGTGAGCTGCCAGGCGCGTGGGCCCTATGTCGACGGGGCGCGCAACCTGCAGATTCTTTTGCTCACCGCCGAGGCCGGCAACGGCCTGCCAGGCGGTCGTCCCGACTATGCGTTCCGTCGCCTGCAGGCGCAAATCGAGGTCAGCCTGCCATGATTCAGCGCCTGCTTTTACTCTGCCTGCTCTCCCTGGCCAGCCTGCCGGTGTGGGCGGTGACCTATACCTTCAACACATCCGGAAGCACGTTGGTAAGTGGCACACCGGCCATTTGTTCGGGAAGCTGGAGCCGCAGTGGTACGACATTTACCTGTAGTGGTCGTCTGAGTTCGGCCTCTGGAGATATTTTCCGGGTCTCTTCAGCGACCACGATTACCGTTCAGGCTGAGGAGATTGTGCTTACAGGCACCACCGTCGGTAGCAGCGCGCGCAATATCAACCTGCGCGCCCAGAGCCAAGCGGTGTCGTTAACCAATACCGTGGTGTTTGGCTCGCTGACGGCGCAAGGCGGAACGATCAGTACGATTGGCGGCAGTATTTCCGGCCCGGTAAACAGCAACTGTTGCCAGATTACCGGCAATGGCACTCTCTTCGAGTCAAGCATCAGCAGTACGAATGGCGCCATCAACCTCACTGGCGGCCAGGTCAATGGCCTGGTGACTAGCAACTGCTGCACCCTGACCAGCAATGGCAGCAACCTGCTCGGCGGCGCCAATGCCAACTCCGGGCTGAACATCAGCGGCGGGACGCTGAGCGGCAACTTTGCCGCGAACAGCAATCCGGCCCTGTTCAGCGGGGTAACCCTGAGCTCCGGTTCGGTGACAGGGGGCAGCGCGACCTTCACCGACAGCCAGCTGGGTACGCCGGATAGCCCGGTGACGGTGACCACCCAGTTCGGTGCGGTAACCCTCAATAACAGCGAGGCATTCGGCAACTTTACCGCGCCGAATTACTCGACCATTTTCGTCAACAGCCCGAGCAGCGTCACTGGCACCTGCCTGCCCAACTCGACGCCGGCCAATGCCTGCCAGCCGGCAGCAGCGCCGACCTGTTTTTTCAACGACAGCTTCGAGCGCGATAATCTGGGCGATGCCTGGGTGACCACGCGGCGCAACGGCACGTTCAATATCGGTATCGCCAACAACAGCGGCCGGCGCCTGCGCCTCACCAATGATTCGGCGGAAGTCGCCACCGCCGCCACCCTGCAGTGGCTGCTGCCGGCGGCGCGCAACCTGGTGACCATCGAGTTCGACTACTTTGCCTATTCCAACAGCGCCAGCCGGGGTGCCGACGGCATTGCGGTGATCCTCTCCGACGCCAGCGTGACGCCGCAGCCGGGCAGCTTTGGTGGCTCACTGGGCTATGCCCAGCGTGACAATGGGGCCCCGGGGTTTGCCGGTGGTTGGCTGGGCATTGGCCTGGATGAATACGGCAACTTCGCCAACCCCACCGAAGGACGCAATGGCGGTCCCGGTTTTCGCCGCGACTCCATCACCCTGCGCGGCTCCCAGGCCGGGGCGTATCGCTACCTGGCGGGTACCGGCACGCTGGACCCGGAAGTCGACTCGAACATCGCCAGCAGTTCGGCGCGCCCCGGACATCGCTACCGCATCGTGGTCGATTCGCGAGTATCCGGACAGGCCATGGTCAGCGTGGCGCGGCGTACCAGCAGCGGCGGCAGCTTCCAGACCCTGGTTGCCCCTTTCAATGCGCTGGCCAGTGCCGGGCAGGGCAGTATTCCCAGTGATTTTCTGCTCAGCTTCACCGGCGCCACCGGCAGCAGAGTGAATATCCATGAGCTGGACAACCTGCAGGTGTGTGCCGTGCGCTACCGCCCGGTGGGGCCGCAGATCGATCACTTCCGCTTTAGCCATGCCAGCAGCAGCCTGACCTGCAACCCGCTGGAGGTGACGTTGCGGGCCTGTCTGAATGCCACCTGCAGCCAGCTGTATAGCGATCCGGTGACCGTCAACCTGAGCCCTTCGACCACCTGGGTCGGCGGCAACCCGCTGAGCTTCTCGGGCGGTGTGACCACCCTGCAGTTGCGTGGCAACACGCCGGGTAGCGTAACCCTCGGGGTGAACAGTTCGACGCCACCGGCCCGGGCCTTCGGCACCAACCTGTGTAGCACCAGCGATTGCCGGGTCAGCTTTGTCGAGAGCGGTTTCATCATCGATGCCCCGGATGTGCTGGCGGGCAAACCGGCTACCGCCACGGTCCGTGCGGTACGCGCCGATCCGTCCAATCCGCAGGCCTGCGTGCCGGGCTTTGCCGGGGGTAGTCGAACGCTGCAGTGGCGCGCTGGCTATATCGAACCGAACAGCGGCAGCCAGCCGGTGCTGCTCAACGGTACACCGCTCAGCAGCAGCTACACGCCGCTGAGCGTGACCTTCGACAGCTCGGCCAGCGCCAGCCTGCCGCTGCGCTATGACGATGCCGGGCAAATGCGCCTGGAGGCCCGCTACGCGCCGAGCAGTGGCGATGAAGCCGGCCTGGTGATGACGGGCGAGGACAGCTTTGTCAGTCGCCCCTATGGCCTGTGCCTGCAAACCGCCAGTAGCTGTGCCGAAGGCAGCGACTACAGTGCCTGCCCGGTCATGCCCGGTGGCGTGCGCGCCGGTGATGCCTTCGACCTCGACCTGCGTGCCGTGGCCTGGCGTCGCGATGGCCAGCCGCTGACGGCTGACGAACTGTGCGGCAATCCCACCACGGCAAACTTCCGGCTGGGTGATATTGCCCTCAGCCACCAATTGCTGGCGCCGACTGCGGGCGTACCGGGCACGCTGAGCCTGGACCGCTACAGCCATGTGCTGGGCGAGAGCACCCGCGTGCGCCCGGCGCTCAGCGAGGTGGGGGTGTTCCGCCTGACGGCCAGCCCGCCCAGCTACTTCGGCCAGCCGATCAATGGCGGCAGCAGCGCTCCGCTGGGCCGTCTGCCGCCAGCCTGGCTGGAAGCCCAGGGCAGTGCGGCGCTGCAGGCAGCCTGTACGGCTTTCAGCTACCAGGGCCAGGCCATGGGCTTTGCCCAGCCTCCGCAGTTGGAGGTGCTGGCACGCAATCGGCAGGGGCAGGTCACCGCCAACTATGACCGCCCGGGCTTCTGGCGCCTGGCGTTGCCCGCGCGGGCCAGCCAGGCGTCCGGGCTGCCCTACCTGTCGGTGGTCAGCGAGGCGGGACGCAACCCCTTTGCCAGCGCCCAGCCGGGTGCCGACCTGAACACCCGCTTGCAGGTCCAGGGCAGTGTGCTGAGCAGCGTCGACAACGCCGCGCTGGGCGATGGCCGCCGCACCTTCCGCTGGACCGGGGAAAGCCTGCTCTATGCACCGGCCGCCGCGCCGCAGAGCGAGGATCTACCCTTTACCGCCAGCGTGCAGATGGAGTTTGCTGCCGCGGCACTGCAGGACAGCGACGGCGTATGCCAGGGCGCGGGTGGTAGCTGTAGCGGCTACACCTTCAGCTTTGCCGGGACTGAGGTACGCCTGGGGCGCCTGCAGATTGGCAACGCGCATGGCAGCGAGCTGCAGAGCCTGAGCCTGCCACTGCAGCTACAGAGCTGGCAAAGCCAGGCTGGGCGCAACCTGTTCCTCGCGGAAAACGCCGACAGTTGCAGCAGTGCGCTGCTGCAGACGGCCGAGCTGGGGCCTTACACCGGCAATCTAGAGGGGCATACCCATGCCAGTCTGGGTTGGCCGCTGGCCGCACAGGGCAGCCTGCTGCTGAGTGCGCCGGGGGCCGGCAACCAGGGCTCCGTGCTGGCGCGCCTGCGCGATACCCCGACCTGGCTATGGTTCGACTGGCGTGGTGCAGGCCGTGAGCCGGCCAGTGGCCTGGCCAGCTTCGGCATTCATCGTGGCAGCGCGCCGCTGATCTACCGCCGTGAGCTGTACCGCACCCAGTAATGCCGGCTAGTCGTCGCTGTCATCCTCGTCGCCGCCGTCGACGTTCATGCCCAGCTCCTTGATCTTGCGGGTCAGCGTATTGCGTCCCCAACCGAGCAGCAGGGCGGCGTCGCGGCGGCGGCCGGCGGTGTGCTTGAGGGCGGTTTCGATCATGATCCGCTCGAAGCAGGGCACCGCACAGTCCAGCAGGTTGCTTTGCCCGCGGGCCAGCGCCTGGTCGGCCCACAGGCGCAGGGCCTGCTGCCAATCGCCGGTCTGGCCGGTCTCGGCCGGCTGGTTGAGCAGTTCGGGCGGCAGGTCGTCGACATGCACCTCGCGCCCCGAGGCCATCACGGTGATCCAGCGGCAGGTGTTTTCCAGCTGGCGTACGTTACCCGGCCAGGCCAGTTGCCGCAGATAGTCTTCGGTTTCGCTTTTCAGCAGCTTGGGCTCAACGGCCAGCTCCTGGGCGGCGCGGGCAAGAAAATGGCGGGCCAGCGCGGGGATGTCTTCGCGGCGGTCGGCCAGGCGCGGGATATGGATGCGGATGACGTTGAGGCGGTGGAACAGGTCCTCGCGGAACTTGCCCTCACGCACCAGGTTTTCCAAGTTCTGGTGCGTGGCGGCGATGATGCGTACGTCAACTTTCACCGGCGTGTGCCCGCCGACCCGATAGAACTCGCCGTCGGCCAGCACGCGCAGCAGGCGGGTCTGCGTATCGGCCGGCATGTCGCCGATCTCGTCGAGGAACAGCGTGCCGCCGTCGGCCTGCTCGAAGCGTCCACGGCGCTGGTTGGCGGCGCCGGTAAACGCGCCTTTTTCGTGGCCGAACAGCTCGGACTCCATCAGATCCTTGGGGATCGCCGCCATGTTCAGCGCGATGAACGGCGCGGCCGCGCGTGGGCTGTGGCGATGCAGGGCATGGGCGACCAGCTCCTTGCCGGTACCCGACTCACCATTGATCAGCACGGTGATGTTGGAGTGGCTGAGGCGGCCGATGGCGCGGAACACCTCCTGCATGGCCGGTGCCTCGCCGATGATTTCCGGGCTGCGTAGTTGCGGCTCGGGCTCGGCCTGGCGCAGTTGCTCCTGGGCGTGCAGGTTGGCGCGCTTGACCAGCGACACGGCTTCGTCGACGTCGAAGGGCTTGGGCAGGTATTCGAAGGCGCCGCCCTGGTAGGAGGCCACCGCGCTGTCCAGGTCGGAGTGCGCGGTCATGATGATCACCGGCAGGCGCGGGTGCATCTGGCGGATTTCGGCCAGCAGGTCGAGGCCGCTGGTGCCAGGCATGCGGATGTCGGAAATGATCACATCCGGCTGCTGACGGGTCAGACGATTGAGGACACCGTCGGCGCTGTCGAAGCACTGGGTGTTGAGGCCTTCCTGCTGCAGGGCCTTTTCCAGGACCCAGCGGATGGAACGGTCGTCGTCGACAATCCAGACGGTTTCGCTTCGGCTCATGACGGTGCGGCTCCTTGTTCCAGCGGCAGGAAGATCGAGAACAGGGTGTGGCCCGGATGGCTCTCACACTCGATCAGGCCCTGGTGCTGGCTGATGATGGTCTGGGTAATGGCCAGGCCGAGGCCGGTGCCGTCGGCGCGCCCACTGACCATGGGGTAGAACAGGGTTTCTTGCAGTTCGGCGGGAATACCCGGACCGTTGTCGATGATTTCCACCTTGCATACCAGGCGATGGCGGGTATGTCCGATGGTGAACTGGCGCAGGCTGCGGGTGCGCAGGGTGATGCGGCCGAGGCGCTGTTCTGGCTGGCTGGCCAATGCCTGCATGGCATTGCGCACGATGTTCAGAACCGCCTGGATCATTTGTTCGCGGTCGACCAGCAGTTCCGGAATGCTCGGGTCGTAGTCGCGAACCAGGGTGATGCTGCCCTGGCTTTCCAGGTCGACCAGGCTGCACACCCGCTCCAGTACCTCGTGGATGTTGGTGGGCGACAAGGCCGGCAGCTTGTTCGAGCCGAGCATGCGGTCGACCAGGTTACGCAGGCGGTCGGCTTCCTCGATGATCACGTCGGTATAGTCGCGCAGCTCGGTAGCGGGCAGCTCGCGCGCCAGGAGCTGGGCGGCGCCACGGATACCGCCGAGGGGGTTCTTGATCTCGTGGGCCAGGCCACGCACCAGCATCTTGGTGGTTTCCTGCTTGGACAACTGGGCCTCTTCCTTGCTGATGCGCAGCAGGCGGTCACGCGGGTGGACTTCCAGCAACAGCAGGGTGGTGCCACGGCTGAGAATCGGCGTGACGGCATAGTCGACCACCAGGCTCTGCCCGTTCAACGAGGTCAGGTGGGCCTCGCGCTTGGTGAACGGATGCGCCTGCACCACGGCTTGGTGCAGGGCGTTGAGTGCTTCGGGCGACTCGGTGAACAGCTCGCTGATGAACTGGCCGTGGCTGCGTTGGCCGCTGATGGCCAGGAGCATTTCGGCCGCGGGATTCATGTACTCCAGGCGCAGCTCGTCATTGAGCAGCAACGTGGCCGTGGTCAGGTTGTCCAGCAATAGGCGGTGCAGCGCGTGATCGATCATGGGCATGCCTTCCTCAAGTGCTGCAGGATGAAGCAAGAAGCAAACCAGCTTTGCCAAAAAATCGGAAAAAGCCCGCCGTTACTGGCCTGCTTACACGATCGCCGGGCTGCTGGGCGTGTCCTTGCCTGATCGCAGGGCATTTCAGCGCACCAAGATAGTGCATGGCGTGATGGCCTGCTATCTCGGGGTGCATGGTCGTTGCGTCAGGGCGGAGCGCCTGGCCTGCCGAGGACAGGTCGGCGGCCTGTTAGAGGAAGGGCAGCACTTTGCGCGGTTCTACCGGCTTGTCCTTGAGAGGGCACTCGGGACGTACCCCGTAGTCTGCCTTTTGGCAGGGATTCACCCGGCGCTTCTGGGCCAGGGAAATGCGCTGCATGTGTAGTGGTTGCGCGGGGGTGCGTTCCAGGGTCTTGCCGGCTGCATCGATGATTTCCACGGCCAGCATGTGGCTGCCGCGGTCGACATTGTTCAGCACGATGGCCGCGCTGCGGCTGGGTTCGCCATAGGGTTGGCCATCCAGCAGTACGCGGTACTGGTGGCCCTCCTGCAGGGTGGGGTCGCTCTGCACGGTGACGAGAATTTCCCCGCCGGCATGGCTGATGCTGGCGTCGACCTGCGGCAGGAGGATGCGCAGTAACGCATAGGCTGGCGCGGCGACCTCGGCCAGCGGCTGTGGCGGCGGTGCCGGGATGCCCAGGCGAGCCGGTTGTGGCGGGCTGATCGGCACCGCCGGGCTGGGGTTCAGCTCGATGCGCTGGGCCTGGCTAGTGCGCGGCTTGTCGGTGAACACGCGGTTGCCCTCGGCGTCGATGTAGGTATACACCTGGGCACTCAGCGGCGTGCAGCAGAGCAACAGCAGGCTGGCGAGAATGCGCTGCCTCATCGTGGTGCGGCGATGCTGTTGGACTGCGGAGCAGGGGCCGGCGCGCTGGGGGCCGGGCTGGGGGTCGGTTTGGGC
>NZ_NMQV01000019.1 GCF_002234375.1 Pseudomonas fluvialis
CGGTCGGGGTGGGGGGAGTGGAGAGGTGTCTTTGCTCAGTGCGTACGCCGTTTCATTAACAGTAATCAACGATCGCCCGCACAAAGCTCTCATCGCCACTTTCCGGCAAGCAGGCGATCAAGGGTGTGTCTCCCGCTACAGTCGGAGCGCCCAGCCTCAGTAGACTGCCGGTGCGCAGTCCTTGCCAGGGGTGTGTCAGCACCAGCCAGCGTTCAGACTCGTAACGCAGCGTCAGCAGCAGAGCCTTATGGCCATCTGGCATCAAGGCGCGGCACAAATCGACATAGCCATCGCCGGGCAGGGGCGGGCAAACATTGGCCAATCCTTCGAATTTGTAGGTGGTTCCACCCTTTGCCGCTTCGGCGCGCAAGCGTTTCAGTAGCGATGCCGGCAGCACTGTGCAACGGTTGCCCTCAGCGGGAAACAGCAGCGTCCCGAGAGCAACCGGCTCGTCCCACAGGGCTTGCTGGCTTTCATGGCGGGGTTCCGCCAGCGGATGGCCATCCGGTGATGCATACCCCCATAGCCCGTCTTTTTCAAAAAACCACCTTCCGTCACCATTCCCCGGGTGCAGCCAATGGTCATGGTGCATGAGCCGTCGACCATCCAGCGACAACACGTCACACCCGCCTTCCCGCCGGTTGCCGATCCAGCGATCAACATCCAGGGTGAGGTCCTCATAAACGGGTGGAATCACCTGTTGACCTGTGTGAACGTCGCTCACCGCCCAGGCAACCTTGCCTGCATCGTCTCGCACCAGATAACGAACCAGATGCGGGTGCTCCCAGACCACCTTGGGGGCGTGCGCAATTGGCGGCACCCGCTCCCGGAATTCAAGATCCATCAGACCAAAACCTGTCCGCATATCAGCATCTTCTTCATGCGGGAGCCATTTCAGCAACACCTGTCCGTCAGCGTATGGAAACGCTTCCACCTGCACCGAATAATCCGCAGACAAACGTTGTGACGCGCGTTCACCATCGGGGAGACGCAGCAGATAAACCTCGGCCATCGGCGGTTGCGCGTCGTCATCCCGGCGCTCCAGCGCCAATACCAGTTTTTCAGGATCATGCTCATCCGCCCATACAACCCAGATCAGGCCGTGCGGTCCGAGATCCTGCCAGGGCGTAAGCTGAACGTCGCCATCGTCACGCCAGATAGACCATAGGCGGTCGTCCCCGTCGCGTCCCCAACAGGTCAGTCCGTATTGTTCATTGATGGATTGCCGGGTGTTGAAGAAAGTATCTCGCAAGCGGGCAGCCTGCGTGCTTTCGGGAGATTGATCGTCGATTTTTGTCATATCAGTCAGCGCGGAAATGCCCGTGTTTTTCATGATGCTAAAAAGGGGGCGGGTCAAATCGAAAACCCGATTTAGAAATTTAAACAAAACCGTTCACTAAACAAGGCCTGATTAGAAACCTGCCTCAGCGAGGCTCGCCCCATGAGCTTGTACCCCACTAACCTGGAGTCCTCTTACAGTGGGGTGAGCACCATGGCCTTCAACCAGATTCAGTTCCAGCACGGCATTTCGATTCCTGAGTTTCTTCGCTGTCCAGAGGTGCGTCCAGCCGCCTTTCTGCTCATATCAGTGCCCCCAATCATGGTCAGTGCTCATTTGTGCAGACCTTCCCTAACGCCTTGCTCACCGGAAAATTAGGAGCGCAGCGAGTAATTTTTCCGAGTGCAGCAATTTGTTAGGCATCGTTTTCCAGCATTCTAGACACAATTGAAGATATAAACTCTTGGCCTTTTATAGTTATTTGTTCGGGACTAACAGGTTGCTCACTTTCTATAAGCCCGTACTTAAACATATCTCTACGTACTGGAGGAATTGCTTTCTTTATAAGTAAAAACAGAAGTTCATCAGGACTATATGTAGCTGCTTCATTTAAATTAAAACTCTCAATCTTGCGACGGAAATAACTCTTTAACTGAAAGATTTTCTTGGCTTCAATTTTTGCTTGTTCTTCCCTTAGAAAATTTAACTCTTCATCTTTTCTTTTCAGCTCAGATTCCAGCCTTTGTTTTTCCTCCGGTTCGATCGTTGCAGAGTTCAATATTTTATCTAGGGATTCCTGCCATTTAGCTTGTGCTTCAGCTATTTGCTCTTCATTCTCTTTGCGCTTTGACTCTTCCTCATGATCACTTGAGGACAAGTACCTTTTATCAATCCTATCTCCCAGCTCTTTCTGGCGTGTATTTACATGCTTAATCTGTTCGTCTAACCGGCCAAGAAGCTCTGATGTATCTTTATTGAACTTATTAATATTGTCGTAAAATTGGTTACTAGCGTTTGTTGCAGCAAAATAAAACGCAGCTGCCAAAGCAATTGAGAAAAAAGCCAACAATATAGAAACCAGCTCGGATGGTGAAAGTTTCGTAAAATCCAAGCTCAAGTCACCACTAAAAATACGAATAGCTAAGTATGATGAAACTCCTATGATGGCGATTTCACGAATCAAGCGTATAACATGCCCAAATGTAATATCCTTAATATTCACATTATCTAATTTCATCAATACTTCCTTTTATGCTCTTCTCGCCTAAGGATGGTCTGAAGTAGTCCTGTATTTTCAGTCGACTTCAGCCGTCGCCGATTTTGAAAGCGGCAAACCAATCAAAAACGATCAGATCACCCGCTCATTTCAGTGTTTCTGGCCGCCGCGATAACCTCGCAGCGGCCATTTCCCACATTACAGGCGCACCTCTCCCGCATTCGTCAGCAAATGCCGGCGCACCATCCACAGGTTCGACAGCGCGAACAGTGTCACCAGTTGCGCGGTGTTCTTCGCAAGCCCCCGGAAGCGCGTCTTCACATAACCGAACTGGCGCTTGATCACCCGGAACGGATGCTCGACCTTGGCACGCACCTGGGCCTTGGCTTTCTCGATCTTGCGCTTGGCTTTGTACAGCGCGCTGCGCTTACTCAGCTTCTTGTACGTACTACGACGGGTCGCGATCTGCCAGATCACCTCACGGCCTTCATGTTCCGGGCGCTTCTCTACGCCGGTGTAGCCCGCGTCGGTACCGACCATGTTTTCCTCACCGTGCAGCAGTTTGTCGACCTGGGTAACGTCTGCAACGTTGGCTGCCGTCCCCACCACGCTGTGCACCAGGCCGGACTCGTCATCAACGCCGATATGCGCCTTCATGCCGAAGTAATACTGGTTTCCCTTCTTGGTCTGGTGCATTTCCGGGTCACGCTTGCCGTCCTTATTCTTGGTCGAACTTGGCGCATTGATCAGCGTTGCATCGACGATAGTGCCTTGGCGCAACGACAAACCTCGGTCACCTAGGTAGCCATTGATCACAGCCAGGATGCCGGCAGCCAGTTCGTGTTTCTCCAGCAGGCGGCGGAAGTTGAGGATGGTGGTTTCATCCGGAATGCGCTCCAGGCTCAGTCCGGCAAACTGGCGCAGGATGGTGGTCTCGTACAGCGCTTCCTCCATCGCAGGGTCGCTGTAGCCAAACCAGTTCTGCATCAGATGTATGCGCAGCATCGCCATCAACGGGTACGCCGGACGACCACCCTCGCCTTTGGGGTAGTGCGGGTCGATCAGAGCGACCAAACCTTTCCACGGCACTACCTGATCCATCTCGATCAGGAACAGCTCTTTGCGGGTCTGTTTGCGCTTGCCGGCGTACTCGGCGTCGGCGAAGGTCATCTGCTTCATCGGAAAACTCGGCGGGTGGAGTCCAGACATTTTGCCAAAATCAGGAAGTCTTCTTCAGAGTTTCCCTAACAGTGATTAGATGGTGTTCTTTACTAACGCGATAGTAGCGACTTCCTCATAAGTCCGCATTCGCTCACCCTGCAAAATCAAAAAATCCCTAACAATCAATGCATTACCTCGCACGCTTGGCGCCATGCCGTATTCGGGCGACTTCTTCTTTTTGTGCAAGCATTACCACTGTACGGATACTCAGCACTCGTCAGCAGGCCAGCACAGGCAAGGCGATTGCCCAGACGGTGCGGCGCGCTACGCAGCGGTGGTGGAGGTAATTGGGCCTGATGGCTGGGAATGGGCATGCACGTCCTTTTGCGCAGGTGGGCAGCAAGGCCCGCTAGGTTGGGACGTTAATTTCTCGGCCGGCAAAGCACAAGCCGGGCCGGCCCGCCCAGTGCTGCGGCATGGGCGCGCAGGGTGCAAGGCCAGGCGCAGTCGCGGGCCTTGGCGGGAATGGCTTGGCGCTGTGCGCACGGATGACTGGCTGAGCGCGCGGCGATCAGCCATGCTTTGCCAGCCTGTGTGGCACAGGCCACTGTTTCCTTGCGCTCTCAGGAGAGACCATGTCCAGTCCCACCCGCCTTGCCGTCCTTGTGCTTCCCCTGTTATTGGCTGCCTGTGGCAATGAGCAACCGCCTGCCGCTGTCGAGGTGGTGCGCCCGGTCAAGCTGATCAGCGTGGCGGATTTCGGCGGTAGCCTGGTTCGTGAGTTTCCTGCGCGTATCCAGGCCAGCCAGGAGGCGGAGTTGTCGTTCCGCGTGTCCGGCGAGTTGCAGGCCCTGCCGGTACGCCCCGGCCAGCAGGTCAAGCAGGGTGAGCTGGTGGCGCGTCTCGATCCGGCCGACTTCAACCTGCGCGTCAAGGATCGCCAGGCCAGTTATGACCTGGCCCAGGCACAGTTCCAGCGCATGGCCAAGCTGGTGGAGCGCCAGCTGGTCTCACGCGCCGAGTATGACCAGAAGAAGGCCCAACTGGGCTCGGCTGAGGCAGCGCTCAAGCTGGCCCGCCAGGAGCTGGACTACACCCAGCTGCGCGCGCCCTTCGACGGGGTGATTGCCGCCACCTACCTGGATAACTTCCAGGTGGTGCAGGCTAATCAAGTGGTGGCGCGTATCCAGGCGGGCAAGCGCCTGGATGCCAGTTTCCAGATTCCGGAAAACCTGCTCACCGGGGTGAGTCGCGGCGCGCGCGACTATCGCCCGCAGGTACGCCTGGAGGGGGCCGACGGCAAGCTGATCGAGGCCCAGTTCAAGGAGTTTTCCACCGTGCCGGATGCCAAGACGCTGTCCTATCAGGTGAGTGTCAGCTTCGACACGCCCAGCGGCTTTACCGCCCTGCCCGGCATGAGCGCTACGGTGATCGTGGATTTCGCCGAGCTGTACGAGCGCCGCGAGGTGCCGTTGCTGATTCCTGTCGAGGCGGTTTTCAGCCCCGACAATAGCGCGCCGGACAGCCAGGTGGTGTGGGTGGCGGCAGCCGATGCCGAGGGTGTGCTGCGGGTTCGCCAGCGGCCGGTGAAGGTCGGGCAGATCAGTGGCGACGGCATCCAGGTGCTCGAAGGCCTGCAGGCCGGGGAACAGGTGGTCGCCGCTGGCGGGCGCGAGCTCAGCGAGGGTGCGGCGGTCAAGCCCTGGGTTCGTGAGCGGGGGCTGTAATGGACAATCTGGCCGGTTATTTCATCCAGCGGCGCGTCACCAGTTGGCTGGTCACCCTGTTGTTGGGCCTGGGCGGGCTAATTGCCTTTGTTGAGCTGGGCCGCCTGGAGGACCCTGCCTTTACCCTGAAGACGGCGATTATCACCGTACAGTACCCCGGTGCCTCGCCTCAGCAGGTCGAGGAGGAAGTCACCTATCCGCTGGAGAATGCCATCCAGCAACTGCCCTATATCGACAAGATCCGTTCGATTTCCAGCAACGGGCTGACCCAGATTACCGTGGATGTGCAGAACCACTATGGGCCGGACGACCTGCCGCAGATCTGGGACGAGCTGCGTCGCAAGGTCAATGACCTGGCGCCACGCCTGCCGCCGGGCGTGCAGACGCCGGTGGTCAACGACGACTTCGGCGATGTGTTCGGGATCTGGCTGAACATCAGCGGCGCCGGCTACAGCTACCAGGAGCTGCGCGACTTAGCCGACCTGCTGCGGCGCGAGCTGGTACTGGTGGAAGGCATCGGCAAGGTCAGTCTCAACGGCACCTTGCAGGAAGAGGTGCAGATCGAGATTTCCCGCAGCAAGCTGACTGCCCTGGGGCTACCGCCCGAGCAGGTATTCGGCATCCTGCAGAAGCAGAACGTGGTTTCCAATGCCGGGAGCATCCGTGCCGGCAGCGAATACATCCGCCTGCACCCTACCGGCGAGTTTCAAGACGTGGCCGAACTGGAGCGCCTGCTGATCAGCGAGCCGGGGGCCACCCAGCTGATCTACCTGGGGGATATCGCCCAGGTACGCCGCGGCTACGCCGAAGTGCCGAACAATCTCTACCGCTACAACGGCGAGCGCGCCCTGGCGCTGGGTGTGGCCTTCGCACCAAAGGTCAACGTGGTCAACGCCGGGCAGGCGGTGATGCAGCGCCTGGCCGAGCTGGATGCCCTGCGCCCGGCGGGCATGCACATCGATACTTTCTATAACCAGGCCGTGGAAGTGGACAGTTCGGTGCGCAGCTTCGTGCTCAACTTCATTGCCTCGGTGGTGATCGTGGTGGGCATCCTGCTGATCTTCATGGGCGCGCGTAGCGGCCTGCTGATTGGCCTGGTGCTGGCGCTGACGGTGCTGGGCAGCTTCATCTTCATGAAGCTGTGGGGCATCGAGTTGCAGCGCATCTCCCTGGGCGCGCTGGTGATCGCCCTGGGGATGCTGGTGGATAACGCCATCGTGGTCGTCGAGGGCGTGCTGGTTGGCCTGCAACGTGGGCAAAGCCGGCTGCAGGCCGCCAATGCCATCGTGCGCCAGACCGCCCTGCCGCTGCTCGGCGCCACGGTGATCGCGGTGCTGGCGTTCGCCCCCATCGGCCTGTCCAGCGACTCCACGGGGGAATACTGTTACTCGCTGTTCCAGGTGTTGCTGATTTCGCTGATGCTCAGCTGGGTCACCGCAATCACCATCACGCCGTTCTTCTGCTCGCTGCTGTTCAAGGAGCAAATAGCCGAAGGCAGCGCGCCGCACAGCGACCCCTACCAGGGGTTGATGTTCGTGCTTTACCGGCGGCTGCTGGAGCTGTGCATGCGCTACCGCCTGCTCACCCTGGCACTGCTCGCCGGGCTGCTGCTTGCCGCGCTGCTGGGGTTCAGCCAGGTGCGCCAGAGCTTCTTCCCGCCCTCCAACACCCCGATGTTCTTCATCGACCTGTGGTTGCCGCAGGGCAGCGATATCCGCGCCACCGAGCAGGCGGTGATCGAGGCGGAGCAGGTGCTGCTCGCCGACCCGCGCATTGATCGTGCGGTGAGCACCATCGGCCGCGGGGCGATGCGCTTCATCCTGACCTACGACCCGGAGAAGAGCTACGCCAACTACGCACAGATCCTGGTACGCAGCCACAACCAGGCGGATATCCTGCCGCTGATCGAACAGCTCGACGGGCAACTGGGCAGCGCCCTGCCCAATGTACGCCTGAAGTTTCGCCAGCTGATGCTCGGCCCAGGGGGTGGCGCGAAGATCGAAGTGCGCTTCAGTGGTGCCGACCCCGACGTGCTGCGCCAGCTCGGCTACCAGGCCGAGCAGATTCTGCGCGGCGACCCGGTGGCCAGCGGTGTAGTGCATGACTGGCGCAACCGCACCAAGGTGATCCGCCCGCAACTGGACGAGGCGCAGGCACGCGCCACCGGCATCAACAAGGACGACCTCGACCAGACGCTGCTGAGCAATTTCTCCGGCATGCAGGTGGGCCTGTACCGCGATGGCACGCGGATGCTGCCGATCATCGCCCGACCGCCCGCCGAAGAGCGCCTGGACGCCAGCCAGATCAACAACCTGCAACTGTGGAGCCCGGCGCTGCGCGCCTATATCCCGGTGGGCCAGGTGGTCACGCGCTTCGAGACGGAATGGGAAAACCCACTGGTGGTGCGGCGCAACCGGCACCGTACGCTGACCGTGATGGCTGACCCGAGCATCGTCAGTGGCGAGACCGCGCCGCAGATGATGGCGCGCGTGCAGGCGCCGATCGAAGCCATTGCCCTGCCCCCTGGCTACCGCATGGAATGGGGCGGCGAGAAGGAAAATTCGAGCAATGCACAGGGCGCGGTATTCGGCGCGCTGCCGCTGGGTTTCCTGTTGATGTTCATCATCACTGTGCTGTTGTTCGACTCGTTCAAGCAGGCCAGCGTGATCTGGCTGACCGTGCCACTGGCGCTGATCGGCGTGACCGCCGGCTTCCTGCTGACCGGTATTCCCTTCGGCTTCATGGCCCTGCTCGGCCTGCTCAGCCTGTCCGGGATGCTGATCAAGAATGGCATCGTGCTGGTTGACGAGATCAACCTGCAGCTGGGCAGCGGCAAGGAGCCCTATGCCTGTGTGGTGGATGCGGCGATCAGCCGGGTACGCCCGGTGGCGATGGCGGCGCTGACCACCATCCTCGGCATGGCGCCGCTGCTTACCGACGGCTTCTTCCAGAGCATGGCCGTGGTGATCATGTTCGGCCTGGCGGCAGCCACCTTGCTGACCCTGGTGATCGTGCCGGTACTCTACACGCTGCTGTTCGGCATCCGCCCGCAGCCGGCGCCGCGCTGAGCCCAGGCGAGCCGGCCGGTCAGGCGCTGTCGTCGCGGTCGTTGATCAGCATCAGGCTGCGCGCCACGGCGATGGCGATGAACATGACCCCGGCCACCGCCTCGCTGACCGACAGCAGGCGCGCGGCGGGGGCCAGGGCATGGATGTCGCCATAGCCGAGGGTGGTCAGGGTCACCAGGCTGTAATAGACGAAGTCATTGATCTGCAACGGCCCATGCAGGCTGCGAAAGGCGTCCGGTTGCAGGCTGTTGATCAACTGATAGGCCATGGCATAGGCCAGCGCCAGCAACAGGTAGAGCGCCAGCAGGCCATAGATCAGCTCGCCGGTGACCGGGCGCTCATGGATGACCCGGTTGAACAGCGAGGCCACCATGGCCAGGTAGAAGACCATCATGCCCACCCCCTGACCGAACAGCGGGTGCCATTGCAGTACCCGTTCCAGGACCAACAGGGCCAGGCTGGCCAGCCCCAGCAAGCCGATCAGCCCGCGCAGGGTGCGCTTGTGACGCAGGGTATTCAGGCTGGCCAGGAGAACCAGCAACAAGCTGCCCCAGGCCAGCCACAGGGCCGGTTTGGGCCAGCCCAGCACCGCCGTCAGCAGTACGCTGGCAGCGAACAGCAGGCGCAGGCGATAGCGCAACAGCAGAGCGTTGAGCCACTGTGCGCCAGCCTGCAGCACGGTCTGTCTCAGGGGGCCAGGCGTTCGCGCAACCACTGCCCGTCGTTCAGGCGGTAGTTGAGACGGTCATGCAGGCGACTCGGCCGACCCTGCCAGAACTCCAGGCGATCGGGGAGCAGGCGATAGCCGCCCCAGTGCGGCGGACAGGGCGGTTCCTGGCCGGCAAAGCGTGCTTCGGTGACCGCCACCAGCTGCTGCAGGGCGCTGCGGTCGGCCACTACCCGGCTTTGCGGCGAGGCCCAGGCACCCAGGCGGCTACCCAGCGGGCGCTGTTGGTAGTAGGCCGCCGACTCTTCGCTGCTGAGCCGCTCGACCCGTCCTTCGATACGCACCTGACGCTCCAGGCCCGGCCAGAAGAAGGTCATCGCGGCAAAGGGGCGAGCCGCCAGCTGTTCGCCTTTGGCGCTCTCATAGTTGCCAAAGAAGGTGAAACCCTGCTCGTCGAGCCCCTTGAGCAGCAGCACGCGGCAATGCGGGCGACCGTCAGCATCCACCGTAGCCAGGGTCATGGCATTCGCCTCGACCGGCGGCTGCTCGGTTTCCACGGCCTGGCTGAGCCACTGGCGGAACAGTTTGAAGGGGTCCAGCGGTGCCTGCGATTCGCACAGGCCGTCGCGAGTGTAGTCACGGCGCATGTCACTGAGGGATTGTTGCATCGGGAAGTTCTCCTGTTACTGCGCTGACCATAGCGGCAATTTCACGACGCCCATTGACCGGCGACAAGGCCGCGGCAATCACTCAGGGCTGGCTGGTGGTTTTGCTCTTGGCCTTGGCCTTGGCCTTGCTAGCGCTCTTGGCCGGCAGATCGGCGCTGGCCAGTTGCGGGGCAGCCGGCTGCGGCTGGCTGAAGTAGGCCAGGCGCTCTTCCAGGGTGTGCCGCGGCGTCACGATCATGTCCACGCGGCGGTTGAGCTTGCGCCCGGCCAGGCTGTCGTTGGCGGCACGCGGCATCAGCGAGCCCAGGCCTTTCAAGGACAGGCGGTCACGCTGGAAGCCGGTCAGGCGGAAGATCGAGGCCACGGCCTGGGCCCGCTGGCCACTCAGTTCGTCGTTGTGCTTGGCATTGCCGCTGCTGTCGGCATGGCCAAGGATCAGCACGGCAGCCTCGGGGTCCTTTTCCAGCTCCTTGGCCAGGCGGGTCAGCGGCGCCAGGCTGGCTGGCACCAGCATATGCGGGCGGTCCGGGTTGAAGGTGCTGTCGGCCGGCGCGGTGACGATCAGTACATGGGCTTCACGGCGCACCTCGAATGCGCTGTCCTGGACGGCGGCTTGCAGGCGCGGCTGGTGCTCGTCGAGCCAGCGTTGCAGGCGGGCCTGCTCGGCCTCCTGCTGGCTGTGCAAGTCGGTGGCCGGGGCCTTGCGCTTGGCCGTGGGGGCCTGGGCTTTTTCCGTGGCACAACCCGCCAGGGTGACGCTGGCCAGCAGCAGGACAAGCAGGGAATGACGCATGGGGGTGACGCTCCGCAAGGCAAGGAATGAGCGCATTCTAGAAGGATGCGCGACGCAGGGCGAGAGGCCGTGTCACAGGCATGCGCCGAGTACCCGGGCCAGTTGCTGGGCGCGCGGGTCCATCAGCACGTAGGGGCCCAGTGTGTTGGTGACAAAAGCGAAGCTCAGGCCGCGCTGCGGATCGGCAAAGCCCACCGAACCGCCCGCCCCCGGATGCCCGAAGGCCTGGCTGCCCAGCCCATAGGTGGCATTGGCCAGCGCCGGTTGGTCGAGCATGCAACCCAGGCCAAAGCGCGTGGGCGTGAGCAGGGTGCGGTCTGCGTCGCAGGCGTGCTCGCGGGTCATTTCGTTGAGCAGCTCGGCGCACAGCAACTGGCCGTCCAGCAGTGCGTGGTAGAACCCGGCCAGCGAGCGGGCATTGCCATGGCCGTTGGCCGCCGGTTGCTGCATGCGCCGCCACTCGTCGCGGTTGGTACTGGTAAGGATCGACGGCGGGTTGCAGAAGGCCCGCGTGGTCATTGCCTGTGGCTGGCTCATCATGCACTGCAACAGACGTTGCGCGGCGGCATCACCCAGGTCGCCCTTGCCACGGGCGATGTGCGCCACCCGGTGAAACTCGCTGTCGGCCAGGCCGACGTGGAAATCCAGGCCGAGCGGCTGGCAGATACGCGCGGCGATCAGCTCGCCCGGGGGCTGTCCGGTCACCCGGCGCAGCAGTTCGCCAACCAGCCAGCCGTAGGTGATCGGCGCGTAGCCATGGCCGTCGCCGGGCGTCCACCAGGGCTGCTCGGCGGCTAGCGCGGCACACATCTGCGCCCAGTCGTAGAGTGCCTCGGCCGGCAGGTTGGCACGAATCGCCGGCAGGCCGGCCTGGTGGCAGAGCAGTTGGCGCACGCTGATCTGTGCCTTGCCGGCGGC
The DNA here is from genome assembly GCF_002234375.1 of Pseudomonas fluvialis. GTDB lineage: Bacteria > Pseudomonadota > Gammaproteobacteria > Pseudomonadales > Pseudomonadaceae > Aquipseudomonas > Aquipseudomonas fluvialis. Next base: position 11,498 of record NZ_NMQV01000019.1, read on the forward strand.
AGCAAACTCCGGCCAGTAGCGCGCCACTGGCGCATCCAGCTCCAGCTTGCCTTCACCGACCAGTTGCAACACCACCACGGCGGCAAACGGTTTGGTGCAGGAGAACAGGTTAAGCAGCGTGTCGCTGTGCCAGGCCTGCTGTCCGTCGCGGTCGGCCACGCCGCCCCACAGGTCGACCACCGTTTCGCCCTCAACCTGCACGCACAACGCCGCGCCACGTTGCTGGGGGTTGTCGAACAGCGCGGCAAAAGCGTCGCGCAATGTTTCAAAACGCAGATCGAAATAACCCTGAACGTGCACGCGGCAACTCCCCGGCTGGTCGGCAAAGCCGCCATGGTGCCGCGCCGTTGCCGGCTTGTACACCGCCTGGCGGCAAGCCGCCGTGCAACATTCGTACATGCCTTGGCAGCTGACAAGCACGGCTTTTTTTGTTGAGTTTTAAAAACACCCTGACCTGGAAAACACCCCTGACGATGCTGCAAGCACTGTTGCTGTTACTGCTCGCCGCCCTGCTGGCACCGGCGCTGACCCGCCTGCTGCCCCGGCACGCCGGGGCGTGCCTGGCGCTGCTGCCGCTGGGCATTTTCCTTTGGCTGCTGAGCCACATGGGCAGCATTGCCGACGGTCAGGTCCTCGAGCAGCGGGTGAGCTGGATAGCGGCGCTACAGATTGCCGTGCACCTGCGTCTGGACGGCCTGAGCCTGCTGTTCGGCCTGCTGATCAGCGGTATCGGCAGCCTGATCGTGCTGTATGCCGCCGGCTACCTGGAGCAGCACCGCCAGCTGGGACGCTTCTATGCCTATCTGCTGCTGTTCATGCTGGCCATGCTCGGCCTGGTGCTGGCCGATGACCTGATCCTGCTGTTCGTGTTCTGGGAACTGACCAGCGTTGCTTCCTTCCTGCTCATCGGCTTCCAGCATGACAAGCCTGAGGCGCGCCGCGCCGCTTTGCAGGCGCTGCTGATTACCGGCGGTGGCGGCCTGGCGTTACTGGCCGGCCTGCTCCTGCTCGGCGGCGTGGCGCAGACCTGGCAGATCTCCAGCCTCGACGCAGCCCAGGTGCAGGGCCATGCGCTGTTCCCGGCCATCATGCTGCTGGTGCTGCTGGGCTGCTTCAGTAAATCCGCACAACTGCCCTTCCATCTCTGGCTGCCCAATGCGATGAATGCGCCGACTCCGGTGTCGGCCTTCCTGCACTCGGCCACCATGGTCAAGGCCGGGGTCTTCCTGCTCGCCCGGCTCAACCCCAGCCTGGGCGGCTCGCTGGGCTGGAGCAGCCTGCTGATTGCCTTCGGCGCTGCCACGGCGCTGCTCGGCGCCTTGCTGGCGATTCGCCAGACCGACCTGAAACGTCTGCTGGCGTACACCACGGTGGCGGTGCTCGGCCAGTTGACCATGCTGATCGGCAGCAATACGCCTTATGGCCTGCAGGCGTTCGTCCTTTATCTGGTTGCCCACTCGCTGTACAAGGCGGCCCTGTTCATGGCGGTGGGCGCCATCGACCATGCCACCGGCACCCGTGAATATCCGCGGCTGGGCGGCCTGTGGCGGTTCATGCCACTGACCGGCTGCGCGGTGGCCCTGGCGGCGTTCTCGAATGCCGGGTTGCCACCGTTCTTCGGCTTCATCGCCAAGGAGTTCAAGTACAGCGGGCTGCTCGAACTGGGCCTGGTCGGCGGGCTGATCACCACGGTGATGATCCTCACCAACGCCCTGCTGTTCGCCGCTGCCGGGCTGGTCTTCGTCAAGAGCTTCCTCGGCCCGCCGGGTGCCTATCCGCGCCAGCCCCACGAAGTCAGCCTGCCACTCTGGCTCGGCCCGCTGTTGCTGGCGCTCGGTGGTTTCCTGCTCGGTGCGTGGAACAGCTGGCCGGAAACCTGGCTGGTCAACACCGCGGTACAGAACATTGCCAGCGGCCCGGTGGATGTCAGCCTGTACCTGTGGGGCGGTTTCACCCCGGCCTTGCTCGCCAGCCTGCTGACCATCAGCCTGGGGCTGGCCTTCTACCTGCGCCGCGATCTGCTGCTCAAGCTGCTCGGGCGTCTGCAGTGGTTCTGGCAATTCAGTGGCGACCTGCTCTGGGACCGCCTGCTGAAACGCGTCTTCGCCGTGGCCGCGCTCACCGCCAGCGCCTTCCAGCATGGCTCGCTCCGCCAGCATCTGGCCCTGCTGGCGCTGTGCATCAGCCTGTTGCTGGGCATCGGGATCACTTGGCTGGGCTGGCCACTGGCGCCATTCGACCTGCACCAGGCCAGCCTGCCGGCACTGCTGGCCGCCAGCCTGAGCCTGCTTGGCGCGCTGGGCGCGGCCTGGTTGCCGGGTCGTCTGAGCCTGGTGGCGGCCCTCGGCCTGAGCGGGCTGGGCCTGACGCTGCTGTTCTTCCTGATGCAGGCGCCGGACGTGGCGATGACCATGCTCATGGTGGAAAGCCTCGGCGTGGTGCTGCTGGCCCTGATCTACCGGCGCATGCCCCGCGTGGCGCCACAGGGCCGCGGCCTAGCCTGGCCACGCGCCCTGCTGGCCGGCCTGTTTGGCCTGAGCATCGGCCTGGCCTTGCTGGTCAGCAGCGCCGCGCCGCTGCCCGGCGACCTGGCACAGTGGTATCTGGCCAACAGCTACGGCCAGGGCCACGGTGCCAATGTGGTCAATGTGATTCTGGTGGACTTCCGCGCCTTCGACACCCTGGGGGAAATCGTCGTGGTGGCGCTGGCCATGCTGGCCGCTGCCAGCCTGCTCGGGCGTACCCCGGCCAAGCTCGGCACGGGTGATCCGGTGTTTGCCTCCAGCCTGTTGCTGGAAGGCCTCAAACCCCTGGTCTGGCTGCTCCTCGGTGCCTCGTTGCTGCTCCTCTGGCGCGGCCACAACCTGCCCGGCGGCGGGTTTATCGGCGGCCTGACGGCGGCGGCCGGCTGTGTGCTGCTGGTGCTGATGCACGGCCCGGCAAGCGCCGAACGCCTGCTTCGCCTGCGCCCACGCACGTTGATGGGGATTGGCCTGGCGGTGGCCCTGCTGGCCGCCAGCCTGGGCCTGCTCGGCGGCGGCGCGTTCTTCCAGGCGCACTGGCTGTGGCTCGGCGAACTACCGCTGGGTACGCCCCTACTGTTCGACCTGGGCGTGTACCTGTGTGTATTCGGCGCCAGCCTGCACCTGTTTCAGCGCCTGACTGCCGAGGAGCATGCCGCATGATCTGGCTCACCGCACTGACCGTCGCCGGGCTGGCCGCACTGGGCCTGTGGATGCTCCTCGACCGCAATCTCAAGCGCGTGGTGCTGGGCATCGCGGTGCTGGGCAATGCCATCAACCTGGCGGTGTTCGCCGCCGGCCGCCTGGGCGCCGAACAGGCCGCCTTCACCCCGGCCGGCCAGGTGCCGCTGGCCGCCGCCAATCCGCTGCCGCAGGCGCTGGTGTTGACCGCCATCGTCATCGGCTTTGCCCTGTTCGCCTTTGCCCTGGCGCTGCTCAAGCGCAGCCGTGACTTGCACGGCGACCGGGAAACCGACCACGTCAGCGCCGTCACCGAGGAACCCGCCCCGGATCTGCGCCAGGGCCCGGACCGGGAGGGCCAGGCATGAAGGCGCTACTGCTGATCAGCCCTGTGCTGTTGCCGCTGCTGACCCTGGTGGCGTGCATCCTGCTGCGTCGCCAGGGCGCCTGGGTGATCCGCGCCAGCCTGCTGGGCAGTGTGCTGCTGCTCGGCTGCGCCGGGGTGCTGCTCTGGCAGGCCGCGCAGGGCCAGGTGCTCAGTGCGCAGATGGGCGGCTGGCAGGCGCCGTACGGCATCAGCCTGGTGATCGACCGGCTGGCCGCTGCACTGATCGCCATCAGCGCGCTGATCGGCCTGGCCACCCTGCTCTACGGCCTCACCCACCACGGCCACGGGCGCCTGGAGCGGCATTTCCACCTGTTCGTGCATGGCCTGATGGCGGGCATCTGCGGTGCCTTCATCACCGCCGACCTGTTCAACCTATATGTGTGGTTCGAGGTACTGCTGATCGCCTCGTTTGCCCTTATTTCGCTGGGTGGCGGCCCACGCCGGCTGGCCGGCAGCCTGACTTACGTGGCGCTCAACCTGCTGGCCACCCTGGTCTTCTTGCTGGCCGCCGGCCTGCTGTATGGCAGCGCCGGCACGCTCAACATGGGTGAACTGGCCGTGCAGTTCCGCAGCGGCCAGGCCAGCGCCGGCGCCGAACTGGCGGTGCTGCTGATGCTCCTGGCGTTTGCCATCAAGGCCGCGCTGTTCCCGGTATTCGGCTGGTTGCCGGCCACCTACCACGTGGCCTGGACGCCGATCTCCGCGCTGTTCGCCGGCTTGCTCACCAAGGTTGGCGTGTACGCGCTGATCCGTCTGGTCACCCTGCTCTGGCCGGAACCTGGCGCGCTGCACCAGGTGCTGCTGTGGCTGGCCTGCGCCAGCATGCTGGTCGGCGTGCTGGGTGCCGCGGCACAAACCGAGGTGCGGCGCATCCTGTCCTTCCATGTGGTCAGCCAGGTCGGCTACATGGTCCTCGGCCTGGCCCTGGCCAGCCCGCTGGCGCTGGCCGGCGCGGTGTTCTACCTGATCCATCACATCGTGGTGAAAGCCAACCTGTTCTTCATCGGCGGCCTGGCTGCCCTGTTGTGTGGTTCCGAGCGACTGGCTGCGATGGGCGGGCTGTATGCCCGCGCCCCCTGGCTGGCCCTGCTGTTTGCCATCCCGGCCCTATCCCTGGCGGGTATTCCGCCACTGTCTGGCTTCTGGGCGAAGTTCCTGCTGGTCAAGGCCAGCCTCGACCTCGCCGCCTGGACAGCCGCTGCCGTGGCCCTGCTCACCGGTGTGTTCACCCTGCTGTCGATGAGCAAGATCTGGAACGAAGCTTTCCTCAAGCCGCACCCGGAAGGCGAGGCAGCGCTGGGCAACAGCGCCGGCCTGCGCCTGGCGCTGGCCTGCATTGCCGTGCTGGCCGGCCTGACCCTGCTGATCGGCCTGGCCGCCGGGCCGGTACTCGACTACGCACAGGCCAGCGCCAGCCAACTGCTCAGCGGCGAAGCCCACCTGGCGCTGCTCGCGCCACCTGCGGGAGACTGAAGCATGCGTGTGTATCTGTTCTGCCTGCTGCTGGCCAGCCTGTGGCTGCCCTATCCGGCCCTGCTCAGTGTGCTGGCCATGCACCTGCTGCTACGCCTGCTCGGCTTGCTGCTGCCTGCGGCACGCCACCTGGCCTGGCGGGCCGAGCAGGCCCTGGGGTTTGTCGGCTGGTATGCCGGCCAGCTGCTGATTGCCAGCCTGCAGGTAGCCTGGCTAGCGCTGAGCCGGCCCGCGCAGGTGGCGCCAGCCATCGTTGCCGTGCAGCTGGCGGTGGATAACCCCCGGCAGGCCACACTGATCGCCGCGTTGCTGACCCTCACGCCCGGCAGCCTGGCCCTGGACTATCGTCCCGGACAGCGCTGCCTGTTCCTGCACCTGCTCGACTGCCGGCAGGCCGAGCAGGCCCAGCAGGCGGTCGATGCCCTGCAGACACGCCTGCTCGGCTGGCTACGCCGGCACCCTGCGGAGATAAGCCAATGAACGCGACGATCACCTTGGCCGGTGCCGACTGGCTGCTGCCACTGGTCGGTAGCCTGCTGCTGGCCAGCATGAGCCTGATTCTCCTGCGCCTGTGGCGCGGCCCCAGCCAGGCCGACCGGGCAGTGGCCATCGACGCGCTGACCCTGCTGGGTGTCGCTGCCCTGGTGCTGTTCAGCCTCTGGCAGAGCCAGCGCGTGCTGTTGGATGTGGCGGTGCTGCTGGCGCTGCTGTCGTTCATCGGCAGTGCCGCCTATGCCCTGTTGTTCAGCAAGACGCATGACCAGGAGCCACCACAATGAACCTGCCGGATCACCTGTTGCCCTGGCTGGCCAGCCTGTGCCTGCTGCTGGGGGCCTTGCTTTCACTGCTCGGCGCGCTGGGCGTGTGGCGCCTGCCGGATGCCTACAGTCGCCTGCATGCCGCCAGCAAGGCCGGTGCGCTGGGCGCCATGCTGCTGTTTGCTGGAGCGGCCCTGGGCAGCGCCGGCGCGTGGTCGTGGCCGGCACTCGCCGGCATCCTTGCCCTGCTGCTCAGTGCCCCGCTGGGTGCCCACGCCATTGCACGCGCGGCCTACCGCGCCGGCGACAAGCCCCGACTGGGCCCTCTTGGCGACGACCTGCAGCGCGCCAGCCAGCCACCACCGGGAGAACGCTGAGGCACAGAAAAAAAACGGTGCTGCACCGGGCAGGCCACTCGGACGCTAACTATCTTGTCAGTTACCGTCCCAGCACAGTGGAGTGCGCCATGGAATTGAACAGCCTGTTTGACCAACTGCACAGCCTGCCGACCATTCCCAAGGTGGCGCAGGATCTGATCCTGCAGTTTGATGACCCCAACGCCAACCTCGACAACGTAGCGCGTAACATTGCCCTGGACCCGGTGATCGCCGCCAAGGTGCTGCGCCTGGCCAACTCGGCACGCTTTCGCGGCGCGCGTGAAGCTGCCAGCGTGGAAGACGCCACCACCCGTCTGGGTATCAATACCCTGCGTACCCTGGTACTGGCCTCGGCGGTCACCGGGGCGTTCCAGAGCAGCAATGGTTTCGATCTCAAAGGGTTCTGGCTGCACAGTTTCAAGGTCGCCAGCCTGTGCCGGCTGCTCGCCAAGCAGCGTGGCGTGGCCAGCGAGACCGCCTTTACCTGCGGGATGATGCACAACATCGGCGAACTGCTGATCCAGACCGGCGCAGCAGATATCGCCGCACGCCTCAACCGCAAGGGGGCCAGCGACTCAGCCGGCCGGGTCGCCCAGGAGACCCTGCAACTGGGCTTTGGCTACCCGGAGGTGGGCGCCGAACTGGCGCGCCGCTGGCAACTGCCGGGCGTGATCCAGCAGGCCATTGCCCTGCAGGCGCGCCCCCATGAGTCCAGTGAAGATAGGCCGCTGCCGCGCCTGCTGGCCCAGGCCGTGCTGATCGCCGAAGCCCTCGAGCAACACCCGGACGACCTGCAGGCCGCCCAGGCCGAACTGGACAATCCGCTCTGCGAAGGCCTCGACCTGCCGGCCCTGTTCGACAAGCTGCCCGAGGTACTGGAAGCCGACAAGGCCTTTGCCGAACTGCTCAACTGATCAGTCGATCTGCCGGCGAAACGGTGGTAACGCATCGAGAATCGCCCGGCCATAGCGCTGGGTGACGACCCGCCGGTCGAGCAGGGTAATCTGTCCACGATCTTCCTCGCTGCGCAACAGACGGCCGCAGGCCTGCACCAGGCGCAGCGAGGCATCCGGCACGGCAATCTCCATGAACGGATTGCCACCGCGTGCCTCGATCCACTCGGCCAGCGCGGCTTCCACCGGGTCATCCGGCACGGCAAAGGGAATCTTGGCGATCAACACGTGCTCGCAATAGGCACCCGGCAAGTCCACCCCTTCGGCAAAGCTGGCCAGGCCAAACAGCACGCTGGGCTGACCTTCGTCGACCCGCGCCTTGTGCCGATTGAGGGTTTCCTGCTTGGACAGGTTGCCCTGGATCAGCACGCGCTTGCGCCAGTCACGCTCCAGGCCGTCGAACACGTCCTGCATCTGCTTGCGCGAGGCAAACAGCACCAGGCTGCCGCGCGCGCCCTCCACCAGCTCGGGCAAATGACGGGTGATCGCCGCGGTGTGCGCCGCCGCGTCACGCGGGTCGGCCTTGAGGTCGGGCACCCGCAGCACGCCGGCCTCGGCATGTCGGAACGGGCTGGGCACCACGCTGGTCACCGTGTTGCGCGGCAGCCCGGCGCGCATGCTGAAGCGGTCGAAGCGGTTCAGCGCGGTCAGCGTGGCCGAGGTCACCAGACAGCCGTAGGCGACATTCCACAGGTTGCGGCGCAGGGTTTCCGCCGCGAGGATCGGGCTGGCATTCACTTCGATGTCATACAGCGCGCCGCCCTCGGCCAGGGTCAGCCAGCGAGCCATCGGCGGGCTGTCGGCAGGGTCTTCGCTGCTGAAGGCCAGCCACAGTTCCCAGTTGGCCTGGGCACGCGCCTGCAGGCTGCCAAACAGCGGATACCACTCCTCGGCCTGCTGCCCCGCCAGGCCCAGGCCGGCTTCGCCATCCATGACCTGCTTGAGCAGTTCGCTGACCTGGCCGAGCAGTTCGGCCAGGCGGGAAAAGCCTTTCTTCAGCTCCATGCCCATCTCGCGCAGGTGCTCGGGCACCACCCCGGCCACAAAGCGATGACGCGGCCGCTCGCTGCCCTGCATGTCTTCGCCGGCTCGAAACTCGGCCAGCTCCTCGCAGGCGCTGAACATGAACTGCTGCTGGCCGCGCAGCTCGCGGGCCAGCTCCGGCAGCTGCTCGATGAGCCGGCCGAGGTCACCCGGCAGCGGATGCTGGGCCAGCAGGCGGGTGAGGTTCTTATCGATCTGCGCCAGCCAGTCGGCGGTGGAGCGCAGCCGGGTGTAATGGGCAAAGTGGCCGATGGCCTTGTCCGGCAGGTGGTGGCCTTCGTCGAACACATACAGGGTATCGCGCGGGTCGGGCAGCACCGCACCGCCGCCCAGCGCCAGGTCGGCCAGCACCATGTCATGGTTGGTGACGATCACATCGACCTTGCCCATGCCTTCGCGGGCCTTGTAGAAGGCGCACTGCTGGAAGTTCGGGCAATGCCGGCCGGTGCACTGGCTATGGTCGGTGGTCAGGCGCTGCCAGTCGCCGTCTTCGATGGCCTCCGGCCAGGCGTCGCGGTCGCCGTCCCAGCGGTTGCCGGCGAGCTTCTCGATCATCTGGTTGAACAACTTCTGACTGCGTTCGTCCACCTCGATGGTGAAGCCTTCGTCGGCGAACAACTGGGCGGTGGCGCTTTGCGCATGGCCCTCCTGCAGCAGCAGATCGAGCTTGGACAGGCACAGGTAGCGACCGCGCCCCTTGGCCAGGGCAAAGCTGAAGTTCAACCCACTGTTGCGCAGCAGGTCGGGCAGATCCTTGTGGACGATCTGCTCCTGCAGCGCCACCGTCGCGGTGGCGATCACCAGGCGCTTGCCGGCCGCCTTGGCAGTGGGAATGCTGGCCAGGCTGTAGGCCACCGTCTTGCCGGTGCCAGTGCCGGCCTCCACCGCCACCACGGCCGGATCACCCAGGCGCCGGCCTTCCTCATCGCTGCGGATGGCACCCAACACCTTGGCCACCTCGGCAATCATCAGGCGCTGGCCATAACGTGGCTTGAGGCCCTTGGCTTCGAGAAAACGGGTATAGGCGCCCTGGATCTGGGACTTGAGTTCGCTACTGAGCATGCCGCGCCGGTCACTGGATAAATTTTCAGTAGTCTACCCAAAGCAGCCACCGGCTGTCCCGGCTTTACCGGCAAGCGCGCTTACGCCCTTCCCCGCCAGGCGCTTTTGCAGTTCAATCGCCCTCGCCTTGCCCATTACCGACAGGACAACCCATGCCTTCTTCATCGCCCAGCCCGCAAGGCGCGCTGGCCGCCCTGCTTGAGCAGTACCAACCCAGCCGGCTGCTGCTGGTCGGCAACAGCCCACTGCCGACTATCACGGCCTACTGCCAGGCCCATGCCCAGGCCGAGCTAGTGCATTGCCCGGCCAGCGCGCGCCTGCCCGAGACACTGGCCAGCCAACGCTACGACCTGGCGATTGTCGTCGACTGCCTGGAACACCTCAGCCCGGCGCAGGGCCGGCAACTACTCGGCAGCATCCGCAACCTCAACAGCAGCCGCCTGGCCGTGCTGGTCGATCTGCAGGCCAGTGGCTGGACGCCCACCGACTTCTATGCCCTGGCCATGCAGGCCAGCGACAGCTTCCTGCGCGAAAAGCAGACGCTGAGCCTGTTCACCTACGACCTGCTGGCCTACAAACAGGCACCGGACTGGCTCAACGCCAAGTTCTGGGCCAACCCGGAAAATTTTGGCAAGTACTGGTGGTAAGCATGCCTGACAACGCACCCTGCCCCTGCGGCAGCGCGCTCAACCTAGACGACTGTTGCGCACGGCTACACCGCGGTACGCCAGCAGCCAGTGCCGAGCAATTGATGCGCTCGCGCTACAGCGCCTATGTCCTGGGCGCTATCGATTACCTGCAGCGCAGCACCCTGCCGGCACAGCAGGCCGGGCTGGACCTGCCGGCCATGCGCCTGTGGAGTGAAAACAGCCGCTGGCTGGGCCTGGAGGTGTTGCAGCATGAACCGCTCGGCGGCCAACCGGCGCATGCACGGGTCAGCTTCATCGCCCGCTGGGCCGACGCACAGGGCGAACATAGCCAGCATGAGTGCTCCGCCTTCGTGGAGCACCAGGGGCAGTGGTATTTCCTCGACCCCGGCGTGCCGCTCAAGGCCGGCCGTAACGACCCCTGCCCCTGTGGCGGGGGCGGCAAGTTCAAGAAGTGCTGCGGCCCGCTGCTGCCCTGATCAGAGCACCTTGAGGTGCGAGGTGTCCGGTGCCGGCGGTGCCGGCTCGGCCTTGGCCTGGCCCATGTCACTGCCTACCGGAGCTACGCTGAGGCCACTGAGATCGAGATGCGGCGCCGGCGCCTCGGGCTTGTCGTCCTGCAGATCGGCACCTACCGGAGCCAGGCCGAAGTCCGGTGCATCCACGTCACTAAAGGCCGCCATCACCTCGTCACGCGGCGTCACCTGCAGGCGTCCCGGGCGAGCCGCAGGCGCGGCGGCAAGCGGTGCAGCGGGCGGCGGTGCGGCCAGCTCGATTTCCTCGACCTCGGCACTCAGATCACACACCTCGACCCGCGCCCCGGCGCGCTCCAGGGTCATGCGGTATTTCTCCGCCCCGGCGGCATCCAGGCCGCTCTTGATGACCACGCGCCGCCCGGAAAACAGCAAGGCAATCCGCTGCTCGTCGGCCTGGAACAGCTTGGCCAGGTTGGCCTTGACCACCTCGACCCGCGCGCCTTCCACCAGTTCTCCGGAAAAAGCTATTTCAAAGCATTGCATGGTCACACTCCTGTCCTTTGCGCTTGCCATTATTCGCCCCCGCACGCTACCGCGCCGGCTCCCTGCGCTGCTGCCGGGCCCTTCACAATGACAGCAGTATGGCGCAGCTTTTTTTACTGCAACAAGCACTTGCGACCGAGCAGTTGCTTGTTACACTGGTGCGTCTTCGGAGTATCGCGATGTTATACCAGGCGCAAATGAGAAACTTTATCCGATTAGTGCTGATCGCACTGCTCGGCAGCAGCCTGGCATCCTGCTCCACCTGGGTCAGCGACGACTTCGCCGATCCGCAGGTGCAACTGCTGCGCGTGGAAGTGGTCAAGGCCAAGCTGCTCGAACAGTCCTTCATCCTGCACATGCGTATTGAAAACCCCAACGACTTCAGCCTGCCGGTGCGCGGCCTGGCCTACCGCGTCGAGCTGAACGGCGTACCCTTCGCCAGCGGGCAGAACAACACTTGGTTCACCGTGCCGGCCGGCGGGCGCCATGACTTCCAGGTGCCGGTACAGACCAACCTGTGGCGGCACGTAAGGCGCATCGTGCGCTGGCTGGAAAAGCCCGATGAAGCGGTGCGCTACCAGTTCACCGGCCAGGTCAAAACCGGCTTCCTGTTCACCCGCAGCGTGCAGTTGCGGCGGAATGGCGAGATAATCCCCGGCACCCTGATCAACGACTGACCGCGCACGGCAATTGCCCGCGCCGGGCATGAGGACCTTGCATGACGCTCTACTGGTTGGCCGGCCTGTTCGCTACCCTGCTGATCCTGGCTTTGGCCGGCTACGCCGCGCTGCTCTGGCGGCGCGTCGCCCAGCAACAGAAAGCCCGCCAGCAGCAACAGGCTGAACGCCAGCAGCGCCTGGCGGGCGACTTGCAGATCATTGCCGGCTGCCTGCTCGATGAACAGATGCCGTGGATCGAAGGCTGCATCCGCCTCAAGGTGCTCCTCGACCACTACGACGCCAGCCTGTCCTGCTCCGCGCCCTTTGCCGTGCTGCACACCGTGCATGCCGAGGTCGCCGACGTGCCCAGCCACCAGGCCTGGAAAGACCTGCCCAGCCGCGAGCGCAAGGCCCACGAGCAGCGCTTCCGCGAGCTGGAGCTGCAACACAAGATCGCCGTACGCCAGGCCGTCCTGCACCTGCAACAGCAACTGGCCGCCCGCGCCTGACCCACCGCCCATTGGCCCCGCCCAGGAACTTCGTCATGCCCGCCACCTCGCTGCTTCGTCCCCTGGCCCTGGGCGCCCTGCTGGGCAGCCTGCTCGGCCTGACTGGCTGCCAGTCGCTGCTCAATAGCCGCTATGCCGACAGCGTGCACCCCGATCAGGGCGTGGTACGCATCCAGGGCCTCGGGCAAAACGTTGTCGTGCGCCGCAATGCGCTGGGCATGCCGCTGATCGAGAGCAACAGTTTCCACGATGCGCTGTTCAGCATGGGTTACCTGCATGCCGCCGACCGCCTCAGCCAGATGGTCAGCATGCGCCTGCTGGCCCAGGGCCGCCTGGCCGAACTGGCCGGTCCCGGCGTGCTGGAAGTCGACCGTTTCATGCGTGCCGTCAACCTGCGCGCCAGCGCCGAGCAGATGTACCGCAATGCCTCGCCACAGCTGCAGGAAATCTTCCAGGTGTATGCCCGTGGGGTGAACGCTTACCTGTTCCGCCACCGCGACAAGCTGCCCATGGACCTCGCCGAAGCCGGCCATCGCCCCGCCTACTGGCAGGCTGAGGACTCGGCGCTGCTATTCTGCCTGCTCAACTTCGGCCTGGCCGCCAACCTCAAGGAAGAAATCGCCGCGCTGCTGCTCGCCGAACGGGTCGGCAACGCGCAGTTGGCCTGGCTGCTGCCCATCTACCCGGACGAAGCGCTGCCCTTCGACGAAGCGGACAAGCTCGCCGGCCTGGCTCTGCACGGGCAAATTCCCGGTTTGGCGCAGCTGCAACAGACCGGCCAGCAACTGGCTGGCCTGCAGCTGTTCGGCACTGCCGCCTCGAACAACTGGGCCATCGCCCCGTCGCGCAGCGCCAGCGGCAAGACCCTGCTGGCCAACGACACCCACCTGCCGCTCAGCCAGCCGTCGCTGTGGAACTTCATGCAGATCCGCGCGCCGCGCTACCAGGCCGCCGGCGTCACCCTGGCCGGGATTCCCGCCGTGGTGGCCGGTTTCAACGGCAAGCTGGCCTGGGGCATGACCATGGTCATGGGCGACAACCAGGATCTCTACCTGGAACAACTGCGCGAAGAAAACGGCCGCCTGCTGTACCTGGCCGACGGCCAGTGGCTGCCCACCCGCGAACGCCACGAAACCTTCTTCATCAAGGGCCAGCGCCCGCAGCGCGAAGTCATCCATGAAACCCGCAACGGTCCGCTGCTCAATAGCCGCGGCAGCGAACGCCAGCACGCCATGCAGCCACTGCCGCTGAACAGCCGCTACGGCCTGGCCCTGCGGCATATCCAACTGGAACAGGACCAGACCCTCGACGCCTTCTTCGCCCTGTCGCGCGCCCAGTCGGTCGACCAGGCCCATGCCGCGACCAGCCAGATCCGCGCCATGGCTCTCAACCTGGTGTATGCCGATGCACAACACATCGCCTGGCAGGTCAGCGGACGCTTCCCTAACCGCCGCCAGGGCCGCGGCCTGCTGCCCTCCCCCGGCTGGGATAAGCGTTTCGCCTGGGATGGCTATGCCGACCCGATGCTCCACCCCTACGACCAGGACCCACCACAGGGCTGGCTGGGCACTGCCAACCAGCGCAGCGTACCGGCCGGCTATGGCGTGCAGCTGTCCAGCTCCTGGTACTACCCGGAACGCGCCGAGCGCATCGCGCAACTGGCCGAAGCCAGCTCGCGCCACGACACGCGCAGCATGATCAGCATGCAATACGACCAACACTCACCCTTCGTTGGCAAGCTGCAGGCCATGTTCCAGGCACCCGGCATGGCCGAAGGTCTGCAGCAGGCCATTGCCGCCCTGCCCGGCGAACGACGCGCCCGCGCCGAAGAAGCCTTGCGCCGCCTGCTGGCCTTCGATGGCCAGCTCGCTGCCGGCTCTGCCGACGCCGCCTTGTATGGCGCCCTCCTGCACAGCAGCGCCCAGGAAATCTTCCTCGACGAACTCGGCCCGCTGCACAGCCCGGCCTGGCAGGCCCTGGTGGAAACCGCCAACCTCTCCTACTCGGCTCAAGCCGACCACCTGCTCGGCCGGGAAGACAGCCCGTTCTGGAACGACCAGCGCACCGCCAGCCAGGAAGACAAGCCAACCATCCTCGCCCGCAGCTTGGCCGCCGCCGTGGAGCTGCTGGAAGCCCGCCTGGGCAGCGACCGCCAGCACTGGCAGTGGGGCAAGCTGCACAGCTACTACTGGCGCAGCGACAGCAGCAAACTGGCCGCCCACCTGCCGGCCAGCCAGCGCGCCAGCGTCAATGCCCTGTCCGGCTACCTGAACCGCGGCCCCTACCCGGCCGGCGGCGACCACAGCACCCTCAACGTCTCGGCCTATGCCTGGGGACAGGACTTCGACACCTGGCTGATCCCCGCCATGCGCCTGATCGTCGACTTCGGCCGCGACGAGCCGATGCTCGGCCTGAACAGCAGCGGCCAGTCCGGCAACCCGGCCAGCCGCCACTATGCCGACGGCATAGATGCCTGGCGCCAGGGCCATTACCAGAGCTTCCCGCTACGCCCGGAGAACATCGACAAGGTGTATGGCCAGCGCCGCCTGTTGCTGGTGCCGGCGCAACCCTGAAGGGAATTTCCGCCGCCAAGGTGGCTCTGAATAATCGACGACTCCACAGCTGTATCTTCAGGGCACCCGCAAGGTGCCCTTTTCTTTTGTGCTGCCGCACGCTTGCCCTTTGCCCGCACAGAAATTAAGGTCGGCTCATCCCCGCCGTGGCTACCCGCATAAGGACATGCATGCCCAGCCTACTCGTCACCCCGCCAGCTCACCTACCCCGCCAACCACGCTGCCGTGCCTCAATCCAACAACCGCGCAAAACAGACGCGGGGCAATGCTATGTCGGCGTTCATTGAGGCCGAGCTTGAGGAACATGCCGTGCTCAATGCCCAGGCCGGTCACACTTGAACAGCCGCCAACCAGCCGAAAACAAACCCGTTGCCAATCCGCAGCGCACCGTCAGATACCAAGGCCACCCATGCACATCGACTACACAATCAACGCCCCGGTCAGTGCCGCGCAGTTTATTGATTTGCTGGAGCGCTCCACGCTCGGGGCGCGCCGGCCGATTGATGACCTGGCCTGTATCGAGGGCATGCTCGCCAACAGCAACCTGACCGTTAGCGCCTGGGCTGGTGAACAGCTGGTGGGCATGGCCCGTGCGTTGACCGACTTTCACTATGCCTGCTACCTGTCTGACCTGGCGGTGTGCAGCGCCTATCAGCAGTCCGGGATTGGCAAGCAGCTGCAAAGGCTCACACAGCAACAGCTCGGGCCGCGCTGCAAGCTCATTTTGATCGCTGCTCCCGCTGCGCAGGCGTATTACGCACATATTGGCTACAGCCATAATCCGCGCTGCTGGGTACTTGAGCGGCAGGCGCAGATCAACCAGTAGCCGGGGCCTGAACCCGCCAAAACCCCATCCCCTTCACCAGCAAGGCGCTCTCTGTATGTCTGAGCCAAGCCCGGAACTGCAACAACTGCTGCAAGATCTTGCCTGTGTAATGTTCCCTGACCACCCGGAGCAGCCCGTTACCCTGCAAAGCCGCGGTTATGACGGCGATAGCGCGCTGCATGTAGTGCTCTGGCAAGGCAATGAGACAGCGGCACAGCTGTTGATCGACGCGGGAGCTGAGGTCAATGCAGCGGGGGAAATGGGCGAGACACCGCTGCATGTCGCAGCACGCCAGGCCTCGGCCGAAACCCTTGCCCGGCTTCTCTGTGCCGGCGCACGGCTGGACAGCCTGTCCGAATTCGGCCAGACCGCGGCCGACCTGGCCCGCGCCGGTGCGCGCGAGGCAATCTGGCAGCAAGCCCTGCAACTGGCCCGCCGCCACAGGCCAGGTAAACAGCCTGCCAAACCGCCGCGAAAAGGTGCCTAGCCGTGTTGCACGTGGTTCAGGCGTACTGTCCGGCGGCGTAGCCCGAGGCCCAGGCCCACTGGAAGTTGAAGCCGCCCAGCTGGCCACTGACATCCAGCACTTCGCCGATGAAATACAAGCCGGGGGCTTTTTGCGATTCCATGGTCTTGGACGACACTTCGCGGGTATCCACCCCGCCCAGGGTAACTTCGGCGGTGCGATAACCCTCGGTGCCGGCCGGCACCAGCCGCCAATTGCCCAGCCGCTCGGCAATCGCCTGCAACTCAGCCGGCGTGAGCTGCTTGAGTGGACGCGAGACAAACCACTGCTCGCACAGCAGGCCGGCCATCTTCTTGGTGAAGCATTCGGCAAGCAGGGTACGCAGCTCGATATTCGGGCGCTGTTGCTGCTGCTCGACCAGCCATTCCGGCAGGTCGAGATGCGGTAGCAGGTTGATGTGAATTTCTTCGCCAGCCTGCCAGTAGGAGGAGATTTGCAGGATGGCCGGGCCACTCAGACCGCGGTGGGTGAACAGGATGTTCTCGCGGAACTGCTGGCCGTTACAGCTGACCAGGCAGTCTTCCACCGAGGTGCCGGACAACTCGCTGCACAATGCCTTGAGCGCCGGATCGGTAATAGTGAACGGCACCAGCGCGGCGCGCGTAGACAGTACCTGGTGACCGAACTGACGGGCCACCTGGTAGCCAAAGCCGCTGGCGCCGAGGGTCGGGATCGACAGGCCGCCGGTGGCTACCACCAGCGACTGGCATTGCCAGGTTCCGCCACTACTGACCAGCTGGTAACCGCCCTGCGCGCGGGCGTCGATGCGCTCTACGTGGGTTTCCATACGCAGGCACACGCCGTGCTGCTGGCACTCGTCGAGCAGCAGGTTGAGGATGTCGCTGGCCTTGTTGACGCAGAACAGTTGGCCCAGCTTCTTCTCTTCATAAGGCACCGCATGCCGGTTGACCGCTTCGAGAAAGTCCCACTGGGTGTAGCGGGCCAGTGCCGACTTGCAGAAATGCGGGTTGGCCGACAGGTAGTTGCCCGGTTCGACGTACAGGTTGGTGAAGTTGCAGCGCCCGCCACCGGACATGAGGATTTTCTTGCCGGGTTTGTTGGCATGGTCCAGCAGCAACACGCGGCGCCCGCGTGCGGCGGCCTGCCAGGCACACATCAGGCCGGCAGCGCCAGCACCGATGATGATTACGTCATAGTCTGTCTGGCGGTCATGCCCGTGCATGGTGTCTGGCCTCTGTCAGTGCGGCGCGCATCTTAGCAGGCTGTTGCGCGCTTGGCTGGGCAGTCGCGGCGTCACGGGTTAGGCTGCACTCCCCTGCCAGCCGAGTGAGACAGACCATGAGCGATATCCCTCCCTTCGATGAACATCCGCTGAGCCCGGTGGAAGTACGCGTGCTCGGCAGCCTGATCGAGAAGCAGGCCACCACGCCGGAAAGCTATCCCCTGACCCTCAATGCCCTGCAACTGGCTTGCAACCAAAAGACCAGCCGCGAGCCATTGATGAACCTGGATAGCGGGCCGATCGGCGCCGCCTTGCGCCAACTGGAAAACCGCCAGCTGGTGCGCCTGGTCATGGGCAGTCGCGCCGATCGCTGGGAACAACGCCTGGACAAGGCACTCGGACTGACCCCGCCGCAGTTGTGCCTGCTCGGCCTGCTGTTGCTACGCGGCCCGCAGACGGTCAATGAACTGCTCACGCGCAGCCAGCGTCTGCATGCCTTCGAGGATGGCGAAGAGCTGCTGCATCAGTTGCAGCGGTTGATCGGTCATCAGTGGGTGATGCAGGTGGCCCGCCAGGGCGGGCAACGCGAGGACCGCTATATGCACCTGCTCGGCGATGCCGAGGAACGTGCCGAGCGCATTGCCGCGCTGGGCAGCAGCGCGGTCGCGAGCGCGGAAGCACGCGGCGCACTGGAGGAACGTTTGAGCTTGCTGGAGGCGCGCCTGGCCGATGTCGAGGCACGCCTGGCCAGCCTGACTGGCGCGTAAGCAGACGCCGCAGCACAACGCTGCGGCGTCAGTGGCTTAACGTTGGTCCCAGACACCCGGTTCCAGCTTGTCCTGCACTTCCGGGTACTGCGCCGCATCGAAGGTCGGCAGCTTGCCGGCCTTGAGTTGCGCGTTGTAGTCGCGCGCCAGCTTGAGCACCAGAGGGAACAGCAGGAGGATGGCGATCAGGTTGGTGATGGCCATCAGGCCCATCGACAGGTCAGCCAGGTTCCACACGAAGGGCAGCGAGGCCATCGCCCCGAACATCACCATACCCAGTACGATCAGGCGGAACAGCAACAATCCGGCCGGGTGGTTGTGCTCGATGAACACCAGGCAGTTCTCCGCGTAGAAGTAATTGGCGACGATCGAGGTAAAGGCGAAGAACAGGATGATCAGGGTGAGGAAATACTTGCCCCAGTCGCCGACCTGATGGGTCAGCGCATTCTGCACCAGCATGATGCCCTCGCCCTCCTGCGGACCGGCCAGCAGGATGATCGCAGCCGACGCGGTACAGATCAGTAGGGTGTCAATGAACACGCCAGCCATCTGCACATAGCCCTGCGACACCGGATGCGGCGGATAGGGCGTGGCCGAGGCCGCCGCGTTGGGCGCCGAGCCCATGCCGGCTTCGTTGGAGAACAGGCCGCGCTTGAAGCCGTTGAGGATGGCCGCGCCAATCCCGCCCGCCGCCGCTTCATGCAGGCCAAAGGCGCTCTGCACGATCAGGCTGAGGATGCCGGGGATCTTTTCCAGGTTGAGGAGGATCAGCGCTACGGCTACCAGCAGGTAAGCCACCGCCATGAACGGTACGGCCAACTCGGAAAAACGCGCGATAGCGCGCAGGCCGCCAAAGATGATCAACGCGGTAACCAGTACCAGCACTACACCGGTCAGCCACTCCGGCATGCCGAAGCCACCCTGTAAAGCACCGCTGATGGTGTTGGCCTGCACCGAGTTGAACACGAAACCGAAGGCGATGATCAGGAAGATCGAGAACAGCACGCCCATCCAGCGGGCATTCAGGCCCTTTTCCATGTAGTAGGCCGGGCCGCCACGGTACTGACCACGGTCATCGCGGGTCTTGAACAGTTGCGCCAGGGTGGCTTCGACAAAGCCGGTGGCCATGCCCAGCAGGGCAATCACCCACATCCAGAAGATCGCCCCGGGGCCACCCAGGGTAATGGCTACCGCTACACCGGCCACATTGCCGGTACCGACGCGTGCCGCCAGCGAAGTACAGAGCGCCTGGAAGGAAGAAATGCCGGATTCGTCGGAACGGCGGCTGCCCTTGAGGATGCTGAAGGCGTGGCCGAAATGGCGGAACTGGATAAAGCCCAGGCGCAAGGTGAAATACACCCCGCAGGCTACCAGCAACCAGATCAGCACCTTGCCCCAGATGAGGCCATTGAGCAGGTCGACGACCTGAGTGGCAATGTCTTGCATGGACAACTCCCCTGCCGCTTGTGGCGGCCTGTTGTGATGGGCCCGGGTTGGCCGGGCAGGAACCGCAGGCAGGCGAGCGGACTCGCCTGCGCGGTCGGGCACTTTCCGCTATTGCAGGGATAGCTGACTTTTCAGGGATCGACCAATGCTTGTCGTCAGGCGACAAAACAGCCGCTCAGGCGTGTATCAGGACGGTTCGAGGAGTGCCCGCACCGGGGCAAAGGAGCGCCGGTGGATCGGCGTAGGCCCCAGGGCGCGCAATGCCTGCAGGTGCATGGCGGTCGGGTAACCCTTGTGCACGGCCAGGCCATAGCCGGGATACTGGCGGTCCAGCTCATGCATCTCGCGGTCACGACTGACTTTGGCAAGGATCGACGCAGCGGCAATCGCCGGCACCTGGCTGTCACCTTTGACCACGGCGCTGCAGGGTACTGCCAGGCGTGGGCAGCGGTTGCCATCGATCAGCGCCAGGCGCGGGGTCACGGATAAGCCTTCAACGGCGCGCTGCATGGCCAGCAGGGTGGCCTGGAGGATGTTCAGCCGGTCGATTTCCTCCACCTCAGCCCGGGCAATGCACCAGGCCAGGGCTTTCTCGCGGATTTCCTCGAACAGCTGTTCGCGACGCGCTTCGCTGAGCTTCTTCGAGTCATTGAGACCGAGGATCGGCCGTTGCGGATCGAGGATCACCGCCGCAGTGACCACCGCGCCGCACAGCGGTCCGCGTCCAACCTCATCGACCCCGGCAACCAGCGCCTCGACCTGCGCAAAGTCCATGCCCAACTGCATCAGAGTGGCTCGATCAGTTGCAGCACCGCTTCGGCAGCCTGCACAGAGGCATCACGGCGCAACGCACGGTGGATGACTTCGAAGCCATCGGTCTGCGCCTGGCCGCCCTCCAGCAGCGAATACAGGCTCTGCGCCAAAGCGTCCGGCGTGGCCGCTTCCTGAATCAGTTCCGGCACCAGCATGCGCTCGGCGAGCAGGTTGGGCAGCGACACATAGGGACTCTTCACCAGGCGCCGCAGGATGCTATAGGTCAAGGGCGCCAGGCGATAGGCCACCACCATCGGCCGTTTGAACAGCAACGCTTCCAGGGTCGCGGTACCGGAGGCGATCAGCACCGCATCACAGGCGGCCAGCGCTTCGTGGGACTGGCCATCGAGTAGGCGCAGCGGCAGGTTGCGCGAGGCCAGCATGCTTTCCAACTGGGCACGCCGCTCGGCGTTGGCACAGGGCAACACGAACTGCAGTTGCGGGCGCATGGCGCGCAAGCGTTCAGCCGCATCGAGGAACAGCTCGCCGAGCTTGGCCACCTCTCCGCCACGACTGCCGGGCAACAAGGCCACGACCGGCTCATCGGCAGGCAATTGCAGCTGCTGGCGTGCCGCCAAGCGATCCACTTCGCAGGGAATGCTATCGGCCAGCGGGTGGCCGACAAAACGTACCGGCACCTGCTGGGCATCGTAGAACTGTGCTTCGAAGGGGAACAGGGTCAGCATCAGGTCGCAGGCTTCGCGAATCTTCAGTACACGCTTCTGCCGCCAGGCCCAGACGGATGGACTGACGTAGTGCACGGTCTTGATCCCGGCACGGCGCAGCTTGAGTTCCAGGGTCAGGTTGAAGTCCGGTGCATCGATGCCGATGAATACGTCCGGGCGCTCCGCCAGCAGGGTACGCAGCAGGCGGCGGCGACGGGCCAGCAACTCCGGCAGCCGTCCCAGCACTTCCACCAGGCCCATCACCGACAGGCGCTCCATGGGGAAATAACTGTGCAGACCGGCCGCGATCATGCGCGGCCCGCCAATACCAATGAATTGCACATCGGGGTGGCGGGCGCGGATTTCCGCCATCAGACCGGCACCGAGAATATCGCCAGAGGCCTCGCCAGCCAGCAAGGCAACCCGCAAGGGACGCGAACTAGCCATGCTCAGCGGGTAATGCCACGGGTCGAGGCGAGAATCGAGTCACGGAATACCGCCACTTCAGGAAAGCTGGCGGCACTCTCGGCCAGTTCGGCCATGGCCTGTTCGACGGTCAGTCCCTGGCGATACACCACCTTGTAGGCGCGACGCAGCGCGGCGATCGCCTCGTTGGAGAAACCCCGGCGACGCATGCCTTCGAAGTTCATGCTGCGCGCTTCGGCCGGGTTGCCAAATACCGTAACAAACGCCGGTACATCCTTGCCGATGGCCGTACCCATACCGGAGAAACTGTGTGCGCCGATGCGGCAGAACTGATGAACCAGGGTAAAGCCGGAAAGAATCGCCCAGTCGTCCACCCACACATGCCCGGCCAGCGCGGTGTTGTTGACCAGGATGCAGTGGTTGCCGATCACACTGTCATGGCCGACGTGGGCGTAGGCCATGATCAGGTTGTGATCACCAATGGTGGTTTCGCTACGATCCTGCACGGTGCCACGGTGAATGGTCACCCCTTCGCGGATCACGTTGTGGTCGCCGATCACCAGGCGGGTGGCTTCACCCTTGTATTTCAGATCCGGCGTATCTTCGCCAACCGAGGAAAACTGGTAGATGCGATTGTGCTTGCCGATCCGCGTGGGGCCCTTGAGCACCACATGCGGACCAATCACCGTACCCTCGCCAATCTCGACATCCGCACCGATGATCGACCAGGGGCCGACCTGCACGTCTTCGGCCAGGCGGGCCGAAGGATCGATGATGGCACGAGGGTCAATCAAACTCATAGTTTGCGTTCCGCACAGATGATTTCCGCCGAGCAGACTTCCTTGTCAGCTACGCTGGCGCGACATTCGAACTTCCAGATTCCACGCTTGCAGCTGAGGAAATGCGCCTCGAGGATCAACTGATCCCCCGGCACCACCGGCTGGCGGAAACGCAGTTTGTCCGAACCCACAAAGTAGTACAACGTACCATCGGCCGGCGTGACATCGAGCATCTTGAAGCCAAGGATACCGGCCGCCTGGGCCATAGCTTCGATGATCAGCACACCCGGCATGATCGGATGCTCGGGAAAATGACCGTTGAAAAAGGGCTCGTTGATGCTGACATTCTTGTAGGCGCGAATGCGCTTGCCCTCGACATCCAGCTCGACTACCCGATCCACCAGCAGGAAAGGATAGCGGTGCGGCAGGTATTCGCGAATCTCGTTGATGTCCATCATGTTCCAGGAGCCTTAAAAAATAGGGGGGATGCGAAAGGATCAGGCCTCTGATGAGGTATCCCCGCCCGAGGTCACGGCAGCCAGCTGTTTTTCCAGCTGCTGTAGACGGCGCGCCATGTCGTCGAGCTGACGAATCCGCGCAGCACTCTTCTTCCACTCACCCGCCGGTTGCATGGCGGTACCCGAGGAATAGGCCCCAGGCTCGCTGATCGAGCGAGTGACCATGGTCATGCCGGTAACAAACACGTTATCGCAGACCTCGATATGCCCGACCATGCCGACACCGCCGGCGATCATGCAATGCCGACCGATCTTGGTGCTGCCGGAAATACCCACGCAACCAGCCATGGCGGTGTGGTCGCCAATCTGCACGTTATGCGCGATCATGATCTGGTTATCCAGCTTCACACCATTGCCGATCACGGTATCGGAGAGCGCGCCGCGGTCGATGGTGGTGTTGGCACCGATTTCCACATCGTCGCCAATGCGTACACCGCCAATCTGCGCAATCTTTTCCCAGACACCCTTGTCATTGGCAAAGCCGAAGCCTTCACCACCAATCACCGCACCGGACTGGATCACTACCCGCTGACCAATCTGCACGTCGTGGTACAGGGTGACGCGCGGGGCCAACCAGCCACCGTCGCCAATCGAGCTGCGCGCACCAACCACCGAATAGGCACCGATGACTACTTGGGCACCGATCCGCGCCTGGCTCTCGATCACCACGCCAGGACCAATGCTGGCCGTTGGGTCGACCTGGGCATCTGCCGCCACCAGCGCCGAGGGATGAATACCCGGCACCGCCTGAGGCTTGCGATCGAACAGATGCGACAGTCGCGCATAGGCCAGGTAGGGATTGGCAGTGATCAGTGCATTGCCGCTATAACCCAGGGCGTCTGCCTCGGTCAGCAATACCGCACCTGCCTGGCTGCTCGCCAGGAATTTGCGGTACTGCGCATTGGCCAGGAAACTCAGATCACTGGGTTGGGCCTGCTGCAACGCAGCCAGCCCGCTGATACGAAGCTCGGCATCACCCTGCAGGGTAGCGCCGAGCTGCTCGGCCAGTTGGCCAAGACTGAAAGACAGGACCGCCATGCTTAGCGCGACTGGTTCATGCGCTCGATAACCTTGCGGGTGATGTCGAACTGCGGTTTGACATCGACCACGGCACCACGCTCCAGCACCAGATCGTAATTACCCTGCTTGATGACCTCTTCCACGGCCTTGTCGAGCTTCGGCTTGAGCTGTTGCAGCATGTCGCGGTCGGCCAGTGCCTTGGCTTCATTGAGCTCCTTGGACTGGAACTGGAAGTCACGGGCCTTTTGCTTGAACTCCAGCTCCAGGCGCTCACGCTCGGCTTGCTGCATTTTCTCGCCATCCTTGACCAGGCGGTCCTGAATGCGCTTGGCATCGGATTCCAGACCCTTCAGGCGATTGAGTTGCGGACCGAATTTCTTCTCCGCATCGACGGCATACTTCTTCGCGGCATCGGACTCCAGGAGGGCCATTTGGTAGTTCAGCACCGCCACCTTCATTTCTGCGAGGGCCGGAGTAGCGGCCAGCAGAGCAGCAGAAACCAGAACCCATTGAGTCAACTTACGCACGATGCACTCCTGCAACAATTACTGTTGTCTGTTCAAGTGGTGTAGCAATTAGAAGGTTTGGCCGAGGGAGAACTGGAACACCTGGGTATCTGCGTCATCCGGCTTCATGATCGGCATGCCCAGGCTGAAACTCAGCGGGCCCAGAGCGGTTACCCAGGTCAGACCGACACCCACCGAACTGGCCAGGTTGCTCAGATCCAGGTCACAGGCGGCATCCTTGCTACGGCCACCAGGCACGCCATTTTTCTGGGTATCACTGCAGTTGGTATCGAATACGTTGCCCACATCCCAGAACAGCACGGTGCGCAGCGAGCGCTGATCCTTGACGAACGGCATGGGGAACAGGTACTCGACGCCGCCCTGCACCAGCACGTTACCACCAAAGGGCAACGGATCCTGATCCGGATCGAGCGCAGTCCCCGGATTGGTACCCCGGCTCGGCGTACTGCGCGGGCCCAGGCTGCTGTCTTTGTAACCACGCACCGAGCCGAAACCGCCGGCATAGTAGTGTTCGTAGAATGGCAGCTCGCTGGTCGAGCCATAGCTGTCGGCATAGCCCAGGCGTCCATGGAAACGCAGAGCAGTGTTCTGGGTCAGCCCCTTGAAGACCTGACCGTTATAGTCGAGGCGGTAGAACGACAGGTCACTACCCGGCAGAGTGGTTTCCAGCACCAGGCTCTGCGAATAACCGCGGGTCGCCATGGTGCCACGATTCAGGGTCGACTCCGACCAGCCAATCGAGCCCTTGAAGTTCAGGTAGCTGTCGCCTTCCTGCTTCATGAAATCGAAAATTTCATCGACGGTGTAGATGCCGGTACTGATGTCGTCCTGCTGGACACTCAGCCCATAGTTGATACGCGAAGTCTCGGTAATCGGATAACCGATGTTGATGCCACCGCCATAGCTGTCTACTGCATAGCTGGACACGCTGGTGTTGAGCTCGTCGTAATCGGTGGTGCGATAGAAGGCGTTGTAGCCCAGGCTGACGCCGTCGATGGTCCAGTAGGGATCGACAAAACCGAAATTGTACGACTCCTGGTATTCGCTGCGAGTCAGACCGATGCTGACCTTGTTACCACTACCCAGGAAGTTGTTCTGGCTGATCGAACCACCGAGGATCAGACCGGCGTTCTGCGCGAAACCGACGCTGGCAGTGATCGAACCGGAGGGTTGTTCCTCGACGCTGTAGTTAACATCGACCTGATCATCACTACCCGGTACGGCCGGGGTTTCCACGTTGACTTCCTTGAAGTAGCCCAGGCGCTCCAGGCGTGCCTTGGACTGGTCGATCAGGTAGGTCGAAGCCCAGCCGCCTTCCATCTGGCGCATTTCGCGGCGCAGCACTTCATCTTCGGTCTTGGTATTGCCACGGAAGTTGATGCGGTTGACATAGGCGCGTTTGCCCGGATCGACGGCAAAGGTGATGGTGACACTGTTGTCCTCGTCGTGGGCCTGCGGGATGCCGTTGACGTTGGCAAAGGTATAACCCTCGTTGCCCAGACGGCGAGTCACCAGCTCGGAGGTCGTCGTCATCAGCTTGCGCGAGAACACCTGGCCTTGCTGGACCAGCAGCAGGGCTTCGACTTCTTCCTGCGGCACCTTGAGATCGCCGGTCAGCTTGACTTCGCGGATCGTGTACTTCTCACCCTCGTCGACGTTGACGGTGATGTAGACATGCTTCTTGTCCGGCGTGATGGACACCTGGGTAGAGGTGATGTCCATGTTGATGTAGCCGCGGTCCAGATAGTAGGAGCGCAGCCGCTCCAGGTCACCGGACAGCTTCTCGCGGGCATACTTGTCGTCGTTCTTGAAGAAAGACAGCCAGTTGCTGGTCTTCAGCTCGAACAGGTCGATCAACTGCTCGTCAGCAAATACCGTGTTACCCACCACGTTGATGTGCTGGATGGCCGCCACGCTGCCTTCGTTGATGGTGATCTTCAGGGCCACACGGTTGCGCGGCTGGGGAATCACTTCTGCCTGGATCTCCGCCGAATAACGGCCCTGGGCCACATACTGGCGTTGCAACTCGTTGCGCACGCCCTCCAGCGTGGCACGCTGGAAAATCTCACCCTCGGCCAGCCCGGACTGATTCAGGCCCTTGAGCAGGTCTTCGGTGGAAATCGCCTTGTTGCCCTCGATCTCGATACCGGAAATGGACGGCCGCTCAACTACGCTGATAACCAGGACGTTGCCGTCGCGACCCAGCTGGATATCCTGGAAGAAGCCGGTTTTGAACAGCGCGCGGGTGGCCTCTACCAGACGCTGGTCGCTGACCTGATCACCGACGCTCAACGGCAAGGCGCCGAACACGCTGCCCGCCGAGACACGCTGCAAGCCATTGACGCGAATATCGTTGATGGTGAAGGACTCGGCCTGAACTGCGGGGATCATGAGCGCGGTCATAGCCGCGGGGAGCAGGAAGCGTTTCATGAAGTCCTTTTATTCCATCTAATAATAAAGAACCGGCCGTCAGCGACGGCTGATCCGAAAAATCAGCGATGCGTTACAAGCGGCCCAGATCATTGAACAGGGCCAGCAACATCACCCCAATGACCAGGCTGATGCCGATCTGCATCCCCCACGTCTGCACCCGCTCCGACAAGGGCCGGCCGCGCACCAGCTCGACCAGGTACAACAACAGGTGGCCCCCGTCCAGGACAGGAATCGGCAACAGATTCAACACACCCAGGCTGATGCTCAGGTAGGCGAGAAAATGGAGAAAATCGCCAAGGCCGGACTGGGCTGAAGCGCCCGCCACTTTAGCAATGGTTATCGGCCCACTCAAGTTTTTTACCGACAGCTCGCCGAGCAGCATTTTCTTCAGCGAATCAAGGGTCAGCAGGGTCATCGACCAGGTGCGCCGAGCACCTTCGAGCAGTCCCGCAAAGGGCCCGAAGCGCTCCTCACGAAGCATCTGCGCCGGCCACTCCCCTGCCGCCACCCCGGCGCCGAGATAACCAGTCTGACCACGTTCGGCAAGCGTTATGCTCAGCTCCTGGACCAGACCGTCACGCTCGAAGCCCACTCGTACAGCTTCCCCAGGGCGTTGCTGGATAGCACGCACCCAATCTGCCCAGTCACCCACCGGCTGGCCATCCAGGCTCAGCAAATGGTCACCCAGGCGCAAGCCGGCGGCGGCGGCCGGCCCACTCTCATCAAGATGAGCCAGACGCGCCGTCACCTGCGGACGCCATGGGCGAATACCCAACCCAGCCAGCGGATCCGGATCATGTGCGCCACGCAACCAGGCCTGCAGCGGCACATCCACCTGACGCGCCAGGCTATCGCCCGGCGTTACCAGTTCCAGGCGCAAACTGCCGGTTTCACCCAGACGCTTGACCAATTGCAGATTGACCGCCGACCAGCCAGAAGTGGTCTTGCCATCTACCGCAACGATTTCTTCGCCGGGTCGCACCCCAGCCAGTTCGGCAGGACTACCTGGTAGCAGCTCACCCACCACCGGCTTGACCTGCTGGCTGCCGAGCATGGCCAACACCCAGAAAAACACCAGTGCCAGTAGGAAGTTGGCCAGCGGCCCTGCCGCGACAATGGCGATGCGCTGGCCTACCGGCTTACGATTGAACGCCTGATCGCGCAAGGCCTCGGGAACCGACTCTTCGCGCTCATCGAGCATTTTCACGTAGCCGCCCAGCGGAATGGCGGCAATCACGAACTCGGTGTCCTGGCGATCGCGACAGCGCCATAACGGGGTACCGAAACCCACGGAAAAGCGCAACACTTTGACACCGCAGCGGCGTGCTACCCAAAAGTGCCCGAACTCGTGAATGGTGACCAGCACCCCCAGCGCCACCAGTGTGCCCAGTAGCATGTAGATTGCCGACATGGTCGTTCTCCGTTAAACGCGCTAGCCCCCAGGGCTCCGCTCAGCCTGCCTGTCTGACCAGCCAGGCGTCCGCCAGTTCACGCGCCCGTGCATCAGCGGCGAACACCTGCTGCAAGTCATCGGCAGCAGCGACTGGCTCACGCTGCAAAACCTCCTCGATCAACGCAGCTATGGCCGTAAAGCCGATACGCCCGGCCAGGAAGGCGGCTACCGCCACTTCATTGGCGGCATTCAGCAAAGCAGGCGCCGTACCACCCTGCTCGGCCGCCTGACGCGCCAGACGCAGGCAAGGAAAGCGCTGCTCGTCCGGGGCCTGGAAATCCAGGCGAGCAATACGAAACAGGTCCAACGCACTGACGCCAGCGTCGATGCGCTCCGGCCAGGCCAGCGCATGCGCGATGGGTGTACGCATGTCCGGATTGCCCAACTGGGCCAACACCGAGCCATCCAGATAATCGACCATCGAGTGAATGACGCTTTGCGGGTGCACCACGACCTCGACCCGTGCCGGCGGCACATCGAACAGCCAGCATGCCTCAATCAGCTCCAGCCCCTTGTTCATCATGCTCGCCGAATCGACGGAAATCTTCTGCCCCATCGACCAGTTCGGATGAGCGCAGGCCTGGGCCGGCGTCACGCTAGCCATCTGCTCGAGGGTAAACTCGCGGAACGGCCCGCCCGAAGCAGTCAGCAGGATACGCCGCACGCCCAACTGTTCCAGGCTGCCCGTGCGTTCCGGCAGACACTGAAAAATCGCATTGTGTTCGCTGTCGATGGGCAGCAGGGTCGCAGCATGCCGACGTACCGCCTGCATGAACAACGCCCCGGACATCACCAGCGCTTCCTTGTTGGCCAGCAACACACGCTTGCCCGCCTGCACGGCAGCCAGCGTAGGACGCAGGCCCGCGGCACCGACAATGGCCGCCATCACCACATCCACTTCAGCTGCGCTGGCGACCTCGCACAGCGCCTGCTCGCCGTACAACACCTCGGTGTTCAACCCGGCATCGCGCAAGCGTTGCTGCAGGCTGGCAGCCGCTCGTACATCGGCGACGACCGCCAGACGCGGACGATGGCGCAGGCACAGACCTGCCAGCTCATCCACCCGACTGAACGCCGTCAAAGCAAACACCTCGTAGCGCTCGGCATGTCGCGCCAGCACATCCAGGGTGCTCAGGCCGATCGAGCCGGTGGCACCCAGTACCGTCACGCGCGCCGGCATCATGGCGCAGCCCAGCCAGCCAACCAGAGCAACAAGGCAAACAAAGGCACCGCCGCGGTCAGGCTATCGATACGGTCCAGCACGCCGCCATGCCCAGGTAGCAAGTTACTGCTGTCCTTGATACCGGCCTGCCGCTTGAACATGCTCTCGTTGAGATCACCAATGATGGAAAACGCCACGATCAGCGCAGCCCCCAGCATGGCCTGCAGACTGGCAGCCCATGGCCAGCCCTGATAGAGCGCGAAGCCCAGGGTCAGCAACAGGCTGGTGCACAGCCCGCCAATGGCCCCTTCCCAGCTCTTGCCAGGACTGACCCGCGGCGCCAGCTTGCGCTTACCGAAGGTCTTGCCGGCAAAATAGGCACCAATATCTGCCCCCCACACCAGCAACATGACGGCGAGAATCAGCGCATTACCTTGCGGCCACTGCTTGAGCAGCACCAGCCCTTGCCAGGCCGGCAGCAGGATCAGCAGGCCCATCAGGCACTTGCCGGGGCGCCCAGCCCACAAACGCTGGCTGCGCGGATAGCCCAGCACCAGCACAGTCGCCCACAGCCACCAGGCCAGGGCCAGCCACAACACCCAGGGCGCCAGGCTGGGCAGCTGATAGAGCCCCAACAGCCAGGCGGCCACCAGCGCACTGTAGGCCAGTCGCGCCGGCTGTCCCTGCAGCCCAGCCAGACGCGCCCACTCCCAGCCACCCAGGCAAACCACCAGACCAATGAACAGGGCAAAAGCCGCCCCGTGCAGATAGAAAAAACCAGCCAGCGCCAGCGGCAACAGCCACAGCGCGGTGAGCACACGTTGCTTGAGCATCAGGAGCGCGCCTCGGCCTCGACCTGCTCGCTGGTCTTGCCAAAGCGCCGCTGGCGACCGGCAAAGTCCTCCAGCGCCTCACGCATGGCAGCCTGCTTGAAGTCGGGCCAGTAAAGATCGGAAAAATACAGTTCGCTGTAAGCCAACTGCCAAAGCAGGAAGTTGCTGATGCGCCGTTCGCCACCGGTACGGATGCACAGATCGGGCAGCGGCAAGTCTGCCGTAGCCAGACAGCCTTGCAGCAGCGAGGGACTGATATCTTCCGGCCGCAGGTGACCGGCTTGCACCTCGCGGGCCAGGCGCTGTGCAGCCTGGGTAATATCCCACTGCCCCCCATAGTTGGCGGCGATCTGCAGGGTAAAACGCGTATGCCGGGCAGTACGCTGCTCGGCTTCGCGCATGGCCGCCTGCAACTCGGGATGGAAACGTGAACGATCGCCCATGATGCGCAGGCGAATCGCATGCTCGTCGAGCTTCTTCACCTCACGCCGTAACGCCCCGAGGAAAAGCTCCATCAGGGCGCTGACCTCATCCGCCGGGCGCTGCCAGTTCTCACTGGAAAAGGCAAAGAGCGTCAGCACCTCGACGCCGGCATCGGCACACACCTCGATGACCGCACGCACGGCATCGACGCCGGCCTTGTGCCCAGCCACACCGGGCAGCAGGCGCTTCTTGGCCCAGCGGTTGTTGCCATCCATGATGATGGCAACATGCCGCGGCACAGCGGGATTGGTCTTATCCATGACGAGGCCGGCCCTCAAACGGCCATCAAATCCTTTTCCTTGCCTTCCAGGGCTTTTTCCACTTCAGCGACGAACTTGTCAGTCAGCTTCTGTACCTCATCAGCGGCACGACGCTCCTCGTCTTCGCTGATTTCCTTTTCCTTGACCAGATCCTTGAGCTGAGCCAACGCATCACGGCGAATATTACGCACCGCCACGCGGGCATTCTCGGCTTCCTGGCGCGCCTGCTTGGTATAGCCCTTGCGGGTTTCTTCGGTCAGCGCCGGCATCGGCACCCGGATGGTGGTACCGGCCGTGGCCGGATTGAGGCCCAGGTCGGAGGTCATGATGGCCTTCTCGACCGCCTGGATCATGCTCTTGTCGAACACGGTCAACGCCAGGGTACGGGAATCTTCGACCGTCACGTTGGCCACCTGGCGCAGCGGGGTATCGCTGCCGTAATAGGACACCATGATGCTGTCGAGGATGGCCGGGCTCGCACGCCCGGTACGAATCTTGGCGAACGCGTGCTCCAGCGATTCGACACTTTTCTGCATGCGCACCTGCGCGTCCTTCTTGATCTCATTGATCATGCTTCGCTCTCCTCGACCAGCGTACCTTCGGCACCCCCTACCACGACATTGAGCAGGGCACCCGGCTTGTTCATGTTGAATACCCGCAGCGGCATCTTGTGGTCACGCACCAAACAAATGGCGGTAAGGTCCATGACACCCAGCTTGCGGTCCAGCACCTCATCGTAGGTGAGGCGATCAAATTTCTCGGCATTCGGATCCTTGAACGGATCGGCAGTGTACACGCCATCCACCTTGGTCGCCTTGAGTACCAGGTCGGCATCAATCTCGATACCGCGCAGGCAGGCCGCCGAGTCAGTAGTAAAGAACGGATTGCCAGTGCCGGCAGCGAAGATAACCACTTCACCGGCATTCAGATGGCGCACGGCCTTGCGCCGGTCATAGTGATCGGTCACGCCCACCATGGAAATGGCCGACATCACCAGCGCCGGGATGTTCGAGCGCTCCAGCGCGTCACGCATGGCCAACGCATTCATCACCGTGGCCAGCATGCCCATATGGTCGCCAGTCACCCGATCCATACCGGCTGCCGACAACGCGGCACCACGGAACAGGTTACCGCCACCAATCACCAGACCAACCTGTACGCCAATGCCCACCAACTGGCCGATCTCCAGCGCCATACGGTCGAGCACCTTGGGATCGATGCCAAACTCCTCAGAGCCCATCAGGGCCTCGCCGCTGAGTTTGAGCAGAATGCGTTTATAGCGAGCTTGACGAATGTTCGGCTGCTGAGCCATGACGTTTTCTCTCCTGCGGCGTTGAATAATCATGCGCCAGGCGCATGCGATCAGGGCACCTCAAGGGTGCACGCGCCCAGGTCACCCGCCGAGCGGGGCCGTCGCGCCGAGCCTCCCCAGGTGGCCCGCCATTTTGACGAAGAGGCCGCACGCGTGAGCGGGCAGCCTCTTCAGGGGTCAGGCAAACAGCCTTATTGCTTGGCAGCAGCGACCTGGGCAGCCACTTCGGCAGCGAAGTCGGACTCGGCCTTTTCGATGCCCTCGCCCACTTCGAAGCGGATGAAGGAAACGATCTCGGCACCGGCTTTCTTGGCCAGTTCACCGACCTTGACTTCCGGATCCATGACGAAGGCCTGCTCGGTCAGGCTGGCTTCGGCGAGGAACTTGGCGATACGACCCTTGACCATGTTCTCGACGATGTTTTCCGGCTTGCCGGCGATCTTGTCGGCGTTCAGCTGCAGGAAGATTTCCTTTTCCTTGGCGATCAGCTCTTCGGAAACGTCAGCCGGGCTCAGTACGGCCGGGTTGCTGGCAGCTACGTGCATGGCGATGTGCTTGGCCAGCTCTTCGTTACCACCCTTGAGCTGAACCAGAACACCGATGCGGTGGCCGTGCAGGTAAGAGCCAACGGTCTCGCCTTCAACGGTCGCCAGGCGACGGATGTTCACGTTTTCACCGCACTTGGCGACCAGCGCCTCGCGGGCAGATTCGCGGGAAGCGATCAGCGGAGCCGCTTCAGTCAGTTTCTGGGCAAAGGCTTCGTCCAGGCTCTCCTTGACGAAAGCCTTGAAGTCATCCTGCAGGGCCAGGAAGTCGGTCTGCGAGTTGACTTCGATGATCATGCCGCGGCCACCCTCGACACGCACGGCAATCGAACCTTCGGCAGCAATGTTGCCAGCCTTCTTGGCGGCCTTGATGGCACCGGAGGCGCGCATGTCGTCGATGGCTTTTTCGATGTCGCCACCGGCGGCAACCAGGGCCTTCTTGCATTCCATCATGCCTTGGCCGGTACGCTCGCGCAGTTCTTTAACCAGGGCTGCAGTGATTTCTGCCATGTCACAATCCTCTTGAAGTGGTATTCAACCATTCATCCGACCTGCACAAACACAGACCGGCAATTCGAAGTTGGCAAAAAGGGGGCCTAGCCCCCTTCTTGCGGATCGGGTTGCGTCAGACGCTCCGAACTTAGCCTTCAGCGGCCTCGGAAGCAGCTTCCTCGACGAACTCGTCAGCGCTCACGGCAGCGTTGCCACGGCCACGGATGACGGCATCGGCCATGGAAGCCAGGTACAGCTGAACGGCGCGGATGGCGTCGTCGTTACCCGGGATGATGTAGTCAACGCCTTCCGGGCTGCTGTTGGTATCAACCACGCCAATTACCGGGATACCCAGCTTGTTGGCTTCGGTGATGGCGATGCGCTCGTGGTCAACGTCGATCACGAACAGTGCGTCCGGCAGGCCGCCCATGTCCTTGATACCACCCAGGCTGCGATCCAGTTTCTCCAGATCACGGGTACGCATCAGCGCTTCTTTCTTGGTCAGCTTGGCAAAGGTGCCGTCCTGGGACTGGGTTTCCAGATCACGCAGGCGCTTGATCGAAGCACGGATGGTTTTGTAGTTGGTCAGCATGCCGCCCAACCAGCGATGATCAACGTAGGGCATGCCGCAACGGCTGGCTTCTTCGCGAACGATCTTGCTGGCCGAACGCTTGGTGCCGACGAACAGAATCTTGTTCTTGCCAGCAGCCAGCTTTTCAACGAAAGCCAGGGCTTCGTTGAACATCGGCAGGGTTTTTTCCAGGTTTACGATGTGGATCTTGTTGCGCGAGCCGAAAATGAACTTGCCCATTTTCGGGTTCCAGTAACGGGTCTGGTGGCCGAAGTGCACACCGGCCTTCAGCATGTCGCGCATGGTGACTTGAGTCATTGCTATTCCTCGAAAGAAACGGGTTAGGCCTCCACGCACCCCAGCTGCCAACCCTTGCGGGCACCCAGGCGACCGTGTCGATGCGTGTGCGGAGTTAAGGCTTTCCAGGCATGTCGCCCGCAAAGCGGTGCGTTTTATACCACAGAACACCGCCACACGCTACACGCCGCAATGCAAGAGCCCAAGCGTGCAGCTGCACTTTGGGGCTTACGAGCTGTAGCTGTTAATATACGCGCCTTTCTGTTTAGCCCCCCCGAGAGCTGCTATGACCGTCACCCTCAAGTCCCCCGCTGAAATCGAGAAAATGCGCGTGGCCGGCCGCCTGGCCGCCGAAGTGCTGGAGATGATCGGCGAACACGTCAAGCCCGGGGTCACCACCGAGGAACTGGATCGCCTGTGCCACGACTATATTGTCAACGTACAGCAAGCCATCCCCGCCCCTCTCAACTACAAGGGCTTCCCCAAGTCCATCTGCACGTCGATCAACCATGTGGTCTGCCATGGCATCCCCAACGACAAGCCACTCAAGGAAGGTGACATCGTCAATATCGATATCACCGTGATCAAGGATGGCTACCACGGCGACACCAGCAAGATGTTCCTGGTTGGCAAAGTGCCGGAATGGGCGGAAAAGCTCTGCCGGATTACCCAGGAATGCCTGTACAAGGGCATCGAACTGGTGCGTCCCGGCACCCGACTGGGTGACATCGGCGAAGTGATCCAGAAACACGCGGAGAAACACGGCTACTCCGTAGTCCGCGAATACTGCGGCCACGGTATCGGCGCCGTGTTCCACGAAGAACCGCAAGTACTGCACTACGGCAAGGCCGGCACCGGCCTGGAACTCAAGGAAGGCATGACCTTCACCATCGAACCGATGATCAATCAGGGGCGCGCGGAAACCCGCCTGCTGGGCGATGGCTGGACGGCCATTACCAAGGATCGCAAGCTCTCCGCGCAATGGGAGCACACCGTACTGGTCACCGCCGACGGCTACGAAATCTTCACCCTGCGCAGCGACGACACCCTGCCGCGCCGCGCGCCCTAAGCCCATCCCGAGGAAGTCGCATGCCGCACACCGATCCGGAGCTGTTCGACCCCAGCCAGTTTCAGGCAGAGCTCGCGCTCAAGAGCAGCCCGATTGCGGCCTTCAAGAAAGCCATCCAGCAGGCACGCAGCGTGCTGGACCAGCGCTTCTGCAGCCAGCGCGACATTCGCCGGCTGATCCATGAGCGTGCCTGGTTCGTCGACCAGCTGCTTGCCGCCGCCTGGCAACGCTTTGCCTGGGGCGAGGCCGACGACATTGCCCTGCTGGCGGTCGGCGGCTACGGACGCGGCGAGCTGCACCCCTACTCGGATATCGACCTGCTGATCCTCCTGGAACGGGCCAACCACGAGCAGCATCGCGAGAGCATCGAAGGCTTCCTCACCCTGCTCTGGGATATCGGCCTGGAAGTCGGACAAAGCGTGCGTAGCGTTGCCGAGTGCGCCGAAGAGGCACGGGCTGACCTGACGGTGATCACCAACCTGATGGAAAGCCGCACCATTGCCGGCCCCGAACACCTGCGCCAGCGCATGCAGGACGCTACTTCAGCGGAGCAGATGTGGCCCAGCCGGGCCTTCTTTCTTGGCAAGCGCGAAGAACAGCGCGCCCGCCATCGCAAGTACAACGACACCGAGTACAACCTGGAGCCCAACGTCAAGGGCTCGCCAGGCGGGCTACGCGACATCCAGACCATCCTGTGGATCGCCCGCCGCCAGTTCGGCACCCTCAACCTGCAAGCCATGGCCGCCCAGGGATTCCTTATCGAGTCCGAGGCCAGCCTGCTGACCGCCTCCCAGGACCTGCTGTGGAAGGTGCGCTATGCCTTGCACATGCTCGCCGGCCGCGCCGAGGACCGCCTGCTGTTCGACTACCAGAATCGCATCGCCGAGCTGCTCGGCCTGCACGACCAGCCGGGCAAGCTGGCCGTCGAGCAAATGATGCAGAAGTACTACCGCGCCGTGATGGCGGTAGCCGAACTGAACGACCTGATCATGCAGCATTTTCAGGAAGTGATCCTCGATGCCGGACAAAGTCCCCTGGCACAACCGCTGAACAGTCGTTTCCTGGTGCGTGGGCGCTTCCTGGTCGCCGCACACCCCAAGGTGTTCCAGCGCACGCCCTTCGCCATTCTGGAAATCTTCGTACTGCTCGCACAAAACCCACACCTCAAGGGCGTGGAAGCCGGCACTATCCGCCTGCTGCGTGATGCCCGCCACCTGATCGACGAGGATTTCCGCCGCGACATCCGTAACACCAGCCTGTTCATCGAGCTGTTCAAGAGCCGCGAGGGCATCCACCGCAACCTGCGACGCATGAACCGCTACGGCATTCTTGGCCGCTACCTGCCGGAGTTCGGGCGAATTGTCGGACAGATGCAGCACGACCTGTTCCACATCTATACGGTGGATGCGCACACCCTCAACCTGATCAAGCACCTGCGCAAGTTCCGCTGGCCGGAAATGGCCGAGAAATTCCCGCTGGCCGCCGAGCTGATCGACACCCTGGCCAAGCCCGAACTGATCTACATCGCCGGGCTATACCACGACATCGGCAAGGGCCGTGGCGGCGACCATTCGGAACTCGGCGCGGTGGATGCCGAGGCATTCTGCCTGCGTCACCAGTTGCCGGCCTGGGACAGCCGCCTGGTGGTATGGCTGGTACGCAATCACCTGATCATGTCGACCACCGCGCAGCGCCAGGACATTTCCGACCCTCAGGTCATCTACGACTTTGCCCAGCGTGTCGGCGACCAGACCCGCCTGGACTACCTCTATGTACTGACCGTGGCGGATATCAACGCCACCAACCCGACCCTCTGGAACGCCTGGCGCGCCAGTCTGCTGCGCCAACTGTACAGTGCCACCAAGGCTACCCTGCGCCGCGGCCTGGAAAACCCGCTGGACCGCGAAGAGCAAATCCGCCAGACCCAGGACAGTGCACGCGAGCTATTGATTGCCGCCGAACAGGACGCTGACCAGGCCGAGCTGCTCTGGTCGCAGCTGGGCGATGACTATTTCCTGCGCCACAGCCCCGACGATGTGGCCTGGCACACCGCCGCCATTCTCCAGCACCCCCATGGCCAGGACCCGCTGGTGTTGATTCGCGGCAGCAGCCAGCAGGAACTCGGCGGCGCGACGCAGATCTTCATCTACGCACCGGACCAGCACGACTTCTTCGCGGTCACCGTGG
The DNA here is from genome assembly GCF_002234375.1 of Pseudomonas fluvialis. Lineage (GTDB taxonomy): Bacteria > Pseudomonadota > Gammaproteobacteria > Pseudomonadales > Pseudomonadaceae > Aquipseudomonas > Aquipseudomonas fluvialis. The sequence goes on from NZ_NMQV01000019.1 coordinate 48,756, forward strand.
CGGCCATGAGTCAGCTCAACCTGGACATTCAGGACGCGCGCATCATCACCTCGACCAGTCAGTTCACCCTCGACACCTACATGGTGCTGGATGCCGATGGCGGAGCGATTGGCGACAACCCGGCGCGTATCCGGGAAATTCGCGATGGTCTGGTCGCCGCGCTGAAGAACCCCGACGACTACCCAACCATCATTCAGCGCCGCGTACCGCGTCAGCTCAAGCACTTCGCCTTCGCCCCGCAGGTGACCATCCATAACGATGCACAGCGCCCGGTAACCGTTCTCGAGGTCATCGCCCCCGACCGCCCCGGATTGCTGGCCCGCCTGGGGCGCATCTTTCTCGACTTCGACCTGTCGCTGCAGAACGCCAAGATCGCCACGCTCGGCGAACGCGTGGAAGACGTGTTCTTCATTACCGATGCCGACAACCAGCCACTGGCCGACCCTGAATTGTGCAGCCGCCTGCAGCAGACCATCGTCGGCCAGTTGAGCGAAGCCCAGGGTGGCTGCGAGCCGCAACGTATCGAATTCTGACCCGCGCGGCAGCCTGTGCTGCCACGCGCCGCCTTCTGTCCGGAGCCTTGCCCGATGAACCCCGCACTGCAACAGCTACACCCCTACCCCTTCGAGAAGCTGCGCGCCCTGCTGGCCAATGTTCAACCCCCCGCTGAACTGCGGCCAATCGCCCTGTCGATTGGCGAGCCCAAGCACCCGGCACCGCCCTTCGTTGCCCAGGCCCTGGCCGACAACCTCGCGCAGCTTGCCGTGTACCCCACCACCCTGGGCCTGCCGGCCCTGCGCGAAGCCATCAGCGGCTGGTGCCAGCGGCGCTTTGCCGTGCCGGCTGGCTGGCTGGACAGTGCCCGCCATGTGTTACCGGTCAACGGCACCCGCGAGGCGCTGTTCGCCTTTACCCAGGCAGTCATCGACCGCCAGCAGCCGGCGCTGGTGCTGTCACCCAACCCGTTCTACCAGATCTACGAAGGCGCCGCGCTGCTGGCCGGCGCTACGCCCTACTACCTGCCCTGCCTGGCCGAAAACGGCTTCAATCCGGACTATGCCGCGGTGCCGGCGGAGGTATGGCAACGCACGCAAATTCTTTTCCTCTGCTCGCCGGGCAACCCCACCGGCGCGCTGACGCCCATGAGCACGCTCAAGCAGCTGATTGCCCTGGCCGACCAGTACAACTTCATCATTGCCGCCGACGAGTGCTACAGCGAGCTGTACTTCGACGAAGGCAACCCGCCGCCCGGTCTGCTCAGCGCCTGCGTGGAACTGGGACGTAGCGACTTTGCCCGCTGCGTGGTGTTCCACAGCCTGTCCAAGCGCTCCAACCTGCCAGGGCTGCGCTCGGGCTTCGTGGCTGGCGATGCCGCCATCCTCAAGGACTTCCTGCTCTACCGCACCTATCACGGCTGTGCCATGCCGGTGCAGACGCAACTGGCCAGCATCGCCGCCTGGCATGACGAAGCGCACGTGCGCGCCAACCGCGAGCAATACCGTGCCAAGTTCACAGCCGTACTGGACATCCTGGCGCCGGTTCTGGATGTGCAGCGTCCCGATGGCAGCTTCTACCTGTGGGCCAATACCGGCATGGACGAGCAGCAATTCACCCGCGAGCTGTTCGCCACCCAGCATGTCACCGTGGTCCCCGGCTCATACCTGTCGCGCGAGGTGGAGGGCATCAACCCTGGGGCCGGGCGCATTCGCATGGCGCTGGTCGCACCGCTGGAGGAATGCATCGAAGCCGCCCAGCGCATTCGCAACTACCTGGCCAGCCGCTGAGCTGGCCATTGCCTGTGGCATAATCGCCGCCCCATCCCGCGCCAGGATCTGCACGCCATGACCCCGACCCTGTACGGCATCAAAGCCTGCGACACCATGAAGAAAGCCCGCCAATGGCTCGACGAGCAGGCGATCGGCTACCACTTCCACGACTACAAGGTCGCCGGCATCGACGCCCAGCACCTGCAGCGCTGGTGCGAGGAACACGGCTGGGACAAGGTACTCAACCGTGCCGGCACGACCTTTCGCAAGCTCAGCGACGCCGACAAGGCCGATCTCGACCAGGCCAAGGCGATTGCCCTGATGCTCGCCCAGCCGTCCATGATCAAGCGCCCGGTACTCGACCTGGGCGAACGCAGCCTGCTGGGCTTCAAGCCCGAGCACTACGCCAGCGCCTTTGCCTGAACCTTTTTCCCCCTTAGCTACAAGGACATTGCCCATGACCACTCCTCTCTTCAGCATCGCCTTCGGCGTAGGCACCCAGAACCGCCAGGGCGCCTGGCTGGAAGTCTTTTATGCCCAGCCGCTGCTGCATCCAGCCGCCGAACTGGTCGAGGCCGTCTGCCCGCTGATCGGTTACCAGGAAGGCAACCAGGCACTGCCCATCACCAAGAACCAGGCCTGTGACCTGGCCGCTGCGCTGAAGCACATCGACCCGCTGCAGTCGGCACTGCTCAAGCGCCTCGCGGAAAGCGAAAAGCCGCTGGTGGTCTGCGTGCTGGCCGAGGACAGCGCGCTGAGTTCGACGCCCGAGGCCTATCTCAAGCTGCACCTGCTGTCGCATCGCCTGGTCAAGCCGCATGGCCTGAACCTGACCGGCATCTTCCCGCTGCTGCCCAATGTGGCCTGGACCAGCCAGGGCGCGGTAGACCTCAGCGAACTGGCCGAGCGCCAGCTGGAAGCCCGCCTGAAGGGTGAGCTGCTGGAGGTGTTCTCCGTGGACAAGTTCCCCAAGATGACCGACTACGTGGTACCCAGTGGCGTGCGCCTGGCCGACAGCTCGCGCATCCGTCTGGGCGCCTACATCGGTGAAGGCACCACGGTCATGCACGAAGGCTTCGTCAACTTCAACGCCGGCACCGCCGGTCCGGGGATGATCGAAGGGCGTGTCTCGGCCGGGGTATTCGTCGGCAAGGGCTCGGACCTCGGCGGCGGCTGCTCGACCATGGGCACCCTGTCCGGTGGCGGCAACATCGTCATCAGCGTCGGCGAAGGCTGCCTGATTGGCGCCAATGCCGGTATCGGCATTCCGCTGGGTGACCGCAACACCGTGGAGTCCGGCCTGTATGTCACCGCCGGCACCAAGGTGGCGCTGCTCGACGAGCAGGGCAACCTGGTGCGCGTGGTCAAGGCCCGCGAGCTGGCTGGCCAGCCGGACCTGCTGTTCCGTCGTAACTCGCAGAGCGGCGCCGTGGAGTGCAAGACCCACAAGTCGGCCATCGAGCTCAACGAAGCTCTGCACGCGCATAACTAAAAGCCGATAAAAGCGCTACAGGCTGCAGGCCGGACAGGAAACCCACGCTCTCGTCCCGCCTTCAGCCTGTAGCGAAGGCTTGAACCGGTTCAGCCCATGTCACTCATTTCTCCCTGGCGCGCCGACTTCCCCGGCATCCTCTCCCTGCACGACGAAGGCCAGACCTATCTGGACAGCGCGGCCACGGCACAGAAACCGCAGGCCGTGCTCGACGCCCTGCGCGACTACTACAGCCGCGGCGCCGCCAATGTGCACCGTGCCCAGCACCTTCCGGCACAGCGCGCCACCCAAGCCTTCGAAGGCGTACGCGAGCAGCTGGCCGGCTGGCTGAACGCCGCCGACAGCCGGGAGATCATCTTCACGCGCAGCTGCACCGAGGCCATCAACCTGCTGGCCTACAGCCTGGACATCCCCTGGCAGGCCGGCGACGAGATCGTCATCAGCGCGCTGGAACATCACGCCAACCTGCTGCCCTGGCAGCAGCTGGCACAACGTCAGCAGTTAAGCCTGCGCATCCTGCCGCTGAGCGCCGCAGGCGAGATCGACCTGCAACAGGCCGCCGCGCTGATCGGCCCGCGCTGTCGCCTGCTCGCGGTCAGCCAACTGTCCAACGTGCTGGGCCGCTGGAACCCGCTGCCTGCACTGCTTGAGCTGGCCCGTGCACAGGGCGCGCTGACCCTGGTGGACGGTGCCCAGGGCTGCGTTCACCAGCGCCCCGACCTGGCCGCGCTGGGCTGCGATTTCTACGTTTTCTCCGCGCACAAGCTGTACAGCGCCGATGGCGTGGGTGTGCTGTACGCCCGCCAGCAGGCCGCCCGCCTGTTGCGGCCCTGGCAGTTCGGCGGCGAGATGCTCAGCCACACCGATTACCAGCAGGCCAGTTTCCTGCCGCCACCATTGGGCCTGGAGGCCGGCACCCCGCCCATCGCCGGGGTGATCGCCCTGGGCGCGGCCTTGCGCTATCTGGATGGCCTTGATGCCCAGGCCGTGGCACGCCATGAAGCCGCCCTGCACCACGCGCTGCTCGACGGCCTGCGCCAGCGTCCGGCGCTGCGCCTGCTCGGCACACCACAGTGCGCCCTGGCCAGCTTCGTCGTCGACGGCGTGCATGGCAGCGATCTGGCACACCTGCTCGCCGAACAGGGCATTGCCATCCGCCATGGCCACCACTGCGCCCAGCCGCTGTTGCACAGCCTCGGCCTGCCCGGGGCGTGCCGGGTCTCCCTCGGCCTGTACAACGATGGCGAGGATCTGGCACGGCTGTTCAGCGCCCTCGACAACGCCCTGGCACTGCTGCAATGAACCCTTTACCCGACGCCGCGCAAACCGCCCTTGAGCAATTCAGCCAGGCTGCCGGCTGGGAGCAGCGCGCCCGCCTGCTGCTCGAGTGGGGGCAGCGCCTGGCGCCGCTCAGTGACGCCGAACGCTGCACGGCCAACCAGGTGCAAGGCTGCAGCAGCCAGGTCTGGCTGGTTGCCGACGGCCCCGCCGGCGCCAGCCAGTGGCGCGCCGACAGCGACGCCCGCCTGCTGCGCGGACTGCTCGCGGTACTGCTGGCACGCATCAACACACTGCCGGTCAGCGAGCTGGCCCAGCTGGATATCGCCGACTGGTTCAACCAGCTGGGCCTGCAACGCCAGCTCACGCCCTCGCGCAGCAACGGCCTGCATGCCGTGCTGCAACACATCCTTAAGCACGCCTGACAGGCAGTTATGACGCCGTGCGTTCCGCCGGGCGACGTGCGCCGGCCAGCAGTTTTTCCACGGCCTTGGCAGTGGCAGCCATGGCGAAGGTAGCAGTCACCATCATCACCGCGCCGAAACCGCCGGCGCAGTCCAGTTTGACCCCCTCGCCGACAAACCCCTTGGCCTGACAGACCGTGCCGTCGGGCTTGGGGTAACGCAGCTGTTCGCTGGAAAACACACAGGGCACGCTGTAATGCTTGCCGGGCGTGCGCGAGAAGCCATAGTCGCGGCGCAGGGTGGAGCGCACCTTGGCAGCCAGCGGATCATTGAAGGTCTTGTTCAGGTCGACCACCTGCACGCGGGTCGGATCGATCTGCCCCCCCGCACCGCCGGTGGTGACGATGGCGATCTTGCGACGCTTGCACCAGGCAATCAGCGCCGCCTTGGCCGCCACGCTATCGATGCAGTCGATGACCATGTCCAGCTGCGGGGTAATCAGCTCGGCGAGATTGTCGCGGGTCACGAAGTCCGCCACGGCATGCACCCGGCAGGCCGGATTGATGGCGTGGATGCGCTCGGCCATGACCTCGACCTTGGCCCGCCCGACCGCGCCCTGCAGGGCGTGCACCTGGCGATTGGTGTTGGTGATGCACACGTCATCCAGGTCGAACAGCGACAGCTCACCCACGCCAGTGCGCGCCAGCGCCTCGGCCACCCAGCTGCCTACCCCGCCGATACCGACCACCGCCACGTGTGCGGCCTGCAGGCGGGCCAGGCCATCGCTTCCGTACAGCCGGGCAATTCCACCAAAACGCTGATCATCAAGGGCCATTGCGCCACCTCATCGCCAACCGGGCGCGCATTATACGTGCAGCGCCAGCCTCAACGGAGCAGTGCCAGCACGGGACGAAACGCCTCGCTGCGGCAATCACCGAGCAACTCGTAGAGGCTCATCTCCAGGCTGCTCAGCGTGGCCCCCAGCCCTTGCAGGCGGGTCAGCGCCAGCTGTTTGTTGGCGAGGCGCCGCGAGGCCATGCAGTCACTCAGCAACTCGACCTGATAACCGCGGGCCAACAGGCTGCGGGCTGTCTGGAACACACAGATGTGTGCCTCGATGCCACATAGCAGCCACTGCTGCCGGCCGCTGTCCTGCACAGCCTGCAGAACCGCCGGTTCGCCACAGGCATCAAAGCTGTATTTGCTGATCGGCTGCAGACCTGTCAGCAAATCCGCCAGCTCAGGCACGGTCGCCCCCAGCCCCTGCGGGTTCTGCTCCACCCAGACAATCGGCAGGCCCAGGCACTGTACGCTGAGGATCAGCCGCCGGCAGTTGTCCAGCAGCGCCGCGCTCTCCTCCACCGTCTGCGCCAGACGCCCCTGGATATCAATGATCAACAGCCCACAGTGTTCACGCTGCAACATAGGACACCTGCCTGGTTGGACTGCCACAGTCTAGCCCAGCGCTTGCAGCCCAGCGTGCCCGACGCTTGGCCGATACCCCTGGCCGGTACTGGCCTGCTAATATGACCGGCCTTTTTTACCTGCCCGCTGGAGCCTTGCATGCCTGCGCTGTCCCCTACCCTGGAACTGGCTTTCGAGCTGATCCGCCGCCCCTCGGTCACCCCGGCCGACGAAGGTTGTCAGGCGCTGATGTGCGAACGCCTGGCGGCAGCGGGCTTCAACATCGAGCCGATGCGCATCGAGGAAGTGGACAATTTCTGGGCCAGGCGCGGCGGCGACGGCCCGGTGCTGTGCTTTGCCGGGCACACCGACGTGGTGCCGACCGGCCCCCTGGAGGCCTGGCAATACCCGCCCTTCGAACCGCAGATCGATGCCCAGGGCATGCTGCGCGGACGCGGCGCGGCGGACATGAAAGGCAGCCTGGCGGCGATGATCACCGCCGTTGAGCGTTTTGTTGCCGACCATCCCAACCACCAGGGGGCGATTGCCTTCCTCATCACCAGCGATGAAGAAGGGCCGGCCCAGCATGGCACCCGCGCCGTGGTGGAACGCCTGCGCGCGCGCAACGAGCGGCTCGACTGGTGCATCGTCGGCGAGCCCTCGAGCACCGAGCAACTCGGCGACATCGTCAAGAACGGACGACGCGGCAGCCTCGGCGCCACGCTGACAGTGCGTGGCAAGCAGGGTCACGTCGCCTATCCGCACCTGGCCAAAAACCCCATCCACCTGGCTGCTCCGGCACTGGCAGAGCTGGCTGGCGAACACTGGGATAGCGGCAATGCCTACTTCCCTCCGACCAGCCTGCAAATCTCCAACATCCATGCCGGCACCGGCGCCACCAACGTCATCCCGGGCGAGCTGACCTGCGTATTCAACTTCCGTTTCTCCACCGAATCCACCGTGGAGAGCCTGCAACAGCGTGTCGCGGCCATTCTCGACCGCCATGGCCTGGACTGGCACATCGACTGGGCGCTGTCCGGCCTGCCCTTCCTCACCCAGCCCGGCGCACTGCTCGATGCGGTGGCGGCGAGCATCGAGGCGGTGTGCGGCATCCACACCACCCCTTCGACCAGCGGCGGTACTTCGGACGGCCGTTTCATCGCCACCCTGGGCACCCAGGTGGTCGAACTGGGTCCGCTGAATGCCACCATCCACCAGCGTGACGAACACATCCGTGCCGCCGACCTGGATGCCCTCAGCGAAATCTACTACCAGACCCTGGTACGTCTGCTCGCATGCTGATCTGTCCGCTCTGCCAGCACAGCCTGGCCTATGACGCGCAGGGAGCCTGTTGCAGTCAGGGCCACCGCTTCGACCGGGCGCGCCAGGGCTACCTCAACCTACTGCCGGTACAGCACAAGAACAGCCGCGCACCGGGCGACAACCCGGCGATGGTCGAGGCCCGCCGGCGTTTCCTGCAGGCCGGCCACTATGCCCCGCTGGCCCAGCGCCTGGCGCAACTGGCCGCCAGCCATGCGCCACGCCAGTGGCTGGATATCGGCTGCGGCGAGGGCTACTACACCAGCCAGCTGGCTGCGGCGCTGCCGGACAGTCAGGCCTACGGCCTGGACATCTCCCGCGATGCCGTACGCCAGGCCTGCAAGCGCAGCCGGAACGTCACCTGGCTGGTCGCCAGCATGGCCCGCATTCCGCTGGCCGATGCCAGCTGTGCGCTGCTGACCAGCGTGTTCAGTCCGCTCGACTGGCAGGAAGCCTATCGCCTGCTGCCCGTCGGCGGCGGACTGTTGCGCATGGGCCCCACCCGCCAGCATCTCTTTGAGCTGCGCCAGCGCCTGTACGATGAAGTACGCCCGTATGACGACGAAAAGCACCTGCAGCTGATTCCCCACGGCATGCAGCTGAGTGATACCCAGACCCTGGAATACCGCCTCGCGCTGCCGCAGGCGGAAGACCGCGCTGACTTGCTGGCCATGACCCCGCACGGCTGGCGGGCCAGTGCCGAGCGGCGCGCCGCGGTTATCGCCAGCCCCTTAGAAGTCGTGGTATCCATACGCTACGATTGGATCATCAAGACAGCCTGACGCGCCTGGCCTGCCGTGCCGAGCAAATCGCCCAGCCAGAGGAATTGCACATGCGCCAACCGGATATCGAGATCTACCTGAAAGACAGCGACCAGGACGCCGTGGCCGAATGGCTGAGCCAGGCCATCGCGCCCTGCAGCCCCTGGCAAAGCCGCGGCAAGACCCAGCAGTGCCAAGCGGGTGAAATTCCCGTGCTGTGGCTGCACAAGGCGGTCGGCAACTGGCACTGCCTGCTGCTGGAAAGTGACCGCACGCCCTGGGAAGACGACCTGGCCTGCGCACGTGCAGCCAATGCTGCGCTCGGCGTGCCAATCCGTTGCGCCCCCGGTTCCTGGGACGAGGAGGAAGCCGAGGAAGAAGGTGATCGTTGGCTACAGGTCACTACCGAAGGCGTCAGCGAGATTCTCTGGCGGACCTGAGACGCTCACTCAGCCAAAACGACTTTCCGCACACTGCTGCTGAATCTCCCGTACGGCTTCGGGATGCGCCAACAAGACTGCCACGCACGCCTCATCCAGACGCACCCCGGCTTCCTGGCGCAACAGACTGAAAGCCAACTCGTTCGGCCAGGCTTGTTTGTAGGGCCGCTCACTGGTCAAGGCATCGAACACATCGGCCACTGCAACAATGCGTGCTTCCAATGGAATAGCTCGCCCCACCAGGCCTTCCGGATATCCAGAACCATCCAGCGCCTCATGGTGGTAAAGCACGATATTGCGCAACATCTGCACCCAGCCCACGCCACCCAGGGCGAAATTGTCGAGCAACTCATCGAGCAGCTCGAGGCCAGCCCTGGGGTGCTCACGCATCAGCAAGGTTTCCAGCACATCCAGCGGCCCCGGCTTGAGCAATACACGATCCGGCGTACTCAACTTGCCCAGATCATGCAGCGGGGCAAACAGGCCGAGATGTTCGACATACTCGTCGCTCAACTGATGATCTGCTGCCAGGTGATGACCGATCAGCCAGGCATAGCGCGCCATGCGTTCGAGGTGCCCGGCACTCTCCGGATCCCTGACACGACTCACCCCGAGGGCGCTGCGCAAGGTTGCCTGCAAGGTACGCAACGTCATGCGCTCCTGGTAGACCATCAGGCTGAGCAGATGCGCCAGCATGTCCAGCTCGGCCCGCAAGGCCTCGCCGAATGCCCCGGCTTGTCGGGCATTGAAGAATATGAAGCCGAAGAAGTGTCCATTGACGCACATCGGCAGGGTATAGCTACTCAGGTAACCGGCATCCAGCAGTTGTTTAACGTGCGGTTTGCGACTGCCGGCGAGTACCCGCAAATCCTCGATCAGACGCGGACGCAGGCTGCGCGCCACGGTTAATAGCCAGGTGGTTTCCGACAAGCGCGCATGGTAGTGACCCAGTGAGTTGCTGGGCTCCTCAAGGGCCAGAAAGGTCTTCACACAATCCGTAGCTTCGTCATACAGGGCAATGGCCAATCGCTCCACCTGGGGAGCCTTGCCACGCAGCACCTGGAAAAGGCAACGCAGCTTACCCAGCAGGGCACCCTCCCCCTGCAGTCGCTCGAGCATGTCCATGACCGCTGCTCCCTGGCTGTCGACGCATGATGCGTTTCCTGAGCATAGCCGGCACGCACAAAAAAACCGGCCAGCACCCTGGGGTGTGGCCGGCGAAGCACTATCGGGTCGTACGTGGGGGTGTGCCAGAAGCACGCGGTCAGTGGGCAACGACCAACGCCCACGGGCCCGCAACTAAGACTCAGCGCGCCATCTGGCGGTCCACTTCGTCGAAGGTTGCCTGCAGCTCGGCGTCCGGCTCGGCAGTCAGCAGGCTGACTACGATGATCGCCAGGGTCGCCAGGAGGAAGCCGGGGATGATCTCGTACAGATCGAAGAGACCACCGGAAAGCTGTTTCCAGACCACCACGGTAATCCCGCCCAGCAGAATGCCAGCCAGTGCACCATGACGATTCATGCGTTTCCAGAACAGCGACAGCAGGATTGCCGGGCCAAAGGCTGCACCAAAGCCCGCCCAGGCATAGGACACCAGGCCCAGTACCGTGCTTTCCGGGTTGAGAGCGAAGTACAGCGCCAGCAAGGCGATCACTACCACCGCGGCACGACCGATCCAGATCAGCTCGTTACCATCGGCATTCTTCTTGAGAATGGCCTTGTAGAAGTCCTCGGCCAGTGCCGAAGAGCTGACCAGCAATTGCGAGTCGGCCGTCGACATGATGGCGGCCAGCACGGCGGCCATCAGGATACCGGCCACGACCGGATGGAACAGGCTGTTGACCAGCACCATGAACACCGTTTCGGCATCCTTGAGATCGGTCGGCAGGTAGGCGATCGCTACCCAGCCGATAGCCAGGGCCGCAAACAGGGTCAGTGCTGTCCAGCTCACCGCAATGCGCCGGGCAGTCGGCATGTCCTTGTCGTTGGCAATGGCTTTGAAGCGCGCCAGGATGTGCGGCTGGCCAAAGTAGCCGAGACCCCAGCCGAGCAGGGAAAGAATGGCAATCCAGCCCAGGGGCTCACCCTTCACATCGGTGAAGAAGGTCAGCAGTTCCGGGTTCTTGGCCTGCATGGCGGCATGTGCCGCATCGACACCACCCACCGCATTCAGGGCAAAGACCGGCACCAGTACCAGTGCCAGCGCCATCAGCAAGCCCTGTACCACGTCAGTCCAGGCTACGGCGAGGAAGCCACCGAACAGGGTATAGGAGACCACGGCAATGGTTCCCACCACCACGGCGATCTTGTAGTCCAAGGCAAACACCGACTCGAACAACTTGCCCGCCGCCACCAGGCCGGAGCTGGCATAGAAGAGGAAGAACAGCAGGATGAAGATCGCCGACACCACGCGCAGCGCATGGCTCTTGTCATTGAAGCGATTCTCGAAATAGGCCGGCATGGTCACCGAGTCGTTCGCCGCATGCGAATAGACGCGCAGACGGCGTGCCACAAACAGCCAGTTCAGCCAGGTACCGGTCAACAGACCGATGGCAATCCAGCTGGCCTCGAAACCGGCCACCAGCGCATAGCCAGGCAGACCGAGCAACAACCAGCCACTCATGTCCGAAGCACCAGCCGACAGCGCCGCCGTGGTCGGACCAATGGAACGGCCGCCGAGGATATAGTCGGACAGGTTGACCGTGCGCCGATAGGCGACAATGCCGATGCCCAGCATCAGCACCAGGTAGACCACGAAGGTCGCCCCGACTACGAATAAGCTCTGCTCGTTCATCTTGTTCTCTCTTGTTGTTGGGCAGCCAGGCCACCGCTGTTGTGTTGTCGACGCGTCACCCGGGGCATCGCGCCACTCCGCTGCAAGCCGCAAACCGGCCTTGTAAAAAGCTGCCTACTCCACGAGGAGCGGCTTGTTGCCACGCTGCGCTGATCACGAAAAACCTGAGCGGGCACGCAAGTTTCCGCTCAGGCCCGGCATTTCTCAATCGTTATCGTTCAGTGACAGCAGCGACGCATTGCCGCCGACCGCCGTGGTGTTGACCGAGGTGGTGCGCTCGCTGACAAAACGCATCAGGTAGTTCGGACCACCCGCCTTGGGACCGGTACCGGACAGGCCATGGCCGCCGAAGGGCTGCACACCGACCACCGCGCCGATCTGGTTGCGGTTGACGTAGAGGTTGCCCACCCGAGCCAGATGCTCGATGCGCTGCGCGGTGGCCTCGTTACGGCTGTGCACACCCATGGTCAGGCCGTAGCCGGTGCCATTGATATCCGCCACCACCTGTTCCAGCGCGCTGGCCTCATAGCGCACCAGGTGCAGGATGGGGCCGAACTGCTCTTTTTCCAGCTCGCTGATGGCGGAGATTTCAAACGCCACCGGCGCGATGAAGTGACCATTCAGGCCTTGCGGCAACCCCGCCTCGGCGAGCAGCTTGCCCTGCCCCTTGAGCGTGTCGATATGTGCCTGCAGGCCCGCCTTGGCTTCACCATCGATGACCGGCCCGACATCGTTCTCGCGCAGATGGGTGGGCCCCACACGCAGTTCGGCCATGGCACCCTTGAGCAGGTCGATGACCCGCTCGGCAATATCAGCCTGCACGTACATGACGCGCAGCGCCGAGCAGCGCTGCCCGGCGCTGGTAAAGGCCGAGGCAACGGCATCCTTGATGACCTGCTCGGGCAGCGCCGTGGAGTCGACGATCATGGCGTTCTGTCCACCGGTCTCGGCGATCAGCGTGGCAATCGCCCCGGGCTTGTCGGCCAGCTGGCGGTTGATCAGCCGGGCCACTTCGGTGGAGCCGGTAAAGCACACCCCGGCCAGTCGCGCATCACGACAGAACACCCCACCCAGGGTGGCGCCATCGCCGGGCAGCAGGGCAATCACCTCCTGCGGCAGGCCGGCTTCGAACATCAGTTCAAGGGTGCGCGCCGCAATCAGGCTGGTCTGCTCGGCCGGTTTGGCCAGCACGGTGTTGCCGGCGACCAGCGCCGCGCTGATCTGCCCGAGGAAAATCGCCAGGGGGAAGTTCCACGGACTGATGCAGGCAAACACCCCACGCCCCTCGTAGAACAGCTCGTTGCGCTCGCCGGTCGGCCCTTTCAACTCGCTGCGCTGCAACTTCTCGCGGGCCTGCTGAGCGTAGTAACGGCAGAAATCCACCGCTTCACGCACTTCGTCAATACCGTCCTGCAGGCTCTTGCCGGCCTCCAGGGTGCACAGCGCCATCAGCTCGGCGCGATTGGCCTCCAGTAGCTCAGCGAGACGCTCCAGCACGGCGGCACGCTGTTCCACCGGCGTAGCACTCCAGCGCGGCCAGGCGGCATACAGCGCATCCATGGCCTGGGCGGCCTGGTCGGCCGTAGCCCACTGCGCCGTGCCGACCAAGCGCTGCAGGTCGTAGGGACAACGCACCTCATGCGCCTGGCCAGCCAGGCTGGTGCCGTTGATGACCGGAGCGGCCTGCCACTGGCGTTGCAGTTGCACGTTGAGCGCTGCTTCCAAAGCATTCCATTCTTGCTGGATATTCATATTGAGGCCTTGCGAGTTCTTGCGCGCCGCGCCAAACAGCGCCGGTGGCAGGGGAATACGATGATTGGCCAGCCGGGTGTGCTGGCGCAGTTGGCTAACCGGGTGATCGATCAGCGAGTCGACCGGAACCCGCGGATCGACCAACTGGTGGACGAAGGACGAGTTGGCACCGTTCTCCAGCAGGCGCCGTACCAGATAGGGCAGCAGGTCCTTGTGCGCGCCCACCGGGGCATAGATCCGCACATTGCGGCCATGCTGTTCAAGCACCGTGTCATACAGGGCATCGCCCATGCCATGCAGGCGCTGGAACTCGAAGTCACGCGGCCGCGGCAAGTCGCGCGCCATGGCCAGGATACAGCTGACGGTGTGGGCGTTATGACTGGCGAACTGCGGGTAGATCACCCCGCGGGTGTGTTCGCTGAGCAGGTAGCGGGCACAAGCCAGGTAGGAGGTATCGGTAGCTTCCTTGCGGGTAAACACCGGATAGCCATCCAGGCCCTGTACCTGACACTGCTTGATCTCGCTGTCCCAGTAGGCGCCTTTGACCAGGCGCAACGGAATACGCGCCTTCAGCTCGCGGCCCAGCAACGTCAGCCAGACCAGCACCGGCAGGCAGCGTTTGGAGTACGCCTGGATGACCAGGCCGAACTCGCCCCAACCGGCAATAGCCGGATCGCGCAGCAGTTTTTCGAACAGCTCCAGCGACAGCTCCAGGCGGTCGGCTTCCTCGGCATCGATGGTGATGCCCACATCCAGGCGGCGCGCCAGGCTGGCCAGCTCGCGGACCCGCTCGAACAGTTCAGTGAGTACACGGGTCTTTTGCGCCACTTCGTAACGCGGGTGCAGTGCCGACAGCTTGATCGACACCGAAGGCCGTGGGCCGTTGCCCACCTGAGGCTCACGGCCGACCGTCTCGATGGCCTGCCGGTAGTCGGCCAGGTATTTCTCGGCATCCTCGGCGGTCAGTGCCGCTTCACCGAGCATGTCGAAGGAGTAGGTGTAGCCCTGCTCGCGGCACTTGCGGCCGTTCTTCAGCGCCTCGCTGATGCTGCGTCCCAGCACGAACTGGCCACCCATCAGCTTCATCGCCTGGTTCATCGCGGCACGGATCACCGGCTCGCCAGAACGCTGGATCAACCGGCCGATGACACTCTTGGGACGACCATCGGCGGACTGCGGGTCGACCACCTTGCCGGTCATCACCAGGCCCCAGGCCGCGAAATTGACCAGCAGGTTGTCACTCTGGCCCAGATGACGCTCCCATTCGGCGGCACTGAGCTTGTCACGGATCAGCGCATCGGCGGTGGCGCTGTCCGGTACGCGCAGCAAAGCCTCGGCCAGGCACATGAGCATGAGCCCTTCCTGGGTATCGAGGCTGTACTGGCGCAGCAAGGCGTCGAGGGTATCGACGGCATTATCCCGGTTGCGCACCTGTTCGATCAGCGCGCGGGCATCCTGGCGGATAGCCTGGATACCCTGTTCACCAGGGTCGGCGAGCTGCAGGAGCTCATTCAGATAGGCTTCCTCGTCCACGGCATAGTTACCCGTGATGACGGGGAAGAACTCGGCGGCTGTCCGGGTAAGAAAGTCGCCCTGCAAGACGTGACTGGCGGGAAACATCACGCCCCTCCTCTTGTGGAGATGGTTATTGTTCGGTCTAGCCCATTGCCGCTGAGGTACAAGTCAGGCACGCACAAGCGGACCAGCGGCGGGATAAGCGAATCTAGGGGCAGAGGGCATTGGCTTTCTTGCAGAAGGCTCTGGAGTTTTTGCAGAAAACTCCAGAATGCGCGCACTCAACCGTCGCGGCGCAGGCCCTTGGGTGTCAGGCCAAGGTAGCGACGCATGGCCGTGGTCAGGGCGCTCTGACTGGAGAAACCGCACTCCTCGGCAATGCGTACCAGCGGCAACGAACTGCTGCGCAGCAGTCGGCTGGCATGATCCAGACGCGCCTTGAGCAGGTATTGGTGCGGTGTCAGGCCCAGGCTGTCCTTGAACAGCGCATGGAAGTGACTGGGACTCAGACAGGCCTGGCTGGCCAGTTCGGCCACGCTGATGCGTCGGGCCAGGTTGTCTTGTACATAACGCTCCAACCGCTCGATATCCAGCGGCAGCGGACGCGCACTGCTGCGTGGCGCGAAGAGCCGCAGATGGAGCGCGCGCAGCAGCACGCCACCCAGCGCACGGGCCAGCAACGGATCGCTGCCATAGCGAGCCAGTTCGGCGCCGGCATAGTTGAGCAGGTTCTGGAAATCGGCATCCAGCGCAGGAAAACGCGGGGTATCGAAAAGCTGCTCGAGCAGACGCAGGTCCTCGAGCGGCGTATCACGTTCATCGAGGTCGAGAATCAGCATACGATTGTCGCCCACCCCGGCGAACTGGTGCTCGGCATCACCGGGCACCAGGCAGGCGCGCATCCGGCATACTTCGCCACCACGGCCGTTGACCTCGAACTCGGCGCGTCCGGACAGCGACAGCACCAGTTGATGGTGATCGTGGGCGTGTTCATGGGCCTGGTCGTCCAGGCGCAGCAGGCGGGCATTGAGCATGCTAGAAAACCTCGGGGTGGCAGCAAGCCGGCTTCCCTGTGACGCCAATGGCGTTCGCGGCGGCACTGCCGACAGACATACGGCAGTGCCTACAGCATGCCAGCCTGATCCATGAAAAGCGCTACGTCCAGGCGACAGGCTCGTACAGCCTGGCAACAAAGCAGCACACCCAGGCCTTTGTGCACCAAAAACACGCACAACAAGGCCCGCCTCCGGCAACGCACCCGGCCTGGCGGGCGGTTGTATCTGGCAAGGCCCTTGCATTGCCCTGAACGTCCTGTTCCGGAGGTTTCATCATGCTCAGCTCGCTTGCACATCCCCTGCCCAGCCTGGCCGGCCTGTTGGTGATTGCGCTGTACCTGCTCGGTCACTACCTGCATCCGCGCGGCCAGGCCAGCCACGCCCGGCTAGCCAGGCACTCGCGCACTGACTAAGCTGGCAGCCCAAACACCCACCAAGGAGCTGCAATGCCTGTTTTTCCGCGCCTTGCCCTGCCCAGCCTGGTGCTCGCACTGAGCGCCTGTGCCCAACAGGCTGGCACCCTGACTCTCAGCCCAGGCGAGCAGGCACGCTGCCGCACCATCGACCTGAAGGTAGGTCAGGAGCTGGTCCTCAGCCTGCCGAGCAACCCCTCCACCGGCTATCGCTGGCAGGTACTCGATGCTGCCAGCCCGCAACTCAGCAGCCTGGGCCCGGAGGTTTATCGCAACCCCGACGATGACAGCCTGATCGGTGCAGCCGGGTTGTCGACCTGGCGCTTCCGCGCCAGCCAGCCAGGCCAGGCGCGCCTGCACCTGGAGTATCTGCAGCCCTGGGACAGCAGCACGCCAGCGGCCCGGCGCTATGACTGCCCGGTGCGTGTGCGTTAAACGACAGCGCACAGGCCAGGCAGTTGCCTGTGTCTTTGAATTCGCCCGGCGGGCCACTAGAATGCCGCCCTTTGTTATCCCCCACGGGCCCGCCGATGAGCCACCTTCCTGATCGTCTGTACGCCACCCCCCAGGCACAACTGGGTGACTTCGCCTTCAACGAAGACGTGGTGCGCGTGTTCCCCGACATGATCAAGCGCTCGGTGCCGGGCTACCCGACCATCGTCGAGAATATCGGCGTGCTGGCCGCACACTTCGCCCAACCGCAGAGCATCTTGTATGACCTGGGCTGTTCGCTGGGCGCCGTGAGCCAGGCCATGCGTCGCCATGTGCGCAGCGAAGGTTGCCGGGTAGTCGCCGTGGACAATTCCGCCGCGATGATCAGCCGCTGCCAGGAGTACCTGAACGCCCAGGATGCCATGTACCAGGAACTGCTCCCCGTGCAGGTGCTGGAGGCCGACGTACTGACCATCGACTTTGCCCCTACCTCGCTGGTGGCGATGAATTTCACCCTGCAGTTCATTCCGCCGGAGCAGCGCCTGCCACTCCTTGCGCGCATCCGCCAGGCCCTGCTGCCGGGCGGTGCACTGATCCTCTCGGAAAAACTGTGCTTCGCCGACGCACAGCAACAGACGCTGCTCAACGACCTGCACATTGCCTTCAAACGCGCCAACGGCTACAGCGAACTGGAAATTGCCCAGAAGCGTAGCGCCCTGGAAAACGTCATGAAACCGGACAGTCTGGAAGTACATCGCCAGCGCTTGCTTGAGGCCGGCTTCAGCCAGGTGGTGCCGTGGTTCCAGTGCCTGAACTTTGCCTCGCTGGTCGCCCTGCCATGATCGAGCGTCTTGATCTGCAACGTTTGCGCGATCAGCTGCAGGGCAGCCCGCTGTCGAGCTGGGCAGACGGCCTGGGCGAACAGATCGCTGCCAAGCTGGCCATCGGCCACGGTGACCTGCCGCGTTGGCAGGCCGCGCTGCAACGCCTGCCCGTGCTGTCTCCAGAGCGTGTGGAGCTGAGCGAACGCTTTGCTCTGCACGGCACGCTCAGCCACGCCGACAGCGTCGCTCTGGAGGAAGGCCTGCGCGGGTTGATGCCCTGGCGCAAGGGGCCCCTGCAGTTTTTCGATTGTCTGGTCGATTGCGAATGGCGCTCGGACTGGAAATGGCAACGCGTCGCGGCCCATCTCGATCTGCGCGGCAAGCGCGTACTGGATGTCGGCTGCGGCAATGGCTACTACCTGTGGCGCATGCTCGGGGCCGGGGCCGATGCGGTGATCGGCATCGACCCCAACTGGCTGTTCCTCTGCCAGTTCCTTGCCGCCCGCCAGTACCTGGCCGAGCTGCCGGCCTGGCACCTGCCGCTGGCCCTGGAAGAACTGCCTGGCAAGCTGGAAGGCTTCGACACGGTGTTCTCCATGGGCGTGCTTTACCATCGTCGCTCGCCCATCGACCACCTACTGGAGCTCAAGGACTGCCTGCAGCGCGGCGGCCAGCTCGTCCTGGAAACCCTGGTGGTTGAAGGCGACGAACAACAGGTACTGGTTCCCGAAGACCGTTACGCCCAGATGCGCAATGTCTGGTTCCTACCTTCCGTACCCGCTCTGCAGCGCTGGCTGCGCCGCGCCGGACTGGTTGATGTGCAATGCGTGGATGTCAGCCAGACCACGGTTGCTGAGCAGCGCGCTACCGACTGGATGCGCTTTCAGTCGTTGGGCGACTTCCTCGCCCCAGACAACCCCGATCTGACCTGCGAGGGACTGCCCGCACCGCGGCGTGCGGTGCTGCTGGCACGCAAGCCCTGAGCTGGGTCAACACCGACCCAGCCGGCATTCGCTATAGTCAATTCCAGTCCGCCTGCGAGTTGCATCGATGAAGACAGCCCCCCTGCTCCTGCTCCTTGCCTGGCTGTTCTCACCGGCCAGCCAGGCCCTACAGCTGTATACCGAGGAGTATCCGCCGATCAGCTTCTCCCAGCATGGGCAAGCCGAAGGGCTCGCGGTAGACTTGGTTCGCGAGCTGCTGAAACGCCTCGACCAGCAGGCCAGCCTGCAGGTTGTACCTTGGGCTCGCGCCTACCGGATTGCCCAGACCACGGCCAATACGGCGATCTTTCCGACCATGCGCAACAGCGAGCGCGAGCCGCAGTTCAAGTGGGTAGGCCCCATCCTGCTGGCCAACGACAATTTCTACGCACTCAAAGGCTCAGGCATCAAGGTCGGCAAACGTGAAGAACTGGCGCGTTTCAAGGATATTGCTGTTCCGCGCGACTGGTTTACCTACCAGGAGTTAACCGCGGCAGGCATGCACAACCTGCTGGGTGTCACCGAACCGGTACAGATGTTCCGCCTGCTGCGCATGGGGCGAGTACCACTGATCGTGGCCGACAACCTGAGTTTTTATGCCCGCGACGAGGCGGCTGTACAAGTCGACTACCTGGGACCGGATGACGTCGAGGTGGTTTACCCCTATCGCAGCTCCTACGGCTACATTACCTTCTGGTCGGGTACCGAGGACTGGGTAGTCCGCCGTTGGCAGACCGCCCTGGATCAGATGAAAGTCGACGGCAGTTTCAGCCGGATCTACCAGCGCTGGCTACCCGGCGCCGAAGAACCCGGCCTGCGCGAACCCGGCTGGAGCGGCATTCCCTGAGCTAACGGCGCGCGGCGGCCGCCACGATCAGCGCCTTCATGTCCGCTACCGCCGCCTTGAAACCGACGAACAGCGCCTGGGCAACGATGGCATGACCAATGTTCAACTCGTTGATACCGGGAATCGCCGCGACCGCCTCGACATTGTGGTAGTGCAGGCCATGCCCGGCATTGACGATCAGGCCATGCGCCAGCCCGCACTCCACCCCCTCGCGGATACGCGCCAGCTCATGCAGCGCGGCGGCCGGTGAAGCGGCATCGGCATAGCGACCGGTATGCAGCTCGATAGCCGGCGCGCCAATGCGCGCCGCCGCCTCGATTTGCCGTGGGTCGGCATCAATGAACAATGACACCTCACAACCATGCCGCGCCAGCCGCTGTACCGCTTCGGCAATACGTGCCTCCTGGGCCAGCACATCCAGACCGCCCTCGGTGGTCAGCTCCTGGCGAGTCTCGGGTACAAAGCAGGCATGTGCCGGGCGCAGCTCCTCGGCCAGGGCCAGCATGTATTCGGTCACGCCCATTTCGAAGTTCATGCGCGTTTGCAGCATCTCGGCGAGTACCCGCACGTCACGGTCCTGGATATGCCGGCGATCCTCGCGCAGGTGCACGGTGATACCGTCGGCACCAGCCTCCTCGGCATCCAGCGCGGCCTTGACCGGGTCCGGGTAACGGGTCCCCCGGGCCTGGCGCAGGGTCGCCACATGATCGATGTTCACGCCGAGCAGGATTCGGTTGGCAGCAGTCACGACAGTCTCCATGGCAATAGCAATTCAGGGCTTGCGAAACAGTTCCCGGCTGATCAGCGGACGGCCACCCAGATGCGCCGCCAGGGCCTGGCGCATCAGTCGCTTGGCAGCGGCGAGCGCACCGGGAGTCTGCCAGTCCGCCTGGCTCATGGCCAGCAGTTCACGGCCCTGAAACAAACCGGGCTGCAGCTGGAACACCTGCTGCAAGCCGCTCTCCGGCAGCAACTGGTAGAGCCCGTCGGCCTGTACCGGCTGCCCATGGCAGTCATGATCAAGGGCAAAGGCATACCCCAGCTCATCCAGCAGCCGCCACTCAAAGCTGCGCAGCAGCGGTTGCAGCGGACTACCGGCGGCCAGCAGCGGCAAGCTCTGCTCGTACAACTCGAACAACCCGGGATGGGCATCCTCGCTGGGCAACAGGCGCATCAGCAACTCATTGAGGTAAAGGCCACTGAACAATGCATCGCCGCTCAGCAGGTTGGGCACACCCGCGGCCTCCAGACGTGCCACGCTTTTCAAGTCCGCCTGGCCGCGCAACTCCAGGCTCAACGGCACGAAAGGCCTAGCCAGGTTGCCGGACTTGCCGCGCGCACCACGCAGCACGGCGCGCAGGCGACCCTGGCGGGTGAAAAAATCCACCAGCGCACTGCTTTCCTTGTAGGGGCGACTGTGCAGAACGAAGGCACGCATGGTTTGCCTGTCTGGTTCAAGGAGCCGGGCGCCGGGAGCGCGCCAGCGGCTGGCAATCAGATGTCCAGATAACCGAGCGAACGCAAGGCGCGTTCATCATCGGACCAGCCACCCTTGACCTTGACCCACAGGTTGAGCATGACCTTGGCATCGAACAGGGTTTCCATGTCCTTGCGCGCGTCCTGGCCGATGCGCTTGATACGCTCGCCCTTGTCGCCAATGATGATTTTCTTCTGCCCCTCACGCTCGACCAGGATCAGCGCGTGAATATGCAGAATACGCCCTTCCTGCTTGAACTCTTCGATTTCCACGGTCATCTGGTACGGCAGCTCGGCACCCAGCTGGCGCATGATCTTTTCCCGTACCAGTTCCGCAGCCAGGAAACGGCTGGAACGGTCGGTGATCTGCTCTTCCGGATAAAAGTGTTCGGACTCCGGCAGGTGCTCGGCAACCAGGCGCTCGAGAGTTTCCAGGTTCTGCCCATGCAACGCGGAAATCGGTACCACCTCGGCCTGCGGTAATTGCTGCGACAGCCACTCCAGATGCGGCAGCAACTCGCGCTTGTCTTCCAGGCGATCGGCCTTGTTCACCGCCAGGATCACTGGGCAGCGCACATGCTGCACCTTGTCGAGCACCATCTGGTCCTCATCGGTCCAGCGCATACGATCCACCACGAACACCACCACATCGACGTCGCGCAGAGCGTTACTAGCGCTTTTGTTCATGTAGCGATTGAGCGCTTTCTCGTTGTTCTTGTGCAGACCGGGCGTGTCGACATACACCGCCTGCACGCCCCCCTCGGTCTTGATGCCGAGCATGTTGTGCCGGGTGGTTTGCGGCTTGCGCGAGGTAATCGCCAGTTTCTGGCCAAGGATATGGTTGAGCAGGGTCGACTTGCCCACATTGGGACGACCGACGATCGCCACGTAGCCGCAACGGCTGATTTCTTCACTCATGGCTGTTCTCCACGCCCAGGGCGCTCAGTGCGGCAGCCGCCGCTACCTGCTCGGCGATCCGCCGACTGGCGCCCTGGCCACAGGTCTTTTCATTCAGCAGGGTAATCGTGCATTCGACAAAGAAGGTCCGACAATGCGGATCACCCTGGATATCCACCACGCTGTACGCCGGCAACTCGCTGCCGCGCGATTGCAGAAACTCCTGCAGGCGGGTCTTCGGATCCTTGTTGGTATCCACCAGGGTCAGGCCTTGCAACTCACCTTCCAGCCAGTCCAGCACGCGGGCACGCGCCACATCCATGCCGGCATCCAGATAAATCGCACCGATCAACGCTTCCAGTGCATCGGCAAGAATCGATTCACGGCGAAAACCACCACTTTTCAACTCACCGGAACCCAGCCTCAGGTATTCGCCCAACTCGAAACCACGCGCCAGCACGGCCAAGGTCTCGCCCTTGACCAGGCGCGCGCGCAGGCGCGACAACTGCCCTTCACGCGCCTGCGGGAAGCGCGCGTAGAGTGCCTCGCCCGCAACGAAGTTGAGGATCGCATCCCCGAGAAACTCCAGACGCTCATTGTTGCGCCCGGCAAAGCTGCGATGCGTCAGGGCCAGCGTCAGCAGCTCGCTATCGGCAAACTGATGGCCCAGACGGCGTTGCAAACGTTCAAGAGCTTGAGCTTGGGTCACGGCAGGCGCACACGAAATTCTTTGTCAAACCGCGCCACCAGATCGAGGTTACGGATAAAGGGCTCGCGACGCTCGTACTTCAGGTGCACACGAAACTCGTTGTTCTCAATCTTGATGGTCACCGCCTCGTCCAGATTGATCCCGCGAATGCTGTTGACCTGCATGCCCTTGCTGAGGCGCGCATTGAACTCGCCGATTGTCCGCACATTGGCAGCCTTGTCGTTTTCCACCGAGGTGATGATCTCTTCCAGCGACATAAAGTCCAGGTAGTGCGGCAGCATCTTGAAGACGCCGCTGGCGATTACCGCGACCAGCGAGAGAACCAGCATCACATTGAGGAGCGACCAGCCCCCCTGGGAACGTGCCATCTGCATGTTTGACCTCGAATGAGTGATTGAAAAAAGCCAAGGCGGCGCCAACAGCATAGAACCGCTGACATCTGGCGTCCTGAACCGCCCGACAAATCCTCGCGTTGCCGCAGCAAAGACTCAGTGAATCAGCCCGACCCGCGAAAAATTGGGTAAGTTGCGCAGCTTGGGATCCGGCCAGCTCATCCAGATGGCAAAGGCCTTGCCAACGATATGGTCGTCAGGAACCATGCCGCGCAGCTGCACTGGAATGTGCGCGTCATTCCAGTAGCGGCTGTCGTTGGAGTTGTCGCGGTTGTCGCCCATCAGGAAGTAATGCCCGGCAGGCACACGCCACTCACGGCCTGGTTCCACGCGGTAGCGGCGCATTTCCTTGCGAATATGGTGCTCTACCTCGCCCAGCTGCTCAGTGAACAGACGCACGCTACCTAGGCTGCCCGGCTCGTCACCCAGGAGCATTTCACTGACCAATTGATCATTGACATACAGGCGCCGCTCACTGGTATAGCGCACAGTATCGCCCGGCAAGCCAACTACCCGCTTGATGTAGTTGATGCGCGGGTCGCTGGGATAGCGAAACACCATCACATCGCCACGTGCCGGCTGGCCAATCTCGATGATTTTGCTATCTACCACCGGCAAACGAATCCCGTAGGCAAACTTGTTGACCAATATGAAGTCGCCTATCTCCAAGGTGGGCTTCATCGACCCCGAAGGAATCTGGAACGGCTCGACCAGAAAGGAACGCAGCACCAGCACGATGGCCAACACCGGGAAGAACGACTTGCCGTACTCGACCAGCAGCGGCTCCTTGTTCAGCCGCTCAACCACGGCCTCGTCGACCTGGGCAACACCCTGCCGGTAGCTGGCCACCGCTGCCTGGCGCCGCCTGGCCAGAAACAGCAGATCGAACAGCGCCAGCAGACCGCTGACGGCAACGGCAATAACCAGCAACAGCGGGAAGTTGATCGACGACATGATACTCAGCTATCCACCTTGAGCACGGCAAGGAAGGCTTCCTGGGGAATTTCCACACTGCCTACCTGCTTCATCCTTTTCTTACCAGCCTTCTGCTTCTCCAGCAGCTTCTTCTTGCGGCTCACATCGCCGCCATAACACTTGGCCAGTACGTTCTTGCGCAGCGCCTTGACCGTGGTCCGCGCGATGATCTGCCCACCGATGGCCGCCTGAATCGCCACATCGAACATCTGCCGGGGGATCAATTCCTTCATCTTCTCGGTCAGCACGCGGCCTTTGTGGTGAGCGCGATCACGATGCACGATCAGTGCCAGGGCGTCGACCTTCTCGCCATTGATCAACACGTCCAGGCGTACCAGGCTGGCCGACTGAAAACGATCGAAGCTGTAGTCCAGCGACGCATAGCCACGACTCACCGACTTCAGGCGGTCGAAGAAGTCCAGCACCACTTCGTTCATCGGCAGGTCATAGGATACCTGTACCTGGCTGCTGAGGAACTGCATGTCACGCTGCACACCTCGCTTCTCGATACACAGGGTAATCACGTTACCCAGGTGCTCCTGCGGCACCAGGATGTTGGCACGCACGATGGGCTCGCGCATGTCGGCGATACTCGCCGGATCAGGCAGCTTGGAGGGGTTGTCGACATAGATGGTCTCACCACTCTTCAACTCGACCTCGAACACCACGGTCGGCGCGGTGGTGATCAGGTCCAGGTCGTATTCGCGCTCCAGGCGCTCCTGGATGATTTCCATGTGCAGCATACCGAGGAAACCAATGCGGAAACCGAAGCCCAGGGCATCGGAGCTTTCCGGCTCGTATTGCAGCGCCGCATCGTTGAGCGTGAGCTTCTGCAAGGCTTCGCGGAAATCCTCGAAGTCATCGGAGCTGACCGGGAAAAGTCCGGCATAGACCTGCGGTTTGACGCGCTTGAAGCCGGGCAGCATTTCCACATCCGGCGTGCTGGACAGGGTCAGTGTGTCACCCACCGGTGCGCCATGGATGTCCTTGATGCCGGCGATGATGAAGCCCACTTCACCGGCCTTGAGGTCGGCCGTCTCGGTGTGCTTGGGCGTGAACACCCCGACACTGTCGACCTGATGAACCTTGCCGGTGGACTTGACCAGTACCTTATCGCCTTTCTTGATACGCCCGTGGCGTACCCGCACCAGGGACACCACACCCAGGTAGTTATCGAACCAGGAGTCGATGATCAGCGCCTGCAGTGGTGCATCCACTTCGCCTTGCGGCGGCGGAATGACCTTGACCAGGTGCTCCAACACATCGATGACCCCCATGCCGCTCTTGGCACTGCAAGGCACGGCATCGGTGGCATCGATGCCGATGATGTGCTCAATTTCATCCTTGACCCGCTCCGGCTCGGCCTGCGGCAGGTCCATCTTGTTGAGCACCGGCATGACTTCCAGGCCCTGCTCAATCGCCGTATAGCAGTTGGCCACTGATTGCGCCTCGACGCCCTGCCCGGCATCCACGACCAGAATGGCACCTTCGCAGGCCGCCAGGGAACGGCTGACTTCATAGGTAAAGTCGACGTGCCCCGGGGTGTCGATGAAGTTCAGCTGGTAGGTCTTACCGTCCTGCGCAGGGTAATGCAGGGTCACACTGTGCGCCTTGATGGTAATTCCGCGCTCACGTTCCAGATCCATGGAGTCGAGGACTTGCGCTTCCATCTCGCGATCGGACAAGCCACCGCAGATCTGGATGAAACGATCAGCCAGTGTCGACTTGCCATGGTCGATGTGGGCAATGATGGAAAAATTACGGATATGGCTCAGGTCGCTCACGGAAACACACTCGAAAAAGACTGCAGGCTTGGGCAGATCGTTGAAAACCTTGAACAAGCAGGATTGCCCGGAGGCCGATAAAGGCAGCGGATCACGCACAGCACGCATCGGCACGCAGGCCTACCGCTCGACAAGCCAGCCAGGCCGCCAAAAAATAGCCCGGCAGTGTAACTGATCGGCGCTACAGGCGTCACGCCTGCTGGCCGGCAAGCGGCAGGCACAAAAAAGCCGAGCGCCTCACGACGCCCGGCTCCCATGGATTAGCGGCCTGCTACTCCGCCAGGCGGAAGGTAATGAAGCTGGCGCGCCCCTGGCGCAGAACACGCATGGATACCGAGCGGTTGGTCGGCAGCGCCTGGGCGATCTGGGTAAAGGTCTTCGCCGAGTCGATCGCCCGGTTGTTAAGGTGCGTGATGACATCCCCCGGACGCAGGCCAATAAGCGCTGCCGGGCCACCCTGAACCTCCTTGACCGCCACACCGAAGGGCAAGTCCAGCGCACGGCGCTGCTCTTCATTGAGCTCCACCACGGTGACCCCCATGCGATTACTGCTGCGTTCCGCACCGCCGGCCGCCGCCACTTCCTCGCCCTCTTCCGGCAATGCCCCCACCGCCAGGGTTATGCGCTTACGCTCACCCTCGCGCACCACGTCAAGGCGCACACTATCACCGGGTTTCAACGTGCCGATCAGATGTGGCAAGTCCGCTGACACCACGATCGCCTTGTCATTGACCGAGAGGATCACATCGCCTACCTGCAGCCCCCCCTTGGCTGCCGGGCCATTATCGACGACCTGAGCCACCAGGGCGCCGGCCGGCTTATCCAGACCAAAAGATTCGGCAAGGTCCTTGTTGACCTCCTGAATCATCACTCCCAGCCAGCCGCGATTGACTTTGCCATCGGCCTTGAGCTGATTGGAAACGCTCATGGCGACATCCATCGGAATAGCGAAGGACAAGCCCATGAAACCGCCCGAGCGGGTAAATATCTGCGAATTGATGCCGACCACTTCGCCCTTCAGGTTGAACAGCGGCCCCCCTGAATTACCTGGATTGATTGCCACATCGGTCTGGATGAACGGCACGTAGTTCTCGTTGGGCAGGCTGCGCCCCTTGGCAGAAACAATACCGGCGGTCACCGAATGATCGAAGCCGAAAGGCGAGCCAATGGCCAGTACCCACTCTCCCACCTTGAGCGCCTCGGAATTACCCAATTTGACCGCTGGCAGGTTCTTGCCCTTGACCTTGAGCAGGGCGACATCGGTCCGCGGGTCGGCGCCAATCAGCTTGGCTTCCAGCTCGCTGCGATCGGACAGGCGCACGATAATCTCATCGGCACCCGCCACCACATGATTATTGGTCAGCACATAACCGTCGCTGGAAATGATGAAGCCCGAGCCCAGCGATTGCGCCTCGCGCTGACGGCCGCCGGGATTGCGCGGCACCTGCGGCAGATTACGCTCGAAAAACTCACGAAACAGTGGAGGCATACCTTCCAGATCAGGGATTTGCGCAATGCCGGCTGCACGCACCGGGGCATTCTGCCGGGTACTGATATTGACTACCGCCGGGGAAACCTGCTCGACCAGCTCGGTGAAATCCGGCAGCTGGGCATTAGCCAGAAGCGCCTGACCCAGCAACAGATAGCCACCCAGAAGCATACTCACGCAGCGTTTGAGGCTAGACATCGATATACCACTCCCGTCTGTAGAACCCATCAACAATCAGCTTCAGTTTCCGCACTGGCCAGCAGCGCACGCAGCACCACAGGCTGGCGTTGTTCATCATCGGCATGTCGCTGGCAGTACGTGCGCACCGCCAGCCATACCAGCGCAGCGCCCAGCAGAGCCATGCCAATCAACCGGGGCTCCGACCATCCAAGTCCATCAGCCAACAGGGCCCCGGCAAACAAGCCGAGCAGCGGCAACAGATAGACCAGTACAGCGCTCTGCAGCAACTGCTCCTCGCGCACGCCAATCATGACCTGATCGCCCACCTGGACCGGCAAGCGACACAGCGCTCGCACATGACCACGCTCACGACCCAGCCCCAGGCTGTCGAGTACGCCCTGGCCGCAGGTAGCCTTGGCCGAACAACTGCTGCACGTGCTCTTGCGCAAGGTCTGCACCCACACTGCCCCTTGCTCCAGCGCAACAACGCGACCACGTTCTTCAATCACTGGCCTGCTCCTGCGCCTCGCGTACCGACAAGGCGATGCGTTCGGCAGTACCCAGAGGAATCTCTCCCACCACGGTCACCATCACTTCGCCACTGCGCGCCGACAGGCGCCGCGACACGGCAACGGTAGGTCCGAGCTGGCTATGCGCCTCTTCGACCGAGAGACCGCCCAGATGCTCGACAAACACCGAAAAGCGCGCCAGCCCATCGGCAAACAGCAGGCACTGCAACGGCGGGACGCCATCTCCCGGCACAGGTCGACGAATAACCCCCTGCGCACTGAAACCAGGCGGCAACCAGCCTACCTGCCAGTCATTCGTCTGAGCTGCCGACAACGCGGACACATCAGTGTCCAACGTGCGGCAATCTGCTCCTGGCTGCAGATCGGTCGACGTCGGCGCCTGCAACTGCAATGAGGTGAACTGGAAGCGCTCCAGCATCTGCCCTTGCTCATTGAGCAATACCGACTTGAGCGGCAAGGCCGTCTGTCGGTCCAGATGCAGCTCGAACGCATGGCGATGCGGATCACGCGGCAACAACCCCAGCACAACCGCATCACGCCCAGCTACCCGTGAACTGCCCAATAGGCGCAACACATACCAGTTAGCCAACTGCCCCACATCCAGCTCGCGCGCCGGCCAAACCTGCCCTTCAGCCAGAGGGCCCTGCAAATCACTGCTGAGACAGCGCGTCCGGCCATTCACACGCAATACTTCGTGCGCCGGGCCATCCAACTGCAACAAGCGCTCTCGGCGCTCACCATGCATCGTCGCCGCATGCCAGAGCTGATGACTGGAAAAACTGCCGTTACGCTCGTAGATGAATACACCCTGGTAATCGAGCTGACTGGCATCGTGCATGCGTTGCAGCCAGTCTTCTGCCGTCTCTGCCTGGGCAGGTACGGCACACAGCATCCCCAGGCCCAGGCACCAGGCTCGCCACCCTGCTGTCATCAGTTGCCCTGCATGCTGGCAGCCCGTGCATAAGGCAGCGCGCCATCAGCAGCCCCCATACCGACTTGCTGGGCATGCTGACGAAGATATTCAGGCAGCCGCTGCTGATGCCAGGCGCTCACCGATGCGCCCTGTTCAGGCGCACTGCTTGCCGCCTGCTGGCCATAAGCCGCCAGCAAGGCAGGCCCCTGCACCTGCGGCAGGTTGAAACTGGAGGGCGCTGTAGACTGCTGCGCCAGACTTTGCTGCTGCAGGCTGTCCTGATTGTACAAACGAACACCTGCCAACACCGCCACGGTGACCGAGGCAGCCACTGCAAAACGGCCCAGCGTGCGCAGCGGCTGGCGAGGGGATTTGACGACAGGCGCCTCTTCAACCGTTAGCGCCGCACTGACCGCAGCCGCCAGATCAAGACGCGGCTCGCGCAACTCGCCGTGCATTGCCGCACGCGCCAACTGATAACGCTGCCAACGCTCGCGCATCTGCGGCTCCTCACAAGCGGCCAGCACGCGACGCAGTTCCAGCTCGTCGGTTTCGTTATCCATCAGTGCGGACAGCGATTCCTGCAGGCTTTCACGACTCATGGTTGTTCCTCTCTTGGCAGCGGGCTGCGGTACAGGCTTGCGTCTACTGCAGCAAAGGCTGCAGGGCTTTGTCTACGGCTTCGCGCGCCCTGAAGATGCGCGAACGTACGGTTCCTACCGGACACTGCATCACGGTGGCAATGTCCTCGTAGCTCAATCCATCGAACTCACGCAAGGTCAACGCCGTGCGCAAATCCTCCGGCAGCTGCTTGATGGCTCGATGCACCGTGGCTTCGATTTCATCACGCAACATCAGTCGCTCGGGCGACTCGTTATCCTTCAAACCGTGGTCGCCTTCGAAAAACTCGGCATCCTCGGCACTCACATCGCTATCCGGAGGGCGTCGACCACGCGCTACCAGATGATTCTTCGCCGTGTTGATGGCTATCCGGTAGAGCCAGGTGTAGAACGCACTGTCTCCCCTGAAGTTAGCCAACGCCCGGTAGGCCTTGATAAAAGCCTCCTGAGCCACGTCCTGAGCTTCCTGCTGGTCATGCACGAAACGCATCACCAGCCCCAGAATCCTGTGTTGGTACTTGAGTACCAGCAAATCAAAGGCACGCTTGTCGCCACGCTGCACGCGCTCGACCAGCTGCTGATCTTGTTCTTCTACCAGCATGTTCGCCCCCTGCTGCAGAGGCGGCATGGGCGGCTATCAACCGGCCTGCCAAGATAGACTCGGAGCTTGCGCAAAAGTTCTCCCCTTCGCGAACAGCAGCGGCGCGCCTGAAATCAACGCCCTCTACTACCCGCCCGACAGCCGGACGGCTGCCCTGATGGTCGACAGACGCTGTCGACATGAATTCATGAATCCAAGCCTGGGAACAGAAAAGACTAAAAAAGTTCCCGCTAGTCACCCCATGGCATAAGGACCTGCACAAGGCTTGACCACCCTGCGCCAACCCGTCACAGCCAGGCGCAAAGCCTGATGGCGTGGGTCTGCTATTGTGCCGACCAGCCTGTCTATATACTAGCCGTCGCTTTTTCGCGGAAGTTCGAACATGAGCCAACACCATCAATACGACGTCCTGGTCATCGGCAGCGGTGCAGCGGGCCTCAGCCTGGCACTTAACCTGCCCGAATCGCTGCGCATCGCCGTACTCAGCAAGGGCGAACTGGCCAATGGTTCGACCTACTGGGCGCAGGGCGGCGTGGCGGCTGTACTCGACGAGAGTGACACCACCCAGTCGCACGTCGAGGACACGCTGGTGGCGGGCGGCGGCCTGTGCCGGGAGGAGGCCGTTCGCTTCACCGTAGAAAACAGCCGCGAAGCGATCCAGTGGCTGATCGACCAGGGCGTACCCTTTACCCGCGAAGACGGCAGTGAGCTGTTCCACCTGACCCGCGAAGGTGGCCATAGCCACCGGCGTATCATCCACGCGGCAGACGCCACCGGCGCGGCTATCTTCAACACCTTGCTGGAGCGCGCCCGGCAACACACCAATATCGAACTGCTGGAGCAGCATGTGGCGGTCGACCTGATCGGTCGGCGCCGCCTGGGCGAAAGCGGCAAGCGCTGCCTGGGCGCCTACGTACTGAACCGCAATAGTGGCGAAGTCGACACCTTTGCCGCACGCTTCGTAGTCCTGGCCACAGGCGGCGCCGCCAAGGTCTACCTGTATACCAGCAACTCCGACGGTGCCTGCGGCGATGGCATCGCCATGGCCTGGCGTGCCGGCTGCCGCGTCGGCAACCTGGAGTTCAACCAGTTCCATCCAACCTGCCTGTACCATCCGCAAGCCAAGAACTTCCTGATCACCGAGGCTGTGCGCGGCGAAGGCGGCCTGCTCAAGCTGCCCAATGGCGAACGTTTCATGCCGCGCTTCGACGAGCGCGGCGAACTGGCCCCGCGCGACATTGTGGCGCGCGCCATCGACCACGAGATGAAGCGGCTAGGTATCGACTGCGTCTACCTGGACATCAGCCACAAGCCGGCAGACTTCATCAAAAGCCACTTCCCAACCGTCTACGAACGCTGCCTGGGCTTTGGCATCGACATTACCCGCCAGCCCATCCCGGTAGTTCCCGCTGCGCACTATACCTGTGGCGGCGTACTGACCGATCAGCATGGCCGCACCGACATGCCCGGGCTTTACGCCATCGGCGAAACCAGCTTCACCGGCCTGCACGGCGCCAACCGCCTGGCCAGCAACTCGCTGCTGGAATGCTTTGTCTATGCCCGTTCGGCGGCGGCTGACATTCTTGCCCAGCTGGAACAGATCGCCATGCCCAGCAACCTGCCGGCCTGGGATGCCAGCCAGGTCACCGACTCCGACGAGGACGTGATCATCGCGCATAACTGGGACGAGCTACGGCGCTTCATGTGGGACTACGTCGGCATCGTACGCACCAACAAGCGCCTGCAGCGCGCGCAGCACCGGGTGCGTCTGCTGCAAAGCGAAATTGACGAGTTCTACAGCAACTACCGGGTCAGTCGCGATCTGATCGAACTGCGCAACCTGGCACTGGTCGCCGAACTGATGATCGAGTCGGCACTGCGCCGCAAGGAAAGCCGCGGCCTGCACTACACCCTGGATTATCCAGGCCAGCTGCAACGCGCCGAGGACACTATCCTGCAGCCCGGAACCTATTACGGCTGAAGCGCAGTCGCACCCTTAAGCGCCGGTGTTGCTGGCGCTCCAGGCTGTCATCGGCGATCAGCACGTGGCGATAGCCCAACCGACCCGGCACCCTTACCTGCAACAGAACCAGCCAGGGCAGCACCACGCTTTGCGGACATAACTGCACGGCCTGCCAGCCCTGCCGGCGACTGAACAACTGCCAGCCCTGGCGATCATGGCGCAGGCCGCTGAATGCACTGGCGTGACTCAACGACAAGCGGCGTGGCACTACCCAGAAGGCATGCCCGATCAGCGAACATACGCCCAGTACCTGCAGCCATAGTGGTAACGGCGAGCAGGCCAGGGCCAGCAGCGCGGCCAGCAGCACCAGCGCATACAGCCACAGGAGCCGCGGCGAGGCCTGCCAGTGGCACTCGAACGGCTCGATTGCCGCGCTCATGCGGGCGCGCTACTTGGGCTGCACGCGATCCAGGATCATCTTGACCATGCGTCGCAGGTCCGGGTCTTCCGGCTCCTCACGCTGCATGAACCAGCCGAACATGTCCTGATCCTCGCAGGCCAGCAACTTGCGATAGCGTGCCTGATCCTCGGCATCCAGGTGTGCATACACTTCGCGCACAAAAGGCACCAGCAGCACATCCAGTTCCAGCATGCCGCGCCGGCTATGCCAGAACAGGCGATTGAGTTCGATATCGTCGACCATCATGGGAGCTCCTGAAAATACCGCGGCATTATAGAGGCTGAGCGGCGCCAGCCGGCAGCGCTTTTTATGCCGACACACCACGCTGACAAGGGGCACCCCGGCCTCTATGATGGGCATCTGGTTTTCCACGGGCGAAACACGCATGTCTCTCTCCCCCTTCTTCACCCTGCTTACTCATGAAGGCCTGCTGGCTGTACGCGGCAGCGATGCCGGCAAGTTCCTGCAAGGTCAGCTGACCTGCAACATCAATTACCTCAGCGACAGCCATAGCAGCCTGGGCGCCCGCTGCAACGTCAAGGGGCGCATGCAGTCGAGCTTTCGCATCGTCAGCCAGGGCGACGGGTTCCTGCTCGCCATGGATCAGCAACTGCTGGCCGGCCAACTGGCCGATCTGCAGAAATATGCGGTATTCAGCAAATCGCGCCTGAGTGATGAAAGCCAGGCCTGGGTACGCATCGGCCTGCATCAGGGTGAGGCGCTACTGGAACAGCTGGGCCTGCTGCCAGGCGAGCAGCCCGGCGCTGTAGCGCGTCAAGGTGAGCGCCTGGCCATTCGCCTGGACAGCACGCGCTGCGAACTCTGGCTGCCCGCCGGCGAACAGCACGCCGTGCTGGCCACGCTGGGCGAACAGCTCGGCGAAGGTTCGCTGCAAGCCTGGCTGTTGCTGCAGATACGCGCCGGTATCGGCCAGGTATTTGCCGCCAGCCGCGAGCTGTTCATTCCGCAGATGATCAACCTGCCGGCCGTGGATGGTGTCAGCTTCAAGAAAGGCTGCTATACCGGCCAGGAAATCGTCGCGCGCATGCAGTATCTCGGCAAACTCAAGCGCCGCATGTACCGTCTGGCGCTGCGCGACGCCCCACTGCCGGCAGTGGCCTGTGAACTGTTCTCCCCCGTGCATGGCAGCAGTGTCGGCGAGGTGGTGTTGGCAGCCAGTGTCGACGGCGACACGGAACTGCTGGCCGTGGTGCAGGAAGATGCCGTCAAGGATAGCCGCCTGCATCTGGGCAGCCTCGACGGGCCGGACCTGCACATGCTGGACCTACCCTACGTGGTGGATGCCGACCGCGAAATCCAACGCTAAACTCCCCCGATTGCCGTCAACGAGAGAGCTCATGAGCAAGCTTGCCGAGAAAGTCCAGGCCGAACTGATCCAGGCCATCGACAACGACGAACTGGTCCTGCCGACCCTGCCGGAAGTCGCCCTCAAGGTCCGCGAGGCCGTCGACGATCCGAATATCAGCATCCCGGCGCTGAGCAAGGTAATTGGCAACGATGCCGCCCTCACCGCCCGGATCATCAAGGTGGTCAACAGCCCGCTGTTGCG
Source organism: Pseudomonas fluvialis (assembly GCF_002234375.1). Lineage (GTDB taxonomy): Bacteria > Pseudomonadota > Gammaproteobacteria > Pseudomonadales > Pseudomonadaceae > Aquipseudomonas > Aquipseudomonas fluvialis. The sequence goes on from NZ_NMQV01000019.1 coordinate 82,795, forward strand.
CACCAGCAAGGAAATCACCGACCTGCAGGCCGCCATCAGCCGCCTGGGCATGAACTACACCTGCAACCTGGCCACCGGCCTGGCCATGGAACAGATGTTCCAGGCCACCTCCGACGTGGTGGATCGCAAGATGCGCGAAGTGTGGAACAAGAGCACGGAAATCGCCGGCATCTGCCATGTGTTGTGCAAACACTACACACGCCTGGCGCCTGACCAGGCCACCCTCGCCGGCCTGGTGCACATGATCGGCGTACTGCCCATCCTGACCTACGCCGAGGAACACAGCGAGCTGCTGGCCGACTCGATCAGCCTCAACCATGTGATCGAGAAGATTCATCCGATCATCGGCGACCGCATCCTGCGCGCCTGGGATTTCCCCGAGCAGATCGCCTGCATTCCTAGCCAGTACCTGGATTTCCAGCGCAACTCGGCCAAGGTCGACTACGTGGATATCGTCCAGGTCGCCACCCTGCAGAGCTATCTGGGCAGCCAGCACCCTTACACCCAGCTGGACTGGAGCCAGATCCCCGCCTTTGCCAAGCTGGGCCTCGATCCGACCGCCAACATGCAGGACGACGAAGACCTCTCCGCCGCCATGGAAGCGGCCATGGGCATGCTGCAATAAGCCATGTGGCGAGCAGACGCAGCACCCTGGCATTGCGTCTGGCTCGCCCTGCTTCTGTTACTGGGCTCAGGCACGCTGTTCGCCGACCAGCCCCGGATAACCCTCAGCGCGGGCGACTGGCCACCCTTCATCGACCGCCAGCTTCCCGCGGGCGGCCCCTTGCGACAGATCATCGACGAAGCCTTTGCCAGCCAGGGCCTGCAGGTCGACTGGCACTTTTATCCCTGGGCTCGCGCCTTGCACCAGGCCCGTCAGGGGCGGGTACAGGGCAGCGTGCTCTGGTCACGCACCCGCGACCGCGAACGTGACTTCCTGTTCAGCGATGTGCTCATGCACAACCGTGTTCTACTAGTGGAGCGACGCCAGGCCAATCTGCACTGGCAAACGCTTGCCGACCTGCAGCACGCACGCCTGGCCGGTGTCGTGGCCTATGACTATGGCCACGCGTTCCAGCGTCTTGAGCGACAAGGTCAGCTACAGGTCTTGCGCCTGCCGGATGAAACCCAGGGCCTGCGCATGCTGATCGCCGGCCGACTGGATGCCATGCCCATGGAAGAAGCCGTAGCCCGCCATCTGCTGGGAAAACTGCCGCGCGAACAGCAGACTAAGGTGCGCCTTGCACCCAGGCCACTGCGCGAAGACGGCCTGTTCGTGCTGTTCAATCGCCAGGATCCGCAAGCCCTGTACTGGCGCGACCGCTTCAACCGGGGACTGCAGCAGCTAGGCGAGAGTGGCCGTCTGGCGGTTTTGCTCAGTCCGCTGCAAACACCGGCAGACGCCAGTCGATAGGAACCAGGCCACACTGCTGCAGGTACTGGTTGGCGCGCCGGAAATGCCCATTGCCGAGGAAACCGCGATAGGCCGACAGCGGCGAGGGGTGCGCTGACTTGAGCACCAGGTGGCGCGTCGTATCGATCAGCCGCTGCTTGCTCTGTGCGTGCGCGCCCCAGAGCATGAATACCAGGTGGCCTTCACGGGCATTGACCACCTCGATCACCCGGTCGGTGAACGTCTGCCAGCCCTTGTCGGCATGCGAACCAGCCTTGCCCTGCTCCACGGTCAGGCTGGTGTTGAGCAGCAATACGCCCTGCTCCGCCCACGCCTGCAGGCAGCCATGTCCCGGCGGCTCAATATTCAGGTCACGCTGCAGTTCCTTGAAGATGTTCTGCAGTGAAGGCGGCACCGGCACCCCTGGCAATACCGAGAAACACAGACCATGAGCCTGCCCCGGACCGTGATAAGGGTCCTGACCAATGATCACCACCTTGACCTTGGCCAGTGGCGTACTGTTCAACGCATTGAAAATCAGCGAACCGGGCGGATAGATCACCTTACCCGCCGCCTTTTCCTCGCGCAGAAAACGCCCCAGCGCCTGCATGTAGGGCTGCTCGAACTGGTCAGCCAGCGCCGCTTTCCAGCCGGCCTCCAGCTTGACGGCTTGCGCTTCGCTCATCACCTACCTCACTTGCCAGACAAAGTGCGCGACGCTAAGCAGCATGGCCGGGCAAGTCAAGCCATGCGCACACTGCGACAGTTCGCCGCCTACGACCAATGGGTAATGCCCACACATCCTGAAGGGATTCACAGTCATACTGTTTAGCCCAGCCAAGGACAAGGATGAAACGCGTGAAAAAACTGACTGCCACACTGGCCCTGTGGGCCGCTGCCAGCCTTCCCCTGCAGGCCGCCGAACCGGTAACCCTCGGCCTGAACTTTCCACGCAGTGGTCCCTACAAAGAAGAAGGCCTGGCACAGATGCGCGGCGCGCTGCTGGCCATCGATGAAGTCAATGCCCAGGGCGGCGTGTTGGGCAGGCCGCTGCGCCTGGTCAGCAAGGACAGCGCCTCGCGTCCGGAAAAAGCCGTACGCAATGTCGACAAGCTGGCCGATGAAGGTGCTGCCATGCTCTTCGGCGGGGCTTCCAGCGCCGTTGCCATCGCCGCCGGCAAGCGCGCGCGCGAGCGCGGCCTGCTGTACTTCGGCACCCTCACCTACTCCAACGACACCACCGGCAAGGACGGCCATCGCTACCTGTTCCGCGAATGCAACAACGCCTGGATGAGCGCCGCCGTGCTCGGCAAGCACCTGAGCAAGACTCAGGCCGGCAAACAGTTCTTCTACATCACCGCCGACTACACCTGGGGCCATACCAGTGAAAGCTCACTGCGCCAGGTCACCGCGACCCAGGACGACCAGCGCCACCCGGGGCTCAAGGTGCCGTTCCCCGGCGCACGGATCAGCGACCACCAGGCCGCCCTCAAGCAGGCCGCCGCCAGCGACGCCCAGGTACTGGTCCTGGTGCTGTTCGGTGAAGACCTGGTACGCGCCATACGCATCGTCGGTGAGCTTGGCCTGAACAAGCGCATGCAGATTGTTGCCCCCAACCTCACCCAAAGCATCGTCGAACAGGCAGGTCCCACACTCATGCAGGGCGTGCTGGGTACCGAACCCTGGACCTGGCGCGTGCCCGCACTAGAAAACTCCGCACGCGGCCAGGCCTTCGTCAGCACGTTCAGTGAGCGCTACCAGGTCTATCCCTCAAGCTCTGCAGCTTCCGCCTACAGCATCGTCTGGCAGTGGCGGGATGCCGTAGAGCGCGCCCGCAGTCTGGACAGCGAAGCAGTGATCAAGGCCCTGGAGGGACATCGCTACCAGCTGCTCAAGGACCAGCAGGAGTGGCGCGCCTTCGACCACCAGAATGCCCAGAGCATGTACGCCGTGCGCGTCAAGGAACGCAGCGAAGTACTCAAGGATCCACTCAAGCAGGACTATTTCGAGATCGTTGAGCGTCTTTCCGCCAGCGAGACCTTGCCGACCCTCGAGCAATGGCAGGCGGAGCGCCAATCTGCAGGGCAGCCACGGCAACTCCAGTAAGCCTGGCTTGCCAGGGCAGGCCCGCTCGGGTTATTTGAATAACCGGCTGCGTGCCTGTCCTTCGACTGAACTGCGAGGCTGCCATGACCACTGCAATCGAACCCTATCAGTCGCACCACTTTGACTTGACCCACAAGCTCACCGTGGAAAAACAGCAACACACCGCGCTGATCACCATCAATCACCCGCCAGCCAACACCTGGGACCGCGACTCGCTGATCGGCTTGCGCCAGGTCATCGAGCACCTCAATCAGGACGACGACATCTACGCCCTGGTCATCACCGGCCAGGGCAACACCTTCTTCAGTGCCGGCGCCGACCTAAAGCTGTTCGCCGACGGCGACAAGGCACGCGCCCGCGAAATGGCCCGTCTGTTTGGCGAAGCCTTTGAAGCACTCCGCGATTTTCGCGGGGTCTCCATCGCCGCCATCAATGGCTATGCCATGGGCGGCGGCCTGGAGTGCGCGCTGGCCTGCGACCTGCGCATCGCCGAGCGGCAGGCTCAGCTGGCCCTACCCGAGGCCGGAGTTGGCCTGCTGCCCTGTGCCGGCGGCACGCAACACCTGGCCTGGCTGGTCGGCGAGGGCTGGGCCAAGCGCATGATCCTCTGCGGTGAGCGTGTCGATGCACAAACCGCCCTGCAGATCGGTTTGATCGAGCAACTGGTCGATCACGGCGAGGCGCGTGGTCATGCCCTGCTGCTGGCCGCCCGCGTGGCGCGGCAGAGCCCGGTCGCGGTAAGGGCCATCAAGCCCTTGTTGCAGGGTGCCCGCGAGCGAGCGCCAAATAGCTGGCTGAGTGCCGAACGTGAGCGCTTCGTCGACCTGTTCGACGCCGAGGATACCCGCGAAGGCGTCAATGCCTTCCTGGAAAAGCGTGAACCGCGCTGGCGCAACCGCTGATGTCACTACACATCGACTGCCTGCCGACAGGCCGTGGCGGCCTGCTCGGCGTCACCAGCCTGGCCAGTCCGAACACCCTCAACGCCCTGACGCTCGCCAGCGTGCGACAACTCGATCAGCAGCTACGCGCCTGGCAGGCTGACCCGCAGATCGTCGGCGTGATCCTGCGCGGCCAGGGCAGCAAGGCATTTTGTGCCGGCGGCGATGTGCGCCAACTGGCCCGGGAGTGCCTGGCCAGCCCCGCTCAGGTGCCCGAGCTGGCGCGCCAGTTCTTTGCCGAGGAATATCGCCTCAACCATTTGCTGCACCACTTCGGCAAGCCGCTGCTGGGCTGGGGACACGGCCATGTACTGGGCGGCGGCATGGGGCTGCTGCAAGGCTGCAACCGGCGCATTGTCTGCGCTGATAGCCGCCTGGGCATGCCGGAGACCGCCATTGGCCTGTTTCCCGATGTGGCCGCCAGCTGGTTTCTCAATCGTATACCGGGTCGCCTCGGACTGTTCCTGGCCTTGACCGGCAGCCCGCTGAACGCCCGCGACGCCCTGGACCTCGGCCTGGCCGACTACTTCTTGCTGGATAGCCAACAGGACGCACTGCTGGCTGGCCTGCAAACGCTCGACTGGCAACAGGCCAACGCCCTGCCAGGGTTACTGGAGCAGCTACAGGCCGAGGCCCTGGCGCACTGCCCGACAGGCCAATGGCTTAGACGGCGTGCGCAGATTGATGCCCTGCTCGACAACGCCGACCTGGCGGGCTGCGTAACGGCCCTGCTGGCACAAGGCGAAGGTGATGACCCCCTGCTCCGCGAAGCCGCCACCCGCCTGGCCGGCGCCTGCCCGCTGAGCCTGGCGCTGTGCTGGCAACAACTGCACCACGCACGCGGGATGAGCCTGGCCGACTGCCTGCGCATGGAATACACGCTGAGTCAGAACTGCTGTCGCTTCGGCGAGTTTGCCGAGGGCGTGCGCGCCAGGCTGCTCGACAAGGACCAGCAGCCCCGCTGGCGCTGGCCAACCCTGCAGGATGTGCCGGACAGCGTGCTGGCCAGCCATTTCCAGCCCTGCTGGAGCGGCGCACATCCGCTGGCTGATCTGCAGGATCAGCCCTAGCGTTCGCGCAAGGCCTCGGCACGCGCCCGCAGAATGGGCTTGAGCAGGTAACTGAGGATACTCTTCTGCCCGGTGATGATATCCACCGAGGCCACCATGCCCGGAATGATCAGCAAGGGCTGTTCGACACTACCCAGGTGGCTCTTCTCGGTGCGCAGCTTGATCAGGTAGAAGCTGTTGCCCTCGTCATCGGTGACCGTATCGGCACCAATCTGTTCCAGCTGTGCCTTGAGGCCGCCATAAATGGTGTAGTCATAGGCGGTGAACTTCACCACGGCTTCCTGCCCGGGATGCAGGAAGGCAATATCCTGCGGACGGATACGCGCTTCCACCAGCAGGCTGTCATCCAGCGGCACCACCTCGACCAGGTCACTGCCCGGCTGGATCACCCCGCCAATGGTATTGACCAGCAGCTGCTTGACCACACCACGCACCGGCGAGGTGACCAAAGTACGTTCGACACGATCCTGCAGGGCCTTGCCGGTGGACTTGATCTTGCTCAGCTCGGTGCGCGCTTCGTTCAACTGCCCCAGCGCCTCGCTGCGAAAGCGGGCACGGGTCTCATCGATCTTGCGCTCGACTTCCTTGATCGCCGCTTCGGCACGCGGAATGGCCAAGCCGGTCGCTTCAAGCTGGCCACGCGCATCGACTTCGGCACGCTTGAGGCGCAACACCTCCACCGGCGAAATAGCCCCCGCCTCGACCAACGGTTCGGACATGCGGATTTCCTCGCGCAACAGGCCCAGGCTGCTGCGGAACTGTCCCTGCTTGGCCACGAACTCGCGCAACTCCTGACGACGCTGGGCCAGTTGCTCTTCAAGACCGGCCACTTCGTCACGTAGCTGCTGCTGACGGCTCTCGAACAGCTGTTGCTCACTCGCCGCCAGGCTCTGCGCCCCCTCCGGCAGTTGCTCCGGCAAGGCCAGCGGCTGCTCGTCCACTTCCGCCTGCAAACGCGCCACGCGCAGCTGCAAGGCCAGGCGATCAGCCTCGGTCTCCCCGACATTCGAAGCAAAGCGCGTGTCATCCAGGCGCAGCAACGGCGCGCCGGCCTCCACCACCTGCCCTTCGCGCACGAAGATCTCCGCGACAATGCCGCCTTCGAGGTTCTGGATCTTCTGCAGGCGCGAGGAAGGAATCGCCTTGCCATCGCCGCGCGTCACCTCGTCCACCACGGCAAAATGCGCCCACAGCAACAAGCACGCCACGCAGGCCAGCATGCCCCACAGGGTCAGACGCAACACCCGCGGCGCATCTTCGATAAGCGCCTTCTGCACCTCGGGCACCGGCTCGTCGCCCAACTCATCCCGACTGCCGAAATAACTGGCCAGGGCTTCGCGAAGTGAATTAACTGACACTGATCTGCCCCTTTTTCAACGCTTCCATCACCGCTGCCTTGGGGCCGTCGGCAATGATCTGCCCGCGATCGACGATAATCAGCCGGTCGACCAGGCTCAGCATCGAGGCACGGTGCGTCACCAGCAGCAAGGTCTTGTTGGCAATCACCGCCGCCAGCCGCTGCTTGAGGCGCTCCTCGCCGGTGTTGTCCATGGCGCTGGTCGGTTCGTCGAGCAGGAGGATCGGCGGGTCGAGCAACAGGGCTCGCGCCAGAGCCACGTTCTGCCGTTGGCCACCGGACAGGTTCTGGCCACGCTCGCCGACCTGCAGCTCATAGCCTTGCGGGTGCAGACGGGCAAACTCGTGCACGCCGGCCAGCTCGGCGGCCTGCAGGACCATCTCATCCTCTACATAACGGGCACCGCAATGCAGGTTGTCACGCAGGGTCCCGGAGAACAGCTGGATATCCTGGGGCACATAGCCGATGTTGTAGCGCAGGTCGCTGACATCCAGCTGGCGTACATCGATACCGTCCACCAGCAGGCTGCCGCCATCCGCCTGGTACAAGCCGACAATCAGCTTGGCCAGCGAACTCTTGCCCGAACCACTGCGCCCGATGATGCCAACCTTCTCGCCCGGACGAATCTGCAGGGTGATCTTCTTCAGGGCGGCCTGCTGCTGATCGGGGTAACTGAAATCTACCTGGCGAAACTCCACCGCACCCTGCAGGTTCTGCCGCTTCAGCGGGCGTTCATCAGGCTGGCGCTCCTGTGGCAGTTCCATCATCTGATTGATCGAATCCAGCGTCACCCGCGCCTGCTGGTAGCGGGTCATCAACCCGCAGATCTGCCCCAGCGGAGCCAGGGCACGGTTGCTCAGCATGTAGCAGGCAATCAGCCCGCCCATGCTGAGCTGCCCGGCAATGATCTGGTATACGCCCACGACAATGATCGCCACGCCGGTCAGCTGCTGGATCAACAGCGTGGCGTTCATGGCCAGACCGGACAGCATGCGCGCGCGTAACTCCAGGCGACTGAGGGTACCGATGGTCTGCTCCCACAGGTATTGCCGTTCACTCTCGGCATTGTTGACCTTCACCGCGTCCAGCCCGGCGAGCGTCTCGATGAGGCTCGACTGGCGCTCGCTGGCCAGTTGCATGCTGCGCTGCATGGTCGATTCCAGGGGTTTCTGCAACACCCAGCTGATCGCGATCACCAGAGGAAAGGCGATGATTGGAATCCACACCAGATGGCCGCCCAGCATGGCCACCACAGCAAGAATCAGCAGGGTAAAGGGCAAGTCGATCAGCGCTGCCAGGGTCAGTGACGACAGGAAGTCACGCAGGGTCTGGAACTCATGGATGTGCTGGGCGAAGCTGCCAACCCGCGCCGGGCGATAACGCATGGCCATGCCAACAATGCGCTCGAACAGCGTTGCGGAAATGATCAGGTCGGTCTTCTTGCCGGCCAGATCCAGGCACAAGCCGCGCATGGTCTTGAGCAGCAGATCGAAGAAGAACGCCACGCAAATGCCGATGGCCAGCACCCACAGGGTAGCCTCGGCCTGGTTGGGCACCACGCGGTCGTAGACATTCATGACAAACAGCGGCGTGGCCAGGCCAATCAGGTTGATCAGCACGCTGGCCGCCAGCGCATCGGCATACAACCAGCGCGAGCGCTTGAGGGTATCGCGGAACCAGGCCCTGGCCCGCGGAATCAGCTCGCCACGCGCCATATCGAAGCGATGGCGCGGCTGGGCAAAGAAACTGCGCCCGACATAGTCCTCGGCCAGCAGGGCGATATCCACCAGCACCTCGCCCCCCTCGCTTTCGCTGGGCATGATGCGCGCCTGCTCACCTTCGAAACCCAGCAACAGCGCACTGCGGCCGTCCTTGAGCAACAACAGTGCCGGCATGGCCAGCGCGGGAATCTGCTGCAAGCTGCGCCGCAACCAACGCCCCTGCAAGCCGGCGCGCGCCGCTGCACGCGGCAGCAGCTCGGCGCTCAGGCGCTGCTGCGGCAAAGGCAGCCCGGCGGTCAGCATCGCGCGACTCACCGGCTTCTGGTGCAGCGCACACAGTGACAGCAGGCTGTCGAGCAGCGGATCGTCATAGCGATCGCGCGGATCGCTGTGTGCGGCGAAGGAAGGATCGGCTACCACGCAAACCTCGGATCATGCGACGACAAAGACAACGGCCGCCCAAATGGCGGCCGCTACAGACTACGCGTTGCCGGGCCGCCGAAGCTAGCCTGGCCGCACCCTTGGGTTCAGTTGAACCCTGGCAGGCGGATACGCGAACTCGACTCTTCCAGCGGTACGCTGGCCAGGGGCGCAACTACCCCCTGACTACGCAGTAGGGTGCCGGTGGTGGCCTTGATCCGGTACTGATTGAACAGCTCCAGGGTCCGCACTTCCTCAAGACGCCGCGCCGCGGCAAACAACTCGTTCTCACTGTCCAGCAGGTCAAGCAGGCTGCGCTCGCCCAGCGTGAACTGCTGCTGGTAGGAGTCACGCACCCGCGTGCTGTAGTCCACATACTGCTGAGCAATCGGCAACTGCTTGCGCGCGTTATCCAGGGCATTCCAGGCCAGGCCAAGCTCCTCGCCCAACACGCGCAAGGCGTCGTTACGGATGTCCATGGCCTGATTGACCTGATACGCCTTGGCACGCAGGTCAGCCTGGTTGCTGCCGCCGGCATACAGGTTGTAGCGCATGCGCAGCATGGCCTGCCATTCGTTGCTATGCCCGCTGGTGCCGTCCAGGTTGTTGTCGAAGTTGCGCTGCAACTCCGCATTGACCTGCGGATAGAAGGCCGATTTGGCGGCACTCTCCTGCTCACGCGTGGCCTGTACATCCGCGTCGGCCGAGCGTAGCAGCGGGTTGTTGGCCAGCAGCTCTTCGATACCGGCCTGCAGGCTGGCGGGCAACTGTGCGTCCAGCGCACCCGGCTGGCGCAGATCATCAGGCACCCGGCCCACTACGCTGAAATAATTGACTTCGGCATCCGCCAGATTGGTCTGCTCGGTAATCAGGTTGTTGCGTGCCTGCGCCAGACGCGCTTCCGCCTGATCCAGATCGGCCATGCGCCCTACCCCGCGCTGGCTGCGCAGACTGATCTGCTCATAAATACGCTGGTGGCTGTTCAGATTGTCTTCAGCCAGGCGCACCATGGCCTGACGCTTGAGGACATCCAGATAGACCGTCACTACATCAAGCCCCACCCGCTCGGCCGTACCCAGCAAGGCATAGGCCCGCGCATTGACGGTGGCGCGCTGACGCCCCACTTCACTCTGCGTGGCAAAACCATCAAAGAGCATTTGTTGCAAACGCAGGGTCGACTCACCCCGCGTCAGGGTTTTGAAACCATGCCCCGAAGACGCACGAGTCCCCGGACTATCGGTGCCCTCACGACCATAACCGGCCAGCAGATCAACCTGCGGCAAGTAGCCTCCCTGCGCGGCCTTCATCTGTTCTTCGGTAGACAAACGCGCATTGATACCCGCCTGGATCTGCGGATGGCTATCCATTGCCTGCTGCATGGCTTCATTCAAGGTTAGCGCCTGGGCCGACAGGGAGACGGCAAAGGCCAGGGGCATGAGAGCGAAGAAACGCATGATGCTTGAATTCCTTTCAGAACGGGCTGACCGCATAAGCAGCGCAGGGAGTATGTGGCCGATCCGTCAAGTGCGAAAAATCGACCGTAAATGCGAATTGCGTCACAGCAAAAAGCTGATCAATATCAAAGTGACACTGTACGGGCGGATTGTTTATGATCACGCCCAAAGGGTCAATAGCTTGTCGCTTTTAGTCAGAATGACCAAATTAGACATTATTTTGACGCCAATTAGTTGCCGCATCATGCACCTCTGCGCCAAGTGCCAACTAAACTAAACGGATGATTCGCGCCCATCGGCGCACCAGGAGCCAAGGTATGAGCGTCATTGCCGCCACCCTCAAACAGGTTTTCGGTAACGCCTACGTCATCGCCAGCGATGGCAGCAAGCGTCCCGCCCTTGAAGGTGAACACCTGTTTAATGGCGAGCAGCTACTGACCGAAAGCGGCGCCAGCGCCGTACTGCAACTGGCTAACGGCGAACGTCTGGACGTCGCCAGCGACAGTCTCTGGCAAGCCGCCCCCGCCACTAACGAAGCAGTCCTGGCTAGCGAGGACGACCTGCCATCCGATCTGGAGCAGGCCCTGGCCGCCGGCTTCGACCCCACGCTGGAACTTGAGCCGACTGCAGCGGGGCCCGCAGCCGGCGGCGCAGGTGGCGCAGGTGGTGGCCACTCCTTTATCTTGCTGAGCGAGACCGGCGCACAAGTCGAAGCAACGATTGGCTTCAATACATCAGGCCTGGACAGCAGCGCCGGACTCCTGCGCGAAGAGCAGGTCGCACAGGCCAGTCTCTCCGACAACGGCAGTATCGACCTCACCGCGCCGACCCTCACCGTCAGCGCGCCGGACAACAGCAACGACAGCACGCCCACCCTCACCGGCAGCAGTGACCAGATCGGTGGCACCGTCACCCTCACCGTCACCGATGCCAACGGCGCTACCCAGAACCTCTCGGCCACCGTGCAGACCGATGGTTCCTGGAGTGTCGCGGTCAGCACGCCGCTGGCCGAGGGCAGCTACAGCGTCGTCGCGCAGGTCAGTGATGCCGCCGGCAATACCGCGCAGGCCACGGACAACGCCACCGTCGACACCACCGCCACCGCGGCCCCGACTGTGACCATCACGGCCGATGCCAACAACGATCAGCTGCTCAGCAGCACTGAACTGGGCGCCGCCACCACCGTGGCTGTGACCATCGGCCTGCCGGCCGGTGCGGTCGCCGGTGACACCCTCACCGTCACCGACGGCACCACTCCGCAAGTCA